>NZ_FOSG01000016.1 GCF_900114215.1 Streptomyces mangrovi | reverse complement strand
GCGGGCGCTGAAGTTCTACGCCTCGGTGCGGCTGGACATCCGCCGGATCGAGACGCTCAAGGACGGCACGGACGCGGTGGGCAACCGCACCCGGGTGAAGGTGGTCAAGAACAAGGTGGCGCCGCCGTTCAAGCAGGCGGAGTTCGACATCCTCTACGGGGTGGGGATCAGCCGGGAGGGCGGGCTGATCGACATGGGGGTGGAGCACGGCTTCATCCGCAAGTCGGGTGCCTGGTACACCTATGAGGGCGACCAGTTGGGGCAGGGCAAGGAGAACGCCCGCAACTTTCTGCGTGACAACCCCGATCTGGCCGACGAGATCGAGAAGAAGATCAAGGAGAAGCTCGGCATCGGCCCGAAGACCGAGGTCCCTGAGGGCGAGCCGGGTGCGGAAGCGGCCGGAGCCGAGGCCGCTCCGGCCGCGGCGGCGAAGACGGTGCCCGCACCGACGACGCGTGCCAAGGCGGTCAAGAGCACCGCAGCGGCCAAGAGCTGAGCCGTGGCGGGACGTCAGGGGGAGCCACCGGCAGACCCGGAGGAGCGGGCGCGGGCGATCTGCCTGCGCCTGCTCACCGGAACGCCGCGCACCCGCGGGCAACTCGCCGAGGCACTGCGCAAGCGGGAGATCCCCGAGGACGTCGCCGAGTCGGTGCTCTCCCGGCTGGAGGACGTCGGGCTGATCGACGACGCGGCGTTCGCCGACGCCTGGGTGGAGTCCCGCCACCACGGCCGGGGCCTCGCCCGCCGGGCCCTCGCCCGGGAACTGCGGCACAAGGGCGTGGACTCCGAACTGATCGACCATGCGGTGGAGCAGTTGGATCCGGAGCGGGAGGAGCGCACCGCCCGAGCCCTGGTGGAACGCAAACTGCGCGCCACCAAGGGGCTGGAACGCGACAGGCGGCTGCGTCGGCTCGCCGGGATGCTGGCGCGCAAGGGCTACCCCGAGGGGCTCGCCCTCCGGGTCGTGAGGGAGGCGCTGGAAGCGGAGGGGGAGGATGTGGAGGAGTACCCCCTGTACGGCGGGGACTGAGCCGCACGGTGCCGACCGGCGGTGACACCGGTCAGCGGCGGCGGGATCACGGCCCCGCTGTGGTCGCCTCCCCGGCCAGGGTGCCGCGCACCACGTCCACACAGGCACGCAGTTCGCCGGTCCGGGCGCCGGGCAGCGCGGTCACCAGATGCCCGTCCGGGCGGATCACCAGGGCGGTGTGGGCGACCGCGCCCGGATAGCTCTCGGCCACCAGCAGCTCAGCGGGCACCGGAAGCCGCTCCACCACCGCGGCCAGCTCCGGCATCAGCCCGGCCGACAGCCAGTGGCGGCTGTCCCACACATGAGTGCCGGGCGCGATCAGCAGCACCAGCAGCTCACCGCCCAGCCGCTCCCACAGCCGCCCTCGCGTTCCGTCCAGGGCCGTCACCGGTACGTCCCGCACAGGCGACCCCGGCTCGGTCCCGACCGTGAGCGCTCCGGGGACGGTGTCCTGCCCGGGCGCCAGCGGCGAACGTCCGTAGCCCGGGGGTGCGCCCAGCGGCCCCTGCCCCAGGTGCCCGTCCGTCAGCAGCTCCAGATGCCCTCGTGAGGCACCGGACAGCAGAGTGCGCAGTCCCCCGCCTCCGCGCACCAGAGGCAGCGCCTGGTCGAGGGCGCGCAGCCGGGCCCTCATCGCGCCGCGGCGCTCGGCCTCGTAGCTGTCGAGCAGTTCTCCGGGTGCCCGACCGCGCAGGCACAGCGCCAGCTTCCAGGCCAGATTGGCCGCGTCCCGCAGACCCTCGTCGACCGGCTGGGTGCCCAGCGCCCCCAGCAGATGCGCCGCGTCCCCGGCCAGGAAGGCCCGGTCCGAGCGCCAGTGCCGGGCCAGCCGCTGGTGGGCGATGTGCACTCCGGTGTCCAGCAGTTCGTAGGTGGGAGGAGCCTCCCCGCACCATGCGGTCAGGGTGTCGCGTATCCGGGCCAGCAGCGCGTCCGGGGTGACCAGATCGCCACGCGGTGGCAGCAGCCAGTCCAGCCGCCACACGCCGTTGGGCAGCGGACGCGCCACCACCTCGCTCTCCCCGCCGGGCACATCGCGGTGCAGCAGTGCCTCGCCGTCCCAGGGCAGTTCCACTCGCAGGGCCGCCACCGCGTGCCGCTCGACGGAGGTGCGCCCGGGGAAGCGGATCCCCAGCAGCTTGCGCACCGTGGAGCGGGCACCGTCGCACCCCACCAGATAACTGCCCCGCCACCAGGCGCCGGCGGATCCGGGAGCGCCGCGGGTGTGGGCCGAGACCCCCCGTTCGTCCTGCTCCAGCTCGTCCAGGCGGGCCCCGGTGACGATCTCGGCCAGCGGCTCCCGCTCCAGCGCGGCCCGCATGCCCCGCTCCAGGGCGTACTGCTGTATGTGCACCGGCGAGGTCAGGGCGTCCAACTCGACCCGCCGCACCGGCTGTCGCCGCCGCTCGGTGCGCCACGCCGCCCACCGGGCGCCGCCCAGCGTCGCCGCGTACGCCGCGGTGTCCGGCCGCAGGACGCAGGTGCGCGCCGTGCGCTGTTCCACCTCGCCGTCCCCGCCGTCCAGCACCACCGACGGCACACCGTGGCGCGCGAGCGCCAGCGACAGCGCGAGCCCGACGGGTCCCGCGCCGACGACGATCACCGGGTCCACGACGGGCGGCCCTCGCAGTTCTTGCGGTCCGGGCAGTTCTCACGGTCCGGGGAGGGAGGAGGGGGTGGAGCCGATGGAGCCCGGTACACGATCACACCTCGTATGCAACCCACTGCCTGTGCCCCCGTCAAGCGACGGGGGCACAGGCAGTGGATGCACAACGGGCGCGGAAGGGGGAGTGGCGAGCGGCTACTTCCGGGCGTGGGGCTCGACGTGGGGCTCGTCGAACTCCATCTCCGTTTCGCCGCCGCCGTGCAGCACGGCCCCGGTGGACCGCTTGCCGCGCCGCAGCCGCCCCTCCAGCCAGCTCGCGAAGCTGGTGAGCAGGAAGTTCAGCACGATGAAGATCAGCGCGATCACGGTGAAGGCCGCGATGGTGTTGGCACCGTAGTTGGCGGTGATCACCCGCACCTGGCTGAGGAGTTCCATGTAGCCCAGCAGCGCGCCGCCCAGCGCGGTGTCCTTGACGATCACCACGAGCTGGCTGACCAGCGCCGGCAGCATCGCCGTGACCGCCTGCGGCAGCAGCACGTAGAACATGATCTGGCCCTTGCGCATGCCGATGGCCTTGGCCGCGTCCGTCTGGCCCGCGGGAAGCGACAGGATGCCCGCCCGCACGATCTCGGCGATCACCGAGGCGTTGTAGAGCACCAGGCCCGTCACCACGGCGTACAGCGGGCGCACATCGGAGGAGAGGTCGGTGAACTGCGCGTACGCCGCGTTGGCGAAGAACATCATCAGCAGCACCGGGATGGCGCGGAAGAACTCCACCACGGCGCCGGCGGGGACACGGACCCACCGGTGGTCCGACAGCCGGGCCAGGCCGAACAGGGCGCCCAGCGGGAGCGCGATGACGATCGACAGAGCCGCGGCCTTGAGGGTGTTGAGCAGGCCGGGAATCAGATATGTCGTCCACACCCGGCCGTCGGCGACGAACGGCTTCCACTTCGCCGCCTCGAGCTGTTTCTTGTCGGCCATGGTGTCCAGCGCCCACCACAGGGCGAGGGCGAGGAGCAGCAGGAACACCACGGAGTAGAGGATGTTGCGCGCCTTGGCCCGCGGGCCCGGGGCGTCGTACAGAACGGAGAGATCACTCATCGCTTCACCGCCACGCGCTTGCTGACCCAGCCCAGCAGCATGCCGGTCGGGAGTGTCAGGACAACGAACCCGAAGGCGAACATCGCGGAGACCAGGAAGATGGCGTCGCTCTCGTACTCGATCATCGTCTTCATCAGCGCCGCGGCCTCCGCCACCCCGATGGCGGCCGCCACCGTGGTGTTCTTGGTCAGGGCGATCAGGACGTTCGCCAGGGGCGCCACGACGGAGCGGAAAGCCTGCGGGAGGATGATGAGGAACAGCACCTGGAAGAAGCTCAGCCCCAGGGCGCGCGCCGCCTCGGCCTGCCCGACGGGCACCGTGTTGATACCCGAGCGCAGTGCCTCGCACACGAAGGTGGCGTGATAGGCGATCAGGCCGAGCACGGCGAGCCTGAAGCCGATCGTCTCGAAGTCGCTGCCACCGGCCAGCGTGATCCCCAGCGTCTGGAAGAGTCCCAGCGAGGCGGCCAGGATGATGACCGTCAGAGGGGTGTTCCGTACGACGTTGACGTAGGCGGTGCCGAAGGCGCGCATCAGCGGCACCGGACTGACCCGCATGGCGGCCAGGATCGTTCCCCACACCAGGGAGCCGATCGCCGAATAAACGGTGAGCTGCACCGTCACCCAGAAGGCTCCGAGCACGTCGTACTGCCCGGAATCAAGAAAGTCGAACACGTTCTCCCGCGCTCTCGCCTCGTCGGATGGCGTCTCGTCGGACACCGTCGGAGGTGCGGTGCGCCGCCGCCCGCGGACGGCCGCGGCGCACCGCGGACGGCGTCAGTTCGTCTCGGTGATCTCCGGGGCGGGCTCGTACTCGTAGTTGGCCGGGCCGAAGTGCTTCTTCGCGGCCTCTTCCCAGGCGCCCTCGTCGACCATCTTCTTGAGGGCGTCGTTGATCTGCTTGCGCAGCTCGGTGTCGCCCTTCTTCAGGCCGATGCCGTAGGGCTCGTCACTGAGGCTGAGGCCGGCGAGCTTGAACTTGCCCTGGTGCTCCTTCTGCGCCGCGTAGCCGGCCAGGATGGAGTCGTCGGTGGTCAGGGCGTCGACGGCCTCGTTCTCCAGACCGGTCAGGCACTCCGAGTAACCGCCGTAGTTGATCAGGTTGGCCTTCGGGGCGAACTTCTTGTTGACGTTCTGCGCCGAGGTGGAGCCGGTGACCGAGCAGAGCTTCATCTCGCTGCTGTTGAGGTCCTCCTCGCTCCGGACGGTGTCGTCGTCGCTGCGCACCAGCAGGTCCTGGTGGGCGAGGAAGTACGGGCCGGCGAAGTCCACCCGCTCCTTGCGCTCGTCGTTGATCGTGTAGGTGGCGGCGATGAACTTCACATCGCCGTTGACGATCATGTTCTCGCGCTCGGCGCTGGGAGCCTGCTTCCAGACGATGTCCTTCTCGTCGTAGCCCAGCTCCTTGGCGACGTACTTGGCCACGTCCACGTCGAAGCCGGTGTACTCGCCGTCCTGGGTCTTCAGACCCAGACCCGGCTGGTCGAACTTGATGCCGATGTCGATCTTCTCGCCGTCGGAGCCGCTGTCACCGCCGCACGCGGTGGCGGTCAGGGCGAGGACGACGGCGGTGGCGGCCACGAGGCCGGGCTTGCGGAAGGTCATGGTGAACATCCCTGGAGTCGTTATCGTGCAAAGGTCCGCTGAGCCGTTGCCGGATCAGTGGTGGAGGATCTTCGACAGGAAGTCCTTGGCGCGGTCGCTGCGCGGGTTGCTGAAGAACTGGTCGGGAGTGGCCTCCTCGACGATCCGCCCGTCGGCCATGAAGACCACCCGGTTCGCGGCGGAGCGGGCGAAGCCCATCTCATGGGTGACGACGACCATCGTCATGCCGCCCTGCGCGAGCTGCTGCATGACCTCCAGGACCTCGTTGATCATCTCGGGGTCGAGTGCGGAGGTCGGCTCGTCGAAGAGCATCACCTTCGGGTCCATCGCCAGCGCGCGGGCGATGGCCACGCGCTGCTGCTGGCCGCCGGAGAGCTGGGCGGGGTACTTGTCGGCCTGGTTGGCCACACCCACCCGGTCGAGCAGGGAGCGGGCCTTCTCCTCGGCCGCCTTCTTGTCGACGCGGCGGACCTTGAGCTGGCCCAGCATGACGTTCTCCAGCACCGTCTTGTGCGCGAAGAGGTTGAACGACTGGAAGACCATGCCGACATCGGCGCGGAGCCGGGCCAGTTCCCTGCCCTCGGCGGGCAGCGGCCTGCCGTCGATCAGGATCGTCCCGGAGTCGATCGTCTCCAGGCGGTTGATGGTGCGGCACAGCGTGGACTTCCCGGACCCCGAGGGCCCGATGACGACGACGACCTCGCCCCGCGCAATGGTCAGGTCGATGTCCTGAAGGACGTGCAGGGCACCGAAGTGCTTGTTGACATTGTCCAGGACGACCAGGTTCTCCGCCGTCGGTGCGGCGTCCTTGGTCACCGATACATTGCTCATCGGCGTCATTCGCTCCGTCCTCGTCGGTTGAGGGGACCTTAGTGACCACCGCTGAGCAGCGTCATCCCATCTGAGCTGAACTTGAGCATAACGATTCAGCCGCAAAGGAACTTATCGCCCGAAAGGTTCACCGGTCGGCGTATCGGCTGCTTAACGTGGGGATTCGTACGGACGCGGGTCCGCCGGGTCTTGACGCGCCGGGCCGGATCGGAGTGGATGACTGCCACGCCCGGGAGGGGTCCGGGAAGACACACGGGGGAGCACCGGGGGAGAAGAGGGGCCATGAGACTGCTGCTCGTCGAGGACGACGACCGCGTGGCCGCGGCGCTGTCCGCCGTACTCGCCCGGCACGGCTTCGATGTGGTGCACGCCCGTGGAGGCGAGGAGGCCCTGCGACGCCTGCTCCCGGACGGCGCCGCGTCCCCCTTCGACGTGGTGCTGCTCGACCTCGGTCTGCCCGACATCGACGGTTTCGAGGTGTGCGGCCGCATCCGCCGGCTGACCAGCACCCCGGTGATCATGGTCACGGCGCGGGCCGATGTGCGCTCCCGCGTCCACGGCCTCAACCTCGGCGCCGACGACTACGTGGTCAAGCCGTACGACACCGCCGAGCTCCTCGCCCGGATCCACGCCGTCAGCCGCCGCACCGCCCCCGCCGCCCCCGCTCCGGCCGGCGCACCGGGCGACCCCGGCGCCGACCGCGCCGCGGGCGGGGACGGGGGGAGCGCCCGGGCGGCGGGGACCGGAGAGCTGAGCCTGGGACCGCTGACCATCGAGGCCGACACCCGCCGGGTCACGGTGCACGGCGAGGCGGTCTCCCTGACCCGCAAGGAGTTCGACCTGCTCGCGCTGCTCGCCCAGCGTCCTGGCGTCGTCTTCCGCCGCGAGCAGATCATCAGCGAGGTCTGGCGCACCAACTGGGAGGGCACCGGCCGCACCCTGGAGGTGCACATCGCCTCGCTCCGCTCCAAGCTGGCCCTGCCCGCCCTGATAGAGACGGTGCGCGGAGTCGGCTACCGGCTCGTCACCCCCACGGGCTGAGGCCGGGACCAGGACCGGGACGAAAGCGGACCGCCCGCCGTGCGCACACGCCTCCTCGCCCTCCTCAACGCCCTGATGGCCGGCGTTCTGCTCGCCCTCGGCTTCCCGCTCGCCGCGAGCATGGCCGCCGCCGAGCAGCAGCACGTCGTCGTCGACCGCATCGACGACACCGCGCGCTTCGCCTCCCTGGCGCAGTACGTCACCACCCGCCCCCCGGCCCGCAGCCCCACCACCGCCGAGGCCCGCCAGCAGGACGAGCGGCTGGCCACCTTGCGGGACGAACTCACCCGCTACCACGATCTGTACGGCATCAGGGCCGGCGTCTTCTACCGCGACGGCAGCCCGATGGCCGCGGCCCCGGCGGCCTGGCGGCCCCCGCACCGGGGAGAGGGCGCCGCGGCCTTCGCCGAGGCCCTGGCCGGGCGCCGCAGCCACGACCCGCCCCAGGTGTGGCCCTGGCAGGACGGCCGGATCGCGGTCGCCTCACCGGTCGTGCGCGACGGCGACGTCGTCGCCGTCGTCCTCACCGACTCCCCCACCGGGGCGATGCGCTCGCGCATCCTGCACGGCTGGCTGCCGCTGGCCGCCGGGGAGGCGGCCGCCATGCTCGTCGCCGTCGCCCTCGCCGTCCGGCTGACCGGCTGGGTCCTCAAGCCGGTGCGCGTACTGGACAAGGCCAGCCACGACATCGCCACCGGGCGGCTTGCCTCCCGGGTGGCCGCCCTGAGCGGGCCGCCGGAGCTCCAGCGCCTGGCCCGGTCCTTCAACGAGATGGCCGACCACGTCGAGACCGTCCTGGAACAGCAGCGTGCCTTCGTCGCCGACGCCTCCCACCAGCTGCGCAACCCGCTGGCGGCCCTGCTGCTCCGTATCGACCTGCTGGCCCTGGAACTGCCCGAGGGCAACGAGGAGATCGCCTCGGTGCGGGCCGAGGGCAAGCGGCTGGCCCGGGTGCTCGACGACCTCCTCGACCTCGCACTGGCCGAGCACACGCCCGCCGACCTGCGGCTGACCGACATCGCCGCGCTCGCCGCCGAACGCGTCGCCGCCTGGCGCCCGGTCGCCGACCGCGAGGCGGTGGAGCTGCGCGCGGCCGGGCAGGGAGCGGTGACCGGCTGGGCCGACCCGGTCGCGCTCTCCAGCGCGCTGGACGCGGTCGTGGACAACGCGGTGAAGTTCACCCCCGCCGGGGAGTCGGTCACGGTCGCCGTCACCGCGGGCGGCGGGCGGGTGACCATCGAGGTCGCCGACCACGGGCCCGGCCTCACAGAGGAGGAGCTGAACCGGATCGGGGACCGCTTCTGGCGCAGCGGCCGCCACCAGAACGTCTCCGGATCCGGCCTGGGCCTGTCCATATCCCGCGCGCTGCTCGCCGCGGGCGGGGCGGAGATCTCCTTCGCCCGCAACGAGCCGCACGGCCTGCGCGTGATGATCGCCCTGCCGCGGAACGCGCCGGACGCGGGGTGAGGACCGGACGGGCGCCGGGCCGGCTCAGGACTTCACGGAGCGGTAGTAGCGCTCGGCGCCCCGGTGCAGCGGGAGCGGGTGGGTGTAGATGGCCGTGCGCAGGTCGACCTTCTGCGCGGCGTGGACCGCGCGGCCGATGCGGTCCCGGCTGTTGATCACCGAGCGGGTTATCCCCTCGGTCAGCGCGGCGTCCGTGCCGTCCATGGTGACCAGCAGGTTCGCCACCGCGATCGTCTCGACGGCCTTGCCGTCCCGGACGGCGGGATAGGCGTCGGAGGGCATCAGGGCCGCCCGGTAGGAGCGGGTCTGCGGCTCCTGGGCGTGGAGCACCGGCACCAGGTCGCCCAGCGGGACGAGGCGGATCTCGGTGGCATCGGCGAGTTCCTCGATCGCGCCGGTCGGCAGCCCGCCCGACCAGAAGAAGGCGTCCAGCTTCTCGCGCAGCAGCAGTTCCGGCATCCGGTCGATGCCCTGGAGCACCGGCCGGATGTCCTTGTCCGGATCCAGGCCCGCGGCCTTCAGCAGCCGGCCCGCGATCAGGTTGACACCGGAGCGCTGCTGTCCGAGCCCGACCCGCAGCCCCTTCAGGTCCTCGGCGGCGCGCACCGGCGAGTCGGCCGGGACGACGAGCTGGATGTAGTCGTCGTACAGCCGCGCGCAGGCCCGCAGCCGGCCGGCGTCCTTTCCGCCGGAGTTGACGTAGGCGGCGACCGCGTCGGCCGCGGCGATGGTGAAGGACGCCTCGCCGGAGACCAGCCGCTCTATGTTCTGCACCGAGCCCTGACTGGGCACGAGGGTCACGTCCACCTCGGGCAGGTCGCGGCCCAGCTGCTCCTTCAGCAGCTCCCCGTAGCGTTCGTAGACCCCGCCCCGGGCGCCGGTGGTGAAGACGGCCTGGCCGCCGGGCGCCGGGCCGCCGCCGGGCAGCAGCCACCACAGCAGCAGCGCGAGCACGGCGGCCGCGGCCCCGGCGGCCGTCAGCGGCCGCCGCGCCCATGGGCGCCGTATGTGCGGGGAGACCATGGACTCGATCCTGCCAGGACCGGTGCGCGGAAGGGAGAGGCGGGGCGGGCGGGGGAGCGCGTACCCTGTCGACTGAGATGAGTGCGAAGACTTACCAGGTGCGCACCTACGGGTGCCAGATGAACGTCCACGACTCCGAGCGCCTGTCGGGCCTGCTGGAGGACGCGGGCTATGTCCGGGCCCCGGGGGACGCCGAAGACGCCGACGTGGTCGTCTTCAACACCTGCGCGGTGCGGGAGAACGCCGACAACAAGCTGTACGGCAACCTCGGCCACCTCGCCCCGAGGAAGGCGTCCCGGCCGGGCATGCAGATCGCGGTCGGCGGCTGTCTGGCGCAGAAGGACCGCGACACCATCGTGCGGCGCGCACCCTGGGTCGACGTGGTCTTCGGCACCCACAACATCGGCAGTCTGCCGGTGCTGCTGGAGCGCGCCCGCGTCGAGCAGGAGGCGCAGGTCGAGATCGCCGAGTCGCTGGAGGCGTTCCCCTCCACACTGCCGACCCGGCGCGAGAGCGCGTACGCGGCCTGGGTCTCCATCTCGGTCGGCTGCAACAACACCTGCACGTTCTGCATCGTCCCCGCGCTGCGCGGCAAGGAGAAGGACCGCCGGCCCGGCGACATCCTGGCCGAGGTCGAGGCGCTGGTCGCCGAGGGCGTCACCGAGATCACCCTGCTGGGGCAGAACGTCAACGCCTACGGGTCCGACATCGGCGACCGCGAGGCCTTCTCCAAGCTGCTTCGCGCCTGCGGGAAGGTCGAGGGTCTGGAGCGGGTCCGCTTCACCTCCCCCCACCCGCGCGACTTCACCGACGACGTCATCGCCGCCATGGCCGGGACGGAGAACGTGATGCCGCAGCTGCACATGCCGTTGCAGTCCGGTTCCGACCGCGTGCTGAAGGCGATGCGCCGCTCCTACCGGCAGGAGCGCTTCCTGGGCATCATCGAGAAGGTCCGGGCCGCGATCCCCGACGCCGCGATCTCCACCGACATCATCGTGGGCTTCCCCGGCGAGACCGAGGAGGACTTCGAGCAGACCCTCCACGTCGTCCGCGAGGCCCGCTTCGCGCAGGCGTTCACCTTCCAGTACTCCAAGCGCCCCGGCACCCCGGCCGCCGAGATGGACGGGCAGATCCCCAAGGAGGTCGTGCAGGCGCGGTACGAGCGCCTGGTGGCCCTCCAGGAGGAGATCTCCTGGGCGGAGAACAAGAGGCAGGTCGGGCGGACGCTGGAGGTCATGGTCGCCGAGGGCGAGGGCCGCAAGGACGGCGCCACCCGCCGGCTGTCCGGCCGCGCCCCCGACAACCGCCTGGTCCACTTCACCCGCCCCGACGACGACGTACCGCGCCCGGGGGACATGGCGACCGTCGAGGTCACCTACGCCGCCCCGCACCACCTGCTGGCCGAGGGCGCGGTGCTGGGGGTGCGGCGCACCCGCGCGGGCGACGCCTGGGAGCGGCGCAACGCCGCGCCCGCGGCCGGACCCCGGGGCGTGATGCTCGGGCTGCCGACCGTCGGCGTTCCCGAGCCGCTGCCCGCCGCGCCGGGCGGCTGCACCGCCCGCTGACGCACCCGCCCTCCGCGGCGCACAGGCGCGCGGGCCCGGCGTACGCGCGCCGGCCGTGTATCAGATGTGTGCCAGGTGTGCGCCGGTTGTGCGCTGGTCAGACGTGTGCGGGCCCCTGTGCGCCCGACCGCGGGGAGGGTGTGCGGCGGTAGGCTGCGAGCCATGCTTGTCGCCGCCGCCGTATGCCCCTGCCCGCCGCTGCTGGTGCCCGAGGTGGCGGGGGGCGCCGCCCATGAGACGGACGAGGTCCGAGCCGCCTGCTACGACGCGATCGCCGTCCTGACCGCCGCGCGTCCCGACCGGCTCGTCGTCGTCGGTGCCGCCGATCCGGCGGGCCGGGGCAGGTACCCGCAGGGCGCCACCGGCTCCTTCCGCGACTTCGGGGTCGGTCTGGATGTCCGGCTGGGCGAGGGCCCGTCCGCCGGGCATCCGCTGCCGCCGTCCCTGGCCGTGGGCGCCTGGCTGCTGGAGCGTACGGGCTGGGGCGCGGCGCCCGTGGAAGGGCTCGCGGTGGGGGAGCCGCTGCCGAAGGAGCGCTGCGCACAGACCGGGCGGGAGCTGGCCGCCTCGGCGGAGCGTGTCGCGCTGCTGGCGATGGGCGACGGCAGCGCCTGCCGGACGATCAAGGCCCCCGGTTACTTCGACGAGCGCGCCCCCGCCTTCGACGCGGACGCGGCCCGGGCCCTGGGCGCCGCCGACCCCGCCGGGTTGCTGGCCCTCGACGAGGAGCTGGCCTACGAGCTGAAGGCGTCCGGCCGGGCCTGCTGGCAGGTGCTCGCCGGCGCGGCCGAGGGCGCGGGGCTCAAGGGGCGGATGCTGTACGACCGGGCACCCTACGGTGTCGGCTATCTGGTGGCGAGCTGGTCGTAGGCCGGCCCGCCCCCTCCGTCCCCGCCGCGCGGCGGGGACGGAGGCCGTTCAGGCGGCGGGGCCGGCGGTGTCCCCCTTCTCGTCCCTCTCACGGGTCATCCGCTCCCGCGCCTCCTGGATCTTCGCGTCGCGGGTCCCGGTGCGGCGCCGGTGCCTGCCCCCGGTCCCGCCACCGGACGTCTCCCCGGCCTTCCCGCCGCGCCGGCCGGCCATGCCCCTGACCTTGTCCATGATGCCCATGGCGGTCACTTCCGTTCTCTCGCGGTCCTCTCGCGCTCCGCCGGTGACTTCCGCCCCGGGCCGGTGCCCCGGCCCCACCCGCGTATCACCGACAATGGCACGAATCGCCTCATATACACCTCAGACCTTACTCGCGCGGTCACGGTTCCGCGTCTCACGGAGCGGTTCACCGGCCCGCGCCCCGGTACGCCGTGACGGGCGACGGGCGACGGACGCGGACGTGTGGCGCCGCGTGACCCGCTCGGAGCCTTCTTCGTGTGTTTGCGAGACTTGGGCCGTGAGCAGCTCACCCCCCAACTCCCGTGTCATCGCCGTGGTCGGACCCACCGCGGCCGGAAAGTCCGACCTGGGCGTCGCGCTCGCCCGGCATCTCGGCGGCGAGGTGATCAACGCCGACTCCATGCAGCTCTACCGGGGTATGGACATCGGCACCGCCAAGCTGACCGAGGAGGAGCGCCGGGGCGTTCCCCACCGCCTTCTGGACGTCTGGGACGTGACGGTCACCGCCAGCGTCGCCGAGTACCAGCGTCTGGCCCGCGCCGAGATCGACCGCCTGCTCGCCCAGGGGCGCACCCCCGTGCTCGTGGGCGGGTCCGGGCTGTACGTGCGCGGCGCCGTCGACGCCCTGGAGTTCCCCGGCACCGATCCGGCCGTGCGGGCCCGGCTGGAGGCCGAGCTGGCCGAGTCCGGCTCCGGGGCGCTGCACGCCCGGCTCGCCGCCGTCGACCCCGAGGCGGCCCGCGCGATCCTGCCGGGCAACGGCCGCCGGATCGTCCGCGCCCTGGAGGTCGTCGAGATCACCGGCCGCCCCTTCACCGCCAACCTCCCCGGCCCCGACTCCGTCTACGACACCCTCCAGATCGGGGTCGACGTCGCACGCCCCGAACTCGACGAGCGGATCGCCCGGCGGGTGGACCGGATGTGGGAGGCCGGGCTGGTCGAGGAGGTGCGCGAGCTGGAGCGCGCGGGACTGCGCGAGGGCCGCACGGCCTCGCGGGCCCTGGGCTACCAGCAGATCCTGGCCGCCCTGGCCGGTGGGTGCACCGAGGACGAGGCGCGCGCCGAGACCGTACGCGCCACCAAGCGCTTCGCGCGGCGCCAGGACTCCTGGTTCCGCCGCGACCCGCGTGTCCACTGGCTCAGTGGCGCGGCGGGCGATCGCGGCGAACTGCCCGACAGGGCGCTGGCCCTCCTCGAACGAGCGGTCACAGCCTGATCACGTGATGGCATCGGGACGCCCAGCGGGCGCTGGACGGCCGCTCTGGCGTGCCATCATCGAGCATCGGCGAGCATCGACCGCCGAACGAGCCGCAGAGCCGGGAGTTGGGAGGGCACGTGGCGATGGAGGCCGGCCCCCGCAACAGCGACGAACCGGTCGTCGAGCAGCTCCGCGCCGACGGCGCGGTCGGCGACGGCCCGAGGACCCTGGACGGCCCGGGCCCACTGGAGGACGGGGACGGACTCGAGGCGCTGGAGGAAGCGGTCCCCGAGGAGGACGAGTCCTACGGCGAACTCCGCCCGCCCCGGAAGCTGCGGCTGTGGCAGCTCGCCCCCATCGTCGGCCTGGGCGCGGCCGGCTCGCTGATGTTCGCCTTCCCGCTCGCCTTCGGGCTCGGCGAGGGAGGGGCGGTGGTCGCCATGCTCGGACTGCTCCTCAGCTGCTGCGCCGCGGGCTGGGGCATGATGGCCGCCCGCCGCGTCGGCCTCGCCTGGCCGGGCCTGCCGGCACGCGGCTCCGGAGAGCGCCCCGACTGGCGTCTGGTCGTCCTGTACACGCTGATCGTGGGCACCCTCGTGGCGCTGGCCGTCTGGCGCGTCGCCCGGCTCCGCTAGCGCCCGCCGGCCCGGCCGGCGGGCGGTTCCGCCCCGTACGATGGGCACCGTGAACAGCGCAGCAGGGGCCGCAGGCACGCCCGTGCCGTTCCTCAAGGGGCACGGCACCGAGAACGACTTCGTGATCATCCCCGACCCGGACGGGACACTGGATCTGTCCGCCGCGGCCGTGGCCCGGCTGTGCGACCGGCGCGCCGGGATCGGCGGGGACGGCCTGCTGCGGGTGGTGCGCTCCGCTGCCCACCCCGAGGCGCGCCCGATGGCCGGCGAGGCCGAGTGGTTCATGGACTACCGCAACGCCGACGGCAGTGTCGCGGAGATGTGCGGCAACGGCGTACGGGTCTTCGCACGCCACCTCCAGCGCGCCGGGCTGGCCGGGGCCGGCGACCTCGCCGTCGCCACCCGGGCCGGTGTGCGCCGGGTGCGCCTGGCCGTGGACGGCGGCGTCACCGTCCACATGGGCGCCGCCAAGCTGCCCGGCGGCACGGGGACGGATGTCACCGTCACGGTGGGGGAGCGCAGCTGGCCCGCGCTCCACGTCGACATGGGCAATCCGCACGCCGTCGCCTTCGTCGGCGACCTCGCCCACGCCGGCGACCTGACCACCGCCCCGGCCGTGGCACCGGCCACCGCCTACCCCGAGGGCGTCAACGTCGAGTTCGTCGTCGGCCGGGGACCGCGCCACGTGGCCCTGCGGGTGCACGAGCGCGGTTCCGGCGAGACCCGCTCCTGCGGTACGGGCGCCTGCGCGGTCATGGTCGCCGCCGCCCGCCGCGACGGCGCGGACCCGGCCGCGGACGGCGCTCCGGTCACCTACACCGTCGACGTCCCCGGCGGGCGGCTGGTGATCACCGAACATCCGGACGGCGGTATCGAGATGACCGGTCCCGCCGTGATCGTCGCCGAGGGAGTGATCGACCCCGCCCTGCTCGCCGTTTCCTGAGGGCGACCGCTCGAACGGGTGATCCCCGCCACTGCGGACGGGAGGCGGCCCGCGGCGTGTGGGAGGCTCGGTAGGATCAAGCCCCCCGACGCAGTGGGAGGTGCCATGAGCGCAGTACGGAGCCTTCGCAAGCTCGGTCGTGCGGCCCTCCTGGGTCCGTCGCCCCGTCACGCCCTCCCCGACGCCATCGAGCACGTGGCCAAGGCGCACCGCGCCCACCACCCCGGCGCCGACCTCGACGCCCTGCGCCGTGCCTACGTCCTGGCGGAGTCCTCGCACCGGGGGCAGACGCGCAAGAGCGGCGAGCCGTACATCACCCACCCGCTGGCCGTCACCCTGATCCTGGCCGAACTCGGTGCCGAGACCACGACCCTGACGGCCTCTCTGCTCCACGACACCGTCGAGGACACCGAGGTGACGCTGGAACAGGTGCGGGCGGAGTTCGGCGAGGAGGTGGGCTACCTCGTCGACGGCGTCACCAAACTGGAGAAGGTGGACTACGGCGCCGCGGCCGAACCGGAGACCTTCCGCAAGATGCTGGTGGCCACCGGCAACGACGTGCGGGTGATGTCCATCAAGCTCGCCGACCGGCTGCACAACATGCGCACCCTGGGCGTGATGCGGCCCGAGAAGCAGGCGCGCATCGCCCGCGTCACCCGCGACGTGCTGATCCCGCTGGCCGAGCGGCTGGGCGTGCAGGCGCTCAAGACCGAGCTGGAGGACCTGGCCTTCGCCGTCCTCCACCCCGAGGAGTACACCCGCACCCGGGAGCTGATCCGCGAGCACAACGCCGGAGCCGACCCGCTCGCCGGGATCGCCGAGTCGGTGCGGGCCGTACTGCGCGAGGCGGACATCGCCGCCGAGGTCCTCATCCGGCCGCGGCACTTCCTCTCCGTCCACCGGGCCCGCGCCAAACGCGGCGAGCTGGGGCCCTGCGACTTCGGGCGGCTGCTGATCCTGGTCGCCGAGAACGCGGACTGCTACGCGGTCCTGGGGGAACTGCACACCTGCTTCACACCGATGATGTCGGAGTTCAAGGACTTCATCGCCGTGCCGAAGTTCAACCTGTACCAGTCGCTGCACACCGCGGTCGCCGACACCGGGGGGCGGGTGGCCGAGGTCCTGGTCCGCACCCACCGGATGCACCGGGTCGCCGAGGCCGGGGTGATCGCCCTCGGCGACCCGCACCGGGCCCCCGGCGCCTCCGGTGCCGATCCCGCCGGCGAGGCGGCCGCCGCGGACGACGGACGCGCCGACCCCACCCGTCCCGGCTGGCTGGAGCGGTTGCTGGAGTGGCAGAGTCACGCGCCCGACCCGGACACCTTCTGGGCCGAACTGCGCGACGACCTCGCCCAGGACCGCGAGATCACCGTCTTCTGCACCGATCCGGGCGGCCCCGGCCGGACCGCCGCCCTCCACCTGCCCGCAGGCGCCACCTGCGTGGACGCGGCCTACGCCCGCTACGGCGCGGCCGGGCACGCCCTGGTCGGCGCCCGGGTTGACGGACGGCTCGCGGCGCTGGGCACCGTGCTGAGCGACGGCGACTCGCTGCAGTTGCTGATGGCTCCCGAGGGCACGTCCGGTCCCTCCCCGCAGTGGCTCGAGCACGCCCGCACCCCCACCGCGCGGATCGCCATCCGCACCTGGATCGACGCCTGCGCGGAGGACGGCGAGCGGTCGGAGGGGGCGGGCGGGCAGGCCCGTACGGCCCGGCCGGCCGCGGCCCGGGAGCCCGCCCTCCCTCCTGCTGCCGTACCCGATGGCCCGCCTGCCGTACCCGGCGGTCCGCGCCGGGCCGTCCAGCCCCGCCAGAGGCCCGCGGCCGTGGCCGGGATGCCCGGCGCCCCCGTGCGGCTGGCCCGCTGCTGCACGCCGGTGCCCCCCGACGCCGTGGTCGGCTTCGCGGTGCGCGGCGGCGCGGTGACCGCCCACCGGGAGGGCTGCCCCACCGTGGCCCGGATGACCGCCGCCGGGCGCGAGACCGTGGCCGTGCGGTGGCAGGACTCCGGCGCGGGCTGCCGGGTGACGCTGCACGCCGAGTCGCTGAGCCGCCCGCACCTCCTCGCCGACCTGACCGAGGCCATCGCGGCGGAAGGGGCCGCCGTGGTCTCCGCCGAGGTGGAACCGCCCAGGGAGCACCGGGTGCGGCACACCTACACCCTGCGGCTGGAGGACGCCGGAGAACTGCCCCGGCTGATGCGCGCCATGCGGGAGGTTCCCGGCGTCTACGACGTCGTCCGGGCCACCAGCCCCCAGCCCTGAGGGGCCCGCCCGGGGTCCGATCGGGGGAGCCCGGCCCCCGGAAGGGGCGGGACGCCGCGCAAACCAGGTGACGGCCGGGCCGCGCCGTGCCACCATCGTCGTGTCCGGGGCGGGCCGCGGCCCGCGTCCGTACCGGCGTCCGTGCCCGTGCCGACGGGAATGTTCCGGACACCGCACACGTTGACCCGGATACCTTCACTCCATCGACGTAAGGACTCACTTGACCTTCTCTTCCTCCCTTCCGCAGAACGGCCAGCGCCTCACCGAGACGTACCGCCGAGCCGACGCCCTGATGGAGGAGGACGTCGCTTGGAGCCAGGACATCGACGGCGAGCGCGACGGCGACCAGTACGACCGCTCCGAGCGCGCCGCCCTCCGCCGCGTCGCGGGCCTGTCCACCGAACTCCAGGACGTCACGGAGGTCGAGTACCGGCAGCTGCGGCTGGAGCGCGTGGTGCTCGTGGGAGTGTGGACCTCCGGCACCGCGCAGGACGCCGAGAACTCCCTCGCCGAGCTCGCCGCCCTCGCCGAGACCGCGGGCGCGCTCGTCCTCGACGGTGTGATCCAGCGCCGCGACAAACCGGATCCGGCCACCTACATCGGCTCGGGCAAGGCGCAGGAGCTGCGCGACATCGTGGTCGAGACGGCGGCCGACACCGTCGTGTGCGACGGTGAACTCAGCCCGGGCCAGCTCATCCACCTGGAGGACGTCGTCAAGGTCAAGGTGGTGGACCGCACTGCCCTGATCCTCGACATCTTCGCCCAGCACGCCAAGTCCCGCGAGGGCAAGGCGCAGGTCTCGCTCGCGCAGATGCAGTACATGCTGCCCAGGCTGCGCGGCTGGGGCCAGTCGCTGTCCCGGCAGATGGGCGGTGGCGGCTCCGGGTCCTCCGGCGGCGGCATGGCCACCCGCGGTCCCGGTGAGACCAAGATCGAGACCGACCGGCGGCGGATCCGCGAGAAGATGGCGAAGATGCGCCGGGAGATCGCGGAGATGAAGACCGGCCGCGACGTCAAGCGGCAGGAGCGGCGTCGCAACAAGGTGCCGTCGGTCGCCATCGCCGGATACACCAACGCGGGCAAGTCCTCGCTGCTCAACCGTCTCACGGGCGCGGGCGTGCTGGTGGAGAACGCGCTGTTCGCCACCCTCGACCCGACCGTGCGACGTGCCGAGACCCCCAGCGGGCGCGCGTACACCCTGGCCGACACCGTCGGCTTCGTACGCCATCTGCCGCACCACCTCGTCGAGGCGTTCCGCTCCACGATGGAGGAGGTCGGCGACGCCGACCTGATCCTCCACGTGGTCGACGGCTCGCACCCGGCGCCGGAGGAGCAGCTCGCCGCCGTGCGCGAGGTGGTCCGGGACGTCGGCGCGGTGGAGGTGCCCGAGATCGTGGTGGTCAACAAGGCGGACGCGGCCGATCCGCTGACCCTGGCGCGGCTGCTGCGCGCCGAGAAGCACGCCATCGCCGTCTCCGCCCGGACCGGGCAGGGCATCGACGAGCTGCTGGAGCTGATCGACCGGGAGCTGCCGCGCCCGGCCGTGGAGCTGACGGTGCTGGTGCCCTACACCCGCGGCGACCTGGTCTCCCGGGTCCACGCCGACGGGGAGGTCCTCTCCGAGGAGCACACCGAGGGCGGCACACTGCTCGCGGCCCGTGTCCACGAGGAGCTGGCGGCCGAACTCAGGGCGTACGCCACCGCGGGTACGGCGGTCTGACCCCCGGCACCGCACGCGCTTCGCGACAACACGCACACCGGGCCCGCCCCCTTCTCCAGGAGGGCGGGCCCGCTGCTGTGCGGGGCCGGTTGGTGGGGGACGGGCGGGCATACTGACCCCATGATCAAAGTGCTGGTCGCCGAGGACATGCACGTGGTGCGGGCGGGACTGGCGGAGATCCTGGACGGACAACTGGGCATCGAGGTCGCCGGGCAGGCGGCCGACGGCCCGTCCGCGCTGGAGGCGGCCCTGCGGCACGGGCCCGATGTCGCGGTCCTCGACATCGACCTGCCCGGTCTGGACGGCATCTCGGTGGCCGCACGGCTGCGCGAGAGGCTTCCGGCATGCCGCTGCCTGATGCTCACCGCGCTGGACCGCCCCGGACTGTTACGCAGGGCCCTGGACGCCGGAGCGGCGGGCTATCTGCTGAAGACCGCCACGCCGGGTGAGCTCGCCTCGGCAGTGCGCACCGTCGCGGCCGGGGGGCGGGCCGTCGACCCCCGTCTGGCCGAACAGAGCTCGGAACTGGGGGAGAACCCGCTGACCGCGCGTGAGGCCGAGGTGCTGCGACTGTCCGCGGGCGGGGCGGGGGCCCGGGAAATCGCCGCGGAGCTATTCCTCGGCGTGGGTACGGTGCGCAACCGCATATCTTCCGCGGTGGGCAAACTCCACGCCCGCACCCTCGTCGACGCCGTCAGGATCGCCGAGCGCAACGGCTGGATCTAGCGGCAGCACGACCGACAGCCGGAACGATCCGTCCCCGGCGGTGAAGGTCAGGGCGCCGCCGAGCACCGCCGCCCGGGCAGCCAGGCCGGCCAGCCCCGTACCGGCGGGCGGCCGGTGGCGCGGAGCGCCGTCGTTGGCGACGGTGAGTTCCACCCGCCCGCCGTGCTCGTTCACGACGATCTCGCAGTTCGCGGCCCGGCTGTGCCGCAGGAGGTTGCCGGTTGCCTCCCGCAGCACCGCGCCCAGGCAGTTGCCCACGGCCGGCGACAGCCGGCTGTCCGGCGAGGCGGTGACGCGGGTGGTGATGCCGGCCTGGGTGAGCAGCCGCCGGGCGTGGAAGATCTCGGCCTGCAGCGACACCGACAACCGCCCGTGCGCCACCGCCCGCACCTCGGCGTGCGTACGGCGGGCCAGCGCCGCGGTCTCGGCCAGCGTGCGCCGGGTGGAGTCCTGGGAAGCGGGCGAGCCCGCTTCCCAGGACTCCACCCGGCGCAGTGCGGACTCGCACCGGACCGCTATAGACACCAGCGAGGACCCCAGCAGATCGTGCAGGTCCCGGGCGACCCGGTCGCGTTCGCGCTGCTCGACCAGCCGGGCGGCCTGGGCCTGAGCGGCCTGCGTCCGGGAGGCGAGCAGGGCCAGGTGCGCCACGCCGTAGACACTGCTGGCCGTGATCACACTGGACACCAGCACGTTCAGGGAGCTGCGCGGGGTGTCGACCAGCGCCCCGGCCAGCAGCGGCCCGCTGGCGACGACACCGGCCGCGATCACCACCGAGGAGGGCGGGGGGACGGTCAGCAGGACCGCTCCGGCCAGAAAGCCCAGCAGGCTCAGCCAGGGGCTGGGGAAGAGCAGAATCGGCAGATAGGTCAGCAGTGCCTGCGCGCCCAGCAGCCACCACCGCCATCGGTAGGGGAGCCGGTAGGGGGGAGGAGCGTACTGGCCGAGCAGCACGGCGGGCAGGACGATCAGCAACAGGAGGCCGGTGATCACCGTACGGCGGCTCAGCGGCTGGCTGAGCACGTCCAGCGCGACCAGGGTGAGCGATCCGGCGATCACCAGGGCGACCGTCCCGAAGGCGATCCACGAACTCTGCGGCGCCCGGATGCGGCCCCGCTTTCCGGTGGTCATTCAACCCTCCTTGCGACGGCGGGAGTTGAGGAGTACCCGGCGCTTGTGAAGCCTGTGGGAAGTTGTACGCGGAATCGGTGAAGATCTCACTTCATTTGTGGTCGGACCGGTGGTCGGATCAGCGGCGACCTGCGCTGCCGAGAAGAAGGGCACACCCGGTGAGAGACCACACACCCCCGCCCGAGGAGTGGGAGGGGTCCGTGCTGGCGCTGCAGCGCCGCAGACGTCTGCTGCCCCGTATAGCCCTGGCCGCCGCGGCCCTGATCACCGCCGAGACGGCGCTCGTCGTCGCCACGTCGGGCCAGGCCGTCGCGCTCCCGGCGAAGAAGACCCAGGCCCCGGCCCGGCCGGAGAGCGGGAAGGGGCCGCGGAGCGCCGCGGACATCCCGTCGGCGAAGGTGGCCGCCCGGTTGTCGGGCCGGCGGGTCGAGGCGCTGAGTGAACGGACGGAGACCTCGACGACGTGGGTGAACGAGGACGGCAGTCTGACCACCGAGCTGTCGGCCGGCCCGGTCCGTTTCCAGCGCGACGGCGAGTGGGTCAAGGTCGATGTCGATCTGGTGCGGCGGTCGGACGGATCGGTGGAGGCCGCCGCCCACCCGGCGGGGCTGAGCCTGGCGGGCAAGGGCGGTGCGCTGCCCAAGTCCCCGGCGGCGGCGGAGAAGGCCCCGGCCCGCGACCTGGTGACGCTGGGGGAGGGGGATGAGCGGATCACCCTGCAGTGGAAGGGCGGCCTGCCCGCCCCGACCCTGGAGGGCACCCGCGCCACCTACGCCGGTGCGCTGCCGGACGCCGATGTGGTCGTGGAGGCCACCCGGACCGGGTTCGAGCAGTTCGTCGAGATCAACAAGCGCCCGGCCGCGGCGGACTACTCCTACACGCTGCCGCTGAAGACCGACGGGCTGAAGGTCAAGCAGCACAGGGACGGCAGCCTGCTGTTCACCGACGCCGCCTCGGGCAGGAAGAAGCGGGCGGTGATGCCCGCACCGGTGATGTGGGACGCCGCCGTGGACGAGGTCTCCGGCGAGCACACCAACCGGGCGAAGGTCGACTGGAAGGTCGTCGAGACCGGCGACGGCGTCGACCTGGTCATCACCCCCGACGCCGACTTCCTCGCCGACCCGGAGACCAAGTACCCGGTGACGGTGGACCCCTCCACCTCGGCGCTGTCCAACGTCTTCGACACCCTGGTCAAGCGCGGTGAGACCACCGACTGGTCCACCAACACCGAGCTGCACCTGGGCAACCCGGGCACCACAAACCCGGACGGCACCACGAGGCTGTCGCGGTCGTTCATCTCCTGGAACACCGCGCCGATCTCCGACGCGCTGGTCTCCAGCGCGAAGCTGTCGCTGTGGAACGTCCACTCCGGCAACTCCGACTGCAAGCCGTACGAGTGGACGATCTGGGAGACCGGCGCCCCCTCCACCGCCACCCGGTGGACCAGCCAGCCCTCCTGGGTCGCCCAGCGCCACTCCTCCACCGAGACCAAGGGCCGCGCGGCCTGCGGCGGGGCGGGCTGGATCAACGCCGACGTGACCGGTCTGGTGCAGACGTGGGCGTCGGCGAAGACCTCCCGCGGCCACATGGGCCTGCGCGCCGCCACCGACGCGACGACCCACTGGAAGCAGGTCAGCTCCGCCAACGCCGCCGCCAACCCGCCGAAGCTGGTGGTGAACTACAACTACCGGCCGCGCACCGGCACCAAGCAGGAGGCCGGCCCGCCGTACTTCTCCTACGGCGGCGCCTACACGGTCAACACCACCACGCCCACCCTGCGCGACACCTTCGTCGACGCCGACGGGGACAAGGTCAACGGCACCTTCCAGATCTTCGATGCCGCCACCAACACCCAGGTCGGCGATGTGATCGTCTCCAAGTACGTGCCCAGCGGCCAGGTCGCCTCCGTCACGGTCCCCGCCGGGGTGCTGGCCAACGGCAAGACCTACAAGTTCCGCACCAGCCCGTACGACGGGGCGCACTACAACACCGGCTGGTCGGCGTGGAAGACCTTCACCGTCGACACCACGGCACCCTCCGCCCCCACCAAGATCACTTCCACAGACTACCCGTCGGGCTCCTGGGTCAAGGGCGCCGGGCAGGCCGGCGCCTTCACCGTCACCCCGCCCGCCGACAGCGACCACAACTGGCTGGAGTGGACGCTGGACGGCGTGACCTGGACCAAGGTCGCCACCGGCGGCTCCACCGCCGCCAAGGCCCTCTCCATCGCCCCGCCCAAGGACGGCACCCACACCCTCCAGGTGCGGGCGGTGGACAAGGCCGACAACAAGTCCGACGCGATCGAGTACACCTTCCACGCCGGACCCGGCGGCTTCCTCCAGCCGGCCGACGGCGAGCGCACCGCCCGCCGCCTGCCGCTGGTCGCCGAGGCCGACGGCTCCAAGTACGACGCCGTGTCCTTCTCCTGGCGCCGCTCCGAGGCCGACGACTGGACGCGCATCCCGGCCGGGGACGTCACCTCGGGCGGCACGGCGCTGACCGCCTGGCCGGTGCCGCTGACGAACGGCAGGAACGCACCGCTGGCGTGGAACGCCACCGACACCGTCGACCCCGACGGATCGGTGCAGATCAAGGCCGACTTCACCGGCTCGGGCAGCGCCTCCGGCGCCACCGAACCGCTGACCGTCGTCATCGACCGCAACGCCACCGGAGCCGCCACCAGCGAGGTTGGCCCCGGCTCGGTCAACCTCCTCACCGGCGACTACACCCTCTCCGTCACCGACGCCTCCCACTTCGACATGTCGGTGACCCGTACCGCCTCCTCCCGCACCCCCGACAAGGGCGCGACGCAGGAGGGGCAGGCACCGATCTTCGGCAAGGAGTGGGTGACCGGCACGGCCGCGGAGCTGACCGACTCCGACTACACCCACCTGCGCAGGATCTCGGACACGGCCGTGGACGTGGTGCTGGAGGGGGGTGACGCGATCCACTTCACCGCCAACGCCGCGAAGAACGGCTGGATCCCCGAGCCCGGGGCGGAGGATCTGACCCTGAAGGGCAGCGTGACCGGCTCCTTCACCCTCACCGACACCGAGGGCACGGTCACCACCTTCACCAAACCCGACACGGCGGCCACCACCTGGCAGGTCTCCTCCACCCTGCTGGACGGTCTGACCAACTCCACCACCACCATCGTCTCCGAGACGGTGACCGTCGAGGGCAAGAAGCTCGCCCGCCCCAAGCGCGTCATCGCCCCTACCTCGGCCGTCACGGCCGCGGCCTGCACCGCGGACCCGGCGACCAAGGGCTGCCGCGCGCTGGAGTTCGTCTACGCCACCTCCACCACCGCCACCGCCGAAGCCTTCGGCGACCACAGCGGCCAGGTGAAGGAGCTGCGGTTGTGGTCCACCGCCCCCGGAGCGGCGAACGCCACCGCCAAGGCGGTGCAGACCTACGCCTACGACGCCTCCGGCCGGCTGCGCCAGGCATGGAACCCGCTGATCACCCCGGCGCTGAAGACCGAGTACGCCTACGACGCCGCGGGGCGGGTCACCCAGCTCACCCCGCCCGGTGAGCTGCCGTGGACCTTCGCCTACGGCAAGGCCGGCAGTGCCTCGACCGCCGGTGAGGGCATGCTGCTGAAGGCCACCCGGCCGGGTCTGAAGCAGGGCACCACCGGCACGGTCGAGGGAGAGGCGGCCACCAGCGTCGTCTACGACGTGCCCCTGACCGGCAGCGCCGTCGCCCCGTACAACATGGGCACGAACGACGTCAGGAACTGGGGCCAGCTCGACGCCCCCACCGACGCCACCGCGGTCTTCCCCGCCGACGCAGTCCCCGCCTCCCACACGGGCAGCGCGCTGACTCCGGCCGCCTACCGGCGAGCCGAGGTCCACTATCTGGGCGTCTCCGGACGTGAGGTCAACTCCGCCGCACCCGGCGGGCACATCTCCACCACCGAGTACGACCGGTTCGGCAACACCGTCCGCGAACTGTCGGCAGCCAACCGGGCCGTCGCCCTGGGACTGAGGGCCGAGGACCGGGCCGCCCAGGCCGACCTGGGCATCGCCCAGCTCACCCCGACCGAGCGCGCCGACCTGCTGGCGGCGAAGTCGGTCTACAACGACACCGGCACCCGGGAGCTGGAGGAGTTCGGGCCGCTGCGGCGTGTGGACCTGACCGCCGACCTGAAGTCGGACACCACCACCCTGGCCCCGGCCGGCACCTCGGTCACCGCCCGGAGCTGGACGGCCAACGAGTACGACGCCGGACGCCCGACCGACGGCACCGCCACGGTCAAGGACCAGGTCACCAAGGTCACCATGGGCGCGCAGGTGCGCGAGCACCCCACCGTTCACGGCGAGACCCGCGTGACGCAGACCGTCTACGACTGGGCCAAGGGCCTGCCGACCAAGTCGATCCAGGACCCCGGCGGCCTGGCGATCACCACCACCACCGAGTACGACGGGCAGGGCCGGGTCACCAAGCAGCTGCTGCCCGGCGCCACCGGCACCGACGCCGCCACCCGCGTGACGACCTACTGGTCGGCCACCGGCACCGGCGCCTGCGCCGGCCGCCCGGAGTGGGCCGACCTGGTTTGCTCGGTCTCGCCCGGTGGAGCGATCACCGGTGGCGGGACCAACCCCGCCCAGCTGCCGACCACCACCACCGAGTACGACTGGTGGGGCAACACGGCCAAGCTCACCGAGAGCGCGAACGGTGTCACCCGCACCACCACCAACACCTACGACGACGCCGGCCGTCCCACCACGGTGAAGACAACCGGCGGGATCGGGCAGGCGGTACCTGAGACGACCACCGAGTACGACCCGGAGACCGGACAGGAGACCAAGACCGTCTCACCCACCGGCGGCACGATCACCAAGGCGTACGACCGGCTCGGCCGCCTCGTCTCCTACACCGACGCCGACGGCGGGAAGACCACCACCGAGTACGACCTGCTCGACCGGCCGGTGAAAGCCACCGACACCGTCCCGTCCACCGTCACCTACACCTACGACCACACCGCCGAGCCCCGCGGCCTGGCCACGAAGACCACCGACTCCGTCGCCGGCGCCTTCTCGTCCACCTACGACGCCGACGGCTCGGTCGCCACCGAGAAACTGCCCGGTGGCTACACCCTCACTGTCACCGAGGACACAACCGGCTCGACCACCGAGCGCACCTACACCCGCGACAGCGACGGCACCCTGGTCTACGCGGACACGGTGACCGAGTCCGTCCACGGGCAGAACACCAGCCACGCCGGCTGGTCCGGCCAGACCTACCGCTACGACGCGATCGGCCGCCTGACCACCGTCGAGGACACCGCCGACACGGTCTGCACCCGCCGCGGCTACGCCTTCGACGCCCGGACCAACCGCAAGGCCCAGACCACAGCGGCCGGCGCGCCCGGCGCAGACTGCCCCAGCACCGCAGGCACCACCACCAGCCACACCTACGACAGCGCCGACCGCCTCGTCGACTCCGGTTACACCTACGACGCGTTCGGCCGTACCACCGCCGCCCCCGGCCAGGGCACTATCGGCTACTACGCCAACGACCTGGTCCACCGGCAGACCGCTGGTGGCAAGCGGCAGACCTGGACCCTGGATGCCGGTCTACGCTTCCGCTCCTGGACGGTGGAGACCGGTAGCGGCAGCGCTTGGACGCAGACCGCGTCCAAGCGCAACCACTACGACGGCGACGGCGACAACCCCCGCTGGATCGTGGAGGACACCGCCACCGGAGCCCTGACCCGCAACGTCGACTCCGCCTCCGGCGACCTGGCCGCCATCACCGGCAAGACCGGCGACACCGTCCTGCAGCTGTCCACCGTCCACGGTGATGTGGCCCTCCAGCTCCCGCTGGACACCAGCCAGGCGCCGACGGTCCTGGACAGCGACGAGTACGGCAACCCCCATCCGGGCCGGCCGGCCACCCGCTACAACTGGCTCGGCGCCAAACAGCGGTCCAGCGAGACCCTCACCGGCCTCACCCTCATGGGCGTCCGCCTCTACAACCCCACCACCGGACGCTTCCTGTCCACCGACCCCGTCTACGGCGGCAACCTCAACGCCTACGAGTACGCTCACGCCGACCCGCTCAACCGCTACGACCTCAACGGCAAGTGGAGCTGGCGCAAGGCGTTGAAGAAGTACACCTCGACGTGGAAAAGAGGGTGGCGTAAGTACACCTCGACTTGGAAGCGTGGTGTGCGCTGGGGATGGCGACAGTACACTCGTCCTTACCGGTACGCGTGGAACAAAATAAATTCATTTGCGCATAGGCGTAAAAAGCAGAGCACCGGAAAGTCGAAGCGAGGGCGCCATGAGAGAGGTGAGAGGCGTAACGGTCGCGACAGAGGAGGAGAAAAGGGGGACCAGAGAAGAAGAGGGAACCCGAATAAGCGGAAATGATAGCCAGTCTGACGAGTGAAGAGCAGGTAAGAAATATGAGTGAAAGAGTCCCTCTTCCGGAAGTTCTGCCGGGCATGGGAGCGCACCCTCTCCCCGAGGACTGGGAGGCGGTATCGGCCTTCATTCTTGTCAAGTGTCGAGATGAGGAGGGCGAGATCGCTTGGTCTTTCAGGACCACGGAGGAAATCGACCCGTACGAACTACTCGGTGCTCTGACGGTCCAGGCCGACCTGGTCAGAAAGCGCATGCTTGCGAACTGGGACGTTGACGACGATGAGTCGAGTGACGAATCAGCGTGAAGTGTCACTTGAACGTAAACCATTAAAAAGGCAGGGGGAAGCTTCACCGGGATGGTGCCGCGGGAGGATTTTATGGCTCTGGTGAGGCATGGAGCGATGAACGCTCGTCGGTGCCGAAGACTGTGAAGCTCTCAACCGCCTGTGCGGCGACATGGCAGCCGGCCGTCAATTAGTTGGCGGTCGGCTGTGTAATTTCCGGAATTCTTCACTGAGGTTTCCTCAACGAGGTTCATCGCCATGTGTTGTTGAGGACGAGGGAGGCTTGGGCGGTGGTGCCGATGCGGCTGGGCCTGAGCGTCACATGCTGCAGGGCGCGCCGACGCTGTTTGAGTTCGGCGGCGGCGCGTTCGCCGAGCGCGCGGATGCCGCGCAGCAGCCGGTTGTGGGCGCGGGTGTCCGCCGCCAGGGGTGAGGCGATGTCGGGGTGCGGGCGGAAGGATGTGTGCACGCCGAATGCCGGCGCCGGTGTAACCCGCGTCAGCCAGGGGCGGCAGCCCGTAGCGGGCCGCGGAAGACGGCGGCGGGCCGACCGTGATCCGGGTCACGCTCCACCGGGCGGCCGGGGACGCGGCCGTACGATGGGCGGGACGGCGCGCATCCCGCCCCGGGAGCGCGACCCTACCCACCTTCGAGGAGTCGGCACCGTGCTGCGCACCATGTTCAAGTCGAAGATCCACCGTGCCACGGTCACCGAGGCGGATCTCCACTACGTGGGGTCCGTCACGATCGACGCGGACCTGATGGAGGCCGCCGACCTGCTGCCCGGAGAGCTGGTCCATATCGTCGACATCACCAACGGCGCCCGCCTGGAGACCTACGTCATCGAGGGACGGCGCGGCTCCGGGGTGATCGGGATCAACGGCGCGGCCGCGCATCTGGTCCACCCCGGGGACCTGGTGATCCTCATCAGCTACGCGCAGATGGACGACGCAGAGGCCCGCTCCCACCGGCCCGCGGTGGTGCACGTCGACGCGGACAACCGCATCGTGGAGCTGGGCAGCGACCCGTCCGAGCCGGTGCCCGGCAGCGACACGGTGCGCAGCCCGATGGCCATGGTCTGACCATCCGGCGCACCGTCGTCCCGCATCCGCGGACAGGACAGGCCGAGGGCCCCGCCGCATCCCTTCAGGGAGCGGCGGGGCCCTCGGCCTGTCGTCTCCGGCGCGCTCAGCTCCCGCCGGCGAACTTCTCGCTGACGCCCTCCAGGACGCCCTCGGCCTCCTCGCCCAGCCGCGGACCGGCCAGCCAGGTGTGGTCGATCGTGCCGATGGAGGTGACCGACACCAGCGTCCGCTCGCCGGAGCCCCCTTCGGCGAACCAGCCGCCGCCGGAGGAGCCGCCGGTCATGGTGCAGCCGATGCGGTACATCGTGGACTCCGACTCGCTCAGGGTCAGCCGGCCCGGACGGTCGGTGCAGGTGTGCATGGTGAGCCCGTCGAAGGGCGGGGCGGCGGGGTAGCCGTAGGCCCGTACCGAGGAGAGCGAGGCCACCGACGGCTTGCCGAAGTCGACCGGTACGGCGGTGCCGACGGTCTCCTCCAGCGACTTGCCGCCCTTGTCCTCGGCCTCCACACGCAGCACGGCGAAGTCCTGCGAGGCGCCCAGACCGCCCGTCTCGGCGCCGTTGGAGATCCAGTGCTCGGTCGTCTGTGCCCAAGTCGCCCAGAACACGCCGTGCGGCGCGACCTCGGTGGGGGAGGCCTGCTCCAACTCGGAGGCCTTCAGCGCCGAGTCGTTGTAGGCGGGCACGAAGACGACGTTGCGGAACCAGCCGCCGTCGGAGCCCGCGTGCACGCAGTGCCCGGCGGTGGCCACCAGATCGGACTTCCCCGGGCTGCGGGGGTCCTCGACGACGGTGCCGGAGCAGACCATGGGGCCCTTGGGGGTGTCCATGAACACCTTGCCCACCGCCGGGGCGTTCTCGCGGTACGGCGCCGTGACCGGCCGGGCCTTCTTCGGCGCGGGGTCGGGGTCGGTGACGCCCTCGTCCCCCTCACCGCCGGTGCCGCCGCCCGTACCGCCGTCGTCGACGTCGGAGTCGACCCTGCGGTCGTTGTCCTCGGCGTCCTTCATCCGGTCCGGGTCCCACAGGCCCTCGATGATCGGGTTGACGAAGTCCCTTGCCTCGCGCAGCCAGTCGTCCTTGTCCCAGTTCCGCCACTCCCCGTTCTTCCACTTCTCGGGATCGAAGTCCTTCAGGGCGGCGGGCAGTTCCTTCGGCAGGCGGAGACCGTCGATGCCGGGTCCGCCCTTCCCGTCCGGTGCGGTGGCGCTGGGACTGGCCTGCGCACCGGTCTCTTCGTCCGCGGGACCGCACGCGGCGGCGGTGACGGCCAGGGCCGCGGCGATCGCCGTTGCGGCCAGCGCGGACCGCCTCCTGCTCGTAGCTGACATGGACTGAGAATCCCCCTGAGACGGAACGCTGCGCCTACCGGCCTGCCATGGGCCCCGCCGAGCGAGGCGGGGCCCACTATGCCGGTGCTTCGGGGGACGGTGTACGGCGGGTCCGCGGTTCCAACTCGCCCGGGAGACGGGGATCTCGCCCCGGACCGTGATCCGGCGGGGGCACCGTCGTTGGTACGGGCGAGGACACGGTGGCGCTCCTGCCGGCGACGCCGTGCCACGGGAACCGGACGACCACGCACCGGTGCGGTGCCCTCACCCCCAGGGAGACTTCCGTGAACGCATGTCCCGCTCCGGACGGGATGACGACGCAGGAGGCGGCGGACCCGGCGGGAGAACGGCCCGCCGTGATCGCGGACCCCGCCGTATCCACCGAGCCCGCCGTATCCACCGAGCCCGGCGTACCCCGGCAGCCGTGCCGCGTCGTGCCGCCGGCGCACACCGGTGGGCGGGAGGCAGACGACCCGCTGGAGCACCCCGACCCGGTCGCGGCCGCCGACGCCGCGGCCGCCGAGAACCTGCTGCGCTGCTGGATGCGGGAGAACGACCTGCCCCGGCCCGGCGGTACCGGAGGTCCCGAGAGAGCAGGCGGTTTCGGAGGCGGGACCGTTCTCCGCGTCGCCCTGGCCTCCTGCGGCCTGGTGCTGCGAGTACCGGTCCGTCACTGGTCCGCCACCGGCTGGCACCGCTTCGGCCCGCCGACGCTGGAGGGCGCCGCGCCCGGCACCGCCCCCGTCGACGCGGTGACGCTGGCCGCGCTGCTGGCGCGGGAGGCCGCGCACCGCGGCCCCACAACCCCAAAGCCCGCGGTGGGGGAGGGCGCGGAACTGGTCGGCCGGGTCGCCGACTCCGTACGCCGCACCGCAGTCTTCCTCGCCGACCGCCGCGCCCGCCCCGAGAGGCCGCCCACCGCCGACCCGTTCCTGGACGGCGAGCAGTCCCTGATCCTGGGGCATCCGCTGCACCCGGTGCCCAAGAGCCGCGAGGGCATCACCGACGCGGAGGCGCGCGACTGGTCCCCGGAGCTGCGCGGATCCTTCCCCCTGCACTGGATGGCCGTCGACCGCTCCGTCCTGGCCTCCGACTCCGCCTGGACCGACCGCGGCCGGACCGTGCCCGCCGAACGGATCGCCGCCGAACTGGCCGGGCCCGGGCTGCGCCTGCCCGAGGGGACGGTCCCCCTTCCGCTGCATCCCTGGCAGGCCCGCGAGGTGCGGCGCCGCCCCGCCGTCGCGGCGCTGCTGGAGGCCGGTCTGCTGCACGACCTCGGCCCGCACGGCGACCCCTGGCACCCGACATCCTCCGTGCGCACCGTCCACCGGCCCGGCGTACCCGCGATGCTCAAGCTCTCGCTGGGCCTGCGGATCACCAACTCCCGCCGGGAGAACCTCCGCAAGGAACTGCACCGTGGGGTGGAGGTGCACCGGCTGCTGCGCACCGGCCTGGGCGCGCGCTGGCGGACCGCCTTCCCCGGCCGCCCGGGTTTCGACATCGTGCGCGACCCCGCCTGGATCGCCGTCGACGGCGGCGACGGCGACGGCGACGGGGAGCCGGTGGCCGGACTGGACACCGTCATCCGCCACAACCCCTTCGGGCCCGGCGACGACGCCGTGTGCCTGGCCGGGCTGACCTCCCCCCGGCCCTGGCCCGGCGATCCCCGCGGCGCGCTCCGCTCCCGGCTGGCCGATGCCGTCACCCGGCTCGCGGCCGGTACGGGACGGCCGGTGGCCACCGTCGCCGCCGAGTGGTTCCTGCGCTACCTCCACACCGTCGTCCGCCCCGTGCTGTGGCTGGACGCCGAGGCGGGCGTCGCCCTGGAGGCGCATCAGCAGAACACCGTGGTCCTGCTCGACGGCGACGGCTGGCCGGTGGGCGGCCGCTACCGCGACAACCAGGGCTACTACTTCCGCGAGTCCCATCGCGAGGCGCTCCGGCGGCGCCTGCCGGGCATCGGCGCCGACAGCGACACCTTCGTCGCCGACGAGGTCGTCGACGAGCGCTTCGCCTACTACCTGGGCGTCAACAACCTGCTGGGTCTGATCGGGGCGTTCGGTTCCCAGGGACTTGCCGACGAGGGTCTGCTGCTCGCGGCGCTGCGCCGCTTCCTCGCCGGCGCCGACCGCCCCGGCGGCGGTGCCGGCGGGTCGCCGCTGCCCGCCCTGCTGCTGGACTCCCCAGTCCTGCGGTGCAAGGCCAACCTCCTCACCCGGCTGCACGGACTGGACGAGCTGGTCGGGCCGGTGGACACCCAGTCCGTCTACGTCACCGTCACCAACCCCCTGGTGAAGCCCTGAACCGTCCGGGCCGCCTGACAACTTACGGAGGCACCACCATGACCACCGGTGTTCCACCGGCCCGCCCCGCACCCGCCGTGCCCGCTGCCGCGCGCGTCCCGGCGGGCGTGACGCTCCCGCCCACCGGCGGCGCCCCCGGCCCGCGGCTGCCCGTCGGCCCGTCCGTCGGCCCGTCCATCGGCCCGTCCGCCGCGCCGTACGGCACCGCGCCGGAGTCCGCGTCGCGGCCGGATCCGCTGGACGCCGTCGCCGACTGGGGACCGGTCACCACGGCCGCCGGGGTCTTCCGGCTCGTCCCCGTCCGCCTCGAACGCGATCTGCGGCTGATCACCGCCTGGATGAACGACCCCGCGGTGGCGGCCTTCTGGCACCTGGCCGGCCCCGCCGGGGCCACCGCCGCGCACCTGCGTGCCCAGATCCGCGGCGACGGGCGCAGCGTGCCGTGCCTGGGGGTGCTCCGCGGTGTCCCCATGAGCTACTGGGAGGTCTACCGCGCCGATCTCGACCCGCTCGCCCGGTATCACCCGGTGCGCCCGCACGACACCGGACTGCACCTGCTGATCGGCGGCGCGGCGGACCGGGGCCGCGGTGTCGGCACGGTGCTGCTGCGGGCGGTCTCGGACCTCGTCCTGGACCGGCGGCCGATGTGCGGCCGCGTCATCGCCGAGCCCGACATCCGCAACGTCCCGTCCGTCGCGGCCTTCCTGCGGGCGGGCTTCCGGCTGGCCGCCGAGACCGACCTCCCGGGCAAACGGGCCGCCGTGGTGGTCCGCGACCGGGCACTGCGCCACGCCCCGTGACCCTCCGGGTGGGCAGCGGGCCGTACCGGGCACGGCTGTCGGCGGCACCGCGTAAGGTGGCGGTCCTATGACCAAGCCCGCCCTCACCGACCTCCTCCACGCCGCGGTCACCGCCGTCGGAGGCACCGAGCGACCCGGCCAGGTCGCCATGGCCGAAGCCGTGGCCGAGGCCATCGACAGCAACGTCCACCTGCTGGTCCAGGCGGGCACCGGGACCGGCAAGTCGCTGGGATACCTGGTGCCCGCCCTGGCACACGGTGAGCGCACGGTCATCGCGACCGCGACGCTCGCCCTGCAGCGGCAGCTGGTCGAACGCGACCTGCCGCGTACGATCGAGGCCCTCCATCCGCTGCTGCGCCGCCGTCCCGAGTACGCCATGCTCAAGGGACGTTCCAACTACCTGTGCCTGCACCGCCTCCACGAGGGGGTGCCGCAGGACGACGAGGACGGCCTGTTCGACCCCTTCGAGGCGGCGGCCCCCACCAGTCGGCTGGGCAAGGACCTGCTGCGGCTGCGGGACTGGGCGGACGAGAGCGAGACCGGTGACCGCGACGATCTCACCCCGGGCGTCTCCGACCGGGCCTGGTCCCAGGTGTCGGTCTCCTCGCGGGAGTGCCTGGGCGCCACCCGCTGCGCCTACGGGGCGGAGTGCTTCGCGGAGGCGGCGCGCGAGCGGGCCAAGCTCGCCGAGGTGATCGTCACCAACCACGCGCTGCTGGCCATCGACGCCATCGAGGGCGCGCCGGTGCTCCCCGGCCACGAGGTCCTGATCGTCGACGAGGCACACGAACTGGTCTCCCGGGTCACCGGGGTGGCCACCGGCGAGCTGACACCGGGCGGGGTCAACCGGGCGGTGCGCCGTGCGGCCAAGCTGGTCGACGAGAAGGAGGCCGACCGGCTGCAGACGGCCGCGGAGGGCTTCGAGCGGCTGATGGAACTGGCGCTGCCGGGCCGGCTGGAGGAGATCCCCGAGGATCTCGGGTACGCCCTGACGGCGCTGCGCGACGCGGCCCGCGCGGTCATCACCGCGCTGGGCAACACCCGCGACCGGTCCGTCCAGGACGAGGACGCCGTCCGCCGCCAGGCCCTGGCCTCGGTGGAGAACGTCCACGTGGTCGCCGAGCGCATTGTGCAGGGGGCGGAGCACGATGTCGTCTGGTACGAGCGCCACGACCGCTACGGCGCCTCGCTGCGGGTCGCCCCCCTGGCGGTCTCCGGGCTGCTGCGGGAGAAGCTGTTCGAGGACCGGTCGGTGGTCCTGGCCTCCGCCACGCTCAAGCTCGGCGGGGACTTCGACGGGGTGGGAGCCTCCCTGGGGCTGAGTGCCGAGGGACGGGTCACGGAGACCGGTGGTGCGGCCGAACACCTCGGGGAAGCCGGGGGCGCGGGCGCCGCCGACGGGGACGGCGCCGACGGGGACGGCGAGGCGGAGACGGACACCGGAGTCCCGCGGTGGCGTGGGCTGGACGTCGGCTCACCCTTCGACTACCGCAGGCAGGGCATCCTCTATGTCGCCCAGCATCTGTCACCGCCCGGCCGGGAGGGCAGTCGCGGCGACATGCTGGACGAGCTGACCGAGCTGGTCCAGGCGGCCGGGGGGCGCACGCTCGGGCTGTTCTCCTCGATGCGGGCCGCCCAGGCGGCGGCCGAGGAACTGCGCGGGCGGCTGGATGTCCCCGTACTGCTGCAGGGCGAGGAGACCCTGGGCGAGCTGATCCGGCGCTTCGCGGCGGACGCCGAGACCTGTCTGTTCGGGACGCTGTCGCTGTGGCAGGGCGTGGACGTGCCGGGCCCGAACTGCCAGCTGGTGGTGATGGACCGTGTTCCGTTCCCGCGCCCCGACGATCCACTGATGAGTGCCCGGCAGAAGGCGGTGGAGGAGGCGGGCGGCAACGGCTTCATGGCCGTGGCGGCCACCCACGCCGCGCTGCTGATGGCGCAGGGCGCGGGCCGCCTGGTGCGGGCGACGGGGGACCGGGGTGTGGTCGCGGTGCTGGACCCGCGGCTGGCCAGGGCTCGCTACGGGAGTTTTCTGCGGGCCTCGATGCCCGACTTCTGGTACACCACCGACCGCAACCAGGTGCGCCGTTCGCTGGCGGCCATCGATACCGCGGCCAAGGAGGGCGTGTAGAGCCCCGGTGAGGCAGGGCGGCCGCGCAGGGCGGGCGGCCCCCGGCCCCGGTCGGCGGAAGCCCGGCGCAGGCCCGGCACAGGTCCGGAGCCCCGGGCCTGCCGGAGCGGACCGGAGCGCAGGGCACAAGCTGGGCCCCGGGACCGGCGCAGTGGTCCCGGGGCGGTCCGTTCCGGCCGTCGTGCGGCCGTCTCGTGAGGTCGGCGTGGGGCCGGCGCGTCAGACGCGCCGCAGCACTGCCACGACCTTGCCGAGGATGGTTGCCTCGTCGCCGGGGATCGGCTGGTAGGCGGCGTTGTGGGGGATCAGCCACACATGCCCGTCCTCGCGCCTGAAGCGCTTGACGGTCGCCTCGCCGTCCAGCATGGCGGCGACGATGTCGCCGTTCTCGGCGACCGGCTGGCGGCGCACCGTGACCCAGTCGCCGTCGCAGATCGCCGCGTCGACCATGGAGTCGCCGACGACCTTGAGCACGAACAGCTCCCCGTCGCCGACGAGCTGGCGGGGCAGCGGGAAGACGTCCTCCACCGACTCCTCGGCCAGGATCGGGCCGCCGGCGGCGATCCGGCCGACCAGGGGGACGTAGGAGGCGGCGGGCTTGCCGGTGGTGTCGGTGGTCTGGCTGGTGGGCGCGTCCGAGGCGCGCACCTCATAGGCGCGGGGGCGGTGCGGATCGCGCCGCAGGAAGCCCTTGCGTTCCAGGGCCATCAGCTGGTGGGCCACGGAGGAGGTGGAGGACAGGCCGACGGCCTGGCCGATCTCCCGCATCGACGGCGGGTAGCCGCGGCGCTGCACCGAGTCGCGGATCACCTCGATCACCCGGCGCTGCCGGTCCGTCAGCCCCGAGCTGTCGGCGCGGATGCCCGGTGGACGGCCCGGCAGCGAGCGAGTGGGCTTGAGAGCCTCCGCACCGCCGACCGCGCCGTCGGACGCGCCGGGGGCGGTGTTTGCTTCCTGCACATGATCGGCGCGGCCCCGGGAACGGTCCCGTGCGGCGATGGTGGCGCTCTCTGCGGTGGTGGTCACGTCGGCCCCTCTCAAGCGGTTCTCCCTGGTTGGACAACGGTATGTGCTTTCGAAAGGTTGCGCCAAACACACGTTCGAGTGAAATTTCGCAGATTGGCTGACGTGATCGACGAGGGCGGTGTATGGGCTGCGGAGCGCCTCCGATCGCTACGGTAGCCTCTCGTACGTTTGCCGGTCCGGCGTTTCCGACACGCATGGCGTGTTCGTCAAGCAGCCACCAGATGTAGTGGTTAGATGTTCGGCGGCTACCCAGAAGTTGTGGTCCCCCGGTCCTGAGAGGCGGCGGGTATCACCTATGCTGGTGGCCGCTTTCGAGGCCCGTTCACCGGGTACTCGAACGCGTGTCCAATGCTGTTCTGCTGCGCCGCTCATGCTGCGCCATCGAGGGTGAAGGAGGGTGGGAAGCGATGCACTGCCCCTTCTGCCGGCACCCCGACAGCCGCGTCGTCGACAGCCGCACCACCGACGACGGCACCGCGATCCGCCGACGCCGTCAGTGTCCGCACTGCTCCCGCCGCTTCACGACGGTGGAGAACGCGTCCTTGATGGTCATCAAGCGGAGCGGGGTCACCGAGCCCTTCAGCCGGGACAAGGTGATCGCCGGGGTGCGCAAGGCATGCCAGGGACGCCCGGTCACCGAGGACGCGCTCGCCAAACTGGGCCAGCGGGTCGAGGAGGCGGTACGCGCCACCGGGAGCGCCGAGCTGTCCACACACGATGTCGGGCTGGCCATACTCGGCCCGCTGCGGGAACTGGACCTCGTGGCGTATCTGCGCTTCGCCTCCGTCTACCAGGCGTTCGACTCGCTGGAGGACTTCGAGGCCGCGATCGCCGAGCTGCGCGGGGAGCGGGCCTCCGCCGACCGCGTCGCCTCCGGCGACCGTGCCGGCGGAGGCGACGCGGCCCCGGGCAGAACCACGGCCGCGGGAGGCGGAGGCCGCGGTGGAGCCGGGGAGACCGGGGACGGAAGTGACGGCGGGGGCGGCGAAAGCCCCGCCGCCCCGCCCGCGCCACTGGCCGCCGGGAACTGAGCGGCCCCGCACGGACCGGACCGGACCGGAGCGCGTCGCGCTCCGGCCATCGAAACGAACACCACACCCCGGGAAGCGCGGGGTGTGTCAGGGCGTTATGCCTGTACAGGGAGGCGGAATGACAGAGACGACGAGCGACCCGGCACGAGGGGCCCGGTCCAAGGGGACCAAGGCCGCCAAGGGTCTGCGGATCGAGCGCATCCACACCACCCCCGGGGTGCACCCGTACGACGAGGTGGTCTGGGAGCGCCGTGACGTCGTCATGACCAACTGGCGCGACGGCTCGGTCAACTTCGAGCAGCGCGGCGTGGAGTTCCCCGACTTCTGGTCGTTGAACGCGGTCAACATCGTCACCAGCAAGTACTTCCGCGGTGCCGTCGGCACGCCCCAGCGCGAGACCAGCCTGAAGCAGCTCATCGACCGCGTGGTGAAGACCTACCGCGCCGCCGGTGAGAAGCACGGCTACTTCGCCTCCCCGGCCGACGCCGAGATCTTCGAGCACGAACTGGCCCATGCCGTGCTCCACCAGGTGTTCTCGTTCAACTCCCCGGTGTGGTTCAACGTCGGCACCACCCAGCCCCAGCAGGTCTCCGCCTGCTTCATCCTCTCCGTCGACGACTCCATGGAGTCGATCCTGGAGTGGTACAAGGAAGAGGGGATGATCTTCAAGGGCGGTTCCGGCGCGGGCCTGAACCTCTCGCGCATCCGCTCCTCCAAGGAACTGCTCTCCTCCGGCGGCAACGCCTCGGGCCCGGTCTCCTTCATGCGCGGCGCCGACGCCTCCGCCGGGACGATCAAGTCCGGCGGCGCCACCCGCCGCGCGGCCAAGATGGTCGTCCTGGACGTGGACCACCCCGACGTCGAGGCGTTCATCGAGACCAAGGTCAAGGAGGAGGAGAAGGTCCGCGCCCTGCGCGACGCGGGTTTCGACATGGACCTGGGCGGCGACGACATCACCTCCGTCCAGTACCAGAACGCCAACAACTCCGTCCGCGTCAACGACGCCTTCATGAAGGCCGTCGAGAGCGGGTCGAAGTTCGGCCTGCGCGCCCGGATGACCGGCGAGGCCATCGAGGAGGTCGACGCCAAGGCGCTGTTCCGCAAGATGGCCGAGGCCGCCTGGGCCTGCGCCGACCCCGGCATCCAGTACGACGACACCATCAACCACTGGCACACCTCGCCGGAGAGCGGCCGCATCACCGCCTCCAACCCGTGCAGCGAGTACATGCACCTGGACAACTCCTCGTGCAACCTGGCCTCGCTGAACCTGATGAAGTTCCTGCGCGACGACGACGCCGGCAACCAGTCCTTCGACGCCGAGCGCTTCGCGAAGATCGTCGAGCTGGTCATCACCGCGATGGACATCTCCATCTGCTTCGCCGACTTCCCCACCGAGAAGATCGGCGAGACCACCCGCGCCTTCCGCCAGCTGGGCATCGGCTACGCCAACCTCGGCGCCCTGCTGATGGCCACCGGCCACGCCTACGACTCCGACGGCGGCCGTGCGCTGGCCGGTGCGATCACCTCCCTGATGACCGGCACCTCCTACCGCCGCTCCGCCGAGCTGGCCTCGATCGTCGGCCCGTACGAGGGCTACGCCCGCAACGCCGACGCCCACCAGCGCGTCATGAGGCAGCACGCCGACGCCAACGCCGACGCCAAGCGCATGGACGACCTGGACACCCCGGTGTGGGCCGCGGCCACCGAGGCGTGGCAGGACGTGCTCCGGCTGGGCAAGAAGAGCGGATTCCGCAACGCCCAGGCGTCCGTGCTGGCCCCCACCGGCACCATCGGCCTGATGATGGACTGCGACACCACCGGCGTCGAACCCGACCTGGCCCTGGTCAAGTTCAAGAAGCTGGTCGGCGGCGGCTCGATGCAGATCGTCAACAACACCGTGCCCAAGGCCCTCAAGCGGCTCGGCTACCAGCCCGAGCAGGTCGAGGCGATCGTCGAGCACATCGCCGAGCACGGCAACGTCATCGACGCCCCGGGGCTGCGCCACGAGCACTACGAGGTCTTCGACTGCGCCATGGGCGAGCGCTCCATCTCCCCGATGGGACACGTGCGGATGATGGCCGCCGCCCAGCCGTTCCTGTCCGGCGCGATCTCCAAGACGGTCAACATGCCGGAGTCGGCCACCGTCGAGGAGGTCGAGGAGATCTACTTCGAGGGCTGGAAGCTCGGCCTGAAGGCCCTGGCGATCTACCGCGACAACTGCAAGGTCGGCCAGCCGCTCTCCGCCAAGAAGAAGGAGGGCAAGGGCGAGGGGCAGCCCGAGGCCGAGAAGGTCGTCGAGTACCGCCCGGTGCGCAAGCGCCTGCCCAAGGGCCGGCCCGGCATCACCACCTCCTTCACCGTCGGCGGTGCCGAGGGCTACATGACCGCCAACTCCTACCCGGACGACGGCCTGGGCGAGGTCTTCCTGAAGATGTCCAAGCAGGGCTCGACCCTCGCGGGCATGATGGACGCCTTCTCGATCGCCGTCTCGGTGGGCCTGCAGTACGGCGTGCCGCTGGAGACCTACGTCTCGAAGTTCACCAACATGCGCTTCGAGCCGGCCGGTATGACCGACGACCCGGACGTGCGGATGGCGCAGTCGATCGTCGACTACATCTTCCGCCGCCTGGCGCTGGACTTCCTGCCCTTCGAGACCCGCTCGGCACTCGGCATCCACTCCGCCGAGGAGCGCCAGCGCCACCTGGAGACCGGTTCCTACGAGCCCGCCGACGACGAGCTGGACGTCGAGAGCCTGGCCCAGTCGGCCCCGCGCCGGGTGGAGCCGCCCAAGGTGGTGAGCGGCACCTCCGAGCCGCAGGCTCCGGCCCCGGCGCCGAAGGAGGCGCACAGCTCCACCGAGCTGGTGGAGATGCAGCTCGGCCTCAACGCCGACGCGCCGCTGTGCTTCTCCTGCGGCACCAAGATGCGCCGCGCGGGAAGCTGCTACCTGTGCGAGGGCTGCGGCTCCACCAGCGGCTGCAGCTGACCTGCGGTGCGGCGGCGGGCACCCGCCGCCGCACCGAGGGGACGACCGGAGGGTGCCGACCGGAGCGGTCGGCACCCTCCGCGCCGTCCGCGCCGTCCGCGCCCTCCGGCGCCGGACCGCGAGCGGGCCGGGCCGTCAGACGGGAGCGCCGCCCATGAGGCGGGTGAAGGACTCCGGGTCGGCGTCGAACCCGCGCAGATGCTCGCGGAACTCCCAGGCGCCCGTGCCGTTGCGGGTGAACTCCGCGACGGTGGCGGCCGTCGCCCCGGACACGCCGGAGAAGTCGTGCTCGGCCAGCTCGACGTACCCCTCCCTGATCCGCACACCGGTGCGCGCTATGTCGCCGAACGTCCGGCGGCCGCTGTGCTGCTGGACAGCCACGCCCACGACCACCCGGGCGTAGGAGGAGGCCAGCCGGCCGAGCTCCAGGGTCATGACCTCGTCGTACCCGAGCCCCAGACCGGTCCGACTGTCCCTGCTGAGGCCGATGGTGCCGTCGGGCGAGCGGCTGTCGAAGTGCACGACGTACGCGGGCTCGCCGTGCGGGGCGTCCGCGGTGTAGGTCGCGGCGATGATGTCGAGGTCGTGGGGCGAGGACTCGGAGGGGCTGGGGTCCCACCTGACCGCCACCTCGACCTTCTCCACCCCCTTGTTGGGACTGCTCACCAGGCTCCCCTTCCTAGGAACTGAGCTGCTGCGGGACACGGCCGCCCCCGACCCGGGGCCGGCGCGGTGCGAACGCCATGACAGCACATCAACTCTCCTTGCTACCAGGCTGTCTGTCCACGGCGCCCGGCCCCGGCCCGGTGTGTGTGGGGCGTACGGGCGGGATGCCGCGTCCATGGGGGCCCGTCCGTCCCGGTCGGGGAAGGGAAAACGCGGACGGCGCGGACGGCGCCGGACGGCGGGAACGACAGGGAGAGGCGGACGAGTGGTGGAACCCGTGGAGCCCGGAATGGATGTGGAGGCCCCCGTACTGGTGACCGGCGGCACCGGCACACTCGGCCGCGCCGTGGTGCGCGGGCTGCTGGCGCGGGGGCGCGCGGTGCGGGTACTCAGCCGCCGCCCGCGCCCGGTGGGCGGCCGTGAGCCGTACCAGTGGGCTACCGGCGACCTGGCCACGGGCGAGGGCGCCGACGCGGCGGTGACGGGCGCCGGTGTGATCGTGCACTGCGCGACCACGCTCGGACGCGGCGACGTGGCCGCGACCCGGAACCTGGCCGAGGCCGCGCACCGCGGGGGGAGCCGTCCGCACCTGGTGTACATCTCCATCGTCGGGGTGGACCGGGTGCCGCTGCCCTACTACCGGGCCAAACTGGCGGCCGAGCGGGTCGTGGTGGAATCGGGCCTTCCCTGGAGCATCCTGCGGGCCACCCAGTTCCACGACCTGATCGCCAGGATCACCGACGCGCAGCGCCTGTCGCCGGTGGCACTGGCGCTGGCGGGGGTGTGCTTCCAGCCCGTGGCCGCCCAGGAGGTTGCCGAGCGGCTGGCGGCCCTGGCCACCGGCGAACCCGCCGGGCGGGTACCCGACATGGGCGGCCCCCGGGTACGCGACCACGCCGAGCTGACGCGGGCGACGCTCGGGGCACGCGGCCGCCACCGCCCGGTGCTGCCGCTGCGGCTGCCGGGGGCGGTCTTCCGCGGTTACCGGGCGGGCGGCCACCTGGCGCCGGACCGAGCGGTGGGCCGGATCACGTACGAGGAGTATCTGGCGGGCACGGTGCGGTGAGGCGGGGCCCGCCGGGACGGAGAGGGCGCGAAGCCATGCGATCGGTCACGGGGATGGCCGTACGATGGCGCGGTGCTGGTCAAGTGGATGCGCTGCACGGTTGTGGACCGACGAGGCTTCGAGCGGGGGCAGCGGAAGTGGGCCGGCCTGCTCGGCGAGCCGGGCTTCCGCGCGCAGGGCGGCGGCTGGAGCCGTTCCCGGCCCGGTGTGGCGCACCTCTTCGGCTTCTGGGAGAGCCGGGCCTTCTACGACTCGTTCATGGCCCGCTCCCACGACCGGCTGGCGGCGTCGCAGAACGGCACCTACAAGGACGCCCAGGTCCGGCTCTTCGAGTACCGCTTCGATGTGAAGGTGGGGTTCCGTCCGCAGTTCACGGACGCGGACCTGCTGCGTGTCGCCCACTGCCGGGTGCGCCGTGAGCGCATCGAGCACTACACCCTGATGCAGGAGAAGGTGTGGAACCCGGCGATGGCCGGGTCGCCCGGGATGCTGCGGGGGGTCTTCGCGCAGGCTCAGGCCGAGGACGAGTTCCTGGTGCTGTCGATGTGGGACTCGGCGGCGGAGCACGGCAAGTACCGCACGGAGCGGATCGAGCGGCTGGCGCTCCGCGCCCAGCTGGGCGCGGACGTCGCGGCGGTCGGCGGGGACGTGATCGACCTCGAGCCGTCCTGGACGGTCTGACGCCGGTGCCGGTGCCGGTGCCGGTGTCGGTGCCGGGGGTGAGGGCTGTGGCCGGACTCGTGGTTGGGCCGTGAGGCCTTTGCGCGCCTAGGGTGGGGGCATGGCACGACCCCGGCGCATCGTCCTGGTCCGGCACGGCGAGTCGGAGGGAAACTTCGACGACGCGGTCTACGAGCGGGTGCCCGACCACGCCCTGAGCCTCACCGAACGCGGATTCCGGCAGGCCGAGGCGACGGGAGAGCGGTTGCGGGCGGTCTTCGGCGACGAGCGGATCTCGGCCTACGTCTCGCCCTACCGCCGCACCCACCAGACCTTCCGCGCACTGCGTCTGGACCCGACGCGGGTGCGGATGCGCGAGGAGCCCCGGCTGCGCGAGCAGGACTGGGGCAACTGGCAGGACCGCGAGGACGTACGGCGGCAGAAGGCGGCGCGCGACGCGTACGGGCACTTCTTCTACCGCTTCGCGCAGGGGGAGTCGGGCGCGGACGTCTACGACCGGGTCGGGGCCTTCCTGGAGAGCCTGTGGCGCAGCTTCGAGTCCCCCGACCATCCGCCGAACGTGCTGCTGGTGACGCATGGGCTGACCATGCGGCTGTTCTGCATGAGGTGGCTGCACTGGACGGTCGCGGAGTTCGAGTCGCTGTCCAACCCGGGCAACGGGGAGATGCGGGCCCTGGAACTGGGAACGGACGGGCGCTACCACCTGGACCGGCCGTTCGAGCGCTGGTGCACCCCCGAGTCGTACGCCGGGCCCTACGAGGGGGAGTCCGGGGAGACGTACGGGATGTCCGGGGTGCGCGGGCGTCCCGGAAGGTTCCGGTGAGGCGCTGACGCCGCGGCGGGTGTGCGCCGGACCGCCGGACGCGCGCCGGGTGGATTCCTTGTCCTCCCCCCGTCCTCCCCCTTGTCACCGCTCTGTCACAGAGCGACGCTCGGGATGCGGGTGCGCGCTGGGGGCGCACTACGGTGGCGCCCGAGCCGTCGCGTTGATCACCGCACGGCGGTGGGGGGAAGACGTGGTGAGGGGGAGGGAAGCCCATGTCCGATCAGCCGTCCGGCGTGCCCGCGGCGAACGGGGCGAACGAGGTGGACGACACTCCGCCGAAGGGTGCTGTCCGAGGGGAGGACAGGCGCGAGGAGGACAGGTACGAGGAGGCCCGGCGGGGGGAGGCCGCCGCCCCCGGTGGCGCCGAGTCGCCGGAGAAGTCCGTCCGGACGACGGGAAAGCCCGCCGCCCCGGACGGACGGCGGCCCGGCGCGACCCACGGCGCGACCCACGGGGCATCCTCCTGGGCCGCGTACGAGCCACCGCCCCCGCCCGCCTGGGTGACGGCCGCGAGGCCGGAGGAACCCGGGCCGATCGGCACAGCCGCGCTCTGGGCGGTGCTGGCCACCGGGGTGTTCGCCGGGCTGCTGCTCGGTGACGGACTGGGCCTCAACGTGCTGCTGGCCGCTGCGCCGGCCGCCCTCGCCGCGTACTTCGCCGGGCGGGCCGCGGGGCGCGGTGTGCGCCCGTGGTCGCTGGTGTGGGCCGCCGGCGGAGCGGCACTGCTGCTGGTGCCCGCGCTGCGGGACGCGGGGTGGCCGACCTTCCTGGCGCTGGCGGCGGCCCTCGCGTCGGGGTCACTGGCACTGCACGGCACGCGCACCTGGCGCGGAACGCTGATCGGATGTGTCGGGGCGGTCGGCGAGGTCCTGCCGGGCGCCCTCTGGGTCTGGCGGGGGCTGCGCGAGCGGGCGGACGGTTCACGCGACCGTTGGTGGCCCGCCGTCCGGACGGCCGGCGTCGCGGCCGTGCTGCTGGCCGTCTTCGGTGCGCTGTTCGCGGGGGCGGACGCGGCCTTCGCGGACCTGCTGGCCGGGCTGGTGCCCGAGGTGTCGGTGTCGGACGGACCGGCGCACACCCTCCTGTTCGTCCTGGGGCTGGCGGCCGCGCTGGGAGCGGCCCGCACCGCCGCGGCCCCCTGGCGCTGGGACCGCGTCGAGGGCGGCCGGGGGCGTCCCCGGGGGCGCATGGAGTGGGCGCTTCCCCTGATCGTGCTGAACGCCCTGTTCGCCGTGTTCATCGCCATCCAGCTCGCCGTCCTCTTCGGCGGTTACGACAAGGTGCTCGAAGAGACCGGGCTGACCTACTCGGAGTACGCCCGTCAGGGCTTCTGGCAGCTGCTGACCGTCACCCTCCTGACCCTCGCCGTGATCGCGCTGGCCCTGCGCTGGGCGCCGCGCGGCGCGGCCCGCGACCGTACGCTGGTCCGCGCCGTCCTGGGCGTCCTGTGCGCGCTGACCCTCGTCGTGGTGCTCTCGGCCCTGCGCCGGATGGAGCTGTACGTCGACGCGTACGGCCTGACCAGACTCAGGGTGTCCGTGGCCGGGGCCGAGCTGTGGCTCGGTGTCGTCATCGCCTTGATCATGGCGGCCGGGGTGTTCGGCGCGCGCTGGCTGCCGCGCGCGGTGGTGGCGAGTGCGGCGGGCGCCGTGCTGTGCTTCGGACTGGTATCGCCGGACGCACTGGTGGCCGAGCAGAACGTGCGGCGCTTCGAACGTACCGGGCAGATCGATCTGGCGTATCTGAAAGGGCTCTCCGCGGACGCCGTACCGGCCCTCGACGCCCTGCCCGAGCCCCAGCGCTCCTGCGCACTGCGGGACATCGCCGACGAGGTGCTCGGCGGGGACAAGCCCTGGTACGCGACCAGTTACGGCGAGGCGCGGGCCCGCGCCGTGCTCACCGAACGTCCCGCCGACCGGACCACTTCCCCCTGCGGGCGGCTGGACCGGGAGGGGCGGAGCCTCGAGTCCCGCTGAACCGCGCCGAGGCGTGCCGGGGCGTACTGGGGCGTGTCGGGGCGTGCCGGACCGTACCGGCGGGCGGCGGGAGATCCTCCGGCCCCGGGGGACATCCCCCGGGCGGCGGGGCGTACCCTGGCTGACGCCATGCCGTACGAGCCTCCCACCCACCGCGTCGAACGTTCCCTGCGGGCCACCACGGGAGCGAAGGTCGTCGCCGGGATCGACGAGGTCGGCCGGGGCGCCTGGGCGGGGCCCGTCACCGTCTGCGCGGCGGTCACCGGGCTGCGCAGGCCGCCCGACGGGCTGACGGACTCCAAACTCATCGGGCCCGCCCGCCGCACCGAACTCGCCGGACGGCTCACCGACTGGGTGACCGCCCACGCGCTCGGGCACTCCTCCCCGGAGGAGATCGACGAACTGGGCATGACGGCCGCCCTCCGGCTCGCCGCCGTGCGTGCGCTGGAGGCGCTGCCGGTCCGTCCCGACGCGGTGATCCTCGACGGCAGGCACGACTACCTGGGAGCGCCCTGGCGGGTCCGTACGGTGGTCAAGGGCGACCAATCGTGTGTCCCGGTCGCCGCGGCATCCGTGATCGCCAAGGTGCACCGGGACGCCCGTATGGCCGAACTGGGCTTTGAGTACGCCGAGTTCTGCTTCGACCGCAACGCCGGTTATCCCTCGCCCGTCCACCGTGCCGCCCTCGAGGAGCTGGGGCCCACGCCCCACCACCGGCTGTCGTGGTCGTATCTGGACGCGCTGCCGCGCTGGCGGCACCTGAAACGGGCGCGTGCCGAGCGGACCGAGCAGATCGGCCTCTTCTGACTCGAAACCGAATCTTTTTCCGAACCCGCTGACGCGTCCCGCACCGGCGTTTGATAGACAACACCCCATGCCGCACAGCTCCGAGGAGCCCAAGATCCACCCGAATGTCCCCGGCCCCCGCAACATGACGGGCACCGCCCGGGCCCCACAGGTTCCCCGCCCCTCCGCACCCGTTCCCGGTCCCCGGCCGACGCCGCAGCGGGCCGACCGCAGCCGTCCCGTTCCCGGCAGGCCGGCCCCGGCCCGTAGCGCCGGGCCCTCGCGCCCCGCGCAGGAGGCGGCGGACGCGAAGGCGGATCCGGGGAAGGCCGCACCGCAGATCCAGCTCGTCGAGGCCGCCGACGCCACCGCGGTCGAGGTCGCGGACGAGGCCGTCGACAGGCTGCTCGACGAGGGCCGCTCGCCCGCCGACGTCCTGGTGTTCACCACCGGTGAGCAGCACCCCTGGGCGCAGCACGAGCTCACCTTCGGCGAGGACGCCTACTGGCGCCAACAGGCCGAGGGCGATGACGTCTTCTACGCCCACGCGTCGGCCGCGGAGCGCACCACCGGCCGTCCGGTCGTCGTGCTCGCTGTCAACGGCGGGACGGACGAGCAGGCTGCCCGGGCACTGCCCGCCGCCCTTGCCAGGACAGGGTCGCGGCTGATCGTCTGCGGCGATCCGGGCCGGCTGCGCACCCTGCTCTGAATCGGCGCTCCGGCCCGCGGCCCGCCGCCCGGCGGGTCAGCGGGCCGTCGTACTCCGCCGCGCCCCGGGGTGCCCCGGGTCCTTCTTCCCGGGGCTGTTCCTCCCCGGGCCGCCCTCCTCCGCGGCCTCGTCTCCCGGGCCACCGCTTTCCGGCCGTGTGCCCCAGGCGGCGGGGCCGCCGACGTACGGCCGTCGTCCGCCGCGGTCCTCGCCGAGCACCTGCCAGCCGGTACGGGTCAGTGTGATGTACGCCCCGCACCGCAGGCCGTGCAGTATGCAGGCGTCGCGCAGCCCCCACATCCACGCGCCGTCCTCGTCCCTCCAACCCGAGCCGTCCTCGCGGCAGCACAGCAGGACGGCGGTCCGCGAGGGCCTGCGGCGGCGCAGGTCGTGAGGGACGATCCTGCGCAGCTGGGACAGCAGGACGTTGCGGCACTCCCAGCCGTCCGGAGTGGAGTTGGTCCGCGAGAACGACGCGCTGGCGATGATCCGTTCGTCCGGGCCGAGTACCGCGACGACGGAGGTGGCGGGCCCGGGCCGGTGGCGGGTGTGCAGCCCGGCGACCAGTTCGCGCGGGCTGCGCAGCAGAGGGATTCCGGCGGCGGCCCACTGGGCGGGTTCGAGAAGGCGTCCGGCGTGGGACGGGGTCTCGGCGGGCGGCGGTGAGACGAAGCCGACGGTCATGGTCCTCCCTCCGTGGCACCGCACCAATTCTCACGGGTGAACACGGTCGCGGCAATGGAACACCGAGTCGACCTGGTCACGCCGGACCTTTTGCCGCGGACCGGCGGGCGGGCCGCGGTTCATCCCCGCACGGCCAGCACCAGCGGCATCACCTCCTGGGCACCGGCCCGGCGCAGCAGCCGCGCGGCCACGGCCAGGGTCCATCCGGTCTCCGTGACGTCGTCCACCAGCAGTACCGGCCCGCCGGCCGCCGTGAGCGCCTCCGCCAGCGGCGCGGGGACCGTCAGCGCACCGTGCAGGGCCCGCAGCCGCTGCGCGCTGTTGCTGCGCGGGATACGGGTGTCCGACGCCCTGTCGATGTACTCCACGGTGCCCAGCAGCGGTATCCGGCCGACCGCCGCGATCCGCTCCCCGAGAGACCTGATCAGCTGTGGCCGGGTCCGCGAGTCGACCGTCACCACCCCCACCGGGCGGGCCGGCGAGTCTTCCGCCCCTGAGGCCCAGCCACCCGGCCCCCGCGCCCAGTCGGCGAGTACGGAGACCACGGCGCCGGCCACGTCGTCGGGCACCGGCCCGTCCTGCGAGGGCGGCTCCAGCAGCGGACGCAGGCGGTTGCCCCATCCGATGTCGGACAGTCGGCCCAGCGCCCTGCCGGGAGCGGCCTGTTCACCCAAAGGCACGCGCCCCTTGAGGTCCAGACCGATCGCGGGGAGTCCCGTCGGCCACATCCTGCGGGGCTCCACCTCCACACCGGGGCGTCCCAGTTCTCCCCGGGCGGCCTCCAGCGCCGCCGGATCGACATCGGTGCCGAACCGCGGGCCCGCGCAGTTGTCGCACCGTCCGCAGGGTGCCGCCTGCGTGTCGTCCAACTGCCGCCGCAGGAACTCCATCCGGCATCCGGAGGTGGCGGCGTACTCCTTCATCGCGCGCTGCTCGGCCTCCCGCTGCCGCGCCACCCAGGCATACCGCTCGGTGTCGTAGGACCAGGGCTCTCCCGTGGAGACCCAGCCACCGCGCACCCGCCGTACCGCCCCGTCCACGTCGAGCACCTTGAGCATCATCTCCAGCCGCGAACGGCGCAGTTCCACCAGCGGTTCCAGGGCGGGCAGAGACAGCGGCCGGTCGGCCGATGCCAGCACGTCCAGGGTGCGGCGCACCTGTTCCTCGGGAGGAAAGGCCAGGGACGCGAAGTACCGCCAGATCGCCTCGTCCTCCGGACCGGGCAGCAGCAGCACCTCGGCATGCTCCACCCCGCGCCCGGCCCGGCCCACCTGCTGGTAGTAGGCGATGGGGGAGGAGGGGGAACCGAGGTGGACGACGAAGCCCAGATCCGGCTTGTCGAAGCCCATGCCCAGCGCGGAGGTGGCCACCAGTGCCTTGACCCTGTTGCCCAGCAGATCCGCCTCGGCCGCCTCCCGGTCGGCGTTCTCCGTCCGCCCGGTGTAGGAGGCGACGGTGTGCCCCCGCTGCCGCAGGAACGCCGCCACCTCCTCGGCGGCCGAGACCGTCAGCGTGTAGACGATGCCGGAGCCCGGCAGCTCGTGGAGGTGGCCGTCGAGCCAGGCCAGCCGGCGTGCCGCGTCCGGCAGGTGCAGCACTCCCAGGCTGAGGCTCTCCCGGTCCAGCGGGCCGCGCAGCACCAGCGCGTCCGTCCCCGTCCCGCCGGTGCCCAGCTGCTCCGCCACGTCGGCCGTCACCCGGGCGTTGGCCGTCGCGGTGGTGGCCAGTACCGGGACACCCGGGGGGAGCTCGGCGAGCATCGTCCGCAGCCGCCGGTAGTCGGGCCGGAAGTCGTGCCCCCAGTCGGAGATGCAGTGCGCCTCGTCGACCACCAGCAGTCCGGTCGTGGCGGCCAGCTTCGGCAGGACCTGATCGCGGAAGTCGGGGTTGTTCAGGCGCTCCGGGCTGACGAGCAGCACATCGACCTCTCCCGCGGCCACCTCGGCGTGGACGGTCTCCCACTCCTCGGTGTTCGCCGAGTTGATCGTCCGGGCGCGGACACCCGCGCGCTCCGCGGCCTCGACCTGGTTGCGCATCAGTGCCAGAAGCGGTGAGACGATCACCGTCGGTCCCTCGCCGCGCTCGCGCAGCAGCGCGGTCGCCACGAAGTACACCGCCGACTTGCCCCAGCCCGTGCGCTGCACCACCAAGGTCCGCCGGCGCTCCACCACCAGAGCCTCGACGGCCCGCCACTGGTCGGTGCGCAGCCTCGCCGTACCGGTGGTGTCGCCGGTGAGGCGGGCCAGTACGGCGTCGGCCGCGGCGCGCAGATTCTCCTCGCTCATGTGTCCATGCAACCCGATGACACCGACACCGTGCGAACCGCCTGTGGACAACCAGGGGATCATACAGCTGATGTGATCACCAGAATATCGGCAAATATCCCTATTGAGGCCGCCTGTGGACGGAGCCGCACGCCATCCCGTCCGTCCGCGTCACTGTCAGGGCATGACACAGCACAGCGAATCCCCCCGGCAGCCGTCCACCACCGCCCAGGTCACCCTGCGCGGCCCGGCCGAGCTGGTCGACTCCCTCCCCTACCTGCTCGGCTACCACCCCGACGACTCCGTCGTCCTGGTCGGTCTCCACGGCCCGAGCGGCCGCTTCGGCGGCCGGCTCCGCGTGGGCATTCCCGCCGCGGAAGGGGAATGGCCCGAGCTGGCCGAACAGCTCGCCGACTGTCTGCGCGGCAGCGGCGTCCCGCGAGGCGACCGCCCTGACGCGGCGCTCGTCTTCCTGTGCCGGGATCCGGCCGACGGCGAGAGCGGCCGGGCCGTCATGGAACGGCTCAGGCCCCTCGCCCAGCGGCTGCGGACCGCCTGCGGGGCGCTGGACATGCCGGTGTACGAGGCGCTGTGCGTCTCCGGTGGCCGCTACTGGTCGTACTGCTGTCCCGACACCCGGTGCTGCCCCGCGGAGGGCACACCGCTGGGCGTCCCCGGCACCTCTGCCATCGCGGCCGCGGCCGCGTACGCCGGACTGCGGGTGGAAGGCACCTTGAAGGAGATGACGGCCAGGCTCGCGCCACTGGGCCCACCGGCCGCCGGGCCGCAGGAGCGGGCCCTCGACATCGCGGGCGCGGCCCTGGTGCCCCGGATGCTGGGCGAGGCCGACCGCGAGACGGTGCGTGCCGAGACCCTGGCGCTCACCGGGCGGCTGCTCGACCGCTACCGGAACGCGCCGGCGGCGGGCCGGAACGCGTCGGCGGCCGGGGCCGACGCCCGGGACGACCGCCTCCTGACTCATGAGGAGGCCGCCACCGTGATTCTCGGTCTTCAGGACCGGGTCACCCGGGACTGGGCCGCGGAATGGATGGAGGGCGAGGATGCCGCCCCCGCGCTGCGGCTGTGGAGGGCGCTGGCCAGGCGGTGCGTCGGGGCCTACGCCGAGCACGCCGCGGCCCCGCTCACTCTGGCCGGATGGGTCGCCTGGTCCGGCGGGGACGAGCCGGGCGCGCGCGTGGCGCTGGGCCGGGCACTGGAGCTGGATCCGGAGTACGTCTTCGCGCGGCTGCTCCACGGCGCGTGCAACAGCGGGCTCGACCCCGAACCACTGAGGCAGTGCCTGCGGAGGCAGCGGGCCGCGCGCGGTCTCGGTGCCGCGGTGGTCCAGGGCTGAGGGCGGAGCGGCGCAAGCCTCTGTTTATCGTCAGGCAGACGACTATGATCACGTCATGCCCTACGACCCGTCGGCTTTCCCTCCCTTCGCCGTCACCGTCGATCTGGTCGTGCTCACCGTGCGAAGGCACGCCCTGTGCGCGCTGGTCGTACGCCGGGGCGAACCTCCGTACCAGGGGCGGTGGGCGCTGCCCGGGGGCTTCGTGCGCATCGACGAGGATCTCGGGGCCGCGGCCGCCCGCGAACTCACCGAGGAGACCGGGCTGCACGTCCAGGGGCCGGACGACCGGCACACCGGTGCCCATCTCGAACAGCTCGCCACCTACGGCGATCCGGGGCGGGACCCGCGGATGCGAGTGGTCAGCGTCGCCCATCTGGTGCTGGCCCCCGACCTGCCCGCCCCCACGGCCGGTGGCGACGCCGACAGCGTCCGCTGGGCGCCGGTGGACACCCTGCTGCCTCCCGGGCCGCCTTCCGGGGACGGCCCGGACCGAAGCGGCGGGCAGTCCGCTCCGCTGGCCTTCGACCACTCCAGGATCCTCGCGGACGGAGTGGAGCGGGCCCGATCGAAGATCGAGTACTCCTCGCTCGCCACCGCCTTCTGCCCGCCGGAGTTCACCGTGGGAGAACTGCGGCGGGTCTACGAAGCGGTGTGGGGCGTCGCGCTCGACCCGAGGAACTTCCACCGCAAGGTCACCGGCACCCCGGGCTTCCTGGTGCCCACCGGCGGTACGACGACTCGTCAGGGTGGTCGGCCCGCACAGTTGTTCCGGGCCGGTGGCGCCACGGTGCTGAATCCACCGATGCTGCGCCCGGAAGTCTGAGGGGGAGAGAGGCCGAACCCCCGCCTCCCTCCGGCCGGCGTTCGGGCCGTCGGTCGGCCCGCCGGGGAGCCGGCACGCCTCTCACCAGCGGATCCTGGGCCTTCGGCGGTACCGCTCCGCCGCAGGCTGGTGCCGGCTGCCGCGTATTCCCGGTCGGAAGACCGTTTCTTTCCGATAAGGCGTCAATCGCGAGGAGACCACTGATCACCCTTTCGTGTGCTTTTCACCAAAGCCCTCAAGGCCGTCCGGAGCACCGCCGACAAAGGATGCGTGACTACCCTTGCGCACACCATGATGACCTCGGCTCGCTCCGCCGACTCCGGCCTCACGGCTTCGGGCGAGCCGGACCGTTACGCCTACGCCGAGTCGACCGGCGCGACCCGTGCCACCACCGTCCCCGCGTGGGACGGTGGCGAAGCGGACATGGCCCGGGCCGGACGACGTGCCGCCGGAAACCGGGGGCGTGGACTGCACGGCCAACTCGTACAACAACTGGGGCAGATGATCGTCTCCGGAGACCTCGGGGCCGACCGCCCCCTCGTACCGGAGGAGATCGGCCAGCGATTCGAGGTGTCGCGTACCGTCGTCCGCGAGTCACTCCGGGTCCTCGAGGCCAAGGGCCTGGTCAGCGCCCGTCCCAACGTCGGAACACGGGTCCGTCCGGTCAGCGACTGGAACCTTCTCGACCCCGACATCATCGAGTGGCGCGCCTTCGGCCCGCAGCGCGACGACCAGCGCCGCGAGCTGTGCGAGCTGCGCTGGGCCATCGAGCCGCTGGCCGCCCGCCTCGCCGCGGACCACAGCCGCGACGAGGTGCAGCAGCGCCTTGCGGACATGGTCGAGATCATGGGCCACACGCTCGCCCAGGGCGACAGCCTGACCTTCTCCCGGGCCGATGCCGAGTTCCACGCCCTGCTCCTGCATGGCGCGGGCAACCGGATGCTGGAGCACCTCTCCGGCATCGTCGGCGCGGCCCTCCAGGTCTCCGGGGCCCCCGCCGCCGGATGCGAGCGTCCCACCGAGGCGTCGCTGGCGTACCACCGCAGGATCGCCGAAGCAGTCGCCTCCGGGGAGGCGGCCGCCGCGGAGAACGCGGTGCGCCAGTTGCTCACGGTCTCCTCCGAGGCGGCGGCCGTCCCCGCGACGCCCGGCGCTCCCGCTCCGGCCGCTTCCACCGGGGGCGCTTCCGCCCCGCAGTCCGAGGCCCAGGCCTCTCCGGCGGCTCCGGCGGCGGGTGGGGCCGCCGACCACGTGGTGCCGGCACCCCGCGAACACTGACGTCCGGTACCGGCCGCACCCGCGCGGTGTCGCCGGATCCCGCCCGGCGGGATCCGGCGACGTCCTTCCGGCGGGTCCGCCCGCACCCGCGGCGTCTGCCGCCCCGGGGCACGGTCCGGCCATAAGTCGCCGTATGGGTATTTCTGTTCTCCTATGTCGTGTGACCCGGGACACTCCGGCTGGGCGTAACGCTTCGCGTGGCAGCGCGATGACTCAAGAGGTGGCAGCTACCGGGGGAATACGGACGCCGCATCCGGCGCTGTAGTTCCTCCGTCGCTCCACCCGAGCCGCCGGTCATCCCCGCCGGGGCTTGCAGGTCCCGGATCCCTCCGTGGGCGGGGCCGAAGCCGTTTCCATCGTTCCGAGAGGTTGTTCGTGTCGGCCAGCACATCCCGTACGCTCCCTGCGGAGATCGCCGAGTCCGCGTCTGTGATGGCGCTCATTGAGCGGGGAAAGGCCGAGGGGCAGATCGCCGGCGACGATGTGCGTCGGGCCTTCGAGGCCGACCAGATTCCGCCGACCCAGTGGAAGAACGTCCTGCGCAGTCTCAACCAGATCCTCGACGAGGAGGGTGTGACGCTGATGGTGAGTGCCGCGGAGGCCCCCAAGCGCACCCGGAAGAGCGTCGCAGCGAAGGCCCCGGCCAAGCGCACCGCGACCAAGACGGTCGCCGCCAAGAAGACCGCCGCCAGGAAGGCCGCTCCGGCCGCCGCCCCCGAGGACCCCGCCGAGGACGTGGAGGGGGCCGCCGAGGAGGCCGAGGCGAAGCCGGCCAGGAAGGCGCCGGCGAAGAAGACCGCGGCGAAGAAGACCGCGGCCAGGAAGGCGCCCGCCAAGAAGACCGCGGCGAAGAAGACCGCGGCGAAGAAGTCGGACGTCGACGAGCTGCTCGAAGGTGACGAGGAGGTCATCGACGAGCCTCCGGCCAAGGGCGGCAAGGCCGCCGAGGACTCCGCGGCGGAGCCCAAGAACGAGAACGAGGGTTTCGTCCTGTCCGACGAGGACGAGGACGACGCCCCCGCCCAGCAGGTCGCCGCCGCGGGTGCCACCGCCGACCCGGTCAAGGACTACCTCAAGCAGATCGGCAAGGTCCCCCTGCTCAACGCCGAGCAGGAGGTCGAGCTGGCCAAGCGCATCGAGGCCGGTCTCTTCGCCGAGGACAAACTCGCCAACAGCGACAAGATCGCCCCCAAGCTCAAGCGCGAGCTGGAGATCATCGCCGAGGACGGCCGCCGGGCCAAGAACCACCTCCTGGAGGCCAACCTCCGCCTGGTGGTCTCACTGGCCAAGCGTTACACCGGCCGGGGCATGCTCTTCCTGGACCTGATCCAGGAGGGCAACCTGGGCCTGATCCGCGCGGTCGAGAAGTTCGACTACACCAAGGGTTACAAGTTCTCGACCTACGCGACCTGGTGGATCCGCCAGGCCATCACCCGGGCCATGGCCGACCAGGCGCGCACCATCCGCATTCCGGTGCACATGGTCGAGGTGATCAACAAGCTCGCGCGCGTCCAGCGCCAGATGCTCCAGGACCTGGGCCGCGAGCCCACCCCGGAGGAGCTGGCCAAGGAGCTCGACATGACCCCGGAGAAGGTCGTCGAGGTCCAGAAGTACGGTCGCGAGCCGATCTCCCTGCACACCCCGCTGGGCGAGGACGGCGACAGCGAGTTCGGTGACCTCATCGAGGACTCCGAGGCGGTCGTCCCGGCCGACGCGGTCAGCTTCACCCTCCTGCAGGAACAGCTCCACTCCGTGCTCGACACGCTCAGCGAGCGTGAGGCCGGCGTGGTCTCGATGCGTTTCGGTCTCACCGACGGCCAGCCCAAGACACTGGACGAGATCGGCAAGGTCTACGGCGTGACCCGCGAGCGGATCCGCCAGATCGAGTCCAAGACGATGTCGAAGCTGCGCCACCCCTCCCGTTCGCAGGTCCTGCGGGATTACCTCGACTGACCCGTTCACCAGGTTCGTCCGCGCGGGCCGGAGGGCCGGAACCCCACAGGTGGGGTTCCGGCCCTCCGGCCCGCGCGGCGCGCGGGTGTGTGCGGCTCTCCGGATGCGGAAGCCGCCCGCATGGCTCACCCTGGGGTGAGGCGGGGGGCGATCGTGCGTTCAGGGAGGCTCCGTGCGCCTGTTTCCCGGCATGCGGGAGCCTGTGCGGCCTCCGGGGTCCGTCACCGTCTGCCGTGCCCGCCCGTGCCCGGGTACGGCAGACGGGCGGTCACCCCGCGAGGGGGCGACCGCCCGTGGCGTCCGGCCCTGGGCCGGTCCGAGCTCGTCGGATGGGGACGCGTTTGCCGCCGGTCGGCAGATCAGTGCTCGCTGTCACCCGCCGTCGCGGGGGTGGCGTTGAGCCGTTCGGTCTCGTCCTGTATCTCCGCAGCGATCTTCTTGAGTTCCGGCTCGAACTTGCGGCCGTGGTGGGCGCAGAACAGCAGCTCTCCACCGCTGACGAGCACAACACGCAGGTATGCCTGGGCGCCGCAGCGGTCGCAGCGGTCAGCGGCCGTCAGCGGGCTCGCGGGGGTCAGAACAGTAGTCACGTCGCCTCTTCTCTAGCTCGACGAGCTGTCGTACCAGGGTCAACATCCAACCAGGCCGAAAACGTTCCCGCTCGTGGCTTTTCCTCGAAAATCTCTGTGTGAGGTGGCTGACATGTTGCCGGTTGGCGGCGAATGAGCCGATTACAGAGATGTGTTGATCTTTGCCGTCTTCGTGTTGTGTGTTCGGTTGTCTCCTCCGGCGCCGGTCTCGCCGGTGTCGTTCCAGAGGACGTGCCCGGAGCCTAGATGGTTCATGCCCGGAAGGGAACGTGATGTACACGTCACCCGGGCGAGTTATCGAACGCTTGGTCGACGCTGGTTTAGCATGGGCCTTCTCCTGGGTGGCTTCACCTTGGCTCTTCATGGCCTCGGTACCCTCTGACCCGCAAGACAGCCATCCCCAGCGAAATTCAGCGAGGAGCGAACCGCGTGACCGCCGAGACTCCCCTGGCCTCCGGCAGGGGAAACCCCATGCCGTCCACCGCCCTGCTCACGGGCGCGGACCGTGACGGTTCCAACTACACCGCGCGGCACCTGCTCGTCCTCGAGGGGCTGGAGGCGGTGCGCAAACGGCCCGGTATGTACATCGGCTCCACCGACAGCCGCGGTCTGATGCACTGCCTCTGGGAGATCATCGACAACTCGGTCGACGAGGCCCTCGGAGGGCACTGCGACCACATCGAGGTGATCCTCCGGGAGGACGGCTCCGTCGAGGTGCAGGACAACGGCCGCGGCATCCCCGTCGACGTCGAGCCCAAGACGGGACTGTCGGGTGTCGAGGTCGTGATGACCAAGCTGCACGCCGGCGGAAAGTTCGGCGGCGGATCGTACGCGGCCTCCGGCGGTCTGCACGGTGTCGGCGCGTCCGTCGTCAACGCCCTGTCCGCCCGCCTCGACGTCGAGGTCGACCGTGACGGCCGCACGCACTCCGTCAGCTTCCGGCGCGGTGTTCCGGGCATCTTCACCGAGTCCGGTCCGGACGCCCCCTTCGACCCGACGAGCGGCCTGCGCAAGAGCAGGAAGATCCCCAAGGCCCGCACCGGCACCCGGGTGCGGTACTGGGCCGACCGCCAGATCTTCCTCAAGGACGCCCGGCTCTCCCTGGAGAACCTGCACGCACGCGCCCGCCAGACCGCCTTCCTGGTGCCCGGTCTGACGATCGTCGTCCGCGACGAGCGCGGGATCGACGGCGCACCGCCCGTGAAGGAGGTCTTCCGCTACGACGGCGGCATCAGCGAGTTCTGCGAGTACCTCGCCCCGGACCGGCCGCTGTGCGACGTGCTGCGGCTGACGGGCCAGGGCACCTTCAAGGAGACCGTCCCCGTCCTGGACGAGCGCGGCCACATGATCCCCACCGAGGTCACCCGCGAGCTGGGCGTGGACGTCGCGCTGCGCTGGGGGACGGGGTACGACACCACGGTCAGGTCGTTCGTCAACATCATCGCCACCCCCAAGGGCGGCACCCACGTCGCCGGCTTCGAGCGCGCCGTCACCCGCACGGTGAACGAGGTGCTGCGCTCCGCCAAGCTGCTGCGCGTCGCCGAGGACGACATCGTCAAGGACGATGCACTGGAGGGCATGACGGCGGTCGTCACCGTGCGGCTGGCCGAGCCGCAGTTCGAGGGGCAGACCAAGGAGGTGCTGGGCACCTCGGCCGCCTCCCGGATCGTCGCCCAGGTGGTCTCCAGGGAGCTCAAGGCGTTCTTGACCTCCACCAAGCGCGACGCCAGGCAGCAGGCCCGCTCGGTGCTGGAGAAGGCCGTGGCCGCGGCCCGCACCCGCATCGCCGCCCGCCAGCACAAGGAGGCCCAGCGCCGCAAGACCGCGCTGGAGTCCTCCGCCCTGCCGGCCAAGCTCGCCGACTGCCGCAGCGACGACGTCGAGCGCAGTGAGCTGTTCATCGTCGAGGGCGACTCGGCGCTCGGCACCGCCAAGCTCGCCCGGAACTCCGAGTTCCAGGCGCTGCTGCCGATCCGCGGCAAGATCCTCAACGTCCAGAAGTCGTCCGTCTCCGACATGCTGAAGAACGCCGAGTGCGGCGCGATCATCCAGGTCATAGGGGCGGGCTCCGGCCGGACGTTCGACATCGACCAGGCCCGCTACGGCAAGGTCATCTTCCTGGCCGACGCCGATGTCGACGGCGCGCACATCCGCTGTCTGCTGCTCACGCTCTTCCAGCGCTACATGAGGCCGATGGTCGAGCAGGGCCGGGTCTTCTCGGCGGTGCCGCCGCTGCACCGGATCGAGCTGATCAATCCCCGTCGGGGCCGGGCGAAGTACATCTACACCTACTCCGACAACGAGCTGCGCCAGACCCTGCTGGAGCTGCAGAGCAAGGGGATCCGCTTCAAGGACTCCATCCAGCGGTACAAGGGCCTGGGGGAGATGGACGCCGACCAGCTCGCGGAGACGACGATGGATCCGCGCCACCGCACCCTGCGACGCATCAACATCAGCGACCTGGAGGCCGCCGAGAAGACCTTCGACCTGCTGATGGGCAACGAGGTCGCGCCGCGCAAGGAGTTCATCACCACCTCCGCGGCCACGCTGGACCGCTCCCGGATCGACGTCTGACCCGAGCGCCTTGGGCCCTTGGCCGCCTCCGCCGTGCCTTCGCCCCGGCCCCGGAAGAACCCCGCCCCTGCCCCCGGCCCGTCCGGGGGCAGGGGCGGGGTTCTTCCGGGGCCGGGTCCGGTTCCCGGTGGCCCGTCCCGCCGGGGACCGGCTCGGTGAATCACCCCCTGAAGGGGTGAAGAGTCCGGATTGACCCTCCGCCGGGCCCGGAGCCCTGCCCATCCTGGGACATGCGGATCGACGACCCCTGGCACGACACCCTCGCCTCCGGCTGGGGCGAGGAGCGCGGCGCCGCCGCGGCGCCCTTCCCCCGGTGGCCCGCTCCCGGCGGGGCGCCCGCCCCCGCCGCCCGCCTCGCCCGCCCCCGCGCAGCGGCCTTCCGCGGAACGCGCCACCGCCGCCTCGTCCTGTCCGCCGGCGCCGTCCTCCTCGCCTGCCACCTGGCGTATCTGATCGCCGTCACCGCCGCGCCCGCCGTGGCGGGCCGGACACTGGGCGGCGGACCCGTTACGGCGGGCACGGCCGCCGGATTCGCGCAGTTCGCCGCCGTCTGCCTGCTGGCTTGGGCGTACGCCCGGCACACGCGGCCGCACCGGGGCGGGCGCGGGGAGGTCCACGGGCCGTGCCGGTACGCCTGTGGACCGGCCTGCGCGGCGGCCCCGGCGGCCCCGGGAAGGAGCGGCCGGGCCCGCTGACCGGCCCACCACAGGGCCGCGCCCCGGCCCGCTCAGGCCTTTGGAGGGAGCGGTCGGAGCGGGGTCACGTCCACGGCGGTCACACGGGGCTGTACGGCGGGAGCGGCGCCGCAGCTCGCGGTCACGGGCGGGACGTCGGTGTCCTCGGTGACCGTGACGCGCCAGGAGCGGCCGTCGGCGTGGGCCACCGTGACGTTCCACCGAGGGGCGGCGCCGGCGGTCCCGACGACCGTCAGGGCGTCGGCGCCCGCCTCGCCCGTCAACTCGCGCACCGCCAGGTCGGCGGCCTGGCCCGGCCGGTCCCAGGCGGACCGGCCCCGGCACCCGTCGGTGGCGATCCGGCCGCGCCGCAGCTCGTCCAGCACGCCCTTGACGGCGTGGCCCCCCAGCCTGCCGTACGCGTAGCCGTACGGCAGGACCAGCAGGGTGGGGGCGAAACGGTGGCCGCCGATGTGGGTGGTCTCCCACACCTCGCAGGCGTCGGAGGCCGCCAGCTCGGCGGCCAGCGGGCGGCCCAGGACGGCGCAGCAGCGGTCGCGCCTGCCGTTGGTGCACACCAGAGCCAGGGGATCGCCGCCGTACGGCTCCCACAGCCCGCCGTGGTCGCCCGCGCCGAGCGAGGCCATGACGGCCGCGTCGAGGCCGTACAGCTGGTCCGTGCCGGTGAGCAGGGCGGTACGCACCCAGGACCGGCCGGGGAGGGTGTGGGCGAGGTAGACACGGCGGAGGGCCGGCCCGTGGCGGTCCGGGTGGCGGCCGGGGCGGCGGATCAGCGCGACCCGTACACCGGTGCCGGCGGCGGCACGCTCCAGCGCACGGCCGAGCACCGGGTCGAGACGGCTGTCGGTGAGGGCCTTGGCCCCCCACGGACCGGGCTGCTCGACCAGCAGCCATGTCCGGGCGGTCGCGGCGGTGGCGGCCGGCGGTTCGGCCAGCGCCCGGGAGGCGGTCGAACAGGTACTCACACAGGGGAGCCTAACCGCTTCCGCCCGGGGGATTCCCGTCGGCGGAACCGGCGGAACCGGGCAGGCCCCCGCAGGTTCCGGGCAGGTCCTCGGGCGCGCGGGCGGGAGCGGGAGGGGAGAAGCCGTCGGTTACCATCGGCAGCCGTTCCGGTACGGCTGCCACCCGCACGATGGAGGCGCGATCTTGGTCAGGAAGCGGATCCCGGTCATCGTGCTCGCCGGTTTCCTCGGGTCGGGGAAGACCACCGTCCTCAACCACCTCCTCGCCCACAGCGGCGGTACCCGCATCGGCGTGGTCGTCAACGACTTCGGCAGCATCGAGATCGACGCCATGTCGGTGGCCGGGCAGGTCGACTCGATGATCTCCCTGGGCAACGGCTGCCTTTGCTGCGCCGTCGACACCAGCGACCTGGACACCATGCTGGAGCGCCTGGCACGCCCCTCGGCCCGTATCGACGTCATCGTGGTGGAGGCCAGCGGCCTGGCGGAGCCGGAGACCCTGATCCGCATGATCCTCTCCAGCGACGAGGAGAACATCGTCTACGGCGGCCTGGTGGAGGTCGTCGACGCCGCGGAGTTCGAGGGCACCCGGGCCAGGCACCCGGAGCTCGGACGGCATGTGGCGATGGCCGATCTGGTGGTGCTCAACAAGGCGGACCGGGCCGGGGAGGAGGAACTGTCCGCCCTGGCCGGCCGGCTGCGCGGGATCGGCCGGGGCGTGCCCGTCGTCCCCGTCTCCCACGGGCGCGTCGATCCGGAGCTGCTCTTCGACCCGCGCCCCCGCGACGACGGCGCCCAGGGCATGCGGCAGCTCTCCTTCGAGGACGTGTGGGCCGAGATCCGCGAGGGCGGGCACGGATGCGGCGACGGGCACGACGGGCATGACGCGCACCTCCACGCCGCTTACCAGAGTGTGGAGTTCACCACCGGCGAGCCGGTGGACCCGCGCCGGCTGATGGAGTTCCTGGACGGCAGACCCGACGGCCTGTACCGGATCAAGGGCTTCGTCAACTTCGGTGTGCCCGGTCACCGGGAGAAGTACGGGCTGCACGCGGTCGGCCGCTTTCTGCGCTTCAACCCCGGGCCCTGGGGGAGCGGGGAGCCGCGCCTGACACAGCTCGTGCTGATCGGCTCCGGTATCGACGCCGGCGCGGTGCGCGAGGAGCTGGCCTCCTGCACGGCCACCGGCTCGCCGGAGGAGACGAGCCCCGACAGCATGTGGGGCGTCCTGCGCTACGTACGGCCCTGAGCGCGCCACCTCACAGGACGCCCGGCGGTGCGGCGGCCCGGCCCGTACCACCGGGCCGGAGCGCCGCACCGGGCCGCCGCACCGGGACGTCACACGGGCCCGGCGACCACCGAGACCGGCTTGGCCAGCGGAGTGCCCGAGCCGTCGCGGCGCGGGTCCGGCTCCGGCAGGTCCACCGGCGAGCCCTTGGCATCCGCCGCACGGGCGGGAGTGGCGCCGGCCCAGGCGAAGGTCAGACGGTCCTCGCCCTTGAGGAAGCGCTGGCAGCGCACCCCGCCCGTGGCCCGGCCCTTGCGGGGGTACTGGTCGAACGGCGTCAGCTTGGCCGTGCTCACCTCGTCGGCCGGCGTGCCGCTCGATCCCGCGACCGTGAAGACCACCGCGTCGGCGGCCGGGTCGACCGCGGTGAAGGAGATCACCTTCGCGCCCTGGCCCAGCTTGACGCCCGCCACGCCGCCGGCCGGGCGCCCCTGCGGCCTGACCTGCCCGGCGGGGAAGCGCAGCAGCTGCGCCTCGTCGGTGACGAAGACCAGGTCCTCCTCGCCGGTGCGCAGCTCCACCGCGCCGACGATCCGGTCGCCCTCCTTGAGGGAGATGACCTCCAACTCGCCCTTGTTGGAGGGATAGTCGGGCACCACCCGTTTGACCACGCCCTGCTCGGTGCCCAGCGCCAGCCCCGGCGAGGACTCGTCCAGGGTGGTCAGGCACACCAGCTCCTCACCGTCCTCCAGGGAGAGGAACTCCGTGAACCGGGCGCCGCCCGCCAGGTTCGGTGCGGAGTTCTCCGGAAGCTGCGGCAGGTCGATGACCGAGATCCGCAGCAGGCGCCCGGCCGAGGTCACCGCCCCCACCTCGCCCCGGGCCGTCGCGGGGACGGCCGAGACGACCACGTCGTGCCTGCGGCGCTTGGCGGAGGAGTCGAAGGCCGGCTCGCCGCCCGCGGTGCGGGCCAGCAGCCCGGTGGAGGACAGCAGGACCCGGCACGGGTCGTCCGCCACCTGGAGCGGGACGGCCGCCGCGGGAACGTCCGCCGAGGACAGCAGCTCGGTGCGGCGCGGGGTGCCGTACTTCCTGGCGACCGCGGAGAGCTCCGAGGAGACCAGCTTGCGCAGCTCCGCGTCGGACTCCAGGATGCGGGTCAGCTCCTCGATCTCGGTGTTCAGCCGGTCGCGCTCGGACTCCAGCTCGATGCGGTCGAACTTCGTCAGCCTGCGCAGCGGGGTGTCGAGGATGTACTGCGTCTGCACCTCGGACAGGCCGAACCGGCCGATCAGCGACTCCTTGGCCTGCGCGGCGTTCTCGCTGGAGCGGATGATCCGGATGACCTCGTCGATGTCGACCAGCGCCACCAGCAGGCCCTCGACCAGGTGCAGCCGGTCGCGTCGCCTGCCGCGCCGGAACTCGCTGCGCCGCCGCACCACGGTGAAGCGGTGGTCGACGTAGACCTCCAGCAGCTCCCTCAAGCCCAGTGTCAGCGGCTGGCCGTCGACCAGGGCCACGTTGTTGATGCCGAAGGACTCCTCCATCGGCGTCAGCTTGTAGAGCTGCTCCAGCACGGCCTCGGGGTTGAAGCCGTTCTTGATCTCGATGACCAGCCGCAGCCCGTGCTCGCGGTCGGTGAGGTCCTTGACGTCGGCGATGCCCTGGATCTTCTTGCCGTTGACCAGGTCCTTGATCTTGGAGATGACCTTCTCGGGGCCGACGTTGAAGGGCAGTTCGGTGACGACCAGGCCCTTGCGCCGCGCGGTCACGTTCTCCACCGAGACCGTGGCGCGGATCTTGAAAGTGCCGCGCCCCTTGGCGTAGGCGTCCTTGATGCCCTGCAGCCCGACGATCCGGCCGCCGGTGGGCAGGTCCGGGCCCGGCACGAAACGCATCAGCGTCTCCAGGTCCGCGCCGGGGTGCTTGATCAGGTGCCGGGCGGCGGCGATCACCTCGCCCAGGTTGTGTGGGGGCATGTTGGTGGCCATGCCGACCGCGATGCCGGAGGCGCCGTTGACCAGCAGGTTCGGGTAGGCCGAGGGCAGCACGGACGGCTCGGACTCGCTGCCGTCGTAGTTGGGCGCGAAGTCGACGGTGTCCTCGTCGATCGACTCGACCATCAGCCCGGCCGCCGGGGCGGAGCGGCACTCGGTGTACCGCATGGCGGCGGGCGGGTCGTCGTTGCCCAGCGAGCCGAAGTTGCCGTGCCCGTCCACCAGCGGCAGCCGCATGGAGAAGGGCTGGGCCAGGCGCACCAGCGCGTCGTAGATGGCGCTGTCGCCGTGCGGGTGGAGTTTGCCCATCACCTCGCCGACGACGCGTGCGCACTTGACGTATCCGCGCTCCGGCCGCAGCCCCATTTCGTGCATCTGGTAGAGGATCCGCCGGTGGACCGGCTTGAGTCCGTCGCGTGCGTCGGGCAGGGCGCGCGAGTAGATGACCGAGTAGGCGTACTCCAGGAAGGAGCCCTGCATCTCGTCGACGACGTCGATGTCGAGGACGCGCTCCTCGAACTCTCCCCCGGGCGGCGGGGTCTTCGTGCTGCGGCGGGCCATCGCGGCTGCGACTCCTTCTTGCGTACTGCGGATTGTGTGTCCCCGTGCGGGGGCAGGGGGCGGACGGGCACCATTGTGGACCTCGGCACCGACAGTCCGGTCCCCGCCCCGAACCGTACGGGAACTTCGCGCTTTGTCCGGCCGCTTGCATACAGTGACCACACACGCGTTGTGAGAACGCGGTCCGCGATCGCGATCGAAGGGACTCCCTGCCCATGGCTCACACGGCCTCTCCCCCGCCCACCGCCGGCGGTCTGACGGCGACCGAGCACCGGCTGGCCAACGGCCTGCGAGTGGTGCTCTCCGAGGACCATCAGACGCCGGTCGCCGCGGTCTGCCTCTGGTACGACGTCGGATCGCGCCACGAGGTCGCCGGGCGCACGGGTCTGGCACACCTCTTCGAGCACCTGATGTTCCAGGGATCGGCACAGGTGAAGGGGAACGGTCACTTCGAGCTGGTGCAGGGGGCGGGCGGCTCGCTCAACGGCACCACCAGCTTCGAGCGCACCAACTACTTCGAGACGATGCCCGCCCACCAGCTGGAGCTGGCGCTGTGGCTGGAGGCCGACCGCATGGGGTCGCTGCTGGCCGCCCTGGACGAGGAGTCCATGGAGAACCAGCGCGACGTGGTGAAGAACGAGCGCCGCCAGCGGTACGACAACGTGCCCTACGGCACGGCGTTCGAGAAGCTGACGGCGATGGTCTACCCCGAGGGCCACCCGTACCACCACACGCCGATCGGCTCCATGGCCGACCTGGACGCCGCCTCCCTGGAGGACGCGCGGGACTTCTTCCGCACCTACTACGCGCCGAACAACGCCGTGCTGGCGGTCGTCGGCGACATCGACCCGGAGCGCACGCTCGCCTGGGCCGAGAAGTACTTCGGCTCCATCCCCTCCCACGAGGGCAAGCGGCCGCCGCGTGACGGCTCCCTGCCGGAGGTCATCGGCGAGGAGGTCAAGCAGGTCCTCCACGAGGAGGTGCCCTCCCGGGCGATGATGGCCGCCTACCGGCTGCCGCACGACGGCACCCGTGAGGCGGACGCCGCCGACCTGGCGCTGACGGTGCTCGGCGGCGGTGAGTCCTCCCGTCTGAACACCCGCCTGGTCCGCCGCGACCGCACCGCCGTCACCGCCGGTTTCGGCATGCTGCGGCTGGCGGGGGCGCCCTCGATGGGGTGGCTGGACGTGAAGGCCTCCGGCGACGCCGAGGTCGCCGACATCGAGCGGGCGGTCGACGAGGAGCTGGCCCGCTTCGCGCAGGAGGGACCGACCCCGGCGGAGATGGAGCGCGCCCAGGCGCTGCTGGAGCGCGAGTGGCTGGACCGGCTGGCCACGGTCGGCGGCCGCGCCGACGAGCTGTGCCGCTACGCGGTGCTGTTCGGCGACCCCCAGCTCGCCCTGACCGCGGTGGAACGCGTGCTCCAGATCACCGCCGACGAGGTGCGCGAGGTGGCCGCGGCCCGGCTGCGCCCCGACAACCGGGCGGTGCTGATCTACGAGCCCACCCAGGCGACCGCCCCCGACACCGCGGCCGACGTCTCCGAGGGCGCCACCGTTTCCGAGACCGGCACCGCCGCCGACAACCACGACCAGGAGGCCGCTCAGTGAGCGACGCCACGGCCCAGAACGGAATGTCGATGGAGTTCCACCCCCAGCCCCGCGGCGGCGAGCCCAGGCCGTGGGCGTTCCCCGCCCCCGAGCGCGGTGAGCTGCCCAACGGGCTGACCGTGCTGCGCTGCCACCGCCCCGGCCAGAAGGTCGTGGCCGTCGAGGTCAACCTCGTCGCGCCGCTGGAGGCCGAGCCCCGTGACCGGGAGGGCGTGGCCGGGATCATGGCCCGGGCGCTGAGCGAGGGCACCGACCGGCACAGCGCCGAGGAGTTCGCCGCCGAGCTGGAGCGGTGCGGCGCCACCCTGGACGCGCACGCCGACCACCCCGGTGTACGGGTCTCCCTGGAGGTCCCGGCCTCCCGGCTTACCAGGGCGCTGGGCCTGCTCGCCGACGCGCTGCGCGCCCCCGCCTTCCCCGAGGGCGAGGTCGAGCGGCTGGTGCGCAACCGCCTGGACGAGATCCCGCACGAGCTGGCCAATCCCGCCCGCCGGGCGGCCATCGCGCTGTCGAAGGAGCTGTTCCCGGCCGACTCCCGGCTCTCGCGTCCCCGCCAGGGGGCCGAGGAGACCATCAGGAACATCGACGCCGAGGCGGTGCGCGCCTTCTACGCGGAGCATGTGCGGCCCTCGACGGCCACGGCCGTGGTGGTCGGCGACCTCACCGGGGTGGACCTGGACAAGGCGCTGGCCGAGACCCTGGGCGACTGGAAGGGCGCGGCCGCCGGGCCCCGCCCGGTCCCGCCGATCACCGCGGACGACACCGGCCGGGTGATCGTCGTGGACCGGCCCGGATCGGTGCAGACCCAGATGCTCATCGGCCGGATCGGTCCCGACCGGCACGACCGGGTCTGGCCCGCCCAGGTGCTGGGCACGTACTGCCTGGGCGGCACGCTCACATCCCGCCTGGACCGGGTGCTGCGCGAGGAGAAGGGCTACACCTACGGCGTACGGGCCTTCGCCCAGGTGATGCGTTCCTCCCCCGAGGGGGCCGGCGCCTCGATGCTGGCGATCAACGGCTCGGTGGCCACCGATGTGACGGGTCCCGCACTGGAGGACCTGTGGCGCGTGCTGCGCACCCTGGCGGAGGAGGGCCTCACCGACGCCGAGCGCGACACGGCCGTGCAGAACCTGGTGGGGGTGGCCCCGCTGCGTTACGAGACGGCGGCGGCCGTCGCCGGCACCCTCGCCGACCAGGTGGAACAGCACCTTCCCGACGACTACCAGGCGAAGCTGTACGCCCGCCTCGCCGAGACCGGCACGGTGGAGGCGACGGCGGCGGCCGTGGCCGCCTTCCCAGTGGACCGTCTGGTGACGGTGCTGGTGGGAGACGCCTCACAGATCGCCGACACGGTGCGGGACCTGGGCATCGGAGAGGTGACGGTCGTCACGGACCAGTGATCCCCGGCCGCCTCGCGGCGGCCGTACAGCGGAAGGCCCTTGGTGGGGTTGCCACACCAAGGGCCTTCCGTATGTCCGGTTTTGGGCTGTTCCGGTGGGCGGCCCGTGTGGCATGGCCTACAAAAGGCGCTATTTGCTTGCTCGCTCAAATTTGTCCGTTTAGCGTCGATCTCGCCGGCCGTCAGAAGTGACCGCGACCGCGGCCGACGGCAGTGATCGCCGAGTCCCCCGAGCGGGGGAGCCGGGGACCCAACCTCCCGCCCATCACACGCGGGAGCGGTCCTCTTCCGAGGCACCTGGGGTGAATCGGGCCGTGCGCCCGTAGGAGACCTTCCTGCTCCGAACCCGACAGCTAACCCGGTAGGCGAGAAGGAAGGAAAGGAGTACGCCACCCATGGCGTTCACCCGTGCCACCGCGCAGCTCGCCGAGAAGCTGACCGGAAAGCTCACCGGGCTCACCGAGAGCCTCACCGAGAAGCACCACCTCTCCAGCCGCTCCGTGCGCACCCGCGTCGGCCTGGCCGGAGCCGCCGCCCTGACCGTCACCGGCGTGGTCGGCGCCGCCGCCACTCCCGCGATCGCCGCTCCGGACCAGGGGTCGGGGACCTACGCCCTGGGCTTCGTCCAGGCCATGGCCGTCGGCGACACGATCGCCGACGACGTCAGGGCCCAGGCGCAGGCCCAGCAGCGCGTCGCCGACGCCGCCGAGGAGAAGGCCGCCGAGGAACGCGAGGCCGAGAAGGCCGCCGAGGAGCGCAGGGCCGCCCAGAAGCGCGAGGCCGCCCAGAAGCGCAGGGCCGCCGAGGAGCGCGAGGCCGCCCAGGAGAAGCGGGCGAACGAGCGTGCCGACCGTTCCGCCGAGCGCCGTTCGGCCACCGGCTACGTCGACCCGGTCGCGGGCGTGGACACCACCACCACCTACAAGCAGGCCGGTGCCTCCTGGTCCTCCGGCAAGCACAGCGGCATCGACTTCCCCGCCAACACCGGCACCCCGGTGCGGTCCGTCGGCCCGGGCACCGTGGTGACGGTCGGCTGGGGCGGCGCGTACGGCAACCAGATCGTCATCCGCCATGACGACGGCAAGTACACCCAGTACGCCCACCTGTCCGCCACGAAGGTATCGGCAGGCCAGAAGGTCGACGGCGGTCAGCGGATCGGCGCGGTCGGCTCCACCGGCAACAGCACCGGCCCGCACCTGCACTTCGAGGCCCGTAACGGCGCCTACTACGGCTCGGACTTCAACCCGATCACCTACCTGGCCGGCAAGGGCGTCGACGTCTGACGGACCCCGCCCGCAGGGCACCGGGCCGCTGTGCCCGTCATACACCGGCATCCGCCGCGCGACCCGTGAGGATCGTGCGGCGGATGTTTTCACGTCTGTTTTCCGGCGGGCATCGGAAAACGCGTGCCGGTGGAATACAGTTCGAACCTGCGGCACTTCGGGAAACATGGAGACGGCGACGGAGGTCGGCCCATGCGCATTTCCGCGCACATGGTGTGCAGCGCGGTCCGTGACGACATCGTCCTCGGTGTTTTCCCGCCCGGGGCCCGGCTCACCGAGGAACTCCTCGCCAGACGCTACGGCGTCTCGCGCGTCCCGGTGCGCGAGGCTCTGCGGACCCTGGAGTCGGAGGGCTTCGTCGTCTCCCGCCGCCACGCGGGCGCCTGCGTCGCCCGGCCCACCGAGCAGGAGGCCGCCGACCTGCTCGACATCCGCGCCCTGCTGGAGCCGCTGGGTACCGCGCGGGCCGCCCGGCGCCGCACCGAGGCGCAGCTGAGGGTTCTGCGCGGACTGGTCCGCCTGGGGCTGCAGCGGGCGGAGAGCGGCAGGCTGTCCGATCTGAGAGCCCTGGAGGACTGGTACCACGAGACGCTGGCCCGGGCGTCGGGCAGCCCCAGCCTGGCCTCGCTGCTCACACAGCTGCGCCGCAAGATCACCTGGGTGTACGCCGCGGAACCGCCGCTGCGCGCGGTCGCCGTGTGGCGTGAGCACGGCGCCATCGTGGACGCCGTCGCGCGCGGCGACGCGGAACGGGCCCGTGCCCTGGCGAGCGAGCAGGTGGAACGCTCCGTCGCGGTGCGCCGCGAGCAGCGGCCGGTGGCCGCGCGGCGGCCGCCGGAAAGGCCCGGTGAGAAGAACGAAACACATCGTAAACATGCCGTGTGACAATTCGTAACAGGAATTGTGTACACAGGAGGGGAATACACGGGGAATGTGCACCTGGAATGCACTGGGTGCGGAGAAGGGTGCGGAGTCGTTCGCCCCGCAGCCTTTGCCGGTGGTTGTCCGCCGGTGATTTCCGTCGCGTTTCCGCGCCGGGCCCGTATCCAGCGCCGCATGCGGGCCCGGACGGCGGCCGGCTCGCCGGGCCGTGCGGCTCAGACGGCTCCGGGCAGTTCGTCCAGCCCCTCGGAGACCAGCTTCGCCAGCCGGTCCAGGGCGGCGTCGGCGTCCTCGGCCGCGGAGGCCAGCACGATCTCCTGGCCGCCCTCCACCCCCAGCCCCAGCACCGAGAGCATCGATGCGGCGTTGACCGGTTCGCCGCCCGGCCTGGCCACGGTGACGGGGACGCCCGAGGCGGTCGCGGCGCGGACGAAGACCGCGGCGGGGCGGGCGTGAAGGCCCTCGGGCCAGCCGACGGTGACACGGCGCTCTGCCATGATGTTGCCCTTCGGGTCGGGTCGGGTCGGAGCGGTGCCGACCGGTTCGGGTCCGGCCGGGACCGGGCCGCGTGTCCGCGGTCCAGCCCAGCTTCGCACAGGCGGGTCCCCGGGAAGGGGAGCCGACACCTCCGCGATCCAGGGCCCGGTGACTAGGCCCTGTCTGACAAATCCCGCCTGCTCCGCGGCGTCCGGCACGCCCGCTCGCTGCGTTGTCGATCGTCGGCGCAGCACGCTGCGCTCTCCTCCTCCGCCTTGCGATCGCACGCACCGGACGCCGCGGAGCCCGCCCTTCGGGCGGACAGCGCTATTTGTCAGACAGGGCCTAGGCTGACCCCCATGCGGACGCCGAGCGAGCCTGTCTACCCCGCCCACTGGGAAGCCGACGTGGTACTGCGCGACGGCGGTACGGCCCGGGTCCGCCCCATCACGCCCGACGACGCCGAGCGCCTGGTCAGCTTCTACGAGCAGGTCTCCGACCAGTCGAAGTACTACCGCTTCTTCGCCCCCTACCCCCGGCTCTCCGACCGCGACGTACGCCGCTTCACCCACCACGACTACGTCGACCGGGTCGGCCTGGCCGCCATCGTCGGCGACGAGTTCATCGCCACCGTCCGCTACGACCGCATAGACGCCACCGGCCGCCCCGCCTCCCTGCCCGCCGACGAGGCCGAGGTCGCCTTCCTCGTCCGCGACGACCACCAGGGCCGCGGGGTCGGCTCCGCCCTGCTGGAGCACATCGCCGCCTGCGCCCGCGAGCGCGGGGTGCGCCGCTTCGTCGCCGAGGTCCTGCCCGCCAACACCAGGATGGTCAAGGTCTTCACGGACGCCGGCTACTCCCAGAAGCGCAGCTTCGAGGACGGCACGGTCCACCTCACCTTCGGCATCGAACCGACCGAGCAGTCCCTGGCGGTCATGCGGGCCCGCGAGCAGCGCGCCGAGGCCCGGTCCGTGCAGCGGCTGCTGTCCCCCGGCGTGGTCGCCGTCATCGGCGCCAGCCGCAACCCGGGCGGGGCCGGGCGCACCGTCCTGGAGAGCCTGCGCACGGCCGGTTTCACCGGCCGTGTCCACGCCGTCAACCGCGCGCTGGAGGAGGGACGCGCCGAGATCGACTCGGTGCCCGCCCACCGCTCGGTGCGCGACGTCCCCGAGCCCGTCGACCTCGCCGTCGTCGCCGTCCCCGCCGGGGAGGTGCCCGGGGTGGTCGACGAGTGTGGCGGGCGGGGCGTGCAGGGGCTGGTGGTCCTCTCCGCCGACTTCGGCCGCGACGCGCAGCGCGAACTGGTGCGGCGGGCCCGCTCGTACGGGATGCGCATCATCGGGCCCAACGCCTTCGGACTGATCAACACCGCTCCGGACGTCCGGCTCAACGCCACCCTGTCGCCCGAGACACCCGAGCGCGGCCGCATCGGGCTGTTCACCCAGTCCGGGGCCATCGGCATCGCCGTGCTCGCCGGACTGCACCGCCGCGGCCGGGGGGCCGGCGGTGTCTCCACCTTCGTCTCGGCCGGCAACCGCGCCGACGTCTCGGGCAACGACGTGCTCCAGTACTGGGACGACGACCCCGACACCGATGTCGTCCTGATGTACCTGGAGTCCTTCGGCAACCCCAGGAAGTTCAACCGCCTGGCCCGGCGCACCGCCGCCCGCAAGCCGATCGTCGTGGTCAAGGGAGCCCGCCACAACGCCAGCGCCCCGCCGCCCGGCCACGCCGTCCCGGCCGGCCGCACACCCGACGCCACGGTCTCCTCGCTGCTGCGGCAGGCCGGGGTCATCCGCGTCGACACCGTCACCGAACTCGTCGACGCCGGTGTGCTGCTGGCCACCCAGCCGCTGCCCGCCGGCCCGCGGGTGGGCATCCTGGGCAACGCCGAGTCGCTGTGCCTGCTCACCTACGACGCCTGCCTGGCCCGGGGCCTGCGGCCGCAGCCCGTCACCGACCTGACCACCGAGGCCGGCCCCGAGGACTTCCGGCGGGCCCTGGCCGCCACCCTCGCCGACCCGGCCACCGACGCCGTCGTGGTCACCGCCATCCCCTGGGTGGACGGCAGCCACGGCGCGGGGGACGCGCCCCTGCTGGCCGAGGCGCTGGCCCGGGCGCTGCGCGAGTCGGCCGGCGGCGCGGGCGGTGGTGAGGGCGGCGAAGCGGGCGGTGACCAGGACGGCGGCCGCGGCGGCACGGAAGCCGCGAGCGCCCCGGCCAAACCGGTGGTCGTGGTCCATCTGGCCATCGAGGGCCTGGACGCCGCCCTCGCCGAACACCGCCTGCCCGCCTACCCCGCCCCCGAGCGCGCCGTGGACGCCCTGTCGGAGGCGGTCCGCTACGCGCAGTGGCGACGGGAGGCGGCCGAACCCGGCCGGGTGCCCGAGTACGACGACATCGACGAGGCGTCCGCCGCCGCCCTGCTGACCAGGGTGCGCGAACCGGACCGCGGCACGCTCCGCAGTACCCCCCTGAGCGGTGAGGAGACGGCCGAACTGCTGGGCCACTACGGCGTGTCGGTGCAGCCCGTCCTGCCCGCGCCCGACGCCCGCGCGGCCCGCGCCGCCGCGAAGAGGCTGGGCTATCCCGTGGCCCTGAAGACCACCGCCCCCCATCTGCGCCACCGCTCCGATCTGGGAGGCGTACGGCTGGACATCGGCAGCGAGGCCGGACTGCGGCGCGCCTACGCCAGGATGACCGAACAGCTGGGCGAGCCGGCCGAGTTGCGGCCCGTCATCCAGGCCATGGCGCCCCGCGGCGTGGACACCGCGGTGAAGGCCACCGTCGACCCCGCCATCGGCGCGGTGCTCTCCTTCGGACTGGCCGGCCCGCCCTCGGAACTGCTGGGCGACGTCGCCCACCGGCTCGTTCCCGTCACCGACCGGGACGCGGCCGGACTGGTCCGCTCCATCCGCTCCGCGCCCGTGCTGTTCGGCTGGCGCGGCGCCCAGCCGGTGGACACCGGCGCCCTGGAGGAGCTGCTGCTGCGCGTCTCCCGGCTGGTCGAGGATCATCCCGAGGTCGTCTCCGTCGACCTGGAACCGGTGGTCGTCGCCGCCCGCGGGCTGACCGTCCTGGACGCGGCCGTCCGTGTCGCCGAGCCGCCCGCGCCCTTCGGCACGGCCCATCCGGCCTGGGCCGACCTCGGCCCCCGCCGCCTGCCCGCGTACTGACCCGCCCGGTCCCCGTAGGATGGGCCGCATGGCGAAGACCGGTACGACGACCCAGGGGCTGCGCGCGGCCATCGAGCGCAGCGGCTACTACCCGGCTCTCGTGGCCGAGGCGGTCGAGTCCGCCGTGGGCGGCGAGCCCGTCTCCTCGTACGTGGTCCACCAGGAGACGACCTTCGACTCCAACGAGGTCCGCCGCCACGTCACGGTGCTGGTGCTCACCGACACCCGGTTCATCGTCAGCCACACCGACGAGCAGCCCGCCGACGGCACGTCCCCCTCGCCGTACGCCACCACCTCCACCGAGTCGGTGAAGCTGGAGCGGATCTCCTCGGTCGTCCTCAGCCGCGTCGTCGCCAACCCCGAGTCGTACACCCCCGGCACCCTGCCGCGCGAGGTCGTCCTCACCATCGGCTGGGGCGCCGTCTCCCGCCTCGACATGGAGCCCGCCAACTGCGGCGACCCCAACTGCGAGGCCGACCACGGCTACACCGGCTCCCTGACCGCCGACGACCTCTCGCTGCGCGTCAGCGAGGCGGGCGACGGACCGGACACCGTCCGCCAGGCGCTCACCTTCGCGCAGGCGCTGTCCGAGGCCACCGCGGCGACCGCCGGCGCCCGCTGATGGTCCAGTCCCTCCCGTACGGCCCGGCCGCCCACGACCCGGCCCCGCTGGATCCGCGTACCGCCCCCGTGCCGCGCTACGGCGACGCCTCGCTGGCCGATCTGCTGCCCGCCGTCGCCGCCGGACAGGGGGTACCCGGGCTGTCCTCGGGCCTGGAGCTGGAGCCCGCCGACCGGGTGTGCGTCTTCCTGGTGGACGGCATGGGCTGGGAGCTGCTGGCCGCCCATCCCGGAGAGGCCCCCTTCCTGGCCTCCCTGCTGGCCGGCTCCCGCGGCGGCACCGGGCGGCCCCTCACCGCGGGCTTCCCCTCCACCACCGCCACCTCGCTCGCCTCCGTGGGGACCGGCCAGGTGCCCGGCGCCCACGGACTGCCCGGCTACACCGTGCTCGACCCGGCCACCGGCGAGCTGATGAACCAGCTGCGCTGGCAGCCGTGGACCGACCCGTACCAGTGGCAGCCGTACCCCACCGTCTTCCGGCTCGCCGACGCCGCCGGCGTCGCCACCTGCCAGGTCACCGCCCCGCACTTCGAGCACACCCCGCTCACGAGGATCGCCCTGTCGGGAGGCTCCTTCCTCGGCCGGCTGTCGGCCGAGGACCGCATGGACCTCGCCGCCGAGCGGCTGGGCTCGGCCGGCCGCACGCTGGTCTACACGTACTACGCCGAGCTCGACGGCAGCGGCCACCGCCACGGCGTGGACTCCGACGCCTGGCGCGGCCAGCTGATGTACGTCGACCGCCTCGCCCAGCGCCTGGCCGAGCAGCTTCCGCCGCGCTCCGTGCTCTACGTCACCGCCGACCACGGCATGGTGGACGTCCCGCGGGACCCGGACGCCCGCTACGACTTCGACCACGACTGGGAACTGCGCGCGGGCGTCGCACGGCTGGGAGGCGAGGGACGGGCCCGCCACCTGTACGCCGTGCCCGGCGCGGCCGGGGACGTCCACGCCGTCTGGCGCGAGGTCCTGGCGGACCGGGCGTGGGTGGCCACCCGGGACGAGGCGATCGAACTGGGCTGGTTCGGGCCGGAAGTCGACGACCGGGTGCGCGGCCGGATCGGCGACGTGGTGGCCGCGATGAGTGACACGGCCGCCGTCGTCGCCACCGAGGCCGAGCCCAACGAGTCCGAACTGATCGGCATGCACGGCTCGATGACACCCGCCGAGCAACTGGTCCCCCTGCTGGAAGTCCGCACATAGCCCGGCGCCGCGGTATCCCGCCGGATCCGTCCGCGGCCGCGTGCACCGGCCCGTCGCTCGCACCACCCGCCCCCCAACGCCGACCGTCGACCGCCGACCGCCGAAAGGTTCCGCCTCCCCATGCCCGAACTGGTCTTCTTCGCCGGAACGATGGACTGCGGGAAGAGCACCCTCGCACTCCAGATCCAGCACAACCGCTCGGCGCGGGGACTGTCGGGGATGATCTTCACCCGCAACGACCGGGCGGGGGAGGGGCGGCTCTCCTCAAGGCTCGGTCTGGTCACCGAGGCCGTGGAGGCGGGCGAGGGCTTCGACTTCCACGCCCATCTGGTGCGGCACCTGACCTCCGGCGGGCGCACGGACTACGTGATCGCGGACGAGGCGCAGTTCCTCGACCCCGGGCAGGTCGACCAACTCGCCTGTGTCGTCGACGACCTGGGCATCGACGTCTTCGCCTTCGGCATCACCACCGACTTCCGCACCAGGCTCTTCCCGGGCTCGCAGCGGCTGATCGAGCTGGCCGACCGGATCGAGTCCCTCCAGGTCGAGGCACTGTGCTGGTGCGGCGCGCGCGCCACCCACAACGCCCGCACGGTCGGCGGCCGGATGGTCGTCGAGGGCGCCCAGGTCGTCGTCGGGGACGTCGCCGGCGGGCGGAGCGCCGCGGGGGAGGACGTCGGCTACGAGGTGCTGTGCCGGCGCCACCACCGGCGCCGGCTCACCGCCGCCACGGCCCGGGCGGGGGCGCTGTCCCCGGACGTGCTGCCCGTGGACGGTGCGGACGCCCCCGCCCTGCACCGCGGCTGAGCACCCCTCACGGGGCACTTCCCGCAAGGGCCTTCACGCGCCCCGGCGACCCGTGTGGATCACCGCGAAGGGCGCGCCCTCGCGGTCGGCGACCCGCGCCGTCCGCCCGGACGGCGTGTCGTGCGGCGACAGCAGGACGCGCCCGCCCAGCTCGGTCACCCGGCGCGCCGCCGCGTCGGTGTCGGCCACCTCGACGTACATCAGCCAGTGCGAGCCGCGGTCGTGCGGCAGCCCGTCACCGATGCCGTGGATGCCGCCGACGATCCGGCCGTGCGCCGTCAGGGTGAGACGGTCCGGCTCCGCGTCCGCGCCGCCGGAACCGCCCGCACCCGGGTGCTCCCCGGCGGGCTCGGCCTCCAGGCCGAACACCGTCTGGTAGAACTTCTCGACCGCCGACGCCCGGTGGGTGATCAGCTCGTTCCACACCACCGTACCCGGGCCGCCGCCCATACGGACCCCGGGCCGCGTGTCCGTCTGCCGTATCCCGAAGGAGGCCCCGGTCGGGTCCGCCGCGATCGCCACGCGCATCGTCCCCTCCATGTCCAGCGGTCCCACCCCGACCGTGCCGCCGCACAGCCGGACCAGCTCCGCGGCCTTGTCGGCGTCGTCGGCGGACAGATACGGCAGCCAGGCGGGCAGGCACTGCCGCCCCCGCGGCATCTGGCCGATGCACGCGACCTCGCTCCCGTCGAGCAGCGCGCGGAAGTGCGGGCCGGCCGAGCCCGGCCCCGGACCCTGCCGGTAGTCCCAGCCGAACAACTCGTGGTAGAACTCCTGGCTCGCCGCCGGGTCGTGGGCCAGCAGACTCAGCCAGGAGGGCGTGCCCGGAGCGTGTCGTGCCACTGCCTCGGTCATCTGTTCACTTCTCTCCTCGGGACCGTCGTCGATGCGGTCGTCCGGTGATCTTCCGTGCACTGTCGGTGGCCATGGTCTCATCCGGCGCCCGTACCGCGCACGGGGCCGTCCGGCCCGCGAGGGGGGCGAGGCGGCCCTCCGGGGAGAACAGCGGACATCTCGGCCCGGGTCCCCGCTCCGCACGCCGACACGGGCGGGCCGCGCCGGGCGGAGGCGAGGACATATGGGAACGGCCGCGCGAAGATACGGCCATGGCAGTCATCGTCTCCCCTACTCAACTCGCGCGCGAACTCACCGGTTCGCCTTCCTCACCGCATACCCCGCCCACGCTGCTCGATGTCCGCTGGGAGCCGACCGGCTCGCTCCGGCCCCAGGGCCACGGTTCTCCCCGGCACCCCGGTTATGACGCGGCGCACCTGCCCGGAGCCGTTTACGTCGACCTGGACACCGAACTGGCCGGCCCGGTGGGGGAGGGGACGGGGCGTCACCCGCTCCCGGACCCAAAGGTGTTCGGGGCGGCCATGCGCCGGGCCGGGGTCCGTCAGGGGCACCCGGTGGTGGTCTACGACGGCGGCCTGGGATGGGCGGCCGCCCGCGCCTGGTGGCTGCTGCGCTGGGCCGGCCACGAGGACGTACGGGTGCTGGACGGAGGTCTCGCGGCCTGGGAGGGCCCGCTGACGGGGGAGGTGCCGCGGCCGCCCGAGGGCGACTTCACACCCCGGCCGGGCTCGCTTCCGGTGCTCGACGCCGACGGCGCGGCGGCCCTGGCCCGCACCGGGGTGCTGCTCGACGCCCGCTCGGGCGAGCGCTACCGCGGCGAGGTCGAGCCGATCGACCGCGTCGCCGGGCACATCCCGGGCGCGGTGTCGGCACCCACCACCGAGAACACCACCGAAAGCGCCCCCGGCGCCTTCCGTCCCGCCGCCGCACTGGCCGCCCGTTTCGCCGCACTGGGTATCGACGCGGACACCGAGGTCGGCGTCTACTGCGGTTCGGGGGTGTCCGCGGCCCACGAGATCCTGGCGCTGGCGGTCGCCGGCATCGACGCCGTGCTGTATCCGGGTTCCTGGTCGCAGTGGTCCGCCGACCCCTCCCGGCCGGTGGCCACGGGCCCCGAACCGGGCTGAGGGGCGGGCCGGCGCACACGCCGAAGGGCGGCGGGGCCGGGCCCCGCCGCCCTTCGGCCTACTCCTGTTTCTTGCGGCGCGTGCCGAAGACGATCTCGTCCCAGCTGGGGACCGCCGCACGGCGGCCCGGGCGGACGCCGTCCGCCTCGGCCTGGCGGTCGGTGCTGCCCGTGAGCCGGTCGCGGTGGCCCGCCACCGAGCGCGGCATGAGCACATCGGCGTAGGCCGCCCCCGCGCTCGCCGCGGGAGCGGGCGGCTCCACCGCTTCCGGCTCCTCGGCCTCGTCCTCCGGCGCGCCGTCGGGCGAGGGGGACTGCTCCGGCACCACCAGATCGCCCCGGAAGCTGGGCACCGCCTCCAGCAGGCTGGTCAGCGAGTCCCGCTCGACACCCCCGTCCTGGTCCACTGCCTCCGGCGGGTCGGACTCGGAGGCGTCGGAACGCTCCGTGCGGTCGAAGCGGTCGCGCGGCAGCCGCGCGATGCGCGGCACGAACGGGAAGCTCGGCTCGGGGGTGTCGTCGCTCTCACCGATCAGCGCCCGCGCCTCGTCGTCCACGGCCTGCACCAGCCGCCGCGGCGGATCGTACGTCCAGCTCGCCGAGTGCGGCTCGCCGGCCACCCGGTAGACGAGCAGTACCTCCCAGGTGCCGTCGTCCCGGCGCCAGGAGTCCCACTGCACCGTGTCCTTGTCGGCGCCGCGCAGCATCAGCCGCTCGGCCACGGCCTCGCCGAGCTGCGGGCCGGTGCTCTCGCCGGGGCGGCGCACCGGTGTCTTACGGGCACGCTCGGCCATGAACGCGCGTTCGGCGAGCACCGGCCCCTCGAACCGCCGTACCCGGTCCACGGGGATGCCGGCGAGCTGGGCGACCTCCTCGGCGGTGGCTCCGGCCCGTATGCGGGCCTGGATGTCGCGGGGGCGCAGATGGCTCTCGACCTCGATCTCGATCTGGCCGAGCCTGGCGCGGTCGTTGCGGACGGCGGCGCGCAGCCGCTCGTCGATCGGAAGTGTGTACTCCGTGTTGTCGGCAGCCTTGAGCACCAGTCGTGTGCCGTCGTTGCTGACGGCCACGACACGCAGTTCGGGCATGGGAACCTCCCGGGTGGTGCCTGCCGACGTCACGTGCGTCGCTGCTCCCGCTGGACGAGTGTGACGTGCCCGGGCGCAGCCTGCCACAACCTTGCCGACCTGCCCGGCGTGTCGGGCCCGCGCCCTGATCCGCCACTGTGGCACGGTTGCCTGTTGAACACGGAAAGTGACCGAAGTGGTGACTGTCCGTGGTACCGGCTGACCGGGGCCGGGGTCAGGGCTCGCCACACTACTCCATTGGGGCCACGCCGTTGGATCGGCACGCCGCCCAAGTTCTCACAGCGCCGGGGAGTTGAACACCGCGCCGGCCGTAAAAAGACGGCATCGAAGGTGTGGATCTTCACGGAATCCGCCGAAACGGAACCACCACCTTGGCCGGAAACCGCCTCGCGGGGGCGGAGGGGAAGATACGTGCGACCCGGCCCGGTAGGGGGACGGCCGGGGCGGCGGGCTGACGGGGGCGGGCCGGCGCCCGGATCAGTCGCCCAGCACCCGTCGCAGATGGTCGTTGCCGAACACCCGGTCCGGGTCGAGGCGGTCGCGCAGCGCGGTGAACTCCGCGAAGCGCGGGTAGACCTCGGCCAGGTACCCGGCGTCGCGGCTGTGCAGCTTCCCCCAGTGGGGGCGCCCGCCGTGCGCCACCATGATCTGCTCGGCGGCGGTGAAGTACCGCTCGTGCGGGGTGCCCCGGTACACGTGCACCGCGATGTAGGCGGTGTCGCGGCCCGAGGCCGTGGACAGCGTGATGTCGTCGGCGGGCGCGACGCGCACCTCGACGGGGAAGTTCACCCGCAGCCCCGAACGGTCGACCACCGCGCGCAGTTCGCGCAGCGCCTCCACCGCGGCCTCCCGCGGCAGGGCGTACTCCATCTCCACGAAGCGCACCCGGCGCGGTGAGGTGAACACCTTGTAGGGGATGTCGGTGTAGGTGCGGGCCGACAGGGCCCGGCCGGCGATCCGCGCGATGCCGGGGACGGCGGCGGGGAAGGCCCGGCCCACCGAACAGGCGGCCTGGAAGACGCCGTTGGACAGGAGTTCGTCCTCCAGCCAGCCGCTCAGGCGCGGCAGCGGCTCGGCCGGGCCGCCGCTGCGGTTGTTGCGCTTGGTGACGCAGCGGTCGGTGTGCGGGAACCAGTAGAACTCGAAGTGCTCGTTTCCGCGCGCCAGATGGTCGAAGTCCTCCAGCACCGCCTCCAGGCGCATGGGTTCCTCGCGCGCGGTCAGCAGGAACAGCGGCTCCACGGCGAAGGTGATCTCGGTGATCACCCCCAGCGCCCCCAGGCCGATGCGGGCCGCCGCGAAGACGTCCGGGTTCTCGCCCGCCTCGCCCGCCGAGCACCGCAGGACCGATCCGTCGGCCAGGACCATCTCCAGGGCGCGGATCTGGGCGGCGAGCGAGCCGGAGTCGCGGCCGGTGCCGTGGGTGCCGGTGCCGACCGCGCCGGAGACGGTCTGCTCCATGATGTCGCCCATGTTGGTCAGGGACAGCCCCTCGGCCGCCAGCGCCTCGTTGAGCCGCTTCAGCGGCGTCCCGGCGGCCACCGTCACCGTCCCGGCCCCGCGGTCGATCCGGCGGATGCCGGTGAGGCGGTCGGGGCGTATCAGCACCCCCTCGGTGGCGGCCACGGGCGTGAACGAGTGCCCGGTGCCGGCGGCCTTGACCGTCAGCCCGTCCTCGGCGGCGCGGCGCACCACCTCGGCGAGCGCATCGGTGGTGGAGGGCGCCGAAGTCCGCAGCGGACGGGCGGTCGCGTTGCCCGCCCAGTTGCGCCATGTCGGCGGCGCGGGCCGCCCCGTACGCCGTGCTGTGTGCGTGGTCATCGCTGACGGCCCTCCCCATGGCTGGCGTACCGCGCGGGCGGTGGACCCCACCGGTCGGAGGGGGATCATACTCACGCGAGGCCGTTTTGGACCCACCGCGGGTCCGGGCGGTGGCCCCCGCGGCCGGATGGCAGGATCGAGACATGTCCGACGCAACTGACGCCCGCCCCTACGACGCCCTGCTGCTGCTGTCCTTCGGAGGACCGGAGGGGCCCGACGACGTGGTGCCGTTCCTGGAGAACGTCACCCGCGGGAGAGGCATTCCGAAGGAGCGGCTGGAGGAGGTCGGGCAGCACTACTACCTGTTCGGCGGCGTCAGCCCGATCAACGCCCAGAACCGCGAGCTGCTCGCCGCCCTGCGCGAGGACTTCGCCGCGAACAGACTGGACCTGCCCGTCTACTGGGGCAACCGGAACTGGGCGCCGTACCTGACCGACACCCTGCGCGAGATGGTGTCCGACGGCCGCCGCCGGATCCTGGTGCTGGCCACCAGCGCGTACGCCTCCTACTCCGGCTGCCGCCAGTACCGGGAGAACCTCGCGGAGGCCCTGGCCGCCCTCGAGGCCGAGGGTCTGAGGGTGCCGCGGGTGGACAAGCTGCGGCACTACTTCAACCACCCCGGCTTCGTCCGCCCCATGACCGACGGGGTGCTGGCCGCCCTCGCCGAACTGCCCGGGGAGGTCCGCGCGGGGGCGCATCTGGTCTTCACCACCCACTCCATCCCCCTCTCCCAGTCCGAGACCTCCGGGCCCGACGGCGGCGCGTACGTCACCCAGCACCTGGACGTGGCGCGGGTGATCGCCGCCGCGGTGCGCGAGGAGACCGGGGTGGACAGGCCCTGGGAACTGGTCTACCAGTCCCGCAGCGGCGCCCCCCACATCCCCTGGCTGGAGCCGGACGTCTGCGACCACCTGGAGGCGCTGCACGGGCAGGGCGCGCCGGCCGCGGTGATGGTCCCCATCGGGTTCGTCTCGGACCACATGGAGGTCTTGTACGACCTCGACACCGAGGCGATGGCCAAGGCCGGGGAGCTGGGCCTGCCGGCGGTGCGGTCGGCCACCGTCGGCGCCGACCCGCGCTTCGCCGCGGCCGTGCGCGACCTGGTGGCCGAGCGCGCCGCCGCCGAGCGCGGCGAGCACCCCGAGCGCTGCGCGCTGGGCGCGCTGGGCCCCAGCCACGACGTGTGCCCGGTGGGCTGCTGCCCGGCCCGTACGCCGAAGCCCGCCGCCGCGGGTGCCGACAGCCCGTACGCCTGACGCCGTACCGGCGCCCGCCCGGTGCCCGACCGACGTCCGCACGACACCGCCGAGGAGAACCGTGACCGACGCCGCAAGCCCCGCCGGCAACCCCGCCGGCAGTCCCGCCGGGACCGGAGCGGAGACCGACCGCGCGACCGCCGCCGTGGCGGATCCGCTCAACAGGGAGCTTCTGGGCCTCGCGATGGAGGCCGCCCGCCGGGCGGGCGCGCTGCTGAGCGAGGGACGCCCCGCCGACCTGGGGGTGGCCGCGACCAAGAGCAGCCCCGTCGACGTCGTCACCGAGATGGACCTGGCCTCCGAGAAGCTGATCACCGGCTTTCTGGCCGACCACCGCCCCGAGGACGGTTTCCTGGGGGAGGAGGGGGCCTCCGCAGAGGGAGACAGCGGGGTGCGCTGGGTGATCGACCCGATCGACGGCACCGTGAACTACCTCTACGGGCAGCCCGCCTGGGCCGTCTCGATCGCCGCCGAGCACCGGGGCGAGACGGTCGTCGGCGTGGTCCACGTCCCGCCGCGCGGGGAGACGTACCACGCGGTGCTGGGCGGGGGCGCCTGGCTGAACGGGAAGCGCGTGCGCTGCCGCCCCTCGCCGCCGCTGGGGCAGGCGCTGATCGGCACCGGCTTCAACTACGTCGCCGAGCGCCGCGGGGCCCAGGCCGAGGTGGCCCGCCGGCTGCTGCCGGAGGTCCGCGACATCCGCCGCTCCGGCTCGGCCGCCATCGACCTGTGCGACGTGGGCGGCGGGCGGCTGGACGGCTTCTACGAGCGCGGGCTGCACCCCTGGGACTTCGCCGCGGGCGATCTGGTCGCCCGCGAGGCGGGCGCCCTCACCGGCGGACGGCCCGGCTCCCCGCCGACGGGCGAGCTGACGGTGGCCGCCTCGCCCGGGGTCTTCGGCGCGCTCCAGCCGCTGCTGGAGGAACTGGGCGCCTGGCACGATTGAACGGTTCCGGTCCGGGCAGTAGGGGCACCGGCCCTCCGTGCACTCCGCACGGCGGCGCCCCGGGAGGTTCTTCCTCCCGGGGCGCCGGTGTGTGATGCGGGTCAGGCGCTGGTGACGCCGACCTCCACTCCGTACTCGGCGGCCAGACGGCGCAGATCCTCGAGCTCGGCCTGCTCGACGTCCACCAGGAAGTCGTCGCCCGACTCACGAGCGCGGATCAGGTCGGACTCCGTGGTCCGTATGCGCTGCAGAATGCCTGCGGTGAACGCGTCCATGGTGCGCCCCCTCGTCGTGGGTCGTCGGCACGGGGGTGTGCCGGGGGTGGGGCGATCACGGTGTGTTCCCCGAGCGGTCGGCCGACGGCTCTTCCGGGGCTGGGAAGAGGGGTCGTGGCATGCCGTCTACAGGGCGTGATCGCGGGTGTACTGCCGTCCTCCCCATCTCAAACCTCAGAGAAACCTCAAGAAGGACGAAAATTCGGTGAACGACTGCGACGGAAGTCCCTTACGGCCCGTTTACTGAGGTCGCGGGCACGATGGACATGGTGGAGCAGGACGGGTGCGGTCCGGTGCGCCGGGCCGCACCCCTGCCCGGCCCCGTGCCGCTCCCGCGCCGTTCCCGAACGGTCCGGACGGCCCGGACGGCTCCTTGCCCCCTGAAGCCCCGTGAAGCCCCGTGAAGTCCCGCGAACCGAAGGAAGGACACCGCCCGTGCGCGTACTCGTCGTCGAGGACGAGCAGCTGCTCGCCGATGCCGTGGCCACCGGACTGCGCCGGGAGGCCATGGCCGTCGACGTGGTCTACGACGGCGCCTCGGCCCTCGAGCGCGTCGGGGTCAACGACTACGACGTGGTGGTGCTCGACCGCGACCTGCCGCTGGTCCACGGCGACGACGTGTGCCGCGAGATCATCCGGCTGGGCCTGCCGACCCGGGTGCTGATGCTCACCGCCTCCGGCGACGTCAGCGACCGGGTGGAGGGCCTGGAGCTGGGCGCGGACGACTACCTGCCCAAACCCTTCGCCTTCAGCGAGCTGACCGCCCGGGTGCGGGCGCTCGGCCGCCGCAGCACCGCGCCCCTGCCACCGGTGCTGGAGCGCGCCGGCATCCGGCTGGACCCCAACCGCCGCGAGGTCTTCCGCGACGGCCGGCAGGTGCAGCTGGCCCCCAAGGAGTTCGCGGTGCTGGAAGTGCTCATGCGGGGCGAGGGCTCGGTGGTCTCCGCCGAGCAGCTCCTGGAGAAGGCATGGGACGAGAACACCGATCCGTTCACCAACGTCGTACGGGTCACTGTGATGACCCTGCGCCGCAAGCTAGGCGAGCCGCCGGTGATCGTCACCGTGCCCGGCTCCGGATACCGCATCTGAGCCCCTCATGACACCCAGCACGCCCGGTACCCCCGGCCCTCCGCCCCAGCCCCCGGCGGCCCCGCCCAAGCCCACCTGGGACCCCTTCCAGCCGGGCCGCTCCCACCCCTGGCTGCGGCCCACCATCCGCATACGCCTGACCCTGCTGTACGGCGGGATGTTCCTGATCGCCGGGATGGTGCTGCTGGCGATCATCTACCTGCTGGCGGCCCAGGCGCTGAAGGACGGCAGCCATCTGCCCTTCCAGATCATCGGCGTACGGGACCAGACCACCGACGCCGTCTGCAGCCTGCCCAGCCGGGCGGACGGCGGGGAACTGACCCCCCAGGAGCTGACCGCAGCCGTCCAGCAGTGCATGGAGAACCAGCGGCAGGTGGCCCTGGAGGCCCTGCTCAACCGCTCCCTGATGGCCCTGCTGGGCCTGGCCGTGGCCGCCTTCGCCTTCGGCTACGTCATGGCCGGCCGGGTGCTCTCGCCACTGGAGCGCATCACACGCACCGCCCAGCGGGTCGCCGGTTCCGACCTGCACCGCCGCATCGAGCTGGACGGACCGGACGACGAGCTCAAGGAGCTGGCCGACACCTTCGACCAGATGCTGGACCGGCTGGACCGGGCCTTCACCGCCCAGCAGAGGTTCGTCGCCAACGCCTCGCACGAGTTGCGCACCCCGCTGGCGATCAACCGCACCCTGCTGGAGGTCCAGCTCTCCGATCCCGGCGCCTCCCCGGAGCTGGTCCAGCTAGGCAAGACGCTGCTCGCCACGAACGAGCGCAGCGAGCAGTTGGTGGAGGGCCTGCTGCTGCTCGCCCGCAGCGAGAACGAGATCGTGGACCGCAAGCCCGTGGACCTGGCCGAGGTCGCCTCCCAGGCCGTGGAGCAGGCGCGCGGAGAGGCCCAGGAGGGGGGCGTGGAACTGCGGGGCGTGCGCCAGCCCGCGTACGTGCAGGGCAGCGGGGTGCTGCTGGAGCGGGTCGCGCTCAATCTGGTGCAGAACGCCGTGCGCTACAACGTGCCCGGCGACGGCTGGGTCTCGGTGGACACCCGGGCCCAGCCGGGGCAGGCGGTGCTGGTGGTGGAGAACACCGGCCCGGTGGTCCCGGCGTACGAGGTGGACAACCTCTTCGAGCCCTTCCGCAGGCTGCGCACCGAGCGCACCGGCAGCGACAAGGGGGTCGGCCTGGGCCTGTCGATCGTGCGGTCGGTGGTGCGCGCCCACGGCGGGGCGGTCACGGCCCGGCCGCGCGAGGAGGGCGGGCTGGTGGTGCGGGTCACGCTCCCCATCTGACGCCCCCGCCGGACGGGAGGGGGAGACGGGCCGGACGGGACGGAGAGACGATCATGGAATACCCTCGCCGCGCCCGGCGTTATGGGGCGAAATCCGGGAATTCCTTCACGGTTCGACCCGGTTGTGATCGATCACACACGCGATTTTTCAATCACGTGCGCACAGCCCCTCAGGGCCTGTCGAAAAATGCCGGAAAATCCATGTTTTCGCAGGTCGTGATCGTGGAAAAGAGGGGAGGCGGTACGCGCAAAGTGGACACGAGGGCCGTCCCGGGCCCTCGGTCGACGGCCGACTCGGTCACCCCATCAGGGGCGCGGTTGGGTGTCGATTGAGTAACAGGGCTTGATGTGAGGCAAAATCTCCGCCTCAGGTCGGGCACAAGTCCGGCCTCTCGCGCGTTACGTGCGCTGGAGACACCACAGACACCCAGAGGGGGAGAGCGACATGGCGACCGATTACGACACTCCACGCAAGACCGATGACGACGTCAACGAGGACAGCATCGAGGAACTGAAGGCCCGGCGGAACGACAAGTCCGCCTCGACCGTCGACGTCGACGAGTTCGAGCAGGCCGAGGGCCTGGAACTGCCCGGAGCGGATCTCTCCAACGAGGAGCTGTCCGTGCGGGTGCTGCCCCGGCAGGCCGACGAGTTCACCTGCATGAGCTGCTTCCTGGTCCACCACCGCTCGCAGCTGGCGGCGGAGAAGAACGGCCACCCCATCTGCCGCGACTGCGCGGCCTGAGCCGGGCCGGCTGATGACGGCCGAGGAAGCACGTGACGCCGAGCGGGGCCAGGACGGGGAGGCCTCGCTCGCGCCCGTACCCGCACCCAGGTCCGCGCCCGCAGCCGCCCTCGGCCGCGGGCTGCGGCGGCTCCGTCCGCGCCGCCCGGTGGGCGCGGACGGAGTGGACGGACCCGACAGACCCGACGGACCCGACGGACCCGACGGATCCGACGGCCGAAGCGCACGGGAGTCGCGCGAGCGTGGCACGGTCCGGGCGTTCCTGGGCGTGGTGGCCGACCGCATCGTCGACCTCGCCCCCAGGATCCCGGTGAGGGACCTGGCCACGCTCCGCCGGCAGTTCCCGGGCCTGGAGCCCGAGGAGATGGCCGACCGGCTGATATCGGGCGCCGTGAAGGGCAGCGCGACCGTCGGCGCCGGAGTGGGCGCCTCGGCGATGCTGCCCGTACCGCCGGCGATGCCCGCCGAACTGGCCGCCGAGGTCGTCGGAGTGGCCGCGGTGGAGCTCAAGCTCATCGCCGAGCTCCACGAGGTCTACGGGCTGCGCCCGCCGGGCAACACCCGGGAGCGGGCCGCCGCGTACCTCACCGAGTGGACCCAGGAGCGCGGGATAGAGCTGACCGCGCCCGCCACGTTCGGCGCGGCGTTCGGCAGCCACATGAGACGCCAGCTGCGCCAGACCCTCCTCAAACGCACCATGCGCAACCTCCCCAACCTCACGCCGTTCATGATCGGTGCGGCGGTGGGCGCCCTGATGAACCGGCGCGACACCAGGAAGCTGGCGGAGAAGATCCGCGGCGACCTGAGGAAGCGGCGGATCCCCTGGGACGCGATCCCCCTGGAGGACCGTCCGGGGAAGATCATCCCCTCGCAGCCCCGGAGCACCCAGGAAGAGGACGGCTGACCCCGTCGTCCCCCTCACCGGGCTCTTCGCCGGCCCGGTACGCCCGGTCCGGCCGCGCTACCGGCGCGCGGCCTCCAGCGCGTCGGCCAGCGCCCGCGGGCGCCGGGTGGACAGATACAGGTACGGCGTGGGATCCGCGGGGTCGGTGACCTCCACGCGCAGTGCCGTGGGCACATAGCCGCGCAGCAGCATGTAGGCGCGCGGATCGGCGCGGTGGGTGCGCCAGGCGCGGGCCTCCTCCTCGTCCAGGACGTGTGCCCCGCCCAGCGCGGAGACCGGCACCCGGGCGTCCCCCGCGACCAGCGAGTCCGCGACCACGCGGATACGGGCCGATCCGTAGGCGCTCACCGCCACCGCGCCCAGCGCCGTGCCCACCACCAGACCGCCCAGCAGGGGCATCAGGCCCAGGGGGAACAGGATCAGGCCCAGGGCGACCCCGGACAGGGCGGCGATCAGCCACCAGACGCGGGGTGCGGTCAGCCGCTCGTCGTACAGCACGCCGGGAGGAAGCATGTCCCCAGCTTGGCACGCCCGCGACCGGTTCACTGACCCGGCGGTAAGGTCAGCATCCGTGAGTGCCACCAAGACATCCCTGACCCCGCCGGACGACGCCGTTCCCCCGGTGCGCCACCCCGACGCCCCCGCCCCCGGAGAGCCGCTGGGAGCCCACTACGCGCAGTGTTTCGGCTGCGGCACCGAGCAGCCCCACGGGCTGCACATCGACGCCCGGGCGGGCGAGGGTGTCAGCGTCACCGCCGAGTTCACCGTCCGCCCCGAGCACCAGGGCGCCCCCGGCCTCGCCCACGGCGGACTGCTGGCCACCGCCATGGACGAGATCCTGGGCTCCCTGAACTGGCTGATGCACACCATCTCGGTCACCGGGCGCCTGGAGACCGACTTCCTCCAGCCCGTCCCCGTGGACTCCGTGCTGCACCTGACGGCGCGGGTGACCGCCCGTCACGGGCGCAAGATCTACTGCACCGCCACCGGACGCGTCGGCGGCCCCGACGGCCCCCTCGCCGTGCGCGCCGACGCCCTCTTCATCGAGGTCAAGGTCGAGCACTTCGTCGACCACGGCCGCAAGGACGAGATCGAGGCCGCGATGGCCGATCCCGACACCGTCCGCCGGGCCCGCGCCTTCGAGGTGAACCCGTGAGCGGCGCCGGTCTGCCCGGACGCGAGCCCGTCGAGGTGCTGATCCGCCGCCTCGACCCCGAGGTGCCGCTGCCCGCCTACGCCCACCCCGGCGACGCCGGCTGCGATCTGGTCACCACCGAGGCGGCCGAACTGGCCCCCGGCGAGAGGGCCGTTCTGCCCACGGGGGTTTCCATCGCACTGCCCGACGGGTACGCCGCCTTCGTGCATCCGCGCTCCGGTCTGGCGGCCCGCTGCGGGGTCTGCCTCGTGAATGCCCCCGGAACCGTGGATGCCGGGTACCGTGGGGAGATCAGGGTGATCGTGGCCAACCTGGACCCGCGCGAGAGCGTGCGGTTCGAGCGGTTCGACCGCATCGCCCAGCTCGTCGTCCAGCAAGTCGAGAAGGTGCGCTTCCACGAGGTGGAGGAACTGCCGGGATCGGCGCGAGCGGCGGGGGGCTTCGGCTCCACGGGCGGCCACGCCGCACAGGACGGCACCGCACAGGACCACGCTGCACAGCACAACCATTACGCTGCGGTCGCGGCCGACGAGGCTGCCGATCTGAAGGGACAGTGACGTGTTCGGACGTCGTCGCAAGAAGCAGGTAGAGCCCGAGGGCGCCTCGGACGAGTTCGAGACGGAACGATCCGACGAGGGCACCGACGCGTCGGACGGGTCCGCCGACGGCACCGGTGGCGAGCAGGCCCGGGTCAAGCTTCCCCCGGCCCCCCGGCCGGACGGCCCCTGGGACGTGAGCGAGCTGCACGCCCCGGCCGAGGGCCGGGTCGACCTGGGCGGCATGTTCGTGCCCGGAGTGCCGGGCATGGAGCTGCGGGTGGAGGTCGCCGGTGACGCCATCGTCGCCGCGACGATCGTGCTCAAGGACAGCGCCGTCCAGCTCCAGGCGTTCGCCGCCCCCAAGCGCGAGGGCATCTGGGACGAGGTGCGCGAGGAGATCGCCTCGGGCATCACCCAGAAGGGCGGGATCATCGACGAGGTCGAGGGACCCCTGGGCTGGGAGCTGCGCGCGCAGGTGCCGGTCAGGCTGCCCGACGGCAACAGCGGTATGCAGGTCGTGCGCTTCATCGGAGTGGACGGCCCCCGCTGGTTCCTGCGCGGTGTCATCTCCGGCCAGGGCGCGGTGCAGCCGCAGGCCGCCGGACTGCTGGAGCAGATCTTCCGCGACACGGTCGTGGTGCGCGGGGAATCCCCGATGGCGCCCCGCGACCCGATCGTCCTCAAGCTCCCCGACGACGCGCAGATGGTGCCCGACGGCGTCCAGCAGGAGCAGGCCCAGGAGGGCTCCCGCTTCGCCGGCGGCATCGACAAGCTCCAGCGCGGCCCGGAGATCACCGAGGTCCGCTGAGCGGGACGCGGTCCTCGGGACGTGAGGCGCGGGGCTCCGGCGGGGAGCCCCGCCGCACCGCCCGTGACGGGTGACGGCCGGCCGCGGTCGGCGGCGGGCTCCGGCGCCGGACGGGGTGAACCCCGGCCGATGCGGCGCTAGGCTCGGCACCGTCCGGAGCCGTCCGGAAGGGGAGGCCGTATGGGCGCCGTGGTCGACGTCGAGGACCTGCACCACTCCTACGGCCACGCACCCGCCGCGCCGCCCGTGCTGCGCGGCCTGTCGCTCACCGTCCGGCGCGGTGAGTTCGTCGCGGTCACCGGGCGCCCCGGCGCGGGCCGCACGACACTCCTGGGCCTCGTCGGCGGGCTCGACACCCCCGTCTCGGGCCGGATCACCGTCGACGGGGCGCGGCTGGACGGCATGGGGGAGCAGGAGCGGCTGAGGCTGCGCCGCGACCGTATCGGCATCGTCTTCCCCTCCCCGGGGCTGCTGCCGGTCCTCACCGTCGCCGAGAACGTCGGCGTTCCGCTGCGGCTGCGCAACATCCCCGCGCGCGAGCGCGACGAGCGGGTCTCCCGGCTGCTGGCCGAGGCCGGCCTCGCCGAACTGGCCGGGCTGCGGCCCGACGAGATCGACGGCGCCCGGCGCCAGCGCGTCGCCGTCGCCCGCGCGCTGGCCATCCGGCCGGCGCTGCTCGTCGCCGACGAACCCACCGCCCTGCTCGGCCCCGGCGACGCCGCCGGGGTGCTGGAGCTGCTGTACACCGCCGTCCGCGCCCGCGGCACCACCGCGCTGGTCGCCACCCGCGAGCCCTGGCTGCTGTCCCGCTGCGACCGCGTCCTGGAACTGCGCGACGGACGGCTGAGCGAGGCCGGCCCGGAACTCCGTCCACTGCCGGTCCGGCCCTGAACCGCGAGCCGTGAGCCCGGTGCGCGTCGCGGAGCGCCGGGTCCGCCGGGGGCTCGGAGGACGCCGGGGAAGGAGCCTTCGGTCACATCCGGTTCCGGGGCCCTCCGGGGCATTACGGGGGGTGACGGGCGCGGGTAGGCTGGCCGTATGAGTGGCGTTACCCGACTCGACAGGGGCGGCCGGCTGCGGCGCCTCCTCGGGCGTCTGGCCTCCTCCCAGGAGGATCTGCTCTCCGCCGAACTCCGGCAGGACACCGAGGAGAGCGGCTGCACCCGCATCTGCGACTGCGGCGACCGGCAGATCGTCACGGTCACCGGTACGCTGCGCACGGTGACGCAGCGCCCCAGGGCGGGCGTGCCCGCGCTGGAGGCGGAGCTGTTCGACGGGTCCGCCCCGCTGGACGTCGTCTGGCTCGGCCGCCGGTCCATCGCGGGCATAGAACCGGGCCGCAGGCTGATCGCCCACGGGCGGATCGCGATGAACCGCGGCCGCCCGGTGCTGTTCAACCCCAAGTACGAGCTGCGACCCATCGGACAGGACAGCGGACAGGAGTAGCGGGTGACCTCTCTCGACAAGCCGGCCGCCGGCGTGGACGGGCCCGGGGCCGAGGCCGGCGCGCCCGGTCCGACGGTCACGGACAAGGCGCTGATGGAGGCGTTCGGCGGAGTACGGGGCATGGTGGACACCACCGTGCCCGGACTGGTCTTCGTGCTGGTCTACACGATCAGGCGCGACATCCACCTCGCGGCCGTCGCCGCCCTGGGCCTGAGCGTCCTGCTCGCGCTGGCCCGCCTGGTGCAGCGCGAGACCCTCAAGCACGCCTTCAGCGGCGTCTTCGGGGTCGGGATCGGCGCGGTCTTCGCGATGATGTCGGGCGACGCCAAGAACTTCTACCTGCCGGGCATGCTCTACACCCTGGGGCTGGCGGTCGCGTACTGCCTCTCGGCGATGGTGCGCTTCCCGCTGATCGGGGTGCTGCTCGGGCCGCTGATGCGCGAGAACCTCTCCTGGCGCACCCGCAACCCCGGCCGCCTGACGGCCTACACCAAGGCGACCTGGGCCTGGGGCATCGTCCTGCTGGCCAAGTCGGCCATCCTCTTCCCGATCTACTTCTGGGGCGACGCCACCCAGCTCGGCTGGGTGAAGGTGGCGCTCGGCATCCCGCCGCTGCTGCTGTGCGTCTACCTGACCTACGTCTTCCTGGCCAAGGCCCCGCCGCCGATCGACGTGATCGCCGAGATGGAGGCCGCGGAGGCTGAGGAGGCCGCGGAGGCGGAGAGGAAGAAGGAGCGGGACAAGGAGCGCGAGCGCGTGGCGGGCGAGGCGCGGACGGACTCCTGAGCCCCCGGCCCCCTCACGGCCCCGCGGCGGCCGTACGGCACACGGCGAGGGCGGCGGCCCCGGCCGACAGGCCGGGGCCGCCGCCCTCGTCTGCGGAGCCCGCCGCTACCGGGAGTCGTCCTCCGGCTCCCGGCGCACCGACAGCAGTTCCTCCAACTGCTCCTCGCGGGACTGGGCGGCGACGAACAGCAGCTCGTCACCCGGCTCCAGGGAGTCCTCGGGGCCCGGGGTGAGGACCCTGCTGCCGCGGATTATCGTCACCAGCGCGGTGTCCTCGGGCCACCGCACCTCGCCCACCCGCGTGCCGGCCAGCGCCGACTCGGGGGGCAGGGTCAGCTCGACCAGGTTGGCGTCGCCCTGGCTGAAGCGCAGCAGCCGCACCAGATCGCCGACGCTGACGGCCTCCTCGACCAGCGCGGACATCAGCCGCGGGGTCGAGACGGCCACGTCGATGCCCCAGGACTCGTTGAACAGCCACTCGTTCTTGGGGTGGTTCACCCGCGCCACGACCCTCGGCACGGCGTACTCCGTCTTGGCCAGCAGGGAGACCACGAGGTTGACCTTGTCGTCGCCGGTCGCGGCGATCACGACGTTGCAGCGCTGGAGCGCGGCCTCGTCCAGCGAGGTGATCTCGCAGGCGTCGGCCAGCAGCCACTCGGCCTGTGGCACCTGCTCCACCGAGATGGCGCCGGGCGCCTTGTCGATCAGCAGCACCTCGTGGCCGTTCTCCAGCAGTTCCCCGGCGATGGAACGGCCCACCGCGCCGGCTCCGGCGATCGCGACCCTCATCGTGCCTCCCCCTCGGGGCCGCGCGAGAACGCGGCCTCCACGTCGCCGACCCGGTCGCAGCGCATCATCACGTGCACCAGATCGCCCTCCTGGATCACCGTGTCGGAGGTGGGCAGCATCGCCTCGCCCAGCCTGGTGATGAAGGCGACCCGGGTGCCCGTCTCCTGCTGGAGGCGGCTCACCCGGTGCCCGACCCAGGCGGAGGAGGCGTGCACCTCGGCGAGCTGGACGCCTCCGGTCGGGTCCAGCCACAGCGGCTCCGCCCCCGAGGGCAGGAGCCGCCGCAGCATCTGGTCGGCAGTCCAGCGGACCGTGGCGACGGTCGGGATCCCCAGCCGCTGGTAGACCTCGGCGCGGCGGGGGTCGTAGATACGGGCGGCCACGTTCTCCACGCCGAACATCTCGCGTGCCACGCGGGCGGCGATGATGTTGGAGTTGTCGCCGCTGCTGACGGCGGCGAACGCCCCGGCCTCCTCTATCCCCGCCTCGCGCAGGGTGTCGCGGTCGAAGCCGATCCCCTCCACCCGGCGTCCGCCGAAGGACGAGCCCAGGCGGCGGAAGGCCGCCTCGTCCCGGTCGATGATCGCAACCGTGTGACCCCGCTGCTCCAGGGTCCGGGCGAGCGCGGCGCCCACGCGCCCGCACCCCATGATGACGATGTGCATGAGGCCGCTACCCCGTGCCTTCCTGTGCCGTGACGACCCGGGCCCGCATGGTGCGTCGTCCTTCCCGCCCCGGCCGGGGCACCTGCGGATCCGTCCTGCGCCGTAACGCTACCCGGCATCCGGCGCGGGGCGCTCCTCCCGGTTCCCTCCGGGCCGTGTCCCCGTCTCCTCGCCGCGGCGGCTCAGCGCGCTGGGCCACCACACGGCCGGCCCGATGTCCCTGGCGAGGGCCGGGACGAGCAGGGAGCGCACGAGGACGGTGTCCATGAGCACACCGAAGGCGACGATGAAGGCGATCTGCACCAGGAAGGACAGCGGGATCACCACCAGTGCCGCGAAGGTGGCGGCCAGCACCACCCCGGCCGAGGTGATCACACCTCCGGTGGCGGTCAGGCCCTTGAGCACGCCCATCCGGTTGCCGTGCACCAGGGTCTCCTCGCGGACCCGGGTCATCAGGAAGATGTTGTAGTCCACCCCGAGGGCGACCAGGAACACGAATCCGTACAGCGGGATGGAGGGGTCGGTGCCGCTGTAGCCGAGGAGGTGCTCGAAGACCAGGGCGGCGATGCCCAGGGTGGCCAGGAAGTTCAGGGCCACGGTCGCCACCAGCAACACGGGCATCACCACCGACCGCAGCAGCCCGATCAGGATGACCAGGATGATCACCAGGACGACGGGGATGATCAGCGCGCGGTCCTCACGGGCGGTCTCACGGGTGTCGAGCTGCTGGGCGGTGTAGCCGCCGACCAGGGCGTCGGCGCCGTCCACGGCGTGCACCTGCTCCCGCAGCCGCTCGACGGTGTTCAGGGCCGCGTCGGAGTCGGCCCCGGCCGACAGGGTGGCCTGGACGCTCACCCGGCCGTCGACGACCAGCGGCTCGCCTCCGCCGGGGCGGCCCGAGGAGGTGACCGGGGCGGCCGAGACCACGCCCTCGGTGTCCTGCGCGGCGGCGGTGACCTCCCGCACCCGGTCGGCGTCCGCGATGATCACGGCGGGGTTGCCGGAACCGCCGGGGAAGTGCTCGTCGAGCCTTTCCTGGGCGGTGACGGACGGGGCCCCGCCGACGAAGATCTCCTTGGTCGGCACGCCGGTGGACGACAGGGCCGGGAAGAAGGCGGCGGCGATCGCCAGGCCCGCCAGCGACACCGCCCACACCCGGCGCGGGGAGCGGTCCACCAGGGCCGCCACCCGGCCCCACACTCCCCGGGCGGCGGACGGGTCGGACGGGTCCGCGGGCGGCTTGGGGCGGGCGGGCCAGTACGCGGACCGGCCGAGCACCGCCAGCACCGCGGGCAGGAAGGTCAGGGCGCTGAGCATCGCGCAGGCGATGCCGATGGCGCCGACCGGGCCCAGGGCCTGGTTGTTGCGCAGATCGCTCAGCAGCAGGGCCAGCAGGCCCAGGGCGACGGTGGAGCCGCTGGCGACGATGGCTCCCAGGGAGCGGCGCAGCGCGGTCCGCGCGGCGCCCAGGCGGTCGCCGCGGTGGGCGAGCTCCTCGCGGAAGCGGGCCGACAGCAGCAGCCCGTAGTCGGTGGCGGCGCCGATGACCAGGATGAACAGGATGCCCTGCACCTGGCCGTCCACCCGTACGACGTCCCGTTCGGCCAGGACGTAGACGATCGCGGTGGCCAGTGCGAGGGCGAAGACCGAGCCGAGGATGATCGCCAGTGGCAGCAGCAGACTGCGGTAGACCAGCAGCAGGATCAGCAGCACCACGCTGAGCGCCACGCCCAGCAGCAGTCCGTCGATCCCGGCGAACGCCTCGGACAGGTCGGCCTGGGTGGCGGCCGGGCCCGCGACGTACGCCTCGGCGCCCTCCACCTGGCCGGCGGTCTCCAGGACGGTGTCGACGACGTCGCCCAGCTTCTCGTCGAGGTCGGAGGAGAGCGGGAGGACGGCCTGCAGGGCCTCACCGTCCTGGGAGGGCTGCACGGGGGAGGGACGGCCGGCGACGCCGGGGGCCTGGGCCAGTTCGGTCAGCACCTGCTCGGCCTGCTGCCGCTGGCCGGCGTCGATGCCGCCCTCCTCGGCCTCCCAGACGACGATGGCGGGCACGGTCTCGGAGGTCTGGAAGTCCTCCTGCGCCTCGATCACCCTGGTCGACTCGGCGCTCTCGGGGAGGAAGGAGGCCTGGTCGTTGGTCGAGACCTCGCTGATCTTCCCGGCGTACGGGCCGAAGGCGCCGCCGACGGCCAGCCAGACGACGATCAGCGCGGCGGGCACCAGCCACCTGAGGACACGCGGTGTGGGTTTCATCGACTCCCCTGAACGAAGGACGTGGGCACCGCCTGCGCGGGCTTAAATCTTTTTCATTGAGAAACTTGACGATCAAGACTGTATATCGTGGGGGAGTGCACGACTCAGACGACCCCACCGGCAAACCGGCCGGCGAACCCGCCGGCGCCTCCACCGAGCCCCCCGCCGGCCCCGACGGTGGTCCGACCGGGCTCCAGGCGTTCGCCGTACTGCTGCGCCGCATGAACGGCGAGTTCAGCCGTATGGCGCACGACTTCGCCCAGTCCCACGGCCTGCACCCCACCGACGTCCAGGCCCTGGTGGAGATCCTGGACGGCGAGGGGGACGGGCCCGTCACCCCCGGGCTGCTGCGCGAACGCCTCCAGCTCACCTCGGGCGCGGTCACCGCCTGCCTGGACCGCCTGGAGCGCGCGGGCCACATCCGGCGCACCCGGGACTCGGCCGACCGCAGAATCGTCCACCTCCACTACGCCCCCCGGGGCCGGGAGGTGGCCCGCGAGTACTTCCGTCCCCTCGCGCGTGCCACCGACACCGTGCGGCAGCGCTTCAGCGACGCGGAACTCCGCGCCGTCGTGCGCTTCCTGGCAGCCATGAACGAGGAGCTGGCCGCGCTGCGCCACCACCCGGACGGGGGCCCGCCCCAGAGGTAGCCCCACGCCGCCGCCCGACGCCCGCGGCCCCCGCCTCGGCCGCCGAGGCGATGTTGCGCGCCATCCCGCCGAATACCACCGCGTGGAACGGCGAAACACCCCACCAGTACGCCTGGCCCAGCAGACCGTGCGGGTGGAACAGCGCCCGCTGCCGGTAGACGGTCTCCCCGTCCGGTCCCCGGTCCGCCCGCAGCTCCAGCCAGGCCAGCCCCGGCAGCCGCATCTCCGCCCGCAGCCGCAGCAGCCGCCCCGGCTCGATCTCCTCCACCCGCCAGAAGTCCAGCGAGTCGCCCGCCCGCAGCCGCTCGGCGTCCCGCCGCCCCCGCTGCAGCCCGATCCCGCCCACCAGCCGGTCCAGCCGGCCGCGCACCGCCCAGGCCAGCGGCGCGGAGTACCAGCCGTTCTCACCGCCGATGCCCTCGATCACCCGCCACAGCGCCTGCGGCGAGGCGGCCACGGTGCGCTCGCGCTCGTCGGTGTAGAGGCTGCCGCCCGCCCAGTTCGGGTCGGTGGGCAGCGGATCACTGGGCGCGCCGGGGACGGACGCCGAGGACCACCGGGTGGCCACCTCCGCGTTCTTGATCCGCTTCAGCGCCATCCGCAGCGCCCGGTCCAGGCTCAGCAGACCGCCGGGCGGGTCGGGGACGTAGCGGGCGATGTCGTGCTCGGCGCAGACCACCTCGTGCCGCAGCGACTCCGCCAGCGGCCGGGCCAGCGCGCGCGGGACGGGGGTGATCAGGCCGATCCAGTGGCTGGACAGGGTGGGGGAGAGCACCGGCACCGGGACGATGACCCGCCTGGGCAGCCCGGCCGTCGCGGCGTAGCGCTGCATCATGTCGTGGTAGGTGAGGATCTCCGGGCCGCCGATGTCGAAGGTCCGGTTCACCTCGGGCGGCAGCGACGCGCAGCCGGCCAGGTAGCGCAGCGCGTCGCGCACCGCGATCGGCTGGAGCCGGGTGCGCACCCAGCTCGGGGTGATCATCAGCGGCAGCCGCTCGGTCAGATAGCGCAGCATCTCGAACGAGGCCGAACCCGAACCGATGATCACCGCCGCCCGCAGCACGGCCGTCGGCACGCCGGAGGCCAGCAGCAGCCGCCCCACCTCGGCGCGGGAGCGCAAGTGCGGGGAGAGCTCCTCCTCCGGCACCCCGGACGGGGTCAGCCCGCCCAGGTAGACGATCCGGCCCACCCCGGCCGCCCGCGCCTGCTCGCCGAAGATCCGCGCGGCCTCGCGGTCGGTGGCCTCGAAGCGGGAGCCGCCGCCCATGGAGTGCACCAGGTAGTAGGCGACGTCCATGCCCTCCATCGCCGCGCGCACCGACGCGGCGTCGGTGACGTCCCCGCGCACCACCTCCGCCCGCCCCGCCCAGGGGTAGTCGCGCAGCTTGGCCGGGGTGCGGGCCAGACAGCGCACGGTGTGCCCGGCCGCCAGCAGCTCGGGCACCAGCCGGCCGCCGATGTAGCCGGTGGCCCCGGTGACCAGGCAGCGCAGCGGCCGGCCCGCAGGCCCTCCCCCCTCCCCGCCCGCGCTCCCGTTCCCGCCGTTCCCTCCGATACCGCCGGTGCGGTCCGTACCGTCGCCGTCGCCGCCGTCCATGTGCCGGCCCGTCCTCTCCGCCATACGGCCATGCTTGGCCCCGCCCCCGCCTCCCGCAACTCGCGGGAGCGGGCGCCGGTGGCGCGCCCTCCCGCCGTGACCTGCCGCACTCCGGCCCGGCGGCGGTTGGGTGGGCCGGGGAGGTGAGGCTTACGATCCTGTGCGTGTCCAAGCTGACCGACGTGTCCAAACGGATCCTGATCGGCAGTGCGCTGCGCAGCGACCGCCTCACCCAGACGCTCCTGCCCAAACGCATCGCCCTCCCGGTCTTCGCCTCCGACCCCCTGTCGTCGGTCGCGTACGCCCCGGGCGAGGTCCTGATGGTGCTCTCCATCGCGGGGTTCTCCGCCTACCGCTTCGGGCCGTGGATCACCCTCGCCGTCGTCGTGCTCCTGTTCGTGGTGGTGGCGTCGTACCGGCAGAACGTCCGCGCCTACCCCTCCGGCGGCGGCGACTACGAGGTGGCCACCGCCAACCTCGGTCCCCGCGCCGGGCTCACCGTCGCCGGCGCCCTGCTGGTGGACTACGTCCTGACGGTGGCGGTGTCGGTCGCCGCCGGGGTGGAGAACCTCGCCTCGGCCATCCCGTTCGTCTCCGAGAACAAGACCGGTACGGCGGTGGCGGTCATCGCGCTGCTGGCCGTGCTGAACCTGCGCGGCGTACGCGAGTCCGGCACGATATTCGCCGCCCCCACCTACCTCTTCGTCGCCTGCGTACTGGGCACCATCGTCTGGGGGGCCTTCCGCGGCCTGGTCCTGGGCGACGAGATGTCGGCCCCCAGCGCCGGATACGAGGTCGGCGCCGAGACCGCGGAACTGACCGGCTTCGCCCTGCTCTTCCTGCTCCTGCGGGCCTTCTCCTCCGGCTGCGCCGCCCTCACCGGCGTCGGCGCCATCAGCAACGGCGTCCCCGCATTCCGCCGCCCCAAGAGCCGCAACGCCGCCACCACCCTGGCGCTGATGGGCGCGCTGGCCGCCACCATGTTCGGCGGCATCATCGCCCTGGCCCTGGCCACCGGCGTGAAGATGTCCGAGACACCCGCCACCGACATCCTCATCGACGGCCGCCCCGCCGGCCCCGACTACCACCAGGACCCGGTCATCGCCCAGGTCTCCGCGGCCGTCTTCGGCAACGGCTCGCTCCCCTTCCTCCTGGTCGCCGCGGCCACCGCGCTCATCCTCTTCCTGGCCGCCAACACCGCCTACAACGGCTTCCCCGTCCTCGGCTCGATCCTCGCCCAGGACCGCTACCTGCCCCGCCAGCTGCACACCCGCGGCGACCGGCTGGCCTTCTCCAACGGCATCGTGCTGCTGGCCGTCTTCGCGGGCGTGCTCGTCTACGCCTACGACGCCGACTCCACCCGGCTGATCCAGCTCTACATCGTCGGGGTCTTCGTCTCCTTCACCTTCAGCCAGACCGGCATGGTCCGGCACTGGAACCGCCGCCTCGCCCAGGAGACCGACTCCGCCGCCCGCCGCCGGATGATGCGCTCCCGCGCCATCAACTCCTTCGGTGCCTTCTTCACCGGCCTGGTCCTGGTAGTGGTGCTGGTCACCAAGTTCAGCCACGGCGCCTGGGTCGCCCTCATCGGCATGGCGCTCTTCTACGCGATGATGACCGCCATCCGCCGCCACTACGACCGGGTCGCCGAGGAACTGGCGCTGCCGGCCGAGGCCGGGCGGGAGGAGATGGCCAGGCCCTCGCGGGTGCACTCCATCGTCCTGGTCTCCAAGGTCCACCGGCCCACCCTGCGGGCGCTGGCGTACGCCAAGATGATGCGCTCCGACGTCCTGGAGGCCCTCAGCGTCAACGTCGACCCCGAGGAGACCCGCGCCCTGTTCGAGGAGTGGAGCCGGCGCGGCCTCGACATCCCGCTGAAGACCCTGGACTCCCCCTACCGCGAGGTCACCCGGCCGGTCGTGGAGTACGTCAAGGACCTGCGCCGCAGCAGCCCGCGCGCCGTGGTCAGCGTCTACATCCCCGAGTACGTCGTCGGCCACTGGTACGAGCAGCTCCTGCACAACCAGAGCGCCCTTCGCCTCAAGGGCCGCCTGCTGTTCACCCCCGGCGTGATGGTCACCTCCGTTCCCTACCAGCTGGAGTCCTCCGAGCGCGCCCGGCTGAGGGCGCGCAGGCGCTCCGAGTGGAGCGCGCCCGGCGCGGTGCGCCGCGGCCCCGCCGGGCCCGCGGTCCGGGGGGAGGGCGACGGGCGGGAGGAGTGACCCGGACGGACCGGTAGGCTGGAGGACTGCCGTCCATGCGCCCCGCCGTCCGTTGGAGCCGCTCCCCATGCCCCCCGCAACACCCCCCGCCGCGTCCCCCGAAACCGCACCGTCGCTGGTGGGCCGGGAGTACGAGGTCGAGATCGGTCCCGTCGCGCACGGCGGCCACTGCATCGCCCGCACCGAGGAGGGGCGGGTGCTGTTCGTGCGCCACGCCCTGCCCGGCGAGCGGGTCGTCGTGAAGGTGACCGAGGGCCGGGAGGACTCCCGCTTCCTGCGCGCCGACGCCGTCGGGATCCTGGAGCCCTCCAAGGACCGCGTCGAGGCCCCCTGCCCGTTCGCCGGTCCGGGCCTGTGCGGCGGCTGCGACTGGCAGCACGCCGCTCCCGGAGCCCAGCGGCGGCTGAAGGCCTCCGTCGTCGCCGAGCAGCTGACGCGGCTGGCGGGGCTCACGGCCGAGGACGCCGGCTGGGACGGCACCGTCGAGCCCGCCCCCGGCGACAAGGTGCCCAAGGGCGAGGTCCCGGCCTGGCGCACCCGCGTCCACTACAGCGTGGACGACGAGGGCCGCGCCGGGCTGCTGCGCCACCGCTCCCACGAGGTGCAGCCCATCGACCGCTGCCTGATCGCCGCGCCGGGAGTGAGCGAACTGGGCGTCGAGAAGCGCCGGTGGCCGCAGATCGCCACCGTCGACGCGACCGCCGCCACCGGCTCCGGCGACCGCCAGGTCCAGCTCACCCCCCGCCCCGGCGGACGCCTGCCCCTGGTGGAGCTGGACCGGCCGGTGTCGGTACTGCGGGGCGAGGAGCCCCGGGGGCGCGGCGCGGAGCGCGGCGGCGAGCGGGCCGTGCACCGGGTGCACGGCCGCCCCTTCGTCCGCGAGCGCGCCGCCGGGCGCACCTGGAGGATCAGCGCGGGCGGCTTCTGGCAGGTCCACCCCAAGGCCGCCGAACTGCTGGTCGAGACCGTGATGACCGGCCTGACCCCGCGCAAGGGCGAGATGGCCCTCGACCTGTACTGCGGCGCCGGGCTGTTCGCGGGCGCCCTGGCCGAGCGTGTCGGGGACAAGGGCGCGGTGCTCGGCATCGAGTCCTCCAAGCGGGCGGTGGAGGACGCCCGCCACAACCTCGCCGACCTCGACCGCGTCCGCGTCGAGCGCGGCAGCGTCGAGCAGGTCCTGCCGCGCACCGGCATCACCGAGGCCGACATCGTCGTCCTCGACCCGCCCCGCTCCGGCGCCGGGCGCAAGACGGTGCGGCAGGTGGCCTCCCTCGGCCCGCGCCGGATCGCCTACGTCGCCTGCGACCCGGCCGCCCTCGCCCGCGACCTGGCCTACTTCCGCGAGGAGGGCTACGTCCCGCACTTCCTGCGGGCCTTCGACCTGTTCCCGATGACCCACCACGTGGAGTGCGTGGCCATCCTCAAGCCCGCGCCGAAGCGCTCCTGACCCGCGGCTTCACCGAGCCGGGCACCAGTTCGCCCTGTTTCCGGCCATGCACCGGGTGGAACGGCCGCTCCACCCAAGGAAGCGGCCTGACCTGCGGTTCCGCAGCGAAGCAGCCCTCGTCCCCACTGCGGTGCGAGGGCCTCGCCCGGAATCCTGACGTTCGTATGACGCCCGGTTCCCCACGGCAGGACCGGCGGAAGCGGCGTGCCGTGATGTGCGCGGCGGCCTTGCCGGAGTCGCCGGGACGGCTCCGCGACACTCGTTGCCCACGTTCCTCCCCGTCGATCTCGACCAAGCGGGGATGTACGGAATGCGTCTAAGTATACTTAGACGCATTCCGTCGTAGTGGGGCAGGATGATGGAGGTTCCGGTGGGCGAGGCCGTGCTGACCAAACCAGCGGACGTGGTCGACCGCGACCGTGAGTGGAACCTGCTCACCGAGTTCGTCACGGACCCGGACCCGGCGATGCGTCTGGGGATCGTGTCGGGACGCAGGAGGTACGGGAAGTCGTACCTTCTGCAGGCTCTGTCGGAGCGGATCGGTGGCCTGTACATCACGGCGGTGCGGGAGGAGGGACGGCTGCCGGCGATACAGCGGTTCAGCGACGCGATCGCGGTCCACGCCGGACTGCGCCCGGGCACGCTGCGACTGACCGACTGGCGCGACGTCCTGGCCAACGCCCTGGACGTCACCGTGCGCTCGAAAACGCCGCTGTTGGTGATCGACGAGTTGCCGTACCTCCTCCAGCACTCTCCCGAGATCCCGGGCGTGCTCCAGCAGCTCTACGACGAGCGGCAGCGCGGCACCGGAGCCGGTCCCGGACCACGGGTGATCCTCTGCGGGTCGGCGATGAGCGTGATGCACGAACTGCTGTCGGGGACGAAGCCGTTGCGAGGCCGCGCGGTGGTCGACCTGAGGCTGGGCGCCTTCGACTATCGGGCGGCAGGGAAGTTCTGGCAGATCGACGACCCGCTGACCGCCCTGCAGGTCCACTCGGTTCTCGGCGGGGCCCCCGGCTACCGGCCGGTAGCCGCCCGTCCGCACCCGAACGACGGCTTCGCCGCCTGGCTCTCCCGGACGCTTCTGGACCCCGGGCGAGCCGTGTACTCACGCACGGAGACCGAGTACCTGCTGCGCGAGGACCCGCGCATCACCCATCACACCCTGTACTACGACATCCTCACCGCCATCGCACAGGGCGCCACCACGCCCACCAAAATCGGCGCGGCCCTGGAACGGCGGCGCAACGCCGTCACCCACCCGCTCGATGTCCTCGAGTCCACCGGTTACATCCAGCGCGAGCAGGACATCCTCCGCCCCCGCCACCCGGTGATCACCCTGGCCGACCCGGTGATCCGCTTCAACCAGCTGGTCACACTGCCGCAGGCGGCCACCGTCGAGCAGGGTTTCGCCGAACAGGCGTGGCAGGCAGCCGCCCCCACCTTCAACTCCAAGATCCTCGGCCCGCACTTCGAGGACCTCGCCCGCACCTTCACCCGCCGCTACGCCCACACCCTGCTCCCCGGCGGTCTGCCCGGTCCGGTCGGTACCACCGAGGTCGCCGACCCGGCGGCCCGCACCAAGCACGAGGTCGACGTCATCGCCCTCGCCCTGGGCGAGCGTCCGCAGGCGCCGCGCGCTCGGATCGCCCTGATCGGCGAGGCCAAGGCCACCGCCGCCCGCCGCGGAACCGGCGATCTGCAACGCCTGGAGCACATCCGCGGCCTGCTCACCGAGCAGGGCTACGACACGAAGAGCGCCACGCTGGCCCTGTTCTCCCTCCACGGTTTCCATCCGGACCTCCTCGAGTCCGCGGCCGACCGCGACGATCTGCTCCTCATCGACCTGGCGGCTCTTTACGGGCTTGAGTAGTCCGGCTCTTACGGGGCGCCAGTGGAGCACAGGTGAATGCGCGGTTGTTGGAGATACGGACCCAGGCCGTCTGTGAAGATGCGGTGCCGCTGTCCGAAGCGGGAACACGGCCGCGTCGGGCTGTCCCGGGCTCTCCGTGACGGCTCGCGCGGCCCTGCGCGCAGCCCGGGCTCGTGGATCGTCACGATGTGCTGCTCGGTCAGGGTGCCGCAGGCTAGTTCTGGTGTGGACCACAGTCCGGTTGCTGTCGAGACCCTTGGGAGCCGCACTCACCAGATGATGTGGCGACCTGCACATCCGGGCACATTGGCGAATGGCGGCTATGGAGTTCGGTCGACCCTCTCGGCCTCCTCGTCGACCGGCTTGAACACGCAATGGCCCGCGCACTGCGGGGGCGGCTGAGCAGTGCACCGGCGCACCCGCTCTCCGGGCCCCAGGTCCTTGGCCCGCCGGAGCAGGTGACGGCGCCGTCCGTGACGGTCGCGCCGTACACAGGCGCCGATCGCGGAATGTATACACCACTGTGGTACATGTGCTATTCGTGGTACATGTCTATGAAGCGAACCAACGTCTACGCCGACCCGGAAGACCTCGCGATCATCAAGGAAGCCGCGAAGCGGCGCGGCATCAGCGAGGCCGAGATCATCCGTCAGGGCATCCATCTCGCGGCCATGGCCAACCGTGTCTGGGACGAGCCTCTCTTCTCCCGCACCTTCCGGGGGGCAGGCCGTACTCCCGGCAAGAGTGAAGTGCGTGACACCGTCGCCGACGCCGTGAGTCGCGAGACCGAGCCGGGGACCGCCGCGTGATCATCGTCATCGCGGACACCTCCGGGCTCCTCGCGGCGCTCGACTCCGCCCATCCCGAGCACCACGCGTCGAACGAGGCGATCATGGCCGCCGGGCTCCTGGTGATGTCCCCGCTGCTGCTCGCGGAGATCGACCATGTCGCCACGCGCGAGCTCGGCCGTGAAGCGGCGCTCAGCGCGGTCGACGACATCCGGCACTGGATGCGCCGGGGCCGTATCGCTCTGCCCGAGATCACGGAAGACCATCTGGATGTCGCCCAGTCGGTGCGTGCCCGGTATCGCGACCTGGACCTGGATCTCGCGGATGCGGTGAACGTGGCCCTCGCCGCCGAGTACGACACCGACGCCGTCCTCACGCTCGACCGTCGCGATTTCCGGGCTGTGCGTCCGCTGGGCCGGTACAAGGTGTTCCGGGTCCTGCCCGACGACCTTCCGATCTGACGCCGGAGGGTGCCCGGCCGTGTCGTCGATCCCGTGGGCCATGACGCCCGTCTGGCGCTCACGGTGCCCATGGACTCCCGAGAGAGCGGGAAAACCTCTCTGGCCTGCGGTTTCCTGGGAGCGATTCCGGCCGACGCCTTTTCGATGACCCACCACGTGGAGTGCGTCGCCATCCTCAAGCCCGCGCCGAAGCGCTCCTGACCCGCGGCTTCACCGAGCCGGGCACCACGTTCGACCTGTTTCCGGCCATGCACCGGGTGGAATGGTCGCTCCGCCCGCGAAAGCGGCCTGACCTGCGGTTTCGGACGAAGTACCCCTCGTGTCCACTGCGGTGCGAGGGCCTCGCCCGGAAACCTGACGCACTGCAACGCCTGGAGCGCATTCGCGGCCTGCCCACCGGTCAGGGCTACGACACCACCGGCGCCACGCCGACCCTGTTCCCCCTGCGCGGCTCCTGCCCGGACCTGATCGAGTCTGCGGCCGGCCGTGACGATCTGCTCCTCATCGGCCTGGCGGATCTTTACGGGCTTGGGCAGCCCGGCTCTCGGAAGATTCCCTGCTCGCTGCCCGTCCCTGTAATCAACTCCGTTTGTTTCATTGACATTTCACTCAGAATCCGTACTGTTGGGAGCGCTCCCATGGTGCATCGCAACTGGAAGGAGTTCCCCCCACATGCGTAAACAGAGCTCGTTAACCGGACGTTCCCGGTCGGCCCTCCGCCGGCCTCTCCAGGCGCTCGTCATGCTGTTCGCCCTGGTCGCCGGCGCACTGACCTGGTCGGCCCCCGCCCAGGCTCACGGCAGCATCGTCGACCCCGCCTCCCGTGCGTACCAGTGCTGGAAGACGTGGGGCAGCAACCACACGAACCCGGCCATGCAGACCGAAGACCCCATGTGTTACCAGGCGTTCCAGGCCAACCCCGACACCATGTGGAACTGGATGAGCGCCCTCCGCGACGGCCTCGGCGGTCAGTTCCAGGCGCGGACCCCCGACGGGACGCTCTGCAGCAACAACCTCTCGAGGAACGCCAGCCTGAACAGGCCCGGGGCGTGGAAGACGACCAACGTCAGCAACAACTTCACGGTCCGGCTGCACGACCAGGCATCCCACGGTGCCGACTACTTCAAGGTCTACGTGAGCAAGCAGGGCTTCAACCCCAAGACCCAGACCCTGGGCTGGGGCAACCTCGACTTCATCACGCAGACCGGCCGCTTCGCCCCTGCGCAGGACATCACGTTCAACGTCAACACCTCCGGCTACAGCGGACACCACATCCTGTTCGTGATCTGGCAGGCCTCGCACCTCGACCAGGCCTACATGTGGTGCAGCGACGTGAACTTCGGCTGAGCCGGAGAGCGCCGCACACGGCACCCACCTCGGCCGGGTGCCGGTAACCCGCAGCCCGGCCGACCGAGCCCCGTCGGGGCAGGGGACCCTTCTGGTCACCCTGCCCCGACGGGGCTCCCCGCGCTCCCGGGGTCAACACACCCGATCGCGCGGCAGCCGCACGGCGACCGGCTCCCCACCGGCGGGCCGTGTCAGGGCGCCTCCCCGGGTGCTCCGGACGACCTCTCAGACCAGGGTTTTCGCCACGTACGCGGCGGCCTCGGCGAGGAGGGCCTGGTCCCGTTCGGCGTCCTGCACGGCCTTGCTGGACATGATCGCGATGACCAGTGGCTCGGATCCCGGGGGCCATGCGACGGCGATGTCGTTGAGCGTGCCGTACTGGCCGGTTCCCGTTTTGTCGGCCACCCTCCACCCCTGCGGAAGTCCGGCCCGGATGCGCTGGTCCCCCGTGGTGTTGCGTTCCAGGAGGTCCCGGAGAAAGGCCCGCTTCTCGGCCGACAGGGCGTTCCCCAGGACGACTTTTCGGTAGTCGCCGCCCATGGCCCTGGGGGAGGAGGTGTCCCGGGGGTCGTTCGGCACCGCTTGTGAGATCTCCGGCTCGATGCGGTCCATGCGGGTCACGGTGTCGCCGAGGCCGCGCACGTATGCCGTCAGCTCCTCCGGACCACCGAGCTCGCGGATGAGGAGATTCCCGGCCGTGCCGTCGCTGTAGCGGACCGCCGCATCGCACAACTGGCGGATGGTCATCCCCCTGTCCACGTTCTTCCGGGTGAACGGGGAGTGCGGCATGAGGTCGTTTCCGGTGTAGGTGACGAGCGTGTCCAGGTGCGAGATCGGGTTGCGGTCGAGGACCGCTGCCGCCGCCAGCCCCTTGAACGTCGAGCAGAACGCGAACCGCTCGTCCGCACGGTGGGCGATGGTGCTGCCGGTACCGGTGGCGAGGGCGTACACCCCGAGCCGTGCGTCGAATTCCCGCTCCAACTGAACGAGCCGTTCATGGCTCCTGTTCGCCGGAGTGGCCGGGGGAGAGGGCGAAGAGGCGGGCTCTTTCTCAGCAGCGGTGGGGGTGAGGGACGCGGACCCGCCGTCCTTGGTGCACCCGGCCAGTGACAGGACCGCTGCCGCCCCCAGGAGAGTGCGGCGGCTGATGGCTGGTTGTGGCAATTCACTGCCTCTCTCTTGCCGGTGGCTCGTGTGGGTCGCACGCCTGCAAGAAGATACCGAGGGCCGACTGCACCGCTGTTCGGCGACACGGCGGCAGCCCGCGGCCCCGCGCACCGGTACTCGTCGCGACCTCACTCACACCGCGTGGCGCTTTGGAGCATCCACCGGGCGCCGCGTCACAGCCCGGGTGTACGCAGGCGGATGGGCTTGCGGTCGCGGACTCCGTCCAGGACCGTGCGGTCCATGACGGGCCGGGGCCGCGGCGTGGCCGCTGTGAGAGCGATGGTGCCGCGGTCGCTCAGCGCGGTCCGCCACTCACCCGGGCGGGGCCGGGTCCCACGTTCCCCGGCGGCCTGCGCGAAGAGCCTGCGCACCGCGGCGTCCTGCCGGTCGTTCAGACAACCGGCGACCGCCTGCAGTTCCTGCCCTGGGGCGAGGTACGGATCGCGGGCCAGGATCCGGCCCGCCACGAGGGCCGTCTTGTACGCGTCCGTGTCCACGCTCGCCTCCGTGGACGGGGCGAGCGGGTCGTTCCAGTCGGGGGTGTCCGCCTGGGCCTGCACCGCTCCGTGTCCCACTCGCCGGAAGCCGTCGCAGTCCAGGAAGTGGACGGTCGGCTCCGGGGCGAGAGACCACAGCACGTTGGCCTGCGAGATGTCCCCGACTACGAGCCCGGCGCCGTGGAACCAGTCGATGGCCTCGACACATGCCCGGGCGAGTATCCTGCGCTGCTCCGGGGTCGGCTGGGACACCTCCTGCCAGGCCGCCTTGGGCGGCCGGATCAGGTATTGGAGCTCGACGAGCTTGGTCTTTCCGGCGGAGGTACGCCACGTCATGTGGGACGGGGCACGCTGCATGAGGAAACCGACCGCCCGGCCGCCCTCGTCGGTCACCCGGCACAGGGGCCAAGCGGCACGGGCGTCCAGATGGTCACGGTCGCCTTGTCCCAGCCCCTGCCGGAAGTCGACCAGGCCGGCGAGGGCGTTCCCGTCGGCCGTGGAGGGGGACTTGTACTCCTTGAACAGCAGGGTCCCGCCGGCGACCGCGTGGACATCTCCCTGCCCGCCGCTGCCGACCCGGTCTCCCAGCGCGAGCGAGGACCGGGCGATGTCGGAGCCGTCCTCCGCGCTCACGCCTCCTCCCACACGCAGACGACGGTCCGGTCGTCGTCGTAGGACTTGGCCCGGGTCTGGGCCTGCCACAGGAAGTCGGACAGGGGAGGGGCCGCGCCGCCCCAGGCACGGGCGAGGCGCTGGGCGAACTCCGGGTCCTTCTGGGTGAGGGGGTTGGTGATGCCGTCGGTGCCGAGCAGGAGGACCTCGCCCGGCGCCGTCCTCAGCAGAGTTGACTTGACGGTGCTGTAGGCGTGCGGGAGGGCCTCGGTACGGGTGTCGATGACACCGTCGCCGGCCGGATTCCCGTGGTGCCAGTGGCTCTCGCGGAGCACGAACAGACCGCCGTCGCCGACGCTGAACACGACGCGGTCGCGGATGCGGGCGTCGGTGGGCACCAGCAGGACGTGGAGGGTGGTGGCGTAGTCCCCGTCCGCGTAAGGGCGGTTCTCGTGCCGGGCGGTCCTCTCCCACCCCTCGCGCAGTTCCGCGCCCGCGCCCGCGATCGCCTTGTTGGCGATGGCGGACAGCTCGGTGGCGTCCCTGGCGCACAGCGCTGCGTGGATGCCCTCGGCCTCCCGGTCCAGGTGGACGGCCGCCTGGCGGGTGGCGCGGTACGAGCCGATGTGCGAGTACTTCGCCGAGCCGACCCCGTCGGCGACGGCCAGCAGGAGCATCTCCGCCTCCGGCGGGCCGATCCGCGTCACCGTCATGGCGTCCTGGCGGCAGGTGCCTTCCCAGTTGTGGGAGTCGCCGCGCACCGATGCGGCGCGTACCGTCAGCCGCTCCACCGTGGCCCCGTCCAGCAGGACCGAGGGGGAGAAGGCGGCGAAGTCGTCCCCTCCCCGTACGGACGGGGGACGCAGGGGGTGGGGCGGGTAGGTGGGAGGACGCTTTCCCGTGTGCCCCGGCACTCCCCGCAGGACCTCGCCCGCCGTATCGGCTGACGGCTCGGCGTGTTCCTCCGGCCGGGGATCCTGTTCCGCCGCCGGGGGAATGGCCCGCGTCACCGGGTCGGCCGGGGGGTTCGCCATGATCCCCGGAGGCAGGCTCGCGGTTTGCGCGTCGATGCCGTCGACGCCGTGGGTGCTGACGGGAGCGCCGAAGCGGCCCGCGCCGCCGTCCGTTCCGTGGATTCCTTCGTGACTCATCGGGCCGCTCACATCTTGTCGAGGGAGAGACTACTGAAACCGGTCACCTGGTCCTCGACCTGGAGCTGGAAGCCCTCACCACCCTGGGCAGCCATGCTGGTGGCGGAGTTGACGATGGACCGGGTGAGGCTGGAGGCGAACTCGCGCAGCGCGACCGCCGGGCTGACCTTGTCGCTCTCCTGGATGAACGCTTTGAAGTTGGCCACCTCCGAGATGATCGCGGCGTCGGCGTCGCTGATCCCGAAGGCGATGATCTTCGGTGCGTAGCGGAACTTCTCCGCGTGCAGTTCCCCGAGCGCGGAACGCCAGTCGTCGTCCGTGGGGATGCCGTCGGACAGGAAGAACACCACCGGCCGGTATACGTCGTGCCCCTCGGCCTTGAGAGCCTCGACGTCCTTCTCGATGGTGCCCCTCAGCAGACGGAAGGCGGACCCGAAGGAGGTCACCCCGCTGGCCGAGAGGGACGGCAGCTCCGTCAGCTCGCTCAGGTCGGCGAGCGGCTGCAGCACGGAGGCCTGCGTGGAGAAGCCGATCAGGGCGAAGCGGGTCTTGTCCGCGACGCTCGGGTTCGTGCTGATCTCCTGGTGCAGCTCGGGGAGGGCGTCGTTGATGGCGTCCACGCCGGGACCGGACATCGAGCCGGACTCGTCGCACACCATGTAGAAGGGAAGGATCTGCATGGAATCTCCAGAATGTGTGGGACGGCGCAGCCGTCAGCCGGTGTAGAAGTAGATCTCCAGATCGGCCGTGCCGGAGGCGCCGCCGTTCCAGAAGTCGCGTGTGGTCGCGTCGGTGAACATCTCCGGGCGCGCCTTGCGCAGAGCGCTGTTGATCTCTCCCGCGTACGCCTGGCCGTCGCCCGGTTCGCGGGCGTGGCCGAAGGTGAGTACGAAGGCGGCGCTGCGGCCTTCGTGGCGGGCGGTGGCGGCCCGCAGGAGCTTCACCATGCGAGCGGTGTCGCCGGGAGCCGCCGCTACGCTGAGCTTCACCGGCTTGCGCTCCACGGACCGCGGCCCCGCCGGACTCGGCTCGGGGGACGGCTCCGCCTCGGCCGAAGCGCTGGGCGAGGGGGAGGGCCGGGTGGCCTCCCGGGCCGCCAGCGGATCCCCCCGGTCGCCCATGGAGACCAGCGCGAGCACGAGGAGCATGTCGGCGAAGAGCCATCCGGCCAGGTGCAGGGGGCTGAACCGCGGCCCTCTCCTTTTTCTTGCCGGGCTCACCGCGCAGGCTCGCTCTCGGCACGTGACTCCTCGAGCCGCCGCAGCGCCTCCTCCGCGCGCACCCGGGCGGCCTCGGCCTCGGCCTGCGCGGTCTCGGCCCCGGCCCGGGCCGTCTCGGCCTCGCGGACCGCGCGCTCCAGTGCGTCGGCGACGGAGGCGAAGCGGTCCGCCGCCTCGTGCAGGGCCCTGCTGCGGGCGTCGATGTCCAGTACGGCCTCACGGGAGGCCTCCGCCGCCTCACCGGTCCGTTCGGCCACCGTGCCGAGATCGTTGATGAGCCTGCCGTTGAGATCGGCGACCACCTCGATACCGGTGGTGAACCCGCGCTGCGAGGCGGCCAGTACCGTCAGGGAGTCCTCGACGCGCTGAGCGGTGTCCGACAGCGCGCCGCGGATGCTGTCGCTGTTGCCGGTGACCGCCGTCTCCAGCCGGTCCGTCGTGCGGGTGAGGACGTCGCGCATGCCGTCCCCGGTCGCCCGCAGTTCGTCCAGGGCCTTGTCCAGTACGCCGCTCTGCCCGTTGACCGCGTCCGTCAGCCGGTCGCCCGCCCGCGACAGCGGTTCGTCCAGGTCCTGTACGGCCGTCCGGATCGCGGTGCTGCTGTCGCGCACGGTCTCCTCGAACCGGGCCGCCGCGTCCTCGAGCGGGCGTACGTACGTCTCCGCCTGGGCCAGGCGCTGCCCGGCCTCCTCCATGGCCCTGCCCACCAGTTCGGCGGCCCGGGTGAGCTGCTCCTGGGTGGTGATGGCCTTGGTGTGCATGCGCTGGATCCGGCCGGCCGCCGAGTTGAGCTCCGCCGCGAACCGCTGGGGCGAGGCGAACCGGTGCTCGTTGAGGCAGAGTTGCGCACGGGTGAGGACCGGCACCAGCCGGGCGAGGGTCGCGCGGGTGTGCCGCTGCGCCTGTTCCTCGCGGCACTCGGCATGCGTGCGCCGGTAGCCGTGCACCGCCGTGAGCGCGAACAGCATCATCAGGGACAGGCATCCGCCCACGGCGACGTGGCCGAACCGGAACACCTCGTCCAGATGCCCCTGGAAGCCGGACTGCCACAGTTGCAGGAAGGGCCGGCTCGCGGCCTCGGGATCGGCGCCTACCAGCGCCTCGTAGGCGCTGGTCGCCTTCCACAGGCCGGCCCAGGTGAAGAGCAGGGGCAGGAAGACCAGGGCCCCCAGGACCCAGTCCAGCGTGGCGTCGAACCGTGTGCCGCGGTCGTCTGCCGCGGGCTTGGCGATGCTCTCCGGCCGGGCGAAGTGCTCCGCCAGGTCGAGATCGGCCCATGGATCGAGCGCGTCGGCGTCGGCGGATTCGAGTGCCTCCGCCAGTGCGAGCAGTTCTTCGGCGCGTGGCGCGAGCGCGGGATCCCGCGCTGCGTCCTTGAGGTGATGCGCCGTCACCTGCTTGTCGGGTCGTCCCCCCACGGACATTCCTCACCCCTGCCCGGCGTTCCCGGGCTGTCGTGCGAATCCGCATGCGGTGGGCGCGAGGCGTGAAGCGTCGCATGTGCCCCAGCGCATGGTTGAACGGTGAATGATTACACGCTCTCTTCACCGTTCATGCAATAGTACGTCATACCTGATGATGTATCAGAACGATGTGGAATGTGATCATTGATGCCGAACTATGAGGATGTGCTGTGAGTGGGGACGGTCGCCGACGGGGAGTCATCCGTCTGGGAACGGGGGAGCGGACCGAGGCTCGGGAGAGGGTGCCGGAGCAGCCGAAACGACTGGTGGACCTCACGGAGCGGGCGCCGCACGCGAGGGTCGCGGGGCGAGGCGCCCTCCAGGTGAACCTCAACTGGTCGGCCGCCGCCGAGGCCGACCTCGACCTGGGCTGCATGGTCCTCACCAGTGACGGAACGGGTACCGCGGTGCAGCCCCTCGGCGCCCAGTTCGGGAGTCTCACCTCCTGGCCCTATGTCAGTCTCGATCAGGATGATCGCACCGGCGCGGCCTCCGGCGGGGAGACCCTCCGCGTCAGCCTTGAGTATCGGCATCGGTTCACCCGGCTCCTGGTCTACGTGTACCTCTATGCGGGTGCGGTCGACTTCCGCGCGCTGGGAGGGGTCGTCACCGTGAGCGCGCCGAGCGGCACATGGCGCATCCACCTCGACGACTCCCCGGCCGGATCTACCGCCTGCGCGATCGCCTCGATGGCGCCGGAGCGGGACGGCCTCGGACTCCGGCGTGAGGCGCGGTGGTTCACCGCGCAGCCGTGGGCGTCGAACCAGCAACTGATCGACCAGGCGTACGGCTTCGGATTCGACTGGGTGCCCGGAGTGAAGCCCGCCCTGTGAGGCGGGGTGCTCCATGCCCGGTGCCGTCTTCGCCCCTGGTCGGGCCATATGCACGCCTCTGCGCCCAAGGTGCCTCATGTCATAACCCCTGTGCTCAAGGTGTCCATGTCGTGCGGTGCCGCTCGCGATGAGCATGGCATTCCTTGTGAACTGCGTCAACGAGTGTTCTATGATTGGCGTCGATGAGGGTGTAGGGCGTGGTGAGCTCTGATCACCAGAGACTCGCGATGACTCATAAGGCGATGGTCGCATCGCCCGCAGGCCCACCCCTCTTCGGATTCCGCACCCGCACGCTCCGCGTTCCCACCGACAGCCGGCGACAGCCCGTCCGACCGGGGTCGGCACGACGACGACCGAGAGAAAGCGACCCACTCCTTTGTCCATGCAGTCCTCCCGGCCCGACGTGGACGCGGCGGCAGCCGCGATCAAGGGCCTCTGGTTCCCGGTCAAGGGCTCCGTGAAGAGCCTCCCCGAGGTGCTGACGCCCGATGAGACCGTGCAGGCCCTCGCCGTCGCACACCACGACGGCGTCATGGGGGTGCTCGCCCTCACTGACCGCCGTGTGCTGTTCCGGGCGCAGGGTTGGGTCGGCCAGCGACTCGTCTCACACGCCCTCGCCGAGATCGCCGACCTGCGCTGGGCGGGCGGACTGACCCAGGGGGCCCTCACCCTGTACGTCGCCGGATGGGCGGTGGAGTTCAGGAACATGGACAAGCGGGACGGCCAGAACCTCGCCGACCGCCTGCAGCAGTGGCGCCAGTGGTACGCGCAGCACACCGGCCCCGGCGCTCAACCCGTCCCCGGACACCCACTCCCCGGGCAGCCGCTTCCCGGACAGCAGTTCCCCGGGCCGGCTCCCGGCGCCGGGAGCCCCTTCAATGCCCCCGCCTCCGATCCCGCGCCGTTCGCGTCACCCACCCCGGCCGCCCCCGCACCGCAGCAGCCGCCGCAGCCCTCCGGCGGCGGAGGTCTCTTCGGCCGCCGCCGTAAGGAGGCGGAGGCCGAAGTGGCCCGGCTGGGAGAGGAACTGCGCGCTCGGACCGCCGACACCGAGGCGCTGCGGGCGGAGAACCACCGCCTGATGGCCGAGTTGACCGCATTCGCCGGTGCCGACGCGGCCCGTCTGGCGCAGGAGACCGAGCGTCTGCGCCGCACCCACGCCGAGCAGCAGGCCGAGGTCCAGCGCCTCGACGCCGTCCTCGACGTGAAGGTGGAGGCGGCCGCCGAACGTGCCGAGCGGGAACTCCACGGCACCCGGCAGATGCTGCACGACATGCAGGTCCAGGCCCAGGAGGCCGAGCGCCGGCTGGCGGCGGCCAGAAGCGGCCTGGTCGTCACCGACGACGTGGCTCTGCTGCAGGAGGCCGGCATCTACGAGTACCGCCACCCGCTCGCGGACGCCGTCGCGTACAAGGCCGAACTCGCCCGCATCAAGGACCGGTACAAGACGCTCACCAAGAACGGGCGGGCGGTCGTCGGAGTCACCGAGTGGACTGTCAACGGCTCCGCCGCCGAGGGGCGCCGCATGGTGCGCGACTTCTCCAAGCTGATGCTGCGCGCCTACAACGCTGAGGCCGACGCCGCCGTGCGGGGGATGAAGCCGCACCGCCTGGCCTCGCTCGTCGACCGGCTGGCGAAGTCCCGGGAGACCATCGCACGGCTGGGCAGGACCATGCAGATCCGGGTGACCGACGAGTACCACCGGCTGCGGGTGCGTGAACTGGAACTGACCGCCGACCACCTCGCCAAGGTCGAGGAGGAGAAGGAACGCCGCCGCGAGGAGCGGGAGCGACAGCGCGAGGAGGAGCGCCTGGAGCGGGAGATCGCCCGCGAGCGCGCCCGGCTCGACAAGGAGCGCAACCGCCTCGTCCTGGCCCTGGGCCGGGCCCGCTCCGCTGGTCAGGCGGAAGCCGCCCAGATCGCGGAACTGGAGCGGAAGCTCGGCGAGATCGACGCGGAGGAGGAGGTCATCGACCGCCGCGAGGCGAACCGCCGGGCGGGGTACGTGTACGTCATCTCCAACATCGGCGCCTTCGGCGAGTCCATGGTCAAGATCGGCCTCACCCGCCGCCTCGACCCCATGGACCGCGTCAACGAACTCGGCGATGCCTCCGTGCCGTTCCGCTTCGACGTGCACGCGCTGATCTACAGCGACGACGCCGTCGGGCTGGAGCGCGCACTGCACCGGGAGTTCGAGGACCGGCGGGTCAACCGGGTCAACGCCCGCCGCGAGTTCTTCCACGTCGCCCCGGCCCAGGTTCGCGACGCCCTCGCCCGCTACGCCGGCCAGCATCTTCTGGAGTTCCACGAGGAGCCGGACGCACCGGAGTGGCGGGCCAGTGTCGCGGCGGCCCGGAGCACCGCCGGCGGCTGACGGCGAGCCAGCGGAGGGTCGGTGGTCCGTACGGGGCCGGGCCGCTGACAACGGAGCCCGGCCCTTTGAACCGACGGCGTCAGACTCGGCCGCAGCGATCCCGGAGCTCGGATATGACAGCTTTCTCGGACTTGTTGACGTCACCGTCCACAGCGGCCACCCGGTCGGCCGCGTCGAGTACGTCGCTCAGATCCCCCGGCTCGGCGTCCATGCGCTCCCACACCTCGGCGGGGTCGATGTCGACAAGGTGGGCGAGCCGTTCGTCGACCGTCTGATGCCGCTCCCGGAACAGCCTCACCAGATGCCGCATCAGCAGGGCCTCGTCATCGGTGATCTTCTTGTCCGCCATGATGACGAGCCACGCGACCCACAGCATCAGCTGCGGGTGCCGGCTCCGCTCGCTCAGCTTCCCGGCGAGTTCGATCACCCGCGCCTCATTCCGGAAGACGGCCTGCGCGTGCCGCCCGGCGAGCAGCGTCGTGTAGCGGTTCAGCACCACCGCGAGGGGGACGCCGATCAGGGGAATACCGATCTTGATGACGTTCTTCTGCAGGAGGTACTTCCCGACGACCGGGAGCGCCTTCGCGGCGGTGAGTACATCTCCGGAGTAGAAGCGCTTGATCAACGGTCGGACGATGGCCGGGACCGCCTTGGCCACGCCTTCTCGGGCCGCTTCCCCGCTCTTGACCGTGAAGGCCACGCGAATGAGTTTCCACATGTCTTCGGGGTCGGACAGGTCGAGCGAGATCCGGTAGAGGACCGCGATGTCGTAGGCCAGGCGGAGCTGGAGCCGGGTGACGAACGCGACGTCGACCATCATGGTCGCGACGGCGGCCGGGACGGTCGCTGCGGAGGCACCGCCGAGGCTCCCGAGGGTGGCGACGACGGTCGCCGTGTAGGCCCCGGCGGAGAGTCCGCCTTCGAGCGCGGCGTACCGGGCCGCCATCTTGATCCGCTGGTCGATGACGGCATCCGCGGGTACGCCCGCGTACCGCTCCTGGAAGTACTGCCAGTCGACCTTGGCGGCGTAGGAGCGCATGGCCTCGGCGCTGAGTTTGGCGAACCAGTCGCCCGACTTGATGTCGTCCGTGCTCAGCCCCTTGATGAACTCCCTGAGTTCGGCCCGCTCCTGTTCGACGACCTTCCGGTCGGCCTCGTCGTCGCCGTCGGCGGCGTCGATCGGATCTTCGATCATGGCGAGTTCCCCCCTCGCTGACGTTTCGACACGGTGACCCGGTGACCAGCACGGCCGTCGACGGATGTCCCGTGGGCCGCAACACTAACGCCTGGTCGTGCGGCCGGGTCCCGTTGCGCTGATCTCCGTTCCGATCACCTTCATCGTCTCGGATGGGCCGCCCATCTCTCGGACGTCGCTGCTGACCCGGCCAGAGGGAATCGTCCCGTAGATGTGATCCACGTTTTCTCCGCTCATGTTGGGTCGGCCCGTCAGGAGCCCGTTCGGAGACTGGCCAGCGGGACGGACAGTCCCGGGGCGGCTGAATCGGAGGGTTCGGTGTGAACGGGGTTGATGCAGCGCTCACCGTGTACGTCTTCGCGTACGGACGTGTTGTCCGTCATGGCCATCGACATGGTCCGCGGCGACATGGAACCCGTCTACGCCCTGTGGCTCTCGCCCCATGGTCGTGAGGCGGTCACTGGCCTGATGCGTGACTTCAAACAGTGGGTACGCGATCAGGAACCGAAGCCCTCGGTGGATCCCTCGCTGCGGGCCGTTCGGGCCATCCTCCACGACTTTGGAACCAGCCGGGGCACAGTGTCCACGCCCGAAGTCGCTTCCGCCCTCGCGGAGGCCGACCGAATACGTCTCTTCCTCCCCTCTCCCTTGCCGGAGGCGGAGAGGGAAACACTGGGACGCTGGCGTGGAAATTTCCGGCGCCGACCGCGGGCGGAGGGGAACGGCACCGTCGGCTTCCCGGGCGACAGCCCGGTCTCCGCCGTGGGCGGGGACCGGGTGACCGCTCGGTCGCCCATGGACATCCTTCGTCCTCTCACCGACCGGGTACGCACCGTCCTTCAGGACGTGGCACGTACCAGAACCACGATCACCTGGGGAGGTCTGTGTCGTCGGCTGGGCGGGGAACTGCCCTACCTCCATCCGGATGGTCAGGGAGAGATCCTCGTGGTGGCCGATGGCGACACTCCCGTGAACGGAGCCGCTGCTGTCCGAGCTGGTCGCCGGTGCGGAGCTGTCACCGCACGGCCTCTACCAGCACATCCGCCACAGCCTGGGCAGGGAACGCGTACCGACCGCTTCCCTCGAGATGCACTGGCGCATGGACGTTTTCCGGCGCCACCAGTTCTGGGGTCACCACTGATCACGTGTTCGCGGGCGACGTCCGGTCCTCCGCACGGAGCCCTCCAGCCGCATCCGGCGTGAGCAGGACATCCTGCGTCCCCGCCGCCTCGTCACCACCCTGACCCGTGGCCCGCACCCGGCGCGAAGTGGGCGTCATCGCCCTGACTCCGGGCGAGCACCCGCGGGCGCCAGGGGGTGTTTCGGTGTCTTCAGCGGTGCGTGCGAGAGGTATTGACGTCGTCCACCGGTTCCCTATCATTCAGGTTGCTCGACACTTCGACCGTTGTTCGATATCACGAACATTTGGGGTCGCTCCGGCTCGCAGCGGGGCGTCTCCGGGTCGCCCCCCACGAACGCCGAGCCGCAAGGAGCCTGCCGTATGCGTATGTCATGGCTTCATCAACTTTTCTCCCGTGCTCACGGGTCGGCTACCACCACTGGTCTTTCGAAGGCCGCGGAGGACCGGGAGGCCACGAGCGGTCTGCCGCGGTGCTCGCAGACCGCACCACACCGCACCACACCGACAGTCCGGACGACCTCCGACTGAGCACGGGAGGAGGCCGGCCGGAACCGCCCACTCAAGGTTGGGAAAGTCCCCATGCGCAGAGGAAGTTCCATCCGCAGGCATCCATCCGCGGCGCTCGCCGCCGCGGCCGCGGCCCTGGCCGCGCTGGCGGCGATGCTCGTCGCCCCCTCGGCCCAGGCGGCCGACAGCGGCGCCTTACGCGGTGTCGCCTCGAACCGGTGTCTCGACGTGCTGGGCGGCGAACAGGCCGACGGCACGCAACTGCAGATCTACGACTGCTGGGGCGGGAGCAACCAGCAGTGGACGCTGACGGACGACAACCAGCTGACCGTATACGGCGACAAGTGCCTGGATGTTCCGGACCACGCCACCGAGGCCGGTACCCGGGTGCAGATCTGGGCCTGTTCCGGCGGCGCGAACCAGCGGTGGCGGGTGAACTCCGACGGCACGATCGTCGGTGTGGAGTCCGGGCTGTGCCTGGAGGCCGCGGGCGCGGGGACGGCCAACGGCACGGCGGTGCAGATCTGGACGTGCAACGGCGGCGGCAACCAGAAGTGGACGGGCCTGTCCGAGACGCCGCCGACGGACGGAGTGTGCTCCCTCCCCTCGACGTACCGCTGGACGTCGACCGGTGTGCTGGCGCAGCCGGCGCACGGGTGGGACGCGGTGAAGGACTTCACCGCCGTCAAGCACAACGGCAGGAACCTGGTCTACGCGACGAGCGCCTCGGGATCGTCGTACGGCTCGATGATGTTCAGCCCCTTCACCAACTGGTCGGACATGGCGTCGGCGGGCCAGAGGGGGATGAACCAGGCCGCGGTGGCGCCCACGCTGTTCTACTTCGCGCCCAGGAACATCTGGGTGCTGGCGTACCAGTGGGGTGCGTGGCCCTTCATCTACCGCACGTCGAGCGACCCCACCGACCCCAACGGCTGGTCCTCCCCGCAGCCGCTGTTCACCGGGAGCATCTCCGGCTCCGACACCGGCCCGATCGACCAGACCCTGATCGCCGACGACCGGAACATGTACCTGTTCTTCGCCGGTGACAACGGCAAGATCTACCGGGCGAGCATGCCGCTCGGGAACTTCCCGGGCAACTTCGGCTCGTCGTACACGACGATCATGAGCGACACGAAGGCCAACCTGTTCGAGGGCGTACAGGTCTACAAGGTCAAGGGCCAGAACCAGTACCTCATGATCGTCGAGGCGATGGGCGCGAACGGGCGCTACTTCCGGTCCTTCACGGCCTCCAGCCTGAGCGGCTCGTGGACCCCGCAGGCCGCCAGTGAGAGCAACCCCTTCGCGGGCAAGGCCAACAGCGGCGCCACCTGGACCAACGACATCAGCCACGGTGACCTGGTCCGCGACAACCCTGACCAGACCATGACCATCGACCCCTGCAACCTGCAGTTCCTCTACCAGGGCAAGGACCCGCGCGCGGGCGGCGACTACAACCGGCTGCCGTGGCGGCCGGGTGTCCTGACCCTGCGGCGCTGACCTTCCCGATCCCCGATCCCCGGTGACCGTGGTGCGGCGCGGTCACCGGGCGGGCCGAGCCGGTCCGTCCCGCCCGCACCGCGGCGCTCCGGACCGTACCCCGCGCCCTCGACGCGCGGGGCACACCCGCGGTGGGCGGACAGCCGGGCAACAAGGGCTTCCGTCATGTTCGTTCGGCCGGCGCGGCGCATGCGAGGATGTCCCATGTGACCGAATCGTCTTCTCCGTCTGTCGCCGAGGGCGTACCTCGCGGCCACGGTCTGGGATCCCGCGCCGCGGCCGTGCTCGTGTTCGGCTCCTCGGCCGCGGTCCTGGTGGTCGAGATCGTCGCCCTGCGGCTGCTGGCCCCCTACCTCGGCCTCACCCTCGAAACCAGCACCATGGTGATCGGCATAGCCCTCACCGCGATCGCGCTGGGCTCCTGGCTGGGCGGGCGCGTCGCCGACCGGGTCGACCCGCGCCGGCTCCTGGGCCCCTCGCTCGGGGTGTCGGGAGCGGTCGTGGCGCTCACCCCCGCCGTACTGCGCACCACCGCCGAGTGGGCGCCGCCGGCGCTGTTGACGATCGCGTCGCTGACCATCCTGGTGCCGGGCGCGCTGCTCTCCGCGGTGACGCCGATCGTGACCAAGCTGCGTCTCACCAGTCTCGCCGAGACCGGAACGGTCGTCGGCCGGCTGTCCGGCGTCGGCACCGCGGGCGCCATCTTCGGCACCGTCCTGACCGGTTTCGTCCTCGTGTCGCGGCTGCCGGTCAGCGGCATCCTGATCGGCCTGGGAACGCTGCTGGTGGCCGGCTCGGCGCTGGTCGAGTGGCGAACGCGCGGGTGGAGCGGCGCACCCGCCCTGGCACTCGCGGTCGTCGCCGGCGGCCTGGCCGCCACGGTCGTGCCCGGCGGCTGCGACGCGGAGACCAGGTACCACTGCGCACGGGTCGTCGCCGACCCCGACCGGGACAGCGGCCGCACACTCGTCCTGGACGGCCTGCGGCACTCCTACGTCGACCTCGAGGACCCGACCTTCCTGAAGTTCACCTACGTGCGCGCCATCGCGTCGGCGGTCGACACGGCCTTTCCCGAGGGCGAGCCGCTCGCCGCCCACCACCTGGGCGGCGGCGGGCTCACCTATCCCCGTTACCTCGCGGCCACGCGGCCGGGGACGCGCAGCGTCGTGTCCGAGATCGACGGCGGGGTCGTGCGCATCGACCGGGAACGGCTCGGTCTGGGAGACGAGAGCGGTGTCGACGTACGCGTCGAGGACGGCAGGCTCGGCCTGCGGCGGCTGGAGACCGGCAGCCGCGACCTCGTCGTCGGCGACGCCTTCGGGGGCGTCAGCGTGCCGTGGCACCTCACCACGGCGGAGGCGCTGGCCGACGTGCGGAGGGTGCTCGACGAGGACGGCCTGTACGTCGCCAACCTCATCGACCACGGTGATCTCGCCTTCGCACGTGCCGAAGCGGCCACCCTCGCCGAGGTCTTCGAGCATGTCGCCCTGATGGGCGAACCCGCCGACATCGGCCTCGCCGCGGCCGCCGCCGACGGCGGCAATCTGGTGGTGCTCGCCTCCGACCGGCCGGTCGACCCGCGCGCGGCCCAGGAAGCGCTGGACGCCCGGCAGACCGGCTGGAAGATCGCCACCGGCGACGGCCTCGCCTCCTGGATCGGCGACGCCCGGCCGCTCACCGACGACCACGCGCCCGTCGACCAGCTCCTCCAGCCCTACGGCTCACGGGGCGGCCGGTGAGGGGAGGTGCGTCCGGGCCCTGCAGGCGCGCCTGAACAAGCCGTCCCGCGCCTGCGCGCCCGTGGCCCGGTGCGTACCGGTGCGTACCGGGCTTCCGCCTCTCCGGCGCCGGGCAGGGCCGTGCGGACGGTGGCCGGGCGCGGCGTGGCCCAGGGCCTCACACGGCCCAGTGCCCGGGCCGCTGGAGCGCCGCCGGGATGCGGGTCGCCCGGTCTCCGCGAGCGGCGTCGAGCTGCGGCTGTGTGAGGAACAGGGCTCCCGTCAGATCCGCGCCGCACAGGTTCGCGTCCCGCAGGTCCGCACCGATGAGGTCCGCCTCCCGCAGGTCCGCGCCGGACAGGTCGGCGGCGATCAGGCAGGCACCGCGCATGCGGGCGCCGCGCAGCTTGGCGTTCCGCATGCGCTTGCCCATGAGGTCGGCGCCCCGGTGGTCCTTCCTGCGGCCGGGCACCGAGGCGCGGGCGAGCTCACCGGCCCGCAGCAGCAGCGTGTTCACCTCCCCGTGCAGAGCAGTCACGTCGACTGCGAGCAGCGACTCGGCCGTGTCCCGTGTCAGCGCGTCGATCCGGTCGTAGGCGCGACGCAGATCGCGGTGGACGGGCCGGGCGGCCGGGAGGTCCAGCGCCTCGGCGGTGTACCGCAGCAGTTCGTGCAGGTGCCGCATGACCGGGAAGACCTCGTACATCGTGCGGGCCGAACCCGGCTCCTCGCGCCAGCTGCGGCCCCCGAAGGTCACCTGGGAGACCTTCTGCCCGGCTCCGAAGCAGTCGAAGACCGTGCAGCCGTTGTAACCGCTGTCGCGCAGCCGCTCGTGGATACCGCAGCGGAAGTCCTGCCGGAGGTTGCCGCACGGGGCGCCGGCGGCCTTGTCGGCGGCGAAGTCGGCCGAGCGGGCGAAGGGCAGCGCCACGCAGCACAGGCCGAAGCACTTACCGCAGTCGGCCCGCAGCCCGGGGTCGGCGGCGTTCGGGGTCTGCTGGGACAAGACGGTCGTTCTCCTGGTGGGGCGGGTGGTGGAACACCGCTGAATCCCCTGCGATGTCCGGCGGCGTTCACACGGGTTCACGCGGGTTCGCGCGGGTTCGCCCTGGAAAGCCGACCCTCCATCCTATGCGACCGGTGTGTCGCGACCGATCGCCTTCCGTCGTCCGCTGTCCGTCCTCCCCGTCGCCGGCTGCTCACGGGGAGAGGAAGCGCCGTTTGGTGGCGGAATCACCGGCGTCCGGTCCTGAGCGGGGCGGACGCGGCGCCCCGGGCGACCGCACCCGCCCGGGGTGGGTCAGTCCCGGGGTGTGTCAGCCGTCCGAGCGGGGCCGGGAGGCGGCGGCACGGTACGGGCGAGCGCGGCCAGTTCCTCCGGAGTACGGGGGCCGTCGTCGCCGGCGGCCAGCAGGCCCCGTGCCCGCAGCAGCCGTTCCACCACGACGCCCCAGGGCAGACGCAGCCCCGCCCGGTGCAGAAGGTCGGTGCGGGCCAGCATCGCGGCGGCCGGTCCGGTGCTCACCCCGTCCGGGGTGAGCAGCGCCGCGTCGTCGGCCCAGAGCAGGGCGAGGTCGACGTCGTGCGTGGCCATCACCACCGTCGTGCCGCCCTCGCACAGCCCGCCCAGGGTGGTGAGCAGCCGCTCCCGGCCGTCCGGGTCGAGCCCCGCGGTCGGCTCGTCCAGGACCAGCACCTCCGGCCGCATCGCGACCGCCCCCGCGATCGCGGTCCGCTTGCGCTGGCCGTAGGAGAGCAGATGGGTGGGACGGTCGGCCAGGTGGCCGATGTCCAGGGCGGTCAGCGCTTCGTCCACCCGCGCCCGCACCTCGGCGTCCGGCAGCCCGAGGTTCAGCGGCCCGAAGGAGACGTCCTGGGCGACGGACGCGGCGAAGAGCTGGTCGTCCGGATCCTGCACGACCAGCTGGACGGTCGTCCGCAGCCGGGTCAGCCCCTTGCGGTCGTAGGCGACGGGCCGCCCCCGCAGGGTCAACTCGCCGGTGTCCGGCCGCAGTCCGCCGCTCAGCAGCCGCATCAGCGTGGTCTTGCCGCTGCCGTTGCGGCCCAGCAGGGCGAGTGTGCGCCCCCGGCGCACCTCGAAGTCGAGGCCGCTGAGCACAGGCGGCCCGTCCTCGTAGGAGAAGGACGCCTCCCGCAGGGCCACGAGTGCCGGCTCGCTCACGTCAGCGGTCCTTCCAGGGCGAAGGTGAGGCCGGTCACGGCACCCAGGAGCGCGATGCTGCCGGAGGTGAAGCGCGCGGAGACGCCCGCCTCGGGCACCAGCACCCGCAGGGCGCCGTCGTAGCCCCGTCCGGCGAGCCCGTCCTGGAGCCGGGCGGCCCGGCCGAAGGCGCGTACGAACGCGGTGGCGCCGAGAGAGGCCAGGGAGCGCCAGGCCGCGGCCCGGGTGGTGTGCCCGAGCCGGGCGGCCTGTGCCTCGCGGACGCGGCGCACCGAGTCCAGCAGTAGGAAGCTCATCCGGTACGTCACCAGGGCGACGTCCACGACCGGCGCGGGTACGCCGGCCCTCACCAGCCGGGGCAGCAGGTCGGACATCGGGGTGGTGAAGGCGAACAGCAGCATGCCCAGGGAGGCCGCCGAGGTGCGCAGCAGCAGCTCCCCGGCGCGGGCCGGACCGCCGTCGGCGAGTGACAGCGGACCCTCCGGGCCGGCGACCTGGACCAGCAGCGTGGCCGCGCCGGTCACACAGAAGCCCAGGGGCACCCGGCAGGCGCGCCACAGCCTGCGTCCGGGCACGCCCGCCGGCCCCAGCAGCACGGCGAGCGCGGTCAGGGCCACCAGGGCCGCGCCCGGCCAGGGCGGCAGGCAGAGCGCCAGCGAGGTGAGGCCGAATCCGAGTACGGCCTTGTCCACGGGGTGGCGGCGGCGCCAGCGGTTGCTGTGCGCCGCCGCGTCGATCGGCAGCACGGGATCAGACTCCCCGGGCCCCGGAGGCCCCGGCGCCCCCCGCGGTGTCCCCGGCTTCCTCCGGCGGCGCTCCCGACTGCGCCCCCGGCAGGGTTTCCGGCCGCGCCTCCGGCCGTGCCCCCGGCAGGGTTTCCGACGGTGCTCCCCCCGGTCCCCCGGCCCGCCGCTCGCCCTGGCGGCGTCCGCGGCGCAGGCCGAAGTAGTAGGCGAGAACGCCCGCGCCGAGCGCGGCCTGCAGGGCGAACAGCGCCGATTCGACCTCACCGGACGGCGGCTCGTACAGCGGGGAGAACCACGGCTCGTAGTCCGGTTCGATCTCGGTGATCGCCGTCTCCGCCTCGGCGTCGGCGCCGGCGAACGGCTCCTCCTTGTGGTCGCCGAGGCCGAGGGCCAGGGGCAGGACCGCGAGGGCGGCCACGGCGAGCAGCAGCAGGACGTTGATCCCGGTGCCCTTCCTCGTCACGTTCATCACGCCACCGCCCCGCTGCCGGCGGCCTTCTCCGCCCCGGCCCGCCCGCCGGACACCAGCACGCCCAGCCGGGTCAGCTCGCCCCGGCTGGACTGCACCAGCAGCCGCATCACGAACACCGTCAAAAGCCCCTCGCTCACCGCGAGGGGGATCTGCGTGAGGGCGAAGATGGAGCCGAACTTGCCGAGCGCGCCCCAGAATCCGCCGGACGGGTCGGGAAACGCCAGCGCCAGCTGCGCGCTGGTGACGCAGTAGGTGGACAGGTCGGCGGCGAAGGCGCCGGAGAAGACGGCGACCATCAGCGGCGCGCCGGACCGCCGCAACAGCCGGTAGAGGGCGTACCCGGCCCAGGGGCCGGCGATCGCCATCGAGAAGGCGTTGGCGCCCAGCGTGGTCAGGCCGCCGTGCGCGAGCAGCAGCGCCTGGAACAGGAGCGTGATGGTGCCCAGCACCGCCATCATCGGCGGCCGGAACAGGATGGCCCCCAGCCCCGTGCCGGTGGGGTGCGAGCAACTCCCGGTCACCGAGGGCAGCTTCAGGGCCGACAGGACGAACGTGAAGGCCCCGGAGGCGCCCAGGAGCAGAGTGCTCCCGGGATGTTCCCTGACCTCACGGGTGAGACGGCGGACTCCGTGGACGATGAACGGAGCGGACGCGGCGCCCCAGGCGACCGCGTGCGCGGGGGGCAGGAAGCCCTCGGCTATGTGCATGACCGGACAGACCCTCTCCAGCACCTCGTGGATGGTTGACGCGCCCTGGCCGGTCTCCTGGCTGACGGGTACCACCGCCCGGGCTCCGCCTTCCCGGGTCCCGAAGGACCCAGTGGCCGCCCGCGAGGGCTGGAGCCGGACTTCCCGATCACAGTGGCGAGGGCCGCACCGGTATCGCACCGGATTTCCCGTTCACCAAGGCGTGGCGACAGTAGTGCGCGCGCGGAAGCGTTGGCAAGCAGGCCTTATGCCGCGCATGAGCCCCCTCGCGGGCCCCTCGGTCCGCGCGTCCGGCCGGTGACGGGCCGGATACCGGGCGTTCTCCGGGCGGGGCGTTCACACGCGGGAGGTGCGCTGCTTCGCTGGTGGTGTGACGTGATCGACACCGCGGAGCGGAGCAGCGGAGGCCGTATGGACGTGGGGAGCGCGACCACCCTGCTGGCCGCGGCCGTGGGAGTGGTCGGGACGCTGCTGTCCGCGCTGCTGACCCAGCGCGCGGCGGACCGCGGCCGGCAGCGCGAACAGGAGCGGGCCGAGCGGACGTGGGAGCGGCGCAGCGGGACACAGGAGCTGCGGTCGTGCTATGTGGCGTTCAACACCGCGACCCGGCGGTATCTGGCCGCGCTCACCGACCAGTTGCACGCCCTGGGCCGTGACGAGGACCCGCGCCCCGTGCGGCAGCGGCTGACCGAGGCGCGCGACCGGCACCGTGAGGTGTACGCGGAGGCCCAGCTGAGGGTGCCGGAGCGGGTGCTCGAACTCACGGGCGCCCTCAGCCGCGAACTGGGCGCGGTCTACGGCATGCTCCGGCGCCTGGACGACGGTGTGCCGCGGGCGGGGGACTGCGCCGCCGCCGCACAGGAGAGGATCGACGCGCTGTGGCGCGGGCTGCGGGAGGCGCGGCGCGAGATGAGGACCGACCTGGGCGTGTTCCGGTCGTCCGGCGGCGAAAGCGCCGGTTCCCGCCACCGTACGCCCGGCGGGTCGGCATAGTGGCGTTGCCACCAAGGGCGCCGGGCCGTGGCGGAGACACCGGTCGCCTCCGTTCACCGGAGGATTCGGGCCGGGGCGGACCGGGACGGCCGGAGGAAACCGGAGAGGACCGGAGAGGACCGCAGGAAATCGGAGGAAAGGGGGCCGGATGAACGAGGGTGGTGAAGGCCGGGCCGACAGGCTGCTCGCGCTGATCGGGGAACACCGGGCCGCCATCCGCGAGGCGCTCGACGACGAGCGGTACGCGGAACTGCTCGCCGGACTGGAAGCACTCGCCGCGGCGGCGCCCGACGACGGCCCGGCGGTCCGCAGGGCACTCCAGGGCGTCCGCCTCGCCCTGCTGCCGCTGCCGTTCGGCCATCCGGTGAGCGCCGCGCTGGACTCCGTCCGGCTGACCGCCGCGCCGCCCGGGCCGGGGGCCGTGGCGGGGGCACGGGAGCTGGTGGCGCTGCTGGCGGCGGCCCCCTCGCAGCCCCCCGCCGCCGGGGCCGTCGCCGAGGCCGCCGCCGAGGAAGGCGCCGACGGCGCACCGGACGAGCTGCTGCGGGCGCCGGCCCTCTCCGCGGACGAGGCGCGGGCCCGGTGCGCCGGCGCACCGCCGCCCGAGCTGATCAGGCTTCTGGACCCCGAACGCGGCGACCGCTACCCGCGGTTCCAGTTCGCCGCGGACGGCGGCACCCCCCACGAGGTCGTCCTTGAGGTCAACCGTCTCCTCCTCGCGGACATCGACCCCTGGGGGGCCGCGGCCTGGTGGCTCAGCGCGAACACCTGGCTGGGCGGGACACCGGCGGCGCTCCTCGGCCGGCTGCCCGGCCGACGGCTGGTCGAAGCGGCCGCCGCGCTGGTGGAGGGGGACTGATGAGCGGCCTCTTCCCCATGACCTCGCTGGAGTTGCGCCCCAACCGCCGGGTGATCCCGGCCGGCACGGAGCTGTGGCGGGTGCACAACACTCGTTACGAACCGAACGAGTTCAACCCGAGACTCGCCGACCCCTTCGAGTTCAGGGACGGCAACCGCTTCGACGGCACGCCGCTGGACCCGTACCACTGCCTGTACCTGGCGGACACCGCGACCACGGCCCTCGCGGAGAGCGTGCTGCGATCCCGGCCCTTCGAACCGCCGGCCGGCCGCCGCCGCATCCCCTACGCCACGGTCCGGGGCCGCTCGCTGAGTGTGCTGCGCACCAGGTGCGAGCTGACCCTGGTCTCCCTGATCGAGTCGAGGGACCTGGCCGCGGTCTGCCAGGAGGCCGCGCTGCTGGAGGACGAGAGGAACTACGTGCCGGCCAGGCGCTGGGCGAGCGAGATCCGGGCGCAGGCCCCCGACGCCATGGGACTGATCTGGCAGTCCCGGCACGACAGGCCGCGGCACGCCCTGGTGCTCTTCCACGACCGGTTCGCGCACTGCGACGGCAAACCACTGGACGTAATGCCCGGGAGGGGCATCCTGGATCTCGGCTCCGACGCCGGGACCGGGCGGGCGAACGGGCTCCTGGAACCGCTGCGCGCGGAGATCTCCCGGCCGGTACGGAGGTGAGCGGGGAAGTGGCGGCGGGGGAGCCGGCGGCCGCCGGGGGCGGAGGGGGCGACGGCACCGGGGCGGCAAAGCCGCGGGAGCGGGCGGCCGAAGCGGTCTTTGAGGCCTGGCGGCTGCTGGGCAGCCCGCGGGCGCCGGGCACATGGCCCGCGGAGGAGGACCTGGGGCCGGTGATCGGCCGGCTGGCCGCCGTCGAGAGGGAGCTGGTGGAGAGCGGGGAGGACTTCTCCGCCGTCTTCGTGTGCCTGGGCCTCCTGCTCGGCGCGCGCTGTATGAGCAGGCGGGAGAGCCCGTCCCCCGATCCCGGGGAGCGGGCCGAGGCGCTGCGGCGCCTGCGGTGGACGGACCGCAACGGGGCGCTCGCCGACACGGTCGCGCTGCAGGCCCGCATGGTGCTGCTCGTCCTGCTCGCGCCCTGGGCCCTGCCCCGCCCCGACGGCACCCGCACGGCCCTTCTGGACGCGCTGCTCGCCGCGGCCGACGGACGGGCGCTGACGCGGACGCTGCGCCGGGACCTCACCGAGGCCCGGGAGGTGGCCGACCGTATCGCCGGGGCCCCGGTCGACCAGGCTCCGTTCGACCGGGAGTTCCACCGGCAGAGCGTGAGAATCAAGCAGGACATCGAGCGGATGCTCGCCGCCGGTTCCCCTCCCTCCGGCTCCGACTCCGAGCCTCCCTCCGGGACCGAGACTCATTTCGAGGTCTCCGGCATCGAGGACGCCCTGCTCCCCGCCGTCCGCGGCCTGCTGGACCTGGCCGGCTCGTACAGCACCCCACGGTTCACCCGTGTACTCGCCCACCTGGTCGTCGCCCTGCGGTCCGGGTTCGACGACAGCTCGTTCGCGCTCCTGGGACTGGACCCGGAAGTCGTACCGCTGCTGGGCAGGGCGGCGGCCCGCGGCGCGGCGGACGCCGACGGTGTCCGCCGCGCCGCCGACCTGGTGCTCGGGGCACTGCGCGCGCTGCCGCCGGGCGCGCCCGAGCGCGCCCGGGTGGCGAGGCTCCACGCCTATCTGCTGGTGGCGCTGGACTCCCTGGCGCCGGGATCGGCCGACTTCAGCGCCGTGGAGCGCCCCGCGCCGGAACCGGAGGGCGACGGCGACGGCGGCGACCGCTTCGCGGAGTGGCCGGTCGGCGCCACCGTGGAACCGGGGCTGGTTCCCCACCTCGACAGCCGGCTGAGGGACTTCGTCGCCCACCTCGGCCTGCGCGAGCGGCGCATGGCGGCCAGGTTCGACCGGCTGCTGGCCTACCGGACCGGGGATCCGGGCTATCTGGAGGACGCCGCCGCCCTGCTCGGAGAGGCGGTCCGGGCGAGCCCCGCCGGCTCCTGGTGGGCGCTGGCCCTGGGGGCGGATCTGGCCGAGGTCCTGGAGCACGCCGCCATGTTCGGCGGCAGCTTCCACGACGCGGAGGCGTCCCTGGCCACCCTGCGCGGCCTGCGCGCCGCCCTGGAGAGCGACGGCTCGGTGCCCCCCGACGCGCCGTTCGCGCTCGGCCTGGTGCTCTCCACCGCCGACCTCGAGCTGCACCGCGCCCAGCGCACCGGAGACCACCGGGCGCTGCCGAGTCTGAGGGAGGAGCTCCGCGGCCGGTACGCCGCCCTGCCGCCGCAGAGCGGCCGGCGTGAGGAACTGGCGGAGCGGCTGAGCCGGCTCGACGAACTGAGCGCACGCGCGCGCCGGGTCCGGCGGGCCACCGGGCCGGAGCGGACCGGGCCGGAAGCCCTGGAGCAGGAGATCGCCAGGCTCCGCCGGAGCCTTGCCGACCCGGAGATCTACCACGACCAGCAGTACGACCGGCGCGCGGAACTCGGCCTGCTGCTGTTCCAGGCCGCACTGCGCGACGAGAAGGCCCCGGCGCTGCTGGACGAGGCCGTCACCGAGCTGACCCGGGCCCGCGCGCTGCTCGCCGGGGGACGTGGCGCAAAGCACCGTGTGGACATCCTGACGAAGCTGGCCGAGGCCCATGTCGTGCGCGCCGCGCGGGGCGGCCCGCACAGGCACGCGGACAGACGGGCGTTCGTGCAGGTCACCCGCGAGGCGCTGGGTGAACTGGCCGCCGACGTCCTGCTCCAGGCCGGGGCCGACCACGGGCTGTCGGCGGCCCTCAGCGGCGCCCTGCTGTCACGGCGGCTGGCTTTCACGGCCCTCCTCACCCGGCGGCCTGCCGACGCGGTGGCCGACCTGGAGAAGGGGCGCGCTCTGGTGCTCCGGACGGCCGCCGCCTCCCGGAGCGTTCCCGAACTCCTCGACGCGGCGGGCCACCCCCAACTGGCCCGGCAGTGGCGTGCCCAGGTCCCCGCCCGAGCCCTCGCGGACCCGCATCCGGCCGCCGGCCCGCCGGTTCCCAGCGCCCTGCGGCGCAGGGCGCTGACCGTGCTGGGCGTCCGCCCCGGCGCCGGGGAAGGCCCGGGCGTCCGGCAGCTGGTGGGCGCGGCGGACGCGGCCGGGCTGACCGCCGGTCTCGCCGCCACGGGTACCGACGCGCTGGTCTACCTGGTGCCCGGCATGCCACTGCCCAGCGACTCGTTCCCCGGCCACGCGCTCATCCTGCGCCCCGGCGCGGCCCCGGCCACGCTCCCCCTACCGGAGCTGAAGGACCCGGGCGGCCCGTCGCTGGAGCGGTACCTCGACGCCGCGGCGGAACGCTCCCGGGCGCTCGCCGACCCGGACGCGGACGCGTCACGGCTCGCCGGCCGCGAGGAGCGCTGGCAGGAGGCGCTGGACACCTTGTGCGAGTGGGCCTGGCAGGCGGTGATGGGACCGCTGCTCGCGGCCGTACGTCCGCCGGCGCCGGACGGGCCGGCCCGCCCTCCGCGGATCGTGCTGGTGCCCTGCGGTCGGCTCGGCGCCGTGCCGTGGCACGCGGCATGCACCCGGGGCCCCGGGGAGCACGGCCACCGGTACGCCTGCCAGGAGGCCGTCCTCGGCTACGCCCCCTCCGGCGCCCAGTTCCTGGCCGCGGCCGGCCGGCGCCGGATCCCTCCCGCCGCCGGACGGCAGGTCCTGGTCGCCGACCCGGAACTGACCCTGCCGTGGGCGGAGGTGGAGACGGTCGCTCTGCGCACCGCCTGCTACCCCGGGGCGCTCCGCTACGGCGAGTTCCTCACCGCCGACGGGACCCGGGACGCCGCCGGCACGCCGGAGGAACTGCTCGCCGTACTGCCCGGCGGTGCGTCGCCGGCGTCCGTGCTCCATCTGTCCTGCCACGCCCTCGCCGCGCCGCGCCCCACCGACTCCGCGCTGCGGCTGGCGTCCCCGCCCGGCGCGGGCCGGGACGCCGACCGGCTGACCGTGGCCGCGATCCTGGACGGCGCCGCCGGGCGCCGGCCGGACGCGGCGGGCCCGCTGGTCGTGCTCAGCGCCTGTGAGACCGATCTGAGCACGCGCCACCACGACGAGGCGCTGACCCTCGCCACCGCACTGGTCGCGGGCGGTGCCGCCGATGTCGTGGGGTCCCGCTGGGCGGTGCGCGACGGGCCGACCTCCGTGATGATGGCGGTCTTCCACCACCACCTCACCACCGGCGGGCTGGCCCCGCCGGACGCCCTGCGCGCCGCCCAGATGTGGATGCTCGACCCGCACCGCGAGCCTCCGCCCACCCTCGGCGGTCTCCTGCGCCGCGAGGCCGCCCGTCCCGACCTCCACCGCCTCCACCACTGGGCCGCCTTCACCCACCAGGGCAACCCGGCTCCCCTGCCCGCGGGTTGAGGCGGCGGGCCGGGAGGGCGGGACCCGTCCGCAGGCGACGCGGATCGTCGCCTGCCCGGGTGTGCGCCCGTCCCCGCGGAGTGACCGGTGAGTGCAGAACGGAGGCGCCGGAACCTCCGGGGCGTTGAACGGAACAAGGGACCTTCGGCGCCGGCAGCGACAAGGAGAGAAGCCCGGGGAGGGCGGAGCGGGCGGCGGCCGCCCCGGCCCCGTCCCGAGCTACGCCCACCCCGGCTCAGCCGGGGGTGGCCGGGCCGAACCACCTGGGCAGGTGGTCGAGCAGCCCGGACTGCTCCCCGCCCGCCCACGCCACATGGCCGTCCGGCCGCAGCAGCACCGCGGGCGCGTCCAACTCCCCGCCGACGTCGGTGACATGGTCGACGCGGTCCGCCCAGCCCGCCACCGACAGCCGGCCGGTCCCGTCCAGCAGCAGCCCGCGTCCGCCGTGCGTCAGCTCGTACAGGCGGCGGCCCCGCCCCAGCTTCACATCCGGCAGCCGGCGGCCGAGCAGTTCGTGGTCCCCGCCGAAGTCGTAGCGGACCGAGATCGCGGTGATCTTCTCGGTCAGATACCGGTTGACCTCCTCGAAGTCCATCAGCTCCGACACCAGCCGGCGCACCGACCGCGGGCCGGGATCGGTGGACATCAGCGTCATCTGCGCGCGGGTGTTGTCCAGTACGTCGGCGGCCACCGGGTGCCGCTCGGCGTGATAGCTGTCCAGCAGCCCTTCGGGCGCCCAGCCGGTGATCTCGGCGGCCAGCTTCCAGCCCAGGTTGAAGGCGTCCTGGATGCCGAGGTTGAGACCCTGGCCGCCGACCGGGGGGTGGATGTGGGCGGCGTCGCCGGCCAGCAGCACCCGGCCGGCCCGGTAGCGCTCGGCCTGCCGGGTGGCGTCGCCGAAGCGGGAGAGCCAGCGCGGCGAGTGCACGCCGAAGTCGGTGCCGGCGACCGCCCGCAGTTGCCTCCTGACCTCCTCCAGGGTCGGCGGGACGGTGCGGTCCTCGGCCGGTACGACGACGCGGTAGACGCCCTCCTCGACGGGCCCGACGCCGAACCGCAGCTGGGCCCTGCGCACATCGGCCACCACGGACGCGATCACCGCCGGGTCCTCGGTCGCCTCCATCTCGCCCAGCAGCGTCTCGACCCCGGCGGGCTCGCCGGGGAAGCTGACGCCGAGCAGTTTGCGCACCGTGCTGCGGCCGCCGTCGCAGCCGACGGCGTAGCGCGAGCGCAGCCGCGTACCGTCCGCCAGCTCGACGGTCACCCCGTCCCCGTCCTGCTCCAGCCCGGTCACCTCGCGGCCGCGCCGGATCTCGGCGCCCAGCTCGGCGGCGCGCTCGGCCAGCAGGCGGTCGGTGACCGGCTGCGGGATGCCCAGGACGTAAGAGTGCGCGGTGTCCAGCCCCTCGGGCGAGGGCTTGGGGATGCCGGCGAAGAATCCGCCGACCGGGTACTGCGTGCCGTGCGCGAGGAACCGGTCCAGCAGACCGCGCTGGTCCATCACCTCGATGCTGCGCACATGCAGGCCGAGCGCGCGGACGACCCTGGTCGGCTCCTCCTCCCTCTCCAGCACCACCACGCGTACACCGTGCAGCCGCAGCTCGCAGGCCAGCATCAGACCGGTCGGCCCGGCGCCGGCGATGATCACGTCGATCACGGAAGTCCCCCATGTGAAGAGATTCGGTCCCGGGCCGGCCGCTCCGCGCTTCCCGTAAGCACATGGAAGCGCGCACAGTGTGTGAAACCCGTCATTTACCCGGTTTCCGGCCCAGGGCGACGATTCTGCGGCATGACCCGGGTCTTGCCGCAAGGCCCCCGGTGCGCTATAGGTTGAAGGTGGCGGGGTGGATCTCTTCCCTCGCCGGGCACCGACTGTGCCAGTCGGCCGTGCGGGTCGGCCTTGGGAGCCGCCCGCGATCAGAACGGAGCGCCGCCGACCCCGATCCCGTTCCCCTCCGGGGCGCGGTACGTGGCCTTGCGGATGCCGTTCGGACAGGTCTCCCGTTTGGCCCGCTCCAGGCCCCGGGCGGTGAGGCCCCGGGCGGTGAGACCGGCCGCGAGGTCGTCGAGGCCGTCGACGAAGACGGTGTGCAGGGCGTGGCCGGCGTGCTCGGGCCGTCCCTCGATGAACACCGAACGGTGTTCGCCCGGTTCCCGCACGGCCTCCGTCTCGCTCGCGACGAACGTCGGCGGGGAGTCGAGCAGCCGTTCGCACCGGTCCGGTGCCGCCGCGTAGTCGTCCACGGAGATGCCTGCGAACAGATCCACGGTCACGCGGACCTGGCGGGTCCGGCGCCCCCGGGCTCCGGAGCGTCCGCCGTACCGGCCCGGTCACCGGCACGCGGGGGTGGGCTCCGCCATGGCGGGAAAGGTGGGAAATCCGTCATTGCTGCCATCTGGGCCGGCTGCCAGGCTGAGGCGCATGGAACCCCACAGCGTGCTCATCGTCCTCTACGACGACGTGCAGAGCCTGGACGTGACCGGCCCGCTGGAGGTGTTCGCGGGAGCGTGCGCGGCGACCGGGCGGCCGGGCACGTACCGGATCACGACCGCCGGACCCGGCGGCGGGCCGGTGCGCACCAGCAGCGGGCTGCGCCTGCTGCCCGACGAGGACCTCGACCGCGTCGGGCCGCCCCGCACCCTCCTGGTGCCCGGTGGGCGCGGCACGGTCGCCCCCGACCCGGCCGTGGTGCGGCGGATCGCCGAACTGGCCCCGGCCGCCGAGCGCGTGGTGTCGGTGTGCACGGGAGCCTTCCTGCTCGCCGAGGCCGGACTGCTGGCCGGACGGCGGGTCACCACGCACTGGGCGCGCTGCGACAGCCTCGCCCGGCGCTTCCCGGACGTCGAGGTCGATCCCGAACCGATCTACGTCAGGGACGGGAACATCTCCACCTCCGCCGGCGTCACGGCGGGGATCGACCTGGCTTTGGCCCTGGTGGAGGAGGACCTCGGCCGGGACGCAGCCCTCCTGGTCGCCAGACACCTGGTGATGTTCCTGCGCAGGCCTGGCGGCCAGGCCCAGTTCAGCACGCAGTTGGCCGCCCAGCTCGCCGAGCGGCACCCGCTGCGCGAGGTCCAGCGCTGGATCGCCGAACACCCCGGCGACGACCTGTCGGTCGAGGCCCTGGCCCGCCGCGCCGCGATGTCGCCCCGCCACTTCGCCCGCGCCTTCGCCGCCGAGGTCGGCACGACGCCCGGACGCTACGTGGACGGGGTCCGGCTGGAGACGGCCCGCCGGCTCCTGGAGGACACCGGGGACGGCATCGAGGAGATCGCCCGCACCTGCGGCTACGGCACCCCGGAGGCGATGCGGCGCGCCTTCGTCCGTGCCCTGGCCGTACCGCCCGCCGAGTACCGGCGCCGCTTCCGTACCGCCCATCGAGCCCACCAGGCCCGCTGAGCCGAGCCCGCAAGCCCACCGAACCCACCGAACCCACCGAACCGGAGAACGACGATGCGGATCGCCATCCTGCTGTACGACCGCTTCACGGCGCTGGACGCCGTCGGCCCCTACGAGATCCTCTCCCGCGTCCCCGGCGCGGAGGTGGTCTTCACCGCCGCCCGTCCCGGCCCCGTCCGCACCGACATGGGCAGTCTGGCCCTGACCGCGGACGCCGCACTGCCGGAGGTGACGGCGCCCGACGCCGTCCTCGTCCCCGGCGGCCCCGGTGTCGCGGACCTGCTCGCGGACGGGCCCGTCCTGGACTGGCTGCGCGGCGCCGACGCGGCCACCGCCTGGACGGCCTCGGTCTGCTCCGGCTCCCTGCTGCTGGGCGCGGCCGGACTGCTGGCCGGACGGCGGGCCACCTCGCACTGGATCTGTCTGGACCGCCTGCGTGCCCTCGGCGCCGTCCCCGTCCCGGAGCGGGTCGTCACCGACGGCAAGTACGCCACCGCCGCCGGGGTCTCGGCCGGTATCGACCTCGCCCTCCACCTGGCCGGGCGCATGGCCGGCGACGAGGTGGCCGAGGCCGTGCAGCTCGTCGTCGAGTACGACCCGCAGCCGCCCTACAACGCCGGCTCGACCGCCACCGCGCCCGCCGCCCTGGTGGAGTCCCTGCGCGCGAGCGACCTCGTCGTCGGCGCCCGAGCCTGAACCCCTCACCCCTCACCCCGCACCCGGTGTTGACCTTCGACCTGCTTGAAGCCCGACGATGACGGGGTGCCGAATTCCGAGCTGATGCCCATCGGGGTCTTCGCCCAGCGCACCGGTCTGACCCCCAGCGCGCTGCGTTTCTACGCCGACTCCGGGCTGCTGCCCCCCGCCGAGACCGATCCGGTCTCGGGCTACCGCTACTACGGCGCCGAGCAGGTGCCACGGGCCACCACCCTGCGCCGGCTCCGCCGGATCACCATGCCGCTGACCACCGCCGAGGCGGTGCTCGACGCCGGGCCCGGCGAGGCGTCCCGGCTGATCGACGAGCACGTCGCGAAGGTCCTCGGGGATGCGGCGGCGGTACGGAGGGATGCCGCCGCGCTCAAGTCCTCGCTCGGCGGCGTGCCGAGCCGGCCGGTCGCCGCGCTGAAGGGGCCCGTACTGGCCGACGCGGTCGAGCAGGTTCTGACCGCGACCGCGTGCGATCCGGAGCTGCCGGTGCTGGGCGGGCTGCGCGTCGAGGCGACCGCCGAGGCGGTCGCGCTGACCGCGACCGACCGGTACCGGCTCTCGACCCGGACGCTCGTGCCCGCCGAACCGGCGGCCACCGCCTGGGCCGCCACGGTCGACGGTGGCGAACTGCGGTCCGCGGCAGGCGAGATGCGCCGCAGCCCGCTGGTGCGGATCGAGGCGACGCCGTACGGGATCCGGCTGCGCATGGCGGGACGGGAGGACCGGCACTGCCGGGTGCTGACGGAGGAGTTCCCCGACCACCACCTGATGCTCGCATCGCTGCCGGAGGCCACCACCCGCGCGACGGTGGCGAAGGACGCGCTGCTGCGGGCCCTGGAGGAGCACCCGGGCGAGCGGATCGAGTTGCACGCCACCCGGCACGGACTGGCCCTCCCGGCGGCCGGCGAACACCCCGGCGCCCTGCTCCCGGCCACCGTGACGGGAGGGGAAGTGCGGGTCTTCTTCGAGCTGACCACCCTCTACCCGGCCGTCAGCACCGCCATCGGCCCCGACGTGATGCTCGACCTGCGCGGGACCGATCTGCCCGCCACGGTCCGCTCCGCCGACCGCGGCGACCTGACCACCTGGGCCATGCCCGCCGGCCCCGACCACCACGCCTGACCGACCACCACGAGGAGCACCCACCAGTGACCACCACCTCCACCACACCTGCCACCCCCGACCCGACGATGGAGGCCATCGGCGCCGCCGTCGCCGAAGGGCAGACCGGCCAGGCGCGGGCCGCCCGCCGCAGACTCCTGGATCTGTGGTCCGAGATCGGCCCCACCGGCGACCCGCTGCACCGCTGCGCCCTCGCGCACCACCTGGCGGACCTCCACGAGGACCCCGCCCAAGCCCTGGCCTGGGACGTCCGGGCCCTGGACGCCGCCGACGCCGTGACCGAGCAGCGTCTCCAGGAACACCACGCCGGTCTGCGTATCGCCGCCTTCCACCCCTCCCTGCACCTCAACCTCGCCGACGACTACCGCCGGCTCGGTTCGTTCGACGCCGCCGCCGAGCACATCGACGCGGCCCGCGGGCACACCCCCGACCTCCCCCGGGACCCCTACGGCGACTCCCTGCGCACCGCCGTCGAGCAGGTGGCCGAGGCCATCACCCGGCGGGACACCACCCGCCGGTCCTCCGCCCCGGGCCCCGCCGCATGACGCGCGTACAGCGCGCCTCGGACGGCACTCTCCCGAACCGCCCCGGCACCGTGCCGTACCCGCGTCCGATGACCAGCGCCTGTGGTGTGCGGTCCGCGACGGTCGAGGGGGCGTGCACTGCCGATCAGCTGCCCGCTTTCCGCGCACGGGACCATGATCCGGGCCCTGGACACGCTGTGGCCGGTGGGGCGTGCAGGTGGCTTCGAAGCGGCCGGTGCGAACGGAGTTTCGGGTGTTACAGCAGCTCCCAGACGTAAGCGACCGCACGGCCGCCGAACTGGAACTGCCAGACGTACACGCCGTCGCGGCCCGCTGTGATGAGATGCCGACCGCTCGGGAGGAAACCGAGGGCTTCGGGCTTGGTCCGGTGGCCGCCTGTCATGAGATACAGCCGCCGCGCGGTCCTTGGATCCCAGAAACTCACTTCACCGTTGGTGCCGGCGGTAGCCAGGAGGTGGGAGTGCGGGAAAGCGAAGACATCGGTGGCCTCACCGGATCCCTGGCCCAGAGCGGCCAGTTGGCCGCCGGTGTCCGGGTCCAGCAGGTGTACGCCGGATCCGGCACCGACACCCAGGAGTTCCCCGTCCGGGCTGAACGCGACGCGCCCCACATGCCCGCTGCCGACCAGGAAGAGGTACCGGGGCTTACGCCACTTCCGAGTGTCCCAGAGGACCACGGAGCCGTCCGCGCCCCCGGCGCTCACCAGCCGTTGGCCGTCGGGCCGGAACGTCAGACCGGCCACCTCACTCTCGTGGCACTGCACCCTTGCCACCTGTTTACCCGAGTGCGTGTCCACCACCCGTACCACCCCCGTGCTGGTCCCCATGGCCAGAGTGAACCCGTCGGGGCTGAAGGCCAGTGCGGTGATGAGCGGATCACGCCCCTGGGAGTCCTTGCCGATGCTGCGCTCCACCTGCCCCGTGAACGTGTCCCAGACGACGATCGAGCCGTCGGCACCGTCGGCGGCGAGCCGTCGGCTCCCGGGGGCGATGGCGATTCGTGTGGCGAGTGTCGCCTCGCCGTCCGCCAGGACGCGCGGCCGTTTCCGGGTCTCATCCCAGAGCCGAATGCTGCCGTCGTCGCTTGAGATGGCGAGGAAATCCCCATTCGGACCGTAGGTGATGGTCCGGACCTCGCCGTCAAGGCCGGGCAGTGTGCTCACGTGACGGCCCTGCACAGCCTCCCAGACCTGCGGGGGCCCGCCGTCGACCGAGATGGCGACCAACGGGATCGAGACCCCGGAGCGAATGGTCATGGCTGTGACCCGCCGCTCCTGCTCGGGGATGCCGGAGGTGCCCCAGACCGGCAAGGCGTGCAGTGGGTCGCTACGAGTGCGGCCACGGGTACGGAAGACATGGTCCCGCACGGACGCAGCCGTCGGCGTGGGTACAGGGGTGGGCGCTGACGTGGGCGCGGGCGGGGATGCGGGCGCTGGTGTGGGCGCAGGCCCGGCGGTAGCGCGCAGGGCGATGGGCCTGCCACCGGCCGGGTGTGGACGTCGCGACCGGCGACGCCGCTGGATCGGCCACCACAGCTTCGCCGCGCCGGTGGTCGCGGGCGTGGTGGCCGCCCGTGCGAGCCAGATCCGTCCCTCGCCTCCGAACACCCAGCGCTGCGGTGTCTGCTCGGCTCCCCGCTCCGCCACATACGCGGACGCGTGGTCGAACGCGTCCTCGACCGAGATGTACCCGTCGCCGTCCGCGTCGGCGGCGCCCGTACGGAGCCCGTCGACCAGACCGGTCGTGAACACCGAACCCTCCGGATCGGCCGTCCCCGTCAGGCTCTCGCCCTCGAAGGAGTACTCACGGGACCGCGAGGCCGTCAGAACGGCCCGCCCCCGCCCGTGCCCCACGATCCGGGACTCCAGGTCCACGTCACGCTCGCCGGACTTCGCCCCCTGCGCGAACGCACCACTGAAACAGCAGTCCAGGATGACGACCTGGCGCCGAGCCCGGCACTCGTCCAGTTGCTCCAGCAGCCATCCGGACTCGACACCGGTCGAGGCGAGCCGCCCCTTGCGGGTGTCCGCGCCCGCGAAGTACAGGCGCCCGCGCGCGTCGAGCAGACCGTGGCAGGAGAAGTACACCAGCAGCAGCTCGTCCGTGCCCCGCCCGGAGAGGAAGTCGTCGACGCCGCTGCGGATCTCCTGCGCTGTCGGGTCGGTGAGCCCGCGCACGTCGAAGCCGCCGATGTCCGGGGCGCCCAGAACCTCCGCGAGCGCCTCCGCGTCCCTGGCCGGGGCCCGAAGCCGGGCCAGCCCGGCGTCCGCGTACGCGGACACGGCGACGACGAGCGCGGACCGCCGCCCGGGCGGCAGCTCAGGAAGTGATGTTCTGCCGCTCAAGCCAGATCTCTATCAGTCGGTCCTGCTGCTCCGAACTGATGCCCGTCACCTTCAGCGAGTCCTCGCCGAACGTGATCTCCACCGACTTCTCACTGCGCGCCGCCCACCGCTTGACGGCGCCCACCACGGCACGCGCGCCCTGTGCTATGCCGACCCGGACGAGCAGCGCGCCCACCGTGGTGCCCACACCCTTGGCCAGCGGGGGCAGGTCGTCCGCAGCCAGCGGATCGACGCCCGCCACATCCAGTTCGAGCAGTTCGGTCCGCAACTGGCCCGCCAGGTAATCCAGTTCGGCGCCATCCTCGTCCGCTTCGGGGACGACCCGCAGCACCAGCGACTCCGTGGTCATATCGCCCATGACTTCCTCACCTTCCGTTGCCGAGTGCGACGAGGGCCGCCCGGAGACCTGGAGCCGCGCGTGTGGACGGCGGAGGAGCGAGCGGCGGCCTCGGCGCAGTCGCCGACTTCGCCCCCGCTGCGGTCCGACCCGGACCAACCGGTCATGGCACCCCCCCGGGAACGCTCCGGCAGACGGCGCCGTCCTCCGGAGGACGGCGCCCACGATCACAGCATTCCACAGGAGACTGACAGGGGCTCACCCCGCCGGAAAAGCGGGTGAAGTACCTGCCGCCCTCGACTCATGAGGAACTCACCGGTGCCCCGAACGGGTTCGCCCTCCCGGGAACCACCGGGTGCGGGCGACCGGCCGTGCCGGCACACGCCGCCGGGATCCGTGCTTGCCGGACCGGCAAACGGGCTCGCCCTCCGGGCGGGGTCTCCCACATGATCGGAGCCGAGCCGCCGACGGGCCGGAGAGGACCGGCCCGCACCGTGGCGGCGCCCCACGGCCCTTGAGGAGGCCCCCATGCCGCAGCACGACGGGCGACACACCACGGAGACCACCCACCGGTCGGTGCCCTCGCCGGGAGGCCGGATCCACCTGGTGGAGCAGGGCAGCGGGCCGCTGGTGCTGCTCGTCCACGGCTTCCCGGAGTCCTGGTACTCCTGGCGCCACCAGCTGCCGGCCCTCGCGGCGGCGGGATACCGGGCGGTCGCGATCGACGTGCGCGGTTACGGCCGTTCCTCCAAACCGGCCGCCACGGACGCCTACCGGATGCTCCACCTGGTGGAGGACAACGTCGCGGTGGTACGCGCCCTGGGCGAGGAGACGGCGGTGGTCGTCGGCCACGACTGGGGTTCGCCCATCGCCGCGAACTCCGCGCTGCTCAGACCGGAGGTCTTCCGCGCCGTGGGACTGCTGAGCGTCCCCTACAGCCCGCGCGGCGGGCCGCGCCCCGGCGAGGTCTTCGCGCGGATGGGAGGGGAGGAGGAGCTCTACGTCTCCTACTTCCAGCGGCCCGGCCGCGCCGAGGCCGAGATCGAACCCGATGTGCGCGGCTGGCTCGCGGGCCTCTACGCGGCCCTGTCCGCCGACACCATGCCCGCACCCGGCGCCCCCGACCCGCACTTCGTCGGCAGGGGCGCGACGATGCGGGAGCGGTTCCCCGCCGACCGGCTGCCCGCCTGGCTGGGCGAGGAGGAACTCGACTTCTACGCCGGGGAGTTCGAGCGCACCGGCTTCACCGGGGCACTCAACCGTTACCGCAACATGGACCGCGACTGGGAGGACCTCGCCGCCTACGACGGCGCCCCCGTCACCCAGCCCTCGCTGTTCATCGGCGGCGGCCTGGACGCCTCCACGACCTGGCTGGCCGACGCGATCGAGGCGTACCCGGCCACGCTGCCCGGCCTGGTGGCCTCCCACGTCCTCGACGGCTGCGGCCACTGGGTCCAGCAGGAGCGTCCCGCCGAGGTCAACCGCCTGCTGACCGACTGGCTCGCCACCCTGCCCGCCTGAACCGCGCCTCCTGCCGTACCTCCGCCCGCACCACCTGGGCGGCGCCCCCGCGCGGCGCCGTGTGCCGGGCGGGCGGGGCGGGTGGATCAGTGCGGTTCGTGGTGGGTGAGGACGCGGCCGAGCAGGCGGGTCAGGATCTGCCGGTCCTCGGCCGACAGCGGCCCGAGCAGGTCGTCCTGCACCCGGTCGAGCACCTCGTCCATGCGCCGCAGTTGCCGCAGGCCGTCATCGGTGAGCGTCACCCTGTTGCGCCGTCCGTGGTCCGGGTCCGGCGTCCGGTCGACGAAGCCCCGCTCGGCCAGTTCGCCGACGGCCGCCACGACGTCGCTGCGGTCGACTCGGCACCGGCGGCCGAGCTCGGCCTGGCTCGCGGGCCCGAACTCGTGCAGAGCGGCCAGGATACGGTAGTGGTATCCGCGCGCCCCGGTGGCCGCGAAGCCGTCGAAGGCCAACCGGCGTGCGTACAAGGACAGTTGGCCGATCAGCCAGCTCGGCTTCGTCGTCAGGCGCTCGGGGGGCTCGTCCATGGGTTCCACTCTAAACGGTGTTGGTCCGACCAACACACTGCCTTAGTGTTGGTCGGGCCAACATTTTTTCCACCGCAAGGGGGATGCCGTGCCCGACGACACCCGGACCGCCGACCGCATCGAGATCGCCGACCTGTTCGCCCGTCTGGCCAACCTGCTGGACGAACACCGCCACGAGGACGCCCACACCGTCTACAGCGACGACGTCGTGGTGCACTCACCGCGCGGCGATCTGCACGGTCTCGGCGAGGTGACCGCCCTTCTGCGGCGGAGCCGGGTCGAGGGGGAGCGCACCCAGCATGTGCACGGGGACGTGCTGGTGAGCGTGGACGGCGACCGCGCCGAGGCCACCGCGAACCAGATCGTGTACTTCCACCGCGACGGCGGACCGCCCCACCGCACGAGCGGCCTGCGGGTGGCGGGCACCGCCGTAAGGACCCCGGCGGGCTGGCGGTTCGGCGACATGCGGATCACGCTCGCCTGGGCGCAGGAGGGGTGACGGGCAGGGGCGGGCCCGGAGCCCGCCCCTGCCGCGATCCCCGTCCGGGCGCTGAGCGGGCCGGGGCATAGCGTGGTGCGGTGACAGGGGTGCGGGAGGAGTCGAGGATGACGGGGAAGACCGGATCGCGGGCGCGGCGCAGGGTCGTCGGCGTGGGAGTGGCGGCGGCCGTGCTGGCGGCCCTGGCCACGGCGGGGTGGTACGGCTATGTGTGGCTGGCCGAGCCGATGGACGTCCTGTCGAGCACCGGCGAGGTCGACGCGGCCAGTCGCGATGCCGGTCCGGAGGGGGAACGCCGCCTGGAGGAGATCGTCGACCGCCTGCCGGGCGTGTCACGGCAGTTGGGCGCCGCCGCGAAGGACCACTGCCTGCGCCACCCCGCCTTCGAGGGCGAGCCGCCCGGCCCGCTGGGCTGCCAGTGGCGGCTGGAGCGGTACGTCGTCCTCGACGGCGACCCGGGCGAGGTCGGCGAGAAGTGGACGGAGGCGCTCGGCGAGGACCGGTGGACCGGCTCGCCGGAACCGCTGCCCCTGAACTTCTCCCCTTCCTCCGAACGGTACGAGTACCGCGACGCGCGCACCCGTGACCACCTCGTCGTCACGCTGGTCCGGGACGGCGCCGACCTGCCGCTGCTGTACGCCCCGCCCACCATCGAGCCGTTCGTCGAACACGAGCGGGAGCGGCGGGACTTCACCGGGCGGGAAGCGGCGCGGGAGGCGGTGGCGGAAGGACGCCGGGTCGCCAGGGTCTCGCTGCTGCACGCCTACTACGCCCAAGAGGGCGAGGTCCCCTTCGAGCCGCTGCGCTGACCGCCCGGGCGGCGGACCGCGTACGCCGGGTGACCGTACGCGCACTCCGGGTGGACGGTGCGCGGCCCTTTCGGTAACTCTGGGCGGGTTCGGCCGCGGGGGAGACCGCGCGTACAGCACAGCACCGGGAGGGCCGCTCATGACCACGGACGACGCCTGCGCCACGGAGGAAGTGGACCCGGAAACGGACGCGGGAGTGGATCTGGGAGGGGAGCCGAACCCCTCCAGCAGCCTGCGCACTTTCGGGGCCGTCGTCCAGGCCCTGCGCGAGCACGCCGGCCTCAGCCGCGCCGAACTGGGCACCTGGGTGCGGTACTCCAAGCACACGGTGGCCTCGGTGGAACTGGGCCGCCGGATGCCCGACGAGTCGTTCGTGGAACTGGCCGAGATCGCCCTCGGCGACACCGGCGCCCTGCGCAAGGCCGCCAAGCACCTGACGCGCGGCGAACCGGGCCTGGCCGCCTGGTTCCGCCAGTGGGCCCGCCTGGAACGGCTCGCGGTGAGCCTGGCCACGTACGAGTGCAGGCTGGTGCCGGGGCTGCTGCAGACGGAGGGGTACATGCGCGCCCTCTGCGAGAACGACATTCCGCCCCTCACGGACGAGGATCTGGAAGCTACCGTACGGGCCCGTCTGGAGAGGCAGCGGTTGCTCCATGAGAGGCCCGGCACCACCTTCGACTTCATCGTTGAGGAGGCTGTCTTCATGCGCCGTCTCGGCGGGATCGAAGTCACCCGCGAACTGCTCGACCACATCCTCGGCCTCGTCTCCCGGCGTAACGTGACGCTCCAGGTCATGGCTGCGGACAGCGAGCAACACGCCTGCCTCGCCGGTCCCGTCCGGCTGCTTGAGACACCGGACGGACAGTGGTTGGCGTACTCGGAGGGACAGGAGAACGGGCGCCTGATCGCTGACCGGAAAGAGGTGAGTCGCATCCAGAAGCGCTATGCGAGACTGCGCTCGCAGGCCCTGTCCCCGAAAGAGTCCGCGGGCCTGCTGGAGCGGATGCGAGGAGAGTTGTGAGGACGACGGAACTCGGCTGGTTCAAGTCCAGCTACAGCAGCGCCCAGGGCGATGACTGCGTGGAGGTCGCCGTCACCGGGCAGGCCGTGCACGTGCGGGACTCCAAGGACATCAGCCGCCCGGCCTTCGCGGTCGGCCGCGAGGGCTGGGGCCGGTTCGTGCGGCACATAACGGGGGAGTAGCGCGGGACGAGTCCCGGCGGAAGAAGCTCCGACGCGGCGGGCGGCACCCCATGGGGTGCCGCCCGCCGCGTCGTGTTCCCGGGTGACGGCCTCCGGCAGCGCCCGGCCGCGCTTGACTTGGGTCGGCTCAAGTTTTATGCAGGAGGTGCAGGCATAAGAAGCCCGGTTCCCGCACCGTGCGCCGGTGGGCGGCGGTGGCGAGAGGAGGGACCACAAGTGGCACGAGCGGTAGGCATCGATCTGGGCACCACCAACTCCGTGGTGTCCGTGCTGGAGGCCGGCGAGCCCACGGTCGTCGCCAACGCCGAGGGCGCCAGGACCACCCCTTCGGTGGTGGCGTTCGCCAGGAACGGCGAGGTGCTGGTGGGCGAGGTGGCCAAACGGCAGGCGGTGACGAACGTGGAGCGCACCGTCCGCTCGGTCAAGCGGCACATGGGCGAGGAGGGCTGGCGCTTCCCCGCGACGGGAGACGTGGACGGCAGGCGGTACGCCGCCCAGGAGATCTCCGCGCGGGTGCTGCAGAAGCTGAAGCGGGACGCCGAGGCGTACCTGGGCGAGAAGGTCACCGACGCGGTGGTCACCGTCCCCGCCTACTTCAACGACGCCCAGCGCACGGCGACGAAGGAGGCCGGGGAGATCGCGGGCCTGAACGTCCTGCGCATCATCAACGAGCCGACCGCGGCCGCCCTGGCCTACGGCATGGAGAAGGAGGACCAGACGGTCCTGGTCTTCGACCTCGGCGGCGGCACCTTCGACGTCTCGCTGCTGGAGATCGGCGAGGGCGTGGTGGAGGTGAGGGCCACCAACGGTGACACGCACCTGGGCGGTGACGACTGGGACCAGCGGATCGTCGACCACCTGGTCAAGCAGTTCAAGAACGCCCACGGGGTCGATCTGTCCAAGGACAAGATGGCCGTCCAGCGGCTGCGCGAGGCGGCGGAGAAGGCGAAGATCGAGCTGTCCTCCGCCACGGAGACGACCATCGGCCTGCCCTACATCACCGCGTCGGACCAGGGCCCGCTGCACCTGGACGAGAAGCTGACCCGGGCCCGGCTCCAGGAACTGACCGCCGACCTGCTGGAGCGCTGCAAGGGGCCCTTCCACCAGGCCGTGAAGGACGCGGGGATCCCGGTCTCCGAGATCGACCACGTCGTGCTGGTCGGAGGGTCCACACGGATGCCCGCGGTGACGGATCTGGTCCGCGATCTCACCGGCAAGGAGGCGAACAAGGGCGTCAACCCCGACGAGGTGGTGGCCATCGGCGCCTCGCTGCAGGCCGGTGTCCTCAAGGGCGAGGTCAAGGACGTCCTGCTGCTGGACGTCACCCCGCTGTCCCTGGGCATCGAGACCAAGGGCGGCATCATGACCAAGCTGATCGAGCGCAACACCACGATTCCGACCAAGCGCTCGGAGATCTTCACCACCGCCGAGGACAACCAGCCCAGCGTGCAGATCCAGGTGTACCAGGGCGAGCGGGAGATCGCCGCGTACAACAAGAAGCTGGGCATGTTCGAGCTGACCGGGCTGCCGCCGGCGCCGCGCGG
>NZ_FOSG01000021.1 GCF_900114215.1 Streptomyces mangrovi | reverse complement strand
CGGGGTGATGTTCGGGTCGCCGGAGACGACCACCGGTGGGCGGGCGCTGAAGTTCTACGCCTCGGTGCGGCTGGACATCCGCCGGATCGAGACGCTCAAGGACGGCACGGACGCGGTGGGCAACCGCACCCGGGTGAAGGTGGTCAAGAACAAGGTGGCGCCGCCGTTCAAGCAGGCGGAGTTCGACATCCTCTACGGGGTGGGGATCAGCCGGGAGGGCGGGCTGATCGACATGGGGGTGGAGCACGGCTTCATCCGCAAGTCGGGTGCCTGGTACACCTATGAGGGCGACCAGTTGGGGCAGGGCAAGGAGAACGCCCGCAACTTCCTGCGTGACAACCCCGATCTGGCCGACGAGATCGAGAAGAAGATCAAGGAGAAGCTCGGCATCGGGGTCCGGCCGGAGGCGGAGGACGAGGCGGAATCCGGGGAGGAGGCCATCCGCACCCTCGCCGCCGGGTTCTGACCCGCCTCGCCGGCACCCCGCCCCGCCGCCGTCCCGGCCGTCCCACGCCCGGAGGATCATGGGAGCCGGCCGGGACCGGGAGCCACGGCCTGCGGCCTGCCCCGGTCCCGGCCGGCTCCGCCGGGCTCAGCCGACCCGGACCGCCGGTTCCCTGCCGGCCTCACCGTCGGTCTCTCCGCCGCTCCCCCCGCCGGCTTCCGGAGCACCGTCACCGTCCACGGGCCGCTGCCCCGGGCCGTCCGAGGCCCGGGCTCCGGCGCCCGCGGACTCCTCGGCCAGCCGTTCCATGCCGCTGGTGGTCTTCAGCGGCTTCTCCTTGATGAACACGACGGCGACCAGGGCGAGCAGGGCGAAAGGCGTCGCGACGAGGAAGAGGTCCGCGGTGGCGACACCGTAGGCGTGCTCCACGATCGCCCGGATCGGCGCCGGCAGGGCGGTGACGTCGGGGACGCCGCCCTCCGGGCCGCCGGGGGCCCGGAGGGCGGCGGCGGGAACGCCCGCCTGCTCCAGCCCCCGGGTCATCTCGGTCGCGACCCGGTTGGCCAGGATCGCGCCGAGCACGCTGGTGCCGATCGTGCCGCCCATGCTGCGGAAGAAGGAGAGCACGGAGGTCGCGGCGCCCAGCTCGGCGGCGGGGACGTCGTTCTGCGCGGCCAGCACCAGGTTCTGCATCAGCATGCCGACTCCGATGCCGAGCACCGCCATGTAGACGCTCAGCAGGCCGAAGCCCGTGCCGGAGTCGATCGTGGAGAGCAGTCCGAGACCGGCGGTCATGGTGATCGCGCCCGCCACCAGGTACACCTTCCACCTGCCGGTGGCGCTGATGACCTGGCCGGCGACGGTGGAGGAGACCAGCAGGCCCAGGATCATCGGCAGGCTCATCAGACCTGCGACGGTGGGGGACTTGCCCAGGGAGATCTGGAAGTACTGGGAGAGGAAGACGGTGCCGCCGAACATGGCCACACCCACCAGCAGGCTGGCCACGGTGGTCAGGGTCACGGTGCGGTTGCGGAAGATGTCCAGCGGGATGACCGGCTCGGGCACCCGCGACTCGACGTAGACCGCGGCGATCAGCAGCACCGCGCCGCCACTGGTCAGAACGGCGGTCTGCCAGGAGAGCCAGTCGAACCGGTTCCCGGCCAGCGAGGTCCAGACGAGCAGCGCGCAGACACCCGCGACGATCAGGAAGGCGCCCAGGAAGTCGATCCTCACCTCGCGCCGGACGGTGGGCAGCCGCAGGGTGCGCTGCAGCAGCACGATCGCCAGCAGGGCGAACGGCACCCCGATGAAGAAGCACCAGCGCCACCCCAGCCACGAGGTGTCCACCAGGACACCGCCGATCAGCGGTCCGGCCACGGTGCCGACGGCGAAGACGGCGCCGAAGACGCCCGCGTACTTGCCCAGCCTGCGGGGCGGGATGACGGCGGCCATCACCACCTGGGCCAGGGCGGTGAGGCCGCCCGCGCCGATGCCCTGGACGACTCGGCTGAAGATCAGCAGCTCGACGCCCTGGGAGAAACCGGCCAGCAGCGAGCCGACCACGAACATGCCCAGGGAGAGCTGCAGCAGCAGCTTCTTGTTGTAGAGGTCGGACAGCTTGCCCCACAGCGGCACGGTCGCCGTCATGGCCAGCAGCTCGGAGGTGACGACCCAGGTGTAGGAGGACTGGCTGGCCCCCAGGTCGGTGATGATCCGGGGCAGCGCGTTGGCCACCACGGTGCCCGCCAGGATGGCGACGAACATGCCGGCCATCAGGCCGGACATGGCCTGGAGGATCTGCCGGTTGGTCATGGATGTGGGCGGCGCCTGGTCAGGCGCCTGCGATGCGGTCACAACGTCCTTCTCTGGGTCTCTCAAGGGCTCGTGGATCGCTCTCCTGCGCCGGTACGGAGCGCGCGGGGCCCGACCGGGCCCTGTCGGGCGGGGTGTTTCGGACCGGGCGGGGAGCGGGTCGGGTCAGCGCCGCCGGTTCCCGCCGGACGGCGCCGGCAGTCCGGCGGCCAGGTGCTCGAAGACCTGCCGGAAGACATCGGTGAAGGCGAGCCGGTCCTGCCGTGCGCACCAGTGCTCGACGGCGACCCGGACGGCGGTGCCGCCGACGGCGGCCAGCAGCCGTGGGTACAGATCCAGCGCCCTGCGCCGCTCCTTCTCGGAGACGGGAGGCGCCGGGCCGGCGGCGGTGGCGGAACCACCGCCGAGGCGCTCGGTGAGCGCCTCGGCCAGGCCGAGTTCGTCGGCCAGATGCGCGGCGAGACTGCGGGCGAGCAGATGCGGTGACGCGCTCAGCACCCTGGCGTGGAGGTCCCACACCTCATGGCGCTGCTCGACCTCCGCCAGTTCCGCCGCCATGGCCTCGCGCAGCGCCTCCAGAGGGGAGAGGCCGGCCGGCGCTTCGAGCACACCGCGACGGACCCGCACGCCCGACTCCGCGTCGACCATGACGAAGGCGTCGTCGCGGGAGTCGAAGTAGTTGAAGAACGTCCGGGGGGAGACGCCGGCCGCCTCGCTGATGGCCTCGACGGTGACGTGCTCCGCCCCGTGTTCCGCCGCGAGCCGTACCGCCGCTTCCGTGAGAGCGGCACGGGTGGCCCGCTTCTTGCGCTCCCGCAGCCCGCTTCCCGGAGCCTTCTTCTCCACCACATCTTGCATGCTAGGAAAAAATGCATGCTCTGTAAAAATTATTTCCGGCCGTCTCCGGTGCCGGGGTCACCCGTCCCCACCGATTGCGGGCCTTCCAGGCGGCCGGGTTCCGGCCGGTGGGAGCCGAGGTACTGCTCACCGAGCGATAGGAGCGTCCCCCGCGGCCTCGTCGGCGCCCGCGGGAGTCCCCACGCGCCCCAGTTCGCGCAGGATGCGGGCCAGATCGCCGGGGGCGGCGGCGAGGCGGACCGGGCGGCCGGCGTCGTCGAGGTCGGCGATGTGCCAGCCGCTGGGTACGGCCTTGCCGTCGCCGCCGCGGGCGCGCCGCACCTCCTTGACGGTGAGCCGTTCCGCGGGAATCGGCTTCGCCGCGAACCGGCCGGGGCCGGAGTGCGGCGTCACCGCGGGCGGCCCGCCGCCGATGACGATGTGGGTGCCGAAGTGGTGTGGGTTGTAGTCGGTGGACTCCAGGAAACGGGCGGCCAGGAACACCTCCGCGTCCCGCCCCGCGGGCTCCCCGGCCGCCGCGGCTGCGTCGGCTCCGCCGGGCGCGCGGACGCGGGTGGCGCGCCAGGCCCAGGCGAACAGACCCAGTGTGACCAGCGACCCCGCGGCCGTCCACACGATCCCCGCGGCGGAGTCGAACGGGCCTGTGGGGTGGAGGTAGGCCAGCGGCAGCAACCACAAGGCCGTGCCGGCGAGCGCGCCCACGAACGGAAGCTCCGAGGGGAGGACCTCGTCGTCGGGCAGCCGCCGCCGGCGCAGCCACAGCAGCACCCGCGCGCCGGGCCAGCCGGCGGCCAGGGCGCACAGGGCCGCGAGGACGGCCACGCTCCCCGGGGTGACGACGTGCTCGCGCCACACGTACCGCTCCCCGGCAACCTCCATCACCTCGCCCCGCCACAGGGTCAGCTCGACCCTGTCGCCGGGCCGGAACTCCTGGGCGGCCTCCTGGGAGACCCTGAGCCGCTCCAGCGGCCGGCCGTCGGCGAAGTACAGCCGGCCGGGATTCCTGGGGCGGCCCGCCTCGGTCCGCTCGATCTCGGTCGGCAGGGTGCTCAGGCACTCACCCCGCTCCGCCGCGGGCACCCGGGCGGTGCACGGGACGGCCGACTTCCACGCCCGTTCCTCGGCGGCGGTGCCCGATACGGACCACACCGCCAGGCCCGCCCCCGACAGCAGCAGCACGCACAGGGCCAGCGACCCGAGCCGGCCGTATCCGGCGGATCGGTGGGAGACGACCGGCAGATGGTCCGAGCGGGGGGTTCCGTGGCGGCGGTGCAGCGTACGGAGCGTCTCCAAGGCCGCGTCGAACCCCGGGTCCTCGGGGGACCAGCTGCGCGGCAGGGGCAGCAGCCGCCTGCGCCCGTCGTCCAGCACCACAGCGACGCAGCGGGTGTCCGGGGCCTTGTGGTTCCACTCGTTCTTCATGCGGATCTGCAGATCGGCGATGCCGGACCACGGCATGCTCCGGCGGCGCAGCAGCGTCCGGACGTGCAGACCGTACGCGTCGGCGCTCACCCGGGCGACGGCCCCGCGCAGCGAGGCGATGGCCACCAGCGCCGACAACAGGCCGATCCCCGACCACACACCCCACAGTCCGCCGCGATCCGCCGCGTACACCGCGGTCGCGGCCGTCGCGGCCGTCACTGCCGCTCCCAGGGCAGCGAAGATCCACTGGGTGCGTCGGTAAGGAGAACGACAGGTGACTTCCCGGACATCGGTCATGGGTACGACCCTGCCGCCGTCCGGCCGGGGCCTCATGTGCACGATGCGGCAGCTTTCCGCCCGGCGATGCTTCCGGATACGGGAGACTCCGCATCCCAGGCCGGGCCGGTCACCGCGGGGAGCCCCCGCGCCCGGGCGGAACCTCATGGCTTCCTTAGGGCTTCCTGAAGAAGCCCTTCTCCGGTGCCCCGCAGGCCCCGGACCTGCCTAGGCTCTCGCCCGACCCCGATTCCCCGACCGACTTCCCGAGGTACCGTCCGCATGAGCTCCCGCCGAGCCGGCCGTTCCCGCCACCGCTCCCACGCCCGTGCCAAGGGCGCCCCGCCGGCACGCAACATCGTCCTCGCGCTCAGCGTGGTCACCATGGCGGCGGGCGCCGGTCTCACCGTGGTCGCGGGCGGAGGGCAGGACGGACCGGCCGACCGTGTGGCGGCGGACGCGGCCGGCACCGCGCACGACACGGAGGACGGGGCGGCCGGCCGCGCGTCCCTTCCCGCCTCCCCCGATCCGCGGGAGAGTACGTCCGCCTCGCCCGGTGCCGACGGCGCCGGGAAGCCGGGGAAGTCCGAGAAGTCCGGGAAGCCCGCACGCGGCGCGACTCCCTCCGCCTCCGCGCCCGCGTCCGGTTCCGCCTCGGCCTCCGCCGGGGGAGCGGACCCCGGCAGGGCGGCCGGGAACGAGCGGGACCGAAGCGGCGCGGCCGGCTCCGAGGGCACTGCCGGGTCCGGCGGCGGGAAGGGCGCCGGCGCCCCCGGGGCGGACGCGCCGGAGGACAGCGGGCCGCAGGCGCAGGTACTCGCACTCGTCAACAGGGAGCGGGCCGCGGCCGGTTGCCGCCCGGTCACCGCCGATGCCCAACTGACACGGGCCGCGGAGGACTACAGCGACACCATGGCCGCCTCCGGCGTGCTGTCCCACACGGGGCCCGACGGCTCCACGATGGCCGGCCGGGTCGAGGCGGCCGGGTACGCCTGGAGCAACCTGGGCGAGAACATAGCCCAGGGGCAGCCGGACGCCGCCTCGGTCATGAAGGCGTGGATGAACAGCCCCGGCCACCGCGCGAACATACTGAACTGCGCCTTCGAGGAGCTGGGTGTCGGTGTCCACTTCGGCGACGGCGGCCCGTGGTGGACCCAGAACTTCGGCACCGGCCGGTAGCGGCGCGGCGCCGACGGCCGCCCACGGGCAGGAAAGAGGTCCGGCCCCGGTGCTGAACGCACCGGGGCCGGACCTTCCAGTAGCGGGGACAGGATTTGAACCTGCGACCTCTGGGTTATGAGCCCAGCGAGCTACCGAGCTGCTCCACCCCGCGGCGGTGCCACCACTGTACGGCACGCCGCGGCCCGAGGCGAAACGGGCAGGCCGCCAAGGGAATTCAGCCCGTGCCCGCGGCACGCACCGTCCGGGTGCGCACGGTGGCGCCGGCGCAGGCGATCACGGCGACGCCGCCGAGGACGGTGGGCCAGGTGATCTGCTCGCGCAGGAGCAGCGCGGCCCAGCAGATGCTCATCACGGGCTGGACGAGCTGCACCTGGCCGACCCGCGCCATCGGGCCGATCGCAAGCCCCCGGTACCAGGCGAAGAAGCCGAGGAACATGCTCACCACCCCGAGGTAGGCGAACGCGGACCACTCGGCCGGACCTCCGGTCGGAGGCCGCGACGAGGCGGAGAGGACGGCGAGGGCCGTCATCAGCGGCGCGGAGAGCACCAGCGCCCAGGAGATGGTCTGCCAGGCGCCGAGTTCACGGGCGAGGATCCCGCCCTCCGCGTAGCCGGTACCGGCCGCCGCGACGGCGCCGAGCAGAAGCAGGTCGGACCAGTGGAGCCCGCCGAACCCGCCCCCCTGGAGAGAGGCGAACACGACCGCGGCGACCGCGCCGACGGCCGCCATGACCCAGAACGGGGCCGGAGGGCGTTCGTGTCCGCGGAGCACGGCCATCACCGCGGTCGCGGCCGGCAGGAGCGCGATCACGACGGCGCCGTGACCGGCCGAGGCGGTGGTCAGGGCGTAGGAGGTCAGCACGGGGAAGCCGACGACCACACCGCCGGCGACGACCGCCAGGCGGCCCCACTGGGTGCCGCGGGGCGGGCGCTGCCGGGTGACCGCCAGCGCGACCGCCGCCAGCAGCGCGGCGACCACCGCGCGGCCGGAGCCGACGAACAGCGGTGACATCCCGCCGCCCTCGACGGCGACCCGGGTGAACGGGACGGTGAACGAGAACGCTCCGACCCCGAGCAGCCCCCACCCGAGACCGGAGCGGGACGGGGATAGCACCTGGGCTTCAAGTGCAGTAGCGCTACTGTTGTCTGTCATGGACAACGATAGCAGTTCGCGGATCGTCGCCGATCTCCGCGAATGGATCGCGTCGGCCGCCCCGGGCGCGAGACTGCCCTCCACGCGCACACTGGCCGCCCGTTACGGGGCGAGCCCCGTAACGGTCCAGAAGGCGCTGCGGACCCTGGCGGCGCAGGGAATGGTGGAGAGCCGCCCCGGCGTGGGGACCTTCGTCCGCGCGATCCGTGTGGCCCGCCCGAACGACTACGGGTGGCAGACCGCGGCGCTCGGGTCGCCGCGCAACCGGGCACCGCAGCTCTCCACCGCACTGCGCACCGCCCCGAACGACGTGATCGCGCTTCACTCGGGCTATCCGGACCGGGAGTTGCTGCCCGAACGCCTGGTCCGCTCCGCGTTCACCCGGGCGGCCCGGAGCGACGCCGCCGTCAACCGCCCCCCGGCCGCGGGACTGCCCGAACTCCAGGCGTGGTTCGCGGCCGAACTCGCCACCGCGACACCGGCCGGGACCACGCCGCCGGCACCGGGCGACGTCGTCGTCTTCCCCGGCAGCCAGAGCGGACTGGGCACCGTCTTCCGCGCCCTCGTCGGAGCGGGCCGCCCCCTGCTGGTGGAGTCGCCCACCTACTGGGGCGCGATCCTCGCCGCCGCGCAGGCGGGCGTACAGGTCGTGCCCGTCCCCAGCGGGGCGCGCGGCCCCGACCCGGAGGAACTGGCCCGGGCGTTCGAGCGGACCGGGGCGCGCGCGTTCTACGCCCAGCCGAACTTCGCCAATCCCACCGGCGCCCGGTGGGCGCCCGATCTGGCCGACCGGGTCCTCGGCACCGTCCGAAGGCACGGCGCGTTCCTGATCGAGGACGACTGGGCGCACGACTTCGGCATCGACGCGGATCCGGTCCCGATCGCCGCCCGGGACGACGCGGGGCACGTCGTCTACCTGCGTTCCCTGACCAAGAGCGTCTCCCCGGCCGTCCGCATCGCCGGGGTCGTCGCCCGGGGCCCGGCCCGCACGCGCGTCCTCGCCGACGCCCAGGCCGAGTCGATGTACGTCAGCGGTATCCTCCAGACCGCCGCGCTCGACGTCGTCACCCAGCCCGCCTGGCGCACACATCTGCGCAACCTCCGCCATCAGCTCGCCGCCCGCCGGGACCTGCTGATCGCGTCGCTGCGGGAGCACGCGCCCACCGCCCGCCTCGAAGCGGTGCCGCAGGGCGGGCTGAACATCTGGGTCCGGCTGCCGGACGCCACCGACCTGGCACGGCTGGTGAGGGACTGCGAGAGCGACGGGGTGCTCGTCGCCCCCGGCGGCGAATGGTTCCCGGCCGAACCGACCGGGGCCTACCTCCGGCTCAACTACTCGGGACCCAACCCCGGCGCCTTCCCCGACGGCGCGCACGCCGTCGGACGGGCGCTCGCCCGGCAGCGGACGCGGTAGCGTCGGTCAGGGTGCCCACAGGGTCCGCGTACGCCCCGACCCACTGCCCGGGCCCGGCGCGAGGCCCCTTTCGGAGGATTCCGGTGGCAGCGACCGAAACGGATCTCGTGCTCCGGCGGTTCGTCTCCGCGGCACGGTCGGTGGTGCCGGTGGCCGTCTGGGCACACGGTTCACTCGCGATGGGCGACTTCCGGCCGGGGCGCAGCGACCTCGATCTCATCGCGGTGGTCGAAGAGCCCCTGGACCGCGAGCACGGGGAACGGCTGACCGACCTCCACCGGAGGCTTACGGAGGAGGAACCGGCAGCGGCCGAGCTGCACTGCTCCTACATGGTCGAGGCGGCGCTCTCCGAGGCCGGGGCGGCCCATGTCACCTGGGCGCACGGCATGCTTCTGGAGCGCCCGGTCACACCGGTCACCCGGCGGGAGCCGCTCGACGGCGGACTCACCCTCCACGGCCTGCCGCCGGCGGAACCGCTCCCGCCGCTCGCCCTGGGCCGGCTGGAGGAGTTCATCCGGCGTGACCTGGCGGAGTTCTGGTTCCCGGCCACGGCCAGACCGTGGCTCTGGCTCCGGGACGTATGGGTGGATCTGGGCCTGCTGGTCCTGGCCCGCGCCACCGTCACGCTCCGCGACGGACGGCTGATCACCAAGGGCGAGGCCCTGGCGGAGCTGCCGGCGCTCGGCGCGCCCGCGGACGTGGTCCGCGACATCCGCGAGCGCCGGTACGCCGACCCCGGACCGACCGGCCCCCTGCGGCGTGTCCGCCGGGCGGTGCGGGCCCGCGCCTTCGTACGGCGAGGCATCGAACGCACTCTGGCCGCGGAGGCGGGACCCGGGCGGTCCCCGTAAGCCCTCGCCGGTACGGCCATCCGTGTCCGCGTCCGCCCGAGCGCCGGCTCCGCTCCGCTGCCGCCGTCCGGTCCAGGGGAAGGCCGCCCTCCGGTCCCGGACGAAGGCCCGGCGGCCGGTTCGTGACACGCCATCCGGGTGCCGCCGGTGTCCGCCGGATGCCGGAGGGCCCCGTGTGAGCGGGCGGCGGCGGGGGCACCGATCCCGCATGCGCACCGTGATCAACAGGGTGACCGGGAGTAACGGCCCCGCCGTCGAAGGCCGCCCGCGCGCCGAGAGCGCGTACGGCGGCGCCGGTCGGTCCCGGCGCCCACCCGCCGTGCCCGGCCCGCCGCGCGAGAGGCCCGCCGGGAACCGCGTCGCGGTACGGCGGTGCCCGTGACCGCCGGAGAGGTCCGGGCGCGCCCCGGACCATCGACCGCGCTCGCGCTGCTCACCGCCGCCCACGGCGGTCCGGCCCTGGCGGTCACCGCCGTCGCGGGCCTGCTCGCGCTCCGCGGCGGGCTGCGCCTGCCGGAGGCCGCAGCCGTCACCGCCGCGGTGCTCGCCGGCCAGCTCACCATCGGCTGGGGAAACGACCTGCGCGATCTGGCCCGCGACCGCGCCGCCGGACGTGCCGACAAACCACTGGCCGCCGAGGACCTCCCGGCGGGCGCGGTGGTGCGCGCCCTGGCCGTGGCCGCACTCGCCTGCCTCGTGCTGTCCGCGCTCGCCGGCCCGCGCGCCGCGCTGGTCAACATCGTCCTCGTCACCGGCGCGGGCCACGCCTACAACCTCGGCCTGAAGGCGACCCGCTGGTCCTGGGCGCCGTACGCCTGCGCCTTCGGGGCACTGCCCTCGGTGATCACCCTCGCCGGGCCCGCCCAGGCCTGGGCCGCGCCGTGGGCCACCGGCGCCGGCGCCGCGCTCGGAGTCGGGGCGCACCTGCTCAACACCCTGCCCGACCTCGCCGACGACGAACGCGTCGGAGTGCGCGGCCTGCCGCACCGGATCGGCGAACGCCCCTCGCGCGCCCTGGCCGCCGCTCTGCTGGCCGCCGCCTCGCTGCTCGCCGTGCTCGGCCCCGCCGGGAGCCCTCCGGCCTGGGCACTGGCCGCCCTCCTGCCGGTGGCCGTCCTCACGGTGCTCACCCTGGCCGCACACGGCCGTACCCCCTTCCGGGCCGCGGTGGCCGTCGCCCTGCTCGACGTGGCACTGCTCGTGGCGGCCGGCCGATGAGGCGGGCATCCACGCGATCCACGCACTGGGACCTCGTGGTGGTCGGCGCCGGCCCGGCCGGCGCCGCCGCCGCCCTGGGCGCGCTGCACACCGATCCCGGCCTGCGCGTCGCCCTGGTGGACCGGGCGGACTTCCCCCGGGACAAGGCCTGCGGGGACGCGGTGGCCCCGCACGTACTCGACCTCCTCGCCCAGGTCGGCGTCACCGGCCTCCTCGACGACCGGGTCCCGGTCGGCCGGCTCCGTCTGGGCCGCGGCGGCCTGACCGCCGAGCGGCCGATGGCCCGACCGGCATGGGTGGTGCCGCGCCGGATCCTCGACGCCCGGCTGGCCGACGCCGCGGTCGCCGCCGGCGCCCACCTCCTGCGGCACCGGGTCCGCGACCTGCGGCAGCACACCGAAGCGGTGGTCCTGGACGGGCGGATCCGCGCCGCGGCCGTCGTCGGCGCCGACGGCGCCCACTCGGCCGTCCGCCGCGCGCTCGGCCTGCCCGGCGGCCCGGTGGCCCTGGCGCTGCGCGGTTACGCCCCGGTCCCGCCCGGGCGGCGCGGCGCGCAGGTGATCGAGTTCGGCACCCGGCACCAGCCGTCGTACGCCTGGTCCTTCGACCGCGGCGACGGCCTGGCGAACGTCGGGTACGGCGAAACCCTCCACCCCGGCCGTACGGCGCCGGCCCGCGCCCGGCTGCTCGAACGGCTCGACGCGCTGCTGCCCGGCGCGGCAGAGGGCGGGCGGCAGTGGGTCGGGCACCATCTGCCGCTCTCGACGGCGCGCTGGCGTCCTCCGGCCGGACGGGTGCTGCTCGCGGGCGACGCCGCCGGACTGGTGAACCCGCTGACCGGCGAGGGCATCTACTACGCGGTGGCCACCGGCATCGCGGCGGGCCGCGCGGCGGCCGCGGCCTGCCGCGACCGAAGACCCGAACGGGCGGGGGAGCGGTACGCCCGCGCCACGCGCCGGATCCTGCTGCCCCACCTGCGCCACACCGCCCTGGCGGCCCGGCTCGCCCGCGGCCGCCGCACCGTCGAGGCCGCCCTGCGCGCCTCCGCGGCCGACCAGCGCGTCTTCGACGACCTCGTCGAACTCGGTCTGGCCCGGGGCCGCCTCACCCCCGCTCTGGCGTTCGGCCTCGGCCGGGCGCTCGCCGCATCCGCCCGCCCGACCGGCCCAATCCGGGAGCCAGCATGAGCACGCGCGTCCTCAGCGTTCGCGGCACCCTGCCCGAGCACCGCCACCGGCAGGAGGAGATCACCGAGTTCATCACCGCCATGCCGACCGCCGGCGCCGTCGACCGCGGCCTCGTCGAACGACTGCACCGCAACGTGTGCGTCGAGACCCGGCACACCGCGCTCCCGCTCCAGGAGTACGCCCGGCTGGAGGACTTCGGCCGGGCGAACGACGCCTTCATCCGGGCCGGCACCGAACTCGGCGGCCGCGCGGTCGTCGAAGCGCTCAAGGACGCCGGCCTCGCCCCCGCCGACGTCGACTACATCGTGTCGTGCACGGTGACCGGCCTGGCCGTCCCCTCACTGGAGGCCCGCGTCGCGGCGGAGATCGGGCTGCGCCCCGACGTGGTGCGCCTGCCGCTGGTCGGCCTCGGCTGCGTCGCCGGCGCGGCCGGCCTCGCCCGGCTGCACGACCTGCTGCGCGGCCGGCCGGACGGGGTCGCGGTGCTGATGTCGGTCGAGTTGTGCTCGCTCACCCTCCAGCGCGACGACGCCTCGGTCGCCAACCTCGTGGCCGGCGGCCTGTTCGGCGACGGCGCCGCGGCGGTGGTCGCCGTCGGTCCCGAGCATCCGCTCGCGCACTCCGAGAACCCCGCCCAGCCCCTGGTACTGGCCTCGCGCAGCCGCCTCTACCCCGACTCGGAGCGCGCGATGGGCTGGGACGTCGGACCCGGCGGCTTCAGGATCGTGCTCGACACCTCGGTCCCCGACCTGGTGCGCCGGTACGTCGGCGGCGACGTCCGCGACTTCCTCGCCGACCACCGGCTGACCGCCGGCGACCTCGGCTGGTACGTGGCGCACCCCGGCGGCCCCAAGGTGCTCCACGCGCTGCAGGACGCGCTCGGGGTCGGGCGGGACGCCCTGGGCGTGACCTGGGACTCGCTGCGCCGGATCGGCAACCTGTCCTCCGCCTCGGTGCTGCACGTCATGGCGGACACGCTCGCCGACCGCCCGCCCCGGCCCGGCTCCTACGGGCTGATGCTCGCCATGGGACCGGGCTTCTGCTCCGAACTCGTCCTCCTGCGCGCCCCGGGCGGTGCGCGATGAGCAGTGAGCTGCTGTTCACCGCCCTGGTCGTGGCCGTCGGCCTGGAGCGGATCGCGGAACTGGCCGTGTCCCGCCGCAACGCCGCCTGGAGCTTCGCGCGCGGCGGTGTGGAACTCGGGCGGGGGCACTACCCGCTCATGGTGGCGCTGCACACGGGCCTGCTCGCCGGCGCGCTCGTGGAGGTGTGGACGCGCGGACCGGACGCCGTACCGGTGCTGGCCTGGGCCATGCTCGTCCTCGTCGCGGCCTCGCAGGCGCTGCGCTGGTGGTGCATCGCCACCCTGGGGCGGCAGTGGAACACCCGGGTGATCGTCGTGCCCGGCGCCGCGCGGGTGACCGGCGGCCCCTACCGCCGCCTGCCGCACCCGAACTACCTCGCCGTCGTCGTCGAGGGGCTCGCCCTGCCGCTGGTCCACTCGGCCTGGATCACGGCGGCCGCCTTCACCGTACTGAACGCCCTCCTGCTGGCCGCCCGCGTCCGCACCGAGGACGCCGCGCTGGCACGACTGGCCTGAGATGTCCGGGAGGACCGCCGTGGACCTGCTCGTCGTCGGCGGCGGCCCGGCGGGGCTCGCCACGGCCCTGCACGCGGCCCGGGCGGGACTCGGGGTCACCGTCCTCGAACAGCGCGCCGGTACCGTCGACAAGGCGTGCGGCGAAGGGCTGATGCCGGGAGCCGTCGCCGCCCTGGCCGCGCTCGGCGTGCATCCGGCCGGGCACGAACTGCGGGGTGTCCGGTACGTCGCCGGACCCCGCCGGGCCGCCGCCGCCTTCCGGGCGGGACCGGGCCGCGGGGTGCGCCGCACCGTGCTGCACGCGGCGCTGCGCGAGGCGGCGCTGGCCGCGGGCGTGCGGATCGAGCACCGCACCGTGCGCGGCGTCGAGCAGGACGGGCGGGGCGTGGTGGCCGGCGGCCTGAGGGCCGCCCACCTGGTGGCGGCCGACGGCCTGCACTCGCCGATCCGCCGGGCACTGGGCCTGGACCGGCCGCACCGGGCGCGCCCGCGGTACGGACTGCGGCGCCACTTCGAACTGGCCCCCTGGAGCGACCATGTCGAGGTGCACTGGGCCCGCGGCGCGGAGGCCTATGTGACCCCGGTGGCCGACGGCCTGGTGGGCGTGGCGGTGCTCACCGCCGGCCGCGGATCCTACGACGACCACCTCGCCGCCTTCCCCGGCCTGCGCGAGCGGCTGTTCGGGGCCCGGCCGGCCGGACCGGTGCGCGGGGCCGGACCGCTGCGCCGCAGCGCGAGAGCGCGCACCGCCGGACGGGTGCTGCTCGTCGGCGACGCGGCCGGCTACGTCGACGCGCTGACCGGTGAGGGCGTCGCGCTGGCGCTGGCACAGGCGCCGGCGGCGGTACGCGCGGTCACCGGAGGCGATCCGAGAGCCTATGAGCGGGACTGGCGGCGGCTCACCCGGCGCTACCGCCTGCTGACCCGCGCCCTGCTCGCGGCGACCGGGCCGTCTCCCGCCCGGGCGGCGCTGGTCCCCGCGGCGCAGCGGCTGCCGTGGCTGTTCTCCGCCGCCGTCGACGCGCTGGCCCGCCCGGCGGGGGAGTGCGCCCCGGCGGACAGGTGGTGACCGGCGGTCAGCGCTTTCCGATGTCGGAGTCGACCGCCTCCCGGAAGTTGCGCAGCGCGTCACCGGGGAGCAGGTAGCCGGACAGGACGTTGCGGGTGTCGGCGCGGCGGACGGCCAGGACGTAGCCGGTGTGCGAGGGGTAGAGCCGGTCAAGACGGCCCTCGTCGAACGGGATGTGGGTGCCGAACAGGAGACAGAAGGTCTCCCCGGAGTTGTCGCCGGTGTTGAGCGCGGTCGGCACCCCGACCTGGGAGAGCCTGATGCCGCCGCGCGCCAGACCGAGCTCGTCGCGGGCCTTGCTGCCGTCGGGCGCGAACTCCAGCGGCGGCGCGGACGGCGGGCGGACTCCGTGCTCGGCCCAGCGCACCAGATGGCCGTAGGCGGCGGCGATCACATGCTGCAGCGGGACCCTGCTGAAGGGCGGCCGGTCGCATCTGTAGGCAGGTGCGGAGCCGAGGTCGCGGTCGAGGAGGGACTTGCGGTACTCCTGCCCGTGCCAGCCGGAGTGCGCGGTGCCGGCGACCTCCCAGCGCCGGTAGCGGTCGTCGTCGGCGCGTCGCTCGGGGGTGCGCACATCGGTCTCCGACAGCACGTGGAACACCGGTTCGGCGCCCTTCCGGGACGGCGCGGGACCGACGACATGGGCGTAGCCGTCGAAGACGGGCTCCACCTGGGGCAGGACGCGGTCGTAGTAGACCGTCATCCGCGCGGCGGACTGCGACGCACCGACGGCCAGCACCGTCTCGGCCCGGAGCGGGCCGAGGGGGGCGGCGCCCTCGCGGGTCCGCAGGGCCCGGGCGGCCTGCGCGAACACGTCGTAGGAGAGTTCGTCGGCGGTGAAGCGGCCCCGGCCGGTGACGTCGAGATTCCCGTAGCGGGCGGGGCTCCAGTCGCGCAGCTGGTCCACGCCGACCCGCTGGGCGGAGACGCCGACCCAGGCGTAGCCCCCGCGGACGATCTGCTCGGGGGACCACAGGGCGTCCAGGTCGTACCCGGCCGAGACGTTCTGCCACTCGGTCAGGACGGTGCCGTTGAAGCCCCCGGGGTCGGCGGGACGGCGGACGATGACGCGGGTGGTGTACGGCACACCGGAGGCGAGGAGTTCGCCGGTGGTGCTGTAGCCGTCGGCCTCGCCGGACAGGTAGAACTCCTCCTCCACGTATCCGGCGGCGGCCAGGTCGGTGGAGGTGGACAGCCACGGATGGGTGTCCTCCACCTCCGGGGCCGACGGGTCGCCGGGAACCGTCCCGGCGACGGGCCCCTGCACGACCGGCGTACCGACCGGTGTGCCGACCGCCGGCCCGGGTGCCGCCTCCGCCGCCGGGGCGGATCGCGGGGCGGCCTCGGCCGCTCCCGTGACCAGGGTGGCGGTGACCAGGGCGGCCAGTAAGATCCGCGACGTTCTGCGCCATGTGCTCATACGCGTCCGGCTCCTTTTCCCGGGCGGGGCTGTGTGCCCGCCCGTCCCCGAAGAGGATGGCCGGTGCGGGGCCGGGGCCCATCGGCCGAATCACCGGTCGCGCCCGGGGGCGGTGTGCGCCGACACGGCGTCGGCGCACACCGCCCCCGGGCGGGACGGGCCGCGGGAGACGGGCCGCGCGGTCGTTCCCGTTACCCCGGGTCGCGGTCGAACAGCGACTTGGACCAGAGGTGGCCGAGTGCGGCCAGGACCAGGCACCAGGCCACCGCGAGCGGCCCGTTGTGGCCGATCTCGGTGCCGAGCAGCAGGCCGCGCAGGGTCTCGATGGCCGGCGTGAAGGGCTGGTACTCGGCGATCGGCCGGAACCAGCCCGGCATCGCGTCGAGGGGGACGAAGGCGCTGGAGATCAGTGGCAGGACGATCAGCGGCAGCGCGTTGTTGCTCGCCGCCTCGGCGTTCGGACTGACCATGCCCATTCCGACGGCGATCCAGGTGAGTGCCAGGGCGACCAGCGCCACCAGCCCGAACGCTGCCAGCCACTCCAGGGCGGTCGCGTTCGCGGACCGGAAGCCGATGGCCACGGCGACGGTGCCGACGAGGACCACACTGGCGACCGACTGCAGCACGCTGCCGATGACGTGCCCGATGAGCACGGAGCCGCGGTGGATCGCCATCGTGCGGAAACGGGCGATGATGCCCTCGGTCATGTCCATGGACACCGACACCGCGGTGCCCACCACGGTGCTGCCGATGGTCATCAGCAGCAGGCCCGGCAGGAGGTAGGCGAGGTACGCGGAGCGGTCGGCGCCGCCGATGCCCGCGCTCATCACCTCGCCGAAGACGTAGACGAACAGCAGCAGCAGGACGATCGGCGTGAGCAGGAGGTTCAGCGTCAGGGACGGGTAGCGCCGCACATGCAGCAGATTGCGGCGCACCATCGTGGAGGAGTCGCGGACGGCGAGGGACAGGGAACTCATCGGGAGGTCTCCTCAAAGGGCTGGTCGGTGCCGCCGGTCAGGGCGAAGAACACGTCGTCGAGGTCGGGGGTGCGCACGGTCAGCTCGTCCGCCTCGACACCGGCGGAGTCCAGCCGGTCGAGGACGGAGCGCAGCTCGCGCTGACTGCCGTCGCCGGGGATGGACAGCGTGAGGGCCGCGTCGTCGCGGGCGGCCCCGCGCAGGGCGCCGGCGGCGGACCGGTAGGCGGCCGGGTCGGTGAAACGGAGGCGGACATGGCCGCCGGGAACCAGCCGCTTCAGCTCTTCCGGGGTGCCCTCGGCGGCGATCCGGCCGTCGGTGAGCACGGCGATGCGGTCGGCGAGCTCGTCGGCCTCCTCCAGGTACTGGGTGGTGAGGAGGACCGTGGTGCCGCCCGTGACGAGTTCACGGACGACTGCCCACATGTTGTGGCGGGCGCGCGGGTCGAGGCCGGTCGTCGGCTCGTCGAGGAAGATGACGCGCGGACCGCCGACGAGTGTCATGGCGATGTCGAGGCGCCGCTTCATACCGCCGGAGTAGGTGGAGGCCGGCTTCCCGGCGGCGTCGGCGAGGCCGAAGCGTTCCAGCAGTTCGGCGGTGACCCGCCGCCCCTCGCGCCTGGACAGGTGGTGCAGGTCGGCCATGAGGAGCATGTTCTCCTCGCCGGTGATCAGGCCGTCGACGGCGGAGAACTGCCCGGTGACGCCGATCGCGGCGCGCACGGCCTGCGGTGACGTGGCGATGTCGTGGCCCGCGACCCGGGCCCGGCCGTCGTCGGCGCCGACGAGGGTGGAGAGGATCTTGACGGTGGTGGTCTTGCCGGCGCCGTTGGGCCCGAGCAGCGCGAACACGGACCCGGCCGGGATGTGCAGATCGATGCCGTCGAGGACGGTCTTGTCGCCGTAGGACTTGCGCAGTCCGGCGGCGGAGACGGCGGCGGGCCGCTGAGGTCCGCCGCTCCGTTTGGATGTGGGCATGACAGGTGAAGGCATGGAGTCTCCCTTTCGGAGGCCGAAACGGTGAAGTGGTGAAGTGGTGAAGTGGTGAAGCGGTGGGGGAGCGGGTCGGCCCGCGGGGCCGGTGTTCAGGCCCGGGCGCGGCGGATGTCGATGTTGCCGTAGCGGGTCCGGGCGCGTACCTCGACGGTGTCCTCGGTCTTCTCCGGGGCCTCGGAGGCGGCGAGCGTGTTGCGCACCTGCCCACGACCGGAGCTGACGTCGAGCCAGGCGGCCGTCCCCTCGCGGACGCCGACCTCGATGGCTCCGTAGGAGGTCTCCAACTGGACCGCCCCGCGAGCGACTTCCGCGACGCGCAGGGTGCCGTGGGCGGTGGTGGCGACGACCGGGCCCTCGGCGCGCGTGATGTCGATGTCGCCGTTGGCGCCGCTCACCCGCAGCTCGTCCGCCGCGGCGCCGACGGTCGTGGTGCCGTGCGAGTTCTTCAGGACGGCGGGACCGCGGACGGCGCCGACACGCAGGCTGCCGGAGCTGGTGGTGATCTCGGCCGGGCCCTCGACCCGGTCGACGGTGATCGAGCCGTGGGAGGCCGTCAGCTTCAGCGGCCCGGTCGCGTCGAGGCGGACGTCACCGGACGAGGTCTTCACCCGGACCTCGCCGAGCCGGCCCTCACCGAGCACCTGGGCCCAGGCGCCGGTCATGTCGACGTGCGAGTCCGCGGGCAGTTCGACCGTCACGTCGACGATGCCGGTGCGCCCGACGAGGTGGCGCCGCCTGGGGGTCCTGACGGTCAGGGCACCGCCCGAGTACGTGACCTCGGTCTGGTCGGCCGCCCGTACGTCCTGCTCCCGCTTCGGGTCGCGGGGGCGCACCTCGACGACGGTGTCGAGGCGGTCTCCCGCGGTGAACCGGATGGAACCGGCCTCCACGTGCGCCGTGGCCGAGATCGGTTCGGGGGTGTCGAAAGAAGGCATGGCTGTCCCGTCCTCCTGGGTCTTGGGGCGTCCCCGCTGGTGGGACGTGGTGTGGGTGAAGTGGTGCGGGCCGGGCGGGGGTTAGCGCACCCAGCCCGTGTAGCTCTGCCCGATGGTCTGGGTCCTCTCCACCGGGCGGGGACGGTGGCCGCCGTCGACCGCGGCCGACACGGCGCGCACCAGCCAGGCGTTGACCGACAGGCCCTCGCGGCTCGCGGCCTCCTCGGCCCGGGCCTTGAGATGGGCCGGCAGGCGCAGGTTGACGCGGGCGGTACCGCCCTCCTCGCCATCGGCCGGGGCCGGGGCCGGGGGCGCGAGCGGTTCGACGGGCGCGGAGGATTCCGTGGGGGTGCCGTCGGCGGGCGGTGTCACCACGAACTCGGGGTCGAGTCCGCGCAGCCGTACGTCGACCGAGCCGGGAGCGAGGTCGCGGGTGATCTCGTCCATCGCGGCGGAGAGCACGTTGAGCATGGTCAGCCGGGCCGCCGACTCCAGAGGGGTGGTGAGCCTCTCGGCCAACTCACGGGCTTCGCCACCGCCGGCCTCGGCGGCCACCGCGAGTTCGCGGCGGAGGGTGTCGACATACGGGGTGAGGTCCATAGCGCCATAGTGGCACCATGTGGTGCCATGCGCAAGCCCGAATGGCGCCCCGGGTGGGAGAAGTTCAGGAAGGGCCGCCCTGAACTGCGGGAACATTGGATCGATGGTTCGCGCGGTCGCGACGCCATGCGAGTCTGCGGCGTCTTGAGGGTGTGCGGTGGCACCCTGTGATGCCATTTGGTGCCACATGGCGCCAGTGGGTGCCATCGAGTGTCACCGTGGTCACCCTCCTGTCGGCACGGCCCGCCGCGGTGGCGGCGGGCCGTGCCGACAGGAGGGGCGGCTCCCCGGCTCCCCGGCTCCGGGGCGCTCCGGGAAGAGCCTCGCCTCAGGCGCCGACGTAGGCCGCGAGATGCTCGCCGGTGAGGGTGGAGCGGGAGGCCACGAGGTCGGCGGGCGTGCCCTCGAAGACGATCCGGCCACCGTCGTGCCCGGCGCCGGGGCCGAGGTCGATGATCCAGTCGGCGTGTGCCATGACCGCCTGGTGGTGCTCGACGACGATGACCGTCCTGCCGGAGTCCACCAGCCGGTCGAGCAGGGCGAGCAGTTGCTCGACGTCGGCGAGGTGGAGACCGGTGGTCGGTTCGTCGAGGATGTAGACGCCGCTCTTCTCGCCCATGCGCGTGGCCAGCTTGAGCCGCTGCCGCTCGCCGCCGGACAGCGTGGTGAGCGGCTGGCCGAGGGTGAGATAGCCGAGTCCGACGTCGGCGAGCCGGCCGAGGATCCGGTGCGCGGCCGGGGTGCGGGCCTCGCCGGCGCCGAAGAACTCCTCGGCCTCGGTCACCGGCATCGCGAGCACCTCGCTGATGTCGCGCCCGCCGAGGCGGTGTTCCAGCACCGACGCCTGGAACCGCTTCCCCCCGCACTCCTCGCAGACGGTGGCGACACCGGCCATCATCGCCAGGTCGGTGTAGACGACGCCGGCACCGTTGCAGGTGGGGCAGGCGCCCGAGGAGTTGGCGCTGAACAGTGCCGGTTTCACCCCGCATGCCTTGGCGAACGCCTTGCGGATCGGGTCGAGCAGCCCGGTGTAGGTGGCCGGGTTGCTCCGCCTGGAGCCGCGGATGGGCGTCTGGTCGACACAGACCACGCCGGTGCCCTCGGCCTCCGACCGGCGCAGCAGCGACCCGTGCACCAGCGAACTCTTGCCGGAGCCCGCCACGCCGGTGACCACGCAGAGCACTCCGAGCGGGATGTCGACGTCGACGTTTCGCAGGTTGTGCGTCGTCGCGCCGCGGATCTCCAGAGTGCCGGCGGGCTCGCGCACCGTCTTCCTGAGGGAGGCCCGGTCGTCGAGGTGGCGGCCGGTGAGGGTGCTCGCGGCCCGCAGCCCCTCGACGGTGCCCTCGAAGCAGACGGTGCCGCCCGCCGTCCCCGCGCCGGGGCCGAGGTCGACGACATGGTCGGCGATGGCGACGACCTCGGGCTTGTGCTCGACGACGAGAACGGTGTTGCCCTTGTCCCGCAGACGCAGCAGCAGGTCGTTCATCCGCTGGATGTCGTGCGGGTGGAGGCCGATGGTGGGCTCGTCGAAGACGTAGGTGACGTCGGTGAGGGAGGAGCCGAGGTGGCGGACCATCTTCACCCGCTGCGCCTCGCCGCCCGACAGCGTGCCCGTCGGCCGGTCGAGCGAGAGGTAGCCCAGCCCGATCTCCACGAACGAGTCGAGGGACTGCCCCAGCGCGGTGAGCAGCGGCGCCACCGAGACCTCGTCGAGGCCGCGGACCCACTCGGCCAGATCGCGGATCTCCATCGCGCAGGCGTCGGCGATGGAGATCCCCCCGATCTTCGACGACCGGGCCCGCTCGCTGAGCCGGGTGCCGTCGCACTCGGGGCACTCGGTGAAGGTGACCGCCCGGTCCACGAAGGCCCGGATGTGCGGCTGCATCGATTCCCGGTCCTTGGAGAGGAACGACTTCCGGATCTTCGGGATCAGCCCCTCGTAGGTCAGGTTGACTCCGTTGATCTTCACCTTGGTCGGCTCGCGGTACAGGAAGTCGTACCGCTCCTTCTTGGTGTACTCGCGGATCGGCTTGTCCGGGTCGAAGAAGCCCGACTCGGTGATGATCCGCACCACCCAGCCGTCCCCGGTGTAGGTGGGGATGGTGAACGGGCCCTCGGAGAGCGACTTGGAGTCGTCGTAGAGCTGGGCGAGGTCGATGTCGGAGACCGCGCCCCGGCCCTCGCAGTGGGTGCACATGCCGCCGGTGCGGCTGAAGGTCACCTTCTCGGTCCTGGTCCTGTCGGCGCCGCGGTCGACCTTGACGCCGCCGCTGGCCGAGACCGAGGCGACGTTGAAGGAGAACGCGGCGGGCGGGCCGATGTGCGGTTTGCCGAGCCGGCTGAAGAGAATGCGCAGCATCGCGTTGGCGTCGGTGGCGGTGCCGACGGTGGAGCGGGGGTCGGCGCCCATCCGCTGCTGGTCGACGATGATCGCGGTCGTCAGCCCTTCGAGCACGTCGGCCTCGGGCCGGTTCGGCGTGGGCATGAAGCCCTGGACGAAGGCGCTGTAGGTCTCGTTGATCAGCCGCTGCGACTCGGCGGCGATCGTGTCGAACACCAGTGAACTCTTGCCCGAGCCGGAGACCCCGGTGAACACCGTCAGCCGGCGCTTGGGGATCTCGATGCTGACGTCCTTGAGGTTGTTCACGCGCGCGCCGTGTACGCGGATCAGGTCGTGGCTGTCGGCGGCGTGCGGCTCGGGCGTCCGCGTGTCAGTCCTCGCGGTGGTGCTCATGGTGTCCCCCATCTGCCGGCCGGCTCGTTCCGGCCGGATCCGAGTGTCGTGTGTGTTCCCTCGTCCGCCGGTGCGGGGCCGGAGCTCACCGCGCGCGGGCCTGGACGAAGCGCAGCATGTTGCCCGCGGGGTCGCGGAAGGCGCAGTCGCGCACCTCCGGGCCGAGGACATCCGGGTGGAAGGCGAGCGCCCCGCCGTGGTCGTCGACGGCGACGAAGCACTGTGACAGTTTGATGTCCATGGGTCTCACGCTACGGAGGGGGAGCGGGTTTCGCTTCTTTGTTCCTGACCGGCCGTGTGTGGACCTTCGCGATGCAGGCCGGGACGGCGGCGCCCTCGTCGTGCCGGCGGGCCCGGTACGCGCTCGGGCTCTCGCCGACCAGCTCGGTGAACCGTGAGCTGAACGACCCCAGCGATGTGCAGCCGACCGCGAAGCAGACCTCCGTCACCGACAGGTCGCCGCGCCGCAGCAGCGCCTTGGCCCGCTCGATCCGGCGTGTCATCAGATAGCTGTACGGAGTCTCCCCGAAGGCGGCGCGGAAGCTGCGGGAGAAATGCCCCGGTGACATGAGGGCGACGCGTGCCAGGGCGGGGACGTCGAGCGGCTCCGCGTAGTCGCGGTCCATCAGGTCACGTGCCCGGCGCAGCCGGACGAGATCCTCCAGCGTCACCAGGTTCCTCCGAGGACGCCCCGGCCTTCAGGGCGATTCGGTGTCCGCCACGGTGTTGTCGCGCTCGACCTCCAGCCGGTAGACGATCTCGGAGTTGAGGGACCTGCGGGCGGATCTGGCCTGTGCGGCCAGCCAGGCGTGCAGGTCGGCGGGCAAGCGGAGCGTGATGCGCTTCTCTTCATCCATGACTTCAGAGTAGTGGATTCCGAGCGTTGCATCGGTGGTACGGTGACACCATGGCGACGCGACAGAGGATTCCGGAGGACGCCGGGCGTGCCCGGTACACCTACCGGCTGCGCGTGTCGTCCACCGCCCGCACGGGCCTGATGGCCGAGTGGGACCGCTGCCGCTGGATCTGGAACGAATGCGTCGCCAAGTCCCGGCAGATCCACGCCCACAACCGTGCGCATCCCGACGACAGGCTGATGTGCGGCCCGGCCCGGCTCGACAGGATGCTGACCGAGGCCCGCGCCAGGCTGCCGTGGCTGCGTGAGGGCGCCTCGGTGCCGCAGCAGCAGACCATCCGCGACTTCGCCACCTCCCGCGCCAAGGCCGTCAAGGACATCAAGGACCGGCTTCCGATGCACCGTCGGGCCGGCATGCCGAAGCCGAAGAAGAAGCGTGAGGCGCCGCCGACGCTGAACTACACCACCCGCGGCTTCCGGCTGAAGGACGGCCGCCTGCACCTCGCGGGCGGCATCGTCCTGACCGTGGTGTGGTCCAGGGATCTGCCGTCCGCGCCGTCCTCGGTGCGCGTCCACCGCGACAGCCTCGGGCACTGGTACGCGTCGTTCGTTGTCCTGGCCCGGGTCGAACCGCTGCCGGAGACCGGGTGTGTGATCGGCGTGGACTGGGGCGTGAAGGAGATCGCCACCACCACGAGCGACGCGCACGACCTGCCGCACGCCCGGCACGGGAAGAAGGCGCAGGCGAAGCTGACCCGGTATGACCGGATGATGGCTCGCCGCAAGCCGAAGAAGGGCCGGCCCGCCTCCAAGGGCTACCAGGCTGTGAAGAAGCTGCGCGTGAAGGCGCACAAGAAGGTTGCGCGGCAGCGGGCCGACAGCGCCCGCAAGTGGGCCAAGCACGTCGTCCGCGATCATGACGCGATCGCGGTGGAGGACTTCCGGCCGAAGTTCCTTGCCAGGACCACCATGGCGCGTAAAGCCGCTGATGCGGCGATCGGCGCCACGAAGACGGCCCTGATCGAGATGGGCCGCAAGCACGCACGGGACATCCGTCTCGTGCACCCCGCGCACACCACCATGGACTGCGCGTCGTGCGGAGCGAGAACCAAGCACGCACTTCCCCTGTCAGAACGTACCTACACCTGCACCTACACCTGCACCGCGTGCGGAGCCGCTTCCCCACGGGACAAGAACTCCGCCCGTGTGATGCTCATCCGGGCTGGTCTCAACCCGGCTGGTGTTGATCGTGTAAGAGCCGGCGGACCGCTGGTCCCCAGCCAACGTGAGCCAGGAATCCCCATCCTGTAGGACGGGGAGGATGTCAAATGTCCACCATCCCACGATCCCGGCCCATACCGGCACCGTTTCCGTTGTGCCGCAGCAGCGCCTCGGCCCGCTCGGTCCGGCGTGCCGTCAGGTACGCATGCGGTGATCTGCCGTAGGCCAGCCGGAACCAGCGGCCGAGGTGTGCGACGGACACACCCGCGTCGCGGGCGAGCGCCTCGACGTCCAGCGGCCGCGCGTGCTCCCGGTCGATCCTGTCGCGGACGCGGCGCAGCCGCGTGAACTCGCTCAGGCGCTGCGCCTGGACGAGCGCGCGTCTCCAGTCAGGGCGGCACATGGCGGAACTCCTTCCCGTCGGTTCCCGTCGGCGGCCTGGCGGCTCAGCGCAGTTCCTGGACGCGGACCAGGTTGCCCGCGGGGTCGCGGAAGGCGCAGTCGCGGACGCCGTACGGCTGCTCGACCGGCTCCTGCACGATCTCGGCTCCCTCGGCCCGCACCTTCTCGAAGGTGCCGTCGAGGTCCGGTGTGGCCAGCTGGATCCAGCCGTAGGTGCCCTTGGCCATCATCTCGGTGATGGTGCGGCGCTCGTCCTCGGTGATCCCGGGGTCGGCGGCCGGCGGCGCCAGGAGGATGGAGGTGCCGGTCTGGCCGACGGGGCCGACGGTGATCCAGCGCATCCTGCCCTCTCCGACGTCGGTGCGGACCTCGAAGCCGAGGGTGTCGCGGTAGAAGGCCAGGGACGCGTCCGGGTCGTCGTGCGGGAGGAAGACGGTGTGAATGGTGATGTCCATGGTGATCAGGCTAGACACGGTCCCGTGACTCCGCTTCTCGAATCCTGACCGGTTCCCGGCCACCCCGGCCCGCCCGCCCGGCCCGCCCGGCTCATCCGGCGGACAGGGCCTGCCGCAGCGCCTGTGCGGTGGCGGCCGGGTCGTACCCTTCGGGAACGCCCTCGACCAGGATGATGTCGCCGGCGATGTGCCGGGAGCGCAGCGGTGCGATCTCCCGGTAGGCCGGTGAGTCCCACCAGGCCCGTGCCTCCGCGATCCCGGGGAAGCCGATCATCACGACGTGCCCGGGCCAGTCGCCCTCCTTCACCTCGTGCTGCGTGCCGTGCACCAGGAAGCGGCCGCCGTAGGGCTCGAAGGTGGCGGGGATGCGCTCGATGTACTCGGCGATCTCCGGGTGGGGGGTCGCTTCCCGCAGATGGGCTATGGCGTAGGCGGTCATGGTGTCCTTCCGGTCGGCCGGGCCTTCCGTACGCGGACGATCCTGGCACCCGGACGCGCCGGGGGCGATGACCCGCCGGGTCATCGCCCCCGGCGCGGCACGTCCCCGCCCGCGCCGTGCCGCGCGGGCGGGGACGTGCGGCCTACCGGGCCGCGGAGGGCAGGCGCAGGCGGCCGTCGTGCATCTCGGCGACCCGGTCGACCGCGGTGAGGTGGGCGCGGTCGTGGGTGACCAGGACGGTCGCGGCGGCCTGCCGGTGGGTGAGGCGGGTGATCAGGTCGACGACCGCGGCGCCGCGTTCGTGGTCCAGGGCGCTGGTGGGCTCGTCGACCAGGAGCACGGTGGGGTCGTTCATCAGGGCGCGGGCGATGTTGACGCGCTGGCGCTGGCCGCCGGAGAGCTGATGGGGGCGCCGGCCGGCCCGGTCGGCCAGGCCGACGGCGTCGAGCAGTTCCATGGCCCGGGCGCGGGCCTTGGCCGGGGGGCGTCCGTCGATCCGTGCCATGACCTGGAGCTGTTCGGCGGCGGTGAGGGAGGGCAGCAGGTTGGGCTGCTGGAAGACGATGCCGATCTTTTGGCGGCGGAGCCCGGCGAGGTCGGCGCGGGTCATGCCGGTGGTCGTGGTGCCGTCGACGGCGACGGTGCCGCGGTCGGGGGCGATGAGGGTGGCGGCGACCGCCAGGAGGCTGGACTTGCCCGAGCCCGAGGGGCCGACGACCGCGGTGATGCTGCCCCCCGGCACCTCCAGGGTGACCCCGTCGAGGGCGGTCAGGCGGGAGTCACCGTCGGGGTAGGTCAGGGTGACGTCGGTCAGGTGCAGGCTCATCGGGCGCTCCCCAGGGCGGTCAGCGGATCGACGGAGGTGATGCGGCGGATGGACAGGACGGCCCCGAGCGCCCCGAGCGCGGTCATCACGGCGGCCGGGACGAGGACGGTGGCGGGGGTGAGGAGGAAGGGGACGTCCATGCCGGAGAGGAGGGAACCGGCGGCCGCGGCCGCCCCGGTGCCGATCAGGGTGCCGCCGGCCAGCAGGACGAGGGCCTGGCCGAGCGCGTCCCCCAGCAGGGTGGCGGTCGAGGCGCCCAGAGCCTTCAGGACGGCGATGTCACCGCTGCGCTGGATGGTCCACACGGTGAAGAAGGCGCCGACGACCAGGGCGGAGATCACGAACAGGAAGCCGCGCATCAGCTGCAGGGAGCCGTTCTCGGAGGCGTAGGAGCCGATCGCGGACAGCGAGTCGTCCCGGGCGACCGTCCTCGTTCCCGCCGCCCGGTCGGCGGCCTCGACGTCGGCGGCGGAGGTGGTGTTCAGGGCGATGACGGTGGCCGCCGGCCCGTCGGCCCCGCCCGCGGGGGGTGTGATCTCCCGCCAGAGGCCGAGGCCGGTCCAGACCACCGGGGTGTGGCTGAAGAAGGCGTCACCGCTCACGGCGGCGACGGTCGCCCGCCGCCCGGCGAGGGTGAAGGCGTCGCCCACCGCGAGGCCGAGATCGTGCGCGGCGGTGGCGGACAGGACCGCCGCGTCGCCGTCGAGTCCGCTGCCGAGCCTGTCGCCGCCGGGGGCGAGGGCGGAGCCGGAGCGGACACCGAAGACGGACACCCCGGTGCTCCTTTCGCCGGTGGCCGCCTTCGTGGTGGTGATGCCCAGCGGCTCGGCGCCGCTCACGCCGGGCGTCCGGGCCCACCGCCGCCACTGCCGCTCGGTGACGGTGGAGTCCGCGTACGACAGCTCCCCGCCCTCGTCCGGCGCCGCGAAGGCGATCGCGTCGGCGGGCAGGGAGGTGATCGCGGAGACGTTCTGCCGGCCCAGGCCGGCGGTCAGGCCGGACAGCAGTCCGACCAGCAGGGTGATCAGCACGATGACGGCGCCCATCAGGGCGAAGCGCCCCTTGGCGAACTTCAGGTCTCTCCACGCTACGAACACGGTGCGGCCGGCCCTTTCGGATGACACCAGGGGAAAACCCAGGGAAAACGGTGTGCCCCCACCCTCGGCCGCCGCCCCCGGGGCCGGCATCCGGCCCAGGGTGGCAATCGGCGGACCGAAAGGCGGTGTGCCGGTTCCAACTTTCGACAGAGGCCCGGCCGGGGGCCGCCTCCCTAGGATGGAAGGACTGTGAACACCGCCGTCCCCGCCCCGACCCCCACCGCCCGGGCACTGACCTGGTGCCTGCATCTGCTGGTCGTCGGGCTGCTCGCACTCGCCGCCGGGCGGGCCGTGGCCGACGGCCGCCCGCACGCCGCGGCGATCGTCGCGGCGGCGGTGGTGTGCGGCCTGGTGTACGCGGCCGGCCCGCTGCTGCCCCGGGTCGGCCGCTCGCGGCGGGCCGCCGCGCTGTGGCTGGCCGCCGTGGACGCCGCCTGGCTGGTGCTGCTGGCCCTCTCCGCGGACGGGGTGTGGGTGGCGTTCCCGCTGTACTTCCTCCAGCTCCATCTGCTGCCCCGCCGCGCCGGCCTGGTCGCCGTGGCGGCCACCGCGGCGGCCGCCACCGGCGGCTACGCAGCCCACCAGGGCTCCTTCGGCGCGGCGATGGCGATCGGGCCGTCCCTCGGCGCCGCCGTGGCGGTGGCGGTGGCGTGGGGGTATCAGGCCCTGTACCGGGAGAGCGAGCGGCGCAGGCACCTGATCGAGGAGCTCACCGCCACTCGTGCCGATTTGGCCGCGGCCCAGCACACCGCCGGTGTGCTGGCCGAGCGCGAACGCCTGGCCCGCGAGATCCACGACACCCTCGCCCAGGGCCTGACCAGCATCCAGCTGCTGCTGCGGGCCGCGGAGCGGGCCCTGCCCGGGGCGCCGGAGACCGCCGCCCGCCATGTCGACCAGGCCCGCCGGAGCGCCGTCGACAACCTCGCCGAGGCCCGCCGCTTCGTCGCCGCCCTCGCCCCGCCCGCCCTGGAGGGCACCACCCTGGCCGGAGCCCTGGAACGCCTGTGCGCCACCACCGGTGCCCACCACCGGATCGCCGTACGTCTCCGTGTCACCGGCGACCTTCTGCCGCTGCCGACCGCGCACGAGGTCGCGCTGCTGCGGATCGCCCAGTCGGCGCTGTCCAACACCGTCCGCCACGCCGGGGCCACCACCGCCGAGGTCACCCTCGGCCTCCTCGGCGACCATGTCACCGTGGAGATCGCCGACGACGGACGCGGCTTCGACCCCGCCCGCCTGCCCGCCCCCGACCCGGAGACCGGCGGGTTCGGACTGGCCGCCATGCGCGCCCGCGCACACGCCCTCGGCGGGGAGCTCACCGTCGCCTCCGCTCCCGGCCGCGGCACCGTCCTGACCGCCCGGCTGCCCCTGGACCGGCCCGGCGGCACCGGGCCCGGACCCGGCCTCGGACTCCCGTCCGGCCTCGACCCCGATCCCGTGCCCGATCCCTCACCCGAGGCACGCCCGTGACCGATCCCGCCATCCGCCTGCTCCTGGCCGACGACCACCCCGTGGTACGGGCGGGGCTGCGCGCCGTACTGGAGACCGAACCTGGCATCGAGGTGGTGGCCGAGGCCGCCACCGCCGAGGCCGCCGTCGCCCGTGCCGCCGGGGGAGACATCGACGTCGTCCTCATGGACCTCCAGTTCGGAGGGGGGATGAACGGGGCCGAGGCCACCGCCGCGATCACCGCCCGCCCGCCGGCGCCCCGGGTGGTGATCGTCACCACCTACGACACCGACGCCGACACCCTCCCCGCCATCGAGGCCGGCGCCACCGGCTACCTCCTCAAGGACGCCCCGCCCCAGGAGCTGGCCGCCGCCGTGCGCACCGCCGCCGCGGGCCGCACCACGCTGGCCCCGGCCGTCGCGGACCGGCTGATGAACCGGCTGCGCACCCCCGGCACCGCCCTGACCCGGAGGGAGACCGAGGTGCTCGCCCTGGTCGCCGAGGGCCTGTCCAACCAGGCCATCGGCGCCCGGCTCCATCTCACCGAGGGGACCGTCAAGTCCCATCTGGCCCGTGTCTACGCCAAGCTCGGCGTCGAGTCCCGCACCGCCGCCGTCGCCACCGCCACCGAACTCGGCCTCATCCGGCGGTAGCGGACGGTGCCGTCGGCCGCGTACCGGGCCCGCACCGGGCCCCGAACACTTCCGGCGGCCGCCTCCCTCACGTGCGCGCCGGCGCCCGGGCCGTGCACGCCGACCACGATCTGCCGCCCGTTCACCAGGAGACACATTTTGACCACGCACTCATCTCCCGTGAGGGAAGCCGCCGCGGAGGGAGCCGCCGGACACGCCGAAGGAGTCGACCGGTAGTGGCGACCGGGCCGAGCACGACCGCGCCGAGCACGAAGCCGAGACCGCGCAGCGTGTTGGTCGTGGCGCTCGCCATGCCCGCCGAGTGCGGGGGCACGCTGTCCAGGGCCACGGCACGAGGCCCGGGTGCGGCGGGAGGGCTCGTCCGGGTTCGTCCGCACGAGTCGAAAAATCCCGCGCGGTGATGTCGAGAACCCGCGGCCGGCTCCGTCCCCGGGGTGAGCGCGGCCACAATGGGCCGCACCGGCACCGAGGAGAGACACGATGGCCAAGTACCTGCTGCTCAAGCACTACCGCGGCGCCCCCGCCCCGGTCAATGACGTGCCCATGGACCGGTGGACGCCGGAGGAGATCTCGGCCCACGTGCGGTACATGCAGGACTTCGCGGCCCGGCTCGAGAGGACCGGCGAGTTCGTGGACAGCCAGGCGCTCGCACCCGAGGGGACCTTCGTCCGGTACGACGGCGAGGGACGCCCTCCGGTCACCGACGGACCCTTCGCCGAGACCAAGGACCTCATCGCCGGCTGGATGGTGATCGACGTCGACAGCCGTGAGCGCGCCGTCGAGCTGGCCGGGGAACTGTCGGCCGCCCCCGGATCGGGCGGGAAGCCCATCCACGAGTGGCTCGAGGTGCGCCCGTTCCTGACCGCACATCCCCCCACCACGGAATGACCCCCCAGGTGGACGAGGCGCTGCTCCGTAGCCTCGTACCGGGCGTGCTCGCGATCCTCGGCCGCCGCGGAGCCGATTTCGCGGCGGCCGAGGACGCCGTGCAGGAAGCACTTCTGGAGGCGCTCCGCGTCCGGCCGGCCGACCGGCCGCGGGACCCGAAGGGCTGGCTGGTCACCGTGGCCTGGCGCAAGTTCCTCGACGCGACCCGGGCGGACGCCGCCCGCCACCGGCGCGAGGAGCGGATCGAGCGGGAACCGGGGCCCGGGCCGGCGCCCGCGGTGGACGACACCCTCCAGCTCTACTTCCTGTGCGCCCACCCGTCGCTCACACCGTCGTCCGCGGTCGCGCTCACACTGCGTGCCGTCGGCGGACTGACCACCGGCCAGATCGCCCGGGCGTATCTGGTGCCCGAGGCGACCATGGCGCAGAGGATCAGCCGGGCCAAGCGCACCGTGGCCGGTGTACGCCTGGACCGGCCCGGCGACGTAGCCACCGTGCTGCGCGTCCTCTACCTGGTCTTCAACGAGGGCTACTCCGGCGACGTCGACCTCGCGGCCGAGGCCATCCGGCTCACCCGGCGGCTCGCGGCGGCCGTCGACCACCCGGAGGTGGCCGGGCTGCTCGCCCTCATGCTGCTCCACCACGCCCGGCGCGCCGCCCGGACCGCACCCGACGGCAGCCTCGTGCCGCTCGCCGAGCAGGACCGCGGCCGGTGGGACACCGAACTGATCGCCGAGGGTGTGGACATCCTGCAGGCGGCCCTCGCCCGCGGTCGGCCGGGCGAGTTCCAGGCCCAGGCCGCCATCGCGGCGCTGCACGCGGATGCGCCCACCGTCGAGGAGACCGACTGGGCGCAGATCGTCCAGTGGTACGACGAACTCGTGCGCCTGACCGGCAATCCGGTCGCCGAACTCAACCGCGCGGTGGCCGTCGGCGAGGCCGACGGCCCGCGCGCCGGCCTGGCGGCGCTCGCCGCGCTGGACGACTCCCTGCCCCGCCACGCCGCGGTGGCTGCATACCTCCACGAGCGCGACGGCGATACGGCGACGGCGGCACGGCTGTACGCCGAGGCGGCCGGGAAGGCCCCCAGCCTCGCCGAACGCGACCACCTGACGCGCCGGGCCGCCCGGCTCAACGCCCGCCGTAGCCGCTGACGAGGCCATCGGCGGGCCGCGTCCGGACCGTCCCGGGCCCGCCGAGGCACCTCATCGTCCCGACCGGCTCCCGGTCAGGCGCGCAGACGGGCCGGCAGACCGCCGTCCACGGGACAGGGGCGTTCCACGGGCAGGAGCCGCCGGGCGGCTTCCAGCGCCCCGTCCCGCACATGGGCGTGAACCGCGTGCGCGAGCGCGGTGACGTCGGTGATGGAGACCGTCCATTCGTCCGCATACCTGCGCGCCGCCTCGCCGGTGAGGCCGAGCTGCAGGGAGCGATGGGGCAGCGGCCGCAGGTACAGATCGCGTTCGGGATCCCACTGGACCCGGGCAGGAGCCCGCTTCAGCTGACGCCTCCAGGTGGCGGGGTCGGGATGCAGCCCGCGTTCGTAGTGGCTCAGGCAGGCGTGTTCCAGGGCCCACTCGAAGCCCTCGCGGGTGATCTCGACGGCGAGGACAGTCTGCTGACCGTCCTTGGTGCCCCACCCGGAGCGGTACATCATCCACAGGAACGACGGCTTGATCCACGTCATCCGGTCCCTCTTCCACGCTGCGGGGAAGCGTCCGTCCCGGGCGGCGGGCACGCCGATCCCCGGCGCGTACGCCTGGTACACGGTCACCGTCGAGGCGGTGTGGAGGGCGCGGATCCGGTGTCTGGGCTCTGTCACGGTGACCAGGTTCGGTGCCCGCCGCGGTCGGGGCCACCGAATTACCGGACCGGCCCCGCCGCCGGGCTCCGGCTCACGGCCCCGCCGCCGCGGATCGGGCGGGATCCGGGGAGGACGCACCGGCCGCGGCGGTCTCCCACGCGTTCACGCACAACGCCCGCTCCACGGTGTCGAGATAGACGGCGGCGGCCAGCCAGGCGCGGGCGAAACGGCCGGTGTCGGCCGGGAGCAGGCGGCCGAAGGCGTCGCGGGAGCGGTCCGCGGCGGCGGCGTGGAGGCCGTCCAGGAGATCGGCCCCCGTGGCGAGGCCGAGACGGCGCAGCCGGCCGCCGTCACCCGACCCGCCCCCGGCGAAGGCGAGGACACGGCGGCCTCCCGACACCGCCTGGTGGACACGGCGGCGCAGCAGGTGCAGCGGGGCGGCGGCGTCGCGGTCCCCGGCGGGTACGGCGGAGGGCTGTGGTGCGACCGCCCCGGCGGGCAGGTCCGCGTGCTGGAGGCGGTCCAGGCCGAGGTCCACCCGGGCGCCGGGGTCGCAGGGGTGCTCGGTGGCGAGCAGCAGGGCGCGGGGCAGCGGTCCGGGCACCAGACGGGCGACGATCCGCCGCCGGCCGTCCCCGGCGGCGGCGAGCAGACGGAGGTTGTCGCGGCAGGGGAGGGCGGGATCGTCGTGGGCGGTGGCCAGCCGCAGGGTGAGGCCCGCGCAGTCGGCCAGCAGGCAGTCGCCCGCCGCCTCCCGCACCGTGCCGGTGACGGCCACTTCGAGGAACAGCAGGTCCTGTCCGCCGTCCAGCGCCCGGGCCACCTGCTCGGCGGCGGGCACGGCCCACAGCTTCTCCAGCGGTTCGGCACGCCAAGTGGCGCCGGATGCGCGGACCGCCCGCACCCCGGCCCCCGCGCCCAGACGGCCCGTCGGGGAGACGGTGGCGCCGGACACGGCCAGACCCGCACGCGACAGCTCGCGGTGGGTCAGGGCGGTGTCGCCGATCCGCACGGCCCGGTCGGCGGCGCCGGTCGCCCGGGCGGGTCCGCCCGGCGCCACGTCCGACACCGTGTACAGGCGCCCGTCCGCGTCGGCGGTCCAGGTGACCGCGCCCGCGTAGCCGGTCGCGGTGAGGACGGGCTCGCAGAAGAGCCCGTACAGGCGCAGGGAGCCGTCCGGGCGGTACGGCTGCCGGGCTCTGCCGCGCAGTCGGGCCAGCTCCGGGCCGGTGGCGTGCGGGAGGCGGTGGGCGGTGCCCAGGGTGTCGGCCAGCGCGCCGGCGAGACCGGCGAGGCGGTGGCCGGGGTCGGCGGAGCGGGCCGCGCGCACCCCGGTGACCACGGAGACCGCCGCGGCGCCGGCTCGTGGGAGGCCGGCGAGCCGGGCGGTGTGCGCGGCGCGCAGGAGCTCCGCCTGGAGTACCGCGCCGGCGCCGTCCGCACCGGCCTCCAGGACGGCGGCGGCCGCGTCGAACACCGCTTGTGCGGCGGCGCGTTGCCCGGCGGTGGCGGCCTCGGTTCCGATTCCTTCCGCCCGACCCGTCCGCGCCGCCGGTCCCGTATCGCCCCGCGTCCCTGCCTCCCCCCGCGCTTCCGGGGCCCCGGCGGGCCCCGGGGCCGGGGTCTCGTCGGCGACCGGCGCGGCCGAGGCCGCCGCCGCGCGGTGCAGGCAGCCGGGGGCCAGCAGGCATCCGCAGCGGATCGCGTCCGCCCCGGTCACCGTTCCGCCGGGAGCGTGCAGGACGATGTCGGTCTCGTCGTCGACGGCGATCCGCACGGTGTCGCCCTCACGGACGGCCGGCCGCGCGGCGAGCTTGGCGACACCGGCGTCCAGCCGCTTGCGGAGCCGGGGCGGGAGCGCCGCGACGAGTTCGGCGGTGACGGACGGGGCGACCGGAGGAAGGTCCTGGCTCATGAGATCTTCTCCCCTACCCAGCGGGCGAGTTCGAGCGGACTGAGGGCGGCGACGGGCATGCCCGCGGCGACGAGCTGACCGGCGACCGACGTGGAGTAGCGGGGCCGGCCCGTGTCGTCGAGGCTCGCGCAGCCCAGGACGTGGCAGCCGGCCGAGACCAGCGCGCGGACCTCGGCGAGCAGGCCGCCGAGCGGATAGCCCTCCTCGAAGTCGCTGACGACCACGACGAGGGTGCGCGAGGGCACGGTGACCAGCTCGCGCGCGTGCCGCAGCCCCGCGGCGATATGGGTGCCGCCGCCCACGCTGACCTCCAGCAGCAGCGACAGCGGGTCGTCCACGTGCCCGGTGAGGTCTACGACCTCGGTGGAGAAGGCCAGGAAGTGGGTGGAGAGCGTCGGCACCCCGGCCAGTACCGAGGCGGTCAGCGCGGCCCACACCGTGGACGCCTCCATGGACCCCGACACATCCGTGACCAGGACCAGCCGCCAGTCGGCGGCCCGGCGCCCCCGGGCGCGGAAGACCGGACGCTCGGGGATCACCCGCACCGTGCCGTCCGGGCCGCGGCGGGCCGTGGCCAGGTTGGCCCGTAGCGTGCGGGGCAGGTCCAGGGCTCCACCGGGGCGTCTGCCCGGACGCGGCAGGGACGCGCCGTGCAGTGCGGGCCGCAGACGGGTGGCCAGCTGCCGGGTCAGTTCCTCGACCAGCCGCCGCACCAGTGGACGCAGCGCGGCCAGCCGGGCCTCGGGCAGCCCGCCCGCGTGCCGCAGCACGGTGCGCAGCAGGTCCACCGAGGGCCGCACGGCCTCCGCGTCCAGCTCCGCCAGGACGTCCCGGCGGCCCGCCTCGGCGGCCGCCGCCAGCACCTCCTCCCGGATGCCCGGCCCGAACAGCGCGGCCAGCTCCTCGGACCACTCCCGCACCCCTGGATACGGGGCCTCCCGCCCGCCGCCTCCCGCCGGGCCGGCGAGCTCGCCCCGGCTGCCCTCACCGCGACCGCTGCCGTACAGCTCGTCCAGCGCGGTCGCCAGCGGTGCGGCGGAGGGCGGCAGCCGGTCGGTGCGGCGGCCCAGCAGGAGACGCCAGCGGTCCGCGGGGGCGAGGAGGCGGTCCCCGGCCGGGAGCACGGAGGGTACGGAGGGTGCGGCGGTCCCGCAGACGCCGTCGGCCGCCGGGGCCCCCGGCGCGGACCCGGGGGCGGCGCCCTCCGGGGCGTCCTTCGCCGGGGCTCCGTCCGGCCCGGGCGGAAGTCCCCACGAGCGCAGCGTCTCGCGGGCCGCGAGGTCCGCCTCGGCCCAGGCGGCGAGGGCTGCCGGATCGACGCCGCCGGTGTCGGCGACACGCGTGGTGCCCAGACGCTCCTCGACGGCCGAGAGAAGGCGGTCGCGGGCCGCGGGGCTGAGGGTGTCGAAGCCGCCGCGCAGCGCGGGGAGCCGGTCGAGGAACGCCCGGTCGGGCAGCTCGGCCACCCGGTCGAGCAGGGGCTCCAGGGCGGGCGGCGCCGCCTCCAGCAGCGGGCCTGCGGCGGTCAGCAGCCCGCCGAGCCGTGCGGTGAGCGCGGTGCGGGAGCCGGGATCGCCGGCCCCGTCGACCCAGGAGGCCACGCGGTCGCCGAGGGCCCGCGCGTCCTCGTGCCCGAGCAGGACGCGCACGGCCGCGGCGGCGCCGCGCATCAGGGGGGAGCCGTCGGCGGCCAGGCGGGCCAGGGCGCCGGACAGCCGGATGCCGCCCAGCAGGTCGGCCCGGGAGGAGAGTTCGAGCAGGGCGCGGGCGTCGGCCGGGTCCTCGGAGCCGGTCAGGCCGTCCACCTGCCGCACAGCCGCCGCCGTGAGCGGCTCCGCGGCGGCCGCCGCCCGGGCCTCACGGCCGCTCTCGGCGCCGAGTCCCGGGACATGGCCGGCCCGCAGCCGGTCCAGCAGGGCCAGTCCGGCCAGCAGCTCCGGCAGGGTGCCGGCCCGTGGCAGGACGTCGGCGACCTCGGCGAGCCGCTCGTCCGCGAGCCCGGCCAGACCGCACTGCGCCGCCTGCCGGAGCCCCTCGAGGGTCTGCGCGGCCGTCGGCCCGCCCTCCTCGCGCTCCAGGCGCCGCCGTTCACGCAACACGCCCTCGGCGGCCTGCGCGGGGGTGACCCCGCGTGCGCCGGCCGCGGTCAGCACGGCCTCCGTGGCGGGCGTCCAGCTCACCTCCCAGCGGGAGGTGAGGGCCTCGGCGCCGCCCGCGCCCACGACCTGTCCGGCCTCGCCGTAGGGCACCCCGCACACCGCCAGCCGTCGCAGCAGCAGTTCACGGCGGCGGTCGAGGTCGGAGCGCAGCGGGTCCAGCCGCATCTCCCGCGTGGGGCCGGGGCCGCCGGAGGAGGGGCCGGGCAGGCCCAGCCGCGCCACCTCGGCCTCGACCGCGGGAGCCAGGCCGCTGCGCGGTGCCCGCGGGGCGGGACGCCCGCCGCGCGTGCCGACGAGCACCCGCTCCATCGCCCGCGCCACGGCCCGCCCACGCCCGTACGGCTCACCCTGCGCGAGCACCGCCTGCACGGCCTCGACCAGCTCCCCGCGGCCCGCGGCGGGCAGGCCGCGCAGCCGGGCGAGGTCCGAGGCGAGCCGGGTTATCTCCCGCGCGTCGGCGGGGCCCGAGGGGTGCCCCAGGTTCCGCAGTTCGCCGCAGACGCGCACGGCCGCCCGCGTCAGGGCCTCCTCCAGTGCGGCCGGGTCACCCGCCGCGTGCAGAACCATGTCCTGCCACTGAGGATCCCGGATGCCCGCCGGGTAGCCGGACCGCTCGTCGAGGAGGGCATAGGTGTAGGGGATCAGGGAGGTGGTCCAGGCGGGCCGCCCCGCGCCGGCGGCCGTCCCGGCCTCCCCGACGCCGGCCTCCCCGCCGCGCTCCTGTTCGGCCTCCTGCTCCACGAGCGCCGGGGCGTGGAACGCGCCGACCACCACGGCGGCCCGCCGACCGTGTGCGGTGGCCTCGGCCAGCCGGGCCCGCATCCAGCGCTCGCGGCGCAGGTCCAGCTCCGGTACGCCGCCCGAGGCAGCCGCGTCCTCACGCAGCGCCCACCCGGTGAGCAGGGCGGCCCGGCGCAGGGCCTCGGGCGGGGAGCCGGGAGCGGTCGCCTCGACGAGCCGGTCCCACAGGTCGTCCCCCGCGCGGCCCGTCAGCCGGGCCCGCAGGGCGGCGGCGAGACGGGGCCCGCCGGTCCGCCCCTCCTCGGCCCGCCGCCCCCCGGCCCACGCGGGGTCGGCGAGCGGCAGGTCGCAGGCGACCACTTCGACACCGCGCCGGGTGGCCCAGCGCACGGCGGCCAGCTCGGGCGAGAAGTCGGCGAAGGGGTAGAACGCCGGCCCCCCGCCGCCGCTCCCGTCCGAGGGGGCGGCGGCCAGCGCCACCGGGGCCCGTGTCTCCTCGTGCCCCAGCCAGGGCAGCCACCGCTGCATCTCGGCGGGCAGCTCGACCAGCAGCACGTCCGGCTCCGCATCGTCCAGCAGCGCGGGCACGGCGGCGGCCAGGGAGGGCGCGTGGTGCCGTACGCCGACGAGGTAGGGCGCGGACGGGCCGGTGAGGGCGGCGAGCACCTCGCCGGGCGGGGCCGGCGCGGCAGGGTTGCCGGGGAAAGGGGAGCCGACCGGGGCGGGGGAGACGGGGGCGGCCCCGTGGGAGAGGGACACGGCCGTCAGCCCTCCAGGACGGTGCGCAGGTCCCACAGGGTGCGCCAGGTGGCCGACCCCTGCTCGGCGCGGCGGCGCACCGGGCCGTCCCAGTAGCCGCGCAGCCGGGCGGCGTCGGCGGGATCGTCCTTGCGGACCACGCCGAGCAGATGGCCCGGCAGCAGGGAGAGCACGTCCCGGTCGCCGGGGAAGTACGCCGCCGCCAGAGCCAGCGCCCCGGCCACGGACACCGCCTCCGCGGTGGACATCACCGTGGAGGGCCGCTCCACCTCCCAGCCCTCCGCCGAACGGCCCTCGCGCAGGTCCCGGAAGGCGGTGACCAGGGCCTCCAGCACGGCGTCGTCGACCCGGAACGGCGCCCCGGCCCGCTCCACGGACGCCCGCGCCTGGCCGCGCACCAGCGCGGTCTCCGCCTCCAGGTCCCCGATGGGGCCGACCGTCTCGAAGTTGAAGCGGCGTTTGAGGGCCGCGGACATCTCGGAGACGCCCTTGTCGCGGAGGTTGGCGGTGGCGATGAGGGTGAAGCCGGGCGCCGCGTGCGCCAGGGCGTCCTCGGTGCCGGCCAGTTCGGGGACGGCGATCCGCCGCTCCGAGAGCAGCGACACCAGGGAGTCCTGCACCTCGGGCAGGCAGCGGGTGACCTCCTCGACGCGGGCGACGGCGCCCCGGGACATGGCGGTCAGCACCGGGGAGGGCACGAGCGCCTGCCGGCTGGGCCCCTGCGCCAGCAGCAGCGCGTAGTTCCAGCCGTACCTGAGCTGGTCCTCGGTGGTGCCGGCCGTGCCCTGCACGGTCAGGCCGCTGGTGCCGCACACGGCGGCGGCCAGCAGCTCCGACAGCATCGACTTGGCGGTGCCGGGCTCGCCGACGAGCAGCAGGCCGCGTTCCCCGGCGAGGGTCACCACGCACCGCTCGACCAGGGCGCGGTCGCCGACGAACTTGCCCTCGACCACCAGGCGGCGCGGCACCCCCTCGGGGGCCTCGGCGCCGTCGGGCAGCTTCAGGGCGGCGCCCCCGCTGCCCATGACGAACGTGACGACCGCGCGCGGGGTGAGCCGCCAGGCGGGCGGGCGCGGACCGCCGTCGTACGCGGCGAGGAAGGCCAGCTCGGTCGCGTACCGCTCCTCGGGCGGGACGATCTGACGGGCCGGTGCGGAAGGGAGGGTGGTGGTCATGGGCGTTGTTTCTTCCGGGTGGGGGCGGGCGGTGGTCATCGGCGGCCCTTGCGGCCGGCACGGGTGGCGCGGGTGGTGAGTTCCTCGTAGGCCGGGGCGTCACCGGCGCGGACACGGTCCCACGCGCGCTCGAACAGCTCGGGCACCGGCACCAGGGGCACCGCGCGGGAGCGGTCGGGGACCGGGTACAGGCCCTGCTTCCAGATCTCCACCGGCAGCGCGGGCGACTTCAGGTCGAGCCAGCCGCACGGCAGGAAGAGGTTGCGCCCGGCGCGTGCCCGCTTCGCCTCGACGACCAGGTTCGTGGCCGCCAGTTCGGCGCGGGCCTTCTTCATACGGGCGGGCTTCCAGCCCGTCCAGCGGGCGCGGTTGCGGTCCGTCGGATCGGGCAGGGCCAGCAGTTGCAGGTAGAGCGCCGCCGCGTCCCGGCCCATGCCGTGGGTCTCGGCGACCTCGGTGACCAGTTCGGGCACGGCGGCGGTCGGGTCCTGGGCGTACCCGGCGGGCTCCTCGGAACCGGCTCCGGCCGTCAGGGCGCGGGCGAGCCCGTCGCCGAGGAGGATCCGCAGCGCCCGCAGGCCCTCGCCCCGGTCCGGTCCGACGATCCCCTCGAGCAGCCCGAACACGGGGTCGTCCGCGCCGGTGAGGCCGCTCGGGCGGAGCAGGACGGCTTCCTGGCCGCCGTACCCGGGGCACAGCACCAGCGCCTCGCCCACATCCGTCAGACCGCGCGCGCCCGCGCCGCCGGTGGCGGGCAGCCCGTACGCCCTGCGCAGCTCGACGGCGGACGGCGAGCCCTTCTGCGCCCACGACAGGCCCAGGTCCAGCAGCAGACCCGGGTCCGCGACGCGGCGGCGCAGCGCGGCCAGCCCCTCCGGCAGGGCGGAGCGCAGCGGGTGCCCGTACGGCAGTTGGTAGGAGAGACCGGCCAGGGCGGTCACGGCGTGTGCCAGGTCGTACCGTCCGGGCAGCGCCGCGGGATCCTCCGCCACCAGATTGCCGTCCCTGTCGGGCCGCTGCACAGTGGTGCGGCTGAGCCAGGGGGTGCGGTGCGGGTTGAGCACCCCCTCGGCGGAATCGGCGGGCAGACCCGACAGGAGGAACTCCTCGGCTGTGTCCTCGGGCAGGCGGACGAAATCGGCCAGGCGCTCGGCCCACACCCGGCCCGCCGCGTCCGTGTCCGGCCCGGACGTCCACAGGTCGCCGGGGTCCTTTGGTAGCAGCGCGCCGGCGAGCGCCGTCAGATCGCCGGGCTCCAGCGACTCCAGCAGCGCGTCGCCGAGCTTCTTCTGCCGCGGCTTCAGCGCGGTGACGGCGGCCGCCTCGCCGGTGAGCCGCGACGGCTTCCCGGCCAGCAGCAGAGTCGCCTGCACGGGGCCCACGCCGCCCCGTGTCGCGGTGGCCAGGGCGGCGGGCGCCTCCGGCCGCCAGGGCGCGGGACCCTTGTCCCGGATCAGCCCGGTCACCGCGGTCAGCGCTTCCGCGGGGAAGACCGGTGGGTGAGCGCTCTCCTCCCTCAGCACGAAGTGCGCGACCGCGCCGAACGAACCGGCCGGGTCGTACTCCAGCGCCAGCCAGCTGATATGCCCGCCGCGATGGTGGTCGACGCCCTGGCAGCGCAGGATGACGACGGTGCGGCCGTCCCGGCGCAGCACCTGGCCGGTGCGCCTCTGCCCGTTATGCGGTTCGCTCAGCACGATCTCGCGCAGCGCACCCCCGGGTGCGGCCAGCGGTCCCTCCGCGACCGCCTCGAACAGCAGCAGCAGCGCCCGGCGGTGCGCCTCGGGCAGGGCCGGGGAGGCGGCGCGGTAGGCGAGCGGACGCAGCATGTCCAGCACGGGCAGCCACACCACGCCGTCGCCCGGGACGGTGAGGTCCTCACTGCGCCACCCGCCGGCGGACCCGGCGAGCCGGGCGGACTCGGGCAGGGGCCTGCCGTCGGCGGGCTCGCCGGACAGGACGCGGTTCACGGCGCGTATCTGGCGCAGCGCGCTCCAGGACTGCCCGCCGCCCCACCAGCCGTACAGCGTGACGAGACCCATGACCGCCTCGCGCAGCGTTTGGTCGTCGCCGTCCTCGGGGCTGTAGTCGGCGAACATGCCCTCGGCGCGTCTGCGCTCCGCCCCGGTCGGCTCGGCCGGGGGCGACACGAAGGCGGCGACGGACCCCGCCAGGCGCAGTGCGGCGTGTACGTGGCCGGCGACGCCGGCGAGCAGGCGGGGCTCGGTGAGGGAGGGCAGAATGCGCGAGACGGCCTTCCGCAGCACCTCGTCGGAGGTCGGACCGGCGGGTTCGCCCGCACCGGCCCCCGCGGTGCTCCGCGGCCCGGCCCGCAGGCCGCCGGCCGCCTTCGCCGGTACGGCCGCCGCCCTGAACGCCGCCTTGATCTCCGCGTCCCGCTCCGCCAGCGCCCGGGCCCCGGCGCGCAGCAGCTCACCGGCCTGCTCGTCGCTCAGCGCCCGCAGGACCGCCGAGGAGCCCTCGTCGCGGGGCCGCAGCGCGTGCCAGAAGTCGGCCGGCGGGACCAGCCGCGTGCCGGCGGCGAACTCGCCGCCCCGCTCCAGCGGAGTCACCTGGCCCGACTCCCACCCGCTGCCGTTGTCACCGCCGGCGTACAGGGCTATGCGGCGGTACTGGGCGACGAGGACGGGCTCGGCGCCGCCGGGCAACCGCAGCGCGCCGAGCGGAACGCCCGGCGTCCTGCCGTCCGCCGCCGGCAGGGTGACGGTCCGGCCGTCCGGCGTACCGGCGGTGGTGCGGGCCCGGCCGCCCTCGCCCTCGGTGCGCACCCAGCGGCCCAGGACCGTGCCGTCGGTGCCCAGCGGGCTGTGCTCCAGGCCGGGCTGGAGGGGCAGCACGGCGCAGTGCTGCTGGAGCAGGGTGGCTCCGTCGCGGATGCCGGAGCGCAGGAAGGCGGGCAGCGAGGCGCGCCCGTGGGTGCCGGTGACCGGGTCGTACTCGAGCCACACCTGCTGCCGTCCCTGGTGGCCCTGGCGCCAGTAGGAGGTGCCGTCCCCCAGTACGGGGCGGCCGGGCGGCAGGACCGTGTCGCCGGCGTGCAGGGCGCGCCCGCCGGTGGCGCGGCCGCCGCCCGGCAGGGGGATGGAGGTCTCGCCCGCGTCGCTGCCGCCGTACCAGTGCGGGAGCCTCTCCCCGCCGAGCGGGAACACCTCGGTGGGGCGGGCCGACCAGTAGCCGTGCTGCTTGCCGTCCTGCCGCCACATCACGAGCAGTTCGCCATCGGTGTAGCGGAACGACGGGCGGTTCCAGCGGTCCGGCTCCACCGGCAGCCGCAGGTCGTGCTCCAGCAGGATGTCCTCGGGGCCCACGACGATCGCCTTGTGCCGGCGGGAGAGGATCAGCGCCGGCCAGGCCTCGTGGACGGCGAGCGTGTCGTCACGGTCGCGCCCGGTCCGTGTCTGCTCGTCCAGGCGCCGCAGCGCCTCCTCCAGGGCGGGCCAGCCCAGTTCGTCCAGGATGCCGGCGCGCAGGGTGCGGCCCAGCAGCGGTGTGGCGTCGAACGCGGCGGCCCCGGCGACGGCCCGCGGGCCGACTCGGGCGGCGACCGCCTGGAACGGGCGCAGCCGTTCCAGTGCCGCGCGTGCGGCGGGCAGGCCGGCCGCGGCGGCCAGTTCCCCGGCCGCGTCGTCCAGCCACTCGCGCAGCACGTCGGCGAGTACGGGGTGCCCGGCCAGCTCCTCCAGCAGCCCGGCGCCGAGGCGGTGGCCGCTCAGATTCCCCACGGAGTGGTACAGCAGGCGCCGGCAGCGCGGGTCGGCCGCGACGGCCGTCAGGTCCCGCCGCCCGGTCCGGGTGTCCCGCAGCCACCGGTCGACCGGGAGGAGGGCGCCCTTGCGGGCCTCCGGCAGCGTCAGCGGTACGCCCCGCGCCACGCACAGGTCCAGCAGGTCGAGGTCGGCGCCGGCGTTCCAGCGGCCGGTGAAGAGGTCCACGGGGCGGCCCTGGGCGCGCAGACGCGGTGCCATGCGCTCCACGAGGGCGAGGGTGGCCGGTGAGCGGCCGCTGACGGACGAGCCGTGCTTGCGGTGCAGCGCCCAGCGGCCGAGCCAGTCCGCCGCGTCGGCCCCGCCCGCGTCGGCCTCCGCTCCGTCCGCCCCGGCCTCGCCCGTCAGCAGCCGGTCGGCGCCGGTCTCGGCGAGCAGCGCCAGCCAGAACTCGTCGTCCTCGGTGGAGCGGCCCAGCCCGGCCGGCATGATCTCCAGCAGCCGGGCCCGTACGGCGGGCCGCTGCCCGGCCAGGACGGTCAGCGTGGCCCGGTAGGCGTTCCAGAAGGACGCGGGAGCCCGTACCGCCGCGGGCGACGCGAGCAGATCCCCCACCAGGGCGCACTCCTCGGCGACCTGGTCCAGCCCCGCCGCCCTGATCAGACGGCGCGCGTCCTGCGGCAGGGAGGCGTACGGCGGCATGCCCGCCGCGCAGCGCTCCACGGTCAGCTGCCGGAACTGCGCCCACGCCCCGGCCGGGGCCAGCCGCGCCGCGAGGGCCTTCACATGCTCCTTGAGCGCCTTGACCGTCAGAGCCCCGGCGAAGGCGAACTCCAAAAACACCGCCCGCTGCCGATCCTCGTCCACGGGCAGCGCGTGCACCCGCTCCGCCTCGCGGGCCTTACCGAAGAAGGTCGCCGCGTAGGTGGTGTTCTCGTGCCGGAGGAAGACGCGGGCGGCCTGCTCGTAGAAGGTGGGCAGGAAGTGCGGCACGGCCCGGCCGAGCCGCTCGCCGAGCTCCTCGAAGCCCTCCTTCGCCGCACCGGGGCGGGACTTGGCCTGCCGGGCGAGCCGCTCGACGTCCTTGACCAGCGCCAGCGCGTGGTGGCCGTTCGCCGGGTCGTTGACCAGTGCCCACGCGGGGAAGCCCAGGGTCTCCCGGCGCACCTGCCCGACCTCGGGGGTCTCCGGCTCCCGGACCAGCCCGAGGAAGTCCAGGGCGAGATCCTCGGCCTCGCCGAGCGTGCCCGGCACCAGCCTCACGATCCTGCGCTCGTCCAGCGCGGGATGGGTGTAGGCGCGGACGGTGAGGGCGTCGGCGTCCTCCCGGTCCGTGGTGCCCACCGGCAGCACGGCGCCGGCCTCCAGCAGCGCGGCGCAGGCGGCCTCGTCGTAGGTGTCGTAGGTGATGCCGTCGTACGCGCCGTATGCGGCGCCGTCGTACGCCGTCATGCCGCACGCTCCTCGTCCTCGATGTCACGCCCGGCGTACAGCGCGGCCGCCATACGCATGCCCTCCGACCAGGCCACCGGCCCGACCTGACCCAGCTTCAGCACCCGGCCGGCCGGGTCGGTGAAGACCAGGGAACCGGTCTCCGTCTCCTCGTAGCCGTCGTAGTCGCCGACCCACACCCGGGCCTCGACACCGCGGCCGCCCTCCAGAACGGAGCACACCGCGTGGCCGCCGCGCACCCGGTAGCCCAGCTGGGCGGCCCGCCCGTGCAGGAATCTCAGCTCCTTGAAGACGCCGCCCGCGTAGTCCTCGACGCAGGTCGCCTCGGCGTCCAGTGCCGCGGGCCGGCGCCACACCTCCCGGAAGAGCTGTTGGGCACGCTGCTCGACGCCCAGCTCGACGGCGAACTCGCGCAACTCCTCCAGCTCCTCCAACAGCACCGGATGCGGCAGGCGGACCAGATCGGGGGTGAGGCGGACGGTGTCGCCGTCGAGGTCGACCACACCGAGGCCGCGCTCGGGATCGGCGTCCCGCAGGAACCCGGCCACCTCCCCGTCCGCCCCCGTGACCACCAAGTCGCGCAGAGCGGCCCGCCAGGCCGGATCCGGCCACACCCGCGCCAGGACCGCGAACGGCACCGGCAGCGAGCGCACCATCCACCGCTCCACATCGGCCAGGCACTGCCGCTCGTGCCGCTCCAGCCACTCGGCGAGCTGACGCAGTCCCACCACCGCCGGATCGTCGGCGATCTTCGGCGGTACGGACTTCAGCCGCCGCCCGGCCGAGTTGCGGCACACCACCTTTCCGTCGTCGAGGGCGACCTCGTAGCCGCCGGCCGACACCCACCCCATACGTGCCTCCCCGCACCCGCAGTGATCAAGTGACGGGAACTGTAGGGCAGGCCGCTGACAACGGTGCCGACGCACGGCTCCGGCCGGGTGCGGGCGAAGCGGCAGGGGTGACGGGCGGTGAGGTTCCGCGCCGTCACCCCTGCCGCCGTACGCGCAGGTCAGGTCAGCATTTCCTCGATGAGGCCGACGGCGCGCCGGGTGCCGCCCCCGGCCCGTGCGGCGGCGCTCAGCAGCGCCGAGCGGCGGGCGACCTCCGGATCGGTGACCAGCTCCTCCAAAGCCGCACGCAAGACCTCGGCGGTGGCCTCCGCGGTGTCGATGCGGCGGGCCACGCCCAGCTCCACGAGCCGGTCGGCGTTCATGAACTGGTCGGTGGCCTGCGGCACGGCGATCATCGGAACCCCTGCCAGCAGACCCTCGTTGCAGCCGCCCATACCGGCGTGGGTGACGAAGGCGTCGGCCTGTTCCAGGATCGCCCGCTGTGGGACCCAGGAGCGCACCTCGACGTTGGAGGGCGGGGCGCCGAGCTCCCGCGGGTCGGTGTGCCTGCCGATCTGGAGGACGACATGCCAGCCGGGCAGGCCGCCGAAGGCGGCGACGCACCGGCGGTAGAACTCCGGTCTGCGGGTGTACGCCGATCCCAGGGAGACCAGCAGCACCTTCTCCGCGTCCGCGGGACGGGCCCAGCCCTCCGTGCCCGCGGACATCTCGAAACAGGGCCCGACGAAGGTCACCGTGGTGGTGTCGACCCTGTCGGCATGCGGCTGCATCGCCCGCGGGATCAGCGCCAGGGTGTGCGCGGGACGGCCGGAGAAGGCGTCCACGTCGGTGGTGGAGGCCCCGCAGTCGGCGAGCCACCGCGCGAACCGGGCCCGGTAGGCGTCGGCGCCCGGCAGCCGCCACAGGTGTGCCGCGACCTCCTGGCCGTAGCCTTCCCAGGTCACGAACGTCGGGGAGAGCTGCATGAGGGGACGGCCCTGCGACTCGGCGAGGGCGCGCGCGGCGTAGGCGCCGATGTCGTACAGGTACAGGTCCGCCGGGTCGCGATCGTAGGCGGCGCGCAACCGGGGCAGCGTCCGTACGGCGTCGTCGAGGAAGAGGCCCATCGCGGCGATGGGGTCGTCGGGCCAGTCGTTGTCGGCGACCGGCAACCCGGAGGCGCAGGGGAGGAGTTCGGCGCCGGTGGGCGCGATCAGGCCGGCCACCGCCGGGTCGTTGGCGTAGGTCACGCGGTGGCCGCGGGCCACCAGCTCGCCGATGACCGCGAGGCTGGGCAGGACGTGGCTGACGGCGGGGATGCCGACCATCGCGATATGGGCACGGCGACGGGACATGGATGATCACTCACTTCGGGTCCATGGCTGACGGTGACACCGCGGGCCCGCACGCCGGCCCGTCCGGGAGTCCCGGAAACCGGTGTGCGCACGGGCGTGCGGGTGGGAGGCGGGGCGCTGCCCCGGCCGTGTCAGCCGTAGATCTGAAGGAAGGAGAACATGCCCGCGACCCTAGACCCCCGCCGGGCTGCGGCGCATCCCGATTACCGCCGCCCGCCGCCCGCCGTCCGGGGCGTGCTGCCGGCCGGTGGACGGGACGCCCGTCCCGCCGATCCGCCGGATCTCCTCCAGCGGGTACGGGGTCTGCCTGCTGCCGTACCGGAACTCGTGGTTGAAGTCCGACATCACGGCGGCGACCGGCGCGTGCCGGGCGATGGCCGCCGCGGCCTCCTCCGGGACTCCCGTGGGGCGTCTGCCCCCGGCGTAGGCGCGCACCAGCGCGTGGCGGCCGTCGCGGTCCTCGATCCGGTATCCGAACAGAGCGGTGACCAGCCAGTTCACCAGGTATGTGGCGGTGTAGCAGCGGTCGTAGGTCTGATGCCGTTCGAAGAAGTCGGCCTCTTCCCGCGACAGTTCGAACCGGGAGGAGAGCGCGAGGCCGTAGTCCGCGAAGTAGAGACGCCGGCCGTCGGTCAGGATGTTCTCGAAGTGCGCGTCGAAGTGGATGAGCCCGCGGCCGGCCATGAAGGAGGTGCCGGCCGCCAGTTCCCTCTCGACCATGGCGCAGGCCCGGTTCGCGGCCTCGTCCCCGGCGGCCACCCGCTCGCCCAGCCACTGGTGCAGGTTCCGCGGGATGTACTCCAGGAAGACCACGACGCTCGCCGAGGAATCCCGGAGGGCCTCGATCCGGCGGCGCACCTGCGGTCGGCCGCCCCAGTAGGCCACGGCCCGTTCCACGTCGGCCAGTTCCGCGGGCAGCGGCGTCGAGTCCGGCAGCACCCTCCAGTGGTACATCAGGGGAAAACCCTCGTACTCCCCGGTGAGCACCCAGTCGGTCGTCATGGCGTGCACGGCGAGTTCCCGCCAGGCTCCGAACCCCGGCCCGCCGATGGCACCGATGCCGTACTGGCAGAAGACGGGCAGGTCGAACAGGTTCGCCGTGGAACGGAAGTGCGCGGGTTCCCTCTCCAGACCGGTGAGGGGCACCCGTTTGACGAAGACCGGGGTCCCGGCGACCTCCAGCAGGGACGACTTCCCGCCGATGCCGGAGCCGAGCGGCACGGCCGCGTCCGCCAGTTCGCGCAGTTCACGGTCGCCGAGCCGGGCCAGGGCCGTGGAGACGGCGCCATGGGCGGTCAGACGCGCACCGCGTGACATGCCTGGGTGCTCCACCGCTGCCTCCGTCCGGGCGCCCGGCGCCGGCCGCCGGTCTCGATTCCGCGACGGCCACTCTACGCATGGTGACCGGGCCGCCGTGTCCGGCCGAAGCCCCGGGCGGTCCCACCGGGGGCGGTGGCCCGCCCGCCGCGGACGGCGATGCCGTGCGTCCACCGCCCGGTTCCGCGGGTGCGGCGGGGTGCGGCGGGGTACGGGGCGGAGCCGCCCCCCTGCTATGGTGGTCTATACCACTGATGTTCACTCTTGGATCGGCAGGCCCAGCGTGGAAGTTGTCATCGTTCCGGACGCCGACGCAGGCGGGGAGATCATCGCCGAGGCCATGGCCGGCCTCCTGCGGCGCAAGCCCGAGGCGCTGCTCGGTGTGGCCACGGGCTCGACACCGCTGCCCGTCTACCGGGCGCTGGCCGCCAAGGCCGCCGCGGGCGATGTGGACGTCTCGCGCGCCCGGATCTGCCAGCTCGACGAGTACGTCGGCCTGCCGGCCGGACACCCCGAGTCCTACCGCTCGGTGGTACTGCGCGAGGTGGTGGAGCCGCTCGGGCTGGACGAGGCGTCCTTCATGGGGCCCGACGGCTCCGCGGGGGACGTCCCGGCGGCCTGCGCGAGGTACGAGAGGGAGCTGGCCGAGGCCGGCGGTGTGGACCTCCAGCTGCTCGGCATCGGGACCGACGGGCACATAGGCTTCAACGAGCCGTGCTCCTCGCTGGCCTCCCGCACCCGCATCAAGACGCTCACCCGGCAGACCCGCGCCGACAACGCCCGCTTCTTCGGCGGCGACATCGACCAGGTGCCGCACCACGTCATCACCCAGGGCATCGGCACCATCCTGGAAGCCCGTCATCTGGTGCTGCTCGCCACCGGCGAGAACAAGGCGGAGGCCGTCGCGCAGACCGTCGAGGGGCCGCTGTCCGCGATGGTCCCGGCCTCCGCGCTGCAGACGCATCCCCACGCCACGGTCGTGGTGGACGAGGCGGCCGCGTCCGGGCTGAAGCTCGCGGACTACTTCCGCGCCACCTACGAGGCCAAGCCGCACTGGCAGGGACTCTGACGGCCGTGACCGGTTCCGCGCCCCCGGTGCGTCCGCGCGGACGCACCGGGGGCGCGGAACCGGTCACGGAAGCCGCACGCCGTGCGGCCCCGGCCGGAGGGGAGGGTCCGGCCGGAGGGGAGGGTCCGGCCGGGGCCTGCGAAGGACCGCCGAAGGTCCGCTCCCGGCGCCCGGAACTTCCGGTCAGCCCGCGAGCCCGTCGGCGAAGCGCCTGGTCAGCGCGGTCGGCGCCGTGATGGCGGTGCCCACGACGACGCTCAGCGCGCCCGCCGCGAGCGCCTCGGCGGCCTGCTGCGGTGTGGCGATACGCCCTTCGGCGACCACCGGGGTGTCAACCGAGGCGGCGAGTTCGGCGACGAGCCGCAGGTCCGGCGCGGTCTGCCGGGGCGATCCCGCCACATAGCCCGACAGGGTGGTAGACACCAGATCGGCCCCCTGCGCGGCCGCTTCCCGCCCCTCGTCCAGGGTCGAGACATCGGCCATGACCAGGGCGCCCGCGCCGTGGACGGCCGCGACGAGTTCGGCGAAGGTGCTGCCGTCGGGGCGCGGCCGGGCGGTGGCGTCGGCCGCGACGATCGCGGCTCCCGCCTCGGCGACGGCGAGCGCGTGGCGCACGCCCGGGGTGATGTAGACACCGGTGTCGCCGTCCTTCCACAGCCCGATCACCGGCAGGCCGACGGCCGCGACGGTGGCCGCGACGACCTCCGGTCCGTTGACGCGTACGGCCGCGGCGCCGCCGGCCCGCGCCGCGCGGGCCATGCGCACGAGGGTGCCGGTGTGGCGCATCGGGTCGCCGGGCGGCGCCTGGCACGACACGATCAGACGGCCCTGGAGGGAGGCGATCAGGTCGTGGGGCCGGGGCCGGGGCCGGGGCGCGGGCGAGGTCATGGCGTGGCTCCAGAGGTGCGGGGAGGGTGCAGGGGCAGCGTGCGGGTCAGCTCGGCGGCCCCGAGGACCGCCGCGTCGTCCCCTCCGCCCGGCGGGACCGGACGCAGTGCGCGAAGCGGGGGCATGAGTTCGGCGGCGAAGGCCGCGCACAGGACGTCCCAGTACAGCGCCCCGATACGGGGCACTCCTCCGCCGACGACGACGCGGTGCGCTCCCAGCGCGTTGGCGAGGCCGCCCAGAACGCGGCCGGCCGCCCGGGCGCCTGTGGTGATGGCCGAGACCGCGTGCGGGTCCTGGCGGGCCGCGCGCTCGGCCACGGTCTCCAGACGGCCGGCCGGGCTGCCGCTCAGCCGTGTGTACTGGGCGGTGATGGCCGGCCCGGCGGCGATCGCCTCGAGATGGCCGGTGGCTCCGCAGGTGCAGGGCAGCCCGTCCGCCTCGGGGCTCGGCAGATGGCCGAGGTGCCCGGCGATTCCGGCGGCGCCGTGCAGCACCCGTCCCGAGGCGGCGACGGCGCCGCCGACGCCGGTGCCGACGGCCGCGTAGACCAGGGTGGGGCCCCCGCCACCGCCGTCCATGGCGGCGAGTTCCGCGGCGGCGGCGGCCCGTACGTCGTTGTCGCAGGCCACGGGGAGCCCGGTGCGGGTGGCGAGGCCGCCGGCCAGGGCGGTCCCGGCCCAGCCGCGAAGGGTGTCCGTGGCGCTGACGACGGTCCCGGAGGCGGGATCGATCACTCCGGCCGCGGCGACGCCGATCGCGGCGGCGTCCTGTGTCCGGACGGCGCGGGAGGCCTCGGCCAGCGCGTCCAGCACCGCCTCGGGGCCCAGGGCCGCCGGGGTGGGCAGGGTGTGCCGGGCCAGGACGGTGCCGTCGCCCGCGACGAGGGCGGCGGCGATCTTCGTGCCGCCCAGGTCGAGGCCGATCACCGGGGCGCCGGGATGCGGTGCCGTCATCGGGTCTGGAGCAGTCCGGCCTCGCGCAGCCGCTGCTCGACGAGGGCGACCGACGCGTCGCTGAGCTGGATCTGCGGGGCGGCGGTGGTGCCGTGGGCGAACACCCCGAGCAGCCGCAGCGCGTGCTTGAACGCGCCGATGGCCGAGGAGTTGCGGCCCATCTCCTCCTCGGGGCCCGCCTCGACCATGCCGAACAGCTTCACCAGCCGCTCCTGCTCCCCGGCGGCGCGCTCGAAGTCTCCGTCCCGCGCGGCCTCGTAGAGGCGCACGTATCCGGCGGGGTCGACGTTGCCGAGGCCGGGCACGACGCCGTCGGCGCCGGCCAGCACAGCGGCGTCCACGGTCAGTTCGGATCCGGTGAGGACGCTGAAGGAGGGGGCCGGGCCCTCGGCCCGGCCGTGGCGTCCGCCGAGTTCGACGAGGAGTCTGCGCAGGGAGCCCTCGTCACCGCTGCTGTCCTTGAGGCCGGCGAGCGTGCCGTCCTCGGCCAGTTCGCGTACCAGGGGGACGGAGAGCTTGCTGTGCACGGAGACCGGGAGGTCGTAGGCGTACAGGGGCAGGCCGGCGCGGGCGCGGACGGTGCGGAAGTGGCGGGCGATCTCGGCGGGGTGGGTCCGGGCGTAGAAGGGCGCGGTCGCCACCAGTGCGTCGGCGCCGGCCGCGCGGGCGGTCTCCGCGTGGGCGAGCACACGGGGCGTGGTCATGTCGATGACACCGGCGAGCACGGGGACGCGTCCCGCGACGGCCTCGATGACCGTCTCCAGGGCCACCGCCCGCTGCCGGTCGGTGAGGAAGGCGACCTCGCTGCTGGAGCCGAGGGCGAACAGGCCGTGCACCCCGCCGTCCAGGAGGTGTTCGACGAGCCGGGCGAGCGAGGCGGTGTCGACCTCGCCCGATGCGTCCAGGGGGGTGCAGACGGGCGGCACGACGCCGCGCAGGGGCAGGGACGAGGACATATAGGGGCTCCTGGGTGATGCGGTGCTCGGCAGGGAGGGGACGGGCCGCCCGCACGGGCGTCGTGCGGGCGGCCCGGGTCGGGCCTAGGGCGCGGTGACGGTGAGCGTGCCGTCACCGTAGGACCGCTGCCAGCCGCGTACGAGGTAGGTGGCGGTCGTCGGCACGGCGCCCGCGGTGGCGTCGGCGGGAACGGTGACGGGGATCCTCATGTTCGCGCCCTGGCCGGGCCTGAGCGCGGGCACGGTCACGCTCGGGGCGCTCCAGCCGGCCGGCAGCTTCAGGGAGACCGTGCCGGAGGGCAGGTCCACGTCGTTCTGGCTGACGACGCGGACGGTGACCTCGGTGGTCCTCCCCGCGGGCAGGGAGGCGGGCGGGGTGACGGTGACCGGGGCGCAGACGCCCGCCAGCCACCGCAGGTCCAGGGACGAGTAGGTGATGTGCCGGTAGTTGTCGCGCTCCCACAGCAGGCCCACCCGGGGGTTGGCCGCGGTGCCGTCGCTGAGCGGGGTGAGTGTGGAGTAGGCGGCCGAGCCGGCCTCGACGGTCTTGCGCACCGGCCAGTTCCGCCCGTTGTCGCAGGAGAGGCGGACGGTGAGGTTGCTGCGGCTGCCCGTGGTGGCCGTATTGCTGAACATCAGCCAGGAGGCGCGCGGGTGGGAGGCGGGCACGTCCGGCGCGAAGCGCATGATCGAGCCGTTGTTGGCGGGATCGGGCAGTTCGGTGTCCTGCTGGAAGGGGGTGTAGGTGACGCCGCCGTCGGTGGAGTAGGCCACCGTGCGGTACGGCCTGGAGCGGTTGTTGAGCATGACGCGGCCGTCGGACAGCTCCACGGTCTTGTTCTCGTCGCCGCCGGGTCCGACAGGGGTGCCCATCCTCCAGGTGTCGCCGTGGTCGTCGCTGTAGGCGCTGACGGCGTAGTTGGCGCCGTTGTGGCGGATGGCGTACTGCTGGATCAGCCGGCCCGCGTACCTGCCGTGGCGCAGTTGGATGCCCTCGCCGGAGGCCGCGAACATGCCGGCCCAGGCCGGGTTCTTGATCTCGGCGGTGATCCGTTCGTGCTTCCAGGTCAGGCCGTCGTCGTCGGAGTAGCTGTAGTCGGCCTGGAGTACGTTCGGGTCGCTCTCGTCGTTGCCGGTCGCCGAGCCGAAGAAGCCCTGGTTCACGGAGGCCGCGTAGAAGAGGAAGATCCGCCCGGTCTGCCGGTCGACGAGGAGGCTGGGGTCGCCGTATCCCTTGGGGGCGGGGTCCTTGCGTACGACCTGCTGGGGCTGCCAGGTGGCTCCGCCGTCGGTGCTGCGGCGCAGGACGATGCCGAGGTTGCCGGGCAGGTCGGCGAGGGTGGGGCGGGCGTCGTAGGCGGCGATCAGGGTGCCCTTGACCGTCGTGGTCAGGGCGGGGATGCGGTAGTGGGGGGAGCCGGTGCCCGCGGTGGCGATGTCCTGCGAGACGAGGGCGCCGGAAGCGAGGACGGTCTGCTGGTCGCCGGCCTGCCGGCCCGCGGTGTGCGCGGCGGGCGTGCCGGCGGCCAGCAGGGCCAGAGCGGTGACTGCGGTGGCGGTGGCCAGAGTGGCTCTGCGCTGCATGAACGGGCCTCTTCTCAGGTGGGGGTCAGACGGGCTGGGGAGCGTGCAGGGTGGAGGGACCGGACTCGTCCGGAAGGCGAGGCGGGGAGAGCAGTTCCCGAACCCAGGCGAGTTGTTCGCGCCGGTGGTGGCCGCCGCCGCCCTCGTGGCCGTTGAACTCGTAGACGCGCAGGTCCTTGGGGCCGCCGTAGCGGTGGTAGGCGGCGAAGCAGGTGGAGGGCGGGCAGATCTCGTCCATCATGGCGATGGAGAAGAGCGACGGGGCGGTGGCGCGGGCGGCCAGCAGGGCCGCGTCGACGTAGGAGAGTGTGGTGAAGACGGCCTCGGCGCGGTCGCGGTGCAGGCGCAGGTACTCCGCGATCTCGGTGTAGGGCGGTGCGCCGGCGATCGTCGCCCCGCGCCGGATGTCGCACAGGAACGGGACGTCGGGCATCACGCCCGCCAGGCCCGGCACGAGCCCGGCCACCGCGAGACTGATGCCGCCGCCCTGGCTGACGCCGGTCACGACGGTCCGGTCCGGATCGACGGCCGGATGTGCGCGGGCGGCCTCGGTGAAGCGCACGGCGTCGGTGAACACGCGCCGGTAGTAGTGGTCGTGGGGGTCGCCCACGCCGCGGGTCAGGAAGCCGGGGACGTCGCCGTTCAGGGAGGCCGTGTCGGGGGTGTCGCCGCCGGCCGTGGACCAGCCCTGGCCGCGGGTGTCCATGATGAAGTGCGCGTAGCCGGCGTTCGCCCAGAGCACCTGCTCGTGCGGCAGGCCGCGTCCGCGTCCGTAGCCGAGGAACTCCACCACGCAGCCCAGCGGGCCGCCGGCCCCGGCCGGCAGGTGCAGCCAGCCCCGGACGGGCTCGCCCGCGAAACCGGGCACGGTCATGTCGTAGGTCGTCACCTGCGTCAGACCGGTGTCCACGGGTGTGTAGCGGGGGGCGCCGCCGGCCGCCCGGGCCGTTCGCAGGGTCTGGTCCCAGAACGCGTCGAGGTCGGCGGGTTCTTCGAGGTCGGGCCGGAGCGCGAGGCATTCGGCGAGGGTGAGGTCCGTCAGTGGCATGGAGGGGCCCCGGTGGGTGAGGCGTGCGCGCGGCGCAGCGCGGGAGGTGTGGAAGGGGGGATGTCGATCTCCGACAACAGACGTCTGATGTCTGTCGTCCTGGGACCTTAGAGATCCGGGGGAGGGCCGTCAAGTACTCGGCCCGCCCGCCGGATGGAGCCGGACGTTCCGTACGGCACAAAGGAGGCGACCCCGGCGTGGGGCCGCCTCCTTTGGGGGAGCGAGCGGGTCAGCGGCGGGCGCGGGCCTCCGCGATGCGCTGCCGCACGGGTGCGTAGTGCTCGCTCAGCGCGGCCGCGAACTCCACCGGGTCCCGGTCCCGCACGGCGTCCACGATGCGCTGGTGGTTGGCGATGGTGGCCGCCTCGTGCTCGTGGGTGAAGACGTCGAGGTGCGGCGCGACGATGACGTAGACGTCCCAGAACGCCGCGGAGAGCTGCCCGATCAGGTCGTTGCCGAGGGGGGCGACGAGCAGGGTGTGGAAGGCCCGGTCGGCCTCGATGAAGCCGTGCCCCTCCCCGGCGCCGGCCCTGCGCATCTCGTCGACGAGCGCCGCGAGGCGGTCGGCCTGTTCGTCGCTCAGGGACCGCACGAGCCGCTCCGCCATGCCGCGCTCGAACAGCTCGCGCACCTCGATGAGGTCGGACATCACCTGGAAGTCGTCGTCGGGGCTGAGCAGGCCGCGGAAGGCCAGGCTCTCCACCAGGGCGGACAGGCTCAGCCGGCCGACGTAGGTGCCGTGGCCGTGCCGCACCTCGACGATGTCGAGCGCGGTGAGGATCCTGATCGCCTCCCGCACGCTGGAGCGGCTGGCGCCGAGCGCCTCGCACAGGGCGGGCTCGGTCGGCAGCGGATCCCCCGGGCGCAGCTGGTTGCGCAGGATGTAGGACTTGATGCCGTCCACGACCTCCTGTCGCAGTGGTTGTCGCGCCACCTTCGGCTCCGGTGTCGCACTTCGGATCCCACCTTGTCCCACCGCCACCTCTTGACCCCTCTCCATTGCCGGGCTACGTTCCCACGCTATCAAGCATCAGACATCAGACGTCTGATGCATCTCGGTGGGGTACATTCACGCCCACCTCTTCCCATAACGCCCATCATGTCTCCCGCCTGGAGGAACTCTTGTCCGCGCGCAGTGCATCAGGCGTCGATCGCCGCACCTTCATGAGATACACCGGCGCCATCGGTGTGGCGACCGCGATCACCGCGGGCCTGTCCGCCTGCGGCGGCCCCGGCAGCACCGGAAGCGAGTCCGGCGGTTCCGGCAGCGGCACCGACACCATCGAAGCCGGCCTCTCCTACCCCCTCTCCACGGGCTTCGACCCGATGATCACCTCCGGCGCCACACCGTACGCCGCCAACATGCACATATTCGAGGGGCTGGTGGACCTCGACCCGGTCACGCTGGCCGCGCGGCCGACGCTGGCCACCGAGATGCCCAAGAAGATCAACGCGACCACCTACCGGGCCACCCTGCGCAAGGGAGCCACCTTCCACGACGGTTCGCCGGTCACCGCGGACGACGTGGTGTTCAGCTTCGAGCGCGTCCTCGACCCGGAGAACGCCTCGCTGATGGCACAGTTCGTGCCCTTCATCGACCAGGTCAAGGCGGTCGACGCCACGACGGTCGAGTTCAAGCTGAAGCACCCCTTCGCACTCTTCCCGTCGCGCATATCCGTGGTGCGCGTCGTGCCGAAGAAGATCGTCGAAGCCGACGCCAAGGCCTTCGACGCCGAGCCGGTCGGTTCGGGCCCGTACCGCTTCGTGTCGGCGGTCCGCGAGGACAAGATCGTCATGAAGGCGTACGACAAGTACAACGGGCCGCACCCGGCCAAGGCCAAGAAGATGGTCTGGCACCTGATGTCCGACCCGTCCGCCCGGGTCAGCGCGCTCAAGTCCGGTCGCGTGCAGGCCATCGAGGACGTGCCCTACATCGACATCGAGGGCTTCACCGGCAAGGACAAGGTCGAGTCGGTCCAGTCCTTCGGTCTGCTCTTCCTGATGTTCAACTGCAAGGACAAGCGCTTCGCCGACAAGCGGGTCCGCCAGGCACTGCACTACGCCCTCGACACCGAGAAGATCATCTCCACAGCTCTGCTGGGCAACGCCTCGCCCGCCACCGGATACGTGCCGACCACGCACCCGGACTACCACAAGGCCGCCACCGTCTACGGCCACGACCCGGCCAAGGCGAAGAAGCTGCTGAAGGAGGCGGGCGTGGACAAGCTCTCCTTCACCCTGCTGCTCACGGACACCGGCTGGGTCAAGGACATCGCGCCGCTGATCAAGGAGAGCTGGGCGGCGGTCGGCATCGACGCCAGGCTGGACATCGCCCAGTCCCCCGCCCAGTACTCCAAGATCGACAAGGGGGACTTCGACGCCCTGGCAGCGCCGGGCGACCCGTCGGTCTTCGGCAACGACGCCGATCTGCTGCTGCGCTGGTTCTACTACGGCTTCTGGCCCGAGAAGCGCTACGGCTGGGCCGGTTCCGGCGCCTACGGGAAGACCAGGTCGCTGCTCGACAAGGCCGCTTCGGAGGCCGACGCCGCCAAGCGCAAGGAACTGTGGGGCCAGATCACCGACCTGGTCGCCGAGGAGGCGGCCCTGTACCCGGTGCTGCACCGCAAGCTGCCCACCGCCTGGCGGGAGGGGACGCTGCCGGGCTTCAAGCCGCTGCCCACCACCGGTCTGTCCTTCATCGAAGTCGGCCGCGCCTGAGCCCGTACGCCCGTCCCCGGGCAACCGCCGCTGCCCGGCAGGCAGCGGCGGCCGGCCCCGATCCCTAGGAACCTCACGATGGTTGCATTCCTCCGGCTCGCGCTGCGCCGCCTGGCGATGATGCCGGTGATGGTGCTCGGCATCGCGCTGCTGGTCTTCGTGGTGCTGCAGTTCTCACCGGCCGACCCCGCGTACAACGCGCTCGGCGACAGCGCGAGCCCCGAGGCGCGTGCCGCGTTCGCCGAGGCGCACGGTCTCAACGACCCGCTGCCGGTGCGCTACGTCGCCTTCCTGGCCAATCTGGTGCAGGGAGACCTCGGTGTCACCGTGCCGCCCAGCCAGCCCGTCGCCGACCGGATCGCCACCGCCTTCCCGCTGACCCTGCAGCTGACGATACTCGGACTCACGCTGGCCGTCGTGCTGGCCCTGGTCTTCGGCGTCGTCAGCGCCATGTACCGGGACCGCTGGCCCGACCAGGTGTTCCGGGTGCTGTCGATGGCCGGGATCGCCCTGCCCTCGTTCTGGCTCGGTGTGCTGCTCATCCAGCAGTTCGCGCTGAACATCCCGATCTTCCCGACCGGTGGCTACGTCAATCCGGCCGACTCCTTCACCGGCTGGCTGATGAGCCTCGCACTCCCGGCGTTCGCGCTCGCCGTGCCCGTCGCCGCGTCGCTGGCCCGCCTGGTGCGCACCTCGATGGTGGCCGAACTCGACCGCGACTACGTGCGCACCGCCCACGGCAGCGGCCTGCCGCCCTTCCTGATCACCCGGTCGGTGCTGCGCAACGCCCTGGTCACCCCGCTGACCGTGCTCGGCGTCAAGGTCGGCTACCTGCTCAGCGGCGCCGTGGTCATCGAGGCGATCTTCGACCTGCCCGGCATGGGCAAGCTGATCCTCGAGGGTGTCACCGGAGGCGACGTCGCGCTCGTCCAGGGCACCGTGCTCTTCATCGCGGTGGCCTTCCTCGTGGTCAACGTCGTCGTCGACCTGCTCTACCTGCTCGTCAACCCGCGCATCAGGACGGTGTGATGTTCGCCCCACGCTCCCTCGCCGAGCGGCTGTCCCGGCCCGGCACCCGCCTGCGCCGTCTGCCCGTGCCCTCCCGGGTCGCCCTCGCGGTGCTCCTCGTGGTCGTGCTGGGCGCGGTGCTCGCCCCGCTGCTCACCCAGGATCCGCTCACCACCGGCACCCCCGCCCAGCCGCCGGGCGCCGACCACTGGTTCGGCACCGACCGGGCCGGCCGCGACGTGTTCGCCCGGGTCGTGCACGGTGCGCGCTACTCCCTCGTCATCGGTCTCGGCGCGACCTTCCTCGCGCTGGTCATCGGCTCGGTCCTGGGCGCCCTGGCGGCCACCTCGCGCAAGCTCGCCGACGAGTCGGTGATGCGCACGCTCGACATCGTGATGTCGTTCCCGCCGATCGCGCTGGCCGCCGTGCTCGTCGCCGTGTTCGGGCCCAGCATCCCGGTCATCATCTTCACCATCGCCTTCGTCTACTCGCCCTCGCTCGCTCGTGTCGTACGGGCCAACGTGCTGGAGCAGTACGGCGAGGACTACGTCGCCGCGGAGAAAGTCGTCGGCGCCCGCCGCGGCTACATCGTGGCCCGGCACGTCGCCATCAACTGCGCGGCGCCGGTCATGGTGTTCGCGACGGTCATGGTGGCCGACTCCATCATCTTCGAGGCGAGTCTGTCCTTCATCGGCGCCGGTGTGCAGGACCCCGACCCGAGCTGGGGCAGCGTCCTGGCCTACGGCCGGCAGATCCTGCTGTCCGGCGGCTGGTGGGCGACCCTCTTCCCCGGCCTGTGCCTGCTGGTCACGGTGCTCGCCCTGAACGTCCTGTCCGAGGGGATGACGGACGCCGCGGCGTCCCCGGGCAAGACCCGTGCCGATGACGGCGAATCCGGCGGGAAGGCCGCCGCGCCCACCGCCGTCGAGGCGGACACCGATGCCGGTGTGGACACCGCGCTCGCCGAGCTCGCCGTCCGGCTCGAGGCCATGGAACCCACCGTTCCGCCGCTTCCCGAGGACACCCCCGAACTGCTCGCCGTGCGCGACCTGACGATCCGTTTCCCCGACCGATACGGGGACACCCGCGTCATCGACGGCATCTCCTTCACCGTCCGGGAGGGCGAGACCCTCGGTCTGGTCGGCGAGTCGGGCTGCGGCAAGTCGATCACGAGCCTCGCGATCATGGGCCTGCTCGCCCGCAACGCCGAGGCCGACGGCGAGATCCTCTACCGGGGCCGCGACCTGCTGACGCTGTCGCCGAAGGAGCGCCGCGCGCTCATGGGCCCGGAGATCGCCATGGTCTACCAGGACGCCATGTCCTCCCTCAACCCGTCCGTGCTGATCGGCACGCAGCTCAAGTGGCTCACCTCCCGCGGCGGCACCCGCACCCCCGCCGAACTGCTGGAACTGGTCGGTCTGTCACCCGAGCGCACGCTGCGCAGCTACCCCCACGAGCTCTCCGGCGGCCAGCGCCAGCGAGTGCTGATCGCCATGGCGCTGTCCCGCAGCCCGCGTCTGCTCATCGCCGACGAGCCGACGACCGCGCTCGACGTCACCGTGCAGGCCCAGATCGTCGAGCTGCTGGTCGCGCTGCGTGAGGAGTTCGGTTTCGCGATGGTCCTCGTATCGCACGACCTGGCCCTGGTCGGCGACCTCGCCCACCGGGTCGCGGTGATGTACGCCGGTCAGGTCGCCGAGGCCGGAGACACCCGCTCCCTGCTGACCGACCCGGCGCACCACTACAGCCGGGGACTGCTCGGCTCCGTGGTCTCGCTGGAGGCGGGCGCCGGGCGGCTGCACCAGATCCGCGGTGTCGTGCCCGCGCCGAGAGCGTTCGGCCCCGGCTGCCGGTTCGCCTCCCGGTGTGCCGCAGCCACCGGCCTGTGCGCCACCACCCCGCCGCCCGCGGCCGACCGCGACACCGGGCGGGACCACCTGTTCGCCTGCCACCATCCGGCGCCCGCGCACCGGCCGGCCCAGCCACTGGAAAGCGCCCGATGACCGCCCCGGAGGACACCACCATGGAACCGCTCGTCCGGCTCGAACACATCCACGTACGACACAAGGCCCGCAGCGGCGGCATCCTGCGCCGGGACGCGGTGCACGCGCTGACCGACGCCTGTCTGGAGGTCCGGCGCGGCGAGATCCTCGGCCTGGTCGGCGAGTCGGGCTGCGGCAAGTCCACCCTGGCCCGGGTGGTCACCGGGCTGCAGCGCCCGACGGAGGGCTGTGTGCACTTCAAGGGCCAGGATCTGTGGAAGATGCCCGCCGCCGAGCGCCGTACCCGTTTCGGCGCCTCGATCGGCGTGATCTTCCAGGACCCCTCCACCGCCCTGAACCCGAGGCTGACCGTGCACCGGATCCTGCGCGACCCGCTGGACGTGCACGCCCGGGGGACGCGGGCCGAGCGCGAGCGGCGCGTCGAGGAACTCCTCGACCTGGTCGGCCTGCCCGGACACACCCTCCAGGCGCTGCCCGGCCAGCTCTCCGGCGGCCAGCGTCAGCGCGTGGCCATCGCCCGCGCCCTCGCCCTGGAACCGGAGCTGATCGTCGCCGACGAACCCACCAGCGCCCTGGACGTGTCGGTGCGCGCCCAGATCCTCAACCTCCTGGTGGACCTGCGGTCCCGGCTCGGGCTCGGCATGGTCTTCATCTCCCACGACGTGCAGACGGTGCGCTACCTGGCGGACCGCATCGCGGTGCTGTACCTGGGCCGCATCGTCGAGGAGGGAGGGGCCGCGCAGGTCACCGGCGACTCCCGCCACCCGTACACCGAGGCCCTGCTCTCCGCCACGCCGAGTCTGCTGGAACACCCGGAGCGGATCGTCCTGCACGGTCCGGTGCCCTCGGCGACCAACCCGCCCTCCGGGTGCCCGTTCCGCACCCGCTGCTGGAAGGCGGACGACGCGTGCGCCACCGCCTTCCCGGCGGCGACGGACGGCCCCGGCGGACACCGCTGGCACTGCGTACACCCCCAGCCGGGCGCGGACACCGCGCAGCCCCTGTCGGGGGCGGCCGCGCACGGTGGCTGACCGGGGCCGCCCGGGGCCGCCCGGGCAGGTGGCCGTGTACGGTCCGCGCATGACATCGACGGCGGCGAACGGCGGCTTCGGCGCTCCGGCGGACCCCGCCGGAGCGCCGGCGGAGCCCTCCGACGCGGAACTCACCGCGGCGGTACGGCGGACGGGCGACGAGAGCGCCCTGGCCGAGCTGTACCGCCGCCACCACTCCGCGGTGCTGGCCTACGCCCGTACCTTCGCCCGCGACGCGCACACCGCGGAGGACCTGGCCTCCGAGGCGTTCACCCGGACCATCCAGGCCGTCCGGTCCGGCCACGGTCCGACGCAGGCATGGCGCCCGTATCTCCTGGGCGTCGTACGCCACACCGCCGGGGACTGGGCCGCCTCGGCCCGCCGCACGGAACTCTCCGCCGACTTCGACCGGCGGCTCGACGAACTCCACGCGGCGCGCGGCGCGTACGCCCAGAGCGCCGAGGAGCGGACGATCCGCCGGGAGGACGGCAGCATGGTGCTGCGCGGCTTCCGTTCCCTGCCGGAGCGCTGGCAGGCGGTGCTGTGGCACAGCGTCGTCGAGGGCGAACCCGCGGCGAGGACCGGCGCGATCCTCGGCGTCAGTCCCAGCGGCGTGGCCTCCCTCACCGCCCGCGCCCGCGAGGGGCTGCGGGAGGCGTTCCTCAGCGCGCACGCCGAGTCGGCGGGACGCAGCCAGGAGTGCCGCCGCTACGGCACGCTCCTGGGATCCGCCGTACGCCGCCCCGGCCGCCGCATGCCCCGGCATCTGCGGCGGCACCTCGACGACTGCGACGGCTGCCGGCGCGCGCTGGCCGAACTGACCGACATCGACCAGCGGCTGAGGGCCGTACTGCCCGCCGCGCTGCTGCTGTGGGGCGCGCCCGCCTATCTCACCGCCCGGCTCGCCGAAGGCGCCGCGGCCGGTGGTACGGGGGCGGCTCCCCCTTCCGGCTCCTCCGGCTCCTCCGGCTCCTCCGGCTCCTCCGGCTCCTCCGGCTCCTCCGGCTCCTCCGGCTCCTCCGGCTCCTCCGGCTCCTCCGGGTCCGGCGCCCCGCATGAGCCCGTCACCGCGCCGCCGCCGGCCACGGCCGCGTCCCCCTGGGGCATCACGGCCGCGGCCGTGGCCGTGACGGCCGCCGTCGCAGGCGGCCTCCTGCTGCTCCCCGGCGGGGACGAACCCGCGAGGACGGCGCCCGCCCCGGCCGCCTCCGCTCCCTCCGACTCGCCCGACGCCACCGTGCCGGAGCCCGCCTCCCCGTCCACCGTGCCGCCGAGCGCCTCCGCCGCCCCCTCGCCGTCCGGCGCCTCCGCGACACCGGGCGCGCGGGCGGTGCCCGGCGCCGCGGCGCCGGGCCCGGCGGCCGAGGACCGCACCCGGCTGCGACCGGCGTCCACCGGGCGGTGCATGGAGATCCCCGGCGGCAGCGCGGCCACCGGTGTCCAGGCCCGGGAGGCCGCCTGCGACGGCGGGGAGCACCAGCAGTGGGACCTGCTCCGTCCGGGCGGCGACGGCCGGGTGCAGCTGCGCAACACCGGCACCGGGATGTGCCTGGCCAACCAGGGCACGCAGATCGACGACGCGCCGGTCACACAGGCCGTCTGCGATCCTTCCGACACCCGCCAGCTGTGGGGTCTCTACGCTCCGGAAGGGTCGGGCGAGGCGCGGTTCGTCCAGGCCGGCGGCACGATGTACCTGGGCCTGGACGACTGGGCGAACGCCGCGGACGGAAAGCCCCACACCGACGAAATCGCCACCAACCACCACTACTACGGCTCGCCGTCCTTCGCCTTCCTCTACGACGGCGCCCTCTTCGACGGGAAGTTCGCGGGCGGCTGACCGGGCGGCCTCCTCTCCCACCTGCCCGAACGACACCCGGGTAAAGTATCGGCAAAGTCGCGGGACGGATCCGGGACAGCCCACTCCTCAGGAGTGAGAAGTTCCCCCGGACCCGAAAGGCTCCCCATGCACACGCGCATCCGCGCCGCCGCCGTCGCCGCCGCCACCGGCGCCGCCCTGGCCACCGCCTTCGCCACCGGCACCGCCCACGCCGCGGACCCGGTCACCGGCGAGCGCAGGACCCTCGTGGTCGTCGTCGGCTTCCAGGACGCGAAGTTCCCGGACACCGACCTGGTCAAGGAGTACGCGGCGAGCAGCTACTTCGGCGGGCGCAAGTCCCTCGCCGGCTACTTCGACAAGGTCTCGCAGGGCGCCTTCACCTATGTACCGGCCGTACCGGAGAAGGTCGTCGGCCCGTACGAACTCGACCTCACGCAGAAGCCCTGCAACGCCGGCCAGGTCAACTCGGCGACACAGAAGGCACTGGAAGCCGACGGGTACGTCAGGGGCGAGGACTACGACAGCCTCTCCGTCGTCCAGCCGGGCAAGGGCAGCGACTGCAACTGGTCCGGCCTCGGTTCGATGCCCGGCCCCTACACCTGGGTCAGTCTGGTCGGCCAGGAGATCGGAGAGGACCTGCTCGTCCACGAGTTCGGCCACAACCAGGGCTTCGCCCACCACCTCCGCGAGAAGTGCGCCGGCGGCGACCTGGGCGACTGCACCACCGGCGGAACCAGCGGCAAGACCCCGATGGGAGGGGGCGGCGCCGGCGTCGGTTTCACGGCGCCCGAGCTCATCAGCAGAGGATGGCTGCCCGACGGCCAGGCGGTCACGGTGGAGAGGTCCGCCACCTACGAGCTGGCCCCGCTCTACGGAGCGAAGGACGGGGTGCGCGCGCTCGACATACCGATGGGCGAGGACCGCCTGGTCATCGAGTACCGCCATGAGGACGCGAGTTACACCAACCGGTACGGCACGCTCGATGCCGGGGTCGAGGGCGTCCACGCCTACCGGGTGCCCAAGGGCTCCTACACCGCCTCCCGCCTCATCGACACCACCGAGGAGGACGGCGGCGGCGACACCGACGCCATCACGCGGCTGACCGACACCGCCCACCGGATCGACGTGGAGGTCAGGGCGTCGGGCGGCGGGTCCGCCACGGTGGCCGTGAGCCTGAACGGCACCCCGGCTCCGTCCGGCGTGGCCACCGCTCCCGGGAAGGGCGCCGAGGCCCCGGTCCCGCAGCAGCGCTCCGGAGAGGGCGAGCCGGTCTCGGAGGACGGCACCGACGCCGACGCCGGCACCCCCGCCGACTCCGGCAGCGGGAACGGCGACGGTGACGGGACCCGAGCCGCCGCGGCCGCCGCTCAGGACGGAGAGAACCTGGCCGACACCGGCGGCGACTTCGCGACGCCGTTCGTCGCCGCGGGCGGCGCCGCACTCGTCGTGCTCGGAGCCGCGGTCGTCCTCCGCGTCCGCCGCAACCGCGCCTGACACCCCCGCTCGCCGGGCCGGGCGACCGGTCGCCCGGCCCGGCCCGGCCCGGCACTAGGATCCGGGCCATGCCGCTGACCGTGAAGGACGTGGACCGCTTCGAGGCCGCCAGGCCCCGTCTGGAGGCCATCGCCTACCGCCTCCTCGGCTCCGCGAGCGAGGCCGAGGACGCCGTGCAGGAGACCTTTCTGCGCTGGCAGGCCGCCGACGTCGGGCGCATCGAGGTTCCCGAGGCCTGGCTGACGAAGGTGCTCACCAACCTGTGCCTCAACCAGCTCACCTCGGCCCGTGCGCGGCGCGAGACCTACGTGGGCCAGTGGCTCCCCGAGCCGCTGCTCGAAGGTGACCCGATGCTCGGCCCGGCCGACACCGCCGAGCAGCGCGAGTCGGTCTCGTACGCGGTCCTCGCCCTCATGGAGCGGCTGTCCCCCCAGGAGCGGGCGGTGTACGTGCTGCGGGAGGCCTTCGGCTACCCGCACCGGGAGATCGCCGGGATCCTCGGTGTCAGCGAGGCGGCCAGCCAGCAGATCCTCCACCGCGCCAGGAAGCACATCGCGGACGGCAGGGCCCGTACCGAGGTCGACGAGGCCGCCGCCCGGCGGGTCGTCGAGGAGTTCCTGGCGGCCGCCGCCGACGGGAGGACCGAGCCGCTGGTGCGGCTGCTCACCGCCGACGCCGTCTCGGTCGGCGACGGCGGCGGGAAGGTCCCGGCCCGCCCCAGGCCGGTCGAGGGCGCTCTCGCGGTCGCGAAGTTCATGCGGGGGCTGTTCAAGCCCGCACGGGCCAAGCGCGCCCTGGTCGGGGGGTCGCCCGGTCTCCACGTCACGACCGCCAACGGCGGACCCGCCGTCGTGGCGGTCGTGGGCGGCCGGGTCGTCGGCGTCGTGTGCCTGGAGGTCACTGCCGAGGGCATCGCCGCGATCCGCAGCCAGGCCAACCCCGACAAGCTCGGGCGTGCGACCGAGGTGTGGGCGACCACCGACCACGGAGAGCCCCTGTTCCACGCCTTCTGACCACGAGACGAGGCCCCCGGCCCCGCCGCCGGGGGCCTCCGGTCCAGGTGTGACCTGCCTCACTCCCCGTTCCTGTCAGGAAACGGCTCGCTCCCCGGTTCAAGGGGCGAAACCGCGCAGAAGACGGACCGCGCAGACAGGAGCCAGGGAAATGAAGCACCGCATCATCGTCCTCGGAGCCGGGTACACCGGAGCCGCCGCGGCCGGCCGCCTCGCCAGGCGACTGCACCGTGACGAGGTCGCCATCACCCTCGTCAACGCCGACCCCGACTTCGTCGAACGCGTCCGGCTGCACCAGCTCGCGGTCGGCCAGGACCTCAGGGACCGGCCGCTCGTCGAGATGTTCGCGGGCACCGGCGTCGAGCTGGTGACGGCGAAGGTCACCGGCGTCGACGCCGACCGCAAGGCCGTGACCGTCGCGGGCACCGTCGCAGGCACCGGCGCGGACGTCCGGGAGCTGGAGTACGACACCCTGGTGTACGCCCTCGGCAGTGGCTGGAACGACCAGGACGTCCCCGGTGCCGCCGAGCACGCCTTCGAGGTCGCGAGCCGGCCCGGGGCGCTCCGGCTGCGCGAGCGCCTGGCCGGTCTGGCCGCCGGGCAGCCCGTGGTCGTCGTCGGCGGCGGCCTCACCGGCCTGGAGACCGCGACCGAGATCGCCGAGGCCCGCCCGGACCTCGCGGTCGCCCTCGCCGTCCGCGGCGGGCTCGGCGACGACCTCTCGGACAAGGGACGCGGCCACCTGAGGAAGGTCTTCGGCGGGCTCGGCATCACCGTGCACGAGCACACGGCCGTCACCGGGGTCGAGGCCGACCGCGTCACCACCGCAGGCGGAGAGGCCATCCCGGCCGCGGTCACCGTGTGGGCCACCGGTTTCGCGGTCCACCCCGTCGCAGGGGCCACCACCCTGGAGACCACCGGCACGGGCCAGATCGTGGTCGACGCGACCATGCGCTCGGTCTCGCACCCCGAGGTGTACGCCGTCGGCGACGCCGCCATGGCGACGGGCCCCGGGGAGAAGCCGCTGCGGATGTCGTGTGCCTCGGGCAACCCCACCGCCTGGCAGGCCGCCGACGCCATCGCCGCGCGCCTGACCGGCGGGAAGCTCCCGAGGATCCCGATCCGCTACTTCAACCAGTGCGTCTCGCTGGGCCGCCGGGAAGGACTGATCCAGTACGTCACCGCCGACGACCGGGCCACCGGCACGGCTCTGACCGGCCGACTCGCCGCCGTCTACAAGGAACTGGTCTGCAAGGGCGCGGCCTGGGCCGTCGCCAACCCGACCCTCGGCCTGCCGGTCCGCCGCCGCCGTGTCGTACGGGAGACGGCCCGGACGGGCCCGTCCGCCCGGGTGTCGGCCTGACCGGCACGGTGGGGCGGGCGCCCGCGATACGGGGCGCCCGCCCCACCGCCGGTACGGGGCCCCCTCACCCCCGCCCGAGAGGCCGGGCGCGGCCCGTGCCCCAGGTCAGGACGGAACCAGCCGGGGCGAGCTTCGAGTCGTCGGGCGCGTAGACGGTCATCCAGTGCGGACGCAGCCGGTAGTAGACCACCTCCTCGTCCCAGTCGAAGGCGTCCTCGCCGTAGAAGTCCTTGAAGTACGAGAGCAGGTCCGGCCAGTCCGCGGCCGGTTCGCCGCCGTGGGGGTTGAGGATCTCCACCGTGCCGTGGGCGAACACCCCCAGGTCCTCGCCCCGCATGTGCGCGGCGCTGAGGGCGGGCCGCGCGGCGAGGTGACGGGCCTTGGCTGCGCCGCGTGCCGTGCCGAAGTGCCACTTCCCGTGCAGGAAGTGCCCGTCCGCGCCGCTGATGCGCGGCTCGCACTTCGCCGTCACGGTGGCCAGGGAGAGGGTGCACATGCCGGTGAGGACCTGGGTGAGCCGCTTTGCGGTCAGTGTGCGCTCGGTGTTGATGATCGAGCGGAGGTGCGGGGTGGAGCGGGAGAGCGAGGAGTCGAGAAGAGCCTGGAGCTCTTCGAGCTCTTCCGGTGTTTCGCGCATGGGGATCCTTGTCTGCCGGTGGGACTTCGGCCCGCGTCCACCGTCGACGCCGGCCGGTGAGGCCATGATCGACCCGAAACTCGACATCTTCTGTCGGGTTTTACCGGCTCCATCACCCGCCACTCGCCACCCACTCGTCACCCGCCTCCGCCGGAACCGGGCGGCGACCGGCGGGGCGGGTGGCGATGAGTTTCTCCGGCCCGGAGAGTCAAACCACCGTCCGACACCACGGGAGGAACGCATGACCCAACTGCTGAGGGTCCAGAACTTCAACGTCTCCAGCGACGGCATCGGCGCCGGAGAGGACCAGAGCCTCGAGAGTCCGTTCGGGCTCGCCGGAGCCGAGAGCCTGTTCGCCTGGGCCGGCGCCACGGCGAGCTGGCCCGGACGCACCGGTCCCGGAGGGAGCCGGGGCCTGGACGACTACTTCACGCGGGACTACGCCCACAACATCGGCGCCGAGATCATGGGCCGCAACAAGTTCGGCCCCCAGCGCGGGCCCTGGCAGGACCATCAGTGGCGCGGTTGGTGGGGGGAGGAGCCCCCGTTCCACACCCCGGTGTTCGTCATGACCCACCACGAGCGTCCTTCGTTCACGCTCTCCGACACCACGTTCCACTTCGTCGACGGCTCCCCGTCCGAGGTCCTGAAACAGGCGCGGGAGGCGGCGCGGGGCGGGGACGTCCGGCTCGGCGGCGGGGTCACCACCATCCGGCAGTTCCTCGACGCCGACCTCGTCGACACCATGCACATCGCGGTCTCGCCGGTGAGGTTCGGATCCGGTCTGCGGCTCTGGGAGTCCCCCGACGAACTGCTCGACCGGTTCCACCTGGAGACCGTGCCCAGCCCGAGCGGGGTGACGCACCACCTGTTCTGGCGGAAGTGACGAATCTCGGGACGGGCACGGGGGGCGGCACCGGCGCCTCCCGTGACGGACACCCGGCAGCCGCGGTGGCGGCAGACCGCCGCCGCCACCCGAACGACCGGGCCGGCGGGCGAGTGCCGGTGCCGGGTGCCACGCTGATGTCGTACAGGACTCGTGAAAGGGAAGCGCCGTGACCACCACCGACCTCGTCCCCGGCTCCCCCTGCATGCTCGACCTGGGCACCCCCGACGTCCGGGCCGCCGCGGCCTTCTACGGCGCGGTGTTCGGCTGGGACTACGAGCCCATGGGGGAGGAGGGTGAGGGTGCCGGGGGCGGGATGCTCCGGAAGGACGGCAGGACCGTGGCCGGGCTCGGCAGGCTGACCGAGGAGGGCGCGCGCTCGGCGTGGATGATCTACTACCGCGTCGCCGACGCGGACGCCACGACCCGGGCCGTCGAGCGGGCGGGCGGCACCGTGCGCGTGGCGCCGACGGACCTGGGGGAGTGGGGCCGGATGGCGCAGTACAGCGATCAGCTGGGCGGTCAGTTCGCCGTCTGGCAGCCGGGGGAGAGCGCCGGCGTCGAACTGACGGGCCGGCCGGGCTCACTGCTGTGGACCGAGCTGTACACCAGCGACACCGCGGCGGCGAAGGAGTTCTACGGGGACGTCTTCGGCTGGCGGTTCAGTGACGTGGATCTGTCGGACGGCGCGGGCACGTACTCCGTCATCACGCCCGCCGGGCTTCCCGAGGAGCGTGCGCAGGGCGGCGTCATGGGGTTGCGTACCGAGGACCTCTCCCTGGCGAACGGACGGCCCTACTGGCATCCGGTCTTCCAGGTCACCGACTGCGACGCCGCGGTCGCCGCGGTCACCGGGAACGGCGGAAGCGTGCAGATGGGACCGCAGGACGCAAAGGGCGTCGGCCGGATGGCCGTCTGCCTCGACCCGTCGGACGCGGACTTCGTCGTACTCGCCCCGGACCCGGGCTGAGCCCGTGCCCGCACAGCCGGCGGGATGACACGCGCGGCTGTGCGCGCCCGCCGCCGCGCGGCCGGAACGGACAGGCCACCGCAGGGTCGCCGGACGCACACCGGTGCCGGTGCCGGCCGCCGGAGGAATCGCGTGGACGGCAGTGCGACAGTCGCGGCTCCGAGTGCGCAGAACATGATCGAGGACCGGAATCGCACTGGACGTCGCCCGGGGCGGTATCGCTGATTCCGGTACGTGCGGTGTGTTGATTCCCGCGGCCGAGAGACTCGTGTGCGCCACCTGTACGCCACTCTGTTCTTCCCCGCGCTTCACGGAAAAGGGTTTCGCGGAAGAGGGGGGATATTTTGACCGGATAATTCGCTTCCTTCCTCGGTGATTTCAGTGGCCTGGACATGAGGAAATTTCCTCCGGGTGTGCGTGGGGGCCGCTTCCCGCGGGGTTTCCGCATTCGGCCGGTTTGAGCCGGGAGCACCGAGTGGTCTGTCCGCCGGGCCCGGTGTGGCCGAGACCGGGTGCGCGGGGCGGCCGGAATCTTCCGGCGGCGCGGCGAATCCGGCGCGCGGGACCGCCGGAGCTGTCCGGCGGAAGGCTGTGGGGCCGGGTGGGCCGGGTACCGGGTGGGCCGGGTAGGGGTGCGGAAGCCGTCTTGGGTCGCCACCGGCGTGGCAATGACCGGGTGCGGGCCGGCGCGTGGCACGTTCAGGCCTTTCCGGGCCGGGCGGCCGGTGGCCTCGCCCGCGCCATCCGCCGCGCCATCCGCCGTCCTCGCGCGGCGGATGGCCGCTCCCCGGCCCGCCGCGTCCACCCCACGGCCGTCCCGGCAGCCCGGGAGTTCCGGCTCGATAACCGCCGCGGAGAAAGCCTGACTCGTAAGAGCATTCTGATTGTCTTGTCAAGACCCACTTCGCCCGACGCCCTCTTGCGATGGCCTCGAAGATGTGCATGGGCGATTATTCGAACATCGCTGCGGCCGCTGAAATCGGAAACGGACAAAGAGGTTTTATCATGGTTTACGGCGCAGCCGCTGATGAATTGTAAATATTTGACGCGAAGGCTTGCGGGGAGGATCGGATCACAATCTGTTCGGCTGCGGACTCTAATCAAAACGGGTTCGGGTCTGTATGCTTGCTGCCATCGGCCCTCTTTCTGTGTGGGCATATATAGGGCTTGGAGCTCTTGTCAAGAGGGCAAAGTGCGTGCGCGACCTGTGGAAGAACTTCCTATGGGGAAGGTCGGCGAAGGATGCACAACCAGGAAGGCCTGCGGCGCGCAGGCGCTCGATCGACAGGCGGAAGGCCGTCGGAAGGGCTCTTCCGGACCCGGGCGGGGCGCGGCGATGCCTCCGTGGCACCGGAGAACCGGAGGAGCGCGGGCCCGCGCCCCGGTGGAGTGGACGCCCGCCGGGGCGGTGAGGGGGGACAGTGGAGCCTGTGAACGGAGTGGGGGCCGCGGAGGACGTGCTGGCGGGCCCTCATCTGGTGGCCGCGATCTCGGCGACGGCCGAGTCCGACCCCGAGCGCAAGGCGGTCGGCCTGGTGCGGGATCCCGAGCACGAGGGGGAGGAGGCGCTGCGGAGCTACTCCTGGCTCGACGGCAGGGCCCGCCGCATCGCCGTCCTTCTCCGCAGGGCGGGCCTGGGCGCAGGATCACGGGTGCTGTTGCTTTTCCCGCAGTCCGCGGAGTTCGCCGCAGCCTACGCGGGATGCCTCTACGGAGGCATGGTCGCAGTCCCCGCGCCGCTGCCCACGGGAACTTCCCTGGAGACTACGCGCGTTGCGGGCATCGCCCGGGACGCCGACGCGGGCGCCGTCCTCACCGTCTCCGACACCGAGGCCGAGGTCAGGCAGTGGGCGGCCGGGGCCGGGCTGGACGATCTGCCACTGCTGTCCGTCGACGAACTGCCCGACGACGCCGAGCCGGAGCAGTGGCGAAGACCCGAGATCCGGGCCGACACCGTGGCGGTGCTCCAGTACACCTCCGGCTCGACCGGCGACCCCAAGGGCGTCGTCGTCACCCACGGCGCGCTCGCCGACAACGTGCGGAGCCTGCTCTCCGGCTTCGGTCTGGGGGCCGCCCCCCGGCTGGGCGGCTGGCTGCCGATGTACCACGACATGGGGTTGTTCGGGCTGCTGAGCCCGGCGCTGTTCAGCGGCGGTGCCGCCGTGCTGATGAGTGGTGGCGCCTTCCTGCGCCGGCCGCACCTGTGGCTCGTACTGATCGACCGCTTCGGCCTGACCTTCTCCGCCGCACCCGACTTCGCCTACAACTACTGCGTGCGGCGGGTGAAGCCCGAGCAGATCGACCGCCTCGACCTGTCGCGCTGGCGCTGGGCCGCCAACGGCTCGGAACCGATCCGGGCCGGGACACTCCGCGCCTTCACCAAGGAGTTCGCCCCCGCGGGGCTGCCCCCTGACGCCATGACCCCCTGCTACGGACTGGCCGAGGCCACCTTGCTGGTGTCCCTGTCCACGGGTGAGCCGCGCACCCGGCGGGTGGACGCCGCGGAACTGGAGAACCACCGCTTCGTCGAGGCGGCGGCGGGGCACCCGGCGCGCGAGGTCGTCTCCTGCGGCCGGCCCCCGGCACTGGAGGTCTCCGTGGTCGATCCCGTGACCGGGGAGCCCGTCTCGGGCGTTGCGGTGGGCGAGATCCGGGTGAGGGGCGCGAGTGTGGCAGCCGGGTACTGGCGGAAACCGGAGGCGACCGCCGAGACGTTCGCCGTGGCCGAGGACGGCTCGGGGCCGTGGCTGCGCACCGGTGACCTCGGCATCCTGTACGAGGGCGAGCTGTACGTGACCGGCCGTACCAAGGAACTCCTCATCGTGCACGGCCGCAACATCTACCCGCACGACGTCGAGCACGGGCTGCGCGTCCACCACGGTGAACTCGGCATGACCGGGGCGGTCTTCACCGTCCCCGCGGAAGAGGGCGAGGCCGTCGTGGTCACGCACGAGGTGGCCCCGTCCGTCCAGGGCGACCGCTGCACCGAACTGGTGACGGCGATGCGGGCGACGCTGGCGCGCGAGTTCGGCCTGGCCCCGGTGGGCGTGGTGCTGGTGCGCCGCGGCGGCATCCCGCGTACCAGCAGCGGCAAGGTACAGCGCCGCCTGGCCGCCCGGCTCTTCCGGGCCGGTGAACTCCTCCGCGTCCACGCCGACCCCGGCGCGCACCGGCTCATGGCGGCGTTCCGGGAAGGCGATCCACTCCGTGGCGCCTCCGCCCCCACCGCATGACGACGCCATCGTTCTGATCCGCTCACCGTGTCGGGAAGCTCCCCGGACCCCGGACCCCGGGGAACCCGGAAGCACCGGTCGGCCCCGGAACAGGGCGCCGGCCGTCCGGACCGCCTCCCCGGCGGCCGACGGTCGTCCCTCATACCGAAGACGAAGGTCGTAAACCTCATGTCCCCGTCCCCGTCCCCCGATCACCTACGGCAGTGGCTGCGCGAACAGTGTGCGGACTGCCTCGGCGTTCCCCCGGAATCCCTCGCCACCGACATCCCCCTCACCGATTACGGCATGACCTCCGTGACCGGGACCGCCCTGTGCGGCATGGTCGAGGATCATCTGGACGTCGAGTGCGACCTGGGCCTGCTCTGGCAGGAGCAGACGATCGACGCGATCACCTCCCGGCTGGCCTCACGCGCCGAACGCTGACGCCCGGCCCCGGCCCCGTCACATCACGCGCACGCACGCGCCGAGCTCCCGTGCGTGCGAGCGCCGCCGCGCGACCGGGCGCGCCGACAGACTTTCAGACCTAGGGCAGGAGAAGCATGCTGGAGCCCCCGGTAGACCGCGTGGCCGCCACCTCGGCCCAGTCCGGGATCTGGACCGCACAGCGTCTGCGATCGGACGACGGACTCTACACCTGCGGCCTCTACCTCGAACTCGACCACGTGGTGGAGGAGATACTGGGCGAGGCGGTTCGCCGGGCGGTCGCCGACACCGAGGCGCTGCGCACCGCCTTCCGGGAGGACGGGGACGGCGCACTGGAGCAACTCGTGCTCACCCGGCCGCCGAGCACGCAGACAGGGCTGTCCAGGCTGGACCTCCGCGGCCGCGGCCACCCGCGCTCCGAGGCCCTGGACTGGATGGACCGCCGACAGGCGGAGCCGTGGGACCTCGCCGCCGGTGACACCTGCCGGCACACCCTGATACTCCTCGGCGACCACCGCGGCATCCTGCATCTGCGCTACCACCACCTCGCCCTCGACGGGTTCGGCGCCGCGCTCTACCTGGACAGACTCGCGGCGGTGTACCGCACGCTGCGCGCCGGCCAGGAGCCGCCCCCCTGCACCTTCGCGTCGTTGGCCCGCCTCGCCGAGGAGGACCGCGACTACCGGCGCTCCGCCCGCCACCGCGCGGACGCCGACCACTGGCGGAGGCGGCTCGGCGACCTCCCGTCCCCCACGAGCGTCGCCGGCGCCGCCGCACCCGGTGCGTCCGGTACGTACGCCGCGTCCGACGCGCTGCGGTGCTCGGTGCACGTCTGTGCCGCCGACACCGCCGCGCTGGGCCTGAGAGTGGAGAAGAGCGGCAGCACCTGGTCGGTGTTCGCCACCGCGGCGGTGGCCGCCTTCCTGAGCCGCCACGTGCCCGGGGAGGACCTCGTCCTCGGGTTCCCGGTCGCCGCCAGGGTCACGCCCGCCGCGGTGCGCACCCCCGGGATGCTGGCGAACGTCGTGCCGCTCCGGCTCAGGGTGAGGCAGGGGATGCCGTTCGCCTCGCTGCTGGAGCGGACCGCGGCCGAGCTCGGCACCGTGCTGCGGCATCAACGTCACCGCACCGAGGACATCAGCCGTGCGCTCGGGCTCTCCCCGCACACCGCCTCACTGACTCCGACGCTGGTCAACGTCATGGCCTTCGCCCCGGTGCTCGACTTCGGCGACTGCCTGTCGCCGGTGCACGAGCTGTCGGCCGGGCCGGTCGAGGACCTGGCGGTCAATCTGCTCGGCGCTCCGGGGGACGGGCGGCGGCTGACGATCACCGTCACCGCCAACCCCCGGCTCCACTCGAAGGAGGCGGTGGCGTCGCTGGCCGGGCGGCTGGCGGATTTCCTGACGCGCACGGGCGAGAACGCCGACGCCCCGATCGGCCGAGCGCGCCTGCTCGACGCGCCGGAGGAGGCCAGGGCCCTGGCCTCCGGGCGGAGCCCGAGACGGGACCTCCCCGCCCGGACCCTGCCCGAACTCTTCGCCCGGCAGGCCGCCCGCACCCCCGGCGCCCCGGCGGTCGAATCGGACCGGGAGGTCTGGACGTACGCCCGGCTCGACGCGCGCGCCGACCGGGTGGCCCGGCGGCTGGCCGCCCGGGGCGTGGGGCCCGAGAGCATCGTCGCCCTCGCGGTGCCGCGGGGGGTGGAACTGGCGGCACTGGTGCTCGGAGTCCAGCGGGCCGGGGGCGCCTACCTCCCCGTCGACCCGGAGTATCCGGCGGAGCGCATCGAGTTCCTGCTGCGCGACGCCCGTCCCGCCCTGGTGGTCGGCGAGGCCGGAAGGGGGCTTTCGGACACCGGCTGCCCGTGGGTGTCGAGCGGCGACCTCCTCGGCGACGGAGCGTGGCACGAGGAGGCGGAGGCGCCCCCGGCCGGAGAGCTTCCGGCGGAGCTGCCCGCGTACGTCGTCTACACCTCCGGCTCGACCGGGCGCCCCAAGGGAGTCGTGGTCACTCACGCCGGCATCGCCGCACTGGCGGCCGAGCAGACCGACCGCTACGGGCTGGGCCCCGGTTCCAGGGTGGCGCAGCTCGCGGCCCTCGGGTTCGATGTCGCGGTCGCCGAACTCGCGATGGCGCTGACGTCGGGGAGCTGTCTCGTCATCCCGCCGCACGGACTCGCCGGCGAGGAACTGGCCGGTTTCCTGCGCACCCGGCGCGTCACGACGGCCCTCGCACCGCCCACCGTGCTGGCCACGGTGCCGCCCGGCGATTTCCCCGACCTGGCCGTCCTGGTCACCGGCGGTGAGCAGCCTCCGCCCGCGCTGATCGCCCGATGGGCGCCCGGTCGTTCGATGTTCAACGTCTATGGGCCCACCGAGGCGACCGTCCAGGCCACCTCCGGACGCTGCGCGGCGGGCGGCGACCGGGCGCCGGACATCGGGAACACCGAGGCCGGTGTGGACGCCTACGTCCTGGACGCCGCGCTCAGACCCGTTCCCGACGGGGTGACGGGAGAGCTGTACCTGCGTGGTGCGGGACTGGCACGCGGCTATCTGCGCCGCCCCGGCCTCACCGCCGCACGCTTCGTCGCCGACCCCTACGGCGGAGCGGGCGAGAGGATGTACCGCACCGGGGACCTGGTGCGCCGGGTACGGGGAGAGGGCCGTGCCGTGCTGGAGTTCGCCGGCCGGGCGGACGACCAGGTGAAGATACGGGGCTTCCGGGTGGAGCCGGGCGAGGTCGAGGCGGCCCTCACCGAACTCGACGGGGTCGCGCAGGCGCTGGTGACCGTGCGCGAGGAGCGGCCGGGCGACCGCAGGCTCGTCGCCTACCTGGTGCCCGAACCCGCCGGCCGGGACCGTCCCGCGGAGGAGCCCGACGTGGAACGGTGGCGCAGGCTGATCGCCGCCCGGCTCCCCGCCCACCTGGTCCCCTCGGCACTGGTGGCGCTGGCGGAGATCCCGCGCACGGCCAACGGCAAGGTGGACCGCACGGCGCTGCCCGCCCCCGGCGCCGCGCCCCTGCCCGCGGGACGGGAACCGCGCGACGCCCGCGAGGAGGCCCTGTGCGAGCTGTTCGCGCAGGTGCTGGGCGTCGAACGGGTCTGCGCCGACCACGACTTCTTCGCACTGGGCGGCGACTCCCTGCTGGCCGCCCGGCTGGCGAGCCGCATCCGCGACAGGCTGGGGAGGGCGGTCACGGTACGGGAGGTCTTCCGGGCCCCGACCGTCGCCCGGCTGGCGGAGGAGCTCGGCGGCCGGGCGGAGAGGGGCAGCCGCGTCCGCCCGGTCCGCCCGAGGCCGGACCGGGTACCGCTGTCGTCCGCGCAACGCCGGCTGTGGTTCATCGACGAACTCCAGGGAGCCTCGGCCGCCTACAACATCCCGACCACCCTGCGCTTCGACGGGCCGCTGGACGTCCCCGCGCTGCACGCCGCGCTCGGCGACGTGGTGGACCGGCACGAGGCGCTGCGGACCACCGTCCGGCCCGCCGCGGAAGGCGCCGCCGGCGCGGAGGCCGTGCCCGAACAGCACATCGCACCCCCCGGCGGCCACCGCCCCGGGCTGCCGGTGCGCGACGTCGCGCCCGAGGAACTCGCCGGGGAACTGCGCGCCGCCGCGGGCCACGTCTTCGACCTCACCGAGGACCTGCCGCTACGCGCCCGGCTCTACCGGACCGGCGAGCGGGAACACGTACTGCTGCTGCTCGTCCACCACATCGCCGCCGACGGGGCGTCGATGGGACCGCTGGTCGGGGACCTGGCCGCGGCCTACGCGGCCAGGCTCGCCGGGCGGGCCCCCGGCCTCCCGGAGCCGGAGGTGACGTACGCCGACTTCGCCCTGTGGGAGCACGGGAACGAGGAGCGCGCCGCCGCCTTGGCCGAGGGACTCGACCACTGGCGCCGGGCCCTGGCCGGGCTGCCGGACCACATACGGCTTCCCGCCGACCGGCCCCGGTCGCGGGAACCGCTCCGCCGGGGCGCGGCGGCGCGGTTCGAGGTGCCGCCCGAGCTCTACGCCCGGCTGGAAGAGCTGGCCAGGAGCGTACGGGCCACTCCCTTCATGGTGCTGCAGACCGCGGTCGCCCTCCTGCTGAGCCGCATGGGGGCCGGCTCGGACATCCCGCTGGGCACGCCGGTGGCCGGCCGCGGCGACGAGGCGCTCGACGATGTCGTCGGCTGCTTCGTCAACACCGTGGTCCTGCGCACCGACGTCTCGGGAACCCCGTCCGTCGCCGAACTGCTGGCACGGACGCGGGACGGCGACCTCGCGGCCCTCGCCCACCAGGACGTGCCGTTCGACCGGGTCGTGGACGCGGTCAACCCCGTGCGCTCCACCGCACGACACCCCCTCTTCCAGGTCATGCTGGTCCTCAACGGCACGGAGCGGCGCCGGGCACGGGCCCGGTTCCCCGGGCTGGAGACCCGGATCGGGGCGGTGGAGTCCGGCGAGACGAAGTTCGACCTCTCCTGGCACTTCACGCACCCGGGCGAGCGGGGGCAGGCGCTGGAGGGAGCGCTGGTGTACGCGGCCGACATGTTCGACGCCGCCACCGCGCACCGGCTCACCGAGCGGCTGCTCGGCGTGCTGACCGCGATGGCCGACGGCCCCGACCGGCCGATCGGGGCCGTCGACGTCCTCAGCGCCGCCGAACACCGCACGGTGCGCGAGTGGGGCACGGCAAGGGCCCGCGGCCACCGCGCCGGGCCGGTGGCGGAGAGAATCGCCGCCCGGGCGGCCCTCGTTCCGGAGGCCACCGCGGTGGCCGAGCCCGGCCGGGTGTGGACGTACGCCGAACTCGACGCCCGTGCCAACCGGCTGGCGCGGGCCCTGGCCGCCCGGGGCGTGGGGGCCGAGGACCTCGTCGCCGTGCTTCTGCCGCGCGGAGCGGATCTGGTCGCCACCCTGCTCGGGGTGCTGCGGGCCGGCGCCGCCTACCTCCCGCTCGACACCGGGCACCCGGTCGACCGCAACCGGTGGGCCGTCTCGGACTCCGCTCCGGCGACGGCCGTGACCGACGGCGCGCACCTGGGCGCGCTCCCCGCGGGGACCGGACACGCCGTGCTGGTGCTGGGGGAGGAGGACACCGAGGCCGAACTCGCCGGTCACGACCCCACCGTGCCGGACGCGACGGACCTCGCCCGGCCGGTGACCGGGAAAAACGCCGCCTACACGATCTACACCTCGGGTTCGACGGGCCGCCCCAAGGCCGTCGTCGTACAGCGGGACTCGCTGGACGCGTTCGTCGAGCGGACCGTCGAGACCTACGGGGAGGCGCTTCGAGGCACCTGTCTGCTGCATTCACCGGTCGCCTTCGACCTCACGGTCGCCACCGTCTACGGGCCGCTGGCCGCGGGCGGGCGGATACGGGTGGGAGAACTCGACGAGGCCGGGATCGCGCAGTGGGAGGAGGAGTGTCCGGACTTCCTCAAGGCCACGCCCTCCCACCTGGCGCTGCTGGAGGAGTTCGGCGGCTCCGCGGCCCCCGGGACGGTCGTCCTGGCGGGCGAGCCGCTGCTGGGCGCGCGGCTGGACCGCTGGCGGGGCGGCCGCCCCGGCACCACCGTCTTCAACAGCTACGGGCCGACGGAGACCACCGTCAACTGCCTGGAGTTCAGGATCGCCCCGGGGACGGGGACCGGCACGGGCCCGGGGCCCGTGCCGGTCGGCCGCCCGGTGGCGGGCGCCCGGGTGCACCTGCTCGACGACCGTCTCCACCCGGTCGCCCCGGGCGTGACGGGCGAGCTGTACGTCTGCGGGCCCGGGGTCGCCCGCGGGTACCGCGGCAGGGCGGCGGCCACCGCGGAGCGGTTCGTGGCCTGCCCGTCCGGGGAACCGGGGGAGCGGATGTACCGCACCGGCGACCTGATGCGGTGGACCGCGGACGGCGAACTGGTCTACGAGGGCCGGGCCGACGCCCAGCTGAAGGTGCGCGGCTTCCGGGTGGAGCCGGGCGAGGTGGAGGCCGCGCTGCTGGAACTGCCCGGCGTGCGCGAGGCGGCCGTGGTCCTCACCGGGGGCACGGGCGGCGGCCCCGGGGCCGCGGACACCCCCGCCGCCCCCGCCCGCCTGGTCGGCTACACGGTCGGCGGAGGGCCCGACCCGGCCGCCCTCCTGGAGCGGCTGCGCTCCCGGCTGCCCGGGTACATGGTGCCCGCCACGCTCGTGGAACTGGACCGCCTGCCGCTCACCCCCAACGGCAAGCTGGACCACCGGGCTCTGCCGGCGCCCGACTTCGGCCGGCGCCCGGAGCGCCGGGCGCCGCGCGGAGCGCGGGAGGAGCTGCTGTGCGCGCTCTTCGCCGAAGTGCTCGGACTGCCCGGGGCCGGACCGGAGGACGGCTTCTTCGCGCTCGGCGGCGACAGCATCGTCAGCATCCAGCTCGTCGGCCGCGCCCGCAGGGCCGGACTGCGCTTCACCGTGCGCGACGTCTTCGAGCACCCCACGGTCGCCGAGCTGGCGACCGTGGCCCGGGACGCCGGTCCGGCCGGGGACGAGGATGTCCGGCCCGAGCCGGAGCGGCTCGCCCCCAGCGGGCCGCTGCCGTACGTCCCCGCCGCCGCACGGCTCGTCGCCAGGACCGGGTCGCTCCGCACCCGCGGCGCCGACCGGTTCAACCAGTCGATGGTCCTCACCACTCCCGCGAAGGCCGGCCCGGACGACGTCCGGCGCGTGCTGCAGGCGCTGATCGACCACCACGGAGCGCTGCGGCTGCGGGCCGCCGCGGACCGGAGCGGCTCGCCGGACGGCCTGGTGGTGGGCGAGCCGGGCTCTGTCGCGGCCGCGGACCTGCTGTGGCACCGCGACGCCGCGGACCTGCCGGAGACGGCGCTGCGGGAAGCGGTGGAGCAGGAGGCCCGGCGCGCCCGGGACGGTCTCGACCCGAGCGCGGGCGCCGTGCTGCGGGCCGCATGGCTGGACCGCGGTCCGCAGCGAGGCGGCCTGCTGGTGCTGGTGGCCCACCACCTCTGTGTGGACGGCGTCTCCTGGCGGATCCTGCTGGACGACATCCGTCAGCTCTGGGACACGTCCGCCGCCCCCGCCGCGCGGACGTCCCCGCTGCCGGAGGGCACCTCCCTGCGGGAGTGGGCCACCCGCGCCGCCGCGTTGGCCGCCGGGCCCGCCGTGACCGGCAGTCTCCCCCACTGGCGGGAGACCCTGACGGGCCTGGAGGACCCGGACGGCGAGGTGGCCGCCCTCAAGGTGCGGCTCGACCCCGACGCCGACACCCACGGCTCGGCGCGCGAGACCGAGCACAGACTGCCGGCCGGCCTGACCGACGCGCTCGTTGGCACCGCTGCGGCGGCGCTCCGCGCGGAGACCGGGGAACTGCTGCTGGCCGGTTACGCGCTGGCCGCCTCCCGGGTGCTGGGCGACCGGCCCGTGTTCGTCGTGGAGACCGAGAGCCACGGCCGGCAGGACGCGCTCCTGCCGGAAGTGGACCTGTCCCGCACCGTCGGCTGGTTCACCTCCGTCCATCCGGTGCGGCTGCGGCCCGGTGCCGGGGCCGCGCGGCTGCTGAAGGACACCAAGGAGCGGCTGCGCACCGTGCCGGACGCCGGGCTGGGCCACGACCTGCTGCGCCACGGCGGCGCGGGACCGTCCCCCGGTGAGGGCGGCCCCGCACTGCCCCGCCCTCAGTTCGGCTTCAACTACCTCGGGCGGGTGGCCGTTGCCTCCGCCGTCGCCTCCGCCGCGGACGGCGCCGGCGGAGGCGGGGCGTGGGCCGTCGCGGGCCACAGCGTCGCCCCGCAGCCACCGGAGCTCCCGCTGGCGCACGAGGTGGAACTGACCGTCCTTCTGGAGGACGGCCCCGGGGGGCCCGTACTGGCGGCGCGCTGGAACGCCTCCGCCCGCTCGATGTCCGAGGCGCGGCTGACCGAGCTGGCGCGGGAGTGGGAGGCGGCGCTGCACGAGCTCGTGGCACTGTCCGGCACCCCCGAGGGCAGCGGCCTGATCCCCTCGGAGACCGGCGCCGGCGGTCTGGAGCAGCACGAGATCGAGGAGTGCGAGGCGGCGGCGGACTTCCGGGTGGCCGACCTGCTCGGACTCGGACCCGCCCAGGAGGGCCTGCTCTTCCACAGCACCTTCGACGACGAGGCGGAGGACGTCTACGTCGGTCAGCTGGTTCTGGAGATCGACGGAGAGCTGTCGGCCGTCCGCCTGCGGGACGCCGCCCAGCGGGTCGTCGACCGGCACCAGGCACTGCGCTCGGCCTTCCTCCAGCGCCGCTCCGGCGAGTGGGTGCAGGCGGTCGCCGCACGGGTGCCCGCCGACTGGGAGGAGCACGACCTGACGGGACCGGCCGAGGAGGAGCGGCAGCGGCGGCTGGAGGACCTGCTCGTCGAGCAGCGCGCCCGCCGGTTCGATCTCTCCAGGCCGCCGCTCGTGCGGTTCCTGCTCGTGCGGACCGCGGCGGACCGGCACGTCCTGGCCCTGACCAACCATCACCTGGTGCTGGACGGCTGGTCGCTGCCGCTGGTGGTGCGCGACCTCATGGCGCTGTACGGGGCGGACGGCGGCGACTGCCTGCCCCCCGCCCGGCCGTACCGCGACTACCTGGCCTGGCTCGGCGGACAGGACCGCGAAGCGGCCCGGGAGGTGTGGGCACGGGCGCTCGCCGGGCTCGAACCCTCGCTGATCGCCCCGAACGCCCCGCGCGGCGGCGCGGCGCCCCTCCCGCACCACCGCGCCATGAACCCGGAGGTCGTCTCCCGCCTCACCGGCTGGGCCAGGCGGCACGGCGTCACGCTCAACTCGGCGATCGAGACGGCCTGGGCCCTTGTGCTGGGCCGCCTCACCGGCCGGGACGACGTGAGCTTCGGCATCGCGGTCTCCGGCCGGCCCACCGACCTGCCCGGCTCCGCGGAGGTCGTCGGCCTGCTGATGAACACCGTGCCGGTGCGCGTCGTCCTGGACCCCGGCGAGCCGCTGGACGCACTGGTGCGGCGCGTGCAGCGGGAGCAGGCCGGACTGCTGGACCACCAGTTCGTCCCGCTGGCGGAGGTGCAGCGCCGGCTGGGGACGGGCGACATCTTCGACACCACGCTCGTCTTCGAGAACTACCCGCTGGACCCCGCCGCCGGCCTCCTCGACGGTGAGGGGGGCGACGGGCTCGCACTGCGCGACGCGCACGGCCACGACAGCAACCACTACCCGCTCAGCGTCACCGTCGGCCCCGCCCCAGGCTTCCGGCTCCGCTTCACCTACCGTCCCGACCTGTTCACCCGGGAGTGGGTCGACGACCTGGCGGCGCGGTTCGAGCAGGTGCTCGACACCATGGCGACCTCCGGCGCCACCCCGGCGGGACGGCTGGACGTGCTGCTCCCGCACGAGCACGCCACGCTGCTGGGCGACTGGGCGCGCGGGGAGGCGACGAGCGGGCGGGAGTGCCCCGTCGCCCTCTTCGAGGAACAGGCCGCCCGCACCCCGGACGCCCTCGCGCTGGTCGAGGGCGGTACGGGAGGACTCCGCCTGACCTACGCCGAGTTCGACGCGCGCGCCAACCGCATGGCGCGTTTCCTCATCGCCCGCGGGATCGGGGCCGAGGACCTGGTCGGCCTGGTCTTCCCGCGCGGCGCCGACCTGCTCACCGGGCTGTGGGGGGCGCTCAAGGCCGGTGCGGCGTATCTGCCGGTGGACGTGGACTACCCGGCCGAACGGATCGGGCTGCTCCTGTCCGACGGCGCCCCCGCCCTCGTACTGACCACCTCCGCCCACGCCCACCTGGTGCCCAGGGTGCCGGGGCGGCGGATCCTCTGCGTCGACCTGCCCGCAACCGCGGACGAACTGGCCCGGACCCCGGGCGGACCGGTGACGGACCGGGAGCGCCCGCGCCCGGTCGGACACGACACCCTCGCCTACGTCCTCTACACCTCCGGCTCCACCGGCCGTCCCAAAGGGGTGGCGATCGGCCGCGGTTCGCTGGCCGCGCACGCCGTCCGGTCCCGCGACCGCTACCCGGACGCCGCCGGGGTGTCGCTGCTGCACTCACCGGTGGCGTTCGACCTCACGGTGACGGCCCTGTTCACCACGCTGATCTCCGGCGGGACCCTGCTGCTGGCGGAACTCGACGAACACGTGCAGGAAGCCGGCGTCACCTTCGTGAAGGGCACGCCCTCCCACGTCGCGCTCCTGGACGAGCTGCCCGGCGTCCTCGGCGCCGCCGGCGAGCGCCCCGGCACTCTCGTGCTCGGCGGCGAGCCGCTCACCGGCGAGATGCTGGAGCGCTGGCGCGCCCGCCACCGGGAGGCCGCGGTCTTCAACGACTACGGGCCGTCGGAGACCAGCGTCAACTGCTCCGACCTGTTCCTCGGCCCCGGCGAGGAGGTGCCGGCCGGCCTGCTGCCGATCGGCCGGCCGCTGCCCGGCAACCACATGTTCGTGCTCGACCACCTGCTCCAGCCCGTGCCGGTCGGCGTCGTCGGCGAGATATACGTCTCCGGCGTCGGCGTGGCCCGCGGCTACCACGGGAGGCCGGGCCTGACCGCCGAGCGCTTCCTGCCCTGCCCGTTCGACACACCGGGTGAGCGGATGTACCGCACCGGGGACCTGGGCCGCTGGCGGCCCGACGGGATCATGGAGTGCCTGGGCCGTACCGACGACCAGGTCAAGGTGCGCGGCTTCCGGGTGGAGCTGGGCGAGGTGGAGACCGCTCTCGCCGGCCGCGCCGGCGTCGCCCGGGCCACCGTCGTCGTGCGCGAGGACGAGCCGGGGGACAGGAGGCTGACGGGGTACGTGGTGCCCGAGGAAGGGGCGGAGGCGGACTTCGACACGGCCGCCGCGCTGCGCGACCTCGCCGCGGAACTGCCGGAGTACATGGTCCCGGCCGCGATCGTGGTCCTGGCGGAGTTGCCGCGCACCGAGAACGGCAAGCTGGACCGCAGGGCGCTGCCCGCGCCCGCGTACGGCGCCCGATCCACCGGACGGGCGCCGCGCACCGCCGCCGAGAGAGCCCTGTGCACGCTGTTCGCGGAGGTCCTGGGCGTGCCCGAGGCCACCGTGGACGACGACTTCTTCGCCCTGGGCGGCCACTCGCTGCTGGCCGTCCGCCTCGCGGGCCGCATCCGGGCCGAGCTCGGTCTGCGGCTGGACATCCGCACGATCTTCGACCGCCGCACCGTCGCGGACCTCCTGGCCGACCCGCAGATCGCCGCGCAGCTGACGGGCGGCGGGGAACCGGTGGAACCGGCGGAGCCCGCTCCGTACCGGGAACCCCCGGCCGCGGGGCCCGCCGGCCCCGGTGCCCGGCCGGCGCCGGAGCGTCTGCCCCTGTCCCACGCCCAGCGCAGGCTGTGGTTCCTCAACCGCTACGACAAGGAGGCCGGCGGCTACCACATCAGCGTCGCGCTGCGGCTGACCGGAGACCTCGACGCCGGCGCCCTGCACGCCGCGCTGGGCGACCTGGCCGCCCGGCACGAGAGCCTGCGCACGGTCTTCCGCGAGGACGAGGAGGGGCCGTACCAGATCGTCCTGCCCGCGAGGCCCCCCTCCGCGCCGGCCGCCGTCCCCGCGTCCGCGGAGGAACTCGACGGACTGGTGCGCGAAGCCGTCCGCCTGCCCTTCGACCTCGCCGAGGACGTTCCGATGCGGCACGTCCTGTTCGCGCTCCCGGGCAGCGAGCACGTCCTGCTCCTGGTCATCCACCACATCGCCGCCGACGGCTGGTCGATGGGGCCGCTGGCCCGGGACCTGGCCACCGCCTACCGGGCCCGCGCGGCCGGTGGCGAACCCCGGTGGGCGACGCCCGCCGCGAGCCACACCGACCACGTGCTCCGGCAGCACCGCGCGCCGGGCTCCGGGGAGGGCGCGGACGACCCGGCGGCCCGCCGGCTCGCCCACTGGACCGAGGAACTGCGCGGCCTGCCCGACGAACTTCCGCTCCCCTACGACCGGCCGCGGCCGACGGCGCCCCCCGCACACGCCGAACGGGTCGACTTCCGGATCGACGCCGCACTGCACCGGGGGATCCTGGCGCTGGCCGCCCGCGGCCGGGCCACCGGGTTCATGGTCCTGCACGCCGCCCTGGCCGCCCTGCTGACCAGGCTCGGAGCCGGCACCGACGTCCCCGTGGGCACCCCGTCGGCCGGCCGCGACCGGCCCGAGACCGCCGACCTCGTCGGCTTCCTCGTCAACACCCTGGTCCTGCGCACGGACACCTCGGGCGACCCGACCTTCGAGGAACTGCTGGAGCGGGTGCGCGAGACCGACCTGAAGGCGTACACCCACCAGGACGTGCCGTTCGAACGGCTGGTGGAGGCGGTCAACCCCGCCCGCTCGCCCGGCAGGCACCCGCTCGTGCAGACGATGCTCACCCTCGACAACGCGGCCCGGGGAGCGCTGGACCACCTCCTGGACCTGCCGGGCCTGCGCGTGGAACCGCTGCCGACCGCCGAGGGCACCGCGCACACCGACCTCGACCTGACCTTCACCGAGCCCGGCGGTGCCCCGTCCACAGGTGGAACAGGACTCGACGGAACCCTGCGGTACCGCCCCGACCTGTTCGACCGCGCGACCGCGAAGGCCCTGGCGGAGCGGCTCGTGGCGGTGCTGCGCGCGGTGACGCACGAGCCCGGCCTGCGGCTGGGACAGCTCGACGTCATCACCGGGGAGGAACGCCGGCTGCTGGCGGAGGCCGAAGCCGCCGCCCGGCGGGCACGGACCGGATCCACCGTCACCGACCTGCCCGCGCTGTTCGCCGCCCAGGCCGGACGAACCCCCTTCGCCCCCGCCCTCACCGCGGGCGGGACGACCATGGACTACGCCGAGCTGGACGACCGGTCCAACCGTCTGGCCCGCATGCTGCTGGAACTCGGCGCGGGACCGGAGGACTTCGTAGCCCTGGCCATACCCCGCTCGGCGGACCTGGTGCCGGCCATGCTCGCCGTGCTGAAATCGGGCGCCGCCTACCTCGCGCTCGACCCCGACCACCCGGCCGAGCGCACCTCCTACATCCTCCGCGACAGCCGGCCGGTCGCGGTGCTCTCCACCCGTGCGGGACGGGCCGCCCTGCACGACACGCTCGGCGGGGCGGTCGGCGAGGCGCCCTGGCTGCTCCTCGACTCGCCCGGGACCGAGGCCGCGGCGGCCGGGCTGTCGGCGGCACCGGTCACCGACGCCGACCGCCGTGCGCCCCTGCTCCCCGACCACCCCGCCTACACCATCTACACCTCGGGCTCGACCGGACGGCCCAAGGCCGTGGTCGTCAGCCACGCCAACGTCGCGCGACTGCTGGGAGCCTGCCGTTCGGCCATGGACTTCGGGCAGGAGGACGTCTGGACGCTCTTCCACTCCAGCGCCTTCGACTTCTCCGTGTGGGAGATATGGGGCGCCCTGGCGTACGGCGGCCGGCTGGTCGTCGTGCCGCACGACGTGGCCCGGTCCCCCGGGGACTTCCTGCGGCTGCTGCACCGCGAACGCGTCACGGTGCTCAGCCAGACACCCTCCGCCTTCCTCCAGCTCCTGCGGGCGGAGACCGAGCAGAGCGTTCCCGCGGAGTTCACCGCGGCGCTGCGGTACGTCGTCTTCGGTGGCGAGGCACTGGACACCGCTCAGCTCGCCCCCTGGCGGGATCGGCCGGTCCGCCTGGTGAACATGTACGGAATCACCGAGACGACCGTGCACGTCACCCACCTGGAGCTGGACGACGCCGCGCTGGAACGCGGCGGCAGCCCCATCGGCCTCCCCCTGGACGACCTGTGCGCGCACGTGCTCGACGAGCGGCTGCGGCCCGTGCCGTCGGGCGTCGTCGGCGAGCTGTACGTCGCCGGCCCCGGCCTGGCCCGCGGCTACCGGCAGCGCCCCGGGCTGACGGCCGCCCGCTTCGTCGCCGACCCGTTCGAGACCGGCGGGCGGATGTACCGGACCGGTGACCTGGTCAGACGTGACCCGGGCGGCGGCCTGCACTACGTCGGCCGGTCCGACGCCCAGGTCAAACTGCGCGGTTACCGCATCGAGCTGGGGGAGATCGAGGCAGCGGCGCGGCGCCACCCGGGCGTCGGCCAGGCCGCCGCGGCGGTCCACGGGGACGGGCCGGACGACCGGTACCTGGTCTGCTACACGGTGCCGGACAAGGACACCGGACCCGAGCCGCACGAGATACGCGCCCACCTGGCCGGCGCACTGCCCGGCTACATGGTCCCCGCCGCCGTGGTGACGCTGCCCGCACTGCCGCTGACCCCGAACGGCAAGCTGGACCGCAGGGCGCTGCCCGCCCCGGACCGGACGGCGCTCGCAGGCGGCGGTGCGCCGTCCGGTCCGCGGGAGGAGGCCCTCTGCGCGGCCTTCTGCGACGTCCTCCACCTGGAGGAGGTCGGCCGGGACGCCGACTTCTTCGCCCTGGGCGGGCACTCCCTGTCGGCGGTCCGGCTCATCAGCCGGATCCGGTCGGTGCTGGGGGTGGAGATCGGCATCCGCGCGCTCTTCGAGGCGCCCACGCCCGCCGCGCTGGCCCGGCGGCTGGACACCGCCGGGACCGGACGGCCCCGCCTGGTGCCGCAGCGACGACCGCGCCGTGTCCCGCTCTCCTCCGCCCAGCGGCGGCTGTGGTTCCTCGGAGAACTGGAGGGACCCGGCGCGACCTACAACATCCCGCTCACCCTGCGGCTGCGCGGCACCCTGGACGTCGGGGCCCTGCACGCCGCGCTGGCGGACGTGGTGGCCCGGCACGAGGCCCTGCGCACGGTCTTCCCGGCCGAGAACGGCGTCCCCCACCAGCATGTGGTCGAGCCCGGTGAGGCCGCGCCCGAGCCGGCCGTCGTGGACATCGCCGAGGAGGACCTGCCGGCCGCCCTCGCCGAGGCGTGCGACCACGCGTTCACGCTGACCGAGGACCTGCCGCTGCGTGCGGTGCTGCTGCGCACCGGACCCGGCGACCACGTGCTCTCCCTGGTGCTGCACCACATCGCCGGCGACGGCTGGTCGCTCGCGCCGCTCGCCCGCGACCTGAGCACCGCCTACGCCGCGCGGCTCGAAGGACGCGCCCCGCAGTGGCGGCCGCTGCCGGTGCAGTACTCCGACTTCACCCTGTGGAAGGAGCGGCTGCTCGGCGACGCGGACGATCCCGGCAGCCTCTTCGCACGCCAGCTCGCCTTCTGGCGCGACGCGCTGGAGGGGGCACCGGAGCAGATCGAGCTGCCCACCGACCGGCCGCGTCCGGCGATGGAGAGCCACCGCGGCGCGATCCACCGCTTCACCCTGCCGGCCCGGCTGCGGGACCGGCTGCGCACGCTGGCGCACTCCCGGCAGGCGACCTTGTTCATGGTGCTGCAGGCGGGTCTCGCGGCGCTGTTCGCCAGACTGGGGGCCGGCCGGGACATCGTCCTGGGCACCCCGGTCGCCGGCCGCGGCGACGAGGCGGTCGACGACCTCGTCGGCTTCTTCGTCAACACCCTGGCGCTGCGCACCGACCTCAGCGGCGACCCCACCTTCGAGCAACTGCTGGACCGGGTGCGGGAGGCCGACCTGTCCGCCTTCGCCCACCAGGACATACCGTTCGAGCAACTGGTGGAGTCGCTCAACCCCACCCGCTCCCTCTCCCGGCACCCCGTCTTCCAGGTGCTGCTGGCCCTTCAGAACAACGAGCGCGGCGAGGCCGTCATGCCGGGCCTGGAGGTCACCGTGGAGCGCCCCGCCAAGGCAGCGGCCAAGTACGACCTCTTCGTGAATCTGGTCGAGTCCCGCGACCCGGCCGGCGCGACCGTCGTCGAGGGCGCCGTCGAGTACGCCACCGACCTCTTCGACGCCGACACCGTCGCGCGGCTGACCGAGCGCTACCACGACCTGCTGCTGGCGGTCGCCGAGGAGCCCGGGACGCGGCTCAGCCGCGTCCCGGTGCTGAGCGGGGCCGAACGCGGCGCGCTGGCGGCCGAGTGGGGCGCCACCGCCGCGGACCCGGCCGAGGACGCCGCCGCGCTCTTTTGCGCCCGCGCCGCGGCGACACCGGACGCGGTGGCGGTCCGCTGCGCGGAGGAGAGCCTCACATACGCCGAACTCGACGAGCGGGCCCACCGGGTGGCAGGGGAGCTGGCCGCCCGCGGCGCCGGCCCCGAACAGCGGGTCGCGGTGTGCCTTCCGCGCACCGCCGACCTGGTGGCCTGCCTGCTCGGCGTCCTGCGGACCGGCGCCGCCTACGTGCCGCTGGACCCGGAGTACCCGGACGAGCGCATCGCCGCGGTCCTGGCCGACACCCGTCCGGTGGCGCTGCTCACCACGGCGGACAGCCGCCCCGCGATCACCGCGGCCGCGGCCGCGTGCGGCGCCGCCACCCTCCTGGCGGCCGACGCCGCACGGGCCACCGCCGAGCCCCCGCCCACGGTTCCCGCACCGCTGCCGGACCAGGCCGCTTACGTGCTGCACACCTCGGGGTCCACGGGCCGCCCCAAGGGCGTGGTCGTCAGCCGCGGCAACCTCGCCAACCTGCTGGCCGACATGCGGGAACGGCTGCGCTTCGCCGCCGGGGACCGGCTGGTGGCCGTCACCACGGTCGGCTTCGACATCGCCGCCCTGGAACTGTTCCTGCCTCTGACCAGCGGCGCGGAGCTGATACTGGCCGACCGCGACACCGCACGGGACCCGCGGGCGCTGGCGGAACTGCTCACCCGAAGCGGTGCCACCACCCTCCAGGCCACCCCGAGCACCTGGCAGATGCTGGTCGAGACCGCGCCCGACGCACTGCGCGGGCTGCGCAAGCTGGTGGGCGGCGAGGCGCTCCCCGCCTCCCTGGCGTCCCGGCTGCGCGAACCGGACGGCGAACTGGTCAACGTCTACGGGCCCACCGAGACCACCATCTGGTCCACCGCCGCCCGCCTCGACCGTGCCGCCCGGGGGGCTCCGCCGATCGGCAGGGCGCTGCGCAACACCCGGGCCTACGTCCTGGACGAGTGGCTCGGCCCGGTCCCCGACGGCGTCCCCGGCGAGCTCTACCTGGCCGGCGCCGGCGTGGCCCGCGGTTATCTGGGCCGCGGCGGTCTGACCGCGGAGCGCTTCGTCGCCGACCCCTTCGACGGGCCCGGCGGCCGGATGTACCGCACGGGAGATCTCGTGCGCAGACGCAAGGACGGGGAGCTGGAATTCCTCGGGCGCACCGACCACCAGGTCAAGGTGCGGGGTTTCCGCATCGAGCCGGGTGAGATCGAGGCGGCCCTCGGTGCGCACCGGGACGTCTCCGGAGCGGTCGTGGTCGCCCGCGCCCCCTCCGTACCGGACGGCGCCGCCGCCGGCCCGCACCGGCGGCTCGTGGCCTACGTGGTCCCCGAGCCCCACCGGGCCGAGCGCGACACGGACCGGGAGCAGAACCGGCTCGACGAGTGGCAGGAGGCGTACGACACCCTCTACGGCGGATCCGAACCGGCCCCCCTGGGACAGGACTTCGGGATCTGGCGGAGCAGCCACACCGGGGAGCCCATCCCGCTGGAGGAGATGCTCCAGTGGCGGGCGGCCACGGTGGACCGCATCCGGGCACTGCGGCCCGCGCGGCTGCTGGAGATCGGGGTGGGCACCGGCCTGCTGCTGTCGGAGCTGGCACCGGAATGCGTCGCCTACCACGGGACCGACCTGTCCGCGCAGGTGATCGAAACCCTGCGCGAGCAGGTCGGGGCCGAACCGGCGCTGAGGGACAGAACGGAACTGCACGCCCGCCCGGCGCACGACTTCACCGGCCTGCGCCGGGGCTTCTACGACACCATCGTGCTCAACTCCGTCATCCAGTACTTCCCCGGCGCCGGCTACCTCTCCCGGGTGCTGCGCGGCGCGCTCGAACTGCTGGGGCCCGGCGGGCGGCTCTTCGTCGGAGATGTGCGCAGCCTGGCGCTGCTGCGGACCTTCCGCGCCTCGGTGGAGATCGGCAACGCCGCCGCGGGCGACACACCGGGCCGGGTGCTGGCGTCCGCCGGCCACAGGACGGCCGCGGAGAAGGAACTCGCCGTGGACCCCGGTTACTTCGCACGGCTGCGCCGGGAGGCCGGTGAACCGCTCGTCCTGGACGTACGGGTCCGGCGGGGGCGGCCGCGCAACGAACTGACGCGGTACCGCTACGACGTCCTGCTGGTGAAGCCGGCCGAGTCCGCGACCGGTTCCGGGCCCGCCGGCCGGCCCCCGGCCACCGAGGTGCCCTGGGCGGAGGCCGGCGACCGCGCCTGGCTGGCCGAGCTCTGCGCGGCGCGCCGCGGCGCGCTGCGCGTCACCGGGATCCCCAACGCCCGCGTACGGCGCGAGACGGCCGCCCTGGCCGCACTGGAGGACGGGCGGCCGGTCACCGCGGCGCAGCGGCTGCTGGACGGACCCGCCGACGGCATGGACCCGGAGGACCTGTACGAGGTGGCGGCGGCGGCCGGACGCACCGCGTGGGTGCACTGGTCGGCCGCGGGGCCCGCGGACACCGTGGACCTGGTGCTGGACCCGCCGGACGGGGAGGTCCCCGCCGAAAGCGGCGCCGCGCGGGTGGCACCACCGGCCGAGCTGTGGCCGTACGAGCCGGATCCGGACCGGCCGTGGACGAACGACCCGTCGGCCCCGCAGCGCGACCGGGAACTGGCCGCCGAACTGCGCGAGCATCTGGCCGGACGGCTGCCGGACTACATGGTGCCCTCGGCCGTCGTCGTCCTCGACGCCTTCCCGCTGACCGCCAACGGGAAGGTGGACCGGGCCGCGCTGCCCGACCCCGACCCGGCCGGCGCGGCCGGGAACCGGCCTCCGGAGACCCCCCGGGAGGAACTGCTCTGCCGGCTCTTCGCCGAACTGCTGGGGCTGAGCAGGGTGGGCACCGAGGACAGCTTCTTCGGCCTGGGCGGCGACAGCATCCTCTCCGTCCGGCTCGTCGGCCGCGCACGCGAGCAGGGGCTGCCGCTGACCACCCGTGACGTCTTCGAGCACCACACCGTGGCGGCGCTGGCGAGGGCGCTGGAGGGCAGGGAGCAGGAGCGGGACACCCCGGAGCACGACGGAGCCGAGCCCGGCGCACGGCCCATCAGCGCCGAGGAGCTCGCGGAACTGGAGGAGGAGTTCGGCACGGAGTGGGAGGAGACCCAGTGAGCGGACCCAAGCACATGGTCGAGGAGGTTCTGCCGGTCACACCCCTCCAGGAGGGGCTGCTCTTCCACGCCGTCTTCGACGAGGAGGTCCCCGACGCCTACGTCAGCCGACTGGTTCTCGCACTCTCCGGCGACCTGGACGCCGACCGGATGAGGAAAGCCGCCCGGGCACTGGTGGGACGGCATCCGGCGCTGCGCTCCGCCTTCCGGCAGCGGCGTTCGGGGGAGTGGTTCCAACTCGTCGTCTCCCGCCCCGCGCTGTCCTGGGAGGAGCTGGACCTGCGGTCCACCGGCGGCCCGGAGGAGGCGGACAAACACCTGGAGGCGCTCCTGGACGAGCGTCACCGGACCGGGTTCGACCTCGGCCGGCCGCCCCTGCTGCGCTTCCTGCTCGCCAGGACCGGGAAGGACAGCCACCGGCTGGCGGTGACCTACCACCACATCATCCTCGACGGCTGGTCGATGCCCATCCTGATGAGGGACCTGGCCGCGCTGTACGGCAGCGGAGGTGATCCCCTCGGGCTTTTGCCGGCCCGCCCGCACCGCGACCACCTCGACTGGCTGGCCCGGCGCCCGCCCGAGCGGAGCGCGGGGGCCTGGCGGCAGGCCCTGGCGGGGCTGCCCGGGCCCACGCTGATGGCACCGGGCGCGGACCGCAACGGCCCACCGCCGCGGCAGGTGTGGACGCGGCTGACCGAACGGGACACCCGGGCGCTCACCGAGTGGGCGCGCGCCCGCGGCGTGACGGTGAACTCGGCCGTGCAGGCCGCCTGGGCGACGGTGCTCGGCCGCCTCACGGGCCGCGACGACGTCGTCTTCGGGACGACCGTGTCGGGCCGGCCGGCGGAGCTGCCCGGGGCCGAGGACATGGTCGGTTTCTTCATCAACACGGTGCCGCTGCGCGTGCGGCTGCGGCCGCACGAGCCGGTCGGCGACCTCGTCGTCCGAGTCCAGCGCGAGCAGACCGCCCTGATGGAGCACCAGCACGTCAGACTCTCCGACGTTCAGCGCTGGTCGGGGCACGCCGAGCTCTTCGACACCACCATGGCGTTCGAGAACTACCCCGTCGACGACCTCGCCGCCGCCAGTTCCTTCGGCCACGCCGGCCTGCGCGTCGAGGGGGGATCCGGGATCACCACGACCCACTTCCCCCTCTCCCTCTACGCGCTGCCCGGGCCGGCGCTCCGCCTGCGGCTGGACCACCGGCCCGACGCGGTGGACGGCGACACCGCACGGCGCGCGGCGGACCTGCTGGAACACGCCCTGGCCGCCGTCCACGGGGCTCCCTCCACCGCGACCGCCGCGGTCGCCCCCGCTGCGCGGCCGGCACCGCGGGCGCACGACGCCGGCGCCCTCCCGGAGGTATCCCCGGCTCCACCGGTCTCCCCGGCTCCACCGGCCACGATCGTGGAGGAGTTCGAGGCGCAGGTGGCCAGGGCGCCCCGCGCCCCGGCCGTCCTGGCCGGTGGCCGGGAACTCACCTACGCCGAACTCGACGCCCGGGCGAACCGGCTGGCGCGGCTGTTGCGCGAACGCGGGGTCGGCCCCGAGAGCCGGGTCGCCCTCACCGTCTCCCGGAACGAGTGGCTGCCCGTCGCCGTCCTCGGCATCCTCAAGGCGGGCGGCTGTTACGTGCCCGTGAACGCCTCGCTGCCGGAGGAACGCGCCGCGTTCATGCTCCGGGACACCGCACCGGTCTGCCTGCTCACCGACCCCGAGGCCGCGGCCGCCCGGCCCGGTGCCACCGGCCCGCGGGGTCCGCGGGGAGCCGCCCGGGACGGCGTCGACCGCGTCGTCCTGACCGGAGAACTGCTCGAACGGTACGACCCGGCCGCGCTGACCGACGCCGAGCGGGCCGGGCCGCTGCTGCCGGGCCACATCGCCTACGTCATCCACACGTCCGGGTCCAGCGGCCTGCCCAAGGCGGTGGCCGTCGAACACGCCCAGGTGGCCGCACTGCTGTCCTGGGCCGTCACCGGCATCGGCCCCGACCGGCTGCGCCGCACCGTGGCCGCCACTTCGGAGAGCTTCGACGTGTCGGTCTTCGACACCCTCGTCCCGCTGCTCGTGGGCGGCCGCATCGAGATCGTGGAGGACACGCTGGCCGTCGCCGACCGGGACGGCGGCGAACCCTCCCTGCTGAACGCCGTCCCCTCGGCGATGCAGGCGCTGCTGGAACGCGGTGTCCCGCTCGCCGTCGACACCGTCCTGTGCGCCGGCGAGCGCTTCCCCGCCTCCCTGGCCCAGTCCCTGCGCGCCGCCTGCCCGCGGGCCCGGATCGGCAACCTCTACGGCCCGACCGAGACGACCGTGTTCGTGGCCGCCAAGTTCCTGGACGGCACCGAGGACGGCGCACCGTCCATCGGCCGACCGCTGCCCGGGGCGCGGATCCACGTACTCGACCCCTGGCTCCGCCCGGTGCCCGAGGGAGTGGTCGGCGAACTCCACATCGCCGGGGACTTCGTCACCCGCGGCTACTGGAGGCGCCCGGCGACGACGGCCGAGCGATACGTCGCGGACCCCTTCGGCGCTCCGGGCGGGCGGATGTACCGCACCGGCGACCTCGGACGCCTGCTTCCCGGCGGGGAGATCGACGTGGTCGGCCGGGCCGACGGCCAGGTGAAGGTGCGCGGCCACCGTGTGGAGCTGGGCGAGGTGGAGGCCGCGCTCGCCTCCCATCCGGACGTCCGGCAGGCGGCGGCCGCCGTGCACGACGGAGGTCCCGCCGGCCCGCGTCTGGTGGGCTACGCGGTGCCCGGCGACACGGTTCCCGACACCGGCGCGGTACTCGAGCACCTGCGGACGAAGGTGCCCTCGTACATGGTGCCCTCCGCCCTGGTGGTGCTGGACGGGCTGCCGCTGACGGGAAACGGCAAGCTGGACCGGGCGGCGCTGCCGCCCCCGCCGGACCGGAGCGCCGCGACGCGCTCGCGCGCTCCCCGCGGTCCGCACGAGACGGTCCTGCTCTCCCTGTTCGCCGAGGTGCTCGGGGTGCGACCGGCCGGCATCGACGACGACTTCTTCGCGCTGGGCGGCCACTCGCTGCTCGCCACCCGGCTGGTCAGCAGGGTGCGCACCACCCTCGGTGCCGAGCTGAGGGTGCGGGACCTCTTCGAGCGTCCCACGGTGGCGGCGCTGGGCGCCGGGATCGCACGGGCCGGGACGGCCCGGCCGCCGGTCTCCCGGGTCCAGGAGAGGCCCGCCCGCATCCCGCTGTCACTGGCCCAGCGGCGGCTGTGGTTCCTGCACCGGCTGCAGGGCGGCAGCGCCGCGTACCACATCCCGCTCGCGCTCCGTCTCACCGGACACCTCGACACGGCCGCGCTGCGCGGCGCCATCACCGACGTGGTGGCCGGGCACGGAAGCCTGCGCACCTCGTTCCACGAGGACGCCGAAGGCCCCCACCAGGTCGTCCGGGAGGCCTCGGAGGCGGCCGGCCTGCTCACGCTGGTCCCGGAACGGGTCGGCGACCCGCTCCGCGCGGCGGACGAGGCGGTGGCCGAACCCTTCGACCTGACGGACGGCCTCCCCCTGCGATGCAGGCTGTTCACCCGGACCGGACCGCCGCGCGACCCGGCGGACCCGCACACGGGCGGGGGACCGGGGGAGCATCTGCTGCTCCTGGTGGCGCACCACATCGCGGCCGACGGATGGTCGCTGCGGATCATCGCGCGCGACCTGGCCGCCGCGTACGCCGCCCGCGTGGGCGGCGAACGGTTCGCGCCCGCGGCACCACCCGTCGACTACGTCGACCACACCCTGTGGCAGCACCGGGTGCTCGGCGGCCCCGACGAGGAGGACGGCCCGCTCGGCGAGCAGCTCGCCTACTGGCGGCGGCAGCTCGCCGCGCTGCCGGAGGAACTCGCACTGCCCACCGACCGGCCGCGCCCGGCGGTCTCCTCGCACCGCGGCGAGGAGACGGACTTCACCGTTCCCGCCGCGACGGCCGCGCGCATCCGGGCGCTGGCGGGGACCACCGGCACCACGCCCTTCATGGTCCTCCAGGCCGCGCTGGCGGTCCTGCTGTACCGGATGGGCGCGGGGACGGACATCCCCGTGGGCACCCCGGTCGCCGGGCGCACGGACGGCGCGGTGGAGGACATCGTCGGACTCTTCGTCAACACCCTGGTCCTGCGCACCGACCTGAGCCGGGCGCCCACCTTCGCACAGGTCCTGGAGCGCGTGCGCAGGACGGCCCTGGACGCCTACGCCCACCAGGACGTGCCGTTCGAACGGCTGGTGGAGGTGCTCGCCCCCGAGCGGTCCCTGGCCCGCCATCCGCTGTTCCAGGTCTCCCTCGCCCTGCAGAACCTCGACGACGCGTCGCCACCGGTGGGCGACCTGCCCGGACTGACCGCCGAGGCCGTCCGCACGGGACGGGGCAGCGCCAAGTTCGACCTGTCCTTCGTGATCTCCCCGGGCGGTCCCGGGAACGGCGACATGCCCGGCGTGCTCACCTACAGCACCGACCTCTTCGACCGCGGGACCGCGCGGGGGCTGGTGGACCGGCTGCTGCGGGTGCTGGAGGAGGTGCTCGCCTCCCCCGCCACCCCGGTGAGGAAGGTGAGCGTGCTCCTCCCCGGCGAGGCGGGGCAGGCCCTGGAGCACGGCCGCGGCCCCCGCGCCACGGGAACCGCGGACGAGCCGCTCGCCCGCTTCGGGAAACGGGTGGCGGCCGACCCCGGCGCCACGGCGCTGCGGTGGGACGGCGGCCGGCTCACCTACGCCGAGCTGGACCGGAGGGCGAACGCGGTGGCCCGGGTGCTCCTCGGGCGCGGCATCGGCCCCGAGGACGTGGTCGCGGTGGTCGCCCCCCGCCGCCCGGAAGTGGTGGCCGCGCTGCTGGGAGTGCTCAAGTCCGGCGCCGCCTACCTGCCGGTGGACGAGGCCTGGCCGGCCGAGCGGCGGCAGCGGGTGACGGCGGACGCCGGGGTACGCCTGCTGCTGGCCCCGGGGAGCACCGGCGACGCCCGGGCTGCCTTCGCCCCGCCCGCCGGAGCGGGCACGGAGGTGCTCGGCCTGGCGGACCCGGCGTTCGAGGCCGCCGACGGCTCCGCCCTCCCGGCGGTGCGGACCCACCCGCGCGCGCTCGCCTACGTCATCCACACCTCGGGATCCACCGGCCGCCCCAAGGGCGTCGCGGTGGAGCGCGGGGCGCTGGCCGACTACGTGGAAGGAGCCGTCCGCCGCTACCCGGACGCGGCGGGGACGGCCCTGCTGCACTCGCCGCTGACCTTCGACCTCAGCGGTACCGCCCTGTTCACCCCCCTGGCCGCGGGAGGCTGCGTGGTACTGGGGGAGATGGACCGTGAGGCGGAGGGGAGCGGGGCGACGTTCGTCAAGGCGACGCCGTCCCACCTGCCGCTGCTGGAGAGGCACCCGGGCCTGCCGGCACGGTCCGGCACCCTGGTGCTGGGCGGTGAGGCGCTCGACGGGCGTGCCCTGCGCGACTGGCGGGCCGCCCACCCGCACACCACGATCGTCAACGCCTACGGTCCCACGGAACTCACCGTCAACTGCGCCGAGCACCGCCTGCCTCCCGGAGCGCCCCTGCCCGGGGGACCGGTGCCGATCGGCCGCCCGTACGCCGGGGTGCGCGCGATGGTGCTGGACGAGGGGCTCTCCCCCGTGCCCCCCGGCGTGGCCGGGGAACTGTACGTCGCCGGGCCGGGTCTGGCCCGCGGCTACCTGGGGCAGTACGGCCTGACCGCGGAGCGGTTCGTGGCCTGTCCGTTCGGGGAGCCGGGGGAGCGGATGTACCGCACCGGCGACCTGGCCCGCCGCCTGCCGGACGGCGGGCTGGAGTACGCCGGCCGCGCGGACGAACAGGTGAAGCTGCGCGGCTTCCGGATCGAACTCGCCGAGGTGGCGCAGGCCCTGGCCGCGGCGGAGCCGGTCGCCCGGGCGGTCGCCGTCGTCCGGGAGGACCGCCCCGGGGACCGGCGGCTGACCGGCTACGTGGTCCCGGCCGCGGGGGCCCTCCCGCGGGAGGACGAGCTGAGGCACGCGGTGGCGGCGGTGCTGCCCGAGTACATGGTGCCCTCGGCCGTGGTCGTCCTCGACGAGCTGCCCACCACACCGCACGGCAAGCTGGACCGGCGCGCGCTGCCCGCTCCCGAGCACCGCTCCCGGGGCGGCGGCCGGCCGCCGCGCGACGAGCGCGAGCGGACCCTGTGCCGGATCTACGCCGAGGTGCTCGGCGTGCCCGAGGTCGGTGTCGAGGACGACTTCTTCGCGCTGGGCGGCCACTCGCTGCTCGCCACCCGGCTGGTCAACCGGATCAGGTCGGAACTCGCCGACGAGCTGGACGTACGGGCCGTGTTCGAGGCGCGTACGGTCGCCGCCCTGGCCGCCCGGCTGCGGACCAGCCGTACTAACGCCCGCCCCGCGTTGCGACGGATGTCGCGGTCGGAGAACTCGTGATGTTTCCTCTTTCCCTTGCCCAGCAGCGCCTGTGGTTCCTCCAGCAGATGGAGGGGCCCAGCGCCACGTACAACATCCCCACGGCCCTGCGGATGACCGGCGCGCTGAACGTCGCCGCGCTGCGCGAGGCGCTGCACGACGTCGTGCGGCGCCACGAGACGCTCCGCACGGTCTTCCCCGACACCGAGGACGGCGCCCGGCAGCACGTCCTGCCGGTGGACGAGGCCGCCGTGGAGCTGAGAGTCACCGCGACCACCCGGGCCGGGCTGCCGGCCGTTCTGGCCGAGGAGGCCGGCCACGCCTTCGACCTGGCCCGCGAGGCACCTCTGAGGGCACGGCTCCTCGCGCTCGGCGAGCGGGAGCACGTGCTGTGCCTGGTGCTCCACCACATAGCGGGCGACGGCTGGTCGCGGGCCCCGCTCGCCCGCGACCTCACCACCGCCTACGCCGCCCGCAGCGAGGGCCGCGCGCCGCAGTGGGAGGAACTCCCCGTCCAGTACACCGACTACACCCTCTGGCAGCGGGAGCTGCTCGGCTCCGAGGAGGACCCCGAGAGCCTGCTCAGCCGCCAGACGGCCTACTGGCAGCGGAGGCTCGACGGTCTGCCGGAGGCCGTCGACCTCCCCCTCGACCGCCCCCGCCCGCCGATCGCCGGCCACCGTGGCGACACCGTGCCGATCAGCCTGTCGCCACGGCTGCACGAGCGCGTCCTCGCGGTGGCCCGCCGCCACGGCGCGAGCACGTTCATGGTGGTGCAGGCGGCGCTGGCCGGCCTGCTCTCCCGGCTCGGTGCGGGGACGGACATCCCACTGGGCACGCCGGTGGCCGGACGCACCGACGAGGCGCTCGAAGGGCTCATCGGCTTCTTCGTCAACACCCTGGTGCTGCGCACCGACACCTCGGGCAACCCGACCTTCGACGAACTGGTCGCCAGAGCCCGCGAAACCTCCCTGGACGCCTACGCCCATCAGGACGTGCCGTTCGAACGGCTGGTGGAGGTGCTCGCCCCGGAACGCTCCCTGTCCCGCCACCCGCTGTTCCAGGTGAGTCTGAGCCTCCAGCACGCCACCGCGCAGGAGACCGGCCTGGCCGGTCTGGAGATCGCTCCGCTGGACACGGGCTGGCGGGCGGCCAAGTTCGACCTGTCCTTCGACCTCCTGGAGCGGTACACCCCCGACGGCCGCCCGGACGGCATCGCCGGCACCATCGAGTACTCCACCGACGTCTTCGACGCCGACACCGTCCGCGGGATCGGGGAGCGCCTCGTCCGCTTCCTCAAGACCGCGGCGCACGCCCCCGGCGCGCGCCTGCTCTCCGTGGACCTGCTCTCCGCCGGAGAACGGCGGCGCCTGCTGACGGAGTTCGCCACGACGGCGCCCGGCGCCGACGGGACGGGCGAGAGCCCGGAACCGGTCTGCGAGGCCTTCGCGCGGCAGGCCGCCGCCACACCGGAGGCCCTGGCGGTCGTCGGCGGCGACACCGCGCTCACCTTCGCCGAGGCAGACGCCCGGATCTCCCGCCTGGCCCGGCTGCTGATCTCGCGCGGAGCCGGCCCCGAGACCCGGGTGGCCGTCTGCCTGGGCCGGAGCGCCCTGTGGCCGCAGGCCGTACTGGCGGTGCTGCGGAGCGGTGCCGCCTACGTACCGCTGGACCCGCACTCCCCGGCCGAGCGGCTGGCCGCCGTCGAGCGCGATGTCACCCCCCTCCTGGTGCTCGCCGAACGGGACACCGAGGCGGTGGCCGCCCGTCTCCGGAGCCCGGTACTGGTCCTGGACGACCCGGGGACGGAGGCCGAGACCGAGGCACAGGACGCGGCCCCGGTCACCGACGCCGACCGCACGGCGCCCCTTCGGCCCGGCAACGCGGCGTACGTCATCCACACCTCGGGCTCCACCGGCCGGCCCAAGGGAGTCGTGGTCGACCACCACGCCCTGGCGAGGCTGCTCGACGCGCACCGCCGGGTCACCTTCTCCCGAGTCCGCCCCTCCGGGCCGGGGCCCGCCCGTGCCGCCCACGTCTCGTCCTTCTCCTTCGACGCCTCCTGGGACCCGCTGCTCGCGATGGTGGCCGGACACGAGCTGCACATGATCGACGAGGATCTGCGGTTCGACCCGCCGGGCGTGGTCGCCTACTTCCGGGACCACCGCATCGACTACGTAGACCTCACCCCCACCTACTTCCGCGGGCTGCTCGACGCCGGACTGCTCCGGGAACCCGGCCACCGCCCGTCGCTGATCGCCCTGGGCGGCGAGGCGATGGACGGCGATCTGTGGGAACGACTGCGTGCCGCCGCCCCCCAAGTGAGGGCCATGAACACCTACGGCCCCACCGAGACGGCCGTCGACGCGGTGGTGACCGAACTGGGGGACCTGAAGCGGGACACCATCGGGCGGCCCGTACCGCGGTGGCGGGCCTACGTGCTCGACGCCGGGCTGCGACCGGTCCCGCCCGGCGTGCTGGGCGAGCTGTACCTGGCCGGGCCCGGAGTGGCCCGCGGCTACCTGGGGCAGTACGGCCTGACCGCCGAGCGGTTCGTGGCCTGTCCGTTCGGGGAGCCGGGGGAGCGGATGTACCGCACCGGCGATCTGGCGCGGTGGCTCGACGACGGCAATCTGGTCTACGCCGGGCGCGGGGACGAGCAGGTCAAGATCCGCGGCTTCCGGATCGAGCCCGGCGAGGTGGAGGCCGCCCTGCGGGAGCTGGAGGGCGTCGCACAGGCCGTCGTGGCCGTCCGCGAGGACACTCCGGGGACACGCAGGCTGGTGGGGTACGTCGTCGGAGCCGACGGCGCCGACCCCGAACCGCTCCGCCCCGCCGAGGCGCTGGCCCGCCTGCGTGACCGGCTGCCCGGCCATCTGGTGCCGTCCGCGCTCGTACGCCTCGACGAGCTGCCCGTCAACGCCAACGGCAAACTGGACCGCGGCGCGCTGCCGGCGCCCGACCCCGCGGCCTTCCCCGCCGGCCGGCAGCCGCGCAACGACCTGGAGCGGGACCTGTGCGCGCTGTTCGCGGACGTCCTGGGCACCGGGAGCGTCGGCATCGACGACGACTTCTTCGTCCGGGGCGGCGACAGCATCCTCTCCATCCAGCTGGTCGGCAGTGCCCGCCGGGCAGGCCTGGAGTTCAGGGTCCGGCAGGTCTTCGAGCTGCGGACCCCCGCGGGTCTGGCCACCGTGGCACGCCGGGCCGGGGCGGAGCGCCGGGAGGACCCCGGCGCCGCCGTCGGGCCGCTTCCGCCGCTGCCCGTGGTCGCCGAGACCCTGGAGGCCGGCGGGCCGGTCGGCGGGTACAACCAGTCGGTCGTCCTCGCCTCACCGCCGGACGCCGCACCCGGCGACATGCGCGACGCGCTCCAGGCGCTGCTGGACCGGCACGACGCGCTGCGGATCCACGCGTCCCCGGCGACGGACCCGGACCGCCCCTGGCACCTGAGGGTGGAGGAGGCGGGCACGGTCAGGGCGGAGCGGTGCCTGCGCCGGGTCGACGCGGCCGGCATGTCCGAGGAGGAGCTGGCGCGGGCGGTGACCGCCGAGGCCGTCGCGGCCCGGGAGGCCCTCGACCCCCTCGCCGGGGCGCTCGTCAGGGCCGTCTGGCTCGACCGGGGCGGGCGGCCGGGCCGGCTGGTGCTGGTGATCCACCACCTCGCCGTCGACGGCGTCTCCTGGCGCATTCTGCTGGGCGACCTCCGTGAGGCGTGGCGGGAACTGCGGGAAGGCCGCCGCCCGGAGCTGCCCCGTACGGGCACCTCGCTGCGCGCCTGGGCCGCACAGCTCACCGCTCTGGCCGCCGACCCGGCCCTCACCGGCCAACTCGGCCACTGGACGGACACACTCGCCGACGCCGGGTTCGAGGCGGGCCACCGCCCGCTGGACCGCGCCCGGGACACCGTGGCCACCTCCGCCGTCCTCAGCGGCGAACTGCCGGAGTCCGTCACCGCCGCACTGCTCGGTCCGGCCCCGGCCGCCTTCCACGCCGGGGTCAACGACCTGCTGCTGACCGCCTTCGCCCTGGCCGTCGACCACTGGCGGGGCGGCCGGGGCGCGCCGGTCCTGGTGGACCTGGAGAGCCACGGCCGGACGGAGGAGGCGGTCAAGGGAGCCGACCTGTCCCGTACGGTCGGCTGGTTCACCAGCGTGTACCCGGTGCGGCTGGCCGCCGGGCCGGTCACGGCCGCCGACCTCACCGGGCGCACCCCGGCCGTCGGCGACGCGATCAAACGGGTCAAGGAGCAGCTGCGGGCGGTCCCCGACGAGGGGCTGGGATACGGCCTGCTGCGCCACCTGAACCCCCAAACGTCCCGCCGCCTGGCGGACCGGGCCCGGGCACGCTTCGGCTTCAACTACCTCGGCCGGTTCGCCGCCGAGCAGAGCGGCGGCGAGGACGGCTGGCGGCTGCTCGGCAGCGGTCCGGCGGGCCAGCACCCGGACACCCCGCTCGGCCACGAGGTCGAGGTGAACGCCGTCGCGGTGGAGGGCCCGGACGGGCCGCGGCTGGTCACCCGGTGGACCTACGCCACCGGCCTGCTGACCGAGGAGGAGGTGCGCCGGCTCGCGGACTCCTGGACGCTGGCGCTGCACGCGGTCGCCGGCCACGCCACCGGCACCGGAGCCGGCGGCCTGACCCCCTCCGACGTGGCCGTCCCCGGTCTCGGCCAGGCCGAGATCGAGCAGCTCGAGCGGCGCTGCGGCACCGGGCTGGAGGACGTGCTGCCGGTGGCCCCGCTCCAGGAGGGCCTGCTCTTCCACAGCGTGTACGACCGGCGCTCGCTGGACGTCTACGTCGGGCAGCTCGCCTTCCGCCTGGACGGCGAGGTCGACGAACGCGCGCTGCGGGCGGCCGCGGCGGAGCTGATCGCCCGCCACACCAGCCTGCGGACGGGCTTCCACCAGCGGGAGTCGGGCCAGTGGGTGCAGACCGTGGCCGCCGCGGTGGAGCTGCCGTGGCGCTCGTACGACCTGCGCACCCCGCGGGACACGCCCGGGGACGCCGAATCCGGGAGGCGGCTGGAGGAGCTGATCGCGGCCGAGCGCACGGAGCGGTTCGACCTCGGCCGCCCGCCGCTCATCCGCTTCCTCCTGGTCCGTACCGCCTTTGAGCGGTACCAGTTCGTGATCACCACTCACCACACGGTCGTGGACGGCTGGTCCGTTCCCATCCTGCTGCGCGAACTGCTCGCGCTCTACGGCGGCACCCCGCTGCCGGACGCCCCCGGCCACCGCGTGTACGCCGACTGGCTCGCCGACCGCGACCTCCGGGCGGCCGAGGAGGCGTGGACACGCGCGCTGGACGGTGTGGACGGGCCCACCCTGGTCGCTCCCGGCGCCCCACGCGTCGGGGAGATCCCCGAGTCGGTGCGGCTGAACCTCCCCGAGGACGTCTCCGCACTGCTGCGGACGCGGGCCCGGGAAGCCGGCGTCACCCTCAACTCCGTGGTGCAGGCCGTCTGGGCGATCGTCGTCGCACAGGAGACCGGCCGCGACGACGTCACCTTCGGCATCACCGTCTCCGGCCGTCCCGCCGAACTCCCGGGCGCCGAAAGCCTGGTCGGCATGCTGGTCAACAAGATCCCGCTGCGCGTCCGGCTCCGCCCCGCCGAACCGCTGCTGGAACTGGTCCGGCGGCTGGAGAAGGAACAGCTGGAACTGCTGGAGCACCAGCACGTCCCGCTGACCACCCTGCACCGCTGGAGCGGACTGCCCGAACTCTTCGACACCACCATGGTGTTCGAGAACTACCCGGCGGAGATCACCGCGCGGGAGACGCCCTTCCGCGCGTCGGGCACGGCCAGCTACAGCCGCAACCACTACCCGGCCACCCTGGTCGGCTCGATGCGCGGGACCGAGTTGACCGTCCGCATCGACTACCGCCCCGACCTCTTCGGCGAGGACTGGGCCCGCTCCCTGGGCCTGAGGGTCGTCACCGCGCTGGCCGAGGCCGCCCACCGCCCCGCCGCCCCGGTCGGCACCCTGGACCTCCTCGGCGCCGAGGAGCGAGCCCGGCTGCTGGACGACTGGGGTACCGGAGCGGAGCCGCGGGACGCCCGGCGCGGCTACGTGGAGATGTTCGAGGAGCAGGCCGCCCGGACCCCGCACGCCACGGCGGTCACCTCGTCCGCCGGCACGCTGACCTACGCCGAACTGGACCGGCAGGCGAACGGCGTCGCCCGGTGGCTGGCCGAACGCACCGCGGACGCCGGCGGCGCCGAGGTCTACGTGGGCGTGCTGGCCCCGCGCCGACCGGAGGTGCTCGCCGTCCTGCTCGGCGTTCTGAAGTCCGGCGCCGCCTACGTCCCGCTGGACGAGGCCTGGCCGGCCGAACGCACCCGCGGGGTACTGGAGGACTGCCGCCCCGCGTTCGTGGTGGCCCCCGCCGGCAGCCGGACCGACGGAGCCGGAAAGGCCGGGGCGAAGGTGCTCACCGTGGACCCGGCCGCCCTCGCCTCCCGTGGGGCGGACGCGCCGACCGACGCCGAGCGGGTGCGCCCCCTGGCGCCCCGCGGCGCCGCGTACGCCATCTACACCTCCGGTTCCACCGGCCGGCCCAAGGGCGTGGTGATCGACCACAGCGCCCTGGGCGCGTACGTCGCCGGTGCCCGCGTACGCCACCGTGACGCGGCCGGGACCTCGCTGGCCCACACGTCGCTCGCCTTCGACCTCACCGTCACCACCCTGCTCACCCCGCTCGCCGCGGGGGGCGCCGTACGGCTGGGCGAGCTGGACGAATCCGCCCAGGAGGCCGGGGCCACCCTGGTCAAGGCGACGCCCTCGCACCTGCCCATGCTGCGGGAACTGCCCGGGATCCTGCCGGACGGGGGCACCCTGATCCTCGGTGGCGAGGCGCTGACCGGCGGGCAGCTGCGCCCGTGGCTCGAACGGCACCCCGCCGCGCGGGTCGTCAACGCCTACGGACCGACGGAACTCACGGTCAACTGCACCGAGTACCCGCTGCCGCAGGGGGAGCCGGTCGGCGACGGACCGGTGCCCATCGGACGTCCGTTCGCCGGTGTGCGCGCCTACGTGCTCGGCTCCGGCCTGCTTCCGGTCCCCGCCGGGGCCGCCGGCGAACTGTACGTGTCGGGAACGGGCGTGGCCCGCGGCTATCTGGGGCGGCCGGGGATGACCGCGGAGCGGTTTTTGGCCTGTCCGTTCGGGGGGCCGGGTGAGCGGATGTACCGCACCGGCGATCTGGTCCGCTGGCG
>NZ_FOSG01000003.1 GCF_900114215.1 Streptomyces mangrovi | reverse complement strand
TCCTCCGCAAGGCCCGGTGCAGCACCAACCGCATCGGTCGCACGGTCGCCGCCGTTCACGCCATCGAGATCGCCTGGCGCTCAGGATGAGAAGCGCTCAGTAAGCTGACGGGACCTCACGAAATTTCGAGGCTAAATCGGCCCGTGCCAGTTCGACTCGCAGTGGATCTTAGCCCCGGAGGAGTTGACGTGGCATGCACGTGCGTGAACGTTACGAGTCTTGTACTTGCTGTAGTAAAACGCTCCGATGTTGCCGTCGCCGTTGTGTGAACAGTCGAAGTTCGGCACCATGCGGTGGTGATACCCGGACCAGGCGCCGTTGACGTAGACCTGGTAGGCGATTTCCTGGCCTGCGCAGTAGCCGTCCTCCTTCTCATCGTTGATCCATGATTTGAGGCTAACGTAGTTGTTTGTGCGCCACATATCGAGTGACTGGGTAACGTTGCCGGCGGAGCTCCAGGTCACGCCTACGTATCCATAGCCCTTACTGCTCGGGTCCGTGCTGGACGTATACCACTCATCGGCAGCGTACACGGCACTGGGTGTTGCGACCAGCAGCCCCATGGCTGCCAGGGATGCGATCAAGATGCGTCTCAAGGTCTCCCTCTCGAGTAGATGTCGTCGGTATCGTCCCGCGCTGAGGGCGCCGGGTCATTAGCAAAATGAGCCAAGCTGTTTGAACCGCTCAGGGTTTGTTAGCCTCGATCTTTCGTGAGGGTCCGCCGACGGAGTCGGCGGACCCTCACGCGTTCTGTTTCTGAGTCCGGGCAGGCCGAGGGCCCGGCTGTCGCGTCGGGTGGGCGCCGGTTTCCACTGCTCCGGGTCGGGGTGGTGCTGCTCGCAGGGACAGGCGGATCCGCTGGTCAGCCAGGGTCGGGTAGTTGGGTGAGCCGTTCGAGGGCGGCGGTGATGTGGCCGGTCCAGGGCCAGTGCCGGGCCAGGCGGAGGATTCGCCGACGGCCGGTGGTGACCAGCTGTCCGGCCGCGCTGAACAGCCGGAGCCGCAAGCGGCGGGGCTCCCAGAGCCGGGCCTTGCCGGTCAGGGCGAGCATCGGCAGCCTCCCCCAGACTCCGTCCGGGAGTACCCCAGCCAGCAGGTCGAGCGCGATCTGCACGATCTCCAGCCAGACCTTGTTCTGCGCGGTGTCGTGCAGGGGCAGGTTGCGCAGGCCGGTCGCGCGGGCGGCCCGGATCCGGTCCTCGGCCCTCGCCCGTAGCCGGTGACGCGGCTCGAGCTCGGCGATCGGCCGACCGGCGGTGTTGGTCGCGAAACAGGTCAGCCGCATGCCGTCCGCATCCGTGAGCCTCAACTGGGCCCCAGGGTGGTTGAGTCGGCCCGCAGCGCGGTGCCGGTGTCGCCACCGGTCCGTTTCTGCGGGCCGCTCGCCGAACCCGGCGTGCGCGTTTCCACGCACCGGGCTCTCCACGGTCTCTGCTGTCAGTCGTGGTCGGCCAGGGTCCAGGGATTCGGGATCTTGTTGCCGCGGTACCGGTATCGCTCGGTTGGCACCCGGCCGAGGTTGAACAGTTCGACCCCGTCTGACGAAGGCATGCGCCACCGGCCGGTGTGATCGGTGAGATGCCTTCGCAGATCGGTCCAGCTCCAACGGTGCAGCCGCATCCACCACCGGGCAACCCGCCGCCAGACGAAAATGGCGAGGGTTTGCATGGTGCTCTTGGCGACTGCGTATCTGAAGTAGTTGGACCAGCCGCGCATGATTCGGTTGAGCCGTCTCAGCACGTCCCTGGGTGGCTGTTGCGACAACCTGTGTGTCAGGGCACGAATCTTGTCCTTCAAGGACTGGATAGGCCGGTCGGCGATGAACGTGTAGACGTACCACTTGTCCGTACCTCGCTTGCGTTTCCACTGGAGGCGGAACCCGAGAAAGTCGAAACCTTCACTCATGTGCACGACGCGAGTCTTGGCTTCGGAGAACCGAAGATCCAGCGGTGCGAGCACACCAGCGATTTCCCCGCGCAGGGCTTTCGCATCGTCACGGCTACCGAACACGAGCACGACGAAATCGTCCGCGTAGCGGACGATCCGCCAGTTCGGCATTCCCCTCCGGCGGCGGAGGGCGCGACTTACGGGGCTTCCCGTCATCCCACCCGGCCGCCACGGCCCATGGACGTGCTCATCGAGCGTGCCAAGGGCGATATTGGCCAGGAGCGGGGACAGGACGCCTCCTTGCGGCGTGCCGGTCGGGTTGTCCTCGAAGTGACCGGTTTCGGCCATGACCCCGGCCTTGAGGAACGCCTTGACCAGCATCAGCACATGCTTGTCCTTGACCCGAGTCCGCACCCGGTCCATGAGGGCCGTGTGATCGATCGAGTCAAAGCACGCTTCGATATCCGCATCCAGCACCCAGCGGTAGCCCTTGGTGCCGAAGTACTGAATCTCCGCGACTGCATCGTGTGCCCGTCGCTTCGGCCGGAACCCGTATGAGACAGGCAGGAAGCCGGCCTCGAAAATCGGCTCCAGCACCAGCTTCAGCGTCGCCTGAACCACCCGATCCGCAATGGTCGGAATTCCCAGCTTCCGGACTTTTCCGCTGCCACCCGGCTTGGGGATCTTGCGTTCCCACACCGGAAGCGGATGAAACGATCCATCCTTCAACTGGGTTCGCAGGTCGTCCAGGAACCCAGACATCCCAGCGATCTCCTCGATATCGGCGACCGTCAGGCCGTCGACTCCGGGAGCTTTTGCGCCGGTGTTGCCCGCGACCCGGAATCAAAGATCGCTAGAGTTGGTCGACGCAGACTCGGAGAAGCGCATTGATGTACCCCGGAAATGGCACGTCGTGCATCGTGATGACGCCCCGGCTGGTGCGAATCTGACGGTGCATTACGTCGTCCGCCTGGTTCTTGAACTCCAGCAGTTTCTTGGCGTACTTCCGGTCTGCATCGGTTGGCCAAGCGTAGTTACTAGCCGCTGCCTCAAAGGACCTCTTTCCGAGGATCGGCGGCACGTGGTCGATGATGGCCCGCACCAGGGCATGGCAGGCGTAGGCGTGACCGTCCCGGAAACAGGCGTTCAACTCCCGGACGAGTTGCAGGAGCTTGTCCGGGCTGAGTCGAGTCTGGCCCTGCTTGGCCTCCAGCTCCTTGATGAGGTCTTCATTGACGTACTGCGGCGGGTCCTCGGACAGAGCGGCCGGGCGCGGGATGACGGCACCCGCGACCGTCGGCATGCCAGCCGTCAACCTCTCTCCAATCCGAATCTTGCCACCGGAAGAACCAAGCACCTGTGCCAGAGCAGGAGCCTGGCTTTCCGGGATGATGACGGTGTTAGCCGTCACAGTCCGTTCAGTAACCCGCTGCACATAGCCGTTCAAGTCGTCAACGCCACGGTAGTCCTTGAGCCATTTATGGAGCTCGAAGCGCCACCCGCCAGGATCCGTTCCCCACGGCTGAGCGCCGCGTCGAAGTACCGGCTCATGCTCGAAGATGCCCGGCAAAGCGGCCACGAACTCCTTTGTGACAGTGGGAAAATCTCGCTTGAAGTCGTCTGAAGTGATATAGCTGGCCTCCACCTTGTCGGGGGATGGCCTGACGGCCCGCTGGTGCTTAACGAAGTACTGCAAGACCGAGATGAAGTTTTCGCCAAAGACATGCCTCAGCTCTGGGGAGTGGAGACCCGCGGCAACAGTGAGAGCCGGACGGCTGTCATCCGCCAGGTGGACCCGGTCATACCAAGCCAGGCCATACGTTGCACCAACGGGGCTGTTGGCCCCGGCTACCGGCAGAGACTTGAGTACCTGCTCGGCGTCGTCGTACCCGAGATGATCCATCATCTGCTCGACGTAGCGCCAGAACGGCCACTGGCCGGTCTTTAAGTACTGCTCGGCCATGACCTTGAGCAAGGTGTGCTGCGCGTCATCGAGCGGGGCTGAAAGGTCCGGCACGGTTGATCCGATCTTGAACTGATTCACACAGATGACCAGATGCTACGCTGCGCCACTGACAGTCAGCCACGATTTTGAACGTCGCTTCTCAGGGCCGCGGAAGAGAAGTCGCGACCTGGTAGCGGATCATCCGCCACCATGGGGCACCGCCGGTGGAGCGATGACCTACTGACCTTGCATGCGTGATGTTGTCATGCTGGTTTGCGTAGGCCGGTGGCGTTGAGACAGCCGTCGAGGACGTCGTGTCGACACTGGAGCTGACGCAGACCGTGCCGGACGGCGGTGATCAGGTCGTCGGGGTCGGCACACGCGTGCCTGGTCGGCCAGCACACCCGTCGCTGAGGTTCGTGCCACACCCGTGCCAGATGCAGGGGTCAACCACGGTCAATACCGGTGCCCCGCGGTCGAGTAGCCGCCCGCTTCCTCGGCCGACGAAGACGCGGCTCAGGGCCGAGATCACCCAGCCTCTCTCCTAAAGCGGTGATGAGGCGTGGTGACATCAACGTCCCCGGACAGCAGCAGGCCGAGACAGCCATAGGAGGACCAAGAGTAACCAGACAGGTGAGGGTTGAGCAGGCCGCACCGCCCGGTGATCGAACTTGTAAGGCTGCAGTCAGTTAGCCGTTGTCGGTTGGGCCGTCTGTGGGCCGCCGAGGGACGGCCGGGGTAGCCGACAACGACCAACGACGGCCGTACGATGGCTGGTCACGGCGGCTCGTGTGGGGCCTCGCGCAGAACCGTAGGGTGGCTCACAAGTTCCTGCGCAACAAGAAGCAGGAGTGGGAGGAGTACCGCTCCGAGGTCACCGCCTTCGAGCTGCGCAAGTCCCTGCCGGTGCTGTAGCGGGCTCGCGGGATACGGGGCAGCACGGCGGGGCGGTACGGCGGCAGCGGCGAGAGGCAAGGCCACAGTGGTGCAGGGCGGTCGGCGGGACAGCCGGTTCGGACGGTTCGTGCGGCGCGGGTTCACCGATCCGGGGGCGGCCGTCCGCCTGCTGGACTCGCCCGCCCTGGCCCGGGTGCGCGACGACGCGGTGCTCCTCGACGCGCTCGGCGCCACCGCCGACCCCGACCAGGCGCTGCTGTCCTTCGTCCGCCTGGTGGAGGCCCAGCCGGACGAGGCCGGGCGGCAGACGCTGCTGGGCACCGTGTCGGCCGCCAAGCCGCTGCGCGACCGGCTGCTGGGCGTGCTGGGCGCCTCCGAGGCGCTCGGCGACCACCTCGCGGGCCACCCGGACGACTGGCAGGCCCTCCACTCCTACGAGACGGCCGACCTCCACCCGGGCGTCGAGGAGTTCGGGGCCGCGCTCGCCGGTGCGGACGGCCCCGACGACCTGCGCGTCGCCTACCGCCGCGCCCTGCTCACCATCGCCGCCCGCGACGTCCGCGGCACCACGACGGTCGACGAGACCGCCGCCGAGCTCGCCGACCTGGCCACCGCCACCCTGCGCGCCGCCCTGGCGATGGCCGGGCGCGAGGAGCCGGAGGACGCGCGGGCGTGCCGGCTGGCCGTGATCGGGATGGGCAAGTGCGGCGGCCGCGAACTCAACTACGTCTCGGACGTGGACGTCGTCTTCGTCGCCGAGCCCGCCGGGGGAGCGGGAGGGGACGGCGACGGGGAGAGCGAGGCGCTGCGCGCCGCGACCCGGCTCGCCGCGCGGATGATGCGGATCTGCTCCGACACCACCGCCGAGGGCACCATCTGGCCGGTGGACGCCAACCTGCGGCCCGAGGGGCGCAACGGCCCGCTGGTGCGCACCCTGTCCAGCCATCTGGCGTACTACCGGCGCTGGGCCAAGACCTGGGAGTTCCAGGCCCTGCTCAAGGCCCGCCCGGTGGCCGGCGACCCGGCACTGGGCCGCGAGTACACCGAGGCCCTGGCCCCGATGGTGTGGCAGGCCGCCGAGCGGGAGAACTTCGTCACCGACGTGCAGCAGATGCGCCGCCGCGTGGTCGCCGGGATCCCCGCCGCGCAGCTCGACCGCGAACTCAAGCTCGGCCCCGGGGGCCTGCGCGATGTGGAGTTCGCCGTCCAGCTCCTCCAGCTCGTCCACGGGCGCAGCGACACCGCCCTGCGCAGCCCCACCACGCTGGCCGCGCTCGACGACCTCGCGGCGGGCGGGTACGTGGGCCGCCAGGACGCCGCAGCCCTCGGCGACGCGTACCGCTTCCTGCGCGTCCTGGAGCACCGCATCCAGCTCCAGAAGCTGCGCCGCACCCATCTGATGCCCCGGGACGAGACCGAACTGCGCCGGCTGGGCCGCTGTCTGGGCTTCCGCCAGGACCCGGTGGCCGAGCTGACCCGCGCCTGGAAGCGGCACGCGGCCGTGGTGCGGCGGCTGCACGAGAAGATCTTCTACCGGCCGCTGCTGGACGCCGTCGCCCAGCTCGCGCCCGGCGAGGTCCGGCTGTCGGCCGGCGCCGCCCGGCAGCGCCTGGAGGCGCTGGGCTACGCGGATCCGGCCGCCGCTCTGCGCCATCTGGAGGCGCTCACCTCCGGAGTCAGCCGCAAGGCCGCCATCCAGCGCACCCTGCTGCCGGTGCTGCTGGGCTGGTTCGCCGACTCCGCCGACCCCGACGCCGGGCTGCTGGGCTTCCGCAAGGTCTCCGACGCGCTCGGCCAGACGCCGTGGTACCTGCGGCTACTGCGGGACGAGGGGGCCGCCGCGGAGAACCTGGCCCGGGTGCTGTCGGCCGGGCGGCTCGCCCCCGACCTGCTGCTGCGCGCCCCCGAGGCCGTCGCCCTGCTCGGCGACCCCGGCGGGCTGCGGCCGCGCGGCCGGGAGGCGCTGACCCAGGAGGCGCTGGCGGCCGTCGGCCGGGCCGACGGGCCCGAGCAGGCCGTCACCGCCGTCCGCGGGGTGCGGCGGCGCGAGCTGTTCCGTACCGCCGCCGCCGATGTCATCGGCGCGTACAAGGCGGGGGGCTCGGGCGCGGAGGGTGCTTCGGGCAGTGGGGCGGAGGGGGGCTCGGGTGGTGGTGCGGGCAGTGGGGCGGTGGGTGGTTCCGGGGGTGGTGCGGGCGGTGGTGCGGTAGGCGGTTCCGGGGGTGGTGCGGGGGACGCCGAGGGCGTCGCGGCCGCCGTGGACCGGGTGGGGGAGGCGCTGTCCGACCTGAACGCCGCGACCGTCGCCGGCGCCCTGCGGGCGGCGGTGGACGCCAGCTGGGGCGACACCCTGCCCACCCGCTTCGCGATCATCGGCATGGGCCGCTTCGGGGGCCGGGAGCTGAACTACGGTTCCGACGCCGACGTGCTGTTCGTCCACGAACCGCGCGAGGGCGTGGACGAGCGGGAGGCCGGCGAGGCGGCCCTCGCCGTCGCCGGCGAGATGCGCCGCCTCCTGCAGCTCCCCAGCTCCGACCCGCCGCTGCTCATCGACGCCGACCTGCGGCCGGAGGGCAGAAGCGGCCCGCTGGTGCGCACGCTGGCCTCCTACGGGACCTACTACCGCCGCTGGTCGCAGGTGTGGGAGCGGCACGCGCTGCTGCGCGCCGAACCGGTGGCGGGCGACGCGGACCTGGGCCGCCGCTTCGTCGAGCTGATCGACCCCCTGCGCTATCCGGAGGACGGCCTGGAGGAGGACGCGGTGCGGGAGATCCGCCGCCTCAAGGCGCGGATGGAGGGTGAGCGGCTGCCGCGCGGCGCCGATCCCACCACCCACACCAAGCTCGGCAGGGGCGGGCTGTCGGACGTGGAGTGGACGGTCCAGCTGACGCAGTTGCGCCACGCGGCCCGGGTGCCGGGGCTGCGCACCACCCGAACCCGCGCCGCGCTGGCCGCCGCGCGGGACGCCGGGCTGATCGGCGAGGAGGACGCCGCGACCCTGGACGAGGCGTGGCTGCTGGCCACCCGGGTGCGCAACGCGGTGATGCTGGTGCGCGGCAGGCCCGGCGACACCTTCCCCTCCGAGCCGCGCGAGCTGGCCGCCGTCGGACGCTACCTGGGGTACGAGCCGGGGCACGTGGGCGAGATGCTGGAGGACTACCGGCGTATCACGCGGCGTGCCCGGGTGGTGGTGGACCGGTTGTTCTACGGGGTGGAGTGAGGGTTTCGCCGGTGGGGGGGTGCGGGTTCGCCGGTGTGGGGGTCGGGGCCGGTCCGGGGCGAACATTCCGGACGGTATTATTTACGGCCGTTCCGTACACCGTTGCGTGAAGCGCCTATTGGCCGCAAATAATACTTGAGTGTCCGGAACGTCCGCCCCTCCCCGTCCCCTCCCGCCGTCGCCCGGGTGCGGGTCCGGGGTGGTGCGGGCCCGTTGTCCGGGTGCGGGCGCGTGGTCGGCACCCGGGCGAAGCGAGCCCCCGGCGCGGGGGAGGGGTTTCTCCCGTGGGTGGGGCTAGGGCGAGACGGGGACCAGGCGGGGGAGGCGGTGGGCCGGGGCGCCGTACCAGGCGCGGGAGACCGCGAAGCCTATGCCCAGGCAGATCAGCCCGCCGACCGCGTCCAGCCAGAAGTGGTTGGCGGTGCAGACGATGACCACCAGGGTGAGGGCCGGGTAGAGCCATCCGAGGATCTTCACCCACAGCGGCGCCGCCAACAGTGCGAGGGTGATGCCGCACCACACCGACCAGCCGATGTGCATCGACGGCATGGCCGCGTACTGGTTGGAGACGTTGGCCATGTCGCCCGAGGCCATCGAGCCCCAGGTGCCGTGGACCTTGACGGTGTCGACGAAGTGCACGCTCTCCATCAGCCGCGGCGGAGCCAGGGGGTAGAGGTAGTAGCCGAGCAGGGCGACGGCCGTGGTGGCGAACAGGACCGTACGGGTGGCGGCGTAGCGGCCCGGGTGTCTGCGGTAGAGCCAGACCAGGACGCCGATGGTGACGATGAAGTGCAGCGTGGCGTAGTAGTAGTTCATCGTCACGATCAGCCAGGTGACGCCGTTGACCGTGTGATTGAGGGACTGTTCGACGGCGATACCGAGGGCGCGCTCGGCCTCCCACAGCCAGTCGGCGTTCCGCAGGGCCTGCGCCTCCTGCTCCGGCACGGCGTTGCGGATCATGGAGTAGGTCCAGTAGCTGATCGCGATCAGCGTGATCTCGAACCAGATCCGGGGCCTGCGGGGCACGCGGATGTGCTGGGACACGGTGCGGCGCGGAGCCGGAGCAACCGTGTGTTCATCTGCCGGAGCGACATCGGTCACTCTGGTTTCTTCTGTCGTCCTCGCGATCGGAGCCCCCATGGTGCGCCAGTCTGCCAGAATCCGGATCCCGACCGATCATCCCCCGGGCCTGTCCTGGCCACCTCCGGTCCTCCCTGGGACGGACCCCCGCCCCTGAGGCGCGGAGGCGGTGGATCCGCGGACGACCAGCTCGGGCAGGAAGACGAACTCGCTGTGCGGGGCGGGGGTGCCGCCGATCTCCTCCAGCAGCGCCCGTACGGCCGCCTGGCCCATCGCGGTCACCGGCTGGCGGATGGTGGTCAGGGGCGGGTCGGTGAAGGCGATCAGCGGGGAGTCGTCGAAGCCGATGACCGAGACGTCGCCGGGAACGGCCAGGCCGCGCTGCCGGGCGGCCCGGATGGCGCCGAGCGCCATCATGTCGCTGGCGCAGACCACGGCGGTGCAGCCGTGGTCGATCAGGGTGCCGGCCGCGGCCTGGCCGCCCTCCAGGGTGTACAGCGAGTGCTGGACCATCGACTCCGCCTCGCTGGGCGAGAGCCCGAGCTGTTCCCGGAGGCTGGTGGTGAAGCCCTCCGTCTTGCGCTGCACGGGCACGAACCGGGCCGGCCCCAGGGCCAGGCCGATGCGCTCGTGGCCGAGCGAGATCAGGTGGGTGACGGCCAGTCGCATCGCGGCCCGGTCGTCCGGTGAGACGAAGGGTGCGCGGACCTTGGGGGAGAAGCCGTTGACCATCACGAACGGCACGCCCTTGCCGCGCAGCTGCTCGTAGCGCTGTGTGTCGGCGGTGGTGTCGGCGTGCAGTCCGGAGACGAAGATGATGCCCGCCACGCCCCGGTCCACGAGCATCTCGGTCAGCTCGTCCTCCGTCGAGCCGCCGGGGGTCTGGGTGGCCAGGACGGGGGTGTAGCCCTGACGGGTCAGCGCCTGTCCGATGACCTGGGCGAACGCCGGGAAGATCGGGTTCTCCAGCTCGGGGGTGATCAGCCCGACCAGCCCCGCGCTGAGCCGGCGCAGGCGCATGGGGCGCTCGTACCCCAGCAGGTCCAGTGCGGCGAGGACGGACTCGCGGGTGGCCGGGGAAACGCCGGGCTTGCCGTTGAGGACGCGGCTGACCGTCGCTTCGCTGACCCCCGCCTGGGCTGCGATGTCAGCTAGCCGTGCGGTCACAGCACCGGACTGTACCGGTCATGTGTCCGACTGCCCACCGTACCCGGGAGTTCGCCCGGATAGGTGCGGTTCCGTCCCCCGGGGCCGGGGGACGGAACCGGGGGCTCACCGTTCGACGCCGTAGCCGGGCAGCAGTCCGTCGCTCCACTCCTCGGCGGTGCGGGTCAGTCCCTCGCGGGCGGTCTCCTCGCCGCGCAGGATGGCCGTGTAGTGGGGCTGGAGGGCGACGAAGAGCTGTCCCCCCTCGGGGAGGGAGGGCCGGGCCACGGCCTTGGTCAGCGCCAGGTAGAAGGAGTTGCGCACCGGGTCGGACAGCACCTTCCCGGTGTAGGCGGCCGTACGGGTCGGCAGCAGCCCCAGGGCGAGGGCGGTGCTCTCCTGCCGCTTCGCGTCGGTCATGTACTTGACGAAGAGGTACGAGGCGTCGGGGTTCCCCGCCTCCGCGGAGACCACGAGGTTGTGGCCGCCGGTGGGGGAGCCCGCGGTGCCCGACCCGCCGGCCGGGACGGCGGCGATGCCCAGGTTGTCGCGGTCCTCGAACTCGGGGGAGGAGAAGATGTCGGCGGTCGCCCAGGGGCCGTTGATCATCATGGCCGCCCCGCCGCTCTTGAAGGCGTTCTGCATGGCGGCGTAGGCGTCCTTCTCCGGTGGCTCGGGCGCGGCGCCGGAGGAGACCAGGTCGGCGGCGGTGGCCACGCCCCGGACCGAGTCGGGGGAGGCGACGGTGATCGTACGGGAGCCGACGTCGACCAGATCGCTCCCCTCGCCGTACAGGAACGGCAGGGAGAAGAAGGGATCGGGGTTGAGGACGATGCCCTCGGCCCCGGTCTTCTCCTTGATCTCCAGCGCCACGCCCTTGAGGTCCTTCCAGGTGGACGGGGGGCGGCTGATCCCGGCCTCCTCGAAGATCCGGCGGTTGTAGAGCAGGGCGAGGGTGTCGGTCACCTGGGGGACACCGTAGACGCCGCCGTTCTCCAGCGTCACGCTCGCGGTGGTGGTCGGCAGGAAACCGGACATGTCGGCGTCCAGGGCGGGGGTGCCGGTGAGGTCGGCCAGATGGCCCTCGGCGGCGAAGCCGATCGTCCAGCCGACGTCCGCGCGCAGCACGTCGGGTATGCCCTGGCCGGACTCGACGGCGTCCAGGAACTTCTGCTGGGCCTGGTCGAAGGGGACGGTGACGTGCTCGACGTCGATCTGCGGGTGCTTCTTCTCGAAGGCGGCGACGAGCTTCGCGAAGTGCGGGGCCTCGGCCTCACCCGAGGTGTCCCACCAGGTGACGCTGCCGGAGGCGGCGGAGGTGTCGTCCTCGGCGGAGCCGCCGAGGACCGTGCAGGCGGTGGCCGTCAGGGTCAGGGAGAGGGCGGCGGCCAGCGCGGCGGTCCTGCCGCGTCGGGCGGCCCGTCCGGTCGAATCGGACGTGTCGGGGTGTATGTGACTTTCCATCGTGCTCTTCCCGTCTGTCCTCAAGCGGAGGATCCGCAGTGGAACGCGGAGGAAGGTAGCAGGGGTGCAACTTCTTGCGGAAGTCGTTGCAGACTCGTTTGCAGAAAGTTGCCGCAAGGTCTTTCTAAAAGATTGCCCCGCTGTTACGTTCCTGGTCAGCCCGGCGCCGCGACCGCGCGGCCCGCGCGGAGTACGCCAGTGCCCCCGCGAGACGGGCACCGGATCATGGAGGAGTTCACATGCGGCGTGGCATAGGGACCACCGCACTGGTCGCGGCCATCGCGCTCGCGGCCACGGCCTGCGGCGGCGGGGACGGCGACGGCGGCGAGAAGAAGAACGCCAACGGCGAACTGTCGGGCACCGTCGAGTTCTGGGACACGTCGGGCGACGCCGAGAAGGGCTTCTACAAGAAGGTCGCCGAGGAGTTCGAGGACAAGCACCCCGGCGTCGAGGTCAAGTACGTCAACGTCCCCTTCGGTGAGGCCAGCAACAAGTTCAAGAACGCCGCGGGCGGCGGCTCCGGCGCCCCCGACGTGATGCGCACCGAGGTCGCCTGGGTGGCCGACTTCGCCAGCCTGGGCTACCTCGCCCCGCTGGACGACACCGCCGCGGTCGACAACAAGGACGACTACCTGCCGCAGGCCTGGGGCAGCACCCAGTACGACGGCAAGACCTACGCAGTGCCGCAGGTCATCGACACCCTGGCCCTCTTCTACAACAAGGGTCTGCTGGAGAAGGCCGGCGTCGAGGTCCCGCAGTCGGTCGAGGACATCAAGGACTCCACGAAGGCGTTCGAGAAGAACGACGTCACCCCGTTCTACCTGCGTGGCGACGACCCGTACTGGTTCCTGCCCTTCCTGTACGGCGAGGGCGGCGACATGCTCGACGCCGAGGCGAAGAAGATCACCATCGACGAAAAGCCCGGCGTGAAGGCGTTCGAGGTGATCAAGGACCTGGTGGACTCCGGGGCCGCGACCACGGACACCACCAACGGCTGGGAGAACATGCAGAAGTCCTTCAAGGACGGCAAGGTCGCGATGATGATCAATGGCCCCTGGGCCATCGAGGACACCCTCGCGGGCAAGCAGTTCAAGGACGACGAGGACAACCTCGGGGTCGCCGCGGTCCCGGCCGGCAGCGCCGGCCAGGGCGCCCCGCAGGGCGGTCACAACTACTCCGTCTACGCCGGCTCCGACAACCTCGACGCCTCCTACGAGTTCGTCAAGTACATGAGCTCCGCCGAGGTCCAGAAGCGCACCACCGAGGAGCTGAGCCTGCTGCCGACGCGCACCTCGGTGTACGGGGAGAAGACCGTCGAGGACAACCAGATGGTCCAGTTCTTCAAGCCCGCCGTGGACAAGGCCGTCGAGCGCCCCTGGATCGCCGAGGGCAACTCCCTCTTCGAGCCGCTGCGCGTCCAGATGGCCGACGTGCTGACCGGCAAGACCAAGCCGGAGGCCGCCGCCGAGAAGGCCGGCGAGGAGTACGCCAAGCTCCTCGAGGACGGGGACTGGAAGTAAGGGTCCGGAAGAGCTCAGGGAGAGGCTGACCGACGACCATGGCTGTCGAGACCGGCCAGTCGGTGGCACCGGCCGCGGGCGAAGACGCCCGCGGCCGCGGCCGCGGAACTGGCGAGAAGTCCAGCAAGGTCCCCGGACCGCTGCGCCGCGCGCTGGCGACGCACTGGTACGCGTGGGCCATGGTGGCCCCCGTGGTGATCGTCATCGGGGTGATCATCGGCTATCCGCTGTTCCGGGGCATCTGGCTGTCCCTGACGGACGCGGACGAGGCCAACGTCGCCCGCACCATCGGCGTCAACGAGATCGAGGCCACCTACGAGTTCGTCGGTCTCGAGAACTACCTGGCCATCCTCACCGACAACGTCTTCTGGGACCGGCTCGGCTGGACGGTGCTGTGGACGGTCGGCTGCGTCTCCGTGACCTTCCTGCTGGGCCTGGTGCTGGCCACCATGCTCAACCGGAAGCTGCGCGGCAGGGCGATGTACCGCATCGCGATCATCCTGCCCTGGGGCATCCCCGCCTTCGTCTCCGTCTTCGCCTGGCAGATGCTGTTCAACGGGAAGAACGGCATCCTCAACCGGATCCTGGAGGGCGGGGGCATGGAGGGCGTCCCCTGGCTGGGCGACCCCACCTGGGCGAAGATCTCCGTCATCGCGGTGAACGTCTGGCTGGGCGTGCCGTTCATGCTCGTCGCCCTGCTGGGCGCCCTCCAGGCCATCCCCTCGGAACTGCTGGAGGCCGCCGAGGTGGACGGCGCGAACGCCTGGCAGCGCTTTCGCAACGTCACCCTGCCGGGCATCCGCTCGGTCAGTAGCACGGTGGTCCTGCTGAGCACCATCTGGACGTTCAACATGTTCCCGGTGATCTACCTGCTCACCCGCGGCGGGCCGGGCGACTCCACCGAGATCCTGGTGACCTACGCCTACCGGCTGTCCTTCCTCAACAGCCCGCGCGACTTCGCCACCTCCGCGGCCTGGGGCGTGCTGATCCTGCTGCTCCTGATGCTCTTCGCGGTGTTCTACCGCCGTTCGCTCCGCAAGCAGGGAGAGGTGTGGTGACGACGATGGACACCACGGAAACCACCACCGCGACCACGACCCCCGACCCCGCCACCACAGCGCCCGTGCCGGCGGCCGGCGGCGGGCGGCCCCGGCGGGCGCGCGGGCGCGGCGAGCGCGGGCCGCTGGCCTCCGTCGCCCTGCACGCGGGCCTGCTGACCGCGGCCGTGGCCGCGGTCTTCCCGCCCTTCTGGCTGCTGGTGACGTCCTTCAAGCCCAAGACGGAGACCTTCACCACCTCGCTGGTGCAGAACTTCACGCTGGAGAACTACACCCACGTCCTGGGCGATACCTACTTTCTGACCTGGTTCTGGAACTCGGTGGTGGTCGTGGTGGCGACCACGCTGCTCGGCGTGTTCATCTCCGCCACCACCGGCTACGCCGTCAGCCGCTTCCGCTTCCCCGGGATGCGCCCGCTGATGTGGACCCTGCTGATCACGCAGATGTTCCCGATGGCGATCCTGATCGTGCCGCTGTACAACCTGATGGCGCAGCTCGGCCTGCTCAACCAGCCCGTCGGGCTGATCATCACCTATCTCACCATCGCGGTGCCGTTCTGCGCCTGGATGATGAAGGGCTTCTTCGACACCATCCCCGTCTCCATCGACGAGTCGGGGCGTGTGGACGGCCTCAACCCCTTCGGCACCTTCTGGCGGCTGATCCTGCCGCTGGCCAAGCCGGGGCTGGCCGTCACCGGTTTCTACAGCTTCGTGACGGCCTGGGCCGAGGTCGCCTACGCGTCGGCCTTCATGACCGGCGAGGAGAACCTCACCCTCGCCGGCGGCCTACAGACCTTCGTCAACCAGTACGTGGGCGACTGGGGATCGATGACCGCCGCCGCGGTGATCATCGCCGTCCCGGCCGCGATCGTCTTCGGCATCGCACAGCGCCACCTCGTCGCCGGCCTGACCTCCGGCGCCGTCAAGTCCTGACCCGCCGCCCACCCGCCCGGCACCTCGCGTCCCCCCACTCACGACACCAGGGATGACATGACCCAGCACTCATCAGCCCCCGCCACCGGCACGGCCCCGGCCGTCCGCACGGACGCCTCGGGAGCGCCGGCCGGCTGGTGGCGCGACGCGGTGATCTACCAGGTCTACCCCCGCTCCTTCGCCGACGGGAACGGCGACGGCATGGGGGATCTGGCGGGCGTCCGCGCGCGGCTGCCCTACCTGGCCGACCTGGGCGTCGACGCCGTCTGGCTCAGCCCCTTCTACGCCTCCCCGCAGGCCGACGCCGGCTACGACGTCGCCGACTACCGCGCCATCGACCCGATGTTCGGCGATCTGCACGACGCCGACGCGCTGATCCGCGACGCCCACGAGCTGGGGCTGCGGATCATCGTGGACTTGGTGCCCAACCACTCCTCCGACCAGCACGAGTGGTTCCAGCGCGCCCTGCGCGAGGGCCCCGGCTCGCCGCTGCGCGACCGCTACCACTTCCGCCCCGGACGCGGCCCGAAGGGCGAGGAGCCCCCCAACGACTGGGAGTCCATCTTCGGCGGCCCGGCCTGGACCCGCACGAAGAACCCCGACGGCACCCCGGGGGAGTGGTACCTGCACCTGTTCGCCCCCGAGCAGCCCGACTTCAACTGGGAGAACGAGGCCGTGCGGGACGAGTTCCGCTCGGTGCTGCGCTTCTGGCTGGACATGGGCGTGGACGGCTTCCGCATCGATGTCGCCCACGGACTGGTCAAGGCCGCGGGGCTGCCCGACATGGGCCGGGCCGGCCAGCTGAAGCTGCTGGGCAACCAGGTGCTGCCCTTCTTCGACCAGGACGGCGTCCACGAGATCTACCGCTCCTGGCGGCGCATCCTCGACGAGTACCCCGGCGAGCGCATCGGCGTCGCCGAGGCCTGGACGCCCAGCCCCGAGCGCACCGCGCTCTACCTGCGCGCCGACGAGCTGCACCAGGCGTTCAACTTCCACTACCTGAACACCGCGTGGAACGCCGAGGCGCTGCGGGAGGTCATCGACCAGTCGCTGGACTCCATGCGCCCGGTCGGCGCCCCCACCACCTGGGTGCTGTCCAACCACGACGTGGTGCGCCACCGCACCCGGCTCGGCGGCGGCCTGGCCCGCGCCCGCGCGGCCTCGCTGCTGATGCTGGCGCTGCCCGGCTCGGCCTACGTCTACCAGGGCGAGGAGCTGGGCCTGCCGGAGGTCGCCGACCTGCCCGACGAGGTGCGCCAGGACCCGTCCTTCTTCAAGGACAACGGCCAGGACGGCCTGCGCGACGGCTGCCGCGTGCCCATCCCGTGGACGCGGGCCGGTTCCAGCCACGGCTTCGGCTCCGGCGGAAGCTGGCTGCCCCAGCCCGGGCAGTGGGCCGAGCTGTCGGTCGAGGAGCAGACCGGCGACCCCACCTCCACGCTGGAGCTGTACCGCAGCGCGCTGGCGGTGCGCCGCGAGCACCCGGCGCTGGGCGCGGGCGAGAGCGTGGAGTGGCTGGAGGACTTCCCCGCCGGCGTGCTGGCCTTCCGCCGCCGGGCGGCCGACGGCTCCGGCCGCGACCTGATCTGCACGGCCAACACCACCGACCGGCCCGTGGAGCTGTCCGCGGCGCCCGGCCGGGCGCTGCTGGCCAGCGGAGAGTACGAAGGCGGGGCGATCCCGGCCGACACCACCGTCTGGTGGGAGGTATGAGCGAGACCGGTACGGCGCCCGCGCCGGTCCCCCAGCAAGGGGGTCCGGCCGCGGGCGCCGTCCCCGGCAGCGTCCCCGGCGGTACCTCCGGGACTGCCCGTCTGGCCGACATCGCGGCCCAGGCCTCGGTCAGCGAGGCCACGGTCAGCCGTGTGCTCAACGGCAAGGCGGGCGTGGCGGCCGGCACCCGGCAGAAGGTGCTGGCGGCCCTGGACGTGCTGGGGTACGAGCGGCCGGTGCGGCTGCGGCAGCGCAGCGCCGGACTGATCGGGCTGGTCATCCCGGAGCTGACCAACCCGATCTTCCCGGCGTTCGCCCAGGTCATCGAGCAGGTCCTGGCCGGGCACGGCTACACCCCGGTGCTGTGCACCCAGATGCCCGGCGGCGCCACCGAGGACGAGCTGGTCGACCAGCTCGTCGAGCGGGGCGTCAACGGCATCGTCTTCCTCTCCGGGTTGCACGCCGACACCACCGCGGACCCGGGCCGCTATGTGCGGCTGTCCGGGCGGGGGGTGCCGTTCGTGCTCATCAACGGATTCAACGAGCACGTCAGCGCCCCCTTCGTGTCGCCCGACGACCGGGCGGCGGCCCGGATGGCGGTACGTCATCTGGTGGACCTGGGCCACGATCCGCTGCGGATCGGCCTGGCGGTCGGCCCCGTCCGGTACGTCCCCGTACGGCGGAAGGCGGAGGGTTTCACGGCGGCGCTGATCGAGCAGGGCGTGCCCGCGGCGCGGGTGCGCGAGCAGGTCCAGCACACGCTGTTCACCCTGGAGGGCGGCCACGCCGCGGCGGGCGCGCTGATCAGCGCCGGCTGCACGGGGGTGGTCTGCGGCAGCGACCTGATGGCGCTGGGCGTGGTGCGGGCGGCCCGGCAGCGCGGGCTGGAGGTCCCGCGCGAGCTGTCGGTGGTCGGCTTCGACGACTCCGAGCTGATCGCCTTCACCGACCCGCCGCTGACCACCGTGCGCCAGCCGGTCAAGGCCATGGCGAGCGCGGCGGTGAACGCCCTGCTGGAGGAGATCGGGGGGAACCCCGTCCAGCACTCGGAGTTCGTCTTCCAGCCCGAGCTGGTGGTGAGGGGCTCGACGGCTCCGCCGCCGCAGCAGACATAGGGGCGGGCGCAGAACCCGACACGTACCGCCGGGCGCCGGCGGGCACCCGGCGGTGTGTGACCTGACAGCCCGCCGCCGGGTGCCCGCCGGCGCCCGGCGGTGTGTCCGATGGTGTGCCCGGCGGAACACCGTGGGCGGCGGGTTGGTACGCGGGCACCCCGGCCCGGCCGGCCGGGCGCGTGGGGGCCATGTGCCTGGTCCCCCGGCCGACCGGACCGGGAGTGTGGTCGAACGTAGCACTGTGCAATCCCTTGCGAAAGAGATTGCACGGAGACGACGGCTGTGTTTCCCGGAGATGTCCAAAGCCTTGACGCCCCTCCGGGGTCCGTCTACGGTCTCCTGCGCGAAGACTTTCAGGCTCTTTCAGTCTTCTTGCAGCAAGAGAATTCACTGCTCCACCGCCTCACGGGCGCGGCGCGTTGCCCCCGGGCAGGTACTCGCATCTGCTTCCCCCACAGGAGGAAACGTGGCCAGGAGATCAGCGGCCGCCACGCTCGCGCTTGTCGCGGGCATGGCAGGCTCCCTCATCGCCGTTCCCGGACCGGCGCAGGCGGCGCCGCCCGGGACCAAGGACGTCACCGCCGTGATGTTCCAGTGGCGCTTCGACTCGATCGCCAGGGCCTGCACCGACACCCTCGGCCCGGCCGGCTACGGATACGTCCAGACCTCGCCGCCCCAGGAGCACATCCAGGGCAGCCAGTGGTGGACGTCCTACCAGCCCGTCAGCTACAGGATCGCCGGCAGGCTCGGCGACCGCGCGTCCTTCAAGAACATGATCGACACCTGCCACGCGGCCGGTGTGAAGGTCGTCGCCGACGCGGTCATCAACCACATGTCCGCCCACGCGAGCGGCACCGGAACCGGCGGCACATCGTTCGCCAAGTACGACTACCCCGGTATCTACAGCGGCCGGGACATGGACGACTGCCGGTCGGAGGTGAACAACTACCGGGACCGGGGCAACGTCCAGAACTGTGAACTGGTGGGCCTGGCCGACCTCGACACCGGCGAGGACTACGTCCGGGGCCGCATCGCCGCCTACCTGAACGACCTGCTCTCCCTGGGCGTGGACGGTTTCCGCGTCGACGCCGCCAAGCACATGCCCGCCACCGACCTGGCCGCCATCAAGTCCCGGCTGTCCGACCCGAACGTCTACTGGAAGCACGAGGCCATCCACGGCGCCGGCGAGGCGGTCTCGCCCACCGAGTACCTCGGCAGCGGGGACGTCCAGGAGTTCCGCTACGGCCGCGAGCTCAAGCGGGTGTTCAACAGCGACAAGCTCGCCCACCTGAAGAACTTCGGCGAGGGCTGGGGCTTCATGGAGTCCGGCAAGTCCGGGGTCTTCGTGGAGAACCACGACACCGAGCGCGTCGGCGACACCCTCAACTACAAGGACGGCGCCAACTACACCCTGGCCAACGTCTTCATGCTGGCCTGGCCCTACGGCTCCCCGGACGTCCACTCCGGCTACGAGTGGTCGGACAAGGACGCCGGTCCGCCGAGCGGCGGCAACGTGACCGCCTGCTACAGCGGAGGATGGAAGTGCCAGCACGCCTGGCGCGAGATCTCCTCCATGGTCGCCTTCCGCAACGTCTCGCGCGGACAGGCCGTCACCAACTGGTGGGACAACGGCAACGACGCCATCGCCTTCGGCCGCGGCTCCAAGGCGTACGTCGCCATCAACCACGAGGGCTCCTCGCTCTCGCGCACGTTCCAGACCTCCCTGCCGTCGGGTGACTACTGCGACGTCCAGAGCGGCAGGAAGGTGACCGTCGACGGCTCGGGCCGGTTCACCGCCACCCTCGGCGCCAACACCGCCCTGGCCCTGCACACCGGCGCCCGCACCTGCTCCGGCGGCGGCTCCGGCGATGGCGGGGACACCGCCGACGGCGCCTCGTTCAACGTCAGCGCCACCACCACGATGGGCCAGAACATCCACGTCGTCGGCAACCGTGCCGAGCTGGGCGACTGGAACGCCGCCAGTGCCCCCAAGCTGGACCCGTCGGGCTACCCGGTGTGGAAGCTGGACGTGGACCTGCCGGCCGGAACGTCCTTCGAGTACAAGTACATACGCAAGGACGCCGGCGGCAACGTCACCTGGGAGAGCGGGGCCAACCGCACCGCCACCGTCCCCGCCGACGGCAGGGTCGTCCTGAACGACACCTGGCGCGGCTGACCCGCGCACGGCGCCGGCCCCCAGCGGACCCGGCGCCGGCTCCCGCGCCGGCCATGAGACGGCCGCCCGGACCCCGGCTCACTTCCCCGCCGCCGGGCCGGGCGGCCCACGGCCCTCCCTCCGGTCCTCCAGCCGGCCGTCCGGACTCCCCCCCACAGGTCATCCCCCGCATACAGCGCGACACCGCGCACCGCGCACCACGCACCACGCACAGATCACCGCACCCGAGGAGAGCGACCCGTGACAGGTCCCCTGGCGCGCAGAGGAGCGGCCGCGAGCATCGCGGCCGCGCTCCTGGCGACGCTCATCACCGCGGCGGCCCCCGCCAAGGCCGCACCGCCGCCGTCCGACGCGAAACTGGCCGCCGAGCCCACCCGGCACGACCTGACGCGGGAGCAGTTCTACTTCGTCCTGCCCGACCGCTTCGCCGACGGAGACCGCTCCAACAACCGCGGCGGGCTGAAGGGCGACCGCCTGACCACCGGCTACGACCCCACCCACAAGGGCTTCTACCAGGGCGGCGACCTCAAGGGCCTGACGGAGAAGCTCGACTACATCAAGGGCCTGGGCACCACCGCCATCTGGATGGCGCCCATCTTCAAGAACAAGCCGGTCCAGGGCGAGGGGGAGAACACCTCCGCCGGCTACCACGGCTACTGGATCACCGACTTCACCCAGGTCGACCCGCACTTCGGCACCAACGACGACCTGCGGAAGCTGATCGACGCCGCCCACGACAAGGGCATGAAGGTCTTCTTCGACGTCATCACCAACCACACCGCCGACGTGGTGAACTACGAGGAGAAGCCCTACTCCTACCTGTCCAAGGGCGCCTTCCCCTACCTCACCGAGGACGGCAGGCCCTTCGACGACGCCGACTACGCCGACCGCGCCGCCGGGAAGAGGTTCCCGAAGACCGACCGCGACTCCTTCCCCCGCACCCCGGTCGTTCCGGCCGCCGAGAAGGACCTGAAGGTCCCCGGCTGGCTCAACGACCCGGAGATGTACCACAACCGGGGCGACTCCACCTTCGCCGGGGAGAGCGCCCTGCACGGCGACTTCTACGGCCTGGACGACCTGTGGACCGAACGTCCCGAGGTCGTCGAGGGCATGAAGAAGATCTACCAGCGGTGGGTGAAGGACTTCCGGATCGACGGCTTCCGTATCGACACGGTCAAGCACGTCAACATGGAGTTCTGGACCCAGTGGGCCACCGCCCTGGACGCCTACGCCGCGAAGAAGGGCCGTGAGGACTTCTTCATGTTCGGCGAGGTCTACTCCTCCGACCCCGCGCAGATGGCCCCCTACGTCACCCGCGGCAAGCTCGACGCCACCCTCGACTTCGGCTTCCAGGAGGCGGCCCGCTCCTACGCCTCCCAGGGCGGTCCGGCGGCCAGGCTGTCGGACCTGTTCGCCCAGGACTACCGCTACACCACCGGCCGCTCCAACGCGTACGAGCAGGTCACCTTCACCGGCAACCACGACATGGGCCGCATCGGCGCCTTCCTGCGCCAGGACAACCCCGGCGCCGGTGACGCCGAACTGCTCAAGCGGGCGAAGCTCGCCAACGAGCTGATGTTCCTCAGCCGCGGCAACCCGGTCGTCTACTACGGCGACGAGCAGGGCTTCACCGGCACCGGCGGCGACCAGGACGCCCGCCAGACCCTCTTCGCCTCCAAGGTGCCCTCCTACCTGGACGAGGAGGACAACGACCGGATCGGCACCGACCGCACCCACGCCGAGGACGCCTACGACACCTCCCACCCGCTGTACCGCTCCATCGCCGCCCTGTCGAAGCTGACCCGCGAGCACCCCGCCCTGCGCGACGGTGTCCAGACCGAGCGGTACGCGCACAGCGGCGACGGCCCCGGGGTGTACGCCTTCACCCGCACCGACGCCGAGCGGCGCACCGAGTACCTCGTCGCCGCCAACAACGGTGAGGAGGCCCGCACCGTCGAGATCCCCACCGGCTCGGCCGGCACCGCGTTCCGGCAGATCCACGGCGGCGACGCCACCGTGCGCACCGGCTCGGACGCGAAGCTCACCGTCACCGTCCCGGCCCTGTCCACCGCGGTGTTCAAGGCGGCCGGGCCGCTGCCCGCCCCCGCCGCCGCGCCCACTGTCGAGCTGGAGGCCCCCGCCGCGGGCGCCACCGGAACCGTCGAGATCACCGCGAACGTCGGGGGAGGAGACGGCGACGGGCTGAACCGCGTCGTCTTCGCCGCCCGGACGGGCAACGGGAAGTGGCACACCCTCGGCACCGCCGACCACGCCCCCTACAAGGTCACCCAGCACATCGGCCGGGACGTGAAGGCCGGAACGCCGCTGCGCTACAAGGCCGTCGTGGTCGACTCCAGGGGCCGCACCGCCTCCGACACCGCCTCCTCCACCGCCGGCCAGGCCCCGCCGCCCGAGAAGCCCTCGGCCGTCGAGCGGGACTGGGCCGTCGTCCACTACCAGCGCACGGACGGCGACTACGACGGCTGGAAGCTGGTCGCCGGCGACCGCACCGCCGACTTCACCGGCCGCGACGCCTACGGCGCCTTCGCCTGGGTCAGGCCGGCCGACGGCGAGGGCAGGGTGTCCTTCACCATCACCAAGGACGGGGAGGCGGACGGACCCGAGCGCACCGTCGACCTGGCCAGGACCGGCGAGGTGTGGGTCGAGCAGGGCGGCGACGAGACGCTGTCCGAGCGCCCCGAGGACGTCTACCCGCCGCAGGACGGGAAGAAGGCCGTACTGCACTACCACCGCACGGACGGCGACTACGACGGCTGGGGCCTGCACACCTGGACCGGCGCCGCCGAGCCCACCGACTGGTCCAAGCCCCTGACGCCGGTCGAGGAGGACGCCTTCGGCGTCACCTTCGAGGTGCCGCTGGCCGAGGGCGCGACCTCGCTGAGCTACATCATCCACAAGGGCGACACCAAGGACGAGAACGCCGACCAGTCACTGGACTTCGCCACCCACGGCCGCGAGGTCTGGAAGCTGTCCGCCACCCCCGGCTACCTGCTGCCCACCACCGGCAGCGCGCCCGACCTGGACCTGGGCGGGGCCGAGGCCCAGTGGATCGACCGGGACACCGTCGCCTGGAAGGTCAAGGCCACCGACGCCACCAGCCAGCAGCTCGCCTACGACACCCGCGGCACCATCGCGGTCGAGGACGGCGCACTGAACCACGAGGGCCGCTGGCTGCGGCTGAACCCCGTGCCCGGCGGGCTGAGCGACGCGCAGAAGGAGAAGTACCCGCACCTGAAGGACTACCCGGCCTTCCGTATCGACCCCCGCGACCGCGACCGGGTGCGCACCGCCCTGCGCGGCCAGATCGTCGCCACCCAGCGCAACACCGAGAGCGCGCTGCTGGCGGCGACCGGCGTGCAGATCCCCGGTGTGCTGGACGACCTCTACGGCGCCAGGGCGGCCGGGGCCGACCTCGGCCCGGTCTTCGACCGCAAGGGACGCCCCACCCTGTCGGTGTGGGCGCCCACCGCGCAGCGGGTCTCCCTCGAACTCGACGGCCGCACCGTGCGGATGCGCCGCGACGACGCCACCGGCGTGTGGAGCGTGCGCGGCAACCGGAGCTGGACGGGCAAGCCGTACCGCTACCACGTGACGGTCTGGGCGCCCTCGGTGGGCAAGGTGGTCACCAACAAGGTCACCGACCCCTACTCCACCGCCCTGACCACCGACTCGGAGAAGAGCCTGGTGGTCGACCTGGCCGACCCGAAGCTGGCCCCCAGGGGCTGGAAGAAGCTGGACAAGCCGGCCCCGACGCCGCTGCGCGACGCGCAGATCCAGGAGCTGCACATCCGCGACTTCTCCGTCGCCGACCCCACGGTGAGCGAGAAGCACCGCGGCGGCTACCTGGCCTTCACCGAGGCTTCCGCCGACGGCATGAAGCACCTCGGGAAGCTGGCGGACGCGGGCACCTCCCACGTCCACCTGCTGCCCTCGTACGACATCGCCTCCATTCCCGAGCGCGCCGCCGAGAGGGCCGAACCCGCCTGCGACCTGGCGGCCCTGCCCGCCGACTCCGGCGAGCAGCAGGAGTGCGTCGGGAAGATCCGCGACAAGGACGCCTACAACTGGGGCTACGACCCGCTGCACTACACCGTGCCCGAGGGCTCGTACGCCACCGACGCCGACGGCACCACCCGCACCGTCGAGTACCGCGAGATGGTCAAGAGCCTCAACGAGGCCGGACTGCGGGTCGTGCTGGACGTGGTCTACAACCACACCATGGCCGCCGGGCAGGACGAGCAGTCCGTCCTGGACCGCATCGTGCCCGGCTACTACCACCGCCTGCTGGCCGACGGCACGGTGGCCACCTCCACCTGCTGCGCCAACACCGCGCCCGAGCACACCATGATGGGCAAGCTCACGGTCGACTCCATCGTCACCTGGGCCAGGCAGTACAAGGTGGACGGCTTCCGCTTCGACCTGATGGGCCACCACCCCAAGGCCAACATCCTGGCCGTCCGCGAGGCGCTGGACGCGCTCACGCCCGAGAAGGACGGCGTCGACGGCAGAAGCATCATCCTCTACGGCGAGGGCTGGAACTTCGGCGAGGTCGCCGACGACGCCCGCTTCGTCCAGGCCACGCAGAAGAACATGGCCGGCACCGGCATCGCCACCTTCTCCGACCGGGCCCGCGACGCGGTGCGCGGCGGCGGCCCCTTCGACGCCGACCCCGGTGTCCAGGGCTTCGCCAGCGGCCTGTACACCGACCCCAACTCCTCGGACGCCAACGGCAGCCGGGCCGAGCAGAGGCAGCGGCTGCTGCACTACCAGGACCTGATCAAGGTCGGGCTGTCCGGCAACCTCGCCGACTACACCTTCACCGACACCTCCGGCAGGCGGGTCACCGGCTCGCAGGTCGACTACAACGGCTCACCGGCCGGATACGCCGGCGCCCCCGGCGAGGCGCTCGCCTACGCCGACGCCCACGACAACGAGACCCTCTACGACGCCCTGGCGTTCAAGCTGCCCGAGGACACTCCGGCCGCCGACCGGGCCCGTATGCAGGTGATCGCCATGGCCACCGCCGCCCTCTCCCAGGGACCGGCCCTCAGCCAGGCGGGCAGCGACCTGCTGCGCTCGAAGTCGCTGGACCGCAACTCCTACGACTCCGGCGACTGGTACAACGCCGTCCACTGGAACTGCGAGGCCGGCAACGGCTTCGGCCGCGGACTGCCGCCGGCCTGGGACAACGAGGACAAGTGGCCGTACGCGAAGCCGCTGCTGACCCTGGCCGAGCTCTCCCCGTCCTGCGGGCAGATCCAGGGCGCCTCCGCCGCCTACCGCGATCTGCTGGAGATCCGCTCCACGGAAGAGGTCTTCAGCCAGTCCACGGCGGCCGGGGTCCAGCGGGCGCTGTCCTTCCCGCTGTCGGGGAAGGAGGAGACCCCGGGCGTGATCACCATGCGACTGGCGGACGGCGACCGCGATCTGGTGGTCGTCCTCAACGCCACCCCCGAGCGGCGGACGCAGACCGTCTCCTCGCTCGCCGGCGCCTCCTACGCACTGCACCCGGTACAGGCGAAGGGATCCGACACGGTGGTCCGCGGCGCAGCCTTCGAGAGCGGCAAGGGCGCCTTCACGGTGCCGCCGCGCACGGTGGCGGTGTTCGCCGCACGGTGAACCGCGCGGTGACCCGCGCGGGGCGGTAGACGAAGAACACCTGGGGGCGGGGCCGTCGGCGGACGGCCCCGCCCCCAGGCGCGTCCTACCCGCGATCCCCCACCCGCCGGCCGTCCCGGCCGGTGCTCAGTCCCACCAGAACGACCACAGACTCCGGCCGGTCAGCCATCTGTCCGCGTAGCGCGAGATCGATCCGGCGCCCTGCCGCACCACCGAGGGGCAGAACGCGTAGTGCTCGGCCGCCACCGGCAGGGCCTGGGCCCTGGTGCGGGGCGGGTCCGGCACCGACAGGTGCAGCACGTCCGGCTCCAGCGCCACCACCCGGGTGCCGAAACGCTCCTCCCAGGAGCGCAGCACCGCGCCGTACCCCTCGAAGTCCTCGCCGGACGCCAGGGTGCCCGACCAGCCGATGGCGGCGGGTATGTCCGCGCTCCGTGCCGCCGGGACCAGCGCCGCCCGCGGGCGGCGCAGGGTGCCGCGCGTCACCAGCGCGCGGGCCGCCCCGGCCGCCGCGGCGTCCGGGTCGCCGCCCGCACGCGAGGGGGGCGCGAGCTCGGGCGGGCGTGTACCGTACGGCCGCAGCGCCGGTATCCCCCCGGCCCTGCGGCCGCCCGGCTCCCGCGCGGCGTGCCGCCGCCACCAGGCGGCCAGCACACCGGCGGCGCCCGTCCCGGTGCCGGTCCCGCCGCGACCGCCTCCACGACCGTCCCCGCCCCGCGGCGGGGGAAGCAGATCGTCCTCCACCGCGGTCCCGCGGACGTGCGTGCCCAGCAGCACGGGCCACAGCCCGGTGGCGTCCCGCACCGGGAGCAGCCGCTCCCAGCCGTCCGGCCCGGCGGGCGCGTCGGCGCGCCACAGCAGCGGCTCGGGCAGTCTGCCGAGCACCGTCCGGTCGACCAGCGTGCCCGGCGGCAGCGCCGCCGATGCCGCGAGCGAGCGCAGGTTCGGTGCCTTGGTGCTCGGTCCACGGGTCACATGAGTCACGGCCTCGAAACTACCCGTCGCCGGCCCTCCCGGGAACGAGTGTCAGCAGCCTGGTCACCAGTTCCGCGAACGGGCCGTCGGGGGGTTCCTGATCCACGACGCGGCGGAGCACTCCGGCCGTCTCCTCGTCGAACGCGGCCGTCACCGCGGCCAGCGCCAGCAGATCGTGGACGAGCTGCCGCTCCAGTTCCCGGCGCGGTATCGAGCGGTCGGCCAGCCAGCTGAGCGCCGTGGTCTCGGCGACACCGACCCAGGTGCGGATCACCAGGGCCATGCGGGGCCCGGGGTCGGTGAGTTCCAGGTGGGCCAGGAGCTGCTCGTACGCGACCTGCCGCACCTCCTCGACCACGGCCTCGCTGCGCACCGAACCGCCGCGCAGCAGCGCCGAGAAGCCCGGCGCGTGCTCCTCGGCGAAGTCGAAGTAACGCCCCATCACCAGCAGCAGCCGCAGACTGAACGGGCCCTCGTGCGGTACGTGGAAACGGGCGGACAGCTCGTCGGCCGCCCGCCGTACCGCCGCCTCGTAGAGGCTGTACTTGCCCGGGAAGTAGTGGTAGACCAGCGGCCTCGATATCCCCGCCGCGGTGGCGATGTCGTCGATGGAGACGTCCTCGGGCGGACGGTCGCTGAATAACCTCAGTGCGACGTCGATCAGTTGCTGCCGACGCTCCTCGACACCCATCCTGCGGCGTACCCCGGTGGTCATGGGAACACCCTAGCGAGCGCCGCGCGCCACCGGCCGCTCCGTCCGCCTGCGGAGACGGGCGGGAGGCGGCCGGGAGGCGGCCGGAGGAGGGCCGGCGGGTCCGGCACCCCCGCCGGCCGCCCTGCGTCAGGCCGTGCGCCACCCGGAGAACTCCACCGTGCCGGCCGTGCCGCCCGCCGCGGTCATGCCCGGGCCGACGTCCTGCCGTCCGGCCGCGCCCGGCACCCGCACCGTCGCCACCGTCCGCCAGCTCGCGCCGCCGTCGTCGGACAGCTCGCCGGTGTACCCGTCCCCCGCGCGCCGCAGCCGCAGCAGCACCGGGGCCCTCACCCCGGTGATCCGCCGGTAGGAGTCCAGCGTGCCGTCGCCGTCGGAGTCGTAGGACAGCACCACCCCGTTGGCCGGGGTCACCGACAGGTTGACGAAGCCCGGCGATCCGGCCCGCGACAGGTCGTTGCGGACGAAGATCCCGGCCCTCGCCCACGGCCCGGTCCCCGCCTGGGAGTCGACCCGCAGCGTCACCGAGCCCCGCTCGCCGAGCCCGCCCGGCCGGTACACGGCGCCGAACTCCGCGGTGCCCTTCCACAGGTCGGCGCCCCCGCCGTGCACGGCGTACCGCTCGCCGATCCGGCCGAAGACCGCGTCGTTGGTGGAGACCGTGCGCAGCCCCGACGGCAGCGGCCCGGCCAGGAACAGCGAGCCGCCCAGCTCCGCGCGCACCCGGCGCCCGCCCTCGGGCCCGTACCGCGCCGTCAGGCCGTACGACAGCTCCCGCAGCGGCGCGGTCAGCGGCCGGCCTGGGGCGGTGACCCGCCAGCGGACCCGGGTCCGGCCGCCGGGCGGCACGCGGTCCGCGGTGGTGGGATCCAGCGGCACCGCCCGCAGACCGGTGGAGCCGGTGGACAGGGCGAACTCGACCGGACCCGTGGCCCGCAGCCCGTTGGTGTTGGTGAGGGAGGCGGTCAGCAGCCCGCGCCCGCCCGGCTCCAGCGCCCCCGGCTCCAGTGCGGCCTCCAGCCGCCCCTGGTAGGGCGCGCGGGCGAGGCTGTCGCGCACGCGCTGCGCGGTGGCGTACGGATCGCCCGAGGGCCGCAGCGGGTACTCCCGGCGCTCCCGTGTCCAGGGCTCCTCGACCGCGTACCAGTCGATCTGCGCGGGCGGCCGGCCCGAGGCCAGCGCGGCGTCCAGCTCGTCCAGCAGCCGCCGCCAGCGCGGCAGGTGGAAGTCGCCCGTCAGCCCGTGCCAGTCGCGGTTGGCGTAGTCGTGCAGCTTTCCGGCGTCGGCGGTGGCCCGCTCGCCCCACACCGTGAGCAGGACCCTGGCGGTGCGCTCCAGCTCCGCCGCCTCCCCGGGGGAGGCCGCCATGCGGCGGGCGGCGTCCGTCCACGGGCCCAGCAGGAACATCCGGTGGGTTCCGGCCAGTTCGTCGGTGAGCGTCATCAGCCGCAGCCACAGCGCCGACAGCTCCCGGAAGGCCCCCAGGTCGCCGTCCTCGTAGGCGGTGCGCAGCTGGGGCAGCAGCACCCGGCTGCGGTTGGCCAGGGCCTGCCGGGCCACGTCCACCAGGTCGTGGCGGTAGGCGTCGCCGCCGCGCAGGGCGGGGGCGGTCTCCAGCAGCCCGTCCAGGGCGGCGTCGAAGCGCGCCGGATCGTAGGTCAGCTCGGTGGGGCCGTACTGCCCGGCCCGGGTGGCGGCGAGGTCGGGGCGGGCGGCGAAGAGGCTGTCGTGGGCGAAGCCGTAGAGCCTGGCGTGGTGCCGGTAGGCGGTGTCGTGCAGCGCCCGCCATGCCTCCCGCGCCCGCGGGTCGGCGCCGCCGTAGCGGTACCCGGCGTACCGGGCGAACCAGCCGGGCAGGTCCACCGGGGCGTCGCGCCAGGCCAGTTCGGAGAAGAAGGCGAAGGCGGCCGGGTCGCGGTCGGCGGCCTCCGGCAGGTACGCGGTGCCCGCCAGGGCACTGCCGGGCTTGTCGCGCCAGGCGTGGAAGCGCTCGTTCCACACATGGGTCTTCGCCCCCAGCGTCGTGCGCCCGCCGAAGTTGGGGATCGCGCCGAAGCAGTAGGGGGTCCCGTTCCAGTCGGCCTCGCGGTCGTGGACGGTCTCGGTGCGCTCGGAGATGCCGTCGACGATGAGCATCCGGCTCTTGTCCACCGCGTCCACCAGTTCGCGCCGCGGGTTGTTCTGCCACCCCAGGATCACCCACACCGCCTCCGGGTGGGCCTCGCGCAGCGCCCTCTCCACCCCGCGCGCGGCGTCGGCCACCGGCACGTCCCCCGCGTTCCCGCCCTCGTGCAGCAGGTCCATCTTGAAGTGCGACGCGTCGCCGAACAGCTCCCGCTGGTGCCGGTAGAAGGCGGCGGCGACATCGGCGAACACGGGGGTGCGCGGGTCGAGCCAGTCGGGCCGGGCGAAGCCGTGCCAGGTGCCCTGCGCGACGGTGCGGGCGCCGGGGACGCGCCCGGCGAAGTCCCTGGGCACCGAGCCGTAGTAGCCGGGCAGCACCGGGTGCATGCCCAGCTCCCGCAGCCGGGCGGTGATGCGCCGGCCCAGCTCCACGCGCCGCCCGATCAGCTCCGGGCTCATCGGGCCGCCGTAGCCGCTGAGGTTCTGCAGGTGCCACCAGGGCTGGTGGGAGGGGGCGGGCAGCCATCGGCGGGCCTCGGCGTCGGAGTATCCGAAGTCCTTCAGCAGCCGGTGGTGGACGGCCTCCTGACCGGCGATGACCATCACCTGGTTGCAGCCGTGCAGGGCGAGCACGTCGATCAGCCGCTCCCAGTAGGGCCAGTCGGCGTACGGGTGGGTGTAGCCGTCGTTGGTGTCGTTGAGCGCGAAGCGGTTGGGCAGCGCGGTGGAGCGCTCCAGGGGGCGCTCGGGCGCGGGCAGGGTGGCGGGCAGGTCGAGGTTGCGCCCGGCCCAGGAGATGTGCGCGGAGCAGACCTCCTTGAGGTACCAGTGCACCCCGGTGAGCAGGACGGCCGGGCTGGTGCCGGACACCTCCACCCGCCCGGCCGCGCCCGCGACCCGGAACCGCTCGGCGCCGCCCGGTGCGTCCAGCGCGGTCAGCCGGAACTGCGCGGCGTGCTCCGGCAGCAGCCGGCGCAGCGCCGCGGCGGCGGGCCCGGTGGAGAAGGGCGCCGCGGCCGCCGCCGCACTGCCACCGCCCACCACCGGGCCCGGGCCGACCGCGGCGGCGAGGGACGCCGCCACCGTCCCGGCGCCCAGCACCGTGCGCCGGGTGAGCCCTCTGCCGCCCGTGCCCTCCACCGCCCGCGCCGCCTCGGCCGCTTCCGGCCGTCCCTGATCCAGCAGTTCCATGGAACACCTTTCGGAGAAGGGAATCCGCCTTCGCCCGCCCGCGCCGCCGCGGCCCGCCGGAGCCCTCCGGCAGCCTTCCGGGGCCGTACGCCTGGGGCAGCCGTACCAGGCCGCCGCGCGGCGGAAACGGCTTCCCGGCGAGAACGACACGCACGGCGACCGCCTTCCGCCGCCCGGGCGGCGGAAGGCGGTCGCCCGGGGCCGCCCGGGCGGCGGCCAATCCCCGTCAGCCGCGCGGCAGTACGGTGGACAGCACGGACGGCAGCCGGGTCCAGTCGGAGGTGACCACGCTCGCCCGTTCGGCCGCCAGCAGCGCCACCCGGTCGCGCGCCTGACCCTCCGTCGGAGCGGTGGCGCTGATGGCCGGGGCCACGGCGTGGGCGTCGGTCATGACCAGCAGATAGCCGTTGCGGGCGTACCAGGCTGTGTCGATGCCGCCGGAGACGTAGGCCGAGGCGTCGCCGTCGAAGACCACGAACCAGGGGCGCAGGGAGGCGTCCGCGTAGCGGGTGCGCGGGTCCCCGGCCGCGGCGCGGTGCACGGCGGGGAAGGCGGTGGCCTCGCCCAGCCGCCCGGCGGCGGCGAGGCCGCGCAGATGGGCGGCGTACTCGCGGTCGGTCCACAGGGTGTCGAAGGGATTGGACTCCTCGACGGTGCCGGGGATGAGGTGGATCAGGAACTTCCCCGCCAGCGCGTCCCTGGTGGGCCAGCCCCCGCCGCGTACGGCGTCGTCGAGGGTGGCGTGACCGGCGGCGAGGTCGCCGGGCCGGTAGAGCGCGTCGCCCAGCTCCCGGGACACCAGGGCGTCGAACTGCGCGGGCCCGCGGCCGTGGTCTCCGGCGAAGCCGTCCTTCATCTCGATCTTGATCAGCACCGGCCGGTGCCCGGGGTTGGCGTCGTGCCAGGCCCGCATGTCGGCCAGGCAGCCGGCCAGGCTCTGGTTGCGGGATCTGGAGCGCAGCTCGGCGGGGGAGGAGGCGTTCTCGCAGTTGTTGTCGTTGACCAGCGGGCCGTCGTGGGCCACGCGCCAGCCGCCCGAGTACTTGGCCCACACGTCCAGTTCCAGCAGCGAGGCGCCGGAGTCCAGGGCGTCGGCGAAGTAGGTGTACTTGTCCTTCTCGTAGGCGTTGTGCACGCCGACGGAGGTGGTGCCGGAGTACGGCAGCGCGCCGCCTTCCGCCGCCCCGGCCGGCACGGCCGCCATGAGCACAGTACCGATCCCGGCCGCCGTCACTGCCGCCACCGCCGTTGCCGGCCGGTTTCTCCACCGCTGTGCCATCTGCGCCGCCTTCCGTCCGTGGGGGGAGGTCAAATCGCGCTCACAGTAGGGGAGTTGAGCCGACCGGGGGAGGGGGCGCGGATGGCGCGCGGGCGAACGGCGGGCGTACGGCCGTCCCGTGCCCCGGCAGGCCGCCGGGGCACGGGACGGGAGCCGTCAGCGGCGGAAGGGGCCGGAGACCTCGAAGGTGATGCCGCCCAGCCCGGCCGGGTCGCCCAGGGTGCCGCGCTGGGAGGAGAAGTACAGCCGGGAGCCGTCCGGGGAGAAGGCCGGGCCGGTGATCTCGGAGTCGCCGTGGCCGTCGAGCCGGATCACCGGGGCCACCGCGCCCTCGGACGTGATGACGTTGATCTCCATGTTGCCGCCGTCCTCCGCCACGTACAGGTCGCCGCCGGGGGTGCCGGTGATGTTGTCGACCCCGTCCAGCGGGGAGTCCGCGTCGTAGGCCACCGACAGCTCGTTCCGCCCGGCGTCGTAGGCCCACACCCGGTTGTCGCCCTTGGTGGTGAACCAGCAGGTGCCGCCCGCGTAGTGGCAGCCCTCCCCGCCGTCGAAGTGACGGGCGGCGGCCACCTGGTGGCGCGTCTGCTTCCCGAACAGCGGCGCCGACGGGTCGGGCACCTCGCGCCACTCCACACCGCCGCCGGCCGACTCGCACAGCACGTCCAGCCGGCCGCGCGACAGGTCGCCCCAGACCTCGGGGGTGTAGCGGTAGAAGCAGCCGTCCGACTCGTCCTCGGTCAGGTAGACCACCCGCCGGTCCGGGTCGCAGGCCGCCGCCTCGTGCTTGAAGCGGCCCATCGCCTTGTGCACGACCGCCTCGCGCCGCCCGTACGGGTCGGTCTCGAAGACCCGGCCGCGCCAGGTCTCCTCGCACGAAAGCCAGGTCCGCCAGGGGGTCGCCCCGCCCGCGCAGTTGAGGTTGGTGCCCTCCAGGACACGGTAGGCCCGGTCGACCGAGCCGTCGGCGCGGAAGCGGATCGCCGAGGCGCCGCCGACCAGGGGGACCTCGGAGTTGGAGACGTAGATCCAGCCGTCGCCGTCCGGGTAGCAGGCGCCGCCGTCGGGCGCCGGGTGCCACAGGATTCCGCCGACCGGCAGGCTGGAGCGGGCCACGATCCGGCTGCGGAACCCCTCCGGAAGCGCCACCCCGTTGGCGTCCGGCGCCCGCAGCGGTCCGTACGGGCCGGCCGCCGCGGCGGAGGCGCCGGACGCGGTGGCGGCGCCCTGCCAAAGGGCGCCGGAGAAGGCGACGGCCCCCGCGCCGGCGGAGGCGGTCCTCAGGAAGGTGCGTCGCTGCATGCGGACTCCAGGCGTGTGAGGGAACGTTTGAGGAGCGTGTACACGTCACCATCGCGCGCCGTCGTCGCCGGGCGAAGGGAGCCGGGGGAGAAGATCCGGTGAACAGCCGTTCACACGAGCGCGGCCCCCGGGCGCGGTGGTGCGCCCGGGGGCCGGCGGTCGTGGGTCGCGGTCTCGCCGTTTCGGGGTCAGAAGGAGAAGACCGGGCCCGTGGCGCCCTCCATGACGCAGGAGTTGGCGAAGGTGCGCTCGTAGGAGACCGCACGGCCCTCCCAGGTGCCCTTGGCCGTGATCGTGACCGGGTCCCAGATCATCGGGCAGACCCGGTCGGTGTCGGTCTCGACCAGCGCGCCGACCTCGCCGTCCACCGAGCGCAGCGCGGCGCACGCCCGCTCCGGGGCCGGGTGGGTGCCCCCGGGGCCCGGCGGGCAGGTGAGCACGGCGCTCCGCCGCTCGGGGGCCGTCGCCGGACCCTCGCCCCCGGTGACGGTGAGCACCAGGACCGAGGGCCCGGACGGCCTGTCGGCCCCGGCGGGGGCGGCGGAGGCGGTCGGGGCGGCGGTCGCGGTGGCCGCGGAGCCCGCCAGGCAGGCCGCGGTCAGCACGGCGCCCAGTCCCAGGCCCTTGGTGGCGTACCGCATGTCGAACACTCCCTGAATCTCTCGGGAACAGGTTCCGGGCGAACGACTTACCGAAGTTCATACCGGGACACATCGGGGCGATCGAATCCGGTCACCTTCCGCCTCGCCTCGCTCCGGAACGCCGCGTCCGCCCTGTTCGGGAACGCGCCGACGGATCCGGAGAGGGGTCGGCGGGCGCCCGGGAGCCGGGCGGAGGACGGGCGAGGGCATATGACGGCCCGGTGACGTGCGGGTCCTCGTCCAGCCGCCGCGCGCCTCAGCTCCCGACTCGGCCGGAAGACGACGCCCCGGGCGCCCGGGGCGCGCCCGCCGCGCCCGGGGCGTGCTCCGGGAGGCGTCAGCCGAGGCGGCCCCGCGTCCGCATGGCCGCGCGCTGGGCGGCGGCCTGGGCCGGGCCCGTGACGTAGTGGGCCACGGGGCGGGCGGCGGCCAGGGCCGCGCGGGCCGCGTTGGAGCCGCAGGCGCCGTGGACGCCGCCGCCCGGATGGGCGGAGGCGGAGGCCAGGTAGAGACCGCGCACCGGGGTGGCGGGACGGCCCGTACCGGGGACGGGCCGGAAGAGGAGCTGCTGGTGGACGGCCGCGGTGCCGCCGTTCAGCGCCCCGCCGACCAGGCTCTCGTCGCGCGCCTGGAGGTCCGGCGGGGCCATGACGCGGCGCTCCTTGACCAGTTCGCGGAAGCCCGGGGCCCGGCGCTCCACCTCCTCCTCCATCCGGTCGGCCATGGCCTCCCGCTCGCCCGGCCCCCAGCGGCCCGTGATGCCGTCGCCGCCCGCGTCGCCGCGCACCCGCTGGGGCAGGTGGGTGTAGGCCCAGGCCGACTCGGTGCCCCTCGGGGAGCGGGTGGGGTCGGCGGTGGTCATCTGGCCCAGCAGGCAGAACGGCCGGTCCGGCACCACACCGGTGGCCAGCTGGGCGCTGTGGCGGGTGAGATGGTCCATGCCGTCGGCCAGATGGACGGTGCCCGCGCCCGCGGCCCCGGGGGAGGACCAGGGGATGGGCCCCGACAGCGCCCAGTCCACCTTGAACGTCGAGGTGTCCCACTGGAAGCGGCGGATGTCGTCCTGGAGCCGCGGGGGCAGGTGCTCCCAGTCGACCAGCCCGCCGTACAGCGCCGGGGCGGGGACGTCGGCCAGGACCGCCCGCCGCGCCCGTACGGCGTCCCCGCCGGCGGTCCGCACGCCGAGCGCGCGTCCGCCTTGGACCACCACCCGCACCACCCGGGCGCCGCAGCGCACCGTCCCGCCCCGCGACCGAAGCCGGCCCACCAGGGCCGCGGTCAGGGAGCCGGCGCCGCCGGCGGGCACCGGCCAGCCGTACTGCTGGCCCAGCATCGCCAGCAGCCAGCCGTAGGCCGCGCCTGCGGTGGACTCCGGGAAGAGGTCGGTGTGCAGCGCGCACCCCGCCAGCAGCATCGGCCCGCCCTGGCCGCCGAACTCCTCCTCGCCCAGGCGCCGCACCGGCAGCAGCAGGGTGCGCAGCAGGCGCAGCCCCCCGGCCGCGCGCAGCCGGGCCAGCAGCGACAGCGCGGGGCGTACCGGCGGGAAGGGGTTCAGGAGGGCGTCCAGGAAGTCCGGGCCGAGCCTGTCCCACAGGCGCGTCAGCCGCAGATACGCCTCCCCGTCGCCGGGTGCGAAGGACTCCAGGCTCGCGGCGGTCTCCTCCCGGTCCCGGTGCAGCACGGGGCAGCGCCCGTCGGGCAGGGGATGGGCCAGGACGGACGGCGCGTGGCTCCACCGAAGGCCCCAGCGCTCCAGCTCCAGGGAGCGGATGACGGGCGAGGCGGCGGCCAGCGGGTGGAAGGAGCTGAACAGGTCGCTGACGTAGTCGGGGTGGACGCCGCGGTCGCTGCGCACCGCGCCGCCGGGCTCGGACTGGGACTCCAGGACCAGCACCCGCCAGCCCGCGTCGGACAGCAGGTTCGCGGCCACCAGTCCGTTGGGGCCGGATCCCACCACGACGGCGTCGTACGCCTCGGACATCTGCGGACAGCCTCCTGTGAAACGGCGGGTGTGCGGTGGCGCGGGAGTGCGGGAGCGGGCCGGCGCGGCGGTCAGGACCCGGGCGGGGCGGTGCCGGGGGGTGCGGTGCCGGGAGGCCGGGTGTCGGGGTGTGCGGTGTGGGCGGGATGGCCGTGGGTGCGCCGGGCCTCCTTCATCTCCGCCTCGTACAGATGCTTCAGACCACCCGTCAGCCGGTCGCGCACCCGCTCCTCCAGTCGCGCGAACGGCCTGTAGTAGTGCGAGTCGTAGCCCTCGACGATCTGGAAGGTCCAGTGGCCCGGAATCACGTTGCGGCCCAGCACCTCGGTCTCCAGCAGCTCCGCCTCCTCGGCGTGCCCGGCCCCGCGCAGCAGCTCCACCGCCTCGCCCAGCAGCAGGTCGGAGCGGCCGGTCATCTGGTGGAAGGAGTACAGGTGGCCGCGCGCCCGCTCGGTCGCCTCCAGCGCCTCGGTGACCTTGCCGACGGCCTCGACCGTGGCGTCGTCCACGCCCGGCGGGCGGCGGTGCGCCCGGTCGGGCCGGTCGTCGGGGTCGTCCCCGGGCCTACCGGCGGCACGATCGCCGGTGCGTTTGTCCGTCACGCGTGCCTCCCCGCTTCCCGGTCGGCCCTGCTCCGCCCGGACTCCACCACGTTCCGCAGCCGCGACAGCATCAGCCGGTGCCGCAGCTGGAGCGCCACGTCCATGGGCGCGGTGTGCAGCCGGGCCACCGCGCCGCGCAGGGGATGCTCGTCCATGGCGATCAGCGAGCCCTCGCCCCACGGCTGCACCGAGATGGCGATGCGTGCCGTGCCCAGCCGCCCCGCCGACGCCTCCAGCTCCAGGCGCCCGGGCGGCTCGCAGAGGCGGACGATCGTATGACCGCGCTCGGTCAGCGGCCCCATGCCGATCGTGTAGCGCAGGGTGGTGCCCACCTCGGGCCAGTGGCCCTCCGACTCATGGGTCTCCCGGGTGCCCACGACCCACTTCTGGTACTGCTCGGCGTCGCTGAGGACGCTCCACACCCTCTCGGGCTTCCTGTTCACCCACACATGTCGCACTGCCATGCGGGGCCGGGTACCCGCTTTCGCGCGAAGCACCGCCGGGGCGGGGCGGCCGCCCCCCTTACGGAGGAGCCCGCCCCGCCCGCGTGCCGCCCTCCGCCCGCGTGCCGCCGCCCGCCGGCCGGAGCGGGGTGTCACGCACCGGCGGCCGTCTGGCAGGGTGGGCGGCGCTCCCGCCGGTCTTTACCGGTACAGCGACCGGTACGGCCACCCGCACAGCCAAGGAGACACCGCGACATGAGATTCGGCCTGCTCGGCACCGGCCCCTGGGCACGACTCGCCTACGGCCCCGCACTGCTCGCCCACCCCGACGCCGAGCTGGCGGGGGTGTGGGGCCGCAGGCCACAGGCGGCGGCGGACATCGCCGAACGGTTCGGCGGCCGCCCCTACGACGACGTGGACGCGCTGCTGGAGGACTGCGACGCGGTCGCCGTGGCGCTCCCCCCGGACATACAGGCGCCCCTGGCCGTACGGGCCGCCGAGGCCGGCCGCCATCTGCTGCTGGACAAGCCGGTGGCCACCACCGTCTCCGGCGCCCGCGAGATCGCCCGCGCGGCCGAGGCGGCCAAGGTGGCCTCGGTGGTCTTCTTCACCCTGCGCTTTTGGCCCGAGACGGCGGCATGGCTGGAGGAGCGGAAGCGGACGGGCGGCTGGCAGCTCGGCCGCGCCGACTGGCTCGGCGGCATCCTCGCCGAGGGCGCCGAGCCCAGCCCGTTCGCCGATTCGCCCTGGCGGCGGGAGAAGGGCGGGCTGTGGGACGTCGGCCCGCACGCCCTGTCCATGCTGCTGCCGGTGCTCGGCGACGTGGCCGACCTCGACGGGTCGGTGGCCGCCGTCTCAGGCGCCGGGCAGACCGTCCAGCTCGCCCTGAGCCACGCCTCGGGCGCCTCCAGCACCTGTGCGCTCGGCCTCGCCGTCGCGCCCGCGGCGTCCGTGACCCGGGTGGAACTGCGCGGCACCGCGGGCGCGGCGGAGCTGCCGGAGGGGGAGACGGACGCGGTCGCCGCCCTCGGCCACGCCGTGGACGCCCTGATCGCCTCGGCCCGCACCGGCCGGCCGCACCCGTGCGACATACGGTTCGGGGTGCGGGTGACGGAGATCCTCGCGGCGGCCGAGGCCCGGCTCGACGGGGCTCGGCTCACGCCCGGCCGGGACTGACCCCGTGCGGCCGCCGGCCCCTTTCGCGTCCGTGCTCGACCGGCTCGGCGAGCCGGTGGTCCTCGTCGAGGCCCTCCGCGTCGGTGAGCCCCTCGGCCACACCTCGTGGTCGGAGGCGGTGCCGGGCGAGGAGTTCGGTCTGTGGGACGGGGATGAGGCCGAGGAACTCCTCGGCCTCCTCGCCGCCCTGCCCGCCGGGGAGCGGATGCGCTGCTTCATCCCCCGTTACGGCCTGCGCCTCCACACCGCCGGCGGAGACGCCCGCGACATCGCCTTCTGCTTCCGCTGCCACACCGCCCTGGTCCTCGGACCCGGCGGGGCCCGGGAGTGGCCGGCCTTCGACGGGGAGAGCGCCCCGGCCCGCGAGCTGCTGTGCCGCTTCCGCGCGGCCGGGGCGCAGGCGACCGGGCCCCGGACGGTCTGAGGGCGCGTCACTCCCGGCGCAGGCTCACCCCGCAGCCGGCGCACAGCGTGTACGTCCAGTAGCCGTCGCGCCACAGCTCGGTGCCGGCCGGTCCGGCGCACACCCAGCACACCGGCGGGCCGCCCGGCTCCGGGCGGCCGGGCGGCCGGGCGCACAGCACACGGCGCACCACCACCGGCAGCGGCTCGGCGGGGTGGCGCCGGGGGTCGGGGCAGTAGGCCAGGCTGTGCCACCGGCGCCGCTGTGCCTGCCAGGCCTCGGCGCGGCCGGGCTGCCGCCTGCCCGCGCGCTTCTCGCGCACCCGGCGCCCGGCGTACGCGGCCTCGGCGGCCAGCCACACCTGCCGGGCCGCGTGGAGCTCCTCGACGGCCCGCACCAGCGAATCCGGGTCCCTCTCGGGCCTGCCCGGTATGCCCGCGCTCCCGCGCAGATGGTGATACGTCGCCCGGAAGCCGTACGGAGCGAAGTGCTGCAGGCACGTCCGCAGATCGCTCAGCCGGCGGTGCGCGGGCCGTGCCGCGTCGTGCACACGGGCCCGGTGCGTACCGAAACTGCTCATCCTCGCCCCCCTGTCGTCCCACGGAGAGGGTGACCGCACACTGCCCCATCCGACACCTTCGGCGGGGCCGCTTTCCGTACTTTCCCGCGTTTTCCCGCGCCCCCGGAAGACCGCGGACCGCGCGGCTTTCACCCCGGTGGGTGGGGGAACAGACGTCCTGCTCCGGCCAAGGGATGGCGGGGTGTACACCCGCTCAAAGCGGAACGAAAGCGCAGGCTCGGGCCGTAACGCCCGTGCCATTACCCACTGTGTCGCCGCATGTTCAGAAGGTGTTTGTCAAGTCTCTGCGACGGCTCGCCGGATGCCCCTATGCTCCCTGTCACGCAGCGAGGTGCTCCCGTCACGGGTTGTCGCCGCCGTGTGCGGTGCCTCGGCGCCGACATGCCCCGAAGCGGGGCGGCCAGGGGCCGACGGGGCCGGACCCCCTCTCTCCGCGAGGGGTGTATGCCCGGGGCATGAGCCCCGGGCACATCATCCGCGCCGCGTCCGCCGCCCGGAGCACCGCCCGCCCCACAGTCCGTCCCACCGTCCACCCCAACGCCAGAGGATGCCCATGGAGCCCGCCGGCTCGTTGACGGGAGGCCGACGCCCCTCTCCCGGGGGCTTGTGGCTCGCCTCCCCCGTACTGGTGGCCGCCTGCACGGCCCTGGCCGCGCTCTTCGTCACCGCCCCGGCCCGTGCCGCGGTCGCCTGGTGCGGAGCAGCGGCGACGCTCGCGGTGGCCGCGGCCGCCTGCGAGGTGGTCCGCCGGGGCCGCGAGATCACCGCCGCCCGGCAGCGCGCGGAACGCCAGCTCGCCGACCTGGAGCACTACTGCCTGGAGATCATGCCGCCCGTCGTCGAGGCCGTGCAGCGCGGCGAGGCGCCCGGTGACGTACTGCCCCCCTCGCTGCACCCCGCCGACTCCGACCCGCGGCTGGTGACCGCCCACGAGAAGCTGACCGGCACCGTGGTCAGGGCGGTCCAGGACCGCGAGTTCCAGCGCGACTCCGCCCGCCGCGCGATCGTCAACATCGCCTGCCGCATCCAGGCCGAGATCCACCGCCTCCAGGCCGACCTGCGCAGAATGCAGTTCAAGCACCCGGCCCCCGAGATCCTCGGCGACCTGATGCACCTGGAGCACGGCGTCAACGTCGCCGGCCGCGTGGCCACCAGCCTGGCCGTCCTCGGCGGCGGCAGCCCCGCGCGCCAGTGGCAGAAGCCCGTCTCCCTCTACGACGTGCTGCGCGCGGGCAGCGCCCCCATCGCCGAGTACCTGCGCATCGAACTGCACCGGATCGCCGAGATCGCGGTGCCCGGCCCGGCGGTCGAGCCGCTGAGTCTGGTCTTCAGCGAGCTGATGGACAACGCCACCCGCTACTCGCCGCCCAGCACCAAGGTGGTCGTCAACACCGAGGAGGTGGCCTCGGGCATCGAGGTCTCCATCGAGGACAAGGGGGTGGGCCTGACCGAGGAGACCCGCCGGCACGCCGAGTTCCTGCTCACCCAGGCGCAGAACGGGCTGGACCTGGAGGACCTCGGCGAGACGGCCCGTATGGGCCTGCGCGTGGCGGGCGTCCTGGCGGGCCGCCTGGGGCTGCGGATCTCCCTGCGGCCCTCGACCTGCGACGGGGTGCGCGCGGTCGTCTTCGTCCCGCACGACCTGCTCACCGCGCTGCCCATGGAGGCCTGTGCCCGGGTCGGCGGCCACCCTCCCGGGCCGGTGACCCGGCAGCGGGCCATGGCCGGACCGTCCGCGCCCACGCATCCGGCGGGGCCTCCGCCCGCGCCCCGGCCATGGCCCGCCGCCGGGGCGGACGCGGACGGCGAACCGGCCGTCGTCGAGCGGAACGCCAACGGGCTGCCGCAGCGCCGCCGACGCGCCGCCGTCCCCACGACCGGGGCGGGCGGCACGGGGACCCTGGGCGGCGGGTACGGGGTGTCCGGGGCGCAGGGCGCGGAGGCGGCCGGGAGGTCGCCCCTGGAGACCCACCCCGACACGGGGCTGTGGACGGGCGCGTTCTTCGCCGGGCCCGGCGGCGCCGAACCCGGCGGGAACACGGCCCCGCCTCCGCACCCGACGACCCCGGCGCCCCGGTGGGCACCGGACCGGCCCGCGGCCGGCGACGAGTCGTGAAACCAGTAGTGGAATCAGGTGATCTGCACGTGACGACGCAGCAGCGACTCAGGAACATGGACTGGGTGCTCAAGGACCTGGCCGTCACCGTCCCCCGCACCCGGCACACCGTCCTGCTCTCCGCCGACGGCCTGTGCATGGCCCGGTGGGGCGCCGACAAGGACGCGGCCGACCGGCCGGCCGCGGCGTCCTCCGGTCTCAAGAGCCTGGCGCAGTCGGTGGCCGCCGACGAGGGGGTGGACGCCGGACTGATGAGCCGACGGATGAGGGATCTGGTCATCAGGATCGGTGACCACCTCGCCAGCCCGCCCCGGGCCCCCGAGCGGGCTCCGTGAGCGGGGACGGCCGAGGAGGGGGGCGGGACTGGGAGGAGGGCACGCCCGTTCCCCTGTACATCGTCACCGGCGGGCGCACCGAGGCCGGGGAGGCGCGGGTGCTCGACCTGGTCACGCTGATCGTGGCCTGCTCCGAGCCGCAGCCGGGGATGCGCCCCGAGCACGTCTCCATCCTGCGCATGTGCGCCGGCCCGCTCTCCGTGGCCGAACTGTCCGCGTACCTGGACCTGCCGTTCAGCGCCGTCCAGGTGCTGCTGGCGGACCTGATCGGCGACTGTCTGGTGGAGGCGCGGCAGACCCGCGCGGCGCACACGGCGGCCGCGGACCCCGACGTCGAGATCCTGAAAGCGCTGATCGATGGATTGCGACGACTGTAAAACGCCGCCCGGCCCGCGGCGCGAGGACCTGCTGACGCTGATGCGCCACCTCCACGACTCTGCCACCGCGACCCGGGAGGTCCTGTGAACACACCGCCCTTCCCCGGACCGGCCTGCCGCACGCGGGCCCCCGCCCCGGCCCGTCCACCGACGCGCACGGCGGGGCCCCGGCCGCCGGCGCGGTGCCCCCGCCCGGCTGTCCGGCCCACACGGCGGGCGCCGGCCGGGAACGGCCGCGGGCGCCGGAACCCCGGACGCGCCGTCCGCCCCGGACGGCGCGAACGGGGCGGCGCGTACGGAACCGGGCCGCGGGCCGGCCGGCCTGTGGCGGCGCCTGTGGGGACGCGTTCAGCCGGGATGACGGCCGGGACGGCGGCCCGGGCCGGTGCGGTGTCCGGCGCGGTGTCCGGTGCGGTGTCGGCGCGGCGGGGACGCGGCACTAGCGGGAGAGCGCGTCGCGCACGGCCTCCTCGCTGCGCCCCACGACCGCCGAGCCGTCGTCGGCGGTGATGATCGGACGCTGGATCAGCCGCGGGTGCCCGGCCAGCGCGGCGATCCAGCGGTCCCGCCAGGCGGGCTCCTCCGGCCAGGACTTCAGGCCGAGCTCCTTCGCCTCGGCCTCCTGCGTCCGCGTGATGTCCCACGGCTCCAGGCCGAGCCGCTCCAGCACGGTGCGCAGCTCCTCCTCGGTCGGCGGGTCCTCCAGATAGCGGCGGACGGTGTACTCGGCGCCCTCCGCGTCCAGCAGCTTCACCGCGCCGCGGCACTTCGAGCAGGCGGGATTGATCCAGATCTCCATGCGCCTCACGGTAGCGGCCGCGCGGCGGGCGGCGGGGGAGCGGCGGGGGCGGGCAGGACCCCGGCCCCGTACAGGTGCTCGCGGGCGCCGCGGATCGCCTCGGGGGTGCTGGGCCAGTCCCGGTCCCCGGGGCTGACGGCGTCCAGCGCGCCGACGGACTCCAGGGCGCGGCGCTGTTCGGGGCGGACCCCGGAGAGCAGCACGGTGATGCCGCGCCGGTGCAGCCTGTCGATCGCGTCCTTCAGTACGAGGGCACCGGTGGCGTCCACCGTCGTCACGCGCGACATGCGCAGGATCACCACGCGCACGTCGGCGACCTCCGACAGCTCCAGCAGGAAGCGGTGGGCGGCGGCGAAGAACAGCGGCCCGTCCAGGCGGTAGGCGACGATGTGCTCGGCCAGCAGGGCGCGTTCCTCCTCGTCGTGCCCGCCGGGGATGTCGCCGGTGACGTCAACCTGGTCCAGGCGGGCCTGCCGGGCCACCGCCCGCAGGGCGAGGGCGCCCGCGACGAGCAGGCCGGCGATCACCGCGTACACCAGGTCCAGCACCAGGGTCGTCACCGCGGTCAGGACCAGGACGGCCGCGTCGGAGCGGGTGGCGCGGGTGATCGCCCGCAGCGATCCGACCTCCACCATGCGCACGGCGGTGGCCAGCAGCACACCGGCCAGCGCGGCCAGCGGGATGCGGGAGACCAGCGGGGCCGCGGCCAGGACGACGAGGGCGAGCACACCGGCGTGCGCCAGCGCCGCCAGCCGCGAGCGGGCACCGCCGCGCACGTTGACGGCGGTGCGGGCTATGGCGCCGGTGGCGGGCACCCCGCCGAACAGCGGGGAGGCGATGTTGGCCAGGCCCTGCCCGAACAGCTCCCGGTCCGGGTCGTGCCGCTGACCCACCGTCATGCCGTCGGCCACGGAGGCCGACAGCAGCGACTCCAGGGCGGCCAGCGCGGCGACGGCCACCGCCGGGGCGAGCAGCGAGGACAGCGACGAGAGGTCGAGGAAGGACAGCGAGGGCGCGGGCAGACCGGGCGGCAGGTCACCGATCGGCTCGGCGCCGTCGAGGCGGAGCACCTCGGTCACGGCGGTCGCGGCGGCCACCGCGACGACGGAGAACGGGACGGTGGGCCGCCACCGGGCGCCGGCCAGCATCACGGCGGCCACGGACAGCGCGAGCGCGACGGCCGTCCAGTTCGGCTCCCGGGCGAACTCCACGACCGCCTGCCGGGCGACGGCCGCCACCCGGTCGCCCTCGGGCACGGGCACCCCCAGGGCGCCGGGCACCTGCTGGAGGGCGATCACACAGGCGATGCCGAGGGTGAAGCCCTCCACGACCGGCGCCGGCACGTACCGCATCCAGCGGCCGGCGCGGGCCAGGGCGAGCGCCACCAGGAACAGTCCGGCCAGCAGGCCGACGGTCAGCACGCCCGAGGGGCCGTGCGCGGCGGTGATCGGGACGAGGACGACCGTCATGGCACCGGTGGGCCCGGAGACCTGGAGGTTGGAGCCGCCGAAGAGGGCCGCCAGGGCGCCGGCCACCACGGCGGTGGCCAGTCCGGCCTCGGCGCCGAGCCCGGAGGAGACACCGAAGCCCAGGGCCAGCGGCAGCGCCACGATGGCCACCGTCAGCCCAGCCAGGAGGTCCTGCCGGGGGTGGGCGCGCATGGCGGCGAGGTCGGAGCGGGTGGGCAGCAGGGAGCGGCATGCGGCCAGGGCCGACCGGGCCGGGCCGGAGGCGGTGCTCACTCGGCGCCGCCTTCGCGGGCTTCGGCGGTGGCCCGGGAAGCGGCCGGGGCGACGGCCCGAGAGGCGGCCCGGGGGTCGGCTTGGGGGTCGGCTTGGGGGGTGTCCCGCAGTTCCGCCAGGAGCTCGTTCTGCCCGGCGAGCATCTCGGTCAGGATCCGGCGCGCGGCCCGCATCAGCTCCGCGACGTCCCCGCCGGCCAGCTCGTAGACCACGGTGGAGCCCTCGCGGGTGGCGGTGACGATGCCCGAGCGGCGCAGCACCGCGAGCTGCTGCGAGAGGTTGGGCGGCTCCACCTCGATGGCGGCCAGCAGGTCGCGTACCGGCTTCGGGCCGTCCTGGAGCAGCTCCAGGACGCGGATGCGGACCGGATGCCCCAGCATCCGGAAGAACTCGGCCTTGGCCTGGTACAGCGGAACCGGCACGGGAACCTCGGTCTCCTCGTCGTTCGCCCCGGCCCGGTGGGCCGCGGCGGGTGTCCTCGGGTCCTCGGGCAGAGGACTTGCACTGTGAAGCATCTATCGAATTGCATAATTCTGCAACTCTGCTATCGGCGGGGGCGGTGGCAGACGGGCGGCGGAGGGAGGGTGTCCCCGATCCGACGACCGTCCGTTTCTCCGGCCGCCGACCCGCCGAAAAGGGTCGCTCCCTCCCGTTCCGACCTGCGGGAACGCGCTCGGGTTCGGGTAACCCCGGGTTCTTGACGGCCGGTTGGGGGCTCCCTATGGTCTCCTCGTTCTACCGGAAGAATTCCGGAAGGTTTCTCTCCCCCCACGTTTCCCGCCCCCCACCGCGAGCCGGGCCGGAGCACTCCCGGACGAGGAGAGCCGGGCCCGGCCGCGCACCAGGAAGGAACCCGATGTGAACAGGACGACGAGCACCACCGCGAAGACCGCCGCAGGCCGCCCGAACCGCCCGCGCCGCCCGCGCCGTCTGCGCCGCCTCGCGGCACCCCTGCTGCTCGCCGCCGGCCTCTGCATGAGCTCCCTGGCCACGGCGGGCCCGGTCCAGGCCGTGGACGGCACCGTCATCACCTACACCCAGAGCGGCGGCCGGACCGTCTCGTTCACCTTCGACGACGGCCCCGACCCCACCCACACTCCCCGCCTGCTGGAGGTGCTGCGCAAGCACAACGTCAAGGCGACCTTCTGCCTGTGGGGCGACCATGTGCGGCAGTACCCGTACCTGGTGAGCCGGATCGCCGCCGACGGCCACCGGCTGTGCAACCACTCCATGGCCCACCAGGACATGGGCGGCTGGTCCCAGCAGCAGATACGACAGAACCTGGAGCAGGTCAACAACGCGATCCGCCGGGCCGCTCCGGGCGCGCAGATCACCTACTTCCGCGCCCCGTACGGCAGTTGGGGTCAGTCCCCGCAAGTGGCGGCCTCGATGGGGATGCAGCCGCTGGGCTGGCGGGCGGACATCGGCGACTGGCAGCCGCCGGGCACGGGCGAGCTGGTCAACCGGATCATGCAGCGCGTCACGCCCGGGGCCGTGATGCTGATGCACGACGGCGGCGGCGACCGCGGCCAGACCGTCTCGGCCGTCGACCAGACCATCCCGCGGCTGAAGGCGCAGGGCTACACGTTCGACCAGCCGGCCGTCCGCTGATCCTGCGGCGGCACACGTCCGCGCGCACCCGGACGCACCGGCCCCGGCGGGGATCCCCGCCGGGGCCGGTGCCGTCCCGCCCGCAGGCGTCAGACGGTGGTGCAGGCGGCGCCGTCCAGGGTGAAGGAGGCGGGCTCGCCGGTGTCGCCGGTGTGGCTCGCCTGGAAGCCGATCTGCACACTGGCCCCGGCCGCCAGGGTGGAGTTGTACGAGGCGGGCCTGGCGGTCACCGCACCGCTGCCCGGGCTGTAGCTCGCACCCCAGCCGGCGACGATGGTCTGGCCCGCGGGCAGGCCGAAGGAGAGCGACCAGTCGTTCAGCGGCGCGCTGCCGGTGTTGGTGACGGTGATGGACGCGGTCAGCCCGGTGTTCCAGGCGTTGGTGGTGTAGGCGACCCGGCAGGCCCCCGGCTCGGGCTCGGGATCCGGGTCGGGATCCGGGTCGGGATCCGGGTCGGGATCCGTGGAGCCGGTGCCGTCCAGGCCGAAGAACGCGATGGCCCGGGCCGCCATGCCGCCGACGGGCAGCGAGTGCCCGGCCCCCTGGACGCTGACGGCCTCCACCGGGGCCTGCTCACCGGTGCCGCCGTAGCGGGTGCGGACCCAGTTCGACTGCGGCCGGTCGGTGTACGCGGGCGTCGGGCTCACCCCGTGGACGTTTGTCCACTGCTCGATCTGCTCGTTGAAGTTGGGGTAGCGCAGGGTGCTGTCCTCGGTGCCGTGCCAGATCTGCATCCGGGGCCGCGGGCCGCTGTAGCCGGGGTACGCACCGCGCGCCAGGTCGCCCCACTGCCGAGGCGTCCTGTCCACGGCGCCGTTCGCGCAGGCGCTGTTCCAGCCCGAGCCGTCGGTGGTGGCGAAGCAGGAGTGCGGCACGCCCATGAAGGCCGCGCCGGCCTTGAACACGTCCGGGTAGTTGCCCACCAGGACGTTGGTCATCATCGCCCCCGAGGAGGCGCCGGTGACGTAGACCCGGTCCGGGTCGGCGTTCAGGTGCTGCTGCACATGGCCCACCATCGAGCGGATGCCCACCGGGTCGCTGCCCCCGTCGCGCCGCAGCGCCTGCGGCGAGGAGACGTCGAAGCAGTTGCCGCTGCGGGTCGCCGACGGGTAGACCACGACGAACCCGTAACGGTCGGCCAGCGAGGCGAACTCGGTGCCGGAGTGGAACGCCGGGCCGGAGCCGGTGCAGTAGTGCACCGCCACCAGCACCGGCGGACGCTCCTGGACGCCGTCGGGCACGTACAGGTGCATGCGCAGATTGCTGGGGTTGCTGCCGAAGTTCGTCACCTCGGTCAGCGAAGCGGCGGAGGCCGGGGGCGCGGCGAGGGCCAGAAGAAGGGCCGCCACGATGGGCAGCACCCCTCCCAGCAGTGCCGTCAGGCGTGATCCGGCCGGGCGTCCTCCGGATTCCCGTGCCGCCTTGCACACGGATCTGTCGGTCAAGTCCGTCTCCTTCCTAGACTGCGGAACGTGAAGGGACTGATGTTGCGGCTGTCCGCGCTGGACGCGGACGCCGCCACCGCCGTACGCGTGATCGCCCACTTCGAGGCGCTGCTCGGCGGTGCGCTGGACCCGGTGACCCTGACGCGGTCCACGGCCGGGCTTGCCGGGTGCGCCGCCGGGCTGGAGTTGCCCGACGGCCGCACGGTGCGGTTCGCCCCGGACGGCGCCGCCCTGGCGGGCGCGCCCGGGTGTGTCTCGGGCCGGGTGGATCTGGAGCCGGCCGGTCGAGTGTGGCTGGAACGCCCCGGAGTGCCGGGGCCGTTCGACGAACTGGTGCTGGAGTGGATGGCCATCGCCGCCCGGGTGCTGGCCGGCCGTCCCCGACCGGCCCGCACCCCCCGGGCCGCCGACCCGGCGCTGGTCGAACTGGTGCTGTCCGGCCGGGAGGCCGTCGAGGACCGCGCACGCGCCCTGCGGCTGCTGGGCCTGGAGCCGGGGACACCGCTGCGGGTGATCGCGGTGGCGGCGGACACGGGGGCGGACGCGGGAGCGGGTACGGGGACGGACGCCGGGGTGGAGGCCGTCGCGCTGCTGGGGCGCGGCGCGCTGCGGGGCGCCGTCCGGGTGGCGCGGGTCGGCTCGCTGGGAGCGGTGCTGGTGCAGCGCCGGGGCGGTACGCCCGGCGGGGAGGGGGCGCCGGGCGGGGAGGGGGCGTCCGGCCCGGACGGCACCTGTACCGGCACCGCCTCACCGGCCGCCGAGCTGCGGGCGGCGATGCGCGAACGCGCCCGCGACCGGGGCACGGCCCGCGGGCCGGCCCCGGGCACGCGCGTCGGGATCGGATCCGGCGCCGACCCGCTGGACGCCCACACCTCCTGGGCACAGGCCCGCTCGGCCCTGCGGTTCGCGGTGGCGGGCGCACGGGCGGAGGCGGTGGCCGACCACGACGAACTCGGCCCCCTCGCACTGCTGGCCGACATCCCGGTGGAGCGGCTGCGCGCCCAGGCCGACGTACGGCGGCTGGGGCGGCTGGGGGATCCGGCGCACGGTGAGCGCGGCGGCCCCGCCACCGGGCAGGCCCGGCCGGGCGGTGAGCTGCTGGCGGCCCTGGCCGCGTTCTGCCGCACCGGCTCGCTGCGGCAGGCCGCCGCCGAACTGCACCTGCACCACAGTTCGGTGGCCGCCCGCCTGGCGCGTGTGGAGAAGGAGATGGGCTGGCGGCTGCGCGACCCGCAGGACCGCTTCCGCGCCCAGCTCGCGCTGTACGCCCTGCGGCTGGCCGGTAACGCCGGTAACGCCGACAAGGGGGACGGCTGAGCCCTCACCCCCTCACCGGCCCCACCGGCCCGGGGCCGCCCAGCGCCCCGCGCAGCACCTCGACGGCCTCGGCCGTCGCCCGCCGGATGACGGCGGCGTGCTCCACCGCCCACGCGCCGTGGAAGGTGCCGGGGATCAGGTGCAGTTCGGCGGGCACCCCGGCGGCCAGCAGGGCGCGGGCGTAGTCGACGCCCTCGTCCCGCAACGGGTCGAACTCCATTACCGACACGTACGCGGGCGGCAGGCCCGCCAGCTCGATCACCCCGGCGCGGGCGGGGGCGGCGTACGGGGAGACGCCGGCGGTGTCCCGCATCCCGTGCCCCAGGTACGCGTCCCAGCTGATCGCGGCGTTGCGCCGGTTCCACACGGGCGTGTCGGTGAACCGCCGCGCGCTGGGGGTGGAGAGCCGGTCGTCGAGCGCGGGGGAGCACAGGTGCTGGAAGCGGACGGCCGGACCGCCCCGGTCGCGGGCGAGCAGGGCCAGCCCGGCGGCGAGCCCCGCCCCGGCGCTGTCGCCCCACAGGGCGATCCGCTCGGGCGCCACCTCCAGCTCCCCGGCCCGCTCCACCAGTCCGCACAGCCCGGCGTAGCAGTCCTCCAGGGGCGCGGGGAAGGGGTGCTCGGGCGCCAGCCGGTAGTCGACCGAGGCCACCAGGGCTCCGAGCCGCCGGCACAGCAGCAGGTTCCAGTCGTGGTCGACCTCCGGCGAGCCCAGCATGAAGCCGCCGCCGTGGATGGCGTACACCGCGGGCAGCGGGCCGCGGGCGCCGTGCGGCCGGTACAGCCGCAGCCGCACCGCGGGCGCGCCGGCCGGCCCGGGCACGCGGATCTCCCCGACGTCCACACCGGAGGTGTCGGCCGCCGCCACCGCCTCGGCCACCTGCGCGGCCTGCGAGGCCCGTGCCGCGTCGAGGTCGAGCAGCTCCACCTCGGGGATCAGCGGGAGCGCCGCGGCCAGTTCGGGGTCGAACCGGTGGCGCGGGCCCATCTGCGTCCTCCGATCGTCGGCCCGGGGCGCGGTGGGGCGCGCGCCGGTGTCGTGATGAGACGGTGTCACGGGCTTCCTCCCAGGTCATCAGACGGGTGTCGGGAGTGCGGCCGCCCGGGCCCGACACCCGTGCGTTTTTTCCGCTTTCCCCCCGCGTTCTTTCGGCCGCCGGGCGGCGTATCGGCCCGGCGAGGGCGCCGAAACCCGCCCTGACCAGCGAGAACACCTGTCCGTCGCAGGAAGTGGGCCGCCCTTGACGCCGACGCGGGGTCTCCCTATGGTCTCCCCGCTCGACCGGAAATCTTCCGGAAACCTTGAACCGCAGAACCGCAGAACCGCAGAACCGCACGGGCCGCCGCCCGGCCGCCGACGGAGTCCGGGGCCGGCGGAAGCGCCGGAAAGGGACCAGCCTTGACCACGACCGCCACACCCTCCCCGAGACCCGCAGGCGAAGCGGCAGGTCCACGGCGCGCGCGCCGGCTGCGCCGCCTGGCGATGCCCCTGCTGCTCTCCTGCGGCATGTGCCTGGGCGTCCTGGCCGCGACGGGTCCGGCCCAGGCCCGCCAGGCGAACGACACCGTCGTCGAGACCACCCGCCACGGCGGCAGGACCGTCGCCCTCACCTTCGACGACGGACCCAACCCCGCCGACACCCCGCGCCTGCTGAAGGTGCTGCGCAAGCACCACGTCAAGGCGGTCTTCTGCCTGTGGGGCGACCACGTCGAGGAGCACCCCGAGCTGGTCCGGAAGATCGTCGCCGGCGGCCACACGCTGTGCAACCACACCATGCACCACGACGACATGGCCGCCTGGTCCCCCGAGGACATCCGGGCGGACCTGGCGCGGACCAACGCCGCGATCCGCCGCGCCGCTCCGGGCGCCCGGATCCCCTACTTCCGCGCCCCGTACGGCAGTTGGGGGCAGACGCCGCAGGTGGCGGCCTCGATGGGGATGCAGCCGCTGGGCTGGCGGCTGGTGATCGGCGACTGGGAGCCGCACGGCGCAGACGAGTTCGCCCGCCGCATCACCGAGGGCGTCACACCCGGGGCCGTGGTGCTGCTGCACGACGGCGGCGGCGACCGCAGCGCGACCGTCGAGGCCGTGGATCGGGCCATCCCCCGGCTCAGGGCCGAGGGATGGCGCTTCGACAAGCCCGCCCGCCGCGGCTGAGACCGCCCGTGACCAGCCCGACCAGCCCGACCAGCCTCCGAAGCCACCGGGAGACGCGTATGAGACCGAACACGGCGCGGTTCGCCTTCCTCCGCAACCGCGCGGGACGGGCGGGCGGCTACGTCGTCGCCCTGCTCACCGGAGCCCTGCTCCTGGGCACGGCGCCGGCCACGCCCGCCGCGCCGGGCGCCCTCCCGGCATCCGGCGCGAGCACCACCGGGAGCACCGCCGAGAGCGCCGCGGGCAAGCGGGGCGGCAAGCACCCGGGCCGTGCCCGGGTGGGCACCTGGTCCACCACCCCCACGGCCGTCCCCGCCTCGGACACCACCGTGTTCGAGGACCAGACCATCCGCCAGACCGTCCGTACCAGCATCGGCGGCGACCGGGTGCGCGTCCGGCTGTCGAACGAGTTCGGCGACCGGCCCCTGGTCATCGGCGAGGCCCGCATCGCCCACCGCGCCGGGGACGGCCGGCCCACCGCCGTCGACAAGCGCACCGACCGCGCGCTCACCTTCGGCGGACGCGACTCGGTGACCGTCCCCGCGGGCGCGCCCGTGCTCAGCGACCCGGTCTCCCTGCGGGTGCCGGCGGGCTCCGACCTGGTGGTGAGCATCCACCTGCCCGAGCGCACCCCGGGCTCGACGGTCCACGCGTTCGCCTTCCAGCACAACCACGTCGCCTCCGGCAACGTCACCGGGCACGCGGACATCACACCGACCGCCACCATCGACCGCTGGTACTTCCTGACCGGCGTGAGCGTGAGCACCGACCGCTCCAGGGGGGCCGGGAAGGCCTCGGCCGTCGTCGCCCTCGGCGACTCCATCACCGACGGCTCCGACACCGAGGTGAACGCCAACCACCGCTGGCCCGACTTCCTCGCCCGGCGCCTGGCGAAGGCCCGCGGACCCCACCCGCGGGGTGTGCTCAACCAGGGCGTCAGCGGCAACCGCCTGCTGCACGACCCCAACCCCCCGGCCGGCTCCGGCGCCGAGGACTACGCGGCCTACTTCGGCCAGAGCGCCCTGCGCCGCTTCGACCGCGACGTGGCCGCCCGGCCCGGCGCCGAGCACGTCATCGTCCTGCTGGGCGTCAACGACCTCGGCCACCCGGCCGCCGGCACCGCCCCGCCCTCGGAGAAGGTCACCGCCCGGGACATCATCGACGCCCACCGCCAGCTCATCGCCCGCGCCCACGAGCGGGGACTGAAGATCCACGGCGGCACCATCCTGCCGTTCAAGGGCGACACCTTCGGCTTCCACAGCGCCCAGACGGAGGCCGCCCGCCGGGCCGTCAACCACTGGATCCGCACCAGCGGCGAGTACGACGGGGTGATCGACTTCGACCGGGCCCTGCGCGACCCCGCCGACCCCGAGCGCCTGCTGCCGCGCTACGACAGCGGCGACCACCTCCACCCCAGCGACGCCGGGGCGGAGGCGATGGCGAACGCCGTCCCCCTGCGCCTGCTGCGCTGACCGCGCCCCGCAGCGTCCCGCACCGCGCGGCGCCCGTGCCGGAGGGGAGCACGGGCGCCGCGCCACGTCCGGGGGTCCGGGGACCGCGCTCCGGCGCGCTCACAGCCCGGGCAGCGCCTCCTGCTCGACCTCCCGGCGTCCGGGCGCCGGGGCGGTGCGCACCGCCAGCTTCTCCCGGCACTCCACCCCCAGGCCCCACAGCCGCGCCTGCCGGTCGCGCAGCGGCCGTCCGCACATCCGGCACGTCACACGCGGCCGGCCGCCCTCCCCGGACGGTTCGGGGCTGCCGGGAAGCGGCTCGGCCTCGGGTGCGGATTCGGGGTCAGCGCTCACCCCACCGGTCTACCAGGCCCCGCGCCGACGCGCGAGACAGGCTCCCGGGAACGCGGACGGGCCGCGGGCCGCACACCGTGTGGTCGTGCGGCCCGCGGCCCGTCGGCCGTCCCGAGCGGCGGGGAGCGGCTTCCCGGTGCCGATCAGAGGTCGAAGTACATCTCGAACTCGTGCGGGTGCGGGCGGAGCTGGATCGGGGCGATCTCGTTGGTGCGCTTGTAGTCGATCCAGGTCTCGATCAGGTCGGCGGTGAAGACGCCGCCGGCCTGCAGGTACTCGTTGTCCGCCTCCAGGGCCTCCAGGACGGCCGGCAGGGAGGTCGGCACCTGCGGGACGTTCGCGTGCTCCTCCGGAGCCAGCTCGTAGAGGTCCTTGTCGATCGGCTCGGCCGGCTCGATCTTGTTCTTGACGCCGTCCAGACCGGCCAGCAGCAGGGCCGAGAAGGCCAGGTACGGGTTGGAGGACGGGTCCGGGGCGCGGAACTCCACGCGCTTGGCCTTGGGGTTGGAGCCGGTGATCGGGATGCGCATCGCGGCGGAGCGGTTGCGCTGCGAGTACACCAGGTTCACCGGGGCCTCGAAGCCGGGCACCAGGCGGTGGTAGGAGTTCACCGTCGGGTTGGTGAAGGCCAGCAGCGACGGGGCGTGCTTGAGGATGCCGCCGATGTAGTAACGGGCGGTGTCCGACAGGCCCGCGTAGCCCTGCTCGTCGTAGAACAGCGGATCGCCGCCGGACCACAGCGACTGGTGGACGTGCATGCCCGAGCCGTTGTCACCGAAGATCGGCTTGGGCATGAAGGTGGCGGTCTTGCCGTTGCGCCAGGCGACGTTCTTGATGATGTACTTGAACAGCATCAGGTCGTCGGCGGCCGCGAGCAGCGTGTTGAACCTGTAGTTGATCTCCGCCTGGCCGGCGGTGCCGACCTCGTGGTGCTGGCGCTCGACCTTCAGGCCGACCCGGTCCAGCTCCAGCGACATCTCGGCGCGCAGGTCGGCGAAGTGGTCCACCGGCGGGGTCGGGAAGTAGCCGCCCTTGTAGCGGACCTTGTAGCCGCGGTTGTCCTCCAGCGCACCGGTGTTCCAGGCGCCGGCCTCGGAGTCGATGTGGTAGAAGGACTCGTTCGCGCTGGTCTGGAAGCGGACGCTGTCGAAGACGTAGAACTCGGCCTCGGGCCCGAAGTAGGCGGTGTCCGCGATGCCGGAGGAGGCGAGGTACGCCTCGGCCTTCTTCGCCACGTTGCGCGGGTCGCGGCTGTACTGCTCGCCGGTGATCGGGTCGTGGATGAAGAAGTTGATGTTGAGCGTCTTGTCGCGGCGGAACGGGTCCAGACGGGCGGTGGACAGGTCCGGCAGCAGCGCCATGTCGGACTCGTGGATCGCCTGGAAGCCGCGGATCGAGGACCCGTCGAAGGCCTGCATCTCGGACGGGTCGAACGTCGAGGCCGGGATCGTGAAGTGCTGCATGATGCCCGGCAGGTCGCAGAAGCGGACATCGACGAACTTCACGTCGTTGTCCGCGATGTACTTCTTTGCCTCGTCGGCGTTCTGGAACATCCAAGTCCTCCTAGTCCCGCCGCGAGGGGACGGGGTGGCAGCTCGAGTGGCAGTCCAGTGAGATGTCCTGCTGTCGCCCGACCTTAGATTTGCGGGATTTCTCAAGCATGACCCATTTGTTTCGGTGATGTTAACCGGACGAGTGTGCGGACGGTCGCTCCCGGTACCGTCCCGATGCCGTTCCGGTGACGCCCTCGCGGCCGTGTACGCCCCCGCGGCCCGGCCGGGTACCCGGGAAGGCCGCGCGTTACCGTTGACGGGTGGACAACAGGCAAGCAATCGGATCCTGGCTCTCCGGCCCCAGGGCCGCGGCCGAGCGGATGGGCGCGGACTTCGGCTACCGGGGCGAGAGGCTGGGACTGCCCCAGGACGGGCCGGGGTCGATCGCCCCGCTGGGACGCCGGTTCGGCGCGATCTTCATCGACTGGGGCCTGTGCATGCTGATCGCATACGGTCTGCTCACGGGCGGCGACCTCGGCTCGGCGGGAAACTGGGCCCTGCTGGTCTTCGCGGTGCTCGGCGTCCTCACCGTCGGCACGGTCGGCTTCACCCCGGGCAAGCGGCTGCTGGGGCTGCGGGTGGTCTCCGCGCGCGGCGGGCGGCTCACACTGCCCCGCGCGGTGGTGCGCACGGTGCTGCTGGTGCTCGCCGTGCCGGCGCTCGTGTGGGACCGCGACTCGCGTGGCCTGCACGACCGGCTCTCCGGCGCCGTGCAGGTGCGGATCTGAGCCTCCCGGAACCGAGCCGGCGCAGCGGAAGCCGAACGGACGCCGAACGGATGTGGGTGGGGCCCGGAACTCCTCGGAGTTCCGGGCCCCACCCACATCCGTTCCGCCCGGTGCGCCGGGCACGTGCGCCTCAGCGCCTGGTCGGGCCCTTCGGCATCCGCATGCCGCGGGGCATCGGCCCCTTGGGCATCGGCAGGTTGTTCATCAGGTCGCCCATGGCCCGCAGCCGGTCGTTGGTCTCCGTGACCTGGGGGCCCTGGAGCACCCGGGGGAGCTTCAGCAGCTTGGTGCGGAGCTTCTTCAGCTCCGTCTGGCCCTCGCCGGTGCCCACGATCACGTCATGGACCGGGACGCCGCCGACGATGCGCGCCATGCGCTTCTTCTCGGAGGCGACCAGGGAGCGCACCCGGTTCGGGTTCCCCTCGCCGACGAGCACGATGCCCGCCTTGCCCACGGCCCGGTGGACGACGTCCTGCTGCCGGTTCATGGCGACGGCCGGGGTGACCGTCCAGCCGCGGCCGATGTTGTCCAGGACGGCGGCGGCCGCGCCCGGCTGACCCTCCATCTGACTGAACGCCGCCCGCTCGGCCCGGCGGCCGAAGACGATCGCCATCGCGAGGAAGGCCAGCAGGAAGCCCAGGATGCCCAGGTAGACGGGGTGGCCGACCCAGAAGCCGATCGCGAGGAGAACACCGAAGGTGACGAGCCCCACGCCCGCGAGGACGAAGCCGACCGACTTGTCGGCGCGCCGCGTCATCTTGTACGTCAGGGCGATCTGCTTGAGCCGCCCCGGATTCTCGGATGTTTCCTTCCTCGCCATACAGCGAAGTCTACGTCGCCCGCCCGCACCGGGTCGCCGCGGCCTCCGGGACCGCCGCGGCCCCGTGTCCGTGCCCGGGCGGCCGCCTCGGAGGACGGCCGCCCGGGGCCGTCAGGCCGCGGTGGCGCCCCGGCGCTCGACCGCCTGCCGGTACAGGCGCCCGGCGCGGTAGGAGGAGCGGACCAGCGGGCCGGACATGACACCGGCGAAACCGATCTCGTCCGCCTCGTCCTTCAGCTCCACGAACTCCTGGGGCTTGACCCAGCGCTCCACCGGGTGGTGCCGCGGCGAGGGACGCAGGTACTGGGTGATGGTGATCAGCTCGCAGCCGGCCCCGTGCAGGTCGCGCAGGGCCTGGCTGACCTCCTCGCGGGTCTCGCCGAGCCCGAGGATCAGGTTGGACTTGGTGACCAGCCCCTCCGCGCGGGCCCGGGTGATCACCTCCAGCGACCGCTCGTAGCGGAAGGCGGGGCGGATGCGCTTGAAGATCCGCGGGACCGTCTCGACGTTGTGCGCCAGCACCTCCGGGCGCGAGGAGAAGACCTCGGCGAGCTGCTCGGGCACCGCGTTGAAGTCCGGGATCAGCAGCTCGACACCGGTGTCCGGCATCAGCGCGTGGATCTGGCGGACGGTCTCGGCGTACAGCCAGGCGCCGCCGTCGGGCAGGTCGTCGCGCGCGACGCCGGTGATCGTGGCGTAGCGCAGCTCCATCTGCTGGACGGACTCGGCCACCCGGCGCGGCTCGTCGCGGTCGAACTCGGCGGGCCTGCCGGTGTCGATCTGGCAGAAGTCGCAGCGCCGGGTGCACTGCTCGCCTCCGATGAGGAAGGTGGCCTCGCGGTCCTCCCAGCACTCGAAGATGTTGGGACAGCCGGCCTCCTGGCACACCGTGTGCAGGCCCTCGCGCTTGACCAGGGACTGCAGTGCGTTGTACTCGGGGCCCATCTTCGCCCGGGTCTTGATCCACTCGGGCTTGCGCTCGATGGGGGTCTGGCTGTTCCGGACCTCCAGGCGCAGCAGCTTCCTACCGTCGGGTGCGACAGCGGACACGTCCGGCACTCCCCTTTGTGTTGGTGGCCTTTGAATCTTCGGCGCACACCAGGGTACGCCTTGGCTTGTTCGGGTCAGACGGCACGGGGCAGTGGTTCCGTGGACTCCAGCACCGCGCGCAGATGCTTCTCCACCACGGGCAGCACCTCGGCGACGGTCACCGGTCTGCCCAGCTCCTGCGAGAGCGAGGTGACCCCGGCGTCCCGGATGCCGCACGGCACGATGCGGTCGTACCCGGTGTTGTCGGAGTCGCAGTTCAGCGCGAAGCCGTGCATGGTGACGCCCTTGGCCACCCGGATCCCGATGGCGGCGAGCTTGCGGTCGTCGCCGCGCTGGCCGGCGTTGGAGGGCGCGTACTGGGGCCCGCGCAGTCTCGGGTCGTACTCGTCGTCGTGGAGCGCGGGGTCGAAGTCCAGCTCCAGGCCGCCCGGCACGGTCTCCTCCGCCTGCTTCCCGGGATCGCCCAGCACCCACACCCCGCTGCGCCCCTCGACCCGGGTGGTGGCCAGGCCGAACTCCGCGCAGGTGCGGATCAGCGCCTCCTCCAGCCGCCGCACATGGGCGACGACGTCCACCGGACGGGGCAGCTTCAGGATCGGGTAGCCGACGAGCTGGCCCGGACCGTGCCAGGTGATCTTGCCGCCGCGGTCCACGTCCACCACGGGAGTGCCGTCCAGGGGGCGCTCGCTGTCCTCGGTGCGCCGGCCGGCCGTGTACACCGGCTGGTGCTCCAGCAGCAGGCAGGTGTCGGGGATCTCGTCGGCGAAACGGGCCGCGTGGACCTCGCGCTGCCTGCGCCACGCCTCCAGATACTCCACGGCGTCCCCGCCGAAGCCCAGATGGACAAAGCGCAGCTCGCTCACGGCGGCTCCTCCTCCGGTCGTCTCGGGCCGCGGCCCACATCGTCACGCGTCCCGGCAGCCAACTGTACGGCTCCGGGGCCGCCGGCCGACGGGCCGGTGGCGGGCGGCGGCGGCCGGTGACGGGGCAGTGACCGAGAGGTTCCGCTTTCGGCCGCCACTCACACGTATGGATGAAACCCGTGCTCAGACCCCCGGAGGGGCGGAGCGGACGGCTAAATTCGCGCCGTTCCAGCAGGGCGCCCCGGCGTCTGTCGTACCCCAAGCCGTGAGGCAGGAGACCGCAAAGCCGATGTCGACGGAACGACCTGGGAAATCCTCCCAGCGCACCCTCAACCGCCAGCTCGCCGCGCTCATCGCCGAGGCCGGGTTCTCCAACGCCGGACTCGCCCGGCGGGTCGACCAGCTCGGGCTGGAGCACGGACTGGACCTCCGGTACGACAAGACCTCGGTGACGCGCTGGCTGCGCGGACAGCAGCCGCGCGGCACGACGCCGGCGCTGATCGCCGAGGTCTTCACCCGCCGCCTGGGCCGCAGGCTCACCGCCCAGGACCTGGGCCTGGACGCGTGCGCGCCGGTCTACGCCGGGCTGGAGTTCGCGGCCACACCGGGCGAGGCGGTGGACATCGTCGGCGGCCTGTGGCGCAAGGACACCGGGAACCACGCCGAGCTGCGCAAGATCGCCTTCACCCCGGCCGGGCTGGTGGTGCCCAGCCGGGACTGGCTGATCGGCCGCCCCGACGAGCGCGTGGCGCGCGGCGAGCCCGCGCCGGAGGCGGCGCGGGTGCCCGCCCAGGGCCGCGGGCCCCTGTCACCCGCCGCCGTACCGCCGCCCCGGGTGGGGCAGGCGGCCCGGATCGAGCGGGTGGAGCGGGGCCCGGGACAGCGGGTCACCGCCGGGGACGTCGCCGCCCTGCGCTCGGTCGGCGAACTGTTCCGCGCCCTCGACCACGCCTACGGCGGCGGCCACGCCCGGCAGGCGCTGGTGCGCTACCTGGAGCACGAGGCCGAGCCGATGCTGCGCGGCGCCTACGGGGAGCAGACCGGGCGCCGGCTGTTCGCCGCGGTGGCCGACCTGACCCGCCTGGCGGGGTGGACGGCGTACGACATCGCCGCGCACGGACTGGCGCAGCGCTACTTCGTCCAGGCGCTGCGGCTGGCCCAGGCCGCCGGGGACCGGGCGTACGGCAGCTATGTGCTGGTGACGATGAGCAGGCAGGCGGTGTACCTCGGGCACGGCCGCGAGGCGGTGCAGCTGGCGCGGGTCGCCCAGCAGGGAGTCGGCTCCTCGGTGCCGCCGGTCGTCCAGGCGCTGCTGCACGCGGTGGAGGCGCGCGGGCACGGGGTGCTGGGGGAGGTGCGGGCGTGCACGGCGTCGCTGGCCCGCGCCGAGCGGGCGCTGGGGCAGGCGCGGCCGGGCGACGAGGTGCCGCACTGGGCGCGGTTCTTCGACGAGGCGCAGCTCGCCGACGAGTTCGGGCACTGCCACCGGGACCTCCAGCAGTACCGGGCGGCGGCCCAGCACGCCGAGCGCTCCCTGCAGCTGCGGGGCCCGGGCTATGTGCGCAGCCGGCTGTTCTGCCGGATGGTGCTGGCCACGGCCCGGCTGGGGCTGGGCGACGTGGAGCAGGCGTGCGCCCTGGCCGCGGAGTCGGCGCAGCAGGCGGCGGAGATGCGGTCGGTGCGGGCGCACGAGTACGTCAAGGACTTCGAGCGCCGCCTGGAGCCGTACCGGGACGCCACACCGGTACGCACCTACCGCGAGCGGGTCGCCGCCCTCGTCTGACCCCTCGGGGCCCTCAGACCTCTCAGACTCCTCTGGCCCCTCTGGCCCCTCTGGCCCCTCTGGTCCTTCAGCCCCCCGCGCCACCCGCGGACCGACCGTGCCGCCGCGCGGCGGCACGGTCATGTCCGGGCCGGAGCTCCCCGGCCCGGGGCACCTTCAGGCCGCGGCGGGCAGGAGCGGGCCCCGCTCCCGCGGCCGGATGCCGAAGTCGCGGCGGACGGCGTCCGCCGCGCGGCGGGCCGAGCGCAGCGCGCCCTGGGCGTCGGCGGTGTCGCGGTGGTCGCCGCAGACGTACAGGCCGTACAGCACCCGGACCGGGCGCCGCGGATCGTGCGGCGCGGGTGTGGCGGGCACGGCCAGCGGGTCGTGGTGGACGGCCAGCAGCTCCCAGCGGCCGGTCGGGACGCCGTACAGCCCGGCGAGCTGGGCGCGCGCGGCCCGGTCCAGCGCGGCGGCCGGCTCGGACGCGGCGGAACCCAGCACCACGGAGGTGACCAGCGCGCGGCCCGGCCGGGCGCGCGAGGGGTCCACGGCGCTGGCGACGGCGGTGTACGCCACCGGGCCGCGCCGGTCGGCGTCCAGGACGAGCAGTGGCTCGTCCATCGGCGCCGGGCCGTCCACCGCGTGGTGCAGCACGGTCACCGGGCGGAAGTCCGGCACCCGCAGCCCCGGCAGCAGCTCGGCCGCGTCGCGGGCCCCGGTGGCGATGAGCACCGCGCGGCAGCGGATCGTGCCGTGGTCGCGCGTCACCACGGCGTTGGCGGCCACGGACAGCACGCGCACCCCGGTGCGGACGGTGCCGGGCGGCAGCCCGTCCGCCAGGGCCCGGGGCACGGACGCCGCGCCGCCCGCGGGCAGGCACAGCCCGCCGCGGGCGAAGTCGCGCAGCGCCAGATCGCCGATCCGGCTGGAGGTCGTCAGCTCCGGGTCGCACAGCAGCGCGCCGAGCAGAGGACGCAGCAGACCGTCGGCCGCCCGGGGCGACGGGGCGCGGGCGGCCAGGGCCTGGGCCGCGGACAGCTCGGGACGGGCGCCGAGACGTTCGGCGGGGGTCGAGGCGAGCCGGGCGAGCTGTGCGCGCAGCCGGGCCTGTTCCAGGGTGGTGCCCAGCGTGGCGCGCGCGCCACGCGCGCCGCGGTGCTGCCGGGGGACGTGGGCGGCGCGGGAGCCGCGGGCCGCCCTGGTGGCACGGGGCGCGCCGAGGCGCAGCGTGCGGTCGCCGCTGCGGATCAGCACCCCGGAGGCGAAGGGGCGCAGATCGAGCCCGGCCAGGCCGGGGCAGCGGCGCAGCTCGGACCAGCCGGAGAAAAGCGGCCGGCCGCCGCGGTCCAGCCGGTAGCCGTCGATCTCCTCGGTCGCCATCCGGCCCCCGACGGCGCCTGTGGCCTCCAGCACGGTGACGTGCAGCCCGGCGCCGGTCAGATGGTGTGCGGCGGCCAGGCCCGCCAGGCCCGCGCCGACGACGGCGACGTCGGTGGTCTCCCGGTCTCGGCCGGGGCTGGGACGGAGTGCGCTGCCGGGCATGGGCCCTCCCGTGGTCGACACTGCGGCGCGAACGGACGTCCGGGTGGTTCCTGCCCTCCGAAGACGCGTTCGACGCGTGCTTTCAAGCCGACCCTAGGGAAACGGGCGATCACGGACAGTCGCGCACGCACCGGGCACGGTCGCACATCGGTCGCGCACGGATGTACGGCGGTCGCACACCGGTCGGGTACGGCTCGTGCGTCACCCGCTCACCATCCGCTCACCACCCGCCCGCGCGCCGCCCGCACGGGCGGGCGGACGGAGCGCGTCCCGCGGGAAGGGGCCCGCGGGCGCAGGTCAGCGCAGCGCCGCCCGGACGGCGTCCTCGATACCGGGGAAGGCGAAGACGAAGCCGGACTCCAGCAGCCGCCGGGGCAGCACCCGCTGGCTGCCGAGCACATCCGTGGAGAACTCGCCCAGCACCGCGCGCAGCGCGAACGCGGGCACCGGCAGCACCGCCGGGCGGTGCAGCACCCGGCCCATCGCGGCGGCCACCTCCCGCTGGGTGACCGGCTCGGGCGCGGTCAGGTTGACCGGCCCGGACAGCTCCCCGGTGTCCAGCAGATGCCGCAGCGCGGCGATGTGGTCGTGCAGCGCGATATGGCTCCAGTACTGCCGGCCGCTGCCCAGCGGACCGCCCAGCCCGGCCCTGAAGATCGGGAACAGCCGTCCCCACGCCCCTCCGGTGCGGGAGACCACCAGCCCGGTACGGGCGTACACGGTGCGGACCCCCGCCTCCTCGGCCGGCGCGGCGGCCTCCTCCCACTCCTGGCAGACATCGGCGAGGAAGCCGTGACCGGGCGGCGCGTCCTCGTCCACGGCGCGGTCGCCGGTGTCGCCGTAGTAGCCGACGGCACTGCCGACCACCAGGGTGCGCGGCGGGGTGTCGAGTGAGGCAACGGCCTCGGCGACGGCGGCCGTCCCCAGGACCCGGCTGTCGCGGATCTCCCGCTTGTACGCCTCCGTCCAGCGGTGGTCGCCGACGCCCGCGCCGGCCAGATGCACCACCGCCTCGCAGCCCACCAGCCCGGCCGCGTCCACGTACTGCCGCCCGGGATCCCACTCCACCTCCTCGCCCGTGAGGGCCGGGCGCCGCACCAGGCGCAGCACCTCGTGCCCGTCGGCGCGCAGGGAGTCCACAAGAGCCCGGCCGATGAGGCCGGAGGAGCCGGTGACCGCGATACGCATGGGGCAATCCTGATGGACAGCCGGCCCGATGGCGAGGCACAGTGACCGGCATGTCCGCGTCCCCGTCGTCCCCCGCGTCCTCGGCGAGCCCGTCGTCCCCCGATTCCCCGTCGTCCCCGGAGCCGTCGGGCCCCCTCGTACGCCCCGCCGCCGAGGAGGACGGCGAGGCGCTGGGGGAACTGGACCGGCGCACCTGGTCGCCGGTGCACGCGGTCACCCCGAGGCCGCGGCCGCCGTACGGCCCGTTCTTCCACGACGGCAACCGGCCCCGGGAGTGCCTCGTCGCCGAACTGGAGGGGAAGCCGGTGGGCTACATCAAGCTGGCGCGTCCCACCCCGCTCGAGAGCAACGGCCACGTCCGGCAGATCCAGGGGCTGGCGGTGGACGGCACGGCGCGCGGCCGGGGTGTGGGCAGGGCGCTGCTGCGCGCGGCGATGGCCGAGGCGAGGCGGCAGGGCGCCTCGCGGATCACCCTGCGGGTGCTGGGCCACAACGCGCCCGCGCGGGCACTGTACGCCTCGGAGGGCTTCGCGGTGGAGGGCGTGCTTCCGGGGGAGTTCCTGCTGGAGAGCGGTTACGCGGACGATGTGCTGATGGGGCGCTCGCCGGCGGTCTGACCGCCCCCGGGCCGCCCGCCGGCCCGGATCACCCCGTCGGCGGCCCGAACCGCTCCCACAGCCGGGGGAAGGCCGCGGCCAGGGTTTGGTCGTCCCCGAAGCCGGGCGGTGCGCCCTCCGGCTCCCGGGGCGGGTCGGGCAGACCGAGATCGGGCAGCTCCAGACCGGTGAGCCGCTCGTAGGCCTCGTCCGCGGCGCAGCCGATGTCCTCGCCCTCGCCGTCCACCTCCGGATCGAAGTCCTCCAGCAGACCGGCGAGCGAGTCCGGGTCGTGCAGCGCCCCCTCGAACACCTTCCTGCCCCGGCCGACCAGCCAGCAGCGGAAGGAGTCGAAGGCGTCCTCGTCCGCCCCGTCCAGCAGCACCCGGGCCGCGCCCCACAGATCCCGGCGCCAGGCCCGGTTCACCCGGGCCTCGAAGTGGCGGGCGAAGTCCACGACGGTGTCCGGGTCGAGCCGCGTCAGCCGGTCGACGAGCAGCTCGGCGTGGTCGGCCGGATCGCCCCCGGCCGCCTCGCGGGTGCTGTCGACCAGCTCCCAGAACTCCGTCTCGTGCATCGTCACGGGACCAAGGATCCGCCCTGTCGGCGCCACCCGCACGCGGGACGGCCGGCCGGCGTGGCGCCCGGTCCGAACGGCGGAGAAACCCGACAGAAGATGTCCGGTATCGGTGGCAGCGTGCCCGGTGCGCACAGGGCGCCGGGCAGGCGCCACGGACACACGGAAGGACACACACGTGAACACGGCAGCGGTGTCGGGGAAGAGCCTGGAGGGCAAGGTCGCCCTGGTGGCGGGGGCCACCAGGGGCGCGGGCCGGGCCATGGCCGTGGAGCTGGGCCGGGCGGGCGCGACGGTGTACGCCACCGGCCGCACCACACGCGGACACGTCAGCGAGGTGGGCCGCTCCACCGAGACGATCGAGGAGACCGCGGAGCTGGTCACGGCGGCCGGGGGCACCGGCATCGCGGCGGTGGTCGACCACCTGGAGCCGGAGCAGGTCCGCGCCCTGGTGGAGCGGATCGACCGCGACCACGGGCGCCTGGACATCCTGGTCAACGACGTCTGGGGCGGTGACCACCTGCTCGACTTCGACACGAAGGTGTGGGAGGTCGAGCTGGACAAGGGCCTGCGGATGCTGCGGCTGGGAGTGGAGACCCATCTGGTCACCAGCCATTTCGCCCTGCCCCTGCTGATCCGGCGGCCGGGCGGGCTGGTGGTGGAGGTCACCGACGGCACCGCCGAGTACAACGGCCCCAGGTACCGCGGCAACCTCTTCTTCGACCTGACGAAGAACGCCCCGATCCGTGCGGCCTTCGGCCTCGCCGAGGAGCTGAGGGAGTACGGCTGCACGGCGGTCTGCCTCTCCCCGGGCTTCCTGCGCTCGGAGGAGATGCTCGACACCTTCGGGGTGCGGGAGGAGAACTGGCGCGACGCTCTCGCGCGGGAGCCGCACTTCGCCATCGCCGAGTCGCCCGCCTACATCGGCCGGGCGTTGGCGGCGCTGGCGTGCGACCCGGACGTGGCCCGCTGGAACGGGCAGTCCCTGTCCAGCGGGCAGCTCGCCGTCGAGTACGGCTTCACCGACACCGACGGCTCGCGGCCGGACGGCTGGCGGTACTTCATCGAGGTCGTCCACGGCGGGAAGGAGGCGACCGCCGAGGACTACCGGTAGAGCCCGGCCATCCGCTCGGCCGCCCGCGCCATGCGCTCGCGCAGCCCGGGCGGGCCGAGCACCTCGCACTCGGGGCCGAGGGCGAGCAGCTGGTCGTAGGCGACCTCCAGGGACTCCACGGGCAGGGCGAGGGTGGTCAGTCCCTCCTCGTCGGTCTCCCCCCGCGCCAGCGCCTCCTCGGCCGCCGCCCGGTCGGCGGCGTACCGCAGCGCGCGCACCCCGGCCCGGGTCAGCCGCACCACGGCGGTCTCGCGCAGGATCGAGCGGGCGAAGGCGGCGGCCCGCTCCTCCCAGAAGCCGGGCAGGTCGAAGTCGGCCTCCCGCTCGAACCGCCCCTCCAGCGGGGTGACGGAGTCGAAGCGGTCCACCCGGTAGACGCGCGGGTCGCCGTCGGCGCGGGCGACGAGGTACCACACGCCGGCCTTGAGCACCAGGCCGTACGGTTCCAGCGTCCGCTGTGCCCGGGAGCCGTCCCGGCGGCGGTAGCGCGCGGCGACCGGCCGGTCGTCCCACACGGCCTCGGCCAGCGCCGGCAGCGCCTTCGGCGTCTCGGTGGGCTGCCACCATCCGGGAGCGTCCAGATGGAACCGCTGCGCCGCGCTGCGCGGGGCGTCAGCCAGTTCGGGGGTGAGGGCCGCGGCCACCTTCAGCCGGGCGGCCGAGGCCGCGTCCGCCAGGCCCATCTCCCGCAGCGCGGAGGGAACCCCGGACAGGAACAGCGCCTCCGCCTCGTCGCGCCCCAGACCCGTCAGCCGGGTGCGGTAGCCGCCGACCAGCCGGTAGCCGCCGGTCCGCCCCCGGTCGGCGTAGACGGGGATCCCCGCCTCCGACAGGGCCAGCGCGTCGCGGGCGACGGTGCGCTCGGAGACCTCCAGCCGCTCGGCCAGCTCGGCGGCGGTCATCGACCGCCGAGTCTGGAGCAGCAACACCATCTCGATCAGCCGGGCAGCACGCATGCGCCCATCTTCCCCGCCGGGGCGCGCGGCGCGGCGCGCGCTGTTAACGTGCTGTCAACCCAAAGGGACAAAAGCCGAGGAACGTCGCATATGGCCACCGAATCCAGCAGCACTCCGACGACTCCGCCGCCCCGCGCCCAGTGGGGGACCCGCACGGGCTTCCTGCTGGCGGCGATCGGCTCGGCCATCGGGCTCGGCAACATCTGGCGCTTCCCCTCCGAGGCCTACAAGAACGGCGGCGGAGCGTTCCTGCTGCCCTATCTGATCGCCCTGCTGACGGCGGGGCTCCCGCTGCTGATCCTGGAGTACACGCTCGGCCGCCGCTACCGGAAGTCCCCGCCGGGCGCGTTCCGCCGGCTGTCCGGCCCGGCGCAGGCGATCGGCTGGTGGCAGGTGGCGGTCTCCTTCGTCATCGCCGCCTACTACGCCGTGATCCTGGCCTGGGCCGTGCGGTACGTGGGCTTCTCGGTGGGCGAGCAGTGGGGCGACGACCCGAACGCGTACTTCTTCGGCGACTTCCTGCGCACCGCCGAGCAGCCCGGCTGGATCTCCTCCTACGTCGGCGGCGTGTTCTGGCCGCTGCTGGTCATCTGGATCGCGGTCCTGGCCGTCCTGGCCCTGGGAGTGCGGCGCGGCATCGAGATGGCCAACCGGATCTTCATCCCGCTGCTGGTGGTCTTCTTCGTCGTCCTGGTGGTTCGCGCGGTCACCCTGGACGGCGCCGGGACGGGGCTGGACGCGCTGTTCTCACCCGACTGGGGCGCGCTGGCCGAGGGCGGTGTCTGGGTCGCCGCCTACGGGCAGATCTTCTTCTCCCTCTCGGTCGGCTTCGGCATCATGATCACCTACGCCTCCTACCTGCGCCGCCGCGCCGACCTCACCGGCTCCGCGCTGGTGGCCGGGTTCGCCAACAGCTCCTTCGAACTCCTGGCGGGCATCGGGGTGTTCGCGACCCTCGGCTTCCTCTCCGCCGCCAGCGGCGCACCGGTGGGGGAGACCGTCACCGACGGCATCGGCCTGGCGTTCATCGCCTTCCCGACGATCATCTCCAACATGCCGCTGGGCACCCTGTTCGGCCTGCTGTTCTTCGGTTCCCTGGCGATCGCCGGCTTCACCTCGCTGATCTCCATCGTGGAGGTGGTGGTCGCCTCGGTGCAGGACAAGACCGGCATCGGGCGCCTCCCGGCCGTGCTCGGCGCCGGTGGTCTGACGGCCCTGGTGTCCATCCTGCTCTTCCCCACCGACAGCGGGCTGTACCTGCTGGACTCCGCCGACCACTTCATCAACCGCTACGGCATCGCCCTGGCCTCCCTGGTCGCGGTGATCGTCGTCGCCTGGGTGCTGCGCAGGCTGCCGGCGCTCCAGCGGGACGCGGACGCCACCTCCGCCATCCGGCTGGGCGTGTGGTGGCGCCTGGCCCTGGGGGTCGTCACCCCGCTGGTGCTGGGCTGGATGATGGTGGACAGCCTGCGCGCGGAGTTCGACGAGAACTACGGGGGCTACCCCTCCGGCTTCCTGTTCTGGTCCGGGTGGGCGGTCGCCCTGGGCGCGCTGGCCTTCGGGCTGCTGGCCTCCCTGCTGCCCTGGCCGCGCGGTACGGAGCCGGCGGGTACGGAGCCCTCGGGGCCGGCCGGCCCCGTGGAGAGCGAACCGGGCGCGCCCGGGGAAGGGAGGTACTGATGTCGGCGGACGCCGTTGTGATGATGATCGTCGCCATGGTCGTGGTGTGGGGCGGGCTGCTCGCGGCCATCCTCAAGCTCCGCGGCCACACCGAGGAGTACTGACGTCTTCGGACGGCCGGGCCCCGGCCCGGAGCGGGGCCGGGCGCGCCTCCCGGCAGGTGGGAGGAGACGCGCCCGGCCGGCCGGAGGGCCTCAGGCCAGGCCGTAGCGCCCGGCCGCCTCGCGCACCGTCTCCCGCTTGACCTCGCCGCGCCGGGCCAGCCGGTCCAGGGCCGCCACCGCGACCGACTCGGCGTCCACCCCGAAGTGCCGGCGGGCCGCCTCGCGGGTGTCCGACAGGCCGAACCCGTCGGTGCCCAGCGAGGACCAGTCCTGCTCCACCCACGGGGCGATCTGGTCCGGTACCGCCCGCATCCAGTCGCTGACCGCGAGGACCGGGCCGGGCGCGCCGCACAGCGCGCGGGCGACGTACGGAACGCGGTCCTCGCCGTTGAGCTGCGCCGCGTCGCAGGACAGGGCATCGCGGCGCAGCTCGCTCCAGGAGGTGGCGGACCACACGTCGGCGGTCACGCCCCAGTCGTCGGCGAGGAGGCGCTGGGCGTCCAGCGCCCAGTGGATGGCGGTTCCCGAGGCCAGCAGCTGGATCCGGGGCGCGTCGGGGGAGGAGGGGGTTCCCTCCCGGAAGCGGTACAGACCCTTGAGGATGCCCTCCTCCACGCCCTCGGGCATGGGCGGCTGGACCTTCGGCTCGTTGTAGACGGTCAGGTAGTAGAAGACGTTCTCCTGCTCGGGCCCGTACATCCGGCGCAGGCCGTCGCGCACGATCACCGCGATCTCGTAGGCGAACGCCGGGTCGTAGTTGAGCGAGGCCGGGTTGGTGGCCGCGATCAGGTGGGAGTGGCCGTCGGCGTGCTGCAGGCCCTCGCCGGTGAGCGTGGTGCGGCCGGCGGTGGCGCCGACGACGAAGCCGCGGCCGAGCTGGTCGGCGAGCTGCCAGAACTGGTCGCCGGTGCGCTGCCAGCCGAACATCGAGTAGAAGATGTAGAACGGGATCATCGGCTCGCCGTGCGTGGCGTACGAGGTGGCGGCGGCGATGAAGTCGGCCATGGCGCCGGCCTCGGTGATCCCCTCGTTGAGGATCTGCCCGTCGGCCGCCTCCTTGTAGTACATCAGCTGGTCGCGGTCGACCGGCTCGTACGTCTGCCCCCTGGGCGAGTAGATGCCGGCCGAGGGGAACAGCGACTCCATGCCGAAGGTGCGGGCCTCGTCGGGGACGATCGGCACCCAGCGCCTGCCGGTCCCCGGATCCCGCATCAGGTCCTTGACCAGGCGTACGAAGGCCATGGTCGTGGCCGTCTCCTGCTTGCCCGACCCCTTCTTCAGGGCCTGGAAGGCGCGCTCGGGCGGCTCGGGCAGCGCCGGGACCGGGTGGGTGCGGCGGGCCGGGGCGGGACCGCCGAGGGCGGCGCGGCGCTCGGCGAGGTAGCGCACCTCGGGGGAGTCGGGGCCGGGGTGGCCGTAGGGCACCGGGCCCTCGCCCAGGGCGCTGTCGGGGATGGGCAGGCCGAGCAGGTCGCGCATGTCCCTGAACTCGTCGGCCGTCAGCTTCTTCATCTGGTGGTTGGCGTTCTTGGACTCGAAGCCCCGGCCGAGGGTGTGGCCCTTGACGGTCTGCGCCAGGATCACCGTCGGCGCGCCCCGGTGCGCGAGCGCGGCCCGGTAGGCGGCGTACACCTTGCGGGGCTCGTGGCCGCCGCGCGAGGTGTGGAAGCACTCGATGATCTTGGCGTCGGTCAGCACCCTCGCCATCTCGGCCAGCGCCGGGTCGGCGCCGAAGAAGTGCTCGCGGATGTAGGCGGCGTCGCGGGTGGCGTAGGTCTGGAACTGGGCGTCGGGCACCTCGCGCAGCCGCCTGACCAGGGCGCCGGTGGTGTCCAGGGCGAGCAGGTCGTCCCAGGCCGACCCCCACAGCGACTTGACGACGTGCCAGCCGGCGGCGCGGAACTGGGCCTCCAGCTCCTGTACGACCCGGAAATTGGCGCGGACCGGGCCGTCCAGGCGCTGGAGGTTGCAGTTGACCACGAAGGTGAGGTTGTCCAGCCCCTCGCGCGCGGCGAGGGCGAGGGCGGCGGTCGACTCCGGCTCGTCCATCTCGCCGTCGCCGAGGAAGGCCCACACGTGGCTGCCGGAGGTGTCCTTGATGCCGCGGCCGGTCAGATAGCGGTTGAAACGGGCCTGGTAGATCGCCGAGAGCGGGCCCAGACCCATGGATACGGTCGGGAACTCCCACAGCCAGGGCAGCCGTCGCGGGTGCGGGTAGGAGGGCAGCCCGCCGCCGCCGGCCTCCCGGCGGAAGTTGTCCAGCTGCGCCTCGGTCAGCCGTCCGTCGAGGAAGGCGCGGGCGTAGATGCCGGGGGAGGCGTGGCCCTGGATGTAGAGCTGGTCGCCGGAGCCGGGGGCCTCGGAGGAGGACTTGCCGCGGAAGAAGTGGTTGAAGCCGGTCTCGTAGAGCCAGGCGGCGGAGGCGAAGGTGGCGATGTGGCCGCCGACGCCGAAGCGGGAGCCGCGGGTGACCATGGCGGCGGCGTTCCAGCGGTTCCAGGCGGCGATCCGCCGCTCCATGTCCTCGTCGCCGGGGAAGGCGGGCTCGGCGGCGGTGGGGACGGTGTTGACGTAGTCCGTCTCCGGCAGCGCGGGGAGACCGAGTCCGGTGCGGCCGGCGTGCTCCAGGGTGCGCCGCATCAGGTACGCCGCCCGGTGCGGACCGGCCTCGCGGGCGACGGCGTCCAGGGACGCGGCCCACTCGGCGGTCTCCTCGGGGTCGCGGTCGACGAGCTGGTCGAGCTCGCTGGGGGTGCGTTCGGCGTCGGTCATGGTGTGGCCGCCTTCCGGACAGGACGGGACATGGGGGTGGGGGGTGTCACACCCACTGCCGGACTGTACGCCTACGATCGATGATCGATCAAAGGGTGGGAGCCGAAAAAGTGCCGGGAGAGCGAAATTGGCATTCAGTGCCGCGAATCAGGCACGGGGTGCACACCCCAGGACGTGCTCCTTGACCAGCTCGCCGATGCGCGGATCACGCCTGCGGAACGCCTCCACGACCGCCTCGTGCTCCTCGGCGTACGACTGCTGCCGGGTGCCCAGCCAGCGGATGGCGAGCGTGGTCCACACCCCGATGCCCAGCGACTCCCAGGTGTGCAGCAGCACGCTGTTCCCGGCCGCGCGCACCAGCTCGCGGTGGAAGGCGACCGTGTGCCGCACCTGCGCCTCGCCGTCCCCGGCCCGGTCGGCCTCGTACAGCCGCGCCACATGCTCCTCCAGCGCCGAGGTGTCCCCGGCCAGGCGGTCGGCGGCCAGCTCGGCCGCGATCTGCTCCAGCCCGGCGCGCACCGGGTAGATCTCCTCCAGATCGGCCGCCGTCAGGTTCCGCACCCGTACGCCCTTGTTCGGCGCCGACTCGATCAGCCGCAGCGCCTCCAGCTCGCGCAGCGCCTCGCGCACGGGCGTCTGGCTGACCTCCAGCTCCACGGCGATCCGCCGCTCCACGATGCGCTCGCCCGGCTTCCAGCGCCCGCGGACGATGCCCTCCACGATGTGCTCGCGGATCTGCTCGCGCAGGGAGTGGACGACGGGCGGGGCCATGGGCGCTCCTTGTCTGCCTTCTTCGGGGGAGGACACCGACGATACGGGCACCGCCCGCACGGCGGCGCCCCCGCCCGGAACGGATCCGGTGCGGGGGCGCCGATGCGCGGGGAGCGGTCAGAGACCCAGCTCGCCCTCGAACTCGCCGGCCTCCAGACGGGCCTTGACGTCCGTCAGGTAGCGGGCGGCGTCCGCGCCGTCGACCAGCTGGTGGTCGTAGGACAGGGTCAGGTAGACCATGTCCCGGATGGCGATGGTCTCGCCCAGCTCCGGGTGGTCCACCACGACCGGGCGGCGCACGGTGGCGCCGATGCCCAGCTCGGCCACCTGCGGGTAGTTCACGATGATCGTGTCGAACAGCGCACCGCGCGAGCCGGTGTTGCTGATCGTGAACGTGCCGCCGGACATGTCGTCCGGGCTGAGCTTGCCGGTGCGGACCCTGCCCGCCAGCTCCGCGGTCTTCTTGGCGATGCCGGCCAGGTTCAGGTCGCCCGCGCCCTTGATGACCGGGACCATCAGGCCCTTCTCCGAGTCCACCGCGATGCCGATGTTCTCGACGTCGTGGTAGGTCACGGTCCCGTCGTCGTTGATCTTGGCGTTGACCGACGGGTGGGCCTTCAGCGCCTCGGCGGCGGCCTTGACGAAGAACGGCATCGGGGAGAGCTTGACGCCCTCGCGGGCCAGGAAGTCCTCCTTGGCCCGGGCCCGCAGCCGCATGACCCGTGTGACGTCCACCTCGACCACGGTGGACAGCTGCGCCTGGTTGTGCAGCGCCTTCATCATGTTCTCGGCGATGACCTTGCGGATGCGGGTCATCGGCACCGTCCGGCCGCGCAGCGGCGACGGCTCGGCCTTGGCCGGGCCGCGGCCCGCCGGCGCGGCGGCCGGCGCCTGGGCGGCCTGCGCCCTGGCCGCCTCGGCCGCGGCCACGACGTCCTGCTTGCGGATACGGCCGCCGACGCCGGTGCCCTTGACGGTGGACAGGTCGACGCCGTTCTCGGCGGCGAGCTTGCGCACCAGCGGGGTCACATAGGCGCCCTCGCCGCCGCCCGCCGGGGCCGCCGGCGCCTGCGCGGGGGCCTGAGCGGCGGGCGCCTGCCGGGCGGGGGCGGGCTGCGCCGGAGCCGGGGCCGGCTCGGGCTGGGCCTGCGGCTCGGGAGCCGGGGCGGGTGCCGGAGCCGGGGCGGGCTCGGGCTGGGCCTGCGGCTCGGGCTTCGGTTCCGGCTGGGCCTGCGGCTCGGGCTGCGCCGGAGCGGGAGCCTGGGCCGGAGCGGCACCGGCGGCACCGGCGGCACCGATCACGGCCAGCTTCGCGCCGACCTCCGCCGTCTCGTCCTCGCCCACCACGATCTCCAGCAGGGTGCCGGAGGCGGGGGCCGGGATCTCGGTGTCGACCTTGTCGGTCGAGACCTCCAGCAGCGGCTCGTCGGCCTCGACCTCCTCGCCGACCGACTTCAGCCAGCGGGTGACGGTGCCCTCGGTGACGGACTCGCCGAGCGCCGGCAGCACCACATCGGTGCCCTCCGCCGCACCGCCGGACGGGGCCGCCTGCTGCGGAGCCTGGGCCTGGGCGGGCTCGGGCTGCGCCTGGGGCTCGGGCTGGGCCTGCGCCGGGGCGGCCTGCGGCTCGGGGGCCGGTGCGGGGGCCTCGGCCTGGGCGGGCGCCTCGGCCGGAGCGCCGCTGCCTTCCCCTGCCTGCGGCGGGGATGCCCCATCGTCGATCACGGCCAGCTCGGCGCCGACCTCGACCGTCTCGTCCTCGGCGACCTTGATGGAGGACAGGGTGCCGGAGGCGGGGGAGGGGATCTCGGTGTCGACCTTGTCGGTCGAGACCTCCAGCAGGGGTTCGTCGGCCTCGACGTGCTCACCCTCGGCCTTCAGCCAGCGGGTGACGGTGCCCTCGGTGACGCTCTCGCCGAGCGCCGGCAGGGTTACGGAAACCGCCATGGTTTCGGTTGCTCCTAACGAAAAGTGCGAATGGCGTGGTGCTCTCGCGCCCGGGAGGGTCAGTCGTGGGAGTGCAGCGGCTTGCCGGCCAGGGCCAGGTGGGCCTCGCCGAGGGCCTCGTTCTGCGTCGGGTGCGCGTGGAGGAGCTGCGCGACCTCGGCGGGCAGAGCCTCCCAGTTGTAGACGAGCTGGGCCTCGCCGACCTGCTCGCCCATCCGGTCACCGACCATGTGGACGCCGACCACGGCACCGTCGCGGACCTGGACGAGCTTGATCTCGCCCTGTGTCTTGAGGATCTTGCTCTTGCCGTTGCCGCCGAGGTTGTACTTCAGCGTCACGACCTTGTCCGCGCCGTGGATCTCCTTGGCCTTGGCCTCGGTCAGACCGACGGAGGCGACCTCCGGGTGGCTGTAGGTCACGCGCGGCACGCCGTCGTAGTCGATCGGCACGACGTCCATGCCGGCCAGCCGCTCGGCCACCAGGATGCCCTCGGCGAAGCCGACGTGGGCGAGCTGGAGGGTCGGGATGAGGTCGCCGACGGCCGAGACGGTGGGCACGTTGGTGCGGCAGTACTCGTCCACCAGGACGTAGCCGCGGTCCATGTTCACCCCGGCCTCCTCGTAGCCCAGCCCCTGCGAGACCGGGCCGCGGCCGATGGCGACGAGCAGCAGCTCGGCCTCGTACTCCTTGCCGTTGGCCAGGGAGACCTTCACGCCGTTGTCGGTGTACTCCGCCTTCTCGAAGAAGGAGCCGAGCGAGAACTTGATGCCGCGCTTGCGGAAGGCGCGCTCCAGCAGCTTGGAGCTGTTCTCGTCCTCGGCCGGCACCAGGTGGGGCAGGCCCTCGACGATGGTGACGTCGGCGCCGAAGGACTTCCACGCGGAGGCGAACTCGCAGCCGATGACGCCGCCGCCCAGGATGACGACGGACTGCGGCACGCGGTCCAGCTTCAGCGCGTGGTCGGAGTTGATGATCCGGTTGCCGTCGATCTCCAGACCCGGGATCGACTTGGGCACCGAGCCGGTGGCCAGCAGGATGTGCCGGCCCTCGTAGCGCTGCCCGTTCACGTCCACCGAGGTCGGGGAGGAGAGGCGGCCCTCGCCCTCCACGTAGGTGATCTTGCGGGAGGCGATCAGCCCCTGCAGGCCCTTGTACAGACCCGAGATCACGCCGTCCTTGTACTTGTGGACGGCCGGCATGTCGATGCCCTCGAAGGTGGCCTTGACACCGAAGCCGGCGCTCTCGCGCGCGGAGTCGGCCACCTCGCCGGCGTGCAGCAGGGCCTTCGTCGGGATGCAGCCGTAGTGCAGACAGGTACCGCCGACCTTGTCCTTCTCGATCAGGGCGACGTCCAGACCCAGCTGCGAAGCCCGCAGGGCAGCGGCATAACCGCCGCTACCGCCTCCGAGGATCACTAGGTCGAAAACGGTGCTGGCGTCGTTCGCCACGTCACGTCCTCCATGCATGGGTACGCCGGAGCCGGTCCGTCGGAGACCGGGCGGCTGTATGTTCGGCCGCTTCTTGCTCGGCCCTGTGGGTTGAGCGGGCCCTGTCCTGCCGAGACAACATCTTTGCACTTGTCGGCGGACAGTGGGACGCCGGGCCGGTGTCCCAGCCCCTCATACCCAGATGAACAGGAGGATTGCGAGCGGGTACGCGTGTCTACCGGACAGTAGGCCGATCGGGATCGCTCACAGCGAACGCGCCGGGACGGGAGCGGGCCGGAACCGGACGCGACGCGCGCCGGGGCCCGGAGGCGGAAAGCCTCCGGGCCCCGGCGGTGCGGCCCTCACCGGGGCCGTCGGAGGACCGTCACAGAACGTCCCCCGCCGCGGCGCGCTCGGCGAGGCGGACCAGGGTGCGCACCGCACTGCCGGTGCCGCCCTTGGGGGTGTAGCCGAAGGGGCCGGACTCGTTGAAGGCCGGACCGGCGATGTCCAGGTGCGCCCAGGTGGTGCCCTCGGCGACGAACTCCTTCAGGAACAGGCCGGCCACCAGGCCGCCGCCCATCCGCTCGCCCATGTTGGCGATGTCGGCGATCGGCGAGTCCATGCCCTTGCGCAGATGGCCGGGTAGCGGCATCGGCCACGACGGCTCGCCCACCTCGGTCGCGCTGTCGTGGACGGCCGTGCGGAAGGCGTCGTCGTTGGCCATCACGCCGAACGTGCGGCCGCCCAGCGCCAGCATCATCGCGCCGGTCAGGGTGGCCACGTCCACCACCGCGTCCGGCTTCTCCTCGCACGCCCGGGTCAGGGCGTCGGCCAGCACCAGGCGGCCCTCGGCGTCGGTGTTGAGCACCTCGACCGTCTTGCCGCTGTACATGGTCAGAACGTCGCCCGGCCGGGTCGCGGTGCCCGACGGCATGTTCTCCGCCAGCGCCAGCCAGCCCGTGACGTTCACCCGCAGGCCGAGGCGGGCGGCGGCGACCACGGCGGCGAAGACGGCGGCGGCGCCGCTCATGTCGCACTTCATGGTCTCGTTGTGGCCGGCCGGCTTGAGCGAGATGCCGCCCGAGTCGTAGGTGATGCCCTTGCCGACCAGGGCGAGGGTCTTCTTCGCCTTGGAGTGGGTGTAGGACAGACGCACCAGACGCGGCGGGTTCGCCGAGCCCTGCCCGACGCCGAGGATGCCGCCGTAACCGCCCTTGGCCAGGGCCTTCTCGTCCAGCACCTCCACCGTCAGCCCGTGCTCCTTGGCCGCGCTCTGCACGGCGGCGGCGAAGGACTTCGGGAACAGGCCGTTGGAGGGGGTGTTGACCAGGTCGCGGGCGCGGTTGACCTCCGCGGCCAGCACCTCGGCCCGCTCGGCGGCGGCCTTGTGCGCCTTGTCGCGGGACTTGGCGCCGAGCACGGTGACCTCGGCCAGCGGGGCGCTCTTGTCGCCGCCCCCGCCCTTGCCGTCCTTGCCCTTCTTCCCCTTGGCGTTCCTGGCGTTCTTGTCCTCCTTGCCGCGGTACTCGGTGAAGGAGTAGGCGCCCAGCAGCGCGCCCTCGCAGACGGCGGCCAGGGAGGCCTCGTCCCCGGCCGGCAGGGCGAAACCGGCCTTCTTCCGACCGGCCAGCGCGCGGGCGGCCGCACCGGCCGCGCGGCGCAGCACCTCCGGGTCGTACGGCCCGTCCTCCTCCGGGGCGTCACCGAGTCCGACCGCCAGCACCAGATCGGCCTTCACCCCGTCCGGGGCGGGCAGCTTGGTGACCTCCCCCTCGCCGCCCGACGCGCCGAGGGTCTCCAGGACGCCGGCCAGGGAGCCGCCGAACGCCTGGTCCAGGGGCTCGCCGCCCGGAGCGACCGCGGGCCCGTCAGGGCCCTTGGCCACACCGATGACGACGGCGTCCGCGCGCAGCGTCGCGGCGGACGAGGAACTGAGAGTGAGAGCAGACACAGTGGTGGGAATCCCTCTTCCGATGGGCAAGCCGAGTGGATGTGCACGGCTTCGGGCACGGGCCGAGCCTACGTCGCGGCCCGAAGCGCCCCGCCGTCGGCTCCGGACGGTGGTTTCCGCGAACCGTCCGGAGCCGGTGGCGGGGCGTGACGGAAGCACGGACCGTCCCGCGGAATTCTCCGAGGGGGGTCAACCCAGCGCAAGCACCACCAGGGAGGTGGTGAGAGCGGTTTCGCCCACCGCGCCGAAGACGTCGCCGGTCACCCCGCCCAGTCTGCGGCGGCAGCGGGCCAGCAGCAGGTGCGCCGTGCCCAGCGCCACCACGACCGCCACGGCGCACCGCACGGCCCCGTAAGGCCCCCACAGCGCCCCCGCGCCCGCGGCCGCCGAGACCACCGCCGCGCAGGTCAGGACGGCGGCCCGCGGGGGCACCGCGCCGGCGACCGCCGCGCCCAGCCCCCCGGGACGGGCCGCCGGGACGCCCTCGCGGGCGGCGAGCGTCAGCGCGGCGCGCGCGGCCACCGCCGAGACGGTCACCGCGACCGCGCCCCACGCCCAGCCGGCGGCGTACGCCCCGGCCACCGCGGCCACCTGGGCGAGCAGCACCAGCAGCAGGGTGACCACCCCGAACGGGCCGATGTCGGAGCGCTTCATCACCTCCAGCGCGCCCTCGGCCGGGCGGCCGCTGCCCAGGCCGTCGGCGACGTCCGCGAGCCCGTCCAGATGCAGACCGCGCGTCAGCACGGCCGGTACCGCGACGGTGGCGACCGCCGCGAGCAGCGGCGAGGCGCCCAGCAGCAGCGCGACGCCCCCGGCGGCGGCCGCGCACAGCCCGGCCACCAGGCCCACCAGCGGGGCGCACACCATGCCCGAGCGGGCCGCGGCCCGGTCCCAGCGGGCCCCGGAGACCGGCAGCACGGTGAGCGTGCCGAAGGCGAAGCGCGCCCCGTCCCGTACGCCGGCCGGCGGCGGGGCGGTGGGCGGCGGCGGGGCGGTGGGCGCCGGATGCCGCGGCGGTGGGTCCTGCGGCGGCTGCGGGACGGTGTCCACGGGCTCTCCTGCGTTCTGCCTGCGAGAGGACGGCCGGCCTCGGCCGGCGTACGGGCTCAGGTGGCGTCGAGCATCCGCGCGGCGCCGGTCCGGTCCGCGTCCGGCTCCGCCGCCGCGGAACCCTCCCCTTCCTCCGGTTCCCGGCGCACCGGCAGCTCCGCCGCCAGCGCGGCCGCGGCCCGGACCAGGGGGAGGGCGAGCAGCGCGCCGGTCCCCTCGCCCGCGGTGACGCCGTGGTCCAGCAGCGGGTCGAGCGCCATCCGGTCCAGTGCCTTGGCCTGCGCGGGCTCCCCGCTCGCCGACCCGGCCAGCCACCAGTCCGGCGCCCGGAACGCCACGCGCTGGGCGACCAGCGCGCACGCGGCCCCGACCACGCCGTCGAGGACCACCGGGGTGCGGCGCACGGCCGACTGGAGCAGGAAGCCGGTGATCGCGGTCAGGTCCGCCCCGCCGACGGTCGCCAGCAGCCTCAGCTGGTCCCCCAGGACGGGCCGGGCGCGGCGCAGCCCGTCGCGGATCGCCGCGCACTTGCGCATCCAGGCCAGGTCGTCGATGCGCCCGCCGCCGCGGCCGGTGACCACGGAGGCGTCGGTGCCGCACAGGGCGGCGACCAGCACCCCGGCCGCCGTGGTGCCGCCGACGGAGATGTCGCCCAGGACCACCAGATCGGTCCCGGCGTCGGCTTCCTCGTCGGCGACGGCCATCCCGGCCCGGAAGGCGCGCTCGGCCTCCTCGGCCGTCAGGGCGTCCTCGGTGTCCAGGCGTCCGCCGGAGCGCCGCACCCGGTGGCGGGTGACCTCCGCGGGCAGCTCGTCCGGGTCGCAGTCCAGCGACATGTCGACGATCCGCAGCGGCACGCCGGAACGGCGTGCCAGCACCGCCGCCGGACTCGTGCCGTCCAGGGCGGCGCGCACCAGAGCGTGCGCGCCCCCGGCGGGCCGGGCGGAGACGCCCAGCCGGGCCACCCCGTGGTCCCCGGCGAACAGCACGGCCTTCGGCCGCGAGACGGGCTCCACGGGAACGCGGCCCTGCGCCGCCGCCAGCCACTCGCCCAGTTCGTCCAGCCGCCCCAGCGCCCCGGCCGGCAGGCCGGTTCGGACGCGCCGCTCCTCGGCGTCCCGGCGGACGCCGCTGTCGGGACGTTCGATGAGGTCGCCGAAGTCGTCGAGATTCAGGCTGCCGTCACTCATGGGGGCGACACTACCGTTCCCCGTACGGCTCCCGGCCGGCGCTCAGCCGCGCAGCGGCTGGGCGGTGCCCGCCGTGACCAGCAGGACGTGCTCGCACTCGGCCGCCACCGCCGCGTTCAGCCGGCCCAGCTCGTCGCGGAAGCGGCGGCCCGCGGCGGTGGCGGGCACCACGCCCGAGCCGACCTCGTTGCTGACCGCCACCACCGTGCGGGAGGCGGCGCGGAAGGCCGCGACCAGGGCGCCGGTCCGCCCGGCCAGCGCGCGGGGGGCCTCGCCGCTTCTCCAGCGGTCGTCGTCCCAGGCGCCGGCGCGGTCCATGGCGTCGGTCAACCACAGGGCCAGGCAGTCGACCAGCACCGGCGGGGCGTTCTCGGCGGTGAGCAGCGGCACCAGATCGCAGGTCTCGGCCGTACGCCAGGAGGGCGGGCGGCGCTCCCGGTGGGCGGCCACCCGGGCCGCCCACTCCCGGTCGCCGTCCCGGCCGCCGCCCGTGGCGACGTACAGCACGTCCGGGAAGGCCGCCAGCCGCCGCTCGGCCTCGGCGGACTTGCCCGAGCGCGCGCCGCCCAGGACCAGCGTGCGCCGGGGCAGATCGGGGACCGCCCGGTAGTCGCCGACCACCACCGTGGCGCCGTCCGGCTCGGTACGGGCCCCCGCCGCGGCCAGCCGCCGGTGCAGCTCCGCGCCGGGCGGCACGTCGTGGTCGATGTGGACGGCCAGCACGTCCGTGGTCGGGCCCACGGCGCCGGCCGCCCGCAGCCGGGCGAGGGCGTCGGGACGGCCCAGGACGTCCATCAGCACCAGGGCGTACGGGGTGCGCGAGCCGTCGGACGGCAGGTCCGAGGGCCCGGCCCCCGGCGGCAGGTACAGCAGGCGCTCGCCGTCGGGCCCGCCGATCTCGTACCCGGTGCCCGGCGCGTCCAGCGCCACCGCCCGCACCCGGTGGCCGCTGATCAGCGTCAGCCTCCGCCCGTCGGGCACCCGCACCGGCGCGGGCAGCCCGGCCGGGACCTCCGGCGCCGGCCCCTCGCGGGGCCCCTCGGGGGAGTGGGACAGCAGCACCTGCCGCACACCGTGCAGCGAGCTGCCCGCTCTGGCGGCGGCCAGAGCGGGGCCGGGGGTCAGGTCGAGCAGCAGGACGCCGTCCACGAGCAGCGCGGTCGCCGCCCGCGCCCGGGCGCGGGCGGCGGTGGCGCAGGCCGCGCAGGGACAGCCGGGCCGGGGAAGGCCGGCGGGGGCGCCGGTGCCGAGCAGAGTCAGTTCCACGGCACGATCGTCTCGCGCCCCGCCGGGCCGCCGCGCGAGGGGGGGCCGGGCCGGTCCGCGCGGATCGGCCGGGCAGGGCCTAACCTGCGGACAGCGGGACAGGATCTGTGGAACGTACGGCGGCACCCGGCGCGGTACGGCACGGGGACCGGCCGCGGACAAGGTACGGACAAGGGACAGGGGAGGCGCACATGGCGTGGACGTGGCGGTTCGAGAAGGCCGACGGCACGGAGACGGAACCGGCCGTCCGGCCGGAGGAGTTCTCCACCCAGGGGGACGCGGAGAGCTGGATCGGCGAGACCTGGAGGGAACTGCTGGAGGGCGGTGTCGAGCAGGTGAGGCTGCTGGAGGACGGCACCGAGATCTACGGGCCCATGAGCCTGAGCGCGGCCGAGGAGGCCTGAGGGCCCGGGACCGGCGGGGGCCGGTTCCTTCCGGGACCGGTCCCCGCGTGCCCGGGATCCGCGTGCCCGGGATCCGCGTGCCCGGGATCCGTGCGTCCGGGGCCGGCGCGTCCGGGTACCGCGGGGCCCGTCAGCGCTCGCCGAGGGTGACCGTGACGCTCCGCTCCCCGCCGTCGCGCCGGTAGACGACCTCCACCCTGTCACCCGGCTCGCGGGAGGCCAGCGCCTCCGCCAGCGCGGTGGTGTCCGGGATCTCCTCGCCGCCGAGCCCGACGATCACATCACCCGCCCGGAGCCCGGCCTCGTCCGCCGCGCCGCCCTCCTGGGCCTGCACGATCGCGACCCCGGCGGGCCGGTAGTCCTCGCCCAGGACGGTGCGCACCGTCGCCTCGATCGCCGCCTCGTCGGAGTCGACCACCTCGCCGTGCTCGATCATCTGGTCGGCCAGGTGCCGCACGGTGTCGGAGGGGATGGCGAAGCCCAGACCCGGCGCAGTGCCGCCGTTCCCGCCGGGGGAGCGGGCGGCCAGGGTGGGCACACCGATGACGCGGCCGGAGAGGTCGACCAGCGCACCGCCGCTGTTGCCCGGGTTGATCGGCGCCGAGGTCTGGATCAGGTTGCCGATGGTGGCCTCGGCGCTGCCCTCGCTGATGGCGCGGCCGGTGGCCGAGATGATCCCCTCGGTGACGCTGGAGGACAGCCCCAGCGGGTTGCCCATGGCCAGGACGATCTGGCCGACGTCCACCTCACCGGAGTCCCCGAAGGTCGCCGGGCGCAGGCCGGGGGGCGGATCGGTGAGTTTCACCACCGCCAGGTCCTCCTCCGGGTAGCTGGCGACCAGCTCCGCGTCCAGCTCGTCCCGCCCGGTGGCCATGGTGATCCGGAACCGCTCGGCGTCGCCCACCACATGGGCGTTGGTGACGATGTGGCCCTCGCCGTCGTAGACCACGCCCGAACCCAGTCCCTCCCCGGTGGTGACCTGGACGACGGACGGCAGGACCTGGTCGACCACCTTCTGGAAGGACTCCTGCAGATCGCCGGCCGTGGCCGGCACGGGGACGGTGGCGCTGGGGGAGGGCGAGGCGCCGGCGCCGCCGGAGGAGTCCGAGCCGGTGCAGCCGGTGAACAGCACGGCGGCCGCGCACAGGGCGGCGGCGCCCGCGCGGCGCCCGCCGCGCAGTGGGGAACGGGTCATGGGAACGAGCGCCCCCTCGCTGGTCTTCCGCAGGTCCTGCGCCGGTCTTCCGCCGGACCCCGCGGCCGGAAACGACCGGACCGCGGAGCCTCCGGGTGCCCCCGGGGAGGCCGCCGGAAACCGTGACACGCCCGGCACACGCACGGGGCGCGCGGGCCGCGGGCGGGAGCGGGACGCTCAGCCGCGTACGGCGCACAGGTGCAGCAGCGCCGCCACCGCGCGGTAGGGGTCGGTGCGCCCGGCCCGCTCCTCGGCGGCCAGCAGCCGCTGCCCGGCCTCGCCGCCGGGCAGGGCACCGCCCTCACCGGTGAAGACCCGCACCCCGTACCACCGGTGCACCGGAGTGCTCATCCCGGCCAGGGTGGCGTTCAGCGCCTCGCGGCGCAGTGCGCGCTCGGCCGGGCCGGGCGGGGCGAGGCGGGCCAGGGCACCGGCCCAGTCGCCGGCCAGTCCCGGCCGCATGGCCGCCGCCTCGGTGTTGGGCACCAGCAGCGACAGCAGACCGCCGGGGGCCAGCACCCGGCCCAGCCCGGCCAGCAGCGGTCCCGCCTCGTCACCGGGAGCCAGTACCCCGTGGCAGAGCACCACGTCGAAGGAGCCGGGCAGGAAGTGCGCGCCGGTGCTGCGGCTGTCGCCCGGGACGACGCGCATCCGCTCCCGTATGCCCGCCGGCTCCTCCTCAAGGCCCCGGCGTACGGCGTCCGCCAGTTCGGGGTCGGACTCCAGCCCGGTCACCTCGTGCCCGGCGCGGGCCAGGGCCAGCGCCTGCAGCCCGTGGCGCAGCGCCACGTCCAGGACGCGCAGCCGCCGCCCCACGGGGAAGCGCGAGGCGATCTGCTCGTCCAGCTGCCGGGCGACCAGCGCCTGCCCCACGGCGTCGTCGGGGGGCAGGGCGTCGCGCGGTGGGTGCGCGTGGTGCTCGTCGTGTCGTACGGCTGTGTCCATCGATGGGTCCGCCGGTGGTCCGTCGCTGCTCCGTCGGGACAGGGGCTCGGTTTCGCGCACCGTCAGCGGCGCGGGGCCTCGCCGCGGGCGATCTGCGGCTTGGGCAGCCGCATACGGCGCATCTGGAGGGTGCGCATCAGCGCGTAGGCCACCGCGCCCCGCCGGTTCTCGTCGGGGAAGCGCTCGGCCAGGGCCTTCCTCAGCCGGAAGCCGGTGAGGACGGAGTCGACGACGATCATCACGATGACGCCCAGCCACAGCAGCAGGGAGGCGTTCTTCACCTGCATCGACGGCATCATGCTCAGGATCAGGATGACCACGGCCAGCGGCAGGAAGAACTCCGCGACATGCCACTTGCCGTCGACGAAGTCGCGGGCGTAGCGCCGCACCGGGCCGCGGTCGCGGGCCGGCAGGTAGCGCTCGTCGCCGCCGGCCAGGGCCTCGCGCTGCCGCGCCAGCTCGGCGCGGCGGGCCTCGCGGGCGCGCCTGGAGGCCTCCTTGCGGTCGGCCGGGGGCTTGGCCACGGCACGGCGCAGCGCCTCGGCCTCGCTGCGCTTGGGCGTGGGGCGGCCCTTGGGGGCCTGCGGGTCGCGGCGCTGCTTGGTCAGCTCCGCGGCCTGGCCGGGGGACGCGGTCTGCTCATCACGAGAACGGCTTCGGAACACACAGCCAAGAGTACGGGGCGGTCAGGTGTGACCCCCACCCCCACGGGGAACGATCCGGCAACGGCGGGTCGCCGCGGCCCCTGCTACTTCCTGGGCGGGAGAAACACCGTTCGCCGATCGTCCTGGAGGAGGAGCACATCCGGGCCCGAACAGTGCGGTAATGGAAGCAGGGCCCGTAGGGTGGGACCTGTCGGTGTGCGAGATTCAGTCCGTCTTCGAAGGGGGCGCGCGAAGCCCATGAGCGGTGTCATGAAGCGTATGGGGATGATCTTCCGCGCGAAGACCAACAAGGCCCTGGACCGGGCCGAGGATCCGCGCGAGACACTCGACTACTCGTACCAGAAGCAGCTCGAACTGCTGCAGAAGGTACGCCGCGGGGTCGCCGACGTGGCGACCTCCCGCAAGCGGCTGGAGCTCCAGCTCAACCAGCTCCAGGGCCAGTCCTCCAAGCTCGAGGACCAGGGCCGCAAGGCGCTCGCCCTCGGCCGCGAGGACCTGGCGCGCGAGGCGCTCTCCCGCCGCGCCGCCCTCCAGCAGCAGGTGGCCGATCTGGAGCAGCAGCACCAGACGCTCCAGGGCGAGGAGGAGAAGCTCACCCTCGCCGCCCAGCGCCTCCAGGCCAAGGTGGACGCCTTCCGCACCAAGAAGGAGACCATCAAGGCCACCTACACCGCCGCCCAGGCGCAGACCCGCATCGGCGAGGCCTTCTCCGGCATCTCCGAGGAGATGGGCGACGTCGGCCTGGCCGTCCAGCGGGCCGAGGACAAGACCGCACAGCTCCAGGCCCGGGCCGGGGCGATCGACGAACTGCTCGCCTCCGGGGCCCTGGACGACTCCAGCGGGATGGCCAAGGACGACATCGCGGCCGAGCTGGACCGCATCTCCGGCGGCTCCGACGTGGAGCTGGAGCTCCAGCGCATGAAGGCCGAGCTGGCGGGCGGCACGAGCGGCGACCGGCAGGCCATCGAGGGCGGGCAGGAGCAGGCCGCACAGCCCCAGCAGCAGCCCCAGCAGGCGCCGCGGTCCCAGGACGCCCCGCGCTTCGACAAGCAGTAGAGGCAGTGGTACGCCGGGGAGCATCACCCCCGGCGTACCGGGCACCCGTCCTCCGGGAAGCCCGGAAGGAGGTCGCCGTGATCGTACGGATCATGGGTGAGGGGCAGGTCAGGCTGGACGACAGCCATCTGCCCGGCCTGAACGCACTGGACGACGAGCTGCTCCACGAGATGGAGCACGGTGACGAGGCGGGCTTCCGCCGCACCCTCGAAGCCCTGCTGGACGCCGTGCGCTCGCTGGGCACACCGCTGCCGGACGACGCACTGGAGCCCTCGGACCTGATCCTGCCCGAGCCCGGCGCCACGCTGGAAGAGGTGCGCGCCATGCTGGGCGAGGACGGACTGTTCCCCGCCGACGCCCCCGCCTGAGGCGGCCGGGAGCCCTCCGCGGCGGCGCCCGCTACGGGAACGCGGCGGAGGGGACGTACGGCGACGGCGGCCGCATCCCGCGCAGCCCCACCCAGCCCGCGGTGTCCGGCTCCAGCCCCGCGGCCAGCCCGACGTCCAGCGCCCACTGCTGCTCGGCGGTGAGGCCCTCGATCCGCACCCGGCGGCCCTCACCCGCCGCGCCCAGGGCGGCGGTCAGCAGCCGGGTGGCCAGCCGCCGCGAGGTCGCGCCCAGCAGCTCCACCCGGACCTCGGGGCCTTCGGGACCTCCGGACCGCGCGGAGAGGTAGCAGTAGCCGCTGCCGGCGAAGTCGTCGGTGACCAGCAGCCTGGCGTGGCGCGGCAGCTCCTCGTGGTCCGGCCCGCGGGCGCCGCCGCGCAGCCGCCGGTCCACCGAGTCCATCAGGTCGCGGTCCCCGGGGCCGCCCTCGGCCACCGCGCCGTCGGGTGCGGGCAGTGAGGCGGTCGAGACCCTTCCCGTCAGCCGGGTGGCCGGATGCAGCTCCAGGCCCGCCCGACGGCAGACGCGGGCCGCGACCGGGTGGGGCGGCACCAGGGCGATCCCGCGCAGGCAGCCGCGGCCGTACTCCAGCGTGCGCTTCAGCAGGGCCCCACCCACGCCCCGGCCCCGCGCCTCGGGCAGCACGGCGAGCAGCGAAAGTCCCCAGGTGCCCTCCCGCCGCGCGGACAGCACGACCCCGACGGGCCGTCCGGCGGCGTCCTCGGCCAGCCAGCAGCCGCCGGGGTCGGTACGGGCCAGATGGCGGGGGTGGTGCGGGCGGCGGACGGCCTCGGCGGGCAGCGGCGCGTGACCGGGCGGCGGGGCGCAGGCGGACGGCGGTGCCAGGAGGGCGGCGTCCGCGACGAACCGCACGGCCTGGGCGTCGTCCTCACGGTCGCGTACCGGGCGCAGCAGCATGACGGCCATCCTGGCCGACCGCGCCGCGCCCGGTCACGTGTCTTCCGCGTCCCGGGCGCGATCCCCGGGGATCACGGCAGGGCGAGCATCCGCTCCAGGGCCAGCTTGGCGAACTTCTCGGTCTCCGGGTCGACCTGGATGCGGTTGACGACCTTGCCGTCGGCCAGCGACTCCAGGGCCCACACCAGATGGGGCAGGTCGATCCGGTTCATGGTCGAGCAGAAGCAGACCGTCCGGTCGAGGAAGACGATCTCCTTGCCCTCCTGGGGTTCCCCATGCCGCAGGCCAGGGGCGAAGCGGTTCGCCAGTCGGCGCACCAGGTTGAGCTCGGTGCCGATCGCCCACTTGGAGCCGGCCGGGGCCGCTTCCAGGGTCTTGATGATGTACTCGGTGGAACCCACGTAATCGGCCGCCGCGACGACCTCGTGGCGGCACTCGGGGTGCACCAGCACGTTGACGCCGGGGACGCGCTCGCGCACGTCGCGGACCGAGTCCAGGGTGAAGCGCCCGTGCACCGAGCAGTGGCCGCGCCACAGGATCATCTTCGCCGCCCGCAGCTCCTCGGGGGTCAGACCGCCGTTCGGCTTGTGCGGGTTGTAGACGACGCAGTCCTCCAGGGACATCCCCATGTCCCGCACGGCGGTGTTGCGGCCCAGGTGCTGGTCGGGCAGGAACAGCACCTTCTCCCCCTGCCCGAAGGCCCAGTCCAGCGCCCGCCCGGCGTTGGAGGAGGTGCAGATGGTGCCGCCGTGCCGCCCGGTGAAGGCCTTGATGTCGGCCGAGGAGTTCATGTACGAGACCGGGACGGTGGCGTCGGCGACGCCCGCCTCGGTCAGCACGTCCCAGCACTCGGCGACCTGCTCGGCGGTGGCCATGTCCGCCATGGAGCAGCCCGCCGCCAGGTCGGGCAGGACGACCTGCTGCCGGTCGGAGGTGAGGATGTCGGCGGACTCGGCCATGAAGTGCACGCCGCAGAAGACGATGTACTCCGCCTCCGGGCGGGCGGCGGCGTCCCGGGCGAGCTTGAAGGAGTCGCCGGTGACGTCGGCGAACTGGATGACCTCGTCGCGCTGGTAGTGGTGGCCGAGCACGAAGACCTTCTCGCCCAGCCGCTCCTTGGCCGCGCGGGCGCGCTCGATCAGGCCGGGGTCCGACGGGGAGGGCAGGTCGCCGGGGCACTCCACTCCGCGCTCGCTCCTCGGGTCGGCGTCGCGGCCGAGGAGGAGCAGGGCCAGCGGGGTCGGCTGGACGTCCAGGGCGTCCCCGGGGGTGGCGGGGGCGGAAGGCGGGGCGGTGTTCACGGCACGCACCCTTTCATCGGCTCAGCGGGTCTTTTCGTCGGATTGACGCTATCTATCATAACCCCTTCACGTCATATTGACGATGCCGATCGCGTCAATGTGACGCACCCCCGCCCGCCCGCGCGGGAGTGACCGCCGGGCGCCGGGTATGCGAGCATGAAAGACGCAAGACGCGCCCGGCCTGGAATGAAACCGGGAAGCCGCCTGTTGAGCAGGCGGCAGAGCAGTCCGTACAACCCGGGAGAGAAGCAGATGTCCGTATCGGACGAGACCGCTGTGACGACTGACGGAATCATCCTGTCCGACGCCGCCGCGGCGAAGGTCAAGAGCCTGCTCGAACAGGAGGGCCGCGAGGACCTGGCCCTGCGCGTCGCCGTTCAGCCCGGCGGCTGCTCCGGCCTGCGCTACCAGCTCTTCTTCGACGAGCGGTCGCTGGACGGCGACGTCGTCAAGGAGTTCGACGGTGTCCGCGTCGTGACCGACCGGATGAGCGCCCCGTACCTGGGCGGCGCCTCCATCGACTTCGTCGACACCATCGAGAAGCAGGGCTTCACCATCGACAACCCGAACGCCACGGGTTCCTGCGCCTGCGGTGACTCCTTCAGCTGAGCCGCCCGCCCGACGCGGCGCACACGACACGCCGAAGGCGGCGGTCCCCCGACCGGGGGACCGCCGCCTTCGGCGTGCCGTTCCCCCTCGCTCACTCCTCCGGAGCGCCCTCGGGCAGCCGCTCGCCCTCCTCGTCCAGGATCTCGCGGTCGCCCACCGGCTCGTCGAGCTCCACCTCCACGGTCATGTCCTTGGCGACCAGCACACAGGCCCTGCCCGGCTCCCGCGGCTCGCCGGTGATCCGCACCGTCACCTTCCCGGCGCTCTCCTCGGCGCTCGCGCTGTACTCGTCGCACACCCCGCCCCAGAAGTGGACCGTCAGCGTGCGGTCCCCCGGCCCGTACTCCTCGACGTGGGTGGCGGTCCTGATCCGCTCCTCGGGACGCGGGCCCGGGGCGCCCGGCGCGGAGGTGGAGTCGTCGCCGTCCCCGGCGGAGGGCGGCGCCAGGAACTCCGGCTCCACCGCCGGGTGGGTCACCGTGTGCGTCCCCCCGCCCGCCGGCGCCACCTCGAACAGCCAGGAGGGGACGAGCAGTTCACGTCCCTGCGAGGAGTAAGCCGACAGCCCGAACACCGCCCCCGTCACCTCCACCGGCTCCCTGTCCCCGGCCGGGCCGCAGGGCTCGGGATCGCCCGCACCGCCCGGCCGCTTAGGATCGCCGTCGGCGGGCGGGACGTCTCCCGGCTCCCCGGCCCCCGGCCCGGCGCCCCCCGGCTCCGGCTTCGGGGCGTCCTTCTCCGGCGGACCGGAGCACTTCAGTCCCAGATCCACCCGGCCGCCGCGCTCGTTGAGCGCGGCCAGGGTCTCCTCGGCGTCCATGACCGGGTACTCGGCGCCACCGCCGGCCTTCGTCAGCCCGACCGCCCGTCCGCTGCCGCTCGCCGGCGCGCCTTCGTGGCCGACACCGATCTCGGTCGTCCAGCCGTGGACGGGCAGCCCGTCCTGCCGGGGCTCGACACGGACGATCCGCAGTCCGCCCCGCTCCTGCCCGGCGTCCACCTCGGCGCCCTCCAGGCCGAGGGCCTCCACGACGGGCCGGGCCGCCCTCTTCGCCTCCTTCTCGGAGATCTCCCCGGCCTTCAGCGGCACCGCGCCGGTGAACGACCAGGCGCCCGAGGCGGCGTCCACGGTGAGGTTCCTGTCCTTGCCGCCGACCGTCCAGGAGCCGCCCTCCCCGCGGACCTCGCCGCGCACCTCCAGCGCCTTCGCCAGCTCGGCCACCTCCTGCCGGCCGACCTTTCCGGCGGGCCGGTAGACCGGAGCCGAGTCGGGGCCGTCGGGCAGGGGAGCGGACGCCTTGTAGACCGGGCCGCCGGGGGCGGGCTCGCCGGGCGCGATCCCGCGCTCCGGCGAGGCGGCGCGGGCCTGCCCGTAGCCGTCCAGGACCAGCGGCGCGGGCCTGTCCCGGTCGCTGTGCCCGGCCGCGTCCGAGGCCCCGCCGCTCCCGGCGGTCGAGGCCCAGTACGCGCCGCCGCCTCCGGCCAGCAGGACGGCGAGGGCCACCGAGACGGTCGTCAGCCCGCGTCGCCGGGTTCGGGTGGGTTCCGTGGTGTGGTCGGCGCTCACCGCATCGCTCCTTCGGTTCCGTGCACCGTGCGTCCCCGGTGCCTGTCTTTCCAGCCGTGCGCCGGTGTGACGGGAGCGGGCCGCGGACGGTTCCACCGGGACGGCCGCGGGAGGGACGCAAGGCTCCGGGCGGACGGGAGGAGACGAGGAAGTAGCGTGGTGTGTCCGCAGTCCCCGCCTCCCAGGAGCAGCCCGCCGTGCGTATCGCTGTCACCGGCTCCATCGCCACCGACCATCTGATGACCTTCCCCGGCCGCTTCGCCGACCAGCTCGTCGGCGACCGGCTCCACACGGTGTCGCTGTCCTTCCTGGCCGACACCCTCAACATCCGGCGCGGCGGCGTCGGCGCGAACATCAGCTTCGGCATGGGCCAGCTCGGGGTGCGTCCGATCCTCGTGGGAGCGGCGGGCGCCGACTTCGAGGAGTACCGCGCCTGGCTGGAGCGGCACGGCGTGGACACCGAGTCGGTGCGCATCTCCGAGATCGCGCACACCGCGCGCTTCGTGTGCACCACCGACACCGACCACAACCAGATCGGCACCTTCTACACCGGCGCCATGAGCGAGGCCCGGCTGATCGAGCTCAAGACGGTCGCCGACCGGGTCGGCGGGCTGGACCTGGTCCACATCGGAGCGGACGACCCCGAGGCGATGATGCGCCACACCGAGGAGTGCCGCACCCGCTCCATCCCCTTCGCCGCCGACTACTCCCAGCAGCTCGCCCGGATGGAGGGGGAGGAGATCCGCGGGCTCACCGAGGGCGCGGCCTACCTGTTCACCAACGAGTACGAGGCCGGGCTGGTGGAGTCCAAGACCGGCTGGAGCGCGCAGGACATCCTCGACCGGGTCGGCGCCCGGGTCACCACACTGGGCTCCAAGGGGGTCCGCATCGAGCGGGCGGGCCGCGAGACCCTCACCGTCCCCTGCCCCGATGAGGAGGCCAAGGTCGATCCGACGGGCGTCGGCGACGCCTTCCGCGCCGGTTTCCTGTCGGGCCTGGCCTGGGACCTGGGACTGGAGCGCGCCGCACAGCTCGGCTGCATGCTCGCCACGCTGGTGATCGAGACGCTGGGCACCCAGGAGTACGAGCTGAAGCGCTCCCACTTCCTGGAGCGCTTCACCAAGACCTACGGCGAGGACGCCGCGGCCGAGGTGCGGGCCTGCCTGTCCTGAACACGCGTGCCCCGGCGCCCACCGCCTGACGCCCACCGCCTCCCGGCGGAGGGCGTCAGGCGGTGCGGCGCACCCGGTGGGCGTGGCCCCGCACGCCCAGGTACTCGTGGCCGCGCATCTCGCACCAGGCCGGGACGTCCAGCCGGGCCGCCTCGTCGTCGGCGAGCAGCAGGACCGTGCCGCCCACCGGCACCCGGTCGATCACCTTCGCCAGCTCGATCACCGGGATCGGGCACCGCTTGCCCCGGGAATCGACGGTGAGCGCCGCCTCCCGGCCGGGGTCCGCGGCCTCCGGCCCGTCGTTCTCCCCGCCGTCCGCCGTGTCCGCCGTGTCCGCCGTGTCCGCCGTGTCCGCCGTGTCCGCCGTGTCCGCCGTGTCCGCCGCGTCCGCCCCGTCCGCCGCGGCCGGGGCGGACACGGCGGCGGCCGGGGCCCGGAGCCGGTCGCGCACCTCCCGCACCGCCTCCGGCAGCACCGCCAGGAAGGCGTCGACGTCCGCCCCGGCCGTGCCCGGCGGCAGCGACACCCGGACGTTGCCCTCCGAGAGCACCCCCATCGCGCGCAGCACATGACTGGGGACCAGCGTGCTGGAGGTGCACGAGGAGCCGGAGGAGACCGAGAACCCCGCCCGGTCCAGGGCGTGGAGCAGCGCCTCGCCGTCCACGTACAGACAGGAGAAGGTCACCACGTGCGGCAGCCGGCGCACCGGATCGCCCACCACCTCCACGTCCGGCACCAGCGCGGGTACCTCGGCGCGTACGCGGTCCACCAGGGCGCGCAGCCGGGCAGCCTCGGCGTCCGCCTCCGCCCGTACCGCCCGCAGCGAGGCCGCCGCCGCGACGATCGCGGGGAGGTCGGCGAAGCCGGGGGAGCGACCCGACTCCCGCTCGTCCGCCGGGGGCGGCGGGGCGAACCGCACCCCCTTGCGCACCGCCAGCAGACCGACCCCGCCAGGCCCGCCCCACTTGTGCGCGCTGGCCGCCAGCAGGGACCACCGCCCGGGCACCGGGCCCCACGCCAGCGACTGGGCGGCGTCCACCAGCAGCGGCACCCCGGCCCCGGCGCAGGCTTCGGCCACCTCCTCCACCGGCTGCTCGGTGCCCACCTCGTGGTTGGCGGACTGCAGGCAGGCCAGTGCGGTCCCGCCCTCCGGGGAGCGGCTCTCCCGCAGCGCCGCGCCGAAGGCCGCCGCCTCCACCCGCCCCGTGCGGTCCACCGGCACCCGCACCACCGTCCCGCCGCCCGCCTCATGGGCCTCGGCGGCGTGGAGCACGGCCGAGTGCTCCACGGCGGAGACCACCAGGGCACGTCCGGCCCGCCGCCTCCCGGCGAGCGCGCCCGCGATGCCGGTGTGCAGGGAGCGGGTGCCCGACGGGGTGAAGACCAGCTCGTCCGAGCGGCATCCCACCGCCTCGGACGCCGCCTCGCGCGCCGCGTCCAGCAGCAGCCGGGCCCGCCGGCCCTCGCGGTGCAGCCGGGTGGGGTCGGCCCAGCCCTCGTCGAGCGCGGCGAGCAGCGCCTGGCGGGCGACGGGGTGGAGGGGGAGTGAGGAGGCTGCGTCGAAGTAGGGCACACCGGCACGCTAACGCGGCCGCCGCACCGTGCGGACCGCGGAGGCGGTCGTTCCGTTCCCGCCCTGTCCCGGCCCTGCCCGTTCCCGCCCTGTCCCAGCCCTGCCCGTTCCCGCCCTGTCCCAGCCCCGATTCCACCCCATCGGAGGGCCGCGCGGCGCGTTGGGCACCCTCCCCGCGCGACCCCAAATAGCGTCCAGTAGGGTTTGGTCCGCATAAACATCCAAACCCCTGCCCGCGCCAGGGCCTGCGCCCGACCACACACGGCCGAGCCCGGGCCGAGCGGGCGAGACTCTCGGGAAGGCGCTACGTGAGTCCCAACGGCTCCGACCTCCCCCACCGCCCTGCGGGCGTGGGCGGTACCCCCATGGCGCGGCGCCCGATGCGGCGGAGGCTGCCGCAGGCGCTTGCTGCGGGCGTGGTCCTGGCGACCGCCACCGGTTGCACATACAAGGACTTCCCCCGCCTCGGCATGCCCACCCCGGTCACGGAGGAGGCGCCGCGGATCCTCTCCCTGTGGCAGGGCTCGTGGGCGGCGGCGCTCGCGGTGGGCGTCCTGGTGTGGGGCCTGATCCTGTGGTGCGTCATCGTCTACCGGCGCACCAGGACCAAGGTCGAGGTACCTCCGCAGACCCGGTACAACATGCCCATCGAGGCCTTGTACACGGTGGTTCCGCTCATCATCATCTCGGTGCTCTTCTACTTCACGGCCCGTGACGAGACCAAGCTCCTGGAGCTTTCCGAGAAGCCGGACCACGTGATCAACGTGGTCGGCTACCAGTGGAGCTGGGGCTTCAACTACCTGGAGGACGTGGACGGCGACACCTCCACGTCCAACACGGACGCCGACGAGCTCTCCGGCATCCCCGCCGACATGCTCGAGGCCGTCCCCGAGGGCGCCGAGGGCGTCTACGTGGCGGGCACGCCGGCCGACAAGAACCCCCAGACCGGCAACCCCGGCCCGACCCTGTGGCTGCCCAAGGGCGAGAAGGTCCGGTTCATCCTGACCTCGCGCGACGTCATCCACTCCTTCTGGGTCGTGCCGTTCCTGTTCAAGCAGGACGTCATCCCCGGTCACACCAACCAGTTCGAGGTGACCCCCGAGAAGGAGGGCACCTTCCTGGGCAAGTGCGCCGAGCTGTGCGGCGTCGACCACGCCCGGATGCTGTTCAACGTGAAGGTCGTCTCCCCGGAGCGCTACCAGCAGCACCTGGAGGAACTGGCGGAGAAGGGCCAGACCGGCTACATCCCGGCGGGCGGAGCCCGCCAAGAGCGAGAAGGCCAGTAACCCGTGAGCATCCTCAACGAATCCCGGGGTGCCGCCGCGACGTCGGATCAGCCGGCGGCGACCCCCGCGTCCCTGCGCCGCGACCGGCGCGGCAACCGTGTGATCCAGTGGCTGACCACCACCGACCACAAGACGATCGGCACGCTCTACCTGGTCACCTCGTTCTTCTTCTTCTGCGTCGGCGGCGTGCTGGCACTGGTCATGCGTGCCGAGCTGGCCCGTCCGGGCCTGCAGGTCATGTCGAACGAGCAGTTCAACCAGGCGTTCACCATGCATGGCACGATCATGCTGCTGATGTTCGCCACCCCGCTGTTCGCCGGCTTCGCGAACTGGATCATGCCGCTGCAGATCGGCGCGCCCGACGTGGCGTTCCCGCGGCTGAACATGTTCGCCTACTGGCTCTACCTCTTCGGCTCGCTGATCGCGGTGGGCGGCTTCCTGACCCCCGACGGCGCCGCGAGCTTCGGCTGGTTCGCCTACACCCCGCTGAGCGACGTGGTCCACAGCCCCGGTGTCGGCGGCGACATGTGGATCATGGGTCTGACCTTCTCCGGTTTCGGCACGATCCTGGGCGCGGTCAACTTCATCACCACGATCATCTGCATGCGCGCGCCCGGCATGACGATGTTCCGGATGCCGATCTTCACCTGGAACGTGCTGCTGACCGGTGTGCTGGTCCTGCTGGCCTTCCCGGTGCTGGCGGCGGCGCTGTTCGCGCTGGAGTCGGACCGGGTGTTCGGGTCGCACATCTTCGACCCGTCCAACGGCGGGGCGCTGCTGTGGCAGCACCTGTTCTGGTTCTTCGGCCACCCCGAGGTCTACATCATCGCGCTGCCGTTCTTCGGCATCGTCTCCGAGGTCATCCCGGTCTTCAGCCGCAAGCCGATCTTCGGCTACATCGGTCTGGTGGGCGCGACGATCGCGATCGCGGGTCTGTCGATCACCGTGTGGGCGCACCACATGTACGTCACCGGCGGTGTGCTGCTGCCGTTCTTCGCCTTCATGACGTTCCTGATCGCGGTGCCCACCGGCGTGAAGTTCTTCAACTGGCTGGGCACGATGTGGAAGGGCTCGCTGAGCTTCGAGACGCCGATGCTGTGGACGATCGGCTTCCTGGTCACCTTCCTCTTCGGCGGTCTGACCGGTGTCCTGCTGGCCTCCCCGCCGCTGGACTTCCACGTCTCCGACAGCTACTTCGTGGTGGCGCACTTCCACTACGTGGTCTTCGGCACGGTCGTCTTCGCGATGTTCGCCGGCTTCCACTTCTGGTGGCCGAAGTTCACCGGCAAGATGCTCGACGAGCGGCTCGGCAAGATCACCTTCTGGACGCTGTTCATCGGCTTCCACGGCACCTTCCTGGTCCAGCACTGGCTGGGCGCGGAGGGCATGCCGCGCCGGTACTCCGACTACCTGGCGGCCGACGGCTACACCGCGCTGAACACCTTCTCGACGATCAGCTCGTTCCTGCTGGGCATGTCGATCCTGCCGTTCTTCTACAACGTCTGGAAGACGGCGAAGTACGCGCCGAAGATCACCGTGGACGACCCGTGGGGCTACGGCCGCTCGCTGGAGTGGGCGACCTCCTGCCCGCCGCCGCGGCACAACTTCGTCTCCCTGCCGCGGATCCGCTCCGAGTCCCCGGCGTTCGACCTGCACCACCCGGAGATCGCGGCCCTCGACCAGCTCGAGAACACCGGGGGTCCCGAGGGCCCGGCCCTCTCCGGTGCCAAGGAGGCCGGCAAGTGAAGATCCAGGGACGCATGTTCATCTGGCTGTCGGTCTTCATCCTGGCCGTCGCCGTCATCTACGGCTTCTGGGCCAAGGAGCCGGTCGGTACCACCGCGCTCTTCATGGCCTTCGGCCTGTCGATCATGGTCGGCTACTACCTGGCCTTCACCGCCCGGCGGGTGGACACCGGGGCGCAGGACAACAAGGACGCGGACGTCGCCGACGACGCCGGCGAGCTGGGTTTCTTCAGCCCGCACAGCTGGCAGCCGCTCGTTCTGGCCGTGGGCGGGGCGTTCGCCTTCCTCGGCGTGGCCATCGGCTGGTGGCTGGTCTACATCTCCGCGCCGCTGCTGGTCATCGGTCTGTTCGGCTGGGTCCTCGAGTACTACCACGGTGAGAACCAGAACCAGTGAACCGGTAGGGAACCAGTAGCCCTACCCCCTTACGAACGGGTCATCTCCGGACACACTCCGGAGATGACCCGTTCGTACGTATCCGGCTCGTCCGTTCCGAGCAGCGTTCCTACCGTGGCAGCATGAGTCGTGGATCACGCAGGACGGCAATGATCTGCTTCCTGATACTCGCGCCGCTCGCGGTGGGACCCACCGCATGCAGCAGCGGTGAGCGGCCTCAGGACGCGGCCCCCTACGACGCCACCGCGCACGTCTCGCTGAACACCGGCGGGAAAGGCCGTGCCGCGGACCCGGACCAGCCCCTGGAGATCACCGCCCGCGACGGCAACCGCATCACGGACGTCCGCGCGGTCGACACGGCGGGCCGCCGCCTGGAGGGCGCGTTGACCGCCGACGGAACCCGCTGGCGCAGCGACACCCCGCCGGCCGGTGCCATGCGCTACACCGTCGTCGTCAGCACCGAGCGCGGCGACGGCTCCCCGGGCCGCCGCACCGCCGAAGTCACCACCCGGCCGGCGACCGGTGGCAGGAGGCTGGAGGTGGACCTCGGGCCGGACAGCGGCACCTACGGTGTCGGCCAGCCCATCACCGCCGAACTCAGCAGGCCGGTCAAGGACGTCCGGCAGCGCGCGATCGTGGAACGCGCGCTGACGGTCCGCTCCTCGCCCGCCGTGGAGGGCTCCTGGCGCTGGATGGACGACCACACGCTCCACTACCGCCCGCGCTCCTACTGGCCCGCGCACGCCACCGTCGAGGTGCGCGGCAGCCTGGAGGGCGTGTGGATCAGGGACGGGCTGCGCGGCGGGAAGGCGGAGCCGGTGCGCATCAGGACCGGCGACCGCGTCGAGGCCGTCGTCGACATCGACGAGACGGAGATGACCGTCCGGAAGAACGGCGAGGTCGTCCGGACCGTCCCGGTCACCACCGGCAAGCCGGGGTTCCGCACCCGCGAGGGCGTCAAGGTGGTGCTCGGCCGGCAGGCCGCCGTACGCATGACCGGCACCAGCATCGGCATCCCGGCGGGGAGCGCCGAGTCCTACGACCTGAACGTCCAGTGGGCCGTGCGGCTCACCGACAGCGGTGAGTTCGTCCACGCCGCGCCCTGGTCGGCGGCGCACCACGGCAGGGAGAACGTCAGCCACGGCTGCACGGGCATGAGTACCGAGAACGCCCGATGGTTCTTCGACAACGTCCGCCGGGGCGACATCGTCCGGCATGTGGGAGGGGACGGGCCGAGGATGCCGGCCTTCGGCAACGGCCTCGGCGACTGGAACCTCTCCTGGGAGCAGTGGCGCGAGGGCAGCGCCCTGAGCTGACCGGCCGGAAGGACCCGGGGGCCCGGGGCCCAGGGAGCCCGGAAGGACCTGGAATGACCCGGAAGGAGCAGAGCTCACCCGAAAGAGGCAAGGGCCGCCGCCGACACCCCGGGTGCCGGCGGCGGCCCTTCGCCCGCGGGCGGACTCTCAGGCGGCCGCGTGCGTGTCGCGGCGCAGCAGTCCGGCCAGGGCGTCGGCCAGGAGCACCGGGTCCACCGGGTGCGGAACGGCGGCCTCCGCCCGGCTCCAGGTCGCCAGCCAGGCGTCCTGCGGGCGGCCGATCAGCAGCAGGACGGGCGGGCAGTCGAAGATCTCGTCCTTGATCTGGCGGCACACGCCCATCCCGCCGGCGGGCACCGCCTCGCCGTCCAGGACGCAGACGTCGATGCCGCCCTCCTCCAGGGCGGTGAGCACGGCGGGAAGCGTGGCGCACTCCACGTACTCGACCGGCGGCACGTCGGCGGCCGGTCGGCGCCCGGCGGCCAGCCGCACCTGCTCGCGGGTGTTGGCGTCGTCGCTGTAGACCAGCACCGTGGCGGTCGGCTGCATGGTTCCTCCGTGTCCTCGGGGACGTCCCTCGGGGGCGTCTCGGGGTGGCTCGGGGTGGCTCAGAGGTCCACGGGCCCGTGGAGCCACGGACCTGCGGGCCGCGTATGCCGTCGTTGGCGGATGCTACTCCGTCCCGGCCTGTCGCGTCAGGGATCCGGAAGGCCCGGGGATGGGCCGTCTGAGCAGGACATGGGCGGTTGACACACCGAACAGGACCCCCCGAGGTGAGGGCCGGATAAGCGACCGACATAATGTCGGCGTGGCGACAGCAACAGCAGTAGATACCGGGCACGCGCACCCGTCGGTCAACAGGCCGAACCTCACCAGCGTCGGGACCATCATCTGGTTGAGTTCCGAGCTGATGTTCTTCGCGGCCCTCTTCGCGATGTACTTCACCCTCCGGTCGGTGACGGGAGCCGAATACTGGACGGAACGGGCGGACATCCTGAACCTCCCGTTCGCGGCGACGAACACCACGATTCTGGTGCTCTCCTCCCTGACCTGCCAGCTCGGCGTCTTCGCGGCCGAGCGCGGTGACGTGAAGAGGCTGCGCCTGTGGTTCGTGATCACGTTCATCATGGGTGCGATCTTCATCGGCGGCCAGGTCTTCGAGTACACCGAGCTGGTCCACGAGGGCGTCTCCATCTCCTCGGGGCCGTACGGGTCGGCGTTCTACCTGACCACCGGCTTCCACGGCCTCCACGTGACGGGCGGCCTGATCGCCTTCCTGTTCGTCCTCGGCAGGACGTACATGGCACGGCGCTTCACGCACCACCAGGCCACCGCGGCCATCGTGGTGTCCTATTACTGGCACTTCGTCGATGTCGTCTGGATCGGCCTCTTCGCCACCATCTACCTGATCAAGTGATCAGGCAGTACAGCCAGAAGCATCGACGCAGAAGATCCTGACACCGGGGTAATCCGTGAAAAAGCTCTCCGCACGACGGCGCCATCCGCTGGCGGCGCTCGTCGTCCTACTCTTCGCGCTGGCGGCCACCGGGGGGCTGTACGCCGCGTTCGCCCCCGCGGACGAGGCGAAGGCCGACACATCGGCCGCGTCCTCGCAGTCTCTCGCCATCGAGGAGGGCGAGAAGCTCTACGCCACCGGCTGCTCCAGTTGCCACGGAACCGGTGGCCAGGGCACGAGTGACGGTCCCAGCCTCGTGGGCGTCGGCGCCGCGGCCGTGGACTTCCAGGTGGGCACCGGCCGCATGCCGGCCCAGTCCCCGGGCGCCCAGGCGCCCAAGAAGCCGCAGGTCTACACGCAGGCGCAGATCGACCAGCTCGCGGCGTACGTCGCCTCGCTGGGCCCCGGTCCGAGCATCCCGACCGAGGAGCAGTACGACCCCGCGGGCGCGGACAGCGCCGCGGGCGGCGAACTGTTCCGCACCAACTGCGCGCAGTGCCACAACTTCACCGGTGAGGGCGGCGCCCTCACCAACGGCAAGTACGCTCCCTCGCTCGACGGTGTCTCCGACAAGCACATCTACGAGGCGATGCTGACCGGCCCGCAGAACATGCCCGCCTTCCCCGACTCGGTGCTGCCGGAGAAGGAGAAGAGGGAGATCATCGCCTACGTCAACGACGTCCAGGGCGAGGACGAGAAGTCCCCCGGCGGCTTCAAGCTGGGCGGTTTCGGCCCGGTCGCCGAAGGCATGTTCGCGTGGACGATCGTCCTCGCTCTTCTGATCGGCGTCGCCGTGTGGGTCGCGGCGCGTACCGCCAAGGCCAGGAAGTCATGAGTAGCCACACCGGATCCCACGACGTGCCAGACGAGAACCTGCCGGCAGGGCGCGAGGGCGCCCACGGCGAGGCGGCCAGGGCGGAGAACCCGTTCGCCGACCCCGGGCTGCCGCCCCACGAGCCGCGTGTCCAGGACATCGACGAGCGGGCCGCCAAGCGTTCCGAGCGCACCGTCGCCCTGCTGTTCACGGTCTCGATCCTGGCCACCATCGGCTTCATCGCCTCCTATGTGATCTTCCCGATCGACCAGTACGTCTTCATCTGGCCGCTCGGCGAGATCAGCGCCCTGAACTTCTCGCTGGGCATGACGCTGGGCATCGCCCTGTTCTGCATCGGCGCCGGCGCGGTCCACTGGGCCCGCACGCTGATGTCGGACCACGAGCTGATCGGCGAGCGCCACCCGATCGAGGCGGACGAGCCGACCCGTACGCAGGTCCTCGCCGACTTCGGCCAGGGCGCCAAGGAGTCGCAGCTCGGCCGCCGCAAGCTGATCCGCAACACCATGTTCGGCGCGCTGGCCGTGGTGCCGCTGTCCGGCGTGGTGCTGCTGCGCGACCTCGGCCCGCTGCCCGAGGACAAGCTGCGCCACACCGCCTGGGAGCGGGGCAAGCTGCTGGTCAACCAGAACACCGACGAGCCGCTGCGTCCCGAGGACATCACCGTCGGCTCCCTGGTCTTCGCCAAGCCCGAGGGCCTGGAGGAGGGCACCCACGAGTTCATGGCGGAGATCGCCAAGGCCGCGGTGATGCTGGTGCGCCTGGAGCCGAAGGACATCAAGGACAAGCAGGAGCTGGACTGGTCCCACGAGGGCATCGTGGCCTACTCCAGGATCTGCACCCACGTCGGCTGCCCGGTCACCCTGTACGAGCAGCAGACCCACCACGTGCTGTGCCCGTGCCACCAGTCGACGTTCGACCTGGCCGACGGCGCGCGTGTGATCTTCGGCCCGGCCGGCCACCCCCTGCCGCAGCTGCGGATCAGTGTCAACGAAGACGGCTACCTCGAGGCGCAGGGCGACTTCGCGGAGCCCGTCGGCCCGAGCTTCTGGGAGCGCGGATGAGTACTGCAGGCGACGCCCCGAAGCGCCGGGGCAAGGCGCCCGCCGGCGAGCGGGTCGCGGACTGGGCCGACGGCCGGCTGGGCATCTACAGCCTGGCCAAGGCCAACATGCGGAAGATCTTCCCGGACCACTGGTCCTTCATGCTCGGAGAGATCTGCCTCTACAGCTTCATCATCATCATCCTGACCGGTGTCTACCTGACGCTGTTCTTCAACCCGAGCATGGGCGAGGTGGAGTACCACGGCGCCTACGTGCCCATGCAGGGTGTGCACATGTCGCAGGCGTACGCCTCGACCCTGGACATCAGCTTCGACGTCCGCGGCGGTCTGCTCATGCGGCAGATCCACCACTGGGCCGCGCTGGTGTTCCTGGTGGGCATGTTCGTCCACATGATGCGCGTCTTCTTCACCGGCGCGTTCCGCAAGCCGCGCGAGATCAACTGGCTGTTCGGCTTCCTGCTGCTGGTGCTGGGCATGTTCACCGGCTTCACCGGCTACTCCCTGCCGGACGACCTGCTCTCGGGCACCGGCGTCCGGTTCATGGAGGGCGCGGTCCTGTCCGTGCCGGTGGTCGGCACCTACATCGCCTTCTTCCTCTTCGGCGGTGAGTTCCCGGGAACGGACATCATCCCGCGGTTCTTCGTGGCCCACGTCCTGCTGCTGCCCGGCATCATGCTGGGCCTGGTGGTGGCCCACCTGATCCTGGTCTTCTACCACAAGCACACCCAGTTCGCCGGTCCCGGACGGACCGAGAAGAACGTCGTCGGCATGCCGCTGCTGCCGGTCTACATGGCCAAGGCCGGAGGCTTCTTCTTCCTGGTCTTCGGTGTCATCTCGGTCATCGCCGCGACGTTCACCATCAACCCGATCTGGGTGCTGGGCCCGTACCGGCCGGACCAGGTGTCCACCAACGCGCAGCCCGACTGGTACATGGGCTTCTCCGAGGGGCTGATCCGCGCGATGCCCGCGTGGGAGATGGTGCTGCCCGGCGGCTACACCCTCAACCTGGGCGTGGCCATCCCGCTGGTGGTCATCTTCCCGCTGGTCCTCACCTCGATCGCGGTGTACCCGTTCATCGAGTCCTGGATCACCGGCGACAAGCGCGAGCACCACATCCTGGACCGCCCGCGCAACGCCCCGACACGCACCGCGTTCGGCGCGGCCTGGATCAGCCTGTACTTCCTGCTGCTGGTCGGTGGCGGCAACGACCTGTGGGCGACCCACTTCAACCTGTCGATCAACGCCATCACCTGGTTCGTCCGGATCGGCTTCTTCGTGGTGCCCGTGGTCGTCTTCATCGTCACCAAGCGGATCTGCCTGGGTCTGCAGCGGCGCGACCGCGAGAAGGTGCTGCACGGCCGCGAGAGCGGCATCATCAAGCGGCTGCCGCACGGTGAGTTCGTCGAGGTGCACGAGCCGCTCTCCCGGGAGCAGCTGCACACCCTCACCGCGCACGAGCAGTACGAGCCGCTGGAGATCGGCCCGGAGACGGACGAGAACGGCGTGCGGCGCAAGGTCGGTCCCGTCCAGAAGCTCCGCGCCAGGCTCAGCCGGGGCTACTACGGGGAGGGCAGCCAGATCCCCAAGCCGACCGCGGAGGAGTTCAAGGAGCTCACCAGCGGCCACAGCCACGGCCACTGATCCACGGCCGCCGAGTCCGGTAGCGGGTGTCGCCACACCCCGGGCCCCGGTCCTCCCCCGGGAGGGCCGGGGCCCTCGGCGTTCCCGGGGCTGTCCGGACTGCGGGCAGCGGCCGTGGACGCCGCGGCGCGCCGTTAGGCTGGCCGCGGGCCGCCGAGCCGATCCGGCCGCCTTCGCATCCGACCACGCCAGGAGTGATTCCCATGAGCGCTGCTACGACCACCGGAGGCGACACCGTGGCGGCGCGCACCTGGCCGGACGTGCTGAGCGCCCTGCTGGCCGGCGAGGACCTGCCGGCCGGGAGCACCGCCTGGGCGATGGACCAGATCATGCGCGGCGAGGCGACCGACGCCCAGATCGCCGGGTTCGCGGTGGCGCTGCGCGCCAAGGGCGAGACGGTCGACGAGGTCACCGGACTGGTCCGCGCGATGTACGGGCACGCCAACGTGATCGAGGTGCCCGGCCCGTCCGTCGACATCGTCGGCACCGGCGGCGACCGGGCCAGAACGGTCAACATCTCGACGATGTCCGCGATCGTGGTGGCCGGGACGGGCGTGCGCGTCGTCAAGCACGGCAACCGCGCGGCCTCCAGCGCGTCCGGCTCCTCGGACGTCCTGGAGAAGCTGGGCGTCAACCTGGACCTCACCCCCGAGCGGGTCGCCGAGGTCGCGGGCGAGGCCGGGATCACCTTCTGCTTCGCGGTGAGGTTCCACCCCGCGCTGCGCCATGTGGCCGCGGCCCGCAAGGAGCTGGGCGTCGCGACCACCTTCAACTTCCTCGGCCCCCTGACCAACCCGGCCCGGGTGAAGGCCCAGGCCACCGGTGTCGCCGATGCCCGGATGGCGCCGATCATGGCGGGTGTGCTCGCCGAGCGGGGGACGTCCGCGCTGGTCTTCCGCGGCGACGACGGCCTGGACGAGCTGACGGTGACGGGCACCTCGACGGTGTGGGTGGTCCGGGGCGGCGAGGTCCGCACCGAGACCTTCGACCCGCGTGACGTCGGCGTCTCCCTGGTCCCGCTGGAGGCGCTGCGCGGTGCGGACGCCGCCCACAACGCGGACGTGGCCCGGCGGCTGCTGGAGGGGGAGAGGGGGCCGGTGCGGGACGCCGTCCTGCTGAACTCCGCGGCCGCGCTGGCCGCCCTGGAGCCCACCGGGGCGCCGCTGACCGAGCAGATCGCCGCGGGCATGGAGCGGGCCGCCCACTCCATCGACTCCGGCGCGGCCAGGGCGGCGCTGGACCGCTGGGTGGCGGCCAGCAACGCCTGAGGCCGTCCCCCGGCCCCCGGAGCGCGGGACGGCGTGAGCCCGCAGGGAGCCCGTACGGGGCCGTACGGGCTCCCTGCGGCCCGCGGGTCTCAGGAATCGAGCCCGATGGCGAAGGCGGCCTCCAGGTCGTGCTGGGAGTAGGTCCGGAAGGCGATGTGGGTCTCGGTGGACTCCACACCGGGGACCTTGCTGATGCGGCCCGGGATGACCTCCGCGAGATCGTCGTGCCGGGCCACGCGCACCATGGCGATCAGGTCGTGGGCGCCGGTCACCGAGTAGACCTCGCTGACCCCCTCCAGCGCGGCGATCTGCTCGGCGATCTCCGGGATGCGGTCGGTGCTGGTCCTGATGAGCACGATCGAGGTGATCACGGTTTTCCCTTCTTCGGGGGAGGGGCCGCGGCGGCGCCTCGGCGGGCCTTTCGCTCTCGTGGTCCCACCACAGGCGGAACTGGCCCGCTCACTGTAGCCGCCGCCCGCGGCGGGCCCACGGGCGCGGGGGACAGGGGGCGGACCGGTTCCGCGGACGGTACCGGTCCGGATACGGGCCCCCGCCGCGGCGCGCCCGGTGGCCGCCAGGCCGTAGGGTTGCGGGGATACCCCCGGCCGGGCGCCCGGGGTACACGCACCACGCGAGCATCTTCCGGGGTCCGGGGCACCCGGGTACCGGAGAACGCCGGAACACGGCGGAGCGGCAGCACGACGGCAGGACCGAAGGCAGGACGACGGCAGGACCGAAGGAAGACGCGGCAGTGGACGCGCCGCCGGCGCCGGCGGCGCGGGAAGACCGAGGAGAGGACAGGATGATGCCGGTTCCCCGACCGAACGAAGGATCGCGGTGGCGCTGCACGATGTGCGGCAACCTCACCCGCTTCGATGTGACGCGCTCCAGCAAGGTGGTGGAGTACGTCCATCTGGACCTGGCCGGGGAACCGAGGGTCGAGGAGCGCGAGGTGCTCAGTGAGACGATCGAGTCGGTGCGCTGTCGCTGGTGCAACGCGGTGGACCAGGTCGAGCTGGTGGACCGCCCCAGCTCCGGCGCGCAGGTGTGACGACGGGCAGGTGTGAACCGTGGTGGAACGGACGGGTGGTGAGCGCGGACCGGATGAGCCCGGCGAGGAGGCGCTCGACCGCCCGCTGCCCGAGAAGGTGCGCCGCCGGGTGGTGGCGCTGACGGGTGACGCGCTCGGTGGCCTCACCGTCGCCGAACTCCCCGTCCCCCTGCGGCAGTACGCCCGTTTCACCCCCCAGCGGCGGGTCCGGTTCGCGGGCAACGCGATGGCCGCCGCTCTGGAGAGCGATCCGGCCTTCCGGCAGCGCATCGCCGACCGGCTGTGCGAGGCGCTGCCGGAACTGGCCGCCTCCGTCCGGGGCGGTACGTTCCCGGCCGCCGCCGATCCCGTGGACGTGGCCGCGGTCGCCTATGTGCTGCGGCCTCAGGGCTGGGCCAAGCTCGTCACCGCCGCGACCGAGGAGGCCCAGCGGACGCAGGCCGAACGCGCCGGAGAGGAGGCGGAGCGGGAACTGGCCCGGCTCCGTGAGGAACTGGCGCAGGCCCGGGCCGCCGAGCGCGCCCACACCGAGGGGCTCCGCGCGGAACTGGACGCCGCCCGCAAGGAGACCGACTCCCTGCACCGCAGGCTGCGCAGCGCGCTCAGCGACGTCAAGCGCGGCGAGGCGGCGGTGCGCAAGGCGCGGGCCGAACTGGAGGAGGCGCGGGCCGCGGCCGCCGCGGAGAAGGCCGCGGCCGAGAGCGAGGCGCGTCGGCTGCGGTCGCGGCTGGCGGAGGCGGAGGCGGCCCTGGAGGCCGGCCGCCGCGCGGTGCGCGAGGGGCGCAGTGTGGAGGACATGCGCCTGCGGCTGCTGCTGGACACGGTGCTGGACGCCGCCCAGGGGCTGCGGCGCGAACTCGCCCTGCCGCCTCTCACACACCGTCCGGCCGAGACCGTGGACGCGGTCGAGCCGGGCCGGATGACACCGAAGGACATCGCCCGGCGCGCCCTGTCCGAGGAGGACCCCGCGCTGCTGGACCAGTTGCTGGCACTGCCTCAGGCGCATCTGGTGGTGGACGGCTACAACGTCACCAAGACCGGCTATCCGTCGCTGCCCCTGGAGAAGCAGCGGCTGCGGCTGCTGGGCGGACTGGCGGGGCTGGCGGCCCAGACCGGCGCCGAGGTGACCTGTGTCTTCGACGGGGCGGAGCTGGCGGCTCCGGTGCTGCTGGCGCCGCCGCGGGGGGTGCGGGTGCTGTTCAGCAAACCCGGGCAGACCGCCGACGAGCTGATCCGGCGTCTGGTGCGAGCGGAGCCGCCCGGCCGTCCGGTGGTCGTCGTCTCCGCCGACCGCGAGGTGGCCGACGGGGTGGCGGCGGCCGGAGCCCGCCCGGTGGCGTCGGTGCTGCTGCTGCGCAGGCTCGGCCGCACCTGAGCCGCACCCGCCCGGTGTACCGCCCGGTGCCGTGTCCGACGCCGCGTCATCTTCCCGCACGTGCCCGGAATGTCCGCCGAGAGCGGCACTCAGCGTCAGGCCGCGGTAGCCCACGGTGGAGCGATGGTAAAGGATGTGGCCGACGGGCGAGATTTTTCCTATGAGGATTTGAAGCGATCACCCCGCATGGCTAGTGTCTGGCCCGAACCTCTGCGCAGTTGATCACCCAACCGGGGTGACAGCGGAGGAACCGCCGAATCCGCGGCGCTCATCGCGGAGCCGGGTGGCCCCGGTCACTCCCGGCAGGCGGCTGAGGAAGAAGGAGCTCGCCCCAGTGGCGTCCCACCGTCGACCCAAGCAGCCGAACCGCGCACGTGTGACCGTGCTCACCGCGACCGCAGCGGCGGCGGTCGCACTGACATCCCAGACGGCCCAGGCCGACCCCAAGCCGACCAAGGACGAGGTCAAGGCCAAGGTCGACAAGCTCTACGAAGAGGCCGAGCACGCCACGGAGAAGTACAACGGCGCGAAGGAGAAGCAGGAGAAGCTGCAGAAGCAGGTCGGCAACCTCCAGGACAGCGTCGCAAGCGGTCAGGGGGAGCTGAACGACCTGCGCGACAGCCTCGGTTCGATGGCCACGGCCCAGTACCGCAGCGGCGGCCTCGACCCCTCCCTGCAGCTGTTCCTCTCCTCCGACCCGGACAGCTACCTGGCCAAGGCCTCCGCGCTCGACCAGCTCAGCAGCAAGCAGGCCGGCGCGCTGAAGAAGATCCAGGCCAAGCAGCGGACCCTCTCGCAGCAGCGCGAGGAGGCATCCGAGAAGCTGAAGGACCTGGAGGACACCCGCAAGGAACTCGGCGACAAGAAGAAGAAGATCCAGGGCAAGCTCGCCGAGGCCCGGCGGCTGCTGAACACCCTCACCGCCGAGGAGCGCGCCGAGCTCGCCAGGCAGGAGGAGCGCGCCAACCGCGCCTCCTCGGCCCGCGTGGACCTCGGCAGCTCGGCCTCCGCCACGCAGCGCGCCTCGGCCGCCCTCAACGCGGCCAAGTCCAAGCTGGGTTCCCCCTACGTCTGGGGCGCGACCGGCCCGAGTTCCTTCGACTGCTCCGGGCTGACCTCCTGGGCCTACAGCCAGGCCGGCGTCTCCCTGCCGCGCACCTCGCAGTCCCAGGCCAACGCGGGCACCCGCATCTCCCGGAGCCAGCTCACCCCCGGCGACCTGGTCTTCTTCTACAACGACCTGCACCACGTCGGCCTCTACGCGGGCAACGGGCAGATCCTGCACGCCCCGAAGCCCGGCGCCAACGTGCGCTACGAGTCGATCAACAACATGCCGTTCATGTTCGGCGTGCGCGTCTGACCGGCTGTCACCTCCGCTTTCCAGCCTCCTCCGTACGGGTGAATCCCGGCGGGGGAGGCTTTTCGCCGTCCTCTTCCGCCTCCCGCCGCCGGCCGGGCCCGACCCGGCCCCAACCTGCCTCTGACCTGCCTGTGAACCGGTCCCGGCCCGCGCCGCGGTTCCGCGCCGGGGGAGGAGCGCCGCGCGATGGGCGGTGCGGCGGTCCGTGAACGGAGTGTGTCCGTGCCGCTACTGTCGGCGGCCACCGTCCTCGAAGCGGAAGGGAGAGCGGTTCCGCCGTGGTCTCGCAGCCTTCGCCCCGACACGCCCCCCGCCGTTCCGGATCCCGCCGGCACGCCTCCTCCTTTGGCCTGTCCGGGCTGGGCACCCGGGTCACCGCGCTGTCCGCCGCCGCGGGCGCGGCGGCGGTGCTGACGGCGGCCCCGGCGGGGGCCGACCCCGCGGACGGCGCGGCCCCGGCCGCGCTGAGCGCGCGAGTGGACCGGCTCTACGCCGACGCGGAGCGGGCCACCGAGCGCTACAACACCGTTTCCGAACGCGTGGAGGACCTGCGCGAGCAGGTCGAGAGGGCCCAGGACGGGGCCGCCCGCGACCAGGCCAGGGTCAACCGGATGCGCGGGGACCTGGGCTCCCTGGCGAGCGCGCAGTACCGCTCCGGCGGCATCGACCCGGCCCTCGCGCTGCTCCTGTCCGAGGGGCCGGAGGAGTACCTCGCCAAGGCCGCCACCCTCGACCGGATCAACAGCCGCCAGGCGGCCAAGCTCAAGGCGTTCCGCGGCGCGGTGCGCGCGCTGGAGCAGCAGCGCACCGAGGCCGGCGGGAAACTCGCCGAACTGCGGCGCCGGCGCGCGGCCCTGGGCGAGCACCGCGAGACCGTGCAGCGCAAACTCGCGGCCGCACAGCGGCTGCTCAACCGGCTCCCGCCCGAGGAGCGCGCCGCCCGCGGGCACGCCTCGCGCGACGGCGGACATCCCGGCGCGCCGATGGAGCCGGCCCCCTCGTCGCGGGCCGCCGCGGCGGTCGCCGCGGCCCGCGGGGCGGTCGGCGCGCCGTACGCCTGGGGCCAGGCCGGCCCTCACGCCTTCGACTGCTCGGGCCTGACCTCCTGGGCGTACGCCCGGGCCGGGGTCTTCCTGCCGCGCACCTCGCAGGGACAGTTGCACGCCGGGCGGCACGTACCGCTGGAGCGGGCCCTCCCCGGCGATCTGGTCGTCTACCGGTCGGACGCCAGCCACGTGGGGATGTACGTCGGCGGCGGACAGGTCGTCCACGCCCCGCGCCCTGGGGCACGGGTGCGGTACGACCCGGTCGGGATGATGCCGGTCGCCGCCGTGGTCCGGCCCTGACCTCGTCCCCGGTGCCGGCCTCGGCCCTGGCCCCGGCCCTGAGCCCGATCCTCCGCGCGCCCCGGGACGGGACCGTACGATCAGCGGTGTGACACACAGGTGGCGGAGGGCGTCGGCGGTGCCGGCCGTACTGGTGGCCGGGCTGCTGGCGTTCCAGTCGGGCTGTGTGGAGCGGGACCGGGACGGCGCCGCGGAGCGCGGACTGTTCCAGGCGGTGCTGGACCGCCAGGCCGAGGCGGTGCTCGCCGGCGACCGCGAGGCGTACCTGTCCACCGTCGATCCGCGCGCGGACGGCTACCGGGACGCCCAGCGCACGGTGTTCGGCAACCTCGCGCGGCTGCCGGTCGACCACTGGTCCTACCGCGTCACCGCCACCGGCGACGACGCCTTCCCGCTTCCGGAGGACGGGGGCGCCGGCCCCCGGCGGGTCGCGGTCCGGGCCGAACTGCGCTACCGGTTCGAAGGCTACGACCCCGCACCGGTGCGGGACGTGGAGTACCTGACCCTCACCGAGCGGAAGGGCCGCTGGTACGTCTCCTCCGACGGCGACGGCGACGGCGACGGCGGCGACGGTGACGGTGACGGCGACGGTGACGGCGGCCGTCGCGGCACCCAGCAGCTCTGGGAACAGGGCGAGATGACCGTCGTACGCGGCGAGCGGAGCCTGGTGCTGGGGGTGGGCCGCCCGGAGTTCGACCTGCGCGCCCTGGCGGACGACGCCGACCGCGCGGTCCCCGGCGCCGGCGAGGCCTGGCCGCGCGACTGGCCGCGCCGGGTGCTGGTCCAGGCCCCCGCCACACTGGAGCGGATGGCCGGCCTCCTGGGCGGCCCGCCCTCCTCCTACCGCGGCATCGCCGCCGTCACCACCGGAGAGGCGGGCGGAGGGGGCGGGGCGCCCGCCGAGCGGATCGTGGTCAACCCGGAGGCCTACTGGCTGCTGGGCGAGGAGGGGCGGCGGATCGTCATGACCCACGAGGTCACCCATGTGGCCACCCGTGAACACACCACCGAGTCCACCCCGCTGTGGCTGTCGGAGGGCTTCGCCGACTGGGCCGCCTACCGGGGAGTGGACCGGTCGCCCGCCCGGATCGCCCCCCTGCTGGCCGACGCCGTCCGCGACGGCGAGGTGCCCCGCAGACTGCCTACGGACGAGGAGTTCGCCTTCGACGGGGACGCCGACCGGCTCGCCCGCTCCTACGAGAGCGGCTGGCTGCTGTGCCGGATGGTGGCGCAGCGGTGGGGCGAGGAGAAGCTGGTCGAGCTGTACCTGGCGGCGGGCGAGTCCGGGGGCGGCATGGACCCGGTGGTCCGCGAGGTGCTCGGCACCGGCATGGACCAGCTCACCGAGCGCTGGCGCGAGTACGTACGGCGGGAGCTGGGCGGGCGGTAGCGCCCGCGGCCGCACCGGCGCGACACCGTGCGGGGCGCCTCACCGGGAGACCAGTCCGCCCTCCGGCTCCGGCGCCTCCGCGCCCCTGCCGCGCTCGTCCCCGTCCTCCCCGTCCCCGGCGCCCCCGGGGGCCCCCTCCGTACGGCGCAGGGGCTCGGTCACCGTCGTGCGCCACAGCCGGGCGCAGGCCAGCACCGCGGCGGCGACCAGCAGTCCGTTGCGCACCACCAGCAGCGTGACGCCCAGGGCGTCGCTCGCCACCACACTGCCGAAGTTGAGGGGGAACTCCAGCAGCGTCACCCCCGTCGCCACGACCACCAGCACGGCGGGCAGCCCCTGCCGACCGGTGCGCAGCGTCACGCACACCGCCGCCAGGCCCACCAGCCAGACCATGTACTGCGGGCTGATGACCCGGCTGGTGACGGTGAACAGCAGCACCGCGGCGAACGCGGCGTCCGCCGCGGTGGACGCCGTCCACTCCACCGCGCGCAGCCGCCACCGCAGCATCCAGCCGAAGGCGGCGGCGGTGCACAGCAGCGCCGCGGTGCTCACCAGGTCCACGTACGGGCCCAGGAACTCCACCGAGCCGTAGTTCAGCAGCACCTGGCCCTCCCAGCCGAAGTGCCGCGCCACGTGGAAGACCAGGGCGCCCACCGACTCGACCTCGGTGCCGCGGTCGCGCTGGTGGGTGAGGAAGTCCAGCGCGCCGGGCATGGCGGCGGCGAACGCGGTGGTCAGCACCAGGGCCGCCGCCACGGCCGCGCCCCACACGGCGCGGGTGACGCGCCCGCGCGGCGTGCCCACCAGCAGCAGCGCGGGCCACACCTTCAGCAGCGCCCCGAAGGCCGCCAGCGCCCCGGCCGTGCGCGGGCTGCGGGACAGCGCCAGCAGCGCGGCGACCGCGACGGCGGTGACCATCAGGTCGTAGCGGGCGTACACCGTCGGGCCCAGCAGCGGCACCCCGGCCACCCACACCCACGCTCCCGCACGGCTGCGGCCACGGCCGCGGCCCCGCTCCGGCCCGGTACCGCGCCGTGAGGCGTACAGCAGCAGCGCGAACGCGGCGGCGTCGGCGGCGCAGGCCAGTACGTAGAACGCGGCCGGGTACTCCAGGAAGGGCAGCAGCGCGGGGGAGAGGATCGCCAGCGCCGCGGCGGGCGGGTACTGCCAGGTGACGTCGTCCGGCGGGAAGACACCGGTGCTCAGCACCCGGTACCAGCCCTGGTAGATCACCGAGACGTCGCTGGTGACGTCCGGCCCCGGCACCGTGATCACCTTGAACACGCACAGGAGCAGCACGGTCCGGGTGGCGGCCCAGGCCGCGATCAGGAGGCGCATGGACCGACCGTACCGGGTGCCGACACGGCGCCCCGAGGGGCAGCGGGTACTGTCGGCGGCGATGGACAAGACCCTGATCGTCACCAACGACTTCCCGCCCCGGCCCGGCGGCATCCAGGCCTTCCTGCACAGCATGGCGCTGCGGCTGGACCCGGAGCGGGTCGTCGTCTACGCCTCGACCTGGAAGCGCGGCCGGGAGGGCGCCGAGGCCACCGCGCGCTTCGACGCGGAGCAGCCCTTCACCGTCGTGCGCGACTCCACCACCATGCTGCTGCCGACCCCGCGCGTGACGCGCCGTGCGGCCTCGCTCCTGCGCGAACACGGATGTGCGTCGGTGTGGTTCGGGGCGGCGGCGCCGCTGGGGCTGATGGCCCCCGCGCTGCGCCGGGCGGGGGCGCGGCGGCTGGTGGCGACCACCCACGGCCACGAGGCCGGCTGGGCCGGGCTGCCGGCCGCCCGGCAGTTGCTGCGGCGCATCGGCGAGGGCACCGACACCCTCACCTACCTCGGCGAGTACACCCGCTCCCGGATAGCCGCCGCGCTCACCGGCGAGGCGGCGGCGCGGATGGTCCATCTGCCGCCGGGCGTCGACGAGAAGACCTTCCACCCCGGCTCCGGCGGCGACGCGGTGCGCGAGCGGCTGGGCCTGGCCGGCCGCCCGGTCGTGGTGTGCGTCTCGCGGCTGGTGCCGCGCAAGGGCCAGGACACCCTCGTCCGCGCCATGCCGCGGATCCTGGCCGAGGTGCCCGAGGCGGTGCTGCTGATCGTCGGCGGGGGGCCGTACGGGCAGGCGCTGCGGAAGCTGGCCGAGGAGACCGGTGTGGCCGGCTCGGTCCGCTTCACCGGCGCGGTGCCGTGGGAGGAGCTGCCCGCCCACTACGGCGCGGGCGACGTCTTCGCCATGCCCTGCCGCACCCGCCGCGGCGGGCTCGACGTGGAGGGGCTCGGCATCGTCTACCTGGAGGCGTCGGCGACCGGGCTGCCGGTCGTCGCCGGCGACTCCGGCGGCGCTCCCGACGCCGTGCTGGACGGGGAGACCGGCTGGGTGGTGCGTGGCGGCGCCCCGGGCGGCGAGGCGGCCGCCGAGACGGCCGACCGCATCGTGAATCTGCTCAAGGACCCCGCGCTGCGCCGCCGGATGGGCGAGCGCGGCCGTGCGTGGGTCGAGGAGCGCTGGCGCTGGGACCTGCTGGCCGAGCGGCTGCGGGCACTGCTCTAGCGCGCCGCCGCGCCGCCGCGCCGCCGCGCCGCCCGGCTCTCCGGACGAGGACCGGCCCGGTGGCCCTGGAAGGTGGAGGGCAGGCCTCGCCCTGATCCCGCCGCCGGACCGACGCGGGCGGGGGGCGGCCCACGGATCCTCCTGCCCGCACCCGGCCCTCCTCCGCGAGCCTGCTGTGCCGGCAGCGGCACCGGGCACGGCCGTCTCGACCCGCCCGGCCGCGCGCCCGTGGCGGTGGAGAGGAAACGTCCGGCGTACGACCGGACGAGGGGCGTCGAAGAGTTTCCGGCCGCCGACCGCATCGGGGCCGGGCCCCGCCTGCCCTGTGCGTCACCGCGCGGTACTCTCCCCGGCCGCGGCGGCCGGGGCCCGCTTCCGGGCTCCCCCGCTTCCGGGCGCGCGCGGAAGGCGCTGCCTCCCGGCCGGACGGGCCCACCCCGGAGAGGACGGCGAACGCCAAACCGCCCCGGTCCGGACGGAAGGACTTCCGTCCGGACCGGGGCGGTCCGTGTGTCCCGGGGCGTTACGCGCAGCCGCGCGAAACGCGCGCGGCGGACGCCGCGTTACGCGTACAGCGCCTCGATCTCCTGCGCGAAGTCCTTGGCGACCACACCGCGCTTGAGCTTCATCGAGGGCGTCAGATGGCCGGAGTCCTCGGTGAACTGGGCCGCCAGGAGGCGGAACTTGCGCACCGACTCCGCACGGGAGACGGCCGCGTTGCCGTCGTCCACCGCCTGCTGGACGGCCGCCAGCAGCTCGGGGTCCTCCAGCAACCGCTCCCCGGACAGGCCGGACTTGCCGTGCTCCTCGGCCCAGCGGGGCAGGAACTCCTCGTCCAGCGTGATCAGCGCGGCGACGAACGGGCGGCCGTCGCCGACCACCATGCATTCGGCGACCAGGGCGTGGGCCCGGATGCGGTCCTCGATGACGGCCGGGGCGACGTTCTTGCCGCCCGCCGTCACCAGGATCTCCTTCTTGCGGCCGGTGATGGTGAGGTAGCCGTCCTCGTCGAGGGTGCCGATGTCGCCGGTGTGGAACCAGCCGTCCTCCATCGCCTCGGCGGTGGCGGCCTCGTTGTTCCAGTAGCCGCTGAACAGGTGCTCGCCGCGCAGCAGCACCTCGCCGTCGTCGCCGATGCGGACCGTCGAGCCCGGCAGCGGCTGCCCGACCGTGCCGACCTTCGGACGGTCGTAGGGGTTGAAGGCGGTGGGCGCGCAGGACTCGGTCAGGCCGTAGCCCTCCAGCACGGTGAAGCCGATGCCGCGGTAGAAGTGCCCCAGCCGCTCGCCCAGCGCCGCGCCGCCGGAGATGGCATGGGTGGCCCGGCCGCCGAGGACCGCGCGCAGCTTGCCGTAGACCAGCTTGTCGAAGAGTCTGTGCCTCAGCTTCAGGCCCAGCGAGGGGCCGGAGGCGGTGTCCAGCGCGCGGCTGTAGGCGATCGCGGTGTCGGCGGCCCGGTCGAAGATCCGCCCCTTGCCCTCGCCCTGGGCCTTGGCCCGCGCCGAGTTGTAGACCTTCTCGAACACCCGCGGCACGCCCAGGATCAGCGTCGGGCGGAAACCCGCGAGGTCGTCGGTGAGCTGCTTGATGTCGGGGCTCAGGCCGAGCCGGATCGGCGCCATGACGGCGGCGATCTGCACCATGCGGCCGAAGACGTGGGCGACCGGCAGGAAGAGCAGCACCGAGCCCTCGCCGGGGACGAACAGCGGCTTGAGCCGCTCGACCACGTTGCCGCAGTCGGCGAAGAACGCCCGGTGGGACAGGACGCAGCCCTTGGGACGGCCGGTGGTGCCGGAGGTGTAGACGATGGTGGCCGGGGCGTCGGCGCCGGCGGCGCCGCTGTGCTCGTCCAGGACCGCGTCGGTGATCTGCGTGCCGGAGTCGGCCAGTTTCCGCACCGCGCCGTCGTCGATGATCCACAGGTCCGCCAGCCGGGGCAGCCGGTCGCGCACGGACTCCACAGCGGCGGCGTGGGCGCCGCTCTCCACGACGCAGCCGACCGCGCCGGAGTCGGACAGGATCCACTGGATCTGCTCGGGAGAGCTGGTCTCGTAGATGGGCACGGTCACCGCGCCGGCGCTCCAGACGGCGAAGTCCAGCAGCGTCCACTCGTAGCGGGTGCGCGACATCAGGCCGATCCGGTCACCGGGGCGCACGCCCGCCGCGATCAGGCCCTTGGCGGCGGCCCGCACCTCCGCCAGGAACTCCCGGGCGGTCAGGTCCTCCCAGCCGCCCTTGGCGTCCTTGCGGGCGATGACCGGGAGGTCGGGGTGCTGTGCGGCGTTGCGGCGGATGAGATCGGTCAGATTTCCGTCCGCGGGCACCTCGTACAGGGCCGGAAGGCTGAACTCGCGCAAAACTGATGCTCCTCATCGGCGCCGCCGCGGATCCGCCGGGAAACGGAACCTCCGTCGGCTCTGGCCCAAGACGTAGCGTCTTGAGGGTGGACGGCCACGGACGTTACCCACCGGTACGGGGCTCGGGATAGGGGGTGGCGCCGAGATGTTCGGTGCGTCACACACCACGGGACTGTCACCAGCAGGGTAGTCCACCCACCCGGCGGCAACGAGGGAGCCGCAGGTCCAAGGGGGTGCGCGCGGGCCCTCCGCGCGCCGGGGCGCGGGTTCTGGCGCGGGTTCTAGGGTGGCCTCATGCGAGTCCATGTGGTGAGCGACGTACACGGCAACAGCCGGGACCTGGCCGCGGCCGGCGAGGGCGCGGACGCACTGGTCTGCCTGGGCGATCTCGTGCTGTTCATCGACTACGCCGACCACACCCGCGGCATCTTCCCCGACCTCTTCGGCGCGGAGAACACCACCCGGTACGTCGGGCTGCGCACCGCGCGCCGCTTCGACGAGGCCCGCGAGCTGTCGGCCCGGCTCTGGGCCGACGTGGACAAGGCGGGGGCGGTGGAGGCGGCCGTGCGCCGCCAGTACGCCGAGCTGTTCGCGGCCTTCCCCGCCCCCACCTACGCCACCTACGGCAACGTGGACCTCCCCGCGCTGTGGCCCGAGTACGCCCGTGAGGGCACCACCGTCCTGGACGGGCGGACGGCCGACATCGGCGGCCTGCGCTTCGGCTTCGTCGGCGGCGGGCTGCCCAGCCCGATGCGCACGCCCTTCGAGGTCGACGAGGAGACGTACGCGGCCAAGGTCGCCGCCCTCGGCGAGGTCGACGTGCTGTGCTCCCACATCCCGCCCCTGGTGCCCGAGCTGTGCTACGACACCGTCGCCCGCCGTTTCGAGCGCGGCAGCGAGGCGCTGCTGGAGGCCGTCCACGCGGTGCGGCCCCGGTACGCCCTCTTCGGCCACGTCCACCAGCCCCTGGTGCGGCGCACGCGGATCGGCCGGACCGAATGCGTGAACGTCGGCCACTTCAACGCCACCGGCAGGCCCTGGGTCCTGGAGTGGTGACGGCGCCGGGCGGACGGGAACGCGGACGGGAGGGGAAGCGCGCGGGGAGGCGGGGGCGGGCGGTCCGCCGCGTCCGCGCGCGATAGCCTTCCCCCGCAGACGGCGGCGGACCACGAGCCGGGCGCAGCAACGCGGAGGAGCCACAGGGATGGCCGAGCACACCAGGTCGAGCATCATCGTCGAGGCGGCACCGGCCGAGGTGATGGAGGTGATCGCCGACTTCGAGCGCTACCCGGAGTGGACCGGCGAGGTCAAGGAGGCCGAGGTGCTCTCCACCGACGACCGCGGCCGGGCCGAGCGGGTACGGCTGCTGCTCGACGCCGGGGCCATCCGGGACGAGCACACCCTCGCCTACGAGTGGGCCGGTCCCGAGGAGGTCCGCTGGTCCCTGGTGAGGTCGCAGATGCTGCGCACCCTGGACGGCGTGTACCGCCTGCGGGCCCTCGACGGCGGCAGCCGCACCGAGGTGACCTACCAGCTCACCGTGGACGTGAAGATCCCCATGCTCGGCATGATCAAGCGCAAGGCCGAGAAGGTCATCATCGACCGCGCTCTGGACGGGCTGAAGAAGCGCGTCGAGAGCGGCGCCAAGTCCTGAGCGTGGAGGGCACCCGGACGCGCACGGTCCTGGTCACCGGCGGCGGGGGCGGCGGACGCACCACCGTCGCCGCCGCCACCGCGCTGGCGGCGGCCGGAAGCGGCCGCCGCACCCTGCTGCTCAGCGCCGAGGACCCGGCGCTGCTGGGGGCGCTGTTCGGCACGGACGGTACGGGCGGCGCGGACGGCGTGTGCGGGGAGGGAGCCTCCCGCGAGGTCGCGCCCGGCCTGGTCCTGTCCCGTCTCGACTCCGGCGCCGACTTCCGGGCCCGCGCCGTGGCCCTCCAGGAACGCGCCCGCTCCGCCCTGGACCTACTGGGCGCCGAGCCGCTGGAGGACGACGAGCTGGCCGAGCCGCCCGGAGCCGACGCCTTCGCCCTGCTGCGCGCCCTGCGCTCGGCGCACGACCCGGCCGCGCACGACCCCGCCGGGGGCGGCCCGTACGACCTGGTCGTGGCCGACATGCCGCCGGTCGGGCCGGCCGTGCGCACCCTGGCGCTGCCCGAGCACACCCGGCGCTGGCTGCGGCGGCTGCTGCCGCCCGAGCGGCAGGCCGCCCGAGCGCTGCGGCCGGTGCTGGCCCAGCTCGCCGGGGTGCCGATGCCCGCCCGCTCGCTCTACGAGGCCGCAGGCCGGCTGGACCGCGAACTCGCCGCCGTACAGGCGGTGGTCGAGTCGCCGGGGACGACCGTGCGGCTGGTCGTCGAGCCCGGCCCCGCCGCCGTCCGCGCGCTGCGCGCCGCCCGGGCCGGACTCGCGCTGCACGGCCTGGTGCCGGACGCCGTGGTCGCCAACCGGCTGCTGCCCACCGCCTCGCCCGACCCCTGGCTGGCGGGCCTGGCGTCCCGCCAGCAGGAGGCGCTCAAGGATCTGCTGGACGACTGCCCGTCCGGCCCGGCGGCCGTGTGCGAGCTGCCGCACCTGGGGCGGGAGCCGCAGGGCGCGGCCGACCTCGGCGAACTGGCGGAGCGGCTCCCGCCCGTCCCACCGCCCGGCCCCTCGTCCGGAGCCGCCCCGGGCGGGGACCGGGCCGAGGACCCGTGGACGGTGGAGGACCGGCTGGCGGACGAGGGCGTCCTGCTGTGGCGGCTGCTGCTGCCCGGCGCCGTCCGCGAGACGCTGTCCCTGGTGCGCCGCGGCGACGAGGTCGTCGTCACCACCGGGCCGTTCCGCCGGGTGCTGCCGCTGCCCGCCGCGCTGTGCCGCTGCGCGGTGGCCGGTGCCCGGCTGGCCGACGGCGAGCTGACGGTGCGCTTCGAGCCCGAACCCGGGCTGTGGCCCGCGCGGGACTGACCGAGGGAGCCCGTCCGACGCCCCGGGCGCCGCCGGGGCGTTCGGGTAACGTCGAGGAGGAGGGACCGCCCGCCGGGCGCCCCTCCGCCACACGCCGCGGACCGCCGCGGCCCCGCCGCAGCCACCGCCCCAGGAGCCCGCCATGAGTGATGCCACCGAGCGCCCCTCCCACGACGCGGACCCGGGCGCCGATTCCGACGCCTGGGCCACCGCCTGCGAGGAGGACCTCGCCGCCGAGCGCGAGCGCCGCCGCGAGCGGTACGGAACCCCGCCCGGGAGCGCCGCCGAGGAGCTGCTCAAGCTGGCCGAGGCGGTCACGGGGAAGCTCGCCGAACTCGGGGGGCCGCTGGCCGGCCCCGCCGCCCGGGGCGCGGTGCGGCAGTTCGCCCACTTCGCCGACCGCGCCAGAGCGGCGGTGGAACCCGTCGTCGAACGCAACCCGGAGGTCTTCGACCACCTCGCCGCCGCGGGCGGCGAGTTGCTGGCCGCCTACCGCGCCGCGGTGACGGACCAGGAGGGGCGCTGGACCCGGGCGGGAGCGGGCGGCGGCGCGGCGGAGGACGGCGGCGAAGCCCGGGGCGAGAAGGACGAGAAGACGGACGAGAAGGACGAGAAGGGCCGGGACGAGAAGGGCCGGGGCGGCGAGGGGGAGGGCCCCGCCGGATCCCAGCGGATCGACCTCGACTGACCTCCGCTCCGGCTCCCGCCCCGGCCGGAAGCCGGCCGGAAGCCGGCCGGAACCAGGCCGGGGAACCCTTCGGATGCCGTTCGGACGGTGTTCAGGCCTTGTACGGACCGGGTTGGGTTTCGCAGTCGGTCCGTTCAAGCCTCCGCCCTCCGGTACGGTTGTGCACAGCGGGGATCGACCGAGTAACTGAGGGACACATGGGACTCACCATCGGCGTCGACATCGGCGGTACGAAGATCGCGGCCGGCGTGGTCGACGAAGAGGGCGCGATCCTCGAAACCAGCACGGTGCCCACCCCGCCCACCGCCGAGGGCGTCATCGACGCCATCGCGGAGGCGGTCCGCACCGTCAGCACCGGGCACGAGATCGAGGCGGTCGGCATCGGCGCCGCCGGCTACGTCGACGACAAGCGGGCCACCGTCCTGTTCGCCCCCAACATCAAGTGGCGCAACGAGCCGCTCAAGGACAAGGTCGAGCAGCGCGTCGGCCTCCCGGTCGTCGTCGAGAACGACGCCAACGCCGCGGCCTGGGGCGAGTACCGCTTCGGCGCCGGCCACGGCCACGACGACGTCGTGTGCATCACGCTCGGCACCGGACTGGGCGGCGGCATCATCATCGGCGGGAAGCTCCACCGCGGACGGTTCGGCGTCGCGGCGGAGTTCGGCCACGTCCGGGTCGTGCCCGACGGCCTGCTGTGCGGCTGCGGCAGCCAGGGCTGCTGGGAGCAGTACGCCTCGGGCCGTGCCCTGGTCCGCTACGCCCGCCAGCGCGCCAACGCCACCCCCGAGAACGCGAAGATCCTGCTCGCCCTGGGCGACGGGACCCCGGAGGGCATCGAGGGCCGGCACATCAGCCAGGCCGCCCGGCAGGGCTGCCCGGTGGCCGTCGACTCCTTCCGCGAGCTGGCCCGCTGGGCCGGAGCGGGGCTGGCCGACCTGGCCTCCCTCTTCGACCCCTCCGCGTTCATCGTCGGCGGCGGCGTCTCGGACGAGGGCGACCTCGTCCTCGAACCGATCCGCAAGTCCTTCCGCCGCTGGCTGGTGGGCAGCCAGTGGCGCCCGCACGCCCAGGTGCTCGCCGCCCAGCTCGGCGGCAGGGCCGGTCTGGTGGGCGCGGCCGACCTGGCCCGCCAGGGCTGACGGCGCAAGGGGGACGCGGGTGAGCGAGGCCGCCGGAAACGGGGACTCCCCCGGGAACGGAACCGGACCCGAGCCCGAGCCCGGGTCCGGGCAGGTCCCCGGACGCACGGCGCCCGGGGACCTGCCCGCGTCCCGCACCGAGCCCGACAGCTCGGCCGTCGTCCGGCTGATGAGCTACAACATCCGCTCCATGCGCGACGACACGGACGCGCTGGCCCGGGTCGTCCGGGCCTGCGCGCCCGACGTCCTCTGCGTCCAGGAGGCGCCCCGCTTCTTCCGCTGGCGCAAGTACGCGGCCCGCCTCGCCCGGGAGACGGGCCTGGTCCACGTCACGGGCGGGGCGACCGCCACCGGGCCGATGATCCTGTCCTCGCTCCGCGCCCATGTGGAGCGCAGCGAGGACGTACTGCTGCCGCGCACCCCCGGCCTGCACCGCCGCGGCCTGGCCACGGCGGTGCTGCGCTTCGGTCCCGCCGCCCGGCTGGCGGTGGTCTGCTGCCACCTCAGCCTGGCCGAGAAGGAGCGGTACGCCCAGGCCGGGATGGTCCTGGACCACCTGGCGGGCATGGGGGCGGACGCCGCGGTGGTGGCCGGCGACCTCAACGACGAGCCCGACGGCCGGGCCTTCCGCCGTCTGGCCGCCGATCTCCAGGACGGCTGGACCACCGGAGCGTGGGGCGGCGAACTCACCTCGACCGCGGCCGAGCCCCGCAAGCGCATCGACGCCGTGCTGGCCACCGGGGCGGTGGAGGTGCTGGGCTGCGGTGTGCCCGCCGGCCTCCCGGGCGTCACCGACGCGGACCTGAAGGCGGCCACCGACCATCTGCCGGTCCTGGCCGCCCTGCGCGTACCCGCCGCGTAGCCCGGGCCCACCCGCACGGCCCGGGCCCACCACCGGTCCGGCCGGCCCGTCAGACCACGGCGCCGCGCCCCGGATCCTCGAAGTCGTCGTCCTCGTCGTCGCGCATCCGCGTCACCAGCGCCGCGAAACCGCCCAGGAACCCGCCGATGCCCAGGGTGGCGATCCACCACGTCACCGGCTGCTGGAACAGGATGGTCAGCATCAGCAGCAGCGGGCCGCCCAGGACCGCCAGCCAGGCGAAGCGGCTCGCGGGGTCCCCCTTGGGCAGCGGAGGGGGCTCGGGCGGCACGAAGTGGCCCTCGTCGTCCTCGCCGAGGTCGTCGTCGGACGGCTCGGCCGGGCTCCAGTCGCGCGGTCCGGAGCCGGCCGCGTACACGGTGAAGCCGCGTACCGGGAGGCCGCCGGCCTCCGGCCCGGAGCGCTCGCCGCCCCCCTCGCCGGTCCCGCCGGGGCCTTCGGTCCCGTCTTCCCCGCCGGGTACGCCGGTTCCGCCGGCCTTGTCCTCCTCGCCGGTTCCGCCGGCTCCGCCGGTCCCGCCGGGTCCGCCGCCGCGCCGCTCCTCCTCCGGAGGGCTCGCGGGTTCCTCCCCGTAGGCGGCCACGATCTGGGCCCAGGCGGCCTCCTCGTCCAGGGGCTCCGGGCCCTCGCCGCGGCCCTGCTCACGCTCCGTCACGTGCCGTCTTCCTCGCTGTGAGGCGGGTGATGAATCCGTAGGAGTCCGCGAAGATCCGCTCCGCGTCGTGGTCCAGCGTGGCCACGTGCAGGCTCCGCTCCAGCACCGTCTCGGTGACGTCGCGGGAGGAGACCCGCTCCAGGATCAGCGCCGAGTCCGAGGGGGACACGACGTGGTCCACGCGGCTGTGCAGGAGCAGCAGCGGCCGGGTGACCCGGGGCAGCTCCCCGCGCACCGTCCGCAGCAGGTCGTACAGGGAGTGGGCGGCGTGCAGCGGCACCCGGTCGTAGCCGACCTCGACCGCGCCCTCCCTGGCGATGTCGCCGGTGACGCCCCGGGTGGAGGGGAGCAGATGACGCAGGACGGGCAGCGCGTACCCCTGGATCCGCGGGAGGGTGGCGGCCGGGTTGACCGCCACGACCCCGCTGACCGCGTCGCCGTGCAGGGCGGCCAGCCGCAGCGCGAGCGCCCCGCCCATCGACAGACCGCAGACGAAGACCTGCTCGCAGCGCTCGCGCAGCCGGCGCAGTTCGAGCTCGACGGTCGCGTACCAGTCCTGCCAGCCGGTGACCGCCAGGTCCTGCCAGCGCGTGCCGTGGCCGGGCAGCAGCGGCAGCGAGACGGTCAGGCCCTGGTCGGCCAGATAGCGGGCCCAGGGGCGCATCGACTGCGGACAGCCGGTGAAACCGTGACACAGCAGGACGCCGACCTCGCCGCCGTCATGGCGCAGCGGTTCGGCACCGGGGAGCAGGGGCACCGTGGATCTCCGTTCGGTGGTCGACTCGGTGGGGCGCCCGGCACGGGCGGGGGTGCTGCCACCCTACGCGTGCGCGCGGTGACCGGGTAGGCCGGACGGCCCGCGCGGGAGCGGAAGCGGGAGGGAAGCCGGCGCCGGCGGGATATGGTCTTACCGGCAGACACAGGAGGTTCCTCGGTTGTTGTACGGCGTCATGAAGCTCTCCCTCGGGAACGGGCTCAGGCTCGCGTTCCGTCCCTGGGTGGAGGGCCTGGAGAACATCCCGGCCGAGGGGCCGGCCATCCTCGCGAGCAACCACCTGTCGTTCTCCGACTCCTTCTTCCTGCCCGCCGTCCTGGAACGCAAGGTCACCTTCATCGCCAAGGCGGAGTACTTCACCACTCCGGGCGTCAAGGGCCGGCTGACGGCGGCGTTCTTCAAGGGCATCGGCCAGCTCCCGGTGGACCGCTCGGGCGGACGGGGCGCGGGCGAGGCCGCGGTCCGCAGCGGCATCCAGGTGCTGGAGCGCGGCGAGCTGTTCGGCATCTACCCCGAGGGCACCCGGTCCCCGGACGGCCGCCTCTACCGCGGCAAGCCGGGCGGACTGGCCCGGGTGGCGCTGGCCACCGGCGCGCCCGTCATCCCCATCGCGATGATCGACACCGAGAAGATCCAGCCGCCGGGCAAGGTCGTCCCGAAGCTGATGCGGCCCGGCATCCGGATCGGCAGGCCCCTGGACTTCAGCCGCTACCAGGGCATGGACGGCGACCGCTTCGTCCTGCGGTCGATCACCGACGAGGTCATGTACGAGATCATGAAACTGTCCGGCCAGGAGTACGTCGACATGTACGCCACGGCCGCCAAGCGGCAGATCGCGGAGCGGGAGAAGGCGGAGAAGGCCGAGCGGGCCGCGCGGCACAGGGCCGGGAAGGCGCACGGGGACAGCGGGGGCGACGGCGCCCGGGAGAACGGGGAGCCCGGGGGAGCCGGGGGGCCCGGTAAGGCCGCCGGCGACGGCGGGGGCGACGACAGAGCGGCCTAGGAGCCGCCGGGGGAGGTACGGGGGCGTGGCGATGGCCGCGGGGATGTCCGTCGAGCAGCCGCTGTGGAGGGCGCTGACGGCCTATCGGGTGCTCACCATGGGGTACGCGCTGGCGCTGTACGCCCACGCGTACGGCGAGTACGTCCATCCGCTGGGTGCGGGCGCCTACCTCGCCGTCCTGGCGGTGTGGACGCTGGCGACCGTCCGCCGGGTCTCCTCGGCCGAGCGCTGCACACCGCCCTTCCTGGCGGTGGAGCTGGCCGTCGCGCTCGCCGGCATCCTGCTGACACCGGTGGTGGACACCCAGGCGCGCATCGACGCCGGCGGCCCCACCCTGCCGTCGATATGGACGGCCGGCGCGGTGCTCGGCTTCGCGATCAAGAAGGGCTGGCGCTGGGCCGCGGCGGCCTCGCTGCTGGTCGGCGCCGCCAATGTGGCCGCCGCGGGCGGCTTCGCGCAGGACACCGTGCACAACGTGCTGCTGGTGTGTATCGCGAGCGTCGCCATCGGCTACGTCGTCGAGGTGGCCCGCGCCAGTGAGCGCACCCTGGCGCGTGCGCTCCGGATCGAGGCGGCCACCCGCGAGCGGGAGCGTCTGGCCCGGGACATCCACGACAGCGTGCTCCAGGTGCTGGCCATGGTGCAGCGCCGCGGCACCGCCATCGGCGGGGAGGCGGCCGAACTGGGACGGCTGGCGGGGGAGCAGGAGGCGGCGCTGCGCACGCTGGTGTCCAGTGGTGTGGTGCCCGAGGCCTCCGCGTCCCGCGCCGCGGGGGGCCCCGCTCCGGGCTCCCCGGCTGCTCCGGGCTCCCCGGTCCCCGCGGCCGCCGTGCCGCCGCAGGGCAGGGGCGCAGGGGACGGGGAGGACGGCGGGGAGTGCGATGTGCGCGCGCTGCTGTCCGCGTACGCCGGGAGCAGGGTCTCCTTCGCCGAGCCCGGTGCGCCGGTGCGGCTGCCCGCGGCGGCCGCCCGGGAACTGGCCGCGGCGGTCGGCGCCGCCCTGGACAATGTGCGCACACACGCACAGGGGCCGTCGGGCGAGGAGGCGCAGGCGTGGATCCTGCTGGAGGACGAGCCGGACGCCGTGGTGGTGACCGTACGGGACGACGGACCCGGCATCCCGCCCGGACGGCTGGAGGACGCGGAGGCCGAGGGCCGCATGGGCGTGGCGCTGTCCATCCGCGGCCGGCTGCGGGACCTGGGCGGCAGCGCGGAGCTGCTGTCGGTGCCGGGACAGGGGACGGAAGTCGAGCTGAGGGTGCCCAAGCGATGACGAGTACGACCGATGGCAGCGGCGGACGCGGCGAGGGGGCCGTACGGGTGATGGTCGTCGACGACCACCCGATGTGGCGGGACGCGGTCGCCCGCGACCTGGCCGAGGCGGGCTTCGACGTGGTGGCCACGGCCGGGGACGGCCCCCAGGCGGTGCGCCGGGCGCGGGCCGTCGGGCCGGACGTCCTCGTCCTCGACCTCAACCTGCCCGGACTGCCGGGCGTCGAGGTGTGCCGACAGCTCGTCGGCTCCGGGCCCGGGGGCGAGCCCGCCGGACCCCGGGTCCTGGTGCTCTCCGCCAGCGGCGAGCACGCGGACGTGCTGGAGGCGGTGAAGTCCGGTGCGACGGGCTATCTGGTGAAGTCGGCGAGCACGCGGGAGCTGCTGGAGGCCGTACGCCGCACGGCGGAGGGGGATCCGGTGTTCACGCCGGGGCTGGCCGGGCTGGTGCTCGGCGAGTACCGGCGGCTGGCCGGCGACCCCGCGCCGCGCGGGCGCGACGAGCCCGGCGCGCCCCGGCTGACCGAGCGGGAGACCGAGGTGCTGCGGCTGGTCGCCAAGGGGCTGTCGTACAAGCAGATCGCCGAGCGGCTGGTCATCTCGCACCGCACCGTGCAGAACCATGTGCAGAACACCCTGGGCAAGCTCCAGCTCCACAACCGGGTGGAGCTGGTGCGCTACGCGATCGAGCGCGGCCTGGACGACGCCTGAGCCCGCCGCACTCGCCGTCCGCCGCCGGGCCACCGCCCGCCGTCCGTTCCGGCGTTCCGCCGCTCCCGCCGCCCGTACCACCGCTAGCGTGGCCGGAGCGGCCGGCCGGTGGTTCCGCCGGATCGGGGAACCCGCCGCAGGAGGCCGGAAACCGGGAAACCGGGCGGAGAAGGGAGACTCATGCGGGTCGGAGTGCTGACCGGCGGCAGCGACTGCCCCGGACTCAACGCGGTGCTGCGCGCGATCGTCCGCAAGGGGGTGCAGGAGTACGGCGACGAGTTCACCGGGTTCCGCGACGGCTGGCGCGGTGTGCTGCGGGACGAGACCGTGCCGCTCGACATCCGGGCCGTGCGCGGCACCCTGCCGCGCGGCGGCACCATCCTCGGCTCCTCGCGCACCAACCCCCTGGCACAGGAGGACGGGGCCGACAGGGTGCTGGGCACCCTCGCCCGGCACCGGCTGGACGCCCTGATCGTGATCGGCGGGACCGCCACGCTCGGCGCCGCGGCCCGACTCGCCGAGGACCACGGCGTCCCCCTGGTGGGCGTGCCCAAGACCATCGACAACGACATCCCCCTCACCGACTACACCGTCGGCTTCGACACCGCCGTCGGCGTCGCCACCCAGGCCATCGACCGGCTGCACACCACCGCCGAGTCCCACAAACGGGTGCTGGTGGTGGAGGTGATGGGGCGCAGCGCCGGATGGATCGCCCTCCACTCGGGCCTGGCGGGCGGGGCCAACTGCATCCTCATCCCCGAGCAGCCCTTCAACGTGGAGCAGGTGTGCGAGTGGGTCGAGTCCCGCTTCCGGGCCACCTACGCCCCGATCGTCGTCATCGCCGACAGCGCCCTGCCCGAGTCGGGCGAGATCACCCTGCACCGCGGCACCACGCCGCTGCCGAGCGCGGATCCCCGCGCCCGGCTCTCCGGGGTGGGCGAGTGGCTGGGCAGGGAGATCGAGCGGCGCACCGGAAAGGAGTCCCGCACCACCGTGCTCGGCCACATCCAGCGCGGCGGCGCTCCCAGCCCGTTCGACCGCTGGCTGGCCACCCGCTTCGGCCTGCACGCGATCGACGCGGTGCACCAGGGCGACTGGGGCTCGATGACGGCGCTGCAGGGCACCCGGATCACCCGCGTACGGCTGGCGGAGGCGACCTCCACGCTGAAGACGGTCGACCCGTCGCTGTACGAGGAGGTCGGCGTCTTCTTCGGCTGACCCCTGGACGGCCCGGCCCGGCGGACGCACCGCGCCGGGCCGGGCCGCGGATCCCTCAGACCAGGACGGCGGCCAGCAGATCGGCCGTGATCCGCACCCCCTCCAGCGTCAGCACCGACTCGGGGTGGAACTGCACTCCGGCGAAGTGCGGCCCGCGCAGCGCGTGGACGTCCCCGCGGGCCGGATCGCGGCTGAGCTCCACTCCGTCCGCGGCCAGCTCCCGCTCCCGCTCCGCGCCGCAGCGGGCGGTGTAGGAGTTGTAGAAGCCGACGGTCCGCTCCGTTCCGAACAGGTCGATCCGCTCCTGCGCGCCCTGGTACGGCTCGTCCTTGCGGAGCAGTTCCAGCCCCAGCCCGGCGGCGATCAGCTCGTGTCCCAGGCAGACCCCCAGCAGCCCGTGGCGGTGGCCGTGCAGCAGTTCGGCGGCGAGCGGGCGCAGCATCCGCATCTTCGGGTCGGCGGCGTCGCGCGGATCGCCGGGGCCGGGGCCGAGCACCACCGGGCCCGGGTGGGCGAGCACCGCCTCGCGCAGGCCCGGCTCGTCGTACCGCCGCACCGTCACCTCCAGGCCGGTGGAGCGCAGCAGATGGGCCAGCATCGCGGTGAAGGAGTCCTCGCCGTCCACCACCAGCGCCCGGCCGCGCACCGCGCCGTACCCGGCGCCGGGGGCGGACGTGCGCATCCGCAGCCAGAACGGGGCCAGGTCCGCGCGCCGCGCGTCGAGCGCGGCCCGCACCCGCGGGTCGTCCGCCAGGCGGGGCCGGCCGGCCGTTCCCGCGGTCCCGGCCGTTCCCGCGGTCCCGGCCAGTCCCGCCGGACGGGTCGGTCCGGTCCGCACCCCCAGCGCGGCCAGCACCCCGGCGGCCTTGGCATGGGTCTCGGCGACCTCGCCCGCCGGGTTCGAGGCGCGCACCAGCGTGGCGCCCACCGGAACCCGCACCTCGCCGGTGGCCGCGTCGATGTCGGCGGTGCGGATGAGGATGGGGGAGTCCAGCGTCTGCGCGCCGCCGCCGTCCCGGCCGATCAGCGCCAGCGCCCCCGCGTAGTAGCCGCGCCCGCCCTCCTCGTGGCGCCGGATCACCCGGCACGCGTTCTCCACCGGGCTGCCGGTGACGGTCGCGGCGAACATCGTCTCGCGCAGCACCTCGCGGACGTCCCAGGTGCTGCGGCCGCGCAGCTCGTACTCGGTGTGCGCCAGATGGGCCATCTCCCGCAGCCGCGGCCCGACCACCACACCGCCCATGTCGCCGACGGCGCACATCATCTTCAGCTCCTCGTCGACCACCATCGACAGCTCCTCGGTCTCCTTGCGGTCGCCGAGGAACTCCAGCAGACCCTCCGCGGACGGGCCGCCGGCCGGATAGCGGTAGGTGCCGCTGATCGGGTTCATCACCACCGTCCCGCCGCTCATCCGGACGTGGACCTCGGGGCTGGCCCCCACCAGGGTGCGCTCGCCGGTGTGCACGGCGTACGTCCAGTACGCGCCGCGCTCCCCGGCCAGCAGCCGCCGGAACAGCGCCAGCGCGTCGGCCCTGCCGTAGCCCTCGACCACGCCCCGGTAGGTGCGGCGGACGACGAAGTTGGCGCCCTCGCCGGAGCCGATCTCGTCCTCGACCACCCGGCGCACGATCTCCTCGTACGCGCCGTCGCCCACATCGAAGCCCCCGCCGGTGACGCGGACCGCGTAGCCGGGCAGCGCGGCCGCCAGCGCGTCCAGGGGCACCTCGTGGATCTCGTCGGGGACGAGCACCGACAGCGGAGTGCCGTCGTCGGTCGCCTCGAAGCCGCGTTCGCGGATCTGCCGGAACGGCACCAGGGCGAGGGCGGCCGGCCCGTCGGCGGGGATGTCGGCCAGCCGCTCCACCTCGCCGACCGGCCCGATCAGCACCTCTACGGTGCGCCCGTCCCGGCCGGGGGTGCGGCGCAGCAGCAGGGCGAAGGGCGGGCAGTCGTCGGCCAGCAGGCGCTCCACCAGGGCGCTCGCGGTGACGGTGCCGGGGGTCTCGGGGGTGCCGGTGCGGTCTCTCACAGCGGGTCCGTTCCTTCCTGTCGGGAGAGGGAACGGCCCGCGCGCCGACTGCCGGCGCGAACGCGGAAGGCCGCCCCTCGGGCGGCCTTCGCGTCGTACGGATTCAGTGCACGCGCCGGCGGGCCGCCGAAGAGGCGGGCCACCACCAGGCTGCGGCCGTCACGGCCGAAACCGTCGTCTGCGTGTGCATGCCCCGCACCCTACCCCCGCCCCGATCGTCCCCGCAGGTTCCGTCTCACCCATCGGTCAGGCGCGCGGAGCGGCCGGCCCCACCCCGTAACCTGGACGCGTGACCGTGAACGCCAAACCCGACGCCGGTGCCCGCACCTGGCGAGACCTGCCCGCGGCGCAGCAGCCCGAATGGCCGGACCTTGAGGCTCTGCGCGATGTGATCGCCGAGCTCGAGTCCTATCCGCCGCTCGTCTTCGCGGGCGAGTGCGACCAGCTGCGCGCCCGCCTGGCGTCCGTGGCCAAGGGCGAGGCGTTCCTGCTCCAGGGGGGAGACTGCGCCGAGGCCTTCGACGCCGTCTCCGCCGAGCAGATCAGGAACAAGCTCAAGACGCTGCTCCAGATGGGGGCCGTGCTCACCTACGCCGGGTCCGTCCCGGTGGTGAAGGTGGGCCGGATCGCCGGGCAGTACAGCAAGCCGCGCTCGAAGCCGACCGAGACCCGCGACGGGGTGACCCTGCCCTCCTACCGGGGCGACTCCGTCAACGGCTTCGAGTTCACCCCCGAGGCCCGCACCCCGGACCCGCAGCGGCTCAAGCGGATGTACCACGCGTCCTCGGCGACGCTGAACCTGGTGCGCGCCTTCACCACCGGCGGTTACGCCGACCTGCGCCAGGTGCACGCCTGGAACCAGGACTTCGTGAAGAACTCCCCCTCCGGCCAGCGCTACGAGGCACTGGCCCGGGAGATCGACCGGGCGCTGAACTTCATGAACGCCTGCGGGGTGGACCCGGAGGAGTTCAAGACGGTGGAGTTCTACGCCTCGCACGAGGCGCTGGTCCTCGACTACGAGTCGGCGCTGACCCGGGTGGACTCCCGCACGGGGAACCTGTACGACGTCTCCGGCCACATGGTGTGGATCGGTGAGCGGACCCGCCAGCTGGACGGCGCGCACATCGAGTTCGCCTCCCGCATCCGCAACCCGATCGGGGTCAAGCTCGGCCCCACCACCACGCCCGAGGACGCCCTGACGCTGATCGACCGGCTGGACCCGGACCGCGAGCCGGGCCGGCTGACCTTCATCACCCGGATGGGGGCCGACAAGATCCGCGACAGGCTCCCCACCCTGGTGGAGAAGGTCACGGCCTCCGGCGCGCAGCCGGTGTGGGTGTGCGACCCGATGCACGGCAACACCTTCGAGGCCGCCAGCGGGCACAAGACGCGGCGCTTCGACGACGTGCTGGACGAGGTCAAGGGCTTCTTCGAGGTCCACAAGAGCCTGGGCACCCACCCGGGCGGCATCCACGTGGAGCTGACCGGCGACGACGTCACCGAGTGCGTGGGCGGCGGCGACGAGATCTTCGTCGACGACCTGCACCAGCGCTACGAGACCGCCTGCGACCCGCGGCTGAACCGCAGCCAGTCGCTGGACCTGGCGTTCCTGGTGGCGGAGATGTACCGGGACCAGTGAACGGCGGGCACTCCGGCGCACCGGCGGGTACCGGCACGCGCCGATGAGCACCGGCACACAGCGGCGCCGTGGGGCGCGGATCACAGCGATCCGCGCCCCACGGCGCCTTTCGCGTGCCCGGCCCGCTCTCCCGTGCGGACCGGGGCGCGGTCACGGGCACGGCCGTGGTCTGTCACCATGGAGACATGGTTCAGCCGGAAAGCCGCGAAGGGGAGCTACTGGATCTTCCGCCGGGGCAGCGGCTCCAGCGCGGCTGGCCGGTGACGCACTACGGCCCGGTGCCCAGGTTCCGGCCCGAGCGCTGGGAGTTCCGCGTCTTCGGGGCCACCGCCGACGGGGGCACGCACCGCTGGAAGCACGAGGAGTTCTCGGCGCTGCCCCACGAGACCGTGGTCGCCGACCTGCACTGTGTCACCCGGTTCAGCATGCTGGGCGTCGAATGGGGCGGGGTGCGCACCCGCACCCTCCTCGAACTCGTGCCGCCCGCGCCGGAGGTCGCCCATGTGATGGTGTGGGCCGAGTACGGCTACAGCGCCAACCTGCGGCTGGCGGACTTCACCGCCGACCACACGCTCTTCGCCACCCACCGCGCCGGCGAGCCGCTCACGGCCGAGCACGGCTTCCCGGTGCGGCTGGTCGTACCCCATCTGTACGCCTGGAAGGGGCCCAAGTGGGTGCGGGGCGTGGAGTACATGACCGCCGACCGCCGGGGCTTCTGGGAGGAGCGGGGCTACCACAACATCGGCGACCCCTGGCACGAGCAGCGCTACTCGTACCAGGAGGAGCCGGGCGACGGCCCCGGGCTGTGACCGGGCCCGCGGCCCGTCCGCGCGGCCCCTTCGCACGGTCCCTTCGCGCAGCCCCCGCGCATTCCTTCGCGCGGCCCCTCCCGCCGTCCGGGAGCCGCGTCAGCCCCTGAGCTCCTTCAGCCGGGCCACGTCCGCCGCGTGCCCCTCCCTGCCGCCCGGGGTCTCGATGACCAGGGGCACGCCCCCGGTCGCCGGATGGCGCAGCAGCTCGCGGAACGGCCCGGCGCCGATGTGGCCCGCGCCGATGTTCGCGTGGCGGTCCTTGCGGGCGCCGGCGACGTCCTTGGAGTCGTTGGCGTGGACCAGCCGCAGCCGCCCCTCGCCGGCCACCGCCACCACCTCGTCCAGCAGCGCCTTCATGCCGCCCTCGGCCGCCATGTCGTGCCCGGCGGCGAAGGCGTGGCAGGTGTCCAGGCAGATCCCGAGCCGGGGATGGCGCTCCAGGGCGTCGAGGTAGGGGCCCAGGTCCGCGGCCCGCGCGCACAGCGAGGCGCCCTGGCCGGCCGTCGGCTCCAGCAGCAGCCACGGGTCCTGCGACCCCTCGCCGGGGTCCAGTTCCTCCAGCAGCGGCAGCATCCGCTCGCGCACCTGGGCCAGCGCCGTGGCGCGGTCCCGTCCGCCGGTGGCCGAGCCGGTGTGGACGACCACGCCCAGGGCGCCGATGTGCCGGGCGCGCCGCAGCGAGTGGCGCAGGGAGGCCACGGACCGCTCGGCCGTGGCCTCGGTGTGCGAGCCGAAGTTGATCAGGTAGGGCGCGTGGACGTAGGCGGGGATCCCCTCGTCCGCGCAGGCCGTGCGGAAGGCCTCGTCCTGTCTCGGGTCGCCCGCCGGGGTGGCCCAGCCGCGCGGGTTGGCGACGAAGACCTGCACGGCCTCGGCGCCGATCTCACGGGCGTACGCCAGGCCCTTGGCGGCGAGTCCGCCGGCGACGGCGACATGGCTGCCGACGGGGTTGCGGGCGCGGCGGGAGGCGGGGGCGGCCCCGCCCGCGTCCGCGGAGGAAGGGGAGGGGGAGGGTGGGGCGTCGTGCGGGGAAGGTGCGGTGCTCACACGTCGAGGGTGCCAGGCCCCCGCGGCGCACGGCCCGGCGGCCCGCTCGTGGTGAACGGGCCGCCGGGCCGTGTGGGGGGGGTCGCCTTCGGGCCGGTCAGTAGGCCGAGTCGACGTTGTCCATGGAGCCGTACCGGTCGGCGGCGTAGTTGCACGCGGCGACGATGTTGGCCACCGGGTCGTACAGGTCGTACTTGGTGCCCTCGACGTGGTAGGCGTCGAAGGTGGGCTGGATCACCTGGAGCAGCCCCTTGGAGGGTATGCCGTTGCGGGCGTTGACGTCCCAGTCGTTGACGGCCCGCGGGTCGCCGCTGGACTCGCGCATGATGTTGCGGTGGATGCCCTCGTAGGTGCCGGGGATGCCCTCGCGCTCCATGATGGCCAGGGCCTGGCGGATCCACCCGTCGAGGTTGTCCGGGTACGAGGCGGCCTCGCGCCGCTCGCGCTCGTATGCCCGCTCCAGGGACCCCCTGTCGCGCTCGCCCCAGTTGCCGCCGTCGCCCCAGCCGCCGCGGTCGTGCGAGCGGTCGGCGGCGGCCTCGCGTTCGGCCTTCCCTGCCTTGCGCTCCTCCTCGGCGGCGGCCTCGCGGGCGTCGGCCTGGGCCTGCTGGTAGGAGCCGGAGAACTGCGCCCGCAGGCCGCCCTGCCCGGCGGCGATGTCCTCGGCCTGGGCGGCCGGCTCCACCGGGAGCGAGACCGGTGCGGGGGCGGGCTTCGGCTCGGCCGAGGGGGCGGCCTGCTCGGCGCCCGCCGGGGCGAGGCCGAGCGCCAGGGTGGCGGCGCCGGTGGCCGCGGCGACACCGATGGCGGAGAACCTGTGGGTGCCGGTCATACGGGCGGTGCCGGACACGCGGAACTGGTCGAGAACGCGGAACACAGACATGGGGGAGGAGAACCTCTTCCGATCGCTTGCGTCGCGGAGCCGGATCAGCCGGGCCGGCCATGGGGCCGAGCGAGGTTGCGCCGGGTTCCTCTCCTCGGCGCTGGCGACCGTTGCATTGTTAGCGGCCGGAACTTATGAGGACAAAGGCGTGACATACGACCCGATATAGTAGATATCCGGCGGAAGTGATCTCCGGAAGGCGATCGGAGCCGCTCGGGGCCGTCCGGGCCGCCGCGATGTCCACTATGCGGCTACGTAGGTGACCTGGGTCCTATGGGGCGCTTCACAACGGCTGCCCGCTCAAGCGACCCTCCGCACCCGGACGGTGACGCACGATTCGGTCCGGCCGGGCCGGCGAGCTCCGGTCAGCGCACCCAGACGGTGATCTCCGAGCCGCGCGGGGCCCGTTCGCCGGCCGCGACGGACTGGTCGAAGACGGTGCCGGTGAAGAAGACCCTGCGGATCTTCACCTCGAAGCCCGCGTCCTCCAGGGCCCGCCTGGCCTCGTCCTCCGCCAGCCCCTCCACGTCCGGGACCTCGATCATCTCCGGGCCCTTGGAGACGGTCAGCGTGACGGTGTCGCCCTCGGCGGCGACCGCGCCCTCACGGGGCGACTGCCGGGCGATCGTGCCCTCCTCCTCCTGGGAGAAGACCCGCTCCGGGGCCGTGCGGACCTTCAGCCCGGCCTCCTCCAGCCGCTGCCGGGCCGTTCCCTCGTCCTCACCGACGACACCGGGCACCTCGACCCGCGCGCCCTTGGAGAGCACGAGCGCCACGGCCGTGCCCGGACGGCGCACGCTGCCCGCCCCGGGCTCGGTGCGGGCCACCGAGCCCCGCTCCACCTTCCCGGAGAACTCCCTGGTCACCATGCCTGGCTCCAGCCCCGCGGCCTTGATCTTCCGGCGGGCCTCGTCCGGTGTGTCGCCCGTCACGTCGGGGACCTCGACCCGCTCCGGGCCCTGGGAGACGGTGATGGTCACCGTGCCGTTGCCGCGGATGCGCTCACCGCGGTCGGGGTCGGTGCCGATGACATGGCCCCGCTCCACGGTGTCGCTGTAGTCCCGGACGATCCGCCACTCCAGCCCGGCCTCCTCGACCGTCCGCTTGGCCCGGTCCTCGGTCATGTCGAGCACCCCGGGTGTCCTGGTGAACTGTCCGGAGTTGATGTACCAGACGCCCAGCACCGCGCCGAGGACCAGCAGGGCGGCGGTGACCAGCGCCGGCACCGAACGCATGGGCCCGCGGCCCGCCCCCCGCCGCCGGCGCGCGCCCGGCCCGGGCGGACCCGCCTCCCCCGGCTCCGCCCGTACGGCGGCCGGCCGGGGCAGGACGGAGGTGCGGTTCAGCGCCTCCCCGCCCTCCTTTGGGCCGGCGCCGCCGGCGGGCGCTCCCGGCGTACCGCCGCGCGGGAGGACGGTGGTGCTCTCCTCGGAGCCGGCGGGGACGGAGGAGGCGGAGAAGGCTGAGGAGCCGTTCCGGCCGGCGGCGGCCGGGGGCGGCGCGTCCAGCTGCTCGCCGGTCAGCGTCTCCTTCACGGCTTTGACCTCGGCGAGCAGTTCCACGGCGTCGGCCGGCCGCCGTCCGGGGTCGCGGGCGGCGGTACGGGCCACCAGGTCGTCCAGGGCGGGGGCGAGATCGGGCACGGCGGCCGAGGGGGCCGGGACGTCCTGGTGGAGGTGCTGGTGGAGCACCTGGGCCGGGGTGCCGCCGGCGTGCGGCTTGGAGCCGGTCAGCATCTCGTACAGCACCACGCCGCAGGCGTAGACGTCCGCGCGGGCGTCGGCGGTGCCGTGCTCGATCTGCTCGGGCGCCAGGTAGGAGACGGTGCCCAGCACCGAGCCGGTGGAGGCGGACGTCTGGGAGCCCACGGCCCGCACCAGGCCGAAGTCGGCCACCTTGACCCGCCCGTCGTCCCCTATCAGGACGTTCTCCGGCTTCACGTCGCGGTGCACCAGACCGGCCAGATGGGCGGCGCCCAGCGCGGCGAGCACGGCCTCCAGGACGTCCAGCGCGGCGCGCGGCTGGAGCGCACCGCGCTCGCGCAGCACGTCGCGCAGCGTGCAGCCCTGGACGTACTCCATGGCGAGGTAGACGTAGCCGCCGTCCTCGCCCTGGTCGAAGACCCCCACCACGTTCGGGTGGGACAGACGGGCCGCGGACTTGGCCTCCCGGATGAACCGGTCGACGAACGAGGCGTCGGCCGCGAGGGAGGGGTGCATCACCTTCAGGGCGAGCTCCCGGTCCAGCCGGGTGTCCATCGCCCGGTAGACCGTGGCCATGCCGCCGACGGCGATCCGCGCCTCCACGCGGTACCGGCCGTCGAGCACGTGCCCGATCAACGGGTCCCGAAGGGTCGTGTCCACGGCGCAGAGTCTACGAGCCGCCGTGCGCACGGCCGACCGCACCGGCGCAGGCGCACCGGAGTGCGGCACAACGGTGACGAAACCGCCGCCGCGCCGCGACATCGGTACGAAAGCCCGCGGACGGCCGCCCGAAGACCGCTCGCCCGAAGCCCGCTCACCCGAAGGCCGGCCGCTCCGGGTCGAGATCCGCCATCCCCTCCGCCGGCGAGGAGGCCAGCGCGAAGTGGCGGCGCGGGATCCGGCCCGCACGGTACGCCAGCCGCCCCGCCTCCACCGCGTGCCGCATCGCCTCGGCCATCAGCACCGGCTCCTGGGCGCGGGTGACGGCGGAGGCCAGCATCACCGCCGCGCAGCCCAGTTCCATGGCGAGGGCGGCGTCCGAGGCGGTGCCCGCGCCCGCGTCCAGGACGACCGGGACGGACGCCCGCTCGGTGATCAGCTGGAAGTTGTGCGGGTTGCGGATGCCCAGGCCCGAGCCGATGGGTGAGCCCAGCGGCATGATCGCCGCGCAGCCCACGTCCTCCAGCCGCCGCGCCAGCACCGGATCGTCGCTGGTGTACGGCAGGACTGTGAAGCCGTCGTCGACCAGCGTCTCGGCGGCCTCCAGCAACTCCACCGGGTCGGGCAGCAGGGTGCGCTCGTCGGCGACCACCTCCAGTTTGATCCAGTCGGTGCCCAGCGCCTCGCGGGCCAGCCGGGCGGTGAGCACGGCCTCCCCGGCGGTGAAGCAGCCGGCGGTGTTGGGCAGCACGCGGATGCCGTGCCGCCTGAGCACCGACAGCACCGAGCCGGAGACGGTCGGGTCCAGGCGCCGCATGGCCACAGTGGTCAGCTCGGTGCCCGAGGCGAGCAGCGCCCGCTCCAGCACCTCCAGACTGGGCGCGCCGCCCGTGCCCATGATGAGGCGGGAGGAGAAGGCGGTGCCGCCGATGGTGAGGGTGTCGTCAGCCATGGCCGCCGTCAGCCCCCCTGCACCGCGGTCAGGACCTCGACCCGGTCGCCGTCGCTCAGCTGTGTCGCCGGCCACTGTCCGCGCGGCACGACGGTCTCGTTGACGGCCGCGGCGACGCCGGCCGGGGCGGTGGTCAGGGACGCCACGACCGCGTCGAGGGCGAGGCCGGCCGCGATCTCGCGCGGCTCGCCGTTGACATGGACGGTGACGGTGGCGATGGCGGCGGTACGGGGTGCGCCGGTGTTCATACGGGGCTCTCCTGAAGCGTGCGGTCGAAGCGCCGGGGGGTGAACGGGCGTGCCTCCTCGGGGAGTTCGCCGGTGGTCAGAACCTGGGCCAGGACATCGCCGGTGACCGGGGCGAGCAGTACCCCGTTGCGGTGGTGGCCGGTGGCCAGATGCAGGCCGGGCAGGGCGGTCGGACCGAGCAGCGGTGCGTTGTCCGGGGAGCCGGGGCGCAGCCCCGCGCGGGTCTCCACCAGCGGCAGCTCGGTGATGCCGGGCACCAGCTCGTGCGCGTCGCGCAGCAGCTCGTAGACGCCGCCGGCCGTCACGGTGGTGTCCCAGCCCTGCTCCTCGCTGGTCGCGCCCAGCACCAGCTCGCCGTCGGCCCGCGGCACCAGATAGACATGGCCGCCGCGCACCAGGGCCCGCACGGTGCGCGAGAGGAACGGGGCGTACGCGCCGGGGATCCGCAGCCGCAGGATCTGGCCCTTGACCGGGCGCACCGGCGGCAGGACCTCCTCGGGCACCCCCGCCAGCCGGCCGCTGTCGCCGCCCGCCGCCAGCACCACCAGGTCGGCCCCGACCGCGGTGCCGTCGGCCAGCCGTGCCCCGGCCGCCCGGTCGCCGGACAGGGACAGCCGCCCGGCCCGCTGCCGCACGAAGCGGACCCCGGCCCGCTCGCAGGCCGCCAGCAGCGCGGCCGTCAGCCGGCGCGGATCGGTCTGGTGGTCGCCGTCCACGCGCAGCCCGCCGCGCACCCCGGGGGCGAGCATCGGCTCCAGGCGGCGGCACTCGCGGCCGGTCAGCCACGCCGACTCCAGCCCGCAGCGCCGGTGCAGCGCGTGCAGTTCCCGCAGATGGGCCCGGTCGTCGGCGTCCAGCGCGACGGCCAGCGTGCCGCAGGCGCGGTAGCCGGTCCCCAGGCCCGAGGCCTCCTCCAGTTCGGCCGTGAAGGCCGGATAGCGGCGCGCCGAGGCCAGATTGAGGGCGAGCAGGGACTCCTCGCCGTAGTGCAGCTCGGTGACGGCCGCCAGCATCCCGGCCGCCACTTCGGCGGCGCCGCCGCCCGGCGCCGGGTCGACGACCGTGACCCGCGCCCCCCGCTGCGCGGTCCGCCAGGCCGTGACCAGCCCGATGACACCACCGCCGATGATCAGCACGTGCATGGGTGCGGTGCTCCTCCCTTCGCCGGAATGACCCGGATCAGGTTCGTACGGTCGGAGGCCGCGCAAGCCTCCCTCTCAGCCCGGTGCGCCGGGCTCCCGCGCTTGTCGTTCGCCGGTTCGTCCCGGGGCCTTCCCGTCCCCCGGACGCCGACCACCCTATCCGCGCGCCCGCCGGGGCTGAAGGGGAGCCGGGCCCCGGCCCCCCCTTCGGCCCCGGCGGCTGTGGCGGGGCTCTCACCGGGCCGGGCCGCCGGGCCGCCCGGCGGCCCGCCCCGACCTCCTACAGTGAGCGCGTGAGCGTGCGAACCGAGCAGCAGAGCAGGCAGCGGATCCTCGTCGTCGGCGCCGGGATGGCCGGGGTGCAGACCGCCGTACAGCTGCGCGAGCAGGGCTGGCCGGGGCGGATCGCCCTGGTCGGCGAGGAGTCCCACCGGCCGTACGACCGGCCGCCGCTGTCCAAGGCCGTGCTGCTGGGCAGGGCGGCCGGATCCGCCTTCGACGTCGACTTCCGGGCCCTGGAGGTGGACCTGCGCCTGGGCACGGCCGCCACCGGGCTGCGCACCGGCGACCGGGAGGCGGACACGGACGCCGGCCCGCTGCCCTACGACCGTCTGGTCCTCGCCACCGGCGCCGAGCCGGTCCCCCTGCCCGGCGCCGAGGGCGTCCCCGGGGTGTATCTGCTGCGCACCCTCGACGACGCCGAGCGGCTGCGGCCGGTGCTCGCCGGGCGCCGGGAGGTGGTGGTCGTCGGAGCGGGCTGGATCGGCGCGGAGTTCGCCACCGCGGCCCGCGAGGCCGGGTGCCGGGTGACCGTGGTGGAGGCCGCGGACCAGCCGCTGGCCGGAGCGCTGCCGCCGTCCGTCGCGGCCCGGATGCGCGCCTGGTACGAGGAGGCGGGCGCCGAGCTGCGCACCGGGTGCGCCGTCACGGGCGTCGCCGCCGCCGGCACGCCGAAGGACCCGGTGTGCGAGGTGGCGCTGTCCGACGGCTCGGTGCTGACCGCGGGCGCGGTCGTCACCGGGATCGGCGCGCGCCCGGCCACCGACTGGCTGGCGGGCTCCGGCGTGGCGCTGGGCGAGGACGGCGCGGTCCTCGCCGACGAGTACCTGCGCGCCTCCGTCCCCGGTGTCCACGCCGTCGGGGACTGCGCCTCCTACCCGTCGGCCCGCTACGGCCGCCGGCTGCTGGTCCACCACTGGGACAACGCGCTCCAGGGACCGCGCACGGTCGCCTCGGGCCTGGTCGCCGGAGAGGCCGAGACGCCGGTGTACGACCCGGTGCCGTACTTCTGGTCCGAGCAGTTCGGCCGCTTCGTCCAGTACGCGGGCCACCACGCCGGCGAGGACGAGATGCTGTGGCGCGGTGATCCGGCGGACGCGGCCTGGACGGTGTGCTGGCTGCGCGACGGTGTGCTGCGCGCCCTGCTGGCCGTGGGCCGTCCGCGCGATCTGACCCAGGGGCGGAAGCTGATCGAGCGCGGCACGGCCCTGGACCCGGTGCGGGCCGCCGATCCCTCCGTCCCCCTGAAGAGCGCGGCCCGCTAGTGACTGTCGGTGGCAGATGGCAGGCTGGTTCCCGTGAACGAGATTGACGCGAAGACCGATGCTCTCGTCCCGGCCTGGCTCACCCTCCCCGATGTCGCCGACAGGCTCGGCGTCGAGGTGACGCGTGTGCGGCAGCTGGTCAGGGAGGGCCAGCTCATCGCGGTGCGCCGCGGTGAGAACCGGGTGCTCCAGGTGCCCGCCGACTTCATCGGCGAGGGCCGGGTGGTGAAGGGCCTGACCGGGACGATCACGCTGCTCAGGGACGACGGCTTCAGCGACGAGGAGATGCTGGAGTGGCTGTTCACGCCCGATGACACCCTGCCCGGCACCCCGGCGCGGGCCCTGCGGGAGAATCGCGGCACCGAGGTGAAGCGGCGCGCCCAGGCGCTGGCCGTCTGAGCGGCGCGCTCACCGCGGACGACCCGGCCCGGCAGGGCCGGACACGGCGAACCGTACGACCGATCACCGGCGTGCGGGCCCCGGCGCCCACCAGGGCGCCGGGGCCCGCACGCCTCGTTCCGGGGGGATTCCCGCATGGCAGCGACCGCACGCGAGCGGCTCGGCGACGCCCGTCTGTACCTGTGCACGGACGCCCGCCGGGAGCGAGGCGACCTGGCCCAGTTCCTGGACGCCGTGCTCTCCCGCGGCGTCGACATCGTGCAGTTGCGCGACAAGTCCCTGGAGGCCGGCGAGGAGCTGGAGCATCTGGCCGTCCTCGCCGACGCCTGCCGCCGCCACGGGAAGCTGATGGCGGTCAACGACCGGGCGGACGTCGCCCACGCCGCCGGCCCGGACGTGCTGCACCTGGGGCAGGGCGATCTGCCGGTGCCGGCCGCCCGCGCGATCCTGGGCGACGGCGTCCTGATCGGCCGCTCCACCCACACCGAGGCCGAGGTGGACGCGGCGCTGGCAGAGCCGGGCGTGGACTACTTCTGCACCGGCCCCTGCTGGCCCACCCCCACCAAGCCCGGCCGCCCCGCCCCGGGGCTCTCCCTGGTGCGGTACGCCGCGCGGCTGCGGCCCGAGCGGCCCTGGTTCGCCATCGGCGGGATCGACGCCTCCAACCTGGAGCAGGTGCTGGAGGCCGGGGCGCGGCGGGTCGTGGTGGTCCGCGCGATCACCGGGGCGGAGGACCCGGGGGCCGCCGCCGCGGACCTCGCCGCACGCCTGCGGTCGGTCTGAGGCGGCCCCGCCCGGGGCGGGTGTCCACCCACTGGACGGCAAGCGGGCCAAACGGGCATATCGCCCCGGGGATGCGGTGCGTGGCCGGGGCGCCGGTTAGCCTGCCGACATGGCCCTCGGTACCCCTTCCACCAGGACGGATCGCGCGCACACCGTCCGCGAGCTGCTCGCCTCCGGCGAGCGTTCGTACTCCTTCGAGTTCTACGCGCCCAAGACGGAGAAGGGCGAGCGCACCCTCTGGAACGCCATCCGCCGCGTCGAGGCCGTCGCCCCCACCTTCGTGTCGGTGACCTACGGCGCCGGAGGCTCCTCCCGGGAGGGCACCGTGCGCGCCACCGAGCGGATCGCCACCGAGACGACCCTCACCCCCGTCGCCCACCTCACCGCGGTGGACCACTCGGTGGCCGAGCTGCGCAACGTCATCGGCCAGTACGCGGACGCCGGCATCCGCAACATGTTCGCCGTCCGCGGTGACCCGCCCGGCGACCCCACCGGCGAGTGGGTACCGCATCCGCGGGGCATCACCTACGCCGCCGAGCTCGTCCGGCTCATCAAGGAGTCGGGGGACTTCTGCGTCGGTGTGGCCGCCTTCCCCGAGATGCACCCGCGCTCGCCCGACTGGGACAGCGACATCCGCCACTTCGTCGACAAGTGCCGGGCCGGCGCCGACTACGCCATCACGCAGATGTTCTTCTACGCGGACGACTACCTGCGGCTGCGCGACAAGGTGGCCGCGGCGGGTTGCGACGTCCCGATCATTCCGGAGATCATGCCCGTCACGAGCGTGCGGCAGATCGAGCGGTTCGCGAAGCTGAGCAACGCGACCTTCCCTCCGGACCTGGCCGAGCGCATCCTCGCGGTGGAGCACGATCCGGCCGCTGTACGCTCATTGGGAATCGAGTACGCCACGGAGCTGTGCGCGAGGCTGATGTCCGAGGACGTCCCCGGACTCCACTTCATCACCCTCAACCACTCCACGGCGACGCTGGAGATCTACGAGAATCTGGGCCTGCACCGGCGGGGCTAGAAGACGGGGTGGGAGGACGTACATGGGGTGGACGCTCCTCTACATCGCGTTCGGCGTCGTCGCGATCTGGCTGCTGGCCGAGGTGCTGCTGCAGTACAAGGCGAGACTGCGCTGGCGGCTGCTGGCCTTCGGCGGGTTCGCCATGGTGGTCCTCGGGGTGGTGGCGATCTCCTCGGTGCCGCTGTCCCTGACGGTCATCTCGCTCGGCGGAGCGGCCTTCACGGTCGGCCAGACCTTCGTCACCCTCTCCTACCGGCGCGGCTTCACCGCGGGCTGGGCGCTGGGCGGCATGCCCGGCACCAGCAGGCGCCGCCGCGAGGTGCGCCCCATGCCGCCCCAGGACGCCGATCCGCACCTGGAGGTCTCCGGGCTGGAGGTCCACGAGCCGGAGCCCCCCGCGTACAGCCCGGAGCCGCTGCCCGACGACACCGGCGGTTACGGCGTCTACGAGCGCGGCGCCTCCTCCGGGCAGCAGGGGGAGCGGTACGGCGAGCAGGACCGGTACGGCGAGCAGGGACAGCAACCCGCCCACTCCGCCCCGTACACCACCGGCGACTACACGGGCTATCCCGGCTACGAGCAGAGCGGCCAGTACGCCGGGTCGTACGACTACGGCTACGGCGCGGGGGACGGGCAGCAGCAGTACGCCGCCTACTACGACCCGTACGCCGACGCCTCCGGCGGGCCCGCCTACGACGCGCAGGGCGGCCGGGGCGACCAGACCAACCAGAGTAGCCAGGGTTACGCCTCCGACCCCTCCTACGGCGACGGATACGGCACCGGCCACCCCGCCGACCCGTACGCCGGGCAGACTCCGCCCGGCGGGGTCTGGGTGCCCCAGCAGCGCGACTCCGAGCCGCAGCCCGGACAGCCCGGACAGTCCGGACAGTACGCCGAGGACGGCGGGTACGGCGGATACGGCTACGGCGAGGCCGGGTACGACCCGGCCACCGGAGCCGCTCACCCCTACGGCGAGCAGCCCCGCCACTGAGCCGCCCGCCACTGGGCCGCCCGCCACTGAGCCGCCCGGCCGCCCGGCCCGGCTCGTCCCCTCCGGCCGCCCCGGCCTCCGCCCGGCCGCGTCACCGCGATCCGCGCCAGTCGTCCCCCTCGACGATCAGCCCGGCGGCCAGGGCCCCCGACATCCCGGTGTGTGCCAGCCCGCCGCCCGGATGGGCCGAGCCGCCCACCCGGTACAGCCCGGCTGTACCCGTGGAGTTGGCCGCCCGCAGAAAGGCCCCGTCCGCCCCCGCCAGGGCGGGGGCGGGCACCGCGCCGCCGGGCGCCCCGGTCTCCCGCTCGGTGTCGGCCGGGGTGCGCACCTCACGCCACAGCACCCGCCCGCCCAGGCCGAGCCCGGCGGTGTCCGCGGCGGCCAGCGCCTCGTCCGCGGCCCGCTCGGCCGCGCCCGGCGCGGTCCAGTCCACGGCCCCGCCGTCCTCACTCCCCGCGCCGGCCCCGCCGGACGACGGGCCGGCCGCCCCCGCGCGGTGCGGCGGAACGGCCACCGACAGCACCGCCGACTCGCACTCCGCACCGGGGACCAGCGCCGGGTCGCCGGGCCGCAGCACGGTGACGGTGCGAGCCGTCCCGCCCGGCCCGGCGGTGTGCACCACGGTGCGGTGGACGGTCCCCCCGGGCCGGGCTCCGCGCAGCGCGAGCAGCACGGTCAGCCGTCCCGCCGCGTAGCCGGGGCCGCCGTCCGCCGCGCTGGCCCGGCCGCCGTACATCGGCCGGGGGTCGATTCCGCAGACCACGGTGTCCGCGGCCACCCGCGACCCGTCGGCCAGCTCCACCCCGGCGGCCCGGCCGCCCTCCACCGTGATCCGGGACACCGCCGTGCCGAACCGGAACTCCACCCCGCGTGCCAGGCATCGCTGGTACACCGCGTCCGCCAGCGCGCGCATCCCCCCGCCGACGTACCAGGCGCCGAAGGTCTGCTCCAGATACGGCAGGACGGCGGCACTCGCCGGGGCGCGGCGCGGGTCCAGGCCGTGGGCGAGCGCATGGCTCTCCAGCAGCGCCACCAGCCGCGGGTCACGCAGCTCGGCGCGGGCGATCTCGGACAGGAAGGGTGCGCGGCGGCGCAGCAGCCCGCGTCGCGGCGCCGGATACGGGTCGGCGTCGAGCCGGGCGCGGTCGCCGGCGTCGGTCAGCGGCTCCTCCAGCAGCGGGCGCCGGGTGGCCTCCCACGCCCGGCGGCCGCGGCTCAGCAGCTCGCTCCACCGTTCTCCCGCGCCCGCGCCCAGGGCCGTGTCCAGGGCGTCGACCGTGCCCGCCCGGGACCCGCCGGGCAGGAGGACGGACGTGCCGTCGGCGAAGACGTGGCGTACGGCCGGATCCACCTCGGTCAGCGTGACGCACTCCTCCAGCGGCTCGCGGCCGGTCTTGACGAAGAGGTCCCGCCAGACGGCGGGCAGGTACAGCAGCCCGGGACCGGTGTCGAAACCGAATCCCTCCCGTTCCAGGCGGCGCACCGCGCCGCCGTGGGTCCGCGCCCGCTCGTACACCGTCACCCGGTGGCCCGCCACGGCCAGCCTGGCGGCGGCGGCCATGGCGCCCATACCGGCGCCGATCACCACAGTCCGTGCCATGGCCAGGCACTCTAACCGGGGTGCGGTAACAGCTTCGAAGGGCCGTACGCAGTAGATGAGTAGAAGTACCTGAGTCCGGTTCTGAGTAGCCGTACGGATGGTCTTCACCAGGCGTGGACGGCAGAGTCGGAGACGACGGGAACGCGGCGCCGCACCGCCGGCACGGGGCGGCGGAGCGGCGCGGCGGCCGTCTGTAGGGGGAACGCTCGGGGGACACGGGGGACGGGAGCGGGCGGAACGGCGGATCGGCCGGGCCGTCCGCTCCCGCCGTTTCACCTGCTCCCCCGTTCCGCCCGCTCGGCAGCCGCGCCGGCGCGCCGGGAACCTCCTGCGGCCGCCCCTCCGGCCGGAACACCGTCCGGCCCGGCCCGGCCGGCTCCGGTGCCGCCGGTCCCGCGCGGCCTGCCGGGCGCTGTCCCCCGGTACGCCGGACGAGCCCCGACAGGAGGCGTTTGCCCAGGTCGGGGCCGATTGTCAGTGGCGTGCGCAACGATGTTCCCATCGCGATCGCCGGTCGCGATCCGCACGTGCGGACAGCACGGCGGACAGCACGCGAACAGCACAGCCGTGACGGTCATGACGATGACAGGAGGTTCGCAGATGAACGGGCCCCCGGAGGATGTCCACCCCGTGCTGCGCAGGGCGTCGGCCCCGCCCGCCGCACTCGACCTGCTCGCCCAGGCGCGGCGCGGCCTCGACGAGGCGGCGGAGCTGGAGCACCCCAACGACCGGTACGCCACCGCACATCTCGCCGCCCTGCGCACCGCCGCCGCGGTGCTCGCCGTGCGCGGCCGTCCCGAGTCCACCGCACGCGCCAGACGGCGCATACGCAGCGCCTGGGAGGTGCTGCCCGAGGTGGCGCCCGAGCTGGACGAGTGGTGCAGGCTGTTCGCCGCCGGGGCGGCCAAGCGCGCCCGCGCCGAGGCGGGCATCGCCGGCGCGGCCGGCCGGCGCGACTGCGACGACCTGGTACGCGACGCGGGGATGTTCCTGCGCATCGTCGAGCGGATGCTGGTGAGGCAGCCCGTGCTGCCCCTTCCCCGGGATCCGGGGGAGCCGGGGGAGCGCGGCCGCCCGGAAGGCGGGGGGCCGCGGCTGCGAGCGGGCTGAGGTTCCCCGGGGGCGGAGTTCCTCCCCGCGGCCCGGCCGGCCGGGCCGCGGCGGTGACGCAATAGGCTTGGGCCAGCCACGTCCGAGCCGCCTAGGAGCGTCCGCCATGTCCCGCCCCCACGCACACTTCCGCACCGCCGTGGTCTGGGAGGTCCTGCGGGAAGCACTCGACGACCGGGCCGGGGCCGCGGGCCGGGAGACGCTCGACGTCCTGGACACCGGCGGCGGCACCGGCAACTTCGCCGTGCCCGTCGCCCGGCTGGGTCACCGCGTCACCGTGGTGGACCCCAGCCCCGACGCGCTGTTCGCGCTGGAGCGCCGCGCGACGGAGGAGGGCGTGGCCGACCGGGTACGCGGCGTGCAGGGCGACGCGCACGGGCTGTTCGACGTGGCCGAGCGCGGCGGCTACGACGTGGTGCTCTGCCACGGGGTCCTGGAGTACGTCGACGACCCGGCCGAGGGACTGCGCAACGTCGCGGCCGCGCTGCGCCCCCAGGGCGGCACCCTGAGCGTGCTCACCGCCGGACTGGGCGGCGCGGTGCTCGCCCGGGCCCTGGCGGGGCACTTCACCGAAGCCCGCCGGGCGCTGAGCGATCCCGACGGCCGGTGGGGCGGCGGGGACCCGGTGCCCCGGCGCTTCACCCCCGAGCGGCTTGAGTCCCTGGTGGCCGCCAACGGGCTGGAGGTCGGCGCGGTCCACGGCGTGCGGGTCTTCGCGGACCTGGTGCCGGGCGCGCTGCTGGACGCCGAGCCCGGTGCCACGGAGGCCCTGGCGGCACTGGAGGAGGCGGTGGCCGAACTGCCCGCCTTCCGGACCGTCGCGGCGCACCTCCACGTACTGGCGCGTACCCGGGAGGGCGCCGCGCCGTCCGCCGGCGAGGTGCGGTAGGCCACAGGCGACCCGAACGGCGGCTACCCGCCGTATGATCGAAGCACACCAACCGGCATGACGGCGTGGCGGCGGGGGAATGAGAAGCCCGACACCGCCACCCGGCCCCCGGTCCCGGTGGCACGAACTGGCGTAGAGGGGCGGGTTTCACGGGGGCGAATCCCTGCCTATCCTTGAAGGGTCGCATCCGGTCGCCCCCGCGACCGACGAGTAGGAGGACTCCGTGCCGCTCTCTGAGCACGAGCAGCGGATGCTCGAGCAGATGGAGCGAGCGCTGTACGCCGAAGACCCCAAGTTCGCGACAGCGCTCGAGGGAAGCGAGCTGCGCACGTACACCCGGCGACGGGTCTACCAGGCGGTCGCGGGCTTTCTGGTGGGCGTCGCGCTCCTCATGGCCGGGATGGTCGCGAAGCTGGTCATCGTCAGTGTGCTGGGCTTCCTGGTGATGCTCGGCTGCGCAGTCCTCGCGGTGACGGGCTGGCGCAAGACTCCCAAGCCGGGTGAGCAGCCCTCCGCCGACCAGGGTCACGACGCCGGAGGCCGTCCGCATCCGCGAAGGCAGGGCAGGCCGCGCCGCTCGATGATGAACCGTATCGAGGACCGCTGGCAGCGCCGCCGGGACGAGCAGCAGTAACGGTCCGCTCACGCGCTGCCTGCGCCTTCGGCGGTGGGCGGCGCGCACGGCCACCGCGACCCGACAGCGCCGCCGTACCGCCCCCTCCGCACGACCGGCACGACCTGTCAGCCAGGACCGACGACAGCGGGCGGCGGGGGAGACCGGGGATCCCCGGTCTCCCCCGCCGCCCGCTGTCGCGCCCCGGGAGGCCTCCTTCCGCGGGCCGTCGGCAGGCGGCCTCCCGGCTCCCCGGGCCTCAGACCCGCTGCCGCGACGGCCTGACCCGCGCGAGCGCCCGCCGCACCGAGCCGCTCCACCGACCGGCCGAGGCCGACCAGCGCTCCGAGACGGCCCACACCGCCCGTACGGCCGACCGCGGCAGCAGCAGGGCCCGCAGCCGCGCGCCGCGCCCGGCGGCCGCCCACAGCCCGGCCCGCATGAGCCGCACGTCCTCGGCCAGCCCCTGCGCCGACCGCGGCTCGGGGGCGTAGAGCGCCTGCTCGGCCGCCGCGGCCAGCCGGTGCACGGCCCCGGCGGCCTCGCCCTCCAGCCTCCCCAGCCGTACGACGCGTGCCGCGGCCGTCCGCACGGTGGCGGACTCCTGCGGGAGGACGCCCAGGTCCCAGGCGGAGTCGGTCGCCTCCCGCCAGGCGGCGAGCGTACGGACGCCCGGGCCGCCGCCGCCCCCCAGCCGCCGGTGGCGGACCCTGCTCCGCCACAGGGCCGGCAGCGCCAGGATCCCCGCGGCGAGCAGCACCGACGCTGCCACCAGCAGGGCCCTGCCCACCGGGAAGCCGCCGCCGGCGGCCTCGCCGCCGTGCGGGAGGGCCGCCGCGCCGCAGTCCTCCGTGCCCTGCCCCGGGACGCACTCCTCGGACCGCGAGGGCTCCGGAAGAGGCTGCGCGCTGTCGTCCGGGCGCGGCTCGGGAACGTCCGACTGCTCGGGGGAGGGCAGGTCGGGCTGGGTGTACTCCGGCACGCTGCCCCGGCTCGGGGTGGGCTCGAAGCGGGTCCAGCCCACGCCCTCGAAGTACAGCTCCGGCCAGGCGTGCGCGTCCTGCAGTCCCACCGTCATCCCGCCGCTGCCGTCGGACGCCCCGGCCGTGAACCCCACCGCGACCCGCGCCGGGATGTCCAGGGTGCGGGCCATGGCGGCCATGGAGAAGGCGAAGTGGACGCAGAAGCCCTCCCGGTCCTCCAGGAAGCGGGCGATGGCCGCGCTGCCGCTGCCCGCCTTCACCTGGGTGTCGTAGCGGAAGCCGCCCTGGGAGGAGAACCAGTCCTGGAGCCTCACGGCCCGCTCGTAGTCGCCGGCCGCCCCCTCGGTGACGTTCCGCGCCATCTCGGCCACCACGGACGGCAGCGAATCCGGTACGCCGGTGTACTCCTCCATGATCTGCGGCGGGGGCGCCGGGGCCTGCGCCAACTGCCGTGCGGTCGGCCGCACGACCAGACTGTCCACCTCGTACCGCACGCCCCGGGTGGTCTGCCCGCGGTCGCCGACGAGCGTGCGGCCCTCCGGCTCGAAACGCCAGCGCCCGTCGATGCGCACCTCGGCGGCCGGGTACGGCATGGGCAGCCAGTTCTGGGCGTACCAGCCGGCGGCCCGGAACGAGGTGGTGACGCGCTCGGTGGCGACGGACGGCGACAGCCCGGGCACCGGCGGAAGCGGTCGCGGAAGATCGGTGATCCGGCGCTCCGAGGGCTTCCAGGACGTGCCGTCGAACCGGTCCAGCGCCACGATCCGCAGATACATGTCCGAGGTGCTCCCGGCATCGGTGGTGTACGTCAGCACCGTGCGGTTGTCCGGCTGGTTCAGGCTGTCCTGCAGCGCGACCAGCGGATTGACCGCCGAGATCGTGCCGCCGCCGTCCCCCGTGCCCCGCCCCTGGCGCGCGGCGTCCAGCAGCCCGCCGCCCAGCGACGGCAGTACCGCGGGCACCACCAGGGCGATGCCCAGCGCCACCGCGCCGATCCGCCGCCCGGTGCGCACCGGCGGCGGATCGGTGGGGCCGGGCCGTGCGGCACCTGCCCCGCCGCCGAACACCCGGCCCCACCGCGACAGCCGGTCCCGGCCCTCCGCCAGGAGCAGCAGCAGATAGCCGGCGGCCGCGCACAGGAACCACAGCCGGCTCCCCCCTTCCGGGGACAGCCCCAGCAGCGGCAGTCCGGCGGGGGCCGCGGCACGGTACGTCACCGCGAGCAGGTCCACCAGCAGGCCGATGACGACCACGCCGCCCACCAGCAGCAGCCGGATGCCGTCGGTGACCGGGGCCGGGATGGAGTACCGGCCGACGTCCGCGGTGCCCTGTGCCAGCAGCGCGCCGAAGGCCTCGACGGCGTCCGGGCCCGGCAGCACCCCGAGCACGGCGTCGCCGCGGACGAAGACGAAGGTGAGCACCAGCAGCGACACCACCGCCTGCGCCGCCACCGCCGGCGGTCCGGCCGGTGTCGTACGCCGCACCACCGCGCCCACCGCGCTCTGGACGCCCAGCAGCAGGGCGGCCTGGAACAGCCAGCCGGCCGGGGCGACCAGCGGCAGCAGCGCGCACGCCGCCGCCAGGGTGGCCGCCCAGGCACAGAACGCCAGCCGGGCCTGTCCGCTCATCGTCCTCCGCTCCTCGCCGTCCGCCCGGGCGCCCCGCCCGAGGACCGGTCCGCCTGCCGCCACAGATCGGGCAGCGCCTCCCCGGGCACGTACGGCAGCACCGTCCAGCCCGCCTCGCGCAGCAGCCGCTCCCCCTCCCCCTCCTCCTGTGCGGCCGGCTCGCGCAACCCGCGGGGCAGGAGGGCCACCGCGCCTCCCGCGCGCTGCCGCATCCGGCCGGCCAGCGCCGTCTGCTCGCCGTCCAGCGAACCGAGGAAGGCCACCAGCAGTCCCTCGTGCCCGCCACCGCCGCTGCCGCCGCGCAGCACCTCGTACGCCCGCGCCAGGCCCGGTTCGCCGGAGTGCTCCACCACCGCGAGGGTGTCCAGGAGCAGCCCGGCGGTGTCGAGGGCGGCGATGTCGGTACCGGCACCGTCCGGTCCGGGCACCGGTGCGCCGGTGTCGGTCAGCAGCCGTACCGCGTAGCCGCGCTCCAGCAGGTGCACGGCGACCGAGGCGGCTCCCGAGACCGCCCACTCGAACGCCGACTCCGGACCGGAGCCGGCCCAGGCCGCCCGGCGGGTGTCCAGCAGCACGGTGCAGCGCGGCCGCTGCGGCTGCTCCTCGCGGCGCACCATCAGCTCCCCGTGGCGCGCGGTGGAGCGCCAGTGCACCCGGCGCAGGTCGTCGCCGTGGCGGTAACCGCGCGGGATCACGTCGTCGTCGCCGGCCGTGGCCAGGGACCGGTGCCGCCCCTCGCCGAGTCCGGCCGCCTCCCCGGCCAGCCGTACGGGGGGCAGTTCCTCGGTCCGGGGCACGACGGTGAGGGTGTCGTGGGAGCTGAAGGACCGGGTCAGCTCCACCATGCCGAACGGATCCGTCAGCCGCAGCTGCAGCGGACCTATCGGATAGCGTCCCCGCAGGTCGGAGCGGACCCGGTAGGAGACCTCGCGCCGGCCGCCCGGCTCCACCCGGTCCAGGACGAAGCGCGGGCGCGGGCCCAGGACGTAGGGGACCTGGTCCTGGAGCATCAGCAGGGAGGTCGGCAGCCGCGAGACGTTGTCCAGCCGCAGGTGCACGAGGGCCTCCTCCCGGGCGGGCACGCGGGCCGGGGACAGCCGCCGGGAGACCGCCACGCGGTGGCGGGTGCGGTACAGCACGATCACGCAGACCAGGGGCAGTGCGGCCAGCAGCACCCCCACCCGCAGCAGGTCGCCCTGGCCCAGCACGTAGGCGCACACCACCGCGGCCGCTCCCGCGGCCAGGAACGAGCGCCCCCGGGTGGTGAGCCCGGCGAGCGCGGCGCGCAGCGAACCCCGGCGCTCCTGTGCCCACGGACCCCCGTCCGCGCCCCCGTCCGTGCCTCTGCCGGCGTCCGGGGCGGCCGTGCCGGGGCCGTCCATCACAGTTCCCGCTGGGAGGGCCGGCCGTACAGCGGGGGCCGCGAGGTCGCCTCCCGGTAGTTGGACACGGGCACGGGGACGCGCCGCACGATGTCGAGGACGATCTGCTCCGAGACGCGCCCGCCGAGCTGGGCCTGGGCGGTGGGCAGCAACCGGTGCGCCAGCACGGGCACGGCCAGTGCCTGGACGTCGTCGGGCAGCACGAAGTTCCGGCCGGCCAGGGCCGCCGCCGCCTTCGACGCCCGCAGCAGGTGCAGGGTGGCCCGGGGCGAGGCGCCCAGGCGCAGTTCGGGGTGGCTGCGGGTGCCGGCGACCAGATCGACGGCGTACCGGCGGACCGGCTCGGAGACGTGCACGCCGCGCACCGCCTCCACCAGCTTGGCGATCTCGTGTGCGTGGGCGACCGGCTGCAGGTCGTCCAGCGGGGAGATCCCGCCGTGCACGTCGAGCATCCGCAGCTCGGCCTCGGGAGAGGGGTAGCCGATCGACACCCGCACCATGAAGCGGTCGCGCTGGGCCTCCGGCAGCGGGTAGGTGCCCTCCATCTCGACCGGGTTCTGGGTGGCCACCACCATGAACGGGTCGGGCAGCTCGTAGCTGCGCCCGTCGACGGTGACCTGCCGCTCCTCCATCGACTCCAGCAGGGCCGACTGGGTCTTGGGGGAGGCGCGGTTGATCTCGTCGCCGATCACGACCTGGGCGAAGATGGCGCCCGGCTTGAACTCGAACTCCTGGTGCTGCTGGTCGTAGACGCTCACCCCCGTGATGTCGGAGGGCAGCAGGTCGGGGGTGAACTGGATCCTGCGGACCGAGCAGTCCACGGATCTGGCCAGCGCCTTGGCGAGCATGGTCTTCCCCACGCCCGGCACGTCCTCGATCAGCAGGTGCCCCTCGGCCAGCAGCACGGTCAGCGAGAGCCGTACGACCTCCGGCTTGCCCTCGATCACGCTCTCCACCGACCGGCGCACCCGGTCCGCCGTGGCGGTCAGATCGCTGAGATCAGCTCGTTCGTCATAGGTCGTCACCCGGCCCTCCTCGGCCCGCTCACGGGCCGGTCCGCCCCGCGGCGGGCCGACCCATCCCCGAACAACCGGCGCGTCCCCCGCGGGAGGTGCCCGCGGGGGAGAGCCGTCACTCAGGCATTCTTCACTTACACAGCCCCGTGCGTCACGATTCCGGGCCGTTCGCCGGGTCGATCTCCCGGAGCAGGCCTGTGGTGACGTCGAAGACGAAGCCCCGTACGTCGCCGGTGTGCAGCAGGAACGGTGAAGTACGTACCCGCTCCATCGACTGCCGCACGTCCTGGTCGGCGTCCTTGAAGGACTCGACGGCCCACGACGGGCGCTGGCCGACCTCCAGCTCCAGCTCGTGCCGGAAGTCCTCGGTCAGATTCAGCAGGCCGCAGCCGGTGTGGTGGATCAGCACGACGGCGCGCGTACCCAGGGCGCGCTGGCTGATGGTCAGCGAGCGGATGACGTCGTCGGTGACCACGCCGCCGGCGTTGCGGATGGTGTGGCAGTCGCCGAGTTCGAGGCCGAGGGCGGCGTGGAGGTCCAGCCGGGCGTCCATACAGGCGACGACGGCGACCTTCAGCACCGGCCGGGCATCCATTCCCGGGTCGGTGAACTCGGCTGCGTAACGCTGGTTGGCTGAGACGAGGCGGTCGATGACCGGCCCTTCGGAGGAAGACGATGGCATGCCTATGACCGTAACCGCCCCGCCCGGGTCCGGCCCGGAGTGGGGCAGGGCAAAGCCGGTCAACGCGCATGGTGTGTGAGGTAAGCCACACGGGTGGTGCGTGGCCCCCCGTGCGGGTGGAACCGGCCGCCGGGATCCGCGGCACGCCCGCGCGGGGAAGCGGCCGGGACGCGCCTGACCAGTTGGTTGACCGGGGGGACGAGTGGGCTAAAGTGACGCGAAGCGGGAGCCGGGCAAGTGCCGGGCTCCCCTGTCGAACCCCAGAATCCCATGTGCGCGGGCGCGCGTACGGCCGCGTACGGCCCGGCCTCCTCCCGCTCCCGGCCGGCCGGTGCCCCTTCCCCGGCGCCGGCCGCCGGTCTTCCCCTTCACGAGCGGGCGGGGACCAGGCCGTACGGGCCCGCTCAAGGAGAGTCCAGTGAGCACCAACGAGCGGCACGTCCCGGTCATGCTCGGACGCTGTCTGGACCTGCTCGCCCCCGCCCTGCGCGAGCCCGGCGCCACCGTCGTGGACTGCACCCTCGGGCTGGGCGGGCACAGCGAGGCGATGCTGTCGGAGTTCCCGGACGTCCGGCTGGTCGGCCTGGACCGGGACCCGGCCGCGCTGGGGCTGGCCGGCGAGCGCCTGGCCCGCTTCGGCGACCGGGCCACCCTGGTGCACGCCGTCTACGACGAACTGCCCGAGGTGCTGGAGCGGCTCGGCGTGCCGCGCGTCCAGGGGGTCCTGTTCGACCTCGGTGTCTCCTCCATGCAGCTCGACGAGGCCGAGCGCGGTTTCGCGTACTCCAGGGACGCGCCGCTGGACATGCGGATGGACCAGAGCAGGGGCGTCGGCGCCGCGGAGGTCCTCAACACCTACCCGCCCGGCGAGCTGGTGCGCATCCTGCGCGCCTACGGCGAGGAGAAGCAGGCCAGGCGGATCGTCTCCGCGATCGTGCGCGAGCGCGAGAAGGAACCGTTCGCCGGCAGCGCCCGGCTGGTCGAGCTGATCCGCGAGGCGCTGCCGCAGGCGGCCAAGCGGACCGGGGGCAATCCCGCCAAGCGCACCTTCCAGGCGCTGCGCATCGAGGTCAACGGCGAACTGGCCGTGCTGGAGCGGGCGCTGCCGGCGGCCGTCGCCGCGCTGGCGGTGGGCGGCCGGATCGCCGTCCTGTCCTACCACTCGCTGGAGGACCGCCTGGTCAAGCAGGTGCTCGCCGCGGGCGCCACCAGCACCGCGCCGCCGGGGCTGCCGGTGGTCCCCGAGCGCTACCAGCCCCGGCTGAGGCTGCTGACCCGGGGCGCGGAGCTCCCCGCCGAGGAAGAGGTCGCAGAGAACCGCCGCGCCGCCCCCGCCCGGCTGCGCGGCGCCGAGCGCATCCGGGAGGAGCCCTGAAGGACACGCCGAAGGCCGCACCCCGGGCCACCGGAAGACCGGCCTACCCGACACCCCAGCAGCGGCTGGCGCGGCTGGCGCGACTGGTCCCCGCGGGCGACCCCTCCGCGCCGGCCCGCGCTCCCTTCGTGCTGCTGGTGGTCCTGCTGCTCGGCTCCGGGCTGCTGACCCTGCTGCTGCTCAACGCGTCCGTCAACCAGGGGTCCTTCGAACTGAGGGAGCTGGAGAAACGGGCCGGGGAGCTGGCCGACGAGGAACAGGCGCTCCAGCAGGAGCTGGACTCATTCTCCGCGCCGGACGCACTGGCCGAACGGGCCCGGGAGCTGGACATGGTGCCCGGCGGGAACCCGGCCTTCATCCTCCGGGACGGCACCGTCCGGGGCGCGCCCGAACCGGCCCCCGCCGCACCCGGGGGGCCCGAGGGGGAGGACACCCCGTGAGCGAGCGCCCCCAGCGTCCCCGCCGTACGCGGCCCGCCCCGCGTTCCGCCGCCCCGCGTTCCGCCGCGTCCCGTTCCGCCCGTGAGCCACGGCCCGCCGCCCGCGCGCCCAGGCCGAGGCCCAGGCCGGGCACCGTACGGCTGGGCAGCCCCCGGCCCCGGCTGAGGCTTTTCGGCGTTCTGCTGGCCCTGGTGATGCTGGCCTTCACCGTGCGGCTGTTCCAGGTGCAGGCCGTGGACGCGAGCACCTACGCCGCCAAGGCCGACGTCAACCGCTACATCACCGTCCCGCTCGCCGCCGAGCGCGGCACCGTCACCGACCGCGACGGCGTCGCCCTGGCCACCACGGTCGACGCGTACGACATCACCGCCGACCCCTATCTGTTCACCCCCGAGCAGACGAAGGTCCCCGACGCGCCGGCCCAGGCGGCCGAGCTGCTCGCCCCCGTCCTCGGCGTGGACGAGAAGACGCTCACCGAGCGGCTCTCCCGGGAGGGGACCCGCTACGTCCTCCTGGCCCGGCAGCAGTCCCCGCAGGTCTGGCGGCAGATCACCGACCTCAAGCGCGTGCTGGCCGGACGGCAGCGCGCCGGCGGGGGCCACCACGTGCTGGCCGGGGTGTACTCCGAGGAGCACGCCAAGCGGGTCTACCCGGGAGGGGAGCTCGCGGCCGCCGTGCTCGGCTTCGTCAACTCCGAGGGCGAGGGCCGCGGCGGCCTGGAGGCGAAGTTCGACAAGGTGCTGGCCGGGAAGGACGGCAAGATCACCTACGCCCAGTCCGGCGGCCGCCAGGTGCCCACCGCCGGCGAGCACGAGCAGCCCGCGCGCCCCGGGTCGGACGTGGAGCTCACCCTCGACCGCGACATCCAGTGGGCCGCGCAGAGCGCAATCGAGGAGCAGGTCGAGAAGTCCGACGCGGACAGCGGCTACGTGATCGTCCAGGACGTCCGCAGCGGCGAGATCCTCGCCATGGCCGACGCGCCCGGCTACGACCCGGGCGACCTGTCCACGGCCAGCGCCTCGGCGCTGCGCAACGGCGCCGTGGAGGACGCCTACGAGCCCGGCTCCACCAGCAAGGTGATGTCCATCGCCGCGGTCCTGGAGGAGGGCGCGGCCACCCCGGGCACCCATGTCGTGGTGCCCAACCGGCTGCCGCGCGCGGACCGCAGCTTCGCCGACGACGTCGACCACCCCACCTGGTACCTCACCCTCAACGGGGTGCTCGCCAAGTCCAGCAACATCGGCACCATCCTGGCCGTCGAGCAGCTCGGCGACACCCAGGCGGAGGCCAACCGGATCCTCCACTCCTACCTGCGCGAGTTCGGCATCGGGCGGAGGAGCGGGCTGGACTTCCCCGGCGAGACCCCCGGCATCCTCGCCGACCCCGGGGACTGGAACGCCTCGCAGCAGTACACCATCCCCTTCGGACAGGGCCTGTCGATCAACGCCGTCCAGGCGGCCTCGGTCTACTCCACCGTCGCGAACGGGGGCGTACGCGTCGAACCGTCCCTGGTGCGCGGCACCACCGGGCCCGACGGGGAGTGGAAGCCCGCGCCGAAGCCGCAGCGCAGCCGTGTCGTCAGCGAGAGGACCGCCACGACGCTCGCCACCATGCTGGAGTCGGTGGTGGCGGACATGGAGGGCACCGGCACCACCGCGCGCATCCCCGGCTACCGGGTGGCGGGCAAGACCGGCACGGCCAACCGGGTGGACCCCGAAACGGGCCGCTACAACGGCTACACCTCCTCCTTCGCCGGATTCGCCCCCGCCGACGCGCCCCGCGTCACCGTCTACTGCGCCGTGCAGAACCCCAAGAAGGGCAGCTACTTCGGCAGCCAGGTGTGCGGCCCGGTGTACCAGCAGGTCATGAAGTACGCGCTCAAGGCCCTGCGGATCCCCCCGACCGGCGCCGAGCCCCCGCGTCTGCCCGTCACCTTCGACCCCCGGGACTGACCCGGGAACCGACCGGAAAGCGACCGTGAGAACCATCGACGACCTCCCCCGCAACAGCCCCGGCGCCACCGGCGGCGCGCCCGGCACACCAGGCCCCTCGCTTCGCGGCGGCCCCGGAACGGCGGGTACGCTCACCGCCGTGCCACACGCTGATCAGACCCCATCCCTGCCCGCCCCGCCCCGCCCGGAGCGGGTCCGTCCCGTACCGCTGGCGGAGCTGGCCCGGCGGCTGGGGGTCGCGGCCCCCGAGGGCGACGCGGCCGTCACCGGCATCACCCACGACTCGCGCGCCGTACGCCCCGGCGACGTCTACATCGCGCGTCCGGGCGCCCGCTTCCACGGCGCGGACTTCGCCGTCCAGGCGGCCCGCCTGGGCGCCGTCGCGGTGCTCACCGACCCCACGGGCACCGAGCGGGCCGCCGCCACCGGTCTGCCGGTGCTGACGGTGGACGAGCCGCGCGAGGTGACGGGCGACCTGGCCGCCGCCATCTACAGCGAGCCGGGCCGGGACCTGCTGCAGATCGGCATCACCGGCACCTCCGGCAAGACCACCACCGCCTACCTCATCGAGGGCGGGCTGCGTGCGGCGGCGAAGGAGGGAGAGCCGACCGGGCTGATCGGCACGGTCGAGTCCCGCATCGGCGACGAGCGGATCAAGTCCGAGCGCACCACCCCGGAGGCCACCGAGCTCCAGGCGCTGTTCGCCGTGATGCGCGAGCGCGGGGTGCGCTCCGTGGCCATGGAGGTCTCCAGCCACGCGCTGGTGCTGGGCCGGGTGGACGGCTGCGTCTTCGACATCGCCGTCTTCAACAACCTCAGCCCCGAGCACCTGGACTTCCATCCGGACATGGAGGACTACTTCCGGGCCAAGGCGCAGCTGTTCACCAAGGCCCGCTCCCGCGCCGGAGTGGTCAACATCGACGACGAGTACGGGCAGCGGCTGGCCGCCGGCGTCAGCGAGGTCCCCGTCACCACCTTCTCCGCCGAGGGTCACCCGGACGCCGACTGGCGCGCGAGCGACGTGGAGATCGGCCCGCTCGGCTCCACCTTCACCGTCATCGGACCGGACGGCGAGACGGCCCGCGCCAGTGCCCCCCTGCCCGGCCCGTTCAACGTCGCCAACGCGCTCGCGGCCATCACCGCTCTGGTCGCCGCCGGGATCGACCTGAAGACCGCGGCCGAGGGCGTCGCGGCGGTGCCCGGCGTACCGGGCCGTCTGGAGCGCGTGGACGCCGGCCAGCCGTACCTGGCGGTCGTGGACTACGCGCACAAGCCCGACGCCGTCGACTCCGTGCTGCGCGCCCTGCGCAAGGTCACCGAGGGCCGGGTGCACGCGGTGCTCGGCTGCGGCGGCGACCGCGACCCGCACAAGCGCCCCGCCATGGGCGCCGCGCTGGCCCGGCTGGCCGACACCGCCGTCCTGACCTCCGACAACCCGCGCTCGGAGGATCCGCTGGCCATTCTCGCCGCCATGCTCGCGGGCGCGGCGGAGGTCCCGATCCACGAGCGCGGCACCGTGCTGGTGGAGGAGGACCGGGCCGCGGCCATCTCGGCGGCCGTAGCCCGGGCCGAGCCCGGGGACACGGTGCTGGTGGCCGGCAAGGGCCACGAGGTGGGCCAGGACATCGCCGGGGTGGTCCGCCCCTTCGATGACCGCGAGGTGCTGCGCGAGGCCGTCGAGCAGGCCATGGCCGCCCGGCGGAACGCGGCGGGCGACGGGGACAGCGGGGAGAGCGCGCCGTGATCCCGCTGACCCCCACAGAGATCGCCGGCATCGTCTCGGGCCGGGTCCACGACATACCGGACCCGGAGCCGACCGTCACCGGTCCCGTGGTCAAGGACTCCCGGGAGGTGCGCCCCGGCGCGCTCTTCGTCGCCTTCGGCGGGGCCCGGGTGGACGGCCACGACTTCGCCGCCCGCGCCGTCGCCGACGGTGCGGCGGCCGTGCTGGCCGCCCGGCCCGTCGGTGTGCCCGCGATCGTCGTCGACGACGTGGAGGCCGCCCTGGGAGCCCTGGCCCGCCACGTGGTGCGGCGGCTGGGCACCGCCGTCGTCGCCCTCACCGGCTCCGCCGGCAAGACCAGCACCAAGGACCTGATCGCCCAGCTCCTGCGGCGGCTGGGCCCGACCGTCTTCACCCCCGGCTCGCTCAACAACGAGATCGGTCTGCCGCTGACCGCGCTGAGCGCCGAGGAGGGCACCCGCCACCTCGTGCTGGAGATGGGCGCCCGAGGCATCGGCCACATCCGCTACCTGACCGGACTGACCCCGCCGCGCATCGGCGTGGTCCTCAACGTCGGGTCCGCGCACATCGGCGAGTTCGGCGGCCGGGAGCAGATCGCCCTGGCCAAGGGCGAGCTGGTGGAGTCCCTCCCCCCGGCGGACGAGGGCGGCGTCGCCGTCCTCAACGCCGACGACCCCCTGGTGCGTGCCATGCGCGCCCGCACCGAGGCACGCGTCCTCCTCTTCGGCGAGGCCGAGGAGGCCGACATCCGTGCCGAGAATGTCCGTCTCACCCCGAAGGGGCAGCCCGCCTTCACCCTCCACACCCCCACCGGGTGCAGCGATGTGACCATGCGCCTGTACGGTGAGCACCACGTGTCGAACGCGCTCGCCGCGGCCGCCGTAGCCCACGAGTTGGGCATGCCCGCCGACGGGATCGCCACCGCGCTCTCCGAGGCCGGCACGCTCTCCCGCTGGCGGATGGAGGTCACCGAGCGCTCGGACGGCGTGACCGTCGTCAACGACGCCTACAACGCGAACCCCGAATCCGTGCGGGCCGCGCTCCGTGCGCTCGCCGCCATGGGCAAGGGGCGTCGCACGTGGGCGGTGCTCGGCGAGATGGCCGAGCTCGGCGAGGAGTCGCTCGCCGAGCACGACGCGGTCGGACGGATGGCCGTCCGGCTCAACGTCAGCAAGCTCGTGGCGGTCGGCGGCCGGGAGGCCCGCTGGATCGACATGGGCGCCAAGAACGAGGGTTCGTGGGGTGAGGAGTCGGTGCACGTGTCCGACGCGCAGGCGGCAATCGACCTGTTGCGCGACGATCTGCGGCCGGGGGATGTCGTGCTGGTGAAGGCCTCCAGGTCGGCCGGCCTGGAGAAGGTGGCGCTCGCGCTGGTCGAGGGCAGGGGTCTGTCCGCCGAAGGCAGGGGAGAGGTCGCCGGCCGATGATGAGGCAGATCCTCTTCTCCGGGGTCATCGGGCTCTTCCTGACCCTGATCGGCACTCCGCTGCTGATCAAACTGCTGGCCCGCAAGGGCTACGGGCAGTACATCCGCGACGACGGCCCGCGGGACCACCACAGCAAGCGCGGCACCCCCACCATGGGCGGCATCGCCTTCATCCTGGCGACCCTGATCGCCTACGCCCTCACCAAGGTCGTCACCGGCCAGTCGCCGTCGTTCTCCGGCGTGCTGGTGCTGTTCCTGATGGCGGGCATGGGCCTGGTCGGCTTCCTCGACGACTACATCAAGATCGTCAAGCAGCGCAGCCTGGGCCTGCGCGCCAAGGCCAAGATGCTCGGCCAGCTCATCGTCGGCATCGCCTTCGCGGTGCTGTCGCTGAACTTCGCCGACGCCCGCGGCCAGACCCCGGCGTCCACCAAGCTCTCCTTCACCGAGGACTTCGGCTGGTCGATCGGGCCGGTGCTCTTCGTCGTCTGGGCGCTGTTCATGATCCTGGCGATGTCCAACGGCGTGAACCTCACCGACGGCCTGGACGGTCTGGCCACCGGCGCCTCGGTGATGGTCTTCGGCGCCTACACCTTCATCGGGGTCTGGCAGTACCAGGACTCCTGCGCCATCACCGGCAGCCCGAGCTGCTTCGAGGTGCGTGACCCGCTCGACCTGGCCGTCGTCGCCTCCGCGCTGATGGGCGCCTGCTTCGGCTTCCTGTGGTGGAACACCTCGCCCGCCAAGATCTTCATGGGCGACACCGGCTCGCTGGCGCTGGGCGGCGCGCTGGCCGGTCTGGCCATCGTCTCCCGCACCGAGCTGCTGCTCGCCCTGCTCGGCGGCCTGTTCGTCCTCATCACCATGTCCGTCGTCATCCAGGTCGGCTCGTTCCGGCTGACGGGCAAGCGGGTCTTCAGAATGGCGCCGCTCCAGCACCACTTCGAGCTCAAGGGCTGGAGCGAGGTGCTGGTCGTGGTCCGCTTCTGGATCATCCAGGGCATGTGCGTGATCGTCGGAATCGGCCTGTTCTACGCCGGCTGGGCGGCCGGGAAATGACGCGCGGCCACGTCGGCGAGGAGTTCGCCGGGAAGCACGTCACCGTCGCCGGCCTCGGCGTCTCCGGGATCCCCGCCGCGCGCGTACTGCGGTCCCTGGGCGCGGAGGTGACGGTCGTCAACGACGGCGAGGACGAGCGCGCCCGGCGGCAGGCCGCCGAACTGGAGGAGCTGGGGGCCGCGGTGCGCCTCGGCGACGGGGCCACCCTGCCCGAGGGCACCGAACTGGTCGTCACCACACCCGGCTGGCGGCCGGACAAGCCGCTGTTCGCGGCGGCCGCGGCCGCCGGGGTGCCGGTGTGGGGCGACGTGGAGCTGGCCTGGCGGCTGCGCGGCCCCGGCGCCGCGCCCTGGCTGGCCGTCACCGGCACCAACGGCAAGACCACCACGGTGCGGATGCTCGCCTCCATCCTGGAGGCCGCCGGGCTGCGCACCGCGGCGGTCGGCAACATCGGCGTCTCGCTGCTGGACGCGGTCCTGGGCGGCGAACCGTACGACGTGCTCGCGGTGGAGCTGTCCAGCTACCAGCTCCACTGGTCCACCTCGGTGCGCCCCCACTCGGCCGCGGTGCTCAACCTGGCGCCCGACCACCTCGACTGGCACGGCTCGATGGAGGCGTACGCCGCCGACAAGGGCCGTATCTACGAGGGCAACGAGGTCGCCTGCGTCTACAACACCGCCGACCCCCGCACCGAGGAACTGGTGCGCCGCGCCGACGTGGTGGAGGGCTGCCGGGCGATCGGCTTCACCCTCGGCGCCCCCGCTCCGTCCCAACTCGGCGTCGTGGACGGCGTACTGGTGGACCGGGCCTTCGTCCCCGACAGGCGCAGGCAGGCCCAGGAGCTGGCCGAGGTCGCGGACGTCGACCCGCCCGCCCCGCACAACATCGCCAACGCCCTGGCCGCCGCGGCCCTGGCCCGCGCCTACGGCGTGGAGCCGGGAGCGGTACGCGACGGCCTGCGCGCCTTCCGGCCCGACCCGCACCGCATCGAGCATGTCGCCGACGTGGAGGAGGTGGCCTACGTCGACGACTCCAAGGCCACCAACACCCATGCCGCCGAGGCGTCGCTGAACGCCTACGACCCGGTGGTGTGGATCGCCGGGGGGCTGGCCAAGGGAGCCGTCTTCGACGAACTGGTCGCCGGGTCCGCGAAGCGGCTGCGCGCGGCGGTGCTGATCGGCGCGGACCGCCACCTGATCCGTGAAGCGCTGGCGCGACACGCCCCGGATGTCCCGGTCGTCGATCTCGGCCGGACCGACACTGGGGCGATGGCGGCGGCGGTCGGCGAGGCCGCCCGGCTGGCCCGCCCGGGGGACACCGTCCTGCTGGCTCCGGCCTGCGCCTCGATGGACATGTTCACCAACTACCACGCGCGCGGGGAGGCCTTCGCCGCCGCGGTCCGCGACCTGGCCGCGGACCGCCCCGCGGCGCGGGAGCGATAACCCGCCGGTCCCCGCGCCGCGGACCGGCGGCCGGGGAGACAGGAGGGGACGGATGACGGCCGAGCGACCCGTACCACCCGCGGCGGCGACCGCCGCCGGCCCGGTGGGCCGTGTCCTGGCGGCCATCGCCGCGGTCGTACCGGCCGCCTCGGCCGTACCCGCCCGGCCCGCCCCGGCGGCGGCGGGTACGGCCGTGACGCCGCCGGGGCGCCCGGGGCACGGCGCCGTGCTGCGCGAGACCCAGCGCTCCCGCCCCGGCCCCCGCGCGGCGCGCCCGGGCAGCCCGCGCGCCCCCCGCCCGGCCCCCGCGCCCCGGACGCCCGGCACCGGACGATCCGCGCCCCGGGGCGCCCCGGGGCGCCCGGGAAGCCCGGGACGCGGCCCGCGCCGTGCCGCGGACGGCGCCCGCGGGCTGTACCTGCGGGCGAAGCACGCCTGGAACCGGCCGCTGACCGCCTACTACCTGATCCTCGGCGGCAGCCTGATGATCCTCGGCCTCGGCCTGGTGATGGTCTTCTCCGCCTCGCAGATCGAGGCGCTGGGCTCCGGGCTGCCCTCCGCCTACTACTTCCGCAAACAGCTGCTGGCCGCCGTCCTGGGCGGCGTTCTGCTGCTGGCGGCCGCCCGGATGCCGGTGGCCCTCCAGCGCGGGCTGGCGTACCCGCTGCTGGCCGTCTCCGTCTTCCTGCTCTGCCTGGTCCAGGTGCCGGGGATCGGGCATGAGGTCAAGGGCAACCAGAACTGGATCCAGCTCGGCGGTCCCTTCCAGTTCCAGCCCAGCGAGTTCGCCAAGCTCGCCCTGGTGCTGTGGGGGGCGGACCTGCTGGCGCGCAAGGGCGACAGACGGCTGCTGAACCAGTGGAAGCACATGCTGGTGCCGCTCGTCCCCGTGGCCTTCCTGCTGCTCGGCCTGATCATGCTGGGCCGGGACATGGGTACCTCGCTCATCCTCGCCGCGATCCTCGTCGGACTGCTCTGGCTGGCCGGCGCGCCGCTGCGGCTGTTCGCCGGGGTGCTCGCCGTCGCCGGGGCGCTGGGAGCGCTGCTGATCGCGACCAGCGGCAACCGGATGGCCCGGTTCGCCTGCCTGGGCGCCACCGATCCCGGCCCGAACGACCAGTGCTGGCAGGCCGTCCACGGCATCTACGCCCTGGCGTCGGGCGGATGGTTCGGTACGGGACTGGGCGACAGCATGGAGAAATGGGGACAACTGCCCGAACCGCACACCGACTTCATCTTCGCCGTGACCGGGGAGGAACTCGGCCTGGCGGGGACGCTGCCGGTGCTCGCCCTTTTCGCCGCTCTAGGCTATGCGGGTATCCGCGTGGCCGGACGCACGGAGGACCCCTTCGTCAGGTACGCCGCGGGAGGTGTGACCACCTGGATCACGGCCCAGGCCGTGGTCAACATCGGTGCGGTGCTCGGCCTGCTGCCGATCGCCGGTGTCCCGCTCCCGCTGTTCTCCTACGGAGGTTCCGCCCTGCTGCCGACGATGTTCGCCGTCGGGCTGCTGATCTCCGCCGCGAGATCGGAACCCGCCGCGAAGGCGGCACTGGCCATGCGGCAGCCTGCTGTGAGAAAGAAGCTGGCTGGGGTGAGACGGAAGACGACGGGACGGAGCGCCGTACGGCGCCCGTCCGGAGAGCGGTGAAATTCGGTGCATGTCGTACTCGCCGGTGGGGGGACCGCCGGCCACATCGAGCCCGCGCTCGCCCTCGCGGACGCCCTGCGCAGGCAGGACCCGACCGTGGGGATCACGGCACTCGGCACGGAGCGCGGACTCGAGACCCGGCTCGTCCCGGAGAGGGGCTACGAGCTGGAGCTGATCCCGGCCGTGCCCCTGCCGCGCAAACCCACTCCCGAGCTGATCACCGTGCCGGGGAGGTTGCGCGGCACCATCAAGGCCGCGGAGCAGGTCCTGGAGCGGACCAAGGCCGACTGCGTGGTCGGCTTCGGCGGCTACGTGGCGCTGCCCGGCTACCTCGCGGCCAAGCGGCTCGGAGTGCCGATCGTCATCCACGAGGCCAACGCCCGCCCGGGCCTGGCCAACAAGATCGGCTCCCGCTACACCGGCTATGTCGCCGTCTCCACCCCGGACAGCAAGCTGCGCAACGCCCGCTACGTCGGCATCCCGCTGCGCCGCTCGATCGCCACCCTGGACCGGGCGGCGATGCGCGCCGAGGGGCGGGCCGCCTTCGGCCTCGACCCCGGCCTGCCCACCCTGCTGGTCACCGGCGGGTCCCAGGGCGCCCGGCGGCTCAACGAGGTCGTCCAGGCCATCGCCCCGAACCTCCAGCGCTCCGGCGTCCAGATCCTGCACGCGGTCGGCCCGAAGAACGAGCTGCCGCAGGTGGACAACATGCCCGGGATGCCGCCCTACGTCCCGGTGCCGTATCTGGACCGGATGGACCTGGCGTACGCCGCGGCCGACATGATGCTCTGCCGCGCGGGCGCGATGACGGTCGCCGAACTGTCGGCCGTCGGACTGCCGGCCGCCTACGTCCCGCTGCCGATCGGCAACGGTGAACAGCGGCTGAACGCCCAGCCGGTGGTCAAGGCGGGCGGCGGGCTCCTCGTCGACGATGCCGAGCTGTCGCCGGAGTGGATCCAGTCCAACGTCCTGCCGGTGCTCACCGACCCGCACCGGCTGTACGACATGTCGCGGGCCGCCGCCGAGTTCGGGCGCCGGGACGCCGACGAACTGCTGGTCGGCATGGTGTACGAGGCGATCGCGGCACACCGCCGGGGCTGAGGCCGCAGGCGGGACGCGGGAGAGCAGGGAGCGTGGCCGGACGGACGACGGCCGCCGGGCGAGGCGGCCGCGACCAGCGTGACCGGCGCGGGCCGTCGGCGGGCTCGGGCCCGCCGACGGCCCCGCCGGCGGGCCGGTGGCCCCGGCGTTTCCGCGCGCCCCGCCTTCCGGAGGGCCGCGGGCGCCGCCGCCTGCTGCTCGCCCTCGCACTCGGCCCGGCGCTGCTGATCGGCGGCCTCGCCCTGTGGCTGCTCTACGGCTCCGCGTGGCTACGGGTGGAGGGCGTCACGGTCGCCGGCCGGAGCGTGCTGACGGAGCGGCAGATCCTCGACGCCGCCGACATCCCCCTCGGAGACCCCCTGGTCTCGGTCGATCCCGGCGAGGTGGAGCGGCGGCTGCTGGAGGCGCTGCCGCGGATCGACTCCGTGGAGGCGGCCCGTTCCTGGCCGCACGGTGTGGAGTTGACGGTCAGGGAGAGAAAAGCCGTGGTCGTGATGGTGCAAGACGCCCGGAACGGGGAAGGCGGGGGGGACGAGGACGGCACGAGGGGGCGGCGCTATGCCGAGGTGGACGACGAGGGGGTGCTGTTCGGCACGGTCGCCGAACGGCCCGCGGGCGTCCCCCTCCTCGCGCTGGACCTCGCCGGATCCCCCAGCGGGCACCGCTTCGGGCCCGCCAGGATGCGCCAGGAGGCGGTCGGGGTCGCCGCGGCCCTCCCCGAGCGGGTACGCCGCGACACCCGGACCATCCGGGTCCGCTCCTACGACTCCATCACCCTGGAGATGAGCGGCGGGCGCACGGTGGTGTGGGGGAGCGGTGAGGACAGCGACGCGAAGGCCGGATCGCTCACCCTGCTGATGAAAGCCGCCGACGATGCGGAGAGATTCGACGTGAGCGTTCCCGGCGCACCTGCGGCGTCAGGGAGTTGACGCACGTACGTGCAGGCCAGCACCCTGGTTGGCTACCGCGTTGCCTGATCACATAGGGTGAGAAGAAAAACGGGAGGTTCGGCGTGTTCATTGAACGCGAACCACTTGTCGACCTAGTGTCCGTTCCAAAGAATCCGAGGAACGACAGACATTGGTAACCCTAAACTTGAACGTTAGGGTTCGGGTCGGCGTCCGAACCGTCCCACTCGGCATAGGTCGGCGCACCGCAACCATCGTGGAGCGGCGACACGTAACTCGAGGCGAGAGGCCTTCGACGTGGCAGCACCGCAGAACTACCTCGCAGTCATCAAGGTCGTCGGTATCGGCGGCGGTGGCGTCAACGCCATCAACCGGATGATCGAGGTCGGTCTCAAGGGCGTCGAGTTCATCGCGATCAACACCGACGCACAGGCCCTGCTGATGAGCGACGCCGACGTCAAACTCGACGTCGGCCGCGAGCTCACCCGCGGCCTTGGCGCCGGCGCCAACCCCGATGTCGGCCGCAAGGCAGCCGAGGATCACCGGGAGGAGATCGAGGAGGTCCTCAAGGGGGCCGACATGGTCTTCGTCACCGCCGGAGAGGGCGGCGGCACCGGCACCGGCGGCGCGCCCGTCGTCGCGAACATCGCACGTTCTCTGGGCGCCCTCACCATCGGCGTCGTCACCCGCCCGTTCACCTTCGAGGGCCGCCGCCGGGCCAACCAGGCCGAGGACGGCATCGCGGCCCTGCGCGACGAGGTCGACACCCTCATCGTCATCCCCAACGACCGGCTGCTGTCCATCTCGGACCGCCAGGTGAGCGTGCTCGACGCGTTCAAGTCTGCGGACCAGGTGCTGCTGTCGGGTGTCCAGGGCATCACCGACCTCATCACCACCCCCGGCCTGATCAACCTGGACTTCGCGGACGTCAAGTCCGTGATGTCCGAGGCCGGCTCGGCACTCATGGGCATCGGCTCGGCGCGCGGCGACGACCGCGCGGTGGCCGCGGCCGAGATGGCGATCTCCTCGCCGCTGCTGGAGGCGTCCATCGACGGCGCCCGCGGCGTGCTGCTCTCCATCTCCGGCGGCTCCGACCTCGGTCTGTTCGAGATCAACGAAGCCGCCCAGCTGGTGAGCGAGGCCGCGCACCCCGAGGCGAACATCATCTTCGGCGCGGTCATCGACGACGCCCTCGGCGACGAGGTCCGGGTCACCGTCATCGCGGCGGGCTTCGACGGCGGGCAGCCGCCGGCCAAGAACCGCGACAAGGTGCTCGGTTCGTACGCCGGAGGCAAGGAGGAGGCGCCGGCCGCTCCGCGTCCGGCGCCCTCCGAGCCCGACCGCCCGTCCTTCGGCGGGCTCGGCTCGGTCACCCCGCGCGAGGAGGAGCCCTCCCCGGCCGTCCCGCTGGCGGACTCCCCGTCCGCCTACGGCTCGGGTTCCTCCTCGCCGCTGTCCGGTGAGACCGGCCCGTCCACCGCCCCGCAGGTTCCCCCGGCCCGTCCCTACCAGGACGGTTCGGCCGAGGAACTCGACGTGCCCGACTTCCTCAAGTAGGCACCACGAGCGTGATAGGACAGCACGACATCGTCAGCGGCGCGCACTTCGCCACCACCGACAGGTGGGGCGGGGTGAGCGCCGCTCCGTATGGCGAACTCAACCTCGGCGGCGCGGTCGGGGACGACCCCGGCGCCGTGAGGACCAACCGGGAACTGGCGGCGAGGACGCTCGGCCTCGACCCGGCCGCGGTGGTCTGGATGAACCAGGTGCACGGGCGCGACGCGGCCGTCGTCACCGGGCCGTGGCGCGGCGGCGACGCGCCGTGCGTGGACGCGGTCGTGACCGCCCGTCGGGGCCTGGCCCTGGCCGTGCTGACCGCCGACTGCGTCCCCGTGCTCCTCGCCGACCCCGTCGCGGGAGTGGTGGGAGCCGCGCACGCCGGGCGGCCCGGGCTGGTCGCCGGGGTCGTTCCGGCGGTGGTCGAGGCGATGGGGTCTCTCGGCGCGGACCCGGCCCGCACGGCCGTCCGCATCGGCCCCTCGGTGTGCGGGGGCTGCTACGAGGTGCCGGAACGGATGCGCGAGGAGGTCGCGGCCGCGGTGCCCGAGGCGTACGCCACCACGAGGCGGGGCACCCCGGCGGTCGACGTCGCGGCCGGGGTACGCGCCCAACTGGCCCGCCTCGGTGTGCCGGAGCCGCCGGCGCGGCAGGTCTGCACGATGGAGTCCCCGGACCACTACTCGTACCGCCGGGAGAGGACCACCGGGCGGCTGGCCGGTTACGTATGGCTGGAGGCTCCCGCCGACGGGGCGGAAGAGGCTGACGGGGAGGCCGCCGCGTGACAGATCGCAGAACCGACCACGGCGCGGACCACGGCGCCGGCCACAGCGCGGACCGCGGAGCCGAACTGGCCGCGAACCTCGCCCGGGTGGAGGAGCGCATCACCCGCGCTTGTGTCACCGCGGGGCGCGCGCGCGAGGACGTGACCCTGGTCGTCGTCACCAAGACCCGCCCCGCCGACGATGTGCGGCTGCTGGCCGGGCTCGGGGTGCGGCATGTGGCGGAGAACCGGGACCAGGAGGCGGCGCCCAAGGCCGAGACCTGTGCGGACCTTCCCCTCACCTGGCACTTCGTGGGGCAGTTGCAGACCAACAAGGTCCGGTCCGTCGCCCGCTACGCCGACTTCGTGCACTCGGTCGACCGGCCCCGGCTGGTCGGCGCGCTCTCCTCGGCCGCCGAGCGCGAGGGCCGGCGGATCGGCTGCCTGCTGCAGATCGCGCTCGACCGGGAGGCGGGTGCGGCCGGCGGGCGCGGCGGCGTGGCGCCGGAGGAGGTGGGGGAGTTGGCCGAGGAGGTGGCCGCCGCCCCCGGCCTCCGGCTCGCGGGTGTGATGACGGTCGCACCTCTGTCCGGACCGTACGCCGGAAGACCGGGAGCCGCTTTCGAGCGGCTGGGGGAGATCTCGGCCGCCCTGCGGGCGAACCACCCCGCCGCGGACATGGTCTCGGCGGGGATGAGCGGGGACCTGGAGGAGGCGGTGGCGGCCGGGGCGACACATGTGCGTATCGGCAGTGCGGTACTCGGAGTACGACCCGGGCTCCGGTAACGTCGCCAAACAAGTCGGACCACAGCAGAAAATATGGTCATTCCCGCCCAGTGTGGATGACCGCGTGGGCTCAGGGGCACCGGTGACGGAGTCTTGGGTTTGGGGGCCTCCCCGTCGGAGGCACCGGAGGCAGAATGGGGTCTCCCCGCCGCAGGCAGGAGACGGGGCCTCCCCGCCGATGGCCGGGGAACCACCACAGAGCGGAGGACGCAGAGAATGGCCGGCGCGATGCGCAAGATGGCGGTCTACCTCGGCCTCGTGGAGGACGATGGATACGACGGCCCGGGGTTCGACCCCGACGACGAGTTCGAGCCCGAGTCGGAGCCCGACAGGGACCGGCGGCACCAGGCGCACCAGCCTGTGGCAGCCCCCGTGGCGAAGTCCGACGGGGAGCAGGAGCCCGAGGAGCCGGTGCGGGTCGTCCACCCCCCTGCCCACCGGGAGCGGGAGCGGGCTCCTGCGCTCGCCGCCGAAAACGGACGGCACGGGAGGATTGCCCCCGTGTCATCCATCACACCCGAACGCCAGAACCTGGAGAAGAACGCGCCGGTGATCATGCCCAAGGTCGTGTCCGAGAGGGAGCCCTACCGGATCACCACACTGCACCCCCGGACGTACAACGAAGCCCGTACCATCGGGGAACACTTCCGGGAGGGCACTCCGGTGATCATGAATCTGACCGAGATGGACGACACGGACGCGAAGCGTCTGGTCGACTTCGCGGCAGGTCTGGTGTTCGGTCTCCATGGGAGTATCGAGCGGGTGACACAGAAGGTCTTCCTCCTGTCTCCTGCTAACGTCGATGTCACGGCGGAGGACAAGGCCCGCATCGCAGAGGGCGGGTTCTTCAACCAGAGCTGAGAGTCAGTGCAACCGGACGGGACGGCCGACGGGCCGGACGCGACCAAAGGGGAGAGGGAAGCGCACGATGGGCGTCGTACAGCAGGTGGTCCTCATTGTGCTGCAGGTCTTCCTGGTCGTACTGATCTTCCGCCTGGTGATGGACTACGTCTTCATGTTCGCCCGCTCATGGCAGCCCGGCAAGGCGATGGTGGTCGTCCTGGAGGCCACCTACACTGTCACTGATCCGCCACTCAAGCTGCTGCGGAGGTTCATACCGCCGCTGCGCTTCGGGGGCGTGGCGCTCGACCTGTCCTTCTTCGTACTGATGATCATCGTCTACATCCTGATCAGTGTCGTGGCCAGGCTGTGAGCGATACGGTCTTGCCGATATGCCGATGACTTACGTTGAGGTGAAGAGATGCCGCTGACCCCCGAGGACGTGCGGAACAAGCAGTTCACAACCGTCCGCCTGCGAGAGGGCTACGACGAGGACGAGGTCGATGCCTTCCTCGACGAGGTCGAGGCCGAACTGACGCGTCTGCTCCGGGAGAACGAGGATCTGCGCGCCAAGCTGGCCGCCGCGACGCGGGCCGCCGCGCAGAACCAGCAGCAGGGCATGCGCAAACCCGAGCCCCAGCAGCAGCAGGAACGGCCGGGTCCCGTCCCCGCCGCCATATCAGGACCGCAGCCGGTCCCGCCGGGGCAGATGGGCGGTCCGCCCCAGCTGCCCGGCGGTGCGCCGCAGCTGCCGGCAGGTCCCGGCGGGCACGGCCCGCAGGGCGGTCCGATGGGTCCCGGTCCGATGGGCCCCGGCGGTCCGGGCGGCCCGGGTGGTCCCGGCCCGATGGGCGGCCACGGTGGTCCCGGTGGTCCCGGTGGTCCGGGCATGCACCAACAGGGCCAGGGCCAGGGCCAGGGGCCGGGCGGCGACAGCGCGGCCCGCGTGCTGTCGCTGGCTCAGCAGACCGCGGACCAGGCGATCGCGGAGGCCCGTTCGGAGGCCAACAAGATCGTCGGCGAGGCGCGCAGCCGCGCCGAGGGCCTGGAACGGGACGCCCGTGCCAAGGCCGACGCGCTGGAGCGGGACGCACAGGAGAAGCACCGCGTCGCGATGGGCTCGCTGGAGTCCGCCCGCGCCACGCTGGAGCGCAAGGTCGAGGATCTGCGCGGCTTCGAGCGTGAGTACCGCACCCGCCTGAAGTCGTACCTGGAGAGCCAGCTCCGCCAGCTGGAGAACCAGGCCGACGACTCCCTGGCCCCGCCGCGCACCCCGGCCACGGCCTCGCTGCCGCCGTCCCCCTCGATGGCATCGGCGGGCGCACCGGGCGGCGGCACCATGGGCGGCCATCAGTCCATGGGCGGCCCTGGCGGCGGTCACGGCGGCCACGGCGGCCACAACCAGGGCGGTGGTCAGACCTACGGCGGGCAGCAGCAGATGTCCCCGGCGATGACCCAGCCGATGGCCCCCGTACGGCCGCAGGGTCCGCAGCCGATGCAGCAGGCGCCCTCGCCGATGCGCGGCTTCCTCATCGACGAGGACGACAACTGACGCAGCCGCGGTAGGCGGCGGGCGAATCGGATCGGCATATCGCAGAGGGCCGGGCCCGGGATCGAAGATCCCGGGCCCGGCCCTCTGGTGTTTCCGTCTCGTCCGGCTTCTCCGTCCGGACCGGACCCCGGCGGCCCGGCGCACCGGTGCCCCGGGCCGGCAGGCGGTCCGGGGCACCGGCTACGGCCGGGCGGTCACACGCGGCGCAGCCGGAACACCAGGGACAGCGACTCGTCCTCGAACGGTTCCCCGAAGGACTCGTCTCCCGCACCCTCCGCGTAGTCCGTCGCCAGGACCTCGTCCGCGATCAGGGACTGGTGCTCGGCCAGTGCGCGGGCGACCTCCTCGTCGTCCGACCGCCACCGCAGGGCGATCCGGTCGGCGACGTCCAGGCCGCTGTTCTTGCGCGCCTCCTGGACCAGCCGGATCGCGTCACGGGCGAGTCCCGCCCGCCGCAACTCCGGGGTGATCTCCAGGTCCAGGGCGACCGTGGCGCCGGTGTCGGAGGCCACCGACCAGCCCTCGCGCGGGGTCTCGGTGATGATGACCTCCTCCGGGGAGAGCGCGATGGTCTCGCCGTCGACCTCCACCGCCGCCGTACCGGCGCGCAGCGCCGCCGACAGGGCCGCCGCGTCCGCCTCGACGATGGCCTTGGCGACCGGCTGGGTGCGCTTGCCGAACCGCCGGCCCAGCGCCCGGAAGTTGGCCTTGGCGGTGGTGTCCACCAGAGAGCCGCCGACCTCGGACAGGGAGGCGAGCGAGGTGACGTTCAGCTCCTCGGCGATCTGCTCGCGCAGGTCGTCGCTGAGCAGCTCGAAACCCTGAGCCGCCAGCAGCGCACGGGACAGCGGCTGCCGGGTCTTGACCCCCGACTCCGCGCGCGTGGCCCGGCCCAGCTCCACCAGCCGTCGCACCAGCAGCATGTCGCGGGACAGATCCGGGTCGACGGCGGACAGATCGGCCTCGGGCCAGTCGGCCAGATGCACGGAGTCCGGCGCACCGGGAGCGACGGGGACGACCAGGTCCTGCCAGACCCGCTCGGTGATGAACGGCACCAGCGGGGCCATCAGCCGGGTGACGGTCTCCAGCACGTCGTGCAGGGTGCGCAGCGCCGCCGCGTCACCCTGCCAGAAGCGGCGCCGGGAGCGGCGCACGTACCAGTTGGACAGATCGTCCACGAAGGTGGACAGCAGCTTGCCGGTGCGCTGGGTGTCGTAGGCCTCCATGGCCTGGGTGCACTGGTCGACCAGGGCGTGCAGTTCGCTGAGCAGCCAGCGGTCCAGCAGCGGGCGCTCGGCGGGGGCCGGGTCGGACCCGGACGGCGCCCAGCTCGAGGTGCGGGCGTACAGGGCCTGGAAGGCGACGGTGTTCCAGTAGGTCAGCAGGGTCTTGCGGACGACCTCCTGGATCGTGCCGTGCCCGACGCGCCGCGCGCTCCACGGGGAGCCGCCGGCGGCCATGAACCAGCGCACCGCGTCCGCGCCGTGCCGGTCCATCAGCGGGATGGGCTCCAGGATGTTGCCCAGGTGCTTGGACATCTTCCGGCCGTCCTCGGCGAGGATGTGGCCCAGGCAGACGACGTTCTCGTAGGAGGAGCGGTCGAAGACGAGCGTGCCGACCGCCATCAGGGTGTAGAACCAGCCGCGGGTCTGGTCGATGGCCTCGGAGATGAACTGCGCCGGGTAGCGCTTCTCGAAGACGTCCTTGTTGCGGTACGGGTAGCCCCACTGTGCGAAGGGCATCGAGCCCGAGTCGTACCAGGCGTCGATGACCTCCGGGACGCGGACGGCCGTCAGCGAGCAGCCCTCGGCGGTGCAGCCGAAGACGACGTCGTCGATGTACGGGCGGTGCGGGTCCAGGCCGGACTGGTCGGTGCCGGTCAGTTCCGACAGCTCCGCCAGCGAGCCGACGCAGGTGAGATGGCCCTCCTCGCAGCGCCAGATGGGCAGCGGGGTGCCCCAGTAGCGGTTGCGGGACAGCGCCCAGTCGATGTTGTTGTCCAGCCAGTCGCCGTAGCGGCCGTGCTTGACCGACTCCGGGAACCAGTTGGTCCGCTCGTTCTCCCGCAGCAGCTCGTCCTTGATCGCGGTGGTGCGGATGTACCAGGACGGCTGGGCGTAGTAGAGCAGCGCGGTGTGGCAGCGCCAGCAGTGCGGGTAGCTGTGCTCGTAGGGCAGGTGGCGGAAGAGCAGGCCACGGGCGTCGAGGTCGGCGACCAGCGCTTCGTCGGCCTTCTTGAAGAACTGCCCGCCGACCAGCTCCAGGCCCTCCTCGAAGGTGCCGTCGGGCCGGACGGGGTTGACCACCGGAAGCCCGTAGGCCCGGCAGGTGAGCAGGTCGTCCTCGCCGAAGGCGGGGGACTGGTGGACCAGACCGGTGCCGTCCTCGGTGGTGACGTACTCGGCGTTCAGGACGAAGTGGGCGCCCTCGATCTCCACCAGGTCGAACGGGCGGCGGTAGGCCCAGCGCTCCATCTCGCGGCCGGTGAAGGTCTGCCCGGTCGCGCTCCAGCGCTCGCCCAGCGCCTTGGCCAGCAGCGGCTCGGCCACCACCAGCTTCTCGGCGCCGTCGGTGGCCACCACGTAGGTGACGTCGGGGTGGGCGGCCACGGCGGTGTTGGACACCAGCGTCCAGGGCGTGGTCGTCCACACCAGCAGCGAGGCCTCGCCGGCCAGCGGGCCGGAGGTCAGCGGGAAGCGGACGTAGACCGAGGGGTCCACGACGGTCTCGTAGCCCTGCGCCAGCTCGTGGTCGGACAGGCCGGTGCCGCAGCGCGGGCACCAGGGCGCCACGCGGTGGTCCTGGACGAGCAGGCCCTTGCCGAAGATCTCCTTCAGCGACCACCACACGGACTCGATGTAGCCCGGGTCCATCGTCCGGTAGGCGTCGTCCATGTCGACCCAGTAGCCCATCCGGGTCGTCAGCTCGGCGAACGCGTCGGTGTGCCGGGTCACCGACTCGCGGCACTTGGCGTTGAACTCAGCGATGCCGTAGGCCTCGATGTCCTGCTTGCCGTTGAAGCCCAGCTCCTTCTCCACCGCCAGCTCCACGGGCAGGCCGTGGCAGTCCCAGCCGGCCTTGCGCGCCACGTGGTAGCCGCGCATGGTACGGAAGCGGGGGAAGACGTCCTTGAAGACCCGGGCCTCGATGTGGTGGGCGCCGGGCATGCCGTTCGCGGTCGGCGGGCCCTCGTAGAACACCCACTCGGGGCGGCCCTCGGACTGCTCCAGGCTGCGGGCGAAGACCTTGTTCTCGTGCCAGAAGTCCAGCACGGCGCGCTCCAGGGCGGGGAGATCGACCTGGGCGGGCACCGGACGGTACCGGGGCGGGGGCTGCGGGCTCATGGTGAGCTTCCTCCAACGGACGTGGTGACTTCCGCCGGAGGGACGAGACCGTCGCCAGTCGGCGCCGGTGCCCGCGGTACCACCCTCCTTGGCGCCGGACGCGTACGCGGGTACGTGTCCACCGCCCTCTCATTGGTGCGGCGATGCCGGTTCTACTCGCCGCCCGTCGCGCCGCGTGCTGTGGCCGCGTGTGCGCGGGGGCTTTCCTCCGGCGGCTCCGGGGTGATCTTCACGCCGCGCTCGCCCCCGGGCTCACACCGTCCCCGGGTCGCTCGTGGCCGCATACGGACGCTACTCGTCCCCTTCGACGCCTCTCGCTCAGCCCAAGTGTAAGGGTGCCCCCAATGGGGGCTGACCGGTTTTCGGTCCGCGGTGCAGGGCAGAACGCTTCGCGAGGGCGCGGCGCCGCACCCCGGGAAGCGGGAGCGGACCGGCGTGCCCTGTTGCCGCACGATCGGTGCCGATTTATCGTTCCGGTCACGATTCATACATAGGATCACAATATGTGAAGGGGTCGCGGCCATGGTGGCGAGGGAGTCCGCAGCGAGGAGGGCACGAGCCGCGCGGGAGCCCGCCGAGAACCCCGAGCACCCCGAGAGCGCCGAAGCCCCCGAAACCGCCGCGAGCGCCGGGGACACCGCGAGTACCGGGAAGAAGAACTCCGGAGGGAAGTCCGCCGCGAAGAGGGCGGCGGCGAGCACGGGCGCCGCAAGGGCGGCCGGCAGGAAGACAGGAGCCGAGACGGTGGTTGCCAAGAAGTCCACGACGGGAGCGCGGGCCGCCGGGCACGCCGCCCCGGTCCCCCCGGCGCGTACGGCCGCGGCCACCGCCGCCCCCGACGAGCTGGTCGTACGGCCCGGAGAGGAGCCCTGGACCGCGCAGGAGGTGGAGGAGGCGCGCGCGGAGCTGTCCTCGGAGTCCGAGCGGCTGCGGGTGGAGATCCACGCCGCGGAGGAGGCCCTCGACGGCCTGATGCGGGACTCGGCCGACGGGGCCGGGGACGACCAGGCCGACACGGGGACGAAGAACATCACGCGCGAGCACGAGATGGCCCTGGCGGAGAACGCCCGCGAGATGCTCTACCAGACCGAGCGCGCCCTGGACCGCCTGGAGGCCGGGACGTACGGCGTCTGCGAGAACTGCGGCAAGCCCATCGGCAAGGCGCGGATGCAGGCGTTCCCCCGGGCCACGCTCTGTGTCGAGTGCAAACAGCGGCAGGAACGCCGCTGACCGCTGCCGCCCGCTGCCGCCCGCCGCCACCCTGGTGTGACGTACCCTGCATCACGTGACAGAGGTGGAACGGGCCGGCGAGCAGCCGGGCGAGGCGCAGACCGAGACCGAGACCGTGGACACAGCCGCCGGCCGGGCCGCGGCCGAGGCCGGCGGCGGACCCGGGAGCGACGATGTGCCGGCCCCCCGCGGCCGGCGGCGGACCGTGGAACTCGCCATCGTGGCGGCCGTCGCCTACGCCCTGGACCTGATCACCAAGATTCTCGTGGTCGAGAAGCTGGAGGGCCACGACCCGATCGAGGTGATCGGCACCTGGCTGCGGTTCCAGGCCGTGCGCAACCCGGGCGCGGCCTTCGGTATCGGCGAGGCCCTCACCATCGTCTTCACCGTCATCGCGGCGGCCGTGATCGTGGTGATCGCGCGGATCGCCCGCAAGCTCTACAGCACTCCCTGGGCCATCGCGCTCGGACTGCTGCTGGGCGGGGCCCTGGGCAACCTCACCGACCGGGTCTTCCGCTCGCCCGGGGTCTTCCAGGGCCATGTGGTGGACTTCATCGCGCCCGCCCACTTCGCCGTCTTCAACCTGGCCGACTCGGCGATCGTCTGCGGCGGGGTACTGATCGTGCTGCTGTCCTTCCGGGGCCTGGACCCCGACGGGACCGTCCACAAGGACTGACCGGAGCCGGCCGCGGCGGGCCTCCCCCGGCCCGCCGGGAGAGCCCCACCGGATGCGCGCCCCCGCCCGCCGGGCGGGGGCGCCGCGCGCTTCCGGCATACTCGACCGGGTGAGCCAGCTTCCCGAGATCCGCACCCTGCCCGTACCCGACGGCCTGGAGGGCGAGCGCATAGACGCGGCCCTGGCCAGGATGTTCGGCTTCTCCCGTACGAAGGCGGCCGAGCTGGCCGCCACGGGGAAGGTCCGGCTCGACGGCGGCGAGGTCGGCAAGTCCGAGCGGGTGCGCGGCGGAGCCTGGATCGAGGTCGAGATGCCCGCGCCGCCCGCACCGGTGAAGGTGGTGGCCGAGCCCGTGGCGGGCATGGAGATCGTGCACGACGACGACGACATCGTGGTCGTCGCCAAGCCGATCGGCGTGGCCGCCCATCCCAGCCCCGGCTGGAGCGGCCCCACCGTGATCGGCGGGCTGGCCGCCGCCGGCTTCCGCGTCTCCACCTCGGGCGCGGCCGAGCGGCAGGGCATCGTGCACCGGCTGGACGTGGGCACGTCCGGCCTGATGGTGGTCGCCAAGTCCGAGCGCGCCTACACCCTGCTCAAACAGCAGTTCCGCGAGCGAACGGTCGACAAGCGCTACCACGCGCTCGTCCAGGGCCACCCCGACCCGCTCAGCGGCACGATCGACGCGCCCATCGGGCGGCACCCCGTCCACGACTACAAGTGGGCCGTCACCGCCGACGGCAAGCCGTCGGTCACCCACTACGACCTCGTCGAGGCGTTCCGGGCCGCCAGTCTGCTCGACATCAAGCTGGAGACCGGCCGCACCCACCAGATCCGCGTCCACATGGCCGCCCACCGGCACCCGTGCGTCGGCGACACCACCTACGGAGCCGATCCGACGCTGGCCAGGCGCCTGGGACTGACCCGGCAGTGGCTGCACGCGGTACGACTGGGCTTCGAGCACCCGGCGGACGGCCGCTGGACGGAGTTCTCCAGCGACTACCCCGACGACCTGCAGACCGCCCTGGACCGGATCCGGGCCGAGAGCGCGTAGCACGTACGCCGCGGGCCCGCGGCGTACGTCCGAGGCGTACACCGCGGCCCCGCGGACCCGTGCCGGGTCGGCCCGTGTCTCAGCCGGGCTTGCGCGCGTCCGGTATCCCCGGCCGTCCGCCGTTCGCCCGGCCGTCCACGCCCGTCTCCTCCCGCTCCGGTCCCGGCTCGAAGACCGGGGCCGGGGCCGCCTGCGCGGTGGTGACGCGGGGCAGGGCGTAGGGGTGCTCCCGGTGGAGCCAGGTGATCAGCCCTTCGCGGACCTCGCAGCGCAGCGTCCAGATGTCGTCGGGGGTGCGCGCCGTCATCGTCGCGCGGACCTCGACCGTGGTGGGCGTGGAGTCGGTCACCACCAGGCCGTGGCTGCGGCCGTCCCAGGCGTCGCTGGCACGCACGAGCTCCTCGGTCTTCCGCCGGATCTCGGCGATCGGCGCCGAGTGGTCCAGGTGGAGGTAGACGGTGCCGGTCATCTGCGGGTTGCCGCGGGTCCAGTTCTCGAAGGGCTTGCTGGTGAAGTAGGACACCGGCATGGTGATCCTGCGCTCGTCCCAGGTGAGGACCACCAGGTAGGAGGTGGTGATCTCCTCCACCGTCCCCCACTCGCCGTCCACGATCACCGTGTCGCCGATGCGCACCATGTCGCCGAAGGCGATCTGCAGGCCGGCGAAGAGATTGCCCAGCGTGGACTGGGCGGCGATACCGGCGACGATGCCCAGCACACCGGCGGAGGCCAGCATGGAGGCGCCCAGCTTCTCCATCGCGGGGAACTGCAGCAGCATCGCCGCGCCGGCGATCACGGTGACCACCGCCGTGGCCAGCCGCTTGATCAGCGTCAGCTGGGTGCGCACCCGCCGCACCCGTGCCGCGTCATGGGCGATTCCGGCGTACCGGGAGTAGGCCGTCTCCACGACGGCGGTCAGCACACGCAGCATCAGCCACGCGGCGGCCCCGATCATTATCAGGTTCAGCCACAGGTCGACGGCCTTCTGGTGGTCCCTGGCCAGGTGCGTCTCGTCCGAGAAGGCGTTGAGCAGACCGACGAAGACCACCGCCTGAAGCGGGACCCGGCCGCTGCGCAGCAGACCCCACAGCGGAGTCTCCGGATGCCGGGCGTCCATGCGCCGCAGCGCGCGGTCCACCGCCCAGCCGACGGCGAACGCCAGGGCGATGGCGCCGCCGAAGACGATCAGCGGTCGCAGCACGTTCTCCATGGTGGTGTGAACTCCTCGTCAGGACTCCTGGGGATGGAAAAAGGACCCCACCGACCGTACCTGGCACCATGGGAGGACTCCGCCTCCCGGCGCGGCGCCGTGACGTGGATCATGAGGATGACCTGCTAAGGAAGTGACACCGTGCCCACCGTTGTGATGTTCCACTCCGCCTACGGGCCGCGCCCCGCCGTCGAGGAGGCGGCCGTCAGGCTGAGGGAGGCCGGGCACGAGGTCCACACCCCCGACCTGTACGGCGGACGGACGGCCCGGACGGTCGAGGAGAGTATGGCGATCAAGGACGGGATCGGCCGCGACGAACTGCTGAGGAGGGCCGTCGCCGCCACCGCCCCGCTCTCCGAGCGCGGGGTGGTGTACGCCGGGTTCTCCCTGGGCGGTGCGATCGCCCAGAACCTCGCGCTCGCCGACACCCGTGCCCGCGGACTGCTGCTCCTGCACGGCACCTCCGACATTTCCGAGGACGCGGCCGTCGACGACCTGCCCGTGCAGCTCCACGTGGCCGACCCCGACCCGTTCGAGCCGCACGACTGGCTGAACGCCTGGTACCTGCGGATGCGGCGGGCGGGCGCGGACGTAGAGGTGCACCGCTACCCCGGGGCCGGGCACCTGTTCACCGACCCCGGCCTGCCGGACCACGACGAGGAGGCGGCCGAGCGGACCTGGCGGACCGCACTCGGCTTCCTGGCTGAGCTGGAGGAGCCGGCGAGCCGCTGACCCCACCGGCCGCCGGACCGTGTGCGGGAGGCCCCGGGCCCCGGGGCCTCCCGCACACGGCGGGGTCAGCGCACGGGGTCCTCCGCGCGCTCCACCCGCTGTGTGCCCGAGCGGGTCCGGTAGGAGCGCACATGGACGGCGGACGCCCGCGGGTCGGTCTTGTCCGACAGCGCGTAGTAGTCCATCTGGGTCCGCTCGGAGTCCACGTCGAGGACGCCGTAGCCGTGCGAGTCCATGTCGAGCCATCTGGTGTGCCGGTTGGCGGCGCGTATGGCGGTCTCCGCGACGGAGGAGACGGTGTGCGGCGGCACCCTCAGGATGTCGTCGATGTTGTCGGAGGTGACGGAGGTGACCACGAACTCCGTGGCGACCGGCCGCTGGAGCGGATAGGTCGCGGCCCGCAGGGGCACGTCGTTGGCGAAGGCCATGTGGATGTCGCCGGTGAGGAAGACGGTGTTGCCGATGCCGCGGTCGCGCAGATGCGTCAGCAGCTCGCGGCGGTCGTCGGTGTAGCCGTCCCACTGGTCGACGTTGACGGCCAGGCCCTCGCGGGGCACGCCGAGCAGTTCGGCCAGCGGCCCGAGCAGGTACGCCGGCACGGAGCCGAAGGCCATCGGGGAGATCATCACCGAGGTGCCCACCAGATGCCACCGGGCGCCGGAGGAGGCCAGGGAGGACTTCAGCCAGTCCAGCTGCGCGCGGCCGGTGATGGTGCGGTCGGGGTCGTCCACGTCGCCGCTGCCGATGCCCGCCTGGCGGTCGCGGAAGGAGCGCAGGTCGAGCAGGTGGAGGTCGGCGAGGTCACCGAAGCGCAGCCGCCGGTAGACGGTGCCCTCGACGGAGGGGCGCACGGGCATCCACTCGAAGTACGCCCGGCGCGCGGCTCTGGCGCGCGCCTCCCAGTCGCCCTCCGCGCCGGGGGTGTGGTTCTCCGCACCGCCGGACCAGGCGTCGTTGGCCGTCTCGTGGTCGTCCCAGATCGCGATCACTGGGTGCGCGGCGTGCAGCGACTGGAGATCGGCGTCGCCCTTGTAGTGGGCGTGGCGCTGCCGGTAGTCGGCCAGGGTGACCGTCTCGTGGGCGGGGCGCATCTCGCGGACGACCCCGTCCTTGAGCGGGTACTCGCCCTTGCCGTACTCGTAGATGTAGTCGCCCAGGTGGAGGACGGCGTCCAGGTCGGCACGGGCGGCGAGGTGGCGGTAGGCGGAGAAGAAGCCGCTCTCGTAGTGGGAGCAGGAGACCACCCCGAAGCGGACGCGGTCCGCGGCCGTTCCGTCGGCGGGCGCGGTGCGGGTGCGGCCTGTGGGGGAGAGGACGCCCCCGGCCGAGAAGCGGTAGTGGTACCCGGTGGCCGGGCGCAGCCCGCGCACATCGGCCTTGACGGTGTGGTCGGCCTCCGCGGTGGCGGTGGTGCGGCCGGAGGCGACGACGCGGGTGAAGGCGCGGTCCTCGGCGACCTCCCAGGTGACCTCCACGGGCGCGCCCAGCCCGGAGCCGGGCGTCGCGTCGGGGGTGGGGGTGACCCGGGTCCACAGCAGGACGCCGTCGGGCAGTGGGTCGCCGGAGGCGACGCCGTGGGCGAAGGCCGGGCCGTCCGCGGCCCGGGCGCGCTGCGGGGTGCTCAGCGGCAGCAGCGTGGCGCCGGCGGCGGTCGCGGCGGTGGCCGCGACGACCGTGCGCCGCGTGGGGGCAGGGGTGTGGGATGTGGTGTGGGTGTCGGTCACGGCCGCAGATGTTACGTGCCGGTAGGGCTACGGGACAGGGCGCCGGAAAGAGTTCGCCCACTGGTCGAGCGGTGTTGTCCTGAAAGCGCGGTGAGCCGGACCGGGCCGCGCCCGGTGGCACCGTGCCGGGGCACGCAGCACCGCCGCACCGCCGCACCGCCGTACGGACGGAGCGGCCGCCGGTGCGCCGCCTCTCGCGGCGGACCGGCGGCCCGGTGCGGCCCGGCGCCGGCGGCACCACGACGGGTGCCGCCGGGCTGTCGGCCGACTCACTTGACGCCGAGCTTCTCCAGTTCGGCGGGAAGCTTGCTGACCTCGACGTCCTTGCCGTCGATCCGGACGGTCGGGGTGCCCTGGACGCCGGCCTCGTTGAAGCTGTCGATCATCTCGAGCGCCCACTTGTCGTAGGTGCCCTTCTCGACGGCCGTCTCGAACTCCTTGTTGTCCTTGAGCGCGTCGACGTTCTCGGCGACCTTCAGTAGATAGTCGTTGTCGGCGAACTTGTCCTCGTTCTCCGGCGGGTGGTGCTCGGCCGAGTACAGCAGGGAGTGGTACTCGCTGAACGCCTCGGTGCTCACGTCCAGCGCGGCGCCCAGGGCGCTGGTGGCGTTCTTGGAGCCGTCGCCGCCGAAGTTGCCGTCGATGATGCTGCCGAGGTGGATCTGCAGCTTGTACTTGCCGTCCTCGGCGCCCTTCTTGACCGTCTCGCCCAGGGCCTGCTCGAAGTTGGCGCAGGCGGGGCAGCGCATGTCCTCGTAGACGTCGATCGTCTTCTTGGCGTCCTTGTCGCCGATGAGGACGATCGTGCCGTTCTTCCCGGAGGAGTTGGCCGGCTTCACCAGCTTCTTGTCCGCCGCGTCGGCCCAGGACTTGTCACTGCCGCCGTCGTCCATGTTGGCGACGGCGAAGCCGATGCCGCCCGCGACCGCGAGGATCGCCAGCACCGAGCCGCCGACGATCGCCTGGCGGCGCAGCTTGTCCTTCTTGGCCTGCTTCTCCCGCTCGGCCCGCAGCCGCTCGCGGGCGGCGCGCTTGGCTTCCTGGCTGTTGCGCTTGCTCATGGGGGTGTGTTCTCCGTGTCCGGTACGTGATGGGTGGGGACGGTGGTGCTCAGGCGGCGAGGGCCGCGGAGCACGGAGGTCCGCGCCGTACCACGGAGTGGGTCAGCACAGGGAGCGCGCGGCGCGCGCGGGTGCGGTGGGCGGGGCGCGGCACACGGCCGCAGGACTCGCCGGCCGCGCTCCGGGCGTCCGCGGCCAGCAGCAGCGGCCGGAAGACCGCCGCAGCGGCGGCGCGCAGCAGCCGGGAGAGTGCCGCGTCGCCCCGGTGCAGCCAGGCGGCCGCCGTCAGGCCGACGGCCACATGCGCGGCCAGCAGCAGCCACGGGGCGGCCGGGTGGGCGGCCACGGGCAGCGGGGACGTGTCGGAGGCGGTCATCCGCGCCAGCGGGGTGCCGAAGTCGCCTCCCGCGCACAGCAGGTCCAGGCCGACCGCGCGCAGCGGCCCGGCCACCGGGCCGCCGGCCTGCCCGTAGCAGGCGTGCTGGCCGGTGGTGAAGACGGTGTCGGCGGCCAGCTCCAGCGGCACCAGCAGCGCGGCGATCGCCCGGAAGCCCCGCTCGCGTCCGGCGAGGGCGAAGGCGATCACGAACACCGTCGCGCCGACCGCCAGGAGCGGCGGATACGGCAAGGGGCCGGCCGAGAGCAGCACATGGGCGCCCGCGGACAGCACGAGGCACACAGCGGTGAAGACCGCGGCGCGCACCGCCCGGATGCCTGTGTCGGTGAAGCCGGTCCTGCTCATCGCTGCCGAGTGTGCCACGGGCTCCGCTAAGAAGTGCCTAAAGAGCGTGGGCCGGGTGAGGATCGCAACACGACCGATGCCCGCGGCCGCGGGTGCGGGCGGTGTGACCTGTGTGGCACCGGGGATCTCACGGCGGGGGCGCACGGGATCCCGTGAGGGCTCGCGGGGGGCGCGGCGGCGGCCCGGCGCGGGGCGGCCCGGCGGGGACACGCGGCGGGGCCCGGCGCACCCGCCGGGCGGCGGCTCCCACCGGCCCCGGGACGTAGACTTCGGACCCGTTCAGGGAACCGCCGCACGCCCGCTTGTTGGAGGACATCCGCCGTGGCCAAACCGCCGTTCACACACCTGCACGTACACACGCAGTACTCCCTGCTGGACGGTGCGGCGCGGCTGAAGGACATGTTCGAGGCGTGTCAGGAGATGGGCATGACGCACATCGCCATGACCGACCACGGCAACCTCCACGGGGCCTACGACTTCTTCCAGCACGCCACCAAGGCCGGCGTCACGCCGATCATCGGCATCGAGTCCTACGTCGCCCCGCAGTCGCGGCGGTACAAGCGGCGCGTCCAGTGGGGCCAGCCCCACCAGAAGCGCGACGACGTCTCCGGCTCCGGCGGCTACACTCACAAGACGATCTGGGCCTCGAACAGGGCGGGCCTGCACAACCTCTTCCGGCTCTCCTCGGACGCCTACATGGAGGGCTTCTTCGTCAAGTGGCCCAGGACCGACCGGGAGATGATCGCCGAGTTCTCCGAGGGCCTGATCGCCTCCACCGGCTGCCCCTCGGGCGAGGTGCAGACCAGGCTGCGGCTCGGCCAGTTCGACGAGGCGCTCAAGGCCGCCTCCGACTACCAGGACATCTTCGGCAAGGACCGCTACTTCCTGGAGCTGATGGACCACGGCATCGACATCGAGCGCCAGGTCCGCGACGGGCTGCTGGAGATCGGCAGGAAGCTGGGCATCCCCCCGCTGGTCACCAACGACAGCCACTACACCTACTCCCACGAGGCCGAGGCGCACGACGCGCTGCTGTGCATCCAGACCGGCAAGAACCTCTCCGACCCCGACCGCTTCCGGTTCAACGGCGCCGGCTACTACCTGAAGTCCACGGAGGAGATGTACGCCATCGACTCCTCCGACGCCTGGCAGGAGGGCTGCCGCAACACCCTCCTGGTCGCCGAGCAGATCGACACCGACGGGTGGTTCGAGAAGCGGGACCTGATGCCCCGCTTCCCCGTGCCCGAGGGCCACACCGAGGAGTCCTGGTTCCGTGAGGAGGTCCGCCGGGGCATGGCCCGCCGGTACTCCGGCAACGTCCCCGAGGACCGGCAGCAGCAGGCCGACTACGAGATGGACGTCATCGTCCAGATGGGGTTCCCCGGCTACTTCCTGGTCGTCGCCGACTTCATCATGTGGGCCAAGAACAACGGCATCGCCGTCGGCCCCGGCCGAGGCTCCGCGGCCGGCTCGATCGTGGCGTACGCCATGGGCATCACCGACCTCGACCCGATCGAGCACGGGCTGATCTTCGAGCGGTTCCTCAACCCCGAACGCGTCTCCATGCCCGACGTCGACATCGACTTCGACGAGCGCAGGCGCGGTGAGGTCATCCGCTACGTGACCGAGAAGTACGGCGCCGACAAGGTCGCCCAGATCGGCACCTACGGCACCATCAAGGCGAAGGCCGCGATCAAGGACTCCGCCCGGGTGCTGGGCTACCCGTACGCGATGGGCGACCGCATCACCAAGGCGATGCCCGCCGACGTCCTGGGCAAGGGCATCCCCCTGTCGGGCATCACCGACCCCAAGCACCCCCGCTACAACGAGGCGGGCGAGATCCGGGGGATGTACGAGAACGAGCCGGACGTGAAGAAGGTCATCGACGCCGCGCGCGGCATCGAGGGCCTGGTGCGGCAGATGGGCGTGCACGCCGCGGGCGTGATCATGTCGAGCGAGCCGCTGATCGACCACGTGCCGGTCTTCAGCCCCAAGAACGACGGCGCGGTGGTCACCCAGTGGGACTACCCCACCTGCGAGTCGCTCGGCTTGCTGAAGATGGACTTCCTGGGCCTGCGCAACCTCACGATCATGGACGACGCCGTCAAGCTGGTGAAGGCCAACAAGGGCGTCGACATCACCCTGCTCGACCTCACACTGGACGACCCCAAGACCTTCGAGCTGCTCCAGCGCGGCGACACCCTGGGCGTCTTCCAGTTCGACGGCGGCCCCATGCGCTCCCTGCTGCGCATGATGAAGCCCGACAACTTCGAGGACATCTCCGCGGTCTCGGCCCTGTACCGGCCCGGCCCGATGGGCATGAACTCCCACATCAACTACGCGCTGCGCAAGAACGGGCAGCAGGAGATCACCCCGATCCACCCGGAGCTGGAGGAGCCTCTCAAGGAGGTCCTCGACATCACCTACGGCCTGATCGTCTACCAGGAGCAGGTGCAAAAAGCCGCCCAGGTGCTCGCCGGGTACAGCCTCGGACAGGCCGACCTGCTGCGCCGGGCGATGGGCAAGAAGAAGAAGGAGGTCCTGGACGCCGAGTTCGTCAACTTCCAGAAGGGCGCCCGGGAGAAGGGCTACTCCGACGAGGCCATCCAGGCCGTGTGGGACGTGCTGGTGCCCTTCGCCGGATACGCCTTCAACAAGGCGCACTCCTCGGCGTACGGACTGGTCTCCTACTGGACGGCCTACCTCAAGGCGAACTACCCGGCCGAGTACATGGCCGCCCTGCTGACCTCGGTGCGCGACGACAAGGACAAGTCGGCGGTCTACCTCAACGAGTGCCGCCGCATGGGCATCAAGGTGCTGCCGCCGGACGTCAACGAGTCCGAGGCGAACTTCACCCCGCGCGGCGACGACACGATCGTCTTCGGGCTGACGGCCGTGCGCAACGTCGGCCAGAACGTGGTGGACTCCATCGTCGCCTGCCGCAGGGCCAAGGGGAGGTACACCTCCTTCCCCGACTTCCTCGACAAGGTCGACGCGGTGGTGTGCAACAAGCGCACCGTCGAGTCGCTGATCAAGGCCGGCGCCTTCGACGAGCTGGGCCACACCCGCAAGGGCCTGACCGCGCACTTCGAGACCATGATCGACAACGTGGTGCAGGTCAAGCGGAAGGAGGCCGAGGGACAGTTCGACCTCTTCGGCGGGATGGGGGAGGAGTCCTCCGACAGCGGCCCCGGCTTCGGCATGGACGTGGAGTTCTCCCCCGAGGAGTGGGACAAGAGCTACCTGCTCGCCCAGGAGCGGGAGATGCTCGGTCTCTACGTCTCCGACCACCCGCTGTTCGGGCTCGAACACGTACTGTCCGACAAGACGGACGCGGCGATCTCCCAGCTCACCGGCGGTGACTTCTCCGACGGCTCGATCGTCACCATCGGCGGGATCATCTCCGGCCTCCAGCGGAAGATGACCAAGCAGGGCAACGCCTGGGCGATCGCCACCGTGGAGGACCTGGCGGGCTCGATCGACTGCATGTTCTTCCCCGCCACCTACCAGCTCGTCTCCACCCAGCTCGTGGAGGACGCGGTGGTCTTCGTCAAGGGGCGCCTGGACAAGCGCGAGGACATCCCCCGGCTGGTCGCCATGGAGCTGATGGTCCCCGACCTGTCGGACGCCGCCTCCGACGCGCCCGTCACCATCACCATCCCCACGGTCAAGGTCACCCCGCCGCTGGTGGAGAAGCTGGGGGAGGTGCTCACCCACCACCGCGGCTCCACCGAGGTGCGGGTCAGACTCCAGGGCGGCCGCAAGACGACGGTGCTGCGCCTGGACCGGCACCGGGTCACCGCCGACCCCGCGCTCTTCGGCGACCTCAAGGCGCTGCTCGGCCCCTCCTGCCTGGCCGGCTGAGGCGGGCCGCAAACGCGACGGGACGCCCCGGTCCTTGCCGGGGCGCCCCGTGCGGTGACCGCCGCCGTGCGCGGCGGCCGGTGTCAGTTGTGGCCGAAGCGCCTGCGGTGCTTGCGTGCCACGTCGGCGGGGGTGCCCGGTGCGGCCGGCTGTGTCCGCGCCATCCGCTCGGCGGTGGTCCTCGACTGCTCCTGCGTCTCCTCGGCGGTGGTGCGCCCGCCGCGCCGCTCACGAGCTTCCTTCTTGTGCTTGCCCATGGTCGCCTCCTGTGCGGATCCCAAAACGATGGGCCGCGCCCAGCGTCGCACGCGTCCGCACAGCGCGCATGTCGGGCGACAGCCCTCGGTAGCCGCCCCTTTTCGGTGGGAGAGCGGTGGGAGAGCAGTCGGAAAGCGGTCGGAAAGCGGTGCCTCCCGCACGGTGGACACCGCCTCCCGCCACGCCGAAGATCGAGCCGGAGCCCATAAGCCCTGTACGGTCGGGCAGACTCGAAACAGACTCGAAGGAGCGGGGCCGGGGCGAACGCGCCGCGGCCGCGTCAGACGTCACCGGCCCCGGCGGCCGTACCGGTCGTGCCGGTCGTACCGAGAGTGGGTGGAGCGTGGACCGCTGCGTCGTCCTGGTGGACGCCGGATACCTTCTGGGCGCCGCCGCGAGCCTCCTGGCGGGCGAGCCCGCGCGCTCCCGGATCACCGTGGACCACTCCGTGCTCATCCAGGGGCTGCGCGAGCGCGCCGAGCTGGACACCGGCTGCCGGCTGCTGCGCATCTACTGGTTCGACGGCGCCCCCGACCGGGTGCCCCAGCCCGAACACCGGCGGCTGCGGGTGATGCCGCGTGTGACGGTACGGCTCGGTGCCCTCACCCGCAGCGAGGGGCGGTGGGCGCAGAAGGGCGTGGACGCCGCCATGCACGCCGAGCTGACGGAGCTGGCCCGCAACCGCGCCTGCTCCGACATCGTGCTGGTCACCGGGGACGGCGACCTGCTGCCCGGGCTGATGTCCGCCAAGGAGCACGGCGTGGCCGTCCACCTGTGGGCGGTCCAGGCGGCCGACGGCGACTACAACCAGTCCGAGGACCTGGTGGCCGAGGCCGACGAGCGGCGCGTTCTGGACCGCGCCTGGATCACCCGCGCCGTACGGGCCAGGGACCTGACCGGGGTCTGCCCGCCCCAGCAGCCCGAGATCGCCGCCATCCTCTCCGCCCCGCTGCCCGAGCCCGCCCCCTCCGGCGGGAGCGGCCCGGCCACCGCCTCCGGCGGTACGGGCGTCCCCGCGCCGGACACCGCGGGCACGGCACCCGCGGTGGACACCGCAGGTGCCGGGAGCGGTGCCGCTCCGGTCCCGGCACCGGCCCCGGCCCCCGGCGGGAACGGTGTCGCGGCCCCCGTCGCCGGGGAGTTCGGCGAGAAGACGGCCCGGGAGCCCGCCGAGGGGCTCGCCGCCGGCCCCGGGGACGGCCTCGCGGAAGACCTCGGGGAAGGGCTCGCGGGAGGGGAGGGGCGGGCCGCCGACACCGGCCACGGCCGGGGCGTGCCCACCCCCAAGGACCTCGCCGGGCTCGGCAGGCCCGCCGCGCACCCCCACAACGCCTCCTCCGCGCCCGCCGGCGCCACCCTGCGCTGGTCCTCCGACAAGGGCTGGATCGACCGGGGCGCCGCCCCCGAGTCCACCGAGGCCGCCGCCCTGCCGATGCTGGCCCAGCTCACCACCGCCGAGCAGCGCTGGGCCGACCGCGAGGAGGACATCACCACCGTCAGCGGCGACCCCTTCGAGGTCGGCCAGGTCTTCGCCCGCCGCTGGATCGAGCGGCTGGGGTCCACCGCCCGTCTGAGGACGCTGTCGGGGGAGTACCCCCGCATCCCGCACCGCATCGACGGCGAGCTGCTGCGCTACGCCGCCCGCTTCGGCCTGCTGGCGCACAAGGACGACCAGATCGACGAGCAGGACCGCTACGCGATCCGCGCGGGCTTCTGGCGCGAGGTCGACGCCCGCACCGCGGGCGAACGCGCCCCCGCCGCGGAGTGAGTCCGCGCCGGGCGCGTACCCTCGTAGCTCGTGAGTACGGGCACTGGGCAGGCGGTGGGCGACGCGGTGGACAGCGTGGAGACGCCGGCGGAGACCGCCGTACGCGTCCACGACCTGGTCAAGACCTACCCCGCCCGGCGCGGCCGCCGCGGCGCCCCCGCCACCGCCGCCGTACGGGCCAGCGACAACGTCAGCCTGACCGTCCGGCGGGGCGAGGTCTTCGGCCTGCTCGGCCCGAACGGCGCCGGGAAGACCACCCTGGTGCGGCAGCTCACCGGGCTGCTGCGCCCCGACTCCGGGCGCGTCGACGTCCTCGGCCACGATCTGGTCCGTCATCCGCGGCGGGCCGCGCGGCTGCTGGCCTACCTCGGCCAGGAGTCCACCGCGCTGGACGAGCTGACCGTGGCACTGGCCGCCGAGACCACCGGGCGGCTGCGCGGTCTGGACGCGGCGGCCGCGCGGCGGGAGAGCGGCGAGGTCCTGGAGGAACTGGGGCTCGGCACGATCGCCTCACGCCCCCTGAAACGGCTCTCCGGCGGCCAGCGGCGGCTGGCCTGTGTGGCGGCGGCGCTGGTGGGGGAGCGGCCCCTGCTGGTGCTGGACGAGCCGACCACCGGCATGGACCCCGTCGCGCGGCGCGCGGTGTGGGCGGCGGTCGACCGGCGGCGGGCCGAGCGCGGGGCCACGGTGGTCCTGGTGACCCACAACGTCATCGAGGCCGAGCTGGTGCTGGACCGGGTCGCGGTGATGGACCGCGGCCGGGCGGTCGCCTGCGGCACCCCGGCCGGCCTGAAGTCCATGGTCGGCGAGGACGTACGGCTGGAGCTGGTGTGGCGCGACCGGCCGCCGCTGGAGGTCCCCGAGGTCGCGGCGCTGTGCCCGGACGCCGCGGAGACGGGCCGCCGCTGGACGCTGCGGCTGCCCCCCGAGGAGGCGCGCGCGGCGGTCGCCGCCGTCACCGGCGGCCCGGCGTTCGCCGCGCTGGACGACTTCACCCTCGCCACGCCGAGTCTGGAGGACGTCTACCTGGCACTGGGAGGACACACGGAAGGTCTGGTGAAGGCGTGAGCACGGCCGTGGCGAGGACCCGGCGGGAGGCCCCGGGAGCCGCCGGAACCCGCGAGGAGGCGGAAGGGGCGAAGGCCGCCCCGCTCGCCCCGGGCGCGAGACTGTGGCCCGCCCTGGGCGCCGTCTACCGGGCGCAGCTCTCCAGGGCCCGGGTGGCCCGCATCCCGCTGCTGTTCGTGGCGACCTTCCAGTCGGTCGGGATCATGGTCCTGATGCGCGGGGTCGTCGACGGCGGCCCCGGACAGGAGGCGCGGGCGGTGGTGGCCGGCTCCAGCGTGCTGGTGGTCGCCTTCGTCGCGCTCAACCTCCTCGCCCAGTACTTCGGCCAGCTGCGCGCCTCCGGGGGCCTGGACCACTACGCCACCCTGCCGGTGCCGCCCGCCGCGGTGGTGCTGGGCACGGCGGGCGCGTACGCCTCCTTCACGGCGCCCGGCACGGCGGTCACCGCGGTGGCCGGCTGCCTGCTCTACGGGCTTCCGCTGGACGGACTGTGGCTGCTGGCGGCGGTGGTGCCGCTGGCCGGAGCGGCGCTCGCCGGACTCGGCGCGGCTCTCGGCCTGCTCGCGCCCCGCCAGGAACTCGCCACGCTCTGCGGACAGCTGGGGATGTCGGCGGCCCTGCTGCTGGGCGTGCTCCCGGCCGGAGGTCTGCCGGAACCGGTCCGGCTGCTGCGGGACCTGCTGCCCTCGACGTACGGCGTGGAGGCGTTGGCCGCCGTCCTCGGGCCCCGGCCGCACTGGGACCGGGTGGTCCTCGACCTGGGAGTGTGCGCCGCCGTCGGAGCCGTGGCACTGGCCGCCGCCGCCTGGGCGTACCGCCGGGCCGCGGTGCGCTGACCGCCGCCCGGGCCGGGTGATCGCCGTGTGCGGTACCGCCCGGCGGGCCGGGGGCCGGACCTGGCACGATGGCAGGGTGACCGCACCGACGCCTCCTTCCCCGGACCACGGCTCGTCCCAGTCGCCCCCGCCCTACGACCCGTGGGTGAGCGCCCCGCGCGGCAAGGACCCCGGCGAGAACCCTGTGGAGGGCGGGGACGGCGGCGCCCCGGCCGGACGGGAGGTCCTCGAAGCCGCGGCGGTGGCGGTGGCCGTGGCGGTCCTGGGAGTGGCGCTCGGGCTGCTGTGGTTGTGGCTGGCCCCCAGGGTTCCGCTGATCTCGGACGGCACGGCCGTCTACCTCAAGAACTCCGAGGGCGAGGAGACGGTCGGCGCCGACGGCACGTTCGTCCTGCTGGCCCTGGGCGTCGGCGCGCTGAGCGGGGCCGCGGTCTTCCTCGCCCGGCGCCGCGGCGGCGTTGGCGTGGTGATCGGCCTGGCGGCCGGCGCGCTGGCCGGCTCGCTGCTGGCCTGGTGGCTGGGCGTGCAGCTCGGCCCGGACCAGGACGTGGTCGCCCAGGCCGGGGCCGTGGGCGAGGGCAGGGTCTTCGACGCCCCGCTGGAGCTCCACGCCAAGGGGGCGCTGCTGGCGTGGCCGCTGGCCGCGCTGGGGGTCCATCTGGCGCTCACATCCCTGTTCGGCCCCCGGGACCCCGAGCCGGCACACCCGCTCCACCCCGGGTGGGGGCCGCCGCCGGGCGGCGCGGAGGACCGGCCGGGAGCGTAAGGCCCCTGCCCCCGGCGGCCGGTGCGGTTCCGGAACGGCTACCGGGAGCGGGCGATCGGCGCCGTCACCGCTCCTGTGAGCTTCACCAGGTCGGCGGGGGCCAGCTCGATCTCCAGCCCCCGGCGCCCGGCCGAGACGCAGACGGTGGGGCGCCCCTCGGCCGAGGCGTCCACCACCGTCGGCAGCGCCCTGCGCTGGCCCAGCGGGGAGATCCCGCCGCGCACATAGCCCGTGGCGCGCTCGGCGGCGGCCGGGTCCGCCATCGCGGCCCGCTTGCCGCCGGCCGCCGCGGCCAGCGCCTTGAGGTCCAGCGAGCCGGAGACGGGGACGACCGCCACGGTCAGCGTGCCGTCGACATCCGCGACGAGCGTCTTGAACACCTGCTCCGGGTCGAGCCCGAGGGCCTCGGCGGCCTCCTCCCCGTAGGAGGCGACGGCCGGATCGTGCTCGTAGGAGTGGAGGGCGAAGTCCACGCCCGCCCTCGTGGCGGCCACCGTCGCCGGGGTGCCCCCGGAACCCGTCTTCTGCTTCTTCCTGGCCATTCTCGCCGTGCCTCGCGTCGGTCGGTACTGGTGTGCGGTCGCCGTTCCCCGGCGGCGCGCCGGTTTCCGGGCGGCGTCAGTTCGGGCTGGTCGGTACGCGGGTGAGGTCCGCCGCGGGAACGGACGGGAGCCTGCCGATCAGCGCCGTCTCGCGCCTGAGGATCCTCAGCTCCTCGGCCAGCCGGGTGGCGGTGTCCGGAGCCTGCAGGAGCCGCTGCCTGGTCGGAGTGTCCAGGACGGTGGCGGCGGCCACCAGGTACGACACCACCGACGGCTCGTCCGGCAGCTCCTGGCCGCCGGCCAGGGTCCTCTCCCGTGCGCCGGCGAGCTGCTTCTGGTAGGCGCGGAAGGCCCGCAGCACGCCGGAGGCGAGCGCACCCGCCCCCTCGCCGCCGTCCTCCGCCAGCTCCTCGACCTCGCCGACCAGATACGGTCCCGAGGCGTCGACGGACAACAGCCGGAAGCGGGTGGTGCCGGTGGCGAGCACCTCGTAGCCGCCCCCGTTCCCGCCGGCCCGATCCCCGTCGTCGTCCCCGTCCTCGCCGGCCTCCTCGCCGTCGCCTGAGCGCTCACGGATGGACGTGGCGTCGGCGACGCAGCCCACCGTGTGGAAGGCGCGCATCGGGTCGGGGCCGAAGCCCGCGGCCGGCCCGGCGGCGGCCTGCGCCGTGGGGTCCGGCATCCCGACCGCGGTGGGAGCGACCTCCCGGCCGTCCCGGATGGCGACCACCCCGAAGCGGCGCGGTGCGTTCTCGGGGATCTCCAGCAGGTCGCGCATGAGGGCGCGGTACCGCTGCTCGAAGATGTTCAGCGGCAGCACCAGCCCCGGGAACAGCACGGTGTTGAGGGGGAAGATCGGTAGGCGCGTGGTGGTCACAGCCGCAGCCTACGGCCTCCCCGCGGCGGGGCGCCCCGTCCCCCGCCACCCGCCCGCCGCACGCGCCCGCCGCGTCCGGCCGCCTGGCGCGCTCACTGACGCCTCAGCAGCCGGGTGGCCCCGGCCGCGACCGTGGTGGCCAGCACCCAGCCGAGCATGATCAGAGCCGCGGCCGTCCACTGATAGGCCCCCGCGGGCTTCCAGTGGCTGTCCTGCCCCAGGTTGATCACCGGCAGCAGCAGGTCCAGGACGTACAGCGGGGCGTTCCAGTGCGGCGACTCCCCCGGTTTGAGCGGGGCCGGCGGCCGCCGGGCGAACAGCACCGCGCCCGAGGCCCACAGCACCGCCATCCACAGGGCGGCCTGGCCCGGCCGGTAGCCGTAGGCGACCGTCCAGTCCTGCAGGTAGCCCCACAGCTTGGCGGCCAGCGGCAGCGTCTCACGGCGGCGGCGCTGCTTGGCCAGCAGCACCGCGCGCGCGTCCGCGTCCTCCCCGCTGTTGCGCATCACCGCCGCGAGCTGCTCGTACGGCTCCGGGGCGTACTCCGGTGTCGCCGTCTCCAGCCACCGCAGCCGCTGGGCGAGGGTGAAACGGCCGCGCGGGATCAGGTTCTGGTAGGTGAACCCGGCCATCCACAGCCCCTCGCCCACCGGCCAGCTCTCCACTCTGTCCACCAGGTTGTCCACGGTCGCCCCGGCGAGCACCACCCGGCCGCCGCCCGGCCGCTCGGGGGTGAAGCACAGCTCCGGGGTCTGGACGCGGCGCAGCGACAGCTCCTGGTCGCGCCGGAGGTCGAAGCGGGCGTCGTCCAGCACCAGTGAGTCCCCGAACTTCCCGTCGTCCAGCTTCACCCCGCCGGTGCACTCGAAGCGCTTGACGCGCCGCACCATGTGGCTGTGCTCGTCCGGAGGAGGCCAGGAGGTGCCGCCCGGCGGAGTGGTGCCGTGGACGACCGGCAGCCGGCGTGGCCCGGAGGAGGCGAAGTGGGCGAAGTGCTCCACGGTCATCTGCGGCGCGTACAGCGCGTACTGTCCGCTGCCGCCGCGCAGGACGCTGCCGTACATGAACAGCGAGCCGCCGATCTCCGCACCGCGCAGGCCCACCTCCCCCTGGGCGAACATCAGGCTGGCCTGGAGGTCCTGGGCGACCTGGATCCCGTCGGCGGAAAGCGACCGCACGCGCTCCCCGCAGCCGACCGTCATCTCGTTGAGCATCAGGTCCGTGCCTATGGAGGCGTCGGTGAGCCGGACGCCGCCGGGGATGGTGCAGCGCGGCAGGTGGAGATCGCCCTCGGTGCTCATCCGGGCGGCCTCCAGCCTGGGTATATGGCAGTCGATCATGCGGGCGGTGACCAGCCGGCACTCGTGCAGCAGCACCTCCTGCTCGAAACGGCACTGCCGGAACTCGAAGTACGGCTCGACCGTCCCGCCGGACAGGTCCAGCTTCCCCGTCACATACACACCGGTCAGCTGCAGGGACGTGACACGCCCGAGCAGCGGCGGCGGACCGTGCAGCAGGAGCAGGGCGACGACGCGGGCCCGCACCGTCCGCTGCGGCCCCCACTCGTGGTCGCCGTTCGGGTCGTCCAGCTCCGCCTCGCCCGAGCGCAGATCGTGCTCGCTGCCGTTGCGGAAGGCCTGCCACATGCCCCACTCCGCGGTGGTCAGCCGGATACCGGGCGGCGGATCCCCGTTGTTCGGAACATCACTCACGACGTGTCCCCCAAGTCACAGATGGCACTGCGTGACGGTCAAGACGCTATCGGTCAGCACTGACATCTGAATGCCCTCTCCAGGCCCACCCGTACCGCGTATCACGCACTGATACGGAGCGCCGGGCACCGGATCGCGTCTGAGACACTGGGACACGTGCTTCGATCCGTATCCATGACCCGACTCGACCTGCGCGGACGCGACCTCGCCGCCGCCGGGGTCGAGCGGGAGCTGCTGCCCCGAGCCGAACTCGACGTCGAGGCCGCCCTGGAGAAGGTGCGGCCGATCTGCGACGCGGTGCACCATCGCGGCACGGCCGCGGTGATCGAGTACAACGAGCGCTTCGACGGCGTGCGGCTGGAGCGCGTACGGGTTCCGGCCGAGGCACTGGACAAGGCGCTGGCCGAGCTCGACCCGGCGGTGCGGGCGGCGCTGGAGGAGTCCATCCGCCGCGCCCGGATCGTCCACCGCGACCAGCGGCGCACCGACTCCAACGTCCGCGTCGTCCCCGGCGGCACCGTCACCGAGCGGTGGGTGCCGGTCGAGCGGGTGGGCCTGTACGTGCCCGGCGGCCGGGCCGTCTACCCGTCGTCCGTGGTGATGAACGTCGTGCCCGCGCAGGAGGCCGAGGTCGGTTCGCTGGCCGTCGCCTCGCCGCCGCAGAAAGGCGTCCCCGGACACTGGGCGGCCGGGCTGCCGCACCCCACGATCCTGGCCGCCTGCGCCCTGCTGGGCGTCGACGAGGTGTACGCCGCCGGCGGCGCCCAGGCGATCGCGATGTTCGCCTACGGCACCGAGGAGTGCGCGCCCGTCCAGCTGGTCACCGGCCCCGGCAACATCTGGGTCGCCGCGGCCAAGCGCCTGCTCAAGGGCCGCATCGGCATCGACTCCGAGGCCGGCCCCACCGAGATCGCCATCCTCGCCGACGACACCGCCGACGCCCGCCACGTCGCCGCCGACCTGATCAGCCAGGCCGAGCACGACACCCTGGCCGCCGCCGTCCTGGTCACCCCCTCCGAGGCGCTGGCCGACGCCGTCGACGCCGAGCTGACCAGTCAGGTGGCCTCCACCAGGCATCAGGAGCGCATCGCCGAGGCGCTGGCCGGGAGGCAGTCCGGCACCATCCTGGTGGACGACCTGGACCAGGGCCTGGCGGTGGTGGACGCCTACGCCGCCGAGCACCTGGAGATCCAGACCGAGGACGCCGCCGCCGTCGCCGCCCGGGTCCGCAACGCGGGCGCGGTCTTCGTCGGCCCCTGGGCCCCGGTCTCGCTGGGCGACTACTGCGCCGGCTCCAACCACGTACTGCCCACCGGCGGCTGCGCCTGCCACTCCTCCGGGCTGTCCGTGCAGTCCTTCCTGCGCGGCATCCACGTCGTGGACTACACCCGCGACGCGCTGGCCGACGTGGCCCACCACGTGGTCACCCTGGCGGAGGCCGAGGACCTGCCCGCGCACGGGGCGGCCCTCAAGGCGAGGTTCGACTGGAAGGTGCCCCAGGGAAAGTGACCGGCATCGACGACCTGCCCATCCGGGACGAACTGCGTGGCAAGTCCCCCTACGGGGCGCCGCAGCTGGACGTGCCCGTACGGCTGAACACCAACGAGAACCCCCACCCGCTGCCCGAGGCGCTGGTGGCCCGCATCGCCGAGCGCGTCGCCGAGGCCGCCCGCGAGCTCAACCGCTACCCCGACCGCGACGCGGTGGAGCTGCGCGGCGAGCTGGCCCGCTACCTGACCCGCACCGCCGGGCACGAGGTCACCGCGGAGAACGTCTGGGCCGCCAACGGCTCCAACGAGGTGCTCCAGCAGCTCCTCCAGGCCTTCGGCGGCCCGGGGCGCACCGCGATCGGCTTCGAGCCCTCGTACTCGATGCACGCCCTGATCGCCCGCGGCACCGGCACCGGCTGGATCTCCGGGCCGCGCAACGACGACTTCACCATCGACGTGGAGGCGGCGAAGGCGGTCATCGCCGAGCGCCGGCCGCACGTGGTCTTCGTCTGCTCGCCCAACAACCCCACCGGCACGGCCGTCGACGCCGAGACCGTGCTGGCCCTGTACGACGCAGCCCAGGCCGCCCGGCCCGCCATGGTGATCGTCGACGAGGCCTACGGCGAGTTCAGCCACCGGCCCTCGCTGCTGCCGCTGATCGACGGCCGCCCGGGCCTGGTGGTCTCGCGCACCATGTCCAAGGCGTTCGGCGCCGCCGGGCTGCGGCTGGGCTACCTCGCCGCCCACCCGGCCGTCGTCGACGCCGTCCAGCTGGTACGCCTGCCCTACCACCTGTCCGCCGTCACCCAGGCCACCGCGCTCGCCGCGCTGGAACACACCGACACACTCCTCGGTTATGTCCGGCAGCTCAAGGACGAGCGGGACCGGCTGGTGGCCGAGCTGCGGGCGATGGGCTGCGAGGTCACCGACTCCGACGCCAACTTCGTGCAGTTCGGGAACTTCGACGGCCCCGGCGGCGCCCACGCGGTGTGGCAGGCGCTGCTGGAGCGGGGCGTGCTGGTCCGGGACAACGGAGTGCCGGGCCGGCTGCGGGTCACCGCCGGCACCCCGGCCGAGAACGACGCGTTCCTCGACGCGGTACGCGCAGTACTGAAGGAGAACAACCGATGAGCCGTGTGGGTCGCGTCGAGCGCACCACCAAGGAGACCTCCGTCATCGTCGAGATCGACCTCGACGGCACCGGGAAGGTCGACGTGTCGACCGGAGTCGGCTTCTACGACCACATGCTCGACCAGCTCGGCCGCCACGGGCTGTTCGACCTCAGGGTCAAGACCGAGGGCGACCTGCACATCGACAGCCACCACACCATCGAGGACAGCTCGCTGGCGCTCGGCGCCGCCTTCCGGCAGGCGCTGGGCGACAAGCGCGGCATCGTCCGCTTCGGACAAGCCTCGGTGCCGCTGGACGAGTCCCTCGCCCAGGTGACCGTGGACCTGTCGGGACGGCCGTACCTGGTCCACAGCGAGCCGGAGAACATGGCGCCGATGATCGGCAGCTACGACACCACGATGACCCGGCACATCCTGGAGTCCTTCGTCGCCCAGGCACAGATCGCCCTGCACGTCCACGTCCCCTACGGGCGCAACGCGCACCACATCGTGGAGTGCCAGTTCAAGGCGCTGGCCCGCGCGCTGCGCCACGCCGGCGAGATCGACCCGCGCCAGACGGGCATCCCCTCCACCAAGGGCGCCCTGTGAGCCGGTGGCACCTCCCGGCGGTAGCCGGGGGCGCACGCGCGGCTGCCGGGCCGCGGTCGGTCGTGATGCCCGCGTTGTGCCGCGCGGGCGGAGAAGCTCACGGAGGGACGCTGTGAACGGTGTCTCCATTCTGCTGATCTTCGTGGGGCTCTTCCTGCTCGGCGGCGCCATCTCCTTCTGGAAGCAGCGGATGCCCAAAGGGGTCGTCACCCTGCTCGGCATCGGCGCCGCCCTGTCCCTGATCGCCGGAATCCTGCGCCTGGAGGTGTGGTCATGACCGAGAGGAAGAAGGTCGTCGTCTTCGACTACGGCTTCGGCAACGTGCGTTCGGCCGAACGCGCCCTGGCCCGGGCCGGCGCGGAGGTGGAGATCACCGGCGACTACGACACCGCGATGAACGCCGACGGGCTGCTCGTGCCCGGCGTCGGCGCCTTCGCCGCCTGCATGACGGGGCTGCGCAAGGCCCGCGGCGACTGGGTCGTCGAGCGCCGGCTCGCCGGCGGGCGCCCGGTGATGGGCATCTGCGTCGGCATGCAGATCCTGTTCGGCCGGGGCATCGAGCACGGCGTCGAGGCCGAGGGCCTGGACGAGTGGCCCGGCACGGTCGGCCCGCTCAAGGCGGACGTCGTACCGCACATGGGCTGGAACACCGTCGAGGCGCCCGGGGACTCCAGGCTGTTCGCGGGCCTGCCCGCCGAGGCCCGCTACTACTTCGTGCACTCCTACGCCGTGCACGACTGGGAGCTTCGGACCACCAACCCCGCCATGGCCGCCCCCAGGGTCACCTGGGCCACCCACGGCGAGCGGTTCGTCGCGGCCGTGGAGAACGGCCCGCTGTGGGCCACCCAGTTCCACCCCGAGAAGTCCGGCGACGCCGGCGCGCAGCTGCTGACCAACTGGATCAGCACCCTCTAGCCCCACCCGCCACCACCGATCCCCAGGACCTTAGGACCGCCAGCTGATGAGCACCCACCGTCTCGAACTCCTCCCCGCCGTCGACGTCCGCGACGGACAGGCCGTCCGCCTCGTCCACGGCGAGTCCGGCACCGAGACCTCCTACGGCGACCCGCTGGAGGCCGCCCTGGCCTGGCAGCGGGCGGGGGCGCAGTGGCTGCATCTGGTGGATCTGGACGCCGCGTTCGGCACCGGCGACAACCGCGAGCGGATCGCCGAGGTCGTCCGCACCATGGACATCAGGGTCGAGCTCTCCGGCGGCATCCGCGACGACGCCTCCCTGGCCGCCGCGCTGGCCACCGGCTGCACCCGGGTGAACCTGGGCACCGCCGCGCTGGAGAGCCCCGAGTGGGTCGCCAAGGTGATCGCCGAGCACGGCGACAGGATCGCCGTCGGCCTCGACGTGCGCGGCACCACCCTGCGAGGGCGCGGCTGGACCCGCGACGGCGGCGACCTCTACGAGACGCTGGAGCGCCTGAACTCCGAGGGCTGCGCCCGCTACGTCGTCACCGACATCGCCAAGGACGGCACCCTCAAGGGCCCCAACCTCCAGCTGCTGAAGGACGTCTGCGCCGCCACCGACCGCCCGGTCGTCGCCTCCGGCGGCGTCTCCTCCCTTGACGACCTGCGCGCGATCGCCACCCTGGTACCCGAGGGCGTCGAGGGAGCCATCGTGGGCAAGGCCCTCTACGCCAAGGCGTTCACCCTGGAAGAGGCCCTGGAGGCAGTGTCCCGATGACGGAGTCCGCGGCGGTGGGACGGGAAAGCGACGTTGACGGGGAGGCGGCCGGAGACGGCCGGCGGCTCCGGCGCGTGCGCAGCGACAGCCCCTGGGAGGAGACCATCGGCTTCGCCCGGGCCGTCGAGATCGGCGACCGGATCCTCGTCGCGGGCACGATGCCCCTGGTCGACGGGACGATCCAGGGCGAGGGCGACCCGTATGTCCAGGCCCGGACCGCCTTCGAGCGCGCCGTGGCGGCTCTGGAGCCGTTCGGTCTGGACGTCCGGTCCGTCGTCCGCACCCGCATGTACATAACCCACGCGCGCGACGTGGAGGACGTGGGCCGCGCCCACCGTGAGGTCTTCGGCTCCGTCCGCCCCGTCGCGACGCTCGTGGTCGTCTCCGGCTTCGTCGACTCGCGCGTACTGGTCGAGGTGGAGATCGAAGCCTTCCGCACCCCGAAGGAGCACGCCTAAGTGTCCCTGGCCGTACGAGTCATCCCCTGCCTGGACGTGGACGGCGGCCGGGTCGTCAAGGGGGTCAACTTCCAGAACCTGCGCGACGCCGGCGACCCGGTCGAGATGGCCAAGGTGTACGACGCGGAGGGCGCCGACGAGCTGACCTTCCTCGACATCACCGCCTCCTCCGGCGACCGCGAGACCACCTACGACGTGGTGCGCCGCACCGCCGAGCAGGTCTTCATCCCGCTGACGGTGGGCGGCGGCGTGCGCACCACCGAGGACGTGGACAGACTGCTGCGCGCGGGTGCCGACAAGGTGGGCGTCAACACCGCCGCCATCGCCCGCCCGGAGCTGATCCGGGAGATCTCCGAGCGCTTCGGCAGCCAGGTGCTGGTGCTGTCGGTGGACGCCCGCCGCTGCCCGGAGGGGACGGTGACGCCGTCCGGTTTCGAGGTCACCACGCACGGCGGCCGGCGCGGCACCGGCATCGACGCGGTCCAGTGGGCGCACCGGGCCGCCGAGCTGGGGGCCGGGGAGATCCTGCTCAACTCCATGGACGCCGACGGCACCAAGGACGGCTACGACATCGCCATGGTCGGTGCCGTCCGCAAGCACGTCACCATCCCCGTCATCGCCTCCGGCGGAGCGGGGAAGCTCGCCGACTTCGCCCCGGCGGTGGAGGCGGGCGCGGACGCGGTACTGGCCGCGAGCGTCTTCCACTTCGGTGATCTGCGCATCGGACAGGTCAAGAACGCCCTGCGCGAGGCCGGGCACCCGGTGCGCTGACCCGGCGGCCCGGCAGGCCGGCGGCCTGGCGGGCCGCCGGGTCAGACGCCGCCACGGACCGCGGCCCGCGCGGCCCCGCGCAGGGCCGCGCCCGCCTCCCGGGGGATCGGGTCGCCGTGCCCGAAGCAGGCGGTCTCCGTCTCCAGGGCGGCCAGCCGGTGGAACGACTCCAGTGCGCGGGCACGGTCGAGGTTGAACACTCCCAGTATGGTGCGGCCCTCCACGTTCGCGATCGCGTCCCCCGTGAACAGCACCCCATGTGCGGGCAGGTGGAGCGCGATGCTGCCGTCGGTGTGACCGGGCGCGGCCACGACCCGCGCCCCGCCGCCGAAGTCGACCATGTCGCCGTCGGCCAGCTCGCGGTCGACCCGGCACGGCGGGGCCGGGGGCAGCGGGGGCAGGCTCTCGTACAGCTCGCGCTCCCAGCCGGGCGCGTCGGTGAAGTCCGGCGGCGGACCGGGCGCCTCGCCCCGGACGACCGGCGCGTCCAGCCGGTGCGCCATGACGGTCGCGCCGGTCAGTTCGGCGAGTTCGGCGGCGCCTCCGGCGTGGTCCTCGTGGAAGTGGGTCAGGATGATGCGGTCGATGTCCTCCGGCTCGTGGCCCAGTTCCCGGACGGCCTCGGCGCCGGCGGCCCCGGAACCGGCGGTCCCGGTGTCCACCAGGGTCAGTGAACCGGGATCGCGCCACAGATACGCCTGGCCGACGGCGAAGGCGAACATGTGCAGTCCGGGCAGTACCCGGGTGGTCTCCATGACGCGCATCCGAACACGCGGACCGCCGCGCCGTGCCGAGCCGCGCCGTCGGCTCGACCGGAAGAGAGCCTTTCGGGGGACCCGGGGACCCGGGGACTCGGGGGCCCGGGTCCCCGGGCGTCAGAGGCCGAGCTTCGCCTCGCGTACGCGCGCCACGGACTTCTCGTCGCCCTCCAGCTCCACCCGTGCCGAGTCCTGCCGGCCGGAGACGAAGAGGAGCAGCTCACCGGGCTCGCCGGTGACGGTGACCACCGGGGCGCCCTTGCGGGCCACCGCCACCTGGCCGTTGGGGCGGCGCAGCACCAGGCCGACCGGGCACCGGCGGCCGTAGGCGCGGGCGGTGGTCTCCAGCCGCCGCCACAGGGCGTCGGCGAGCACCGGGTCGATCTCGCGCGGCGTCCAGTCCGGCCGGGCCCGCCGGACGTCCTCACCGTGGACGAAGAACTCCACGGTATTGGCCGCCTCGTCGACCTGCTTGAGGGAGAAGGGCGACATCCGCGGCGGCCCGGTGCGGAGGAGCTGGATCAGCTCCTCGTACGGCTTGGCCGCGAACTCCTGCTGCACACGCTCCAGCCGGGGCTGCAGTGCCTTGACCAGTATCCCGCCGGCGGCGTCCGCGCGGCGCTCGCGCACCACGACGTGAGCCGCCAGTTCCCTGGTCCGCCACCCCTCGCACAGGGTGGGCGCCTCGGGTCCGTAGGTCTCCAACAGATCGGCGAGCAGAAGGCGTTCGCGCCGGGCGTGGGTCGACATACGGCCACCCTACGGCCGTGTGCCGACCCACGCCACGCACCGCGCCCGGGGTCAGCCCGGCAGCGGCGCGTCCAGATCCGGGCCGTCCACCTTGTTGCTGAGCGTCAGGGAGCAGGTGACCTGGTCCTCACCGCGCTCGTAGGTCAGGAGCGTCGGATAGATGGCGTAGTAGTAGTAGGTCCTGTCCTGCGGCATTCGGGCCAGCCGCTTCTTCACGTCCGCCCTGCACAGCGACATGACCTCCTTCTGCAGCTCCGCCTGGGTGTCGAAGTCGCCGGTGATCGTCTCGTTGGCTATCACCTCGCCGTCGTGGGGCTCGTCGCAGGGCCGCTCCTCGACGTCGGTGACATCGCTGCTCAGCGACGGGTGGTCGAAGCAGGTGCCCGGGTCGAGCACCACGTACAGCACGAGGTCGCTGGGCATCGCCGTCACGTCGGGCGTGGGCGCGCCGGTGGTCGGAGCCTCCGTCGGCTCCTCGCTCACCTCGGGCGAGGCGGAGGAGGGCTCGGGGGAGGGCGGGTCGCTGGGCGTGACGCCCGGCTTCGCCCGGTGGTCCTCACCGCTTCCGCCGTCGGCGGCCAGCAGCACGCCTCCGACGATCAGCCCCGCGACGACCACCGCGGCGATGATGATCGCGGCGATCTTCCCGCCGTTGCCCCCGCCGCCTCCGCCCGGCGGGGGCGGGTAGGGGCCGGGCGCGCCGGGACCGCCGGGGTAGCCGTACCCGCCGGGCCCGCCCGGGGCCCCGGGCGGGCCGGGAGGACCTCCCGGGGTCGGATAGCCGTAACCGCCCGCGGGCGGACCGGGCTGCTCGGGCGGACCGAAGCCCTGCGGCGGACCGAAACCGCCGCCTGGACCGGGGTTGTGCGCGCCGCCACGCGGCGGTGGATAGCTCATGCCGGAAGGATGCCGTACCGCACGGACATGCCAAGTCCCGGGTGGGTCACAACCCTGCCACAGGGCCGTATGGCCCTGCGGCGCGTACCGCGGACCCCGCCCGTCCCGGTCCTCGGGCGGGGTTCGCGGCGGGTGCCGCGGCGACGGCACAATGACCCCATGCCCCGATCCCCACTCGACCCCGCCGTCGCCGCCCGCCTCAAGCGCAACGCCGACGGCCTGGTGCCCGCCATCGCCCAGCAGTACGACACCGGTGAGGTGCTGATGCTCGGCTGGATGGACGACGAGGCCCTGCACCGCACCCTCACCACCGGCCGCTGCACCTACTGGAGCCGCAGCCGCGGCGAGTACTGGGCCAAGGGCGACACCTCCGGGCACGTCCAGCACGTGAAGTCCGTGGCCCTGGACTGCGACGGGGACACCGTGCTGGTGAAGGTCGACCAGGTGGGAGCCGCCTGCCACACCGGGGACCGCACCTGCTTCGACGCCGGTGAACTGCCGCTGGGCGGCCCCGCGGCGGCGCGGGAGGGGAGCCCGGCATGACCGCCCAGGCCACTTCCCGGACCACCTCCCACGGCACCTGCCCGGACCTGGAGACCTTCCGCACGCTGGCCAGGGACCGCCGCGTCATCCCGGTCACCCGGCGCCTGCTCGCCGACGGCGACACCCCCATCGCGCTGTACCGCAAACTCGCGGCCGAGCGCCCCGGCACCTTCCTGCTGGAGTCCGCGGAGAACGGGCGCACCTGGTCGCGCTACTCCTTCGTCGGCGTGCGCACCTCCGCCACCCTCACCGTCCGCGACGGGCGGGCGCACTGGCTGGGCGCCCCGCCGGTCGGCGTCCCCGCCGACGGGGATCCGCTGGAGGTCCTGCGCGCCACCGTCGAGGCCCTGCACACCCCCCGCGACCTGCACCGCGACGCCGACCTGCCGCCCTTCACCGGCGGCATGGTCGGCTACCTGGGCTACGACGTCGTGCGGCGTCTGGAGCGCATCGGCGACAGCGCCCGCGACGATCTGGGGCTGCCCGAGCTGACCATGATGCTCACCTCCGACCTCGCGGTGCTCGACCACCGCGACGGCACGGTGCTGCTGATCGCCAACGCCATCAACCACAACGACCTCGACACCGGAGTGGACGAGGCCCACGCCGACGCCGTGCGCCGTCTGGACGCCATGGCCGCCGACCTCGCCCGGCCCGCGCCCGCCATGGCCGCCCCGCTGCCGGCGCCCGAGCTGCCCGAGTACGCGGCCCTGTGGGGCGGGGCGGCCTACCGGGAGGCGGTGGAGGAGATCAAGGAACGCATCCGCGCGGGCGAGGCGTTCCAGGTGGTGCCCTCGCAGCGCTTCCAGACGCCCTGCCCGGCGAGCGCGCTGGACGTCTACCGCGTGCTGCGCGCCACCAACCCCAGCCCGTACATGTACCTGCTGCGCCTGGACGGCTTCGACGTCGTCGGATCCAGCCCCGAGGCCCTGGTGAAGGTCGAGGACGGGCACGCGATGATGCACCCCATCGCCGGGACCCGCCCGCGCGGCGCGACCCCGCAGGAGGACGCGGCCCTGGCCGAGGAGCTGCTGGCCGACTCCAAGGAGCGCGCCGAGCACCTGATGCTCGTCGACCTGGGCCGCAACGACCTGGGCCGGGTCTGCGAGCCCGGCAGCGTCGAGGTCGTGGACTTCATGTCCATCGAGCGCTACAGCCATGTGATGCACATCGTCTCCACGGTCACCGGACGGCTGGCGGAGGGCCGTACCGCCTTCGACGCGCTCACCGCCTGCTTCCCGGCCGGCACCCTCTCCGGCGCGCCCAAACCGCGTGCGATGCAGATCATCGAGGAGCTGGAGCCGACCCGGCGCGGCCTGTACGGCGGCTGCGTGGGCTATCTGGACTTCGCCGGCGATGCCGACACCGCCATCGCCATCCGCACCGCGCTGCTGCGCGACGGGACGGCGTACGTCCAGGCGGGCGCCGGGGTCGTGGCCGACTCCGACCCCGCGGCGGAGGACACCGAGTGCCGCAACAAGGCCGCGGCGGTGCTCAGGGCGGTGCACACCGCCGGGCGGCTCGGCGGTAGCGTGGTGGAGTGATTTCCCCGCACACGCCCCCTTCCTCCCCCGAGCCCGCCCCCCGTTCCGGGGACTCCCCGGGAGCGCGTCGCGCGCTCGGCGCCGCGCTGACCGCCGGCGCGCTGGGCGCCGCCGCGGTGCTCGTGGCCGCCGGGCAGGTCTGGGGCGAGGGCACCGCCGTCCTGGCCCGCGGCGAGGTGCCCATCCGGGTCGAGGGCGGCGAGGTGACCGGGCTGCCCAGTGCCCTGGCGCTGGTCGGCCTCGCCGCGCTGGTCGCCGTCTTCGCCGTACGCCGTGCCGGCCGCGCGCTGGTCGCCGCGCTGCTGGCGCTGTGCGGTGCGGGCACCGTCGCCGCCGCCCTCCTGGGCGCGGGCGACCGGAGCGCGCTGGAGGCGAAGGCGGCCGAGGCCAGCGGGCTGACCCGGGGCGCGGTCGAGGCCGTCTCCTTCGGCCCGTGGCCCCATGTCGCCGCCCTGGGCGGCGCCGGGCTGCTGGCCGCCGGGCTGCTGGCCCTGCGCCACGGGAGCCGCTGGCCCGCGATGTCGGGCCGCCACGAGCGCGCGGGCGGCGCCCGGCCGGCCGCGCGCCGCCGGGCGGCCCCCGATCCGGACCGCCCCGAGGAGCTGTGGAAGGCCCTGGACCGCGGAGAGGACCCCACCACCGGGAGCGGCGGAAACCGCTCCTGACACAATGGCTGGTGAGCGAGCCCAGATCGGACCTACGAGGAGCACTCAATGGCGGGCAACAACCACGGACACACCCCTGCCGCCTGGACCGGCGTCACCATCGCGTTCATCGGCTTCTGCGTCGCCTCGGTCTTCACCGTGATGGCCGAGCCGGTGTGGTTCTGGGTCGGTGTGGTCATCACCCTCCTCGGCGGCGTCGTCGGCCTGGTCATGCGCTCGATGGGCATGGGCCAGCCGGAGGAGTCGCACGGCCGCCGCCTGGACCAGTCCAAGGAGCGGGTGGAGGCCTGACGGGCCGCCGGCGGGCCGCCCCGGGCGGCTCGTCCCGGCGCGGTGCCGGCCGGGCGGCACCGCGCTTGTGCGCATCCGGCCGCTCCGGGCGGCGGCACGGCGATACCGCCCGGCATGTGGGACCGGTCCGCCCGGATGCGGGTTCCGCGTCCCGGGCCGGATACCATCGCAGTGCGTGACCGTGTGTCCGGACAAGCCCCGCGCCCGCCGCAGGGGCCCGAGCCAGCCAGGAAGGGGGCCGCTCGCGTGAGCGTGCTCGACGAGATCATCGACGGGGTCCGCGCCGACCTCGCCGAGCGGCAGGCGCGTGTGGGCCTCGACGAGCTCAAGGAGCGCGCGGCCCGTGCGCCGCGCCCGCGCGACGGCGTGGCGGCCCTCAAGGGCGAGGGCGTCAAGGTCATCTGCGAGGTCAAGCGCTCCAGCCCCTCCAAGGGGGCGCTGGCCGCCATCGCGGACCCGGCCGCCCTCGCCGCCGACTACGAGGCGGGGGGCGCCGCGGTCATCTCGGTGCTGACCGAGCAGCGGCGCTTCGGAGGCTCGCTGGCCGACCTGGAGGCGGTACGCGGACGGGTGGACGTCCCCGTGCTGCGCAAGGACTTCATCGTCACCTCCTACCAGCTGTGGGAGGCCCGGGCCCACGGAGCCGACCTCGCCCTGCTGATCGTCGCCGCGCTCGACCAGGACGCGCTGGTGTCGCTGGTGGAGCGCGCCGAGTCCATCGGGCTGACCCCGCTGGTCGAGGTGCACGACGAGGAGGAGGTCGAGCGCGCGGTGGACGCCGGGGCCAAGGTCATCGGCGTGAACGCGCGCAACCTCAGGACCCTGGAGGTCGACCGCGGCACCTTCGCCCGGATCGCCCCCGAGATCCCCGAGGGCGTCGTGAGGGTCGCCGAGTCGGGGGTGCGCGGCCCGCACGACCTGATCGCCTACGCCAACGAGGGCGCCGACGCGGTGCTCGTCGGCGAGTCCCTGGTCACCGGCAAGGACCCGAGGGCGGCCGTGGCCGATCTGGTCGCCGCCGGCGCCCACCCCGCCCTGCGGCACGGGAACTGAGACGGCAGCGACCGCGATGCCCCTGTCCGCCCGCCTCGCCCCCGGCTGCCGCCCCCGCGGCTGCCGCGCGCCCGCTCGCCGGGTGCTGGGGCGGCGTGTGCGCTACCACATCGGCTGCGAGCCGGGCCAGATCAACGGCAGGCGATGGCCTGCCCGGGCCGGGCGCTGAGCGGCGTACCCCGCCCCGGCCGCCCGCCGGGCCGCCGACGGCCCGCGAACCGCACCTGCGGCCGCGCACCCCGCTCCGGCCGCACAGCCGCACCCGCTCCTTCGGGCCCTCCCGGCTCTTCCGGGCCGGTGCGGCACACCGTCTTCCGTGACCACCCCTTCCTGGGGCATGCGCCCCGACAAGGAGCATGTCGGATGTCCACCGACTTCTTCGTTCCCGACCCCGAGGGCCGGGTGCCGACCGCCGAGGGCTACTTCGGCGCCTTCGGCGGCAAGTTCATCCCGGAGGCGCTCGTCGCAGCCGTGGACGAGGTCGCCGCCGAGTACGAGAAGGCCAAGGCCGATCCCGCCTTCGCCGCCGAGCTGGAGGACCTGCTCGTCAACTACACCGGCCGGCCCAGTGCGCTGACCGAGGTGCGGCGGTTCGCCGAGCACGCGGGCGGAGCCCGGGTCTTCCTCAAGCGCGAGGACCTCAACCACACCGGCTCGCACAAGATCAACAACGTGCTGGGGCAGGCGCTGCTGACCCGGCGCATGGGCAAGACCCGCGTCATCGCCGAGACCGGCGCGGGCCAGCACGGCGTCGCCACCGCGACCGCCTGCGCCCTGTTCGGCCTGGAGTGCACCATCTACATGGGCGAGATCGACACCCAGCGCCAGGCGCTCAACGTCGCCCGGATGCGGATGCTGGGCGCCGAGGTCGTCCCCGTCACCTCCGGCAGCCGCACCCTGAAGGACGCCATCAACGAGGCGTTCCGCGACTGGGTCGCCAACGTCGACCGCACCCACTACCTCTTCGGCACCGTCGCCGGCCCCCACCCCTTCCCGGCGCTGGTGCGCGACTTCCACCGCGTCATCGGCGTCGAGGCCCGGCGGCAGATCCTGGAGCGCGCCGGGCGGCTGCCGGACGCCGCGCTGGCCTGCGTCGGCGGCGGCTCCAACGCCATCGGCCTGTTCCACGCCTTCATCCCCGACACCTCCGTGCGCCTGATCGGCCTGGAGGCCGCCGGGCACGGCGTGGCCTCCGGCGAGCACGCGGCCACCCTGACGGCCGGCGAGCCGGGCATCCTGCACGGCTCGCGCTCCTACGTCCTGCAGGACGACGAGGGGCAGATCACCGAGCCGTACTCCATCTCCGCCGGACTGGACTACCCCGGCATCGGCCCCGAGCACTCCTACCTCAAGGACATCGGGCGCGGCGAGTACCGTCCGGTCACCGACGACGAGGCGATGCGGGCACTGCGCCTGCTGTCGCAGACCGAGGGCATCATCCCGGCCATCGAGAGCGCGCACGCGCTGGCCGGCGCGCTGGAGGTCGGCCGCGAGCTGGGGCCGAAGGGGCTGCTGCTGGTGAACCTCTCCGGCCGCGGCGACAAGGACATGGACACCGCCGCCCGCTACTTCGGGCTGTACGACGGTGCGGACACCGCGAAGGGGGCCGAGTGATGGCGGGCCGGGCGGAACTGCTGGGACGCGTCCTGGCGACGGCGAAGGACGAGGGCCGGGCCGCGCTGGTGGGCTATCTGCCCGCGGGCTTCCCCACCGTGGACGGCGGCATCGCCGCCTGCACCGCCCTGCTGGAGGGCGGCTGCGACATCGTCGAGGTCGGGCTGCCGCACAGCGATCCGGTGCTGGACGGGCCGGTCATCCAGACCGCCGACGACATCGCCCTGCGCGGCGGGGTGCGCATCGCGGACGTGCTGCGCACCGTGCGCGAGACGCACGCCGCCACCGGCGCGCCGGTGCTGTGCATGACGTACTGGAACCCCGTCGACCGCTACGGCGCCGAGCGGTTCGCCGCGGAGCTGGCCGAGGCGGGCGGCGCCGGCTGCATCCTGCCCGACCTGCCGGTCGAGGAGTCGGAGGTGTGGCGCAAGGCCGCCGAGCAGCACGGCCTGGCGACCGTCTTCGTGGTCGCCCCCAGCAGCCGCGACGAGCGGCTGGCGAGGATCACCGAGGCCGGCAGCGGCTTCGTCTACGCGGCCTCCCTGATGGGCGTCACCGGCACCCGTGAGTCGGTGGGGCAGGAGGCGCAGGAGCTGGTGCGCCGCACCCGCGCCACCACCGACCTGCCGGTCTGCGTCGGACTGGGCGTCTCGAACGCGCGGCAGGCCGCGGAGGTGGCCGCCTTCGCGGACGGCGTCATCGTCGGCTCGGCCTTCGTCAAGCGGCTGCTGGACCACGAGGACGACCCGGACGCCGGCCTGGCCGCGGTCCGCGAGCTCGCGGGCGAGCTGGCCGAGGGCGTACGGCGCCGCGGCTGAGCGGGGCCGGAGGCGAAGAGCACGAGAACGGGCCCGGGGGCGTACGGCGGACGGCCGCGCGCCCCCGGGCCCGCGCGCCGCCGGGCGCCGGCGTACCTCCTCGGGTCCGTGCGCCGGTCAGGGAGCGTGCAGCCGCAGCACGGCACGCTCGGACCAGTCGGCCGGAACGCCGCGCAGCGAGACCGCGATCATCGTGAGGAACGCCAGCGGAACGGTCCAGGCGGCGGGCTGGGCCAGCAGCACGGTCAGCCAGGCCGACGACGGCTGCGTCAGGGCGGACAGCACCGCGGCCCCCGTCGCCGTGACCACCCCGGTGGCCAGTCCGGCCGCCGCGCCCGCGACCGTCAGCCGCGTCCACCAGATGCCCAGCACCAGCAGCGGGCAGAACGTGGACGCCGCCACCGCGAACGCCCAGCCGACCACCACGTTGATGTCCAGGTGCGCGGCGGGCAGCGACAGCAGCACCGCCACCAGCGCCCCCGCCGCCACCGCCAGCCGCAGCCTGGTCACCCCGCCGCCGAACAGGTCGTGGGAGAGCCCGCCGGCCAGGGCCAGCAGCAGCCCGGAGGAGGTGGACAGGAACGCGGCGAACGCGCCGGTGGCCACCAGCGCCGTCAGCACGCTCCCCAGCGTCCCCGGCACGGCCACCCCCGGCAGGACGACGGAGACGGTGTCGGTGGCGTTGCTGTGTACCAGGTGCGGGGTCAGCACCCGCCCCAGCAGACCGTAGACGGCCGGGAACAGGTAGAACAGGCCCAGCAGGCCGATCACCAGCACGGCCACCCGGCGGGCGGCCCGGGCCGTGGGACTGGTGTGGAAGCGCATGATCACATGGGGCAGCCCGATGGCGCCCAGCGTGGTGGCCAGCAGCACCGACCAGGTGGACAGCAGCGGCATCCCCGCCCCCTGGATGTCGATCAGCGGGCGGGTCCACTCCTCGGCGGCCGGGCCCGTCTCACGGACCGGCCGCAGCGCCTCGGCGCGCGTGTCCGCGCCGACGTGCACGATCAGGTAGATCGCCGGCACGGCGATGAAGGCCAGCTTGACCAGGTAGTGGAACGCCTGGACGTAGGTGGCCGACCGCATGCCGCCCACCGCGATCGACGCGCTCACCACCAGCCCGGCCAGCACCACGCCCACCCAGTACGGAGTACCGCTGACCAGGCTCAGGACCACCCCGGCGCCCTTGAACTGCGGCACCAGATAGAGCCACATGATCACCAGTACGATCACCCCGCACAGCTTGCGGATCGCCGGCGAGCCCAGCCGGTACTCGGCGAAGTCGGGCACCGTGAACGCCCCCGAGCGCCGCATCGGCCCGGCCACCAGCGCCACCACCGCGACATACCCGGCGGTGAAGCCGACGGCGTACCACATCGCCCCGACGCCGTCCTTCAGCATCAGCCCGGCCAGACCGAGCACCGAGGCGGCCGACACGTACTCCCCGGCGATCGCCATGGCGTTCCAGCCGGGGGCGATACGGCGGGAGGCGACGAGGAAGTCCGGACTGGTGCGGGCGGCGTGGACGCCGTACAGGCCGATGGCCAGGCTGGCGGTCAGCACCAGGCCGATCGCGGTCACGGCGGTCACGGGCCGCCCCCCGTGCCCGCACCCGCGTCCGCACCCGCGGAACTCTCCGCGTGCTCGGCGCGGCGCACATGGCACAGGGCGAGCAGCAGCAGCACCGGGTAGGTGGCCACCACCAGCACCAGCCACGACACCGGCACGCCCGCCACGTGGAGCCGGTCCAGCACCGGCAGCGCCGCGATCGTCCCGCTGGAGCCGAACAGCACCGCCCCCAGCAGGGCCACCGTCCGCAGCGCGGTGCGGCGCTGCGCGGCGAACACGGCGCGGGCGGCCTCGGCGTCGGCCGGCGCGGGCAGCGGCAGCAGCTGCGGATGGCGGCGGTGCCCGCGGGCCAGGGCGATACGGGTCTGCGGGCTGGTGACCTTCACCCGGCGCGGGCCGCCGAGCTGGCCGCCCTTGACCGGGCTCTTCACCGGGCCGCCCTGCCCAGCCGGCCGCTGCGCGCCGCCTCCAGCAACTGCTCCCTCAGGCTCCGGGCATGCCTGCGGCTGACCGGCACGTCACCGGCCGGAGTGCACGCCACCAGCCCCGACGAGCTGGTGACCCGCAGGTCGTGGACCCAGCCGACGGCCACCAGATAGCCGCGGTGCACCCGCACGAAGCCCGCCGGAGCCCATATCTCCTCCAGATACGACAGCGACAGCCGGATCAGATGCGTGCCCTGCCCGGTGTGCAGCCGGATGTAGTCGCCGTGCGCCTCCACGAACTGGACGTCGTCGCGCCGCACGAACACCGTCTGGCGGCCGTGGTCGATCTGCACGACCGCCAGCTCGTCGCGCGGCCCCTCCGCGTCGTCCGCGCCGCCGGACGACGCGGCCCGCCGGGAGGTGCCGATCCGGGCCACCGACTCGGCCAGCCGCTCGGGCCGGACGGGCTTGAGCAGGTAGTCCACCGCCCCGATGCCGAACGCCTCGATGGCGTGGGACTCCGAGGCGGTGACGAAGACGATGGAGGGCGGCGCCGAGAGCTGGCTGATGACCCGGGCCACGTCCATGCCGTCCAGACCCGGCATGGAGATGTCCAGGAAGACGGCGTCGAAGGCGGTCGCGCCCAGCAGCTGCACCGCCCGGGCGCCGCTCTCGGCGGCGTACACCTCGCCGACCTCGGGTGTGTCCGCCAGGAGGTCGGCGAGCTCCTCGCGGGTGGATGCCTCGTCCTCGACGACGAGGACCTGAAGGGCCCGCGGCGCGCTGCTCATTCCGTAACCACTCCTCGCATGAATCGCGGCACCCTGATGGTCACCTTGGTGCCGTTGCCGGGCGCGGTCTCGATGACGAGGCCGTACTCCGGGCCGTACACGGTACGGAGCCGCCGGTCCACGTTGGCCAGACCGACGTTCTTCGCGGGAGGGCCGACTCCGGCGAGGATCGCCCGTGCGAGTTCCGGCTCCATGCCCACGCCGTCGTCCTCGATCTCGATGACGCACAGCGGGCCCTCGCCGAACCCCGAGACGCCGATGTGCCCGGGTCCGGCCTTCTTCTCCAGACCGTGGCGCACGGCATTTTCCACTATGGGCTGGACGACGAGGAAGGGTATGGCGACGGGAAGAATCTCCGGCGCCATCCGGACGGTGATCTCCATCCGGTCGTCGAACCGGGCGCGCTGCAGCTCCAGGTACGTCTGGGTGGCCTGGAGCTCGTCGGCGACCGTCACGTAGTCGCCGGCCGTGGAGAAGCTGTAGCGCAGGTAGTCGGCGAAGTCGGTGAGCAGGCGGCGGGCGCGGCCGGGATCGGTGCGGATGTGCGCGGCGATGACGGCCAGGGAGTTGTGGACGAAGTGCGGGGATATCTGGGCCCGCAGGGTACGCAGGTCCGCCGCCGCGATCCGGGCGCGGGCGCTGCGCAGCTCGGTGTGGTCCAGCGCCTGCGACACCAGCTCGGCCACCTCGGCCACCTCGGCCTCGTCCAGCGCCCGCTCGTCCGCGGAACCGCTGACCACCAGGCAGCCCGTCAGCTCGTCCGCCACCAGCAGCGGGGCCGCGCACAGCGGAGACTTGCGGAAGACGGTGCCGTGCTCGTACACCTGGGCGAGTACGGCGTCCAGATCGGTGCCCTGAGGCAGCGCGCCGTGCCGGGCGACGGGCCCGTCGAGATCGGCGAGCACGACGGCCTCGGCGCCCACCAGCCGCCGGATGCGGCGGGCCGCGGCCAGGGCCCGGCTGCCGTGCAGGCCGTCCTGGAGGTCCGCGCCGATCAGCCGCACCTCCCGCAGGACGCCCATGGTCCCGGGCAGGCCGGATCCGGCCGGGCCCGCCCGGCCCGCCCGCCCGCGGCGGGCGCCGATCCACGATCTCCTGGCCACAGTGCGACCGTATAACGCGACAAATGGCGATGGGGAGTCCTTCGAACCTGCTTCGAAGGACTCCCCATGGGGCCCGGTGGCGGGACCGGCGCCATGATGTGGGGGGTCACGCCGGTACGGAAAGCACCCGCCACCGGGGGCCCGAAGGGCCCGCCGGGGGGATGGGCGGGCCCGGCCCGGGTGCGGTCAGTGCTTGGCCGCGCCCTCGGCGCCGGCCCCGGTCAGGGCCCGCACCTGGAGCTCGGCGAAGCGCCGCGGATTGCTCTCGCCCGAGGACAGCGTGCCGACGATCGCGCACAGCAGGCCGAGCGGGATGGACACCAGGCCCGGGTTGGTCAGCGGGAACCAGGCGATGTCGATGCCCGGGAGCAGCGCCTTCTCGGTGCCGGAGAACACCGGCGAGAAGACCACCAGACCGACCGCGCCGATCAGACCGCCGTAGATGCCGGCGACCGCGCCCCGGGTGTTGAACCTCTTCCAGAACAGGCTCAGCAGCAGGGTCGGCAGGTTGGCCGAGGCGGCGATGGCGAAGGCCAGACCGACCAGGAAGGCGACGTTGAGGCTCTGGGCGAAGATCGCCAGGACGATCGACGCGGCGCCGATGCCGAAGGCCGACAGACGGGCGACCTTGATCTCCTCGTGCTCGGACGCCCGGCCCTTGCGCACCACGCTGTTGTAGAAGTCGTGCGCCAGGGACGAGGAGGAGGCGATGACCAGGCCGGCCACCGTGGACAGGATCGCCGCGAAGGCGACGGCCGCGATGACCGCCAGCATCACCGAGCCGAAGAACTCGCCGCCGAAGTGCTCACCGACCTCCCGGGCCAGCTGTGGCGCGGCGGTGTTGCCCGCCGCGTCCTGGGCGGTGATGGCCTCCTTGCCCACCAGGGCCGCGGCGCCGAAGCCCAGGATCAAAGTCATCAGGTAGAACGAGCCGATCAGGCCGATGCCCCAGTTGACGGACTTGCGGGCGGCCTTGGAGTCCGGGACGGTGTAGAAGCGGATCAGGATGTGCGGCAGACCCGCGGTGCCCAGCACCAGGGCCAGACCGAGGCTGATCAGGTCGAGCTTGTTCCACATCGTCTGCAGGGCGTCACCGGGCACCTCGACGCCGAACCGCAGTCCCGGTTCCAGGAAGGACTGCCCGGCGCCGCTGGCGTTCGCGGCGTCGCTCATCAGCTCGCCGAAGTCGAAGCCGTAGATGGCCATCACCAGGGCGGCCAGGACGATGGTGCCGCCCATCAGCATGCCGGCCTTGATGATCTGCACCCAGGTGGTGCCCTTCATGCCGCCGAAGGTCACGTACAGGGTCATCAGGATGCCGACGACGACGATGCCCACGATCTTGGCGGTGTCGGCGTCCATGCCCAGGTACGTCTCGCCCGGCCGGATGCCCAGCAGAAGCGCGACGACCGCGCCGGCGCCGACCATCTGGGCCAGCAGGTAGAAGATCGACACGGTGATGGTGGACACGGCCGCGGCGGTGCGCACCGGGCGCTGCTGCATCCGGTACGACAGCACGTCCGCCATGGTGAACCGGCCGGAGTTCCTCAGCAGCTCGGCGACCAGCAGCAGGGCCACCAGCCAGGCGACGAGGAAACCGATGGAGTAGAGGAAACCGTCGTAGCCGAACAGCGCGATCATGCCCGCGATGCCCAGGAAGGAGGCGGCGGACATGTAGTCGCTGCCGATGGCGAAGCCGTTCTGCATACCGGAGAACTCGCGCCCGCCGGAGTGGAAGTCGGCCGCGGACTTCGTCTGGCGGCCCGCCCACACCGTGACGCCGAGCGTCACGGCGATCATGATGATGAACACCAGGATGGTCAGGGTGCGGCTGCTGGAGCTGACCTCTTCGGCCGCCAGGAGCACGTTGGAGGCGGCGGTCGTCATGCCCGTCCTCCCGTCCGGCCGGCGGACGCGCCCGCGGGCGCACCGGTCAGTTCGGCCCTCAGGCCGTCCGCGAGCGGGTCGACCTTCCGGTCGGCGTAGCGCGCGTACATGATCGCGATGCCGAAGGTGCTGACGAACTGGAGGATCCCGAACACCAGGGCCACGTTGACATCGCCGAACAGGACCGTGGACATCACGTCACGGGCGTAGGCGGACATCAGCACGTACAGCAGGTACCAGGCGAGGAAGCCGACGCTCACCGGGAGCGCGAACCTCATCAGGCTCCGCCTGAGCTGGTCGAAGCGCGGATCGCTGTGCATGGCCACCATGCGGTCCTCCGCGTCCCCGGCGGGGTCCAGGGTTTGTTGTGGACGTTCTGCGGACACTGCCGCCTCCTTCATCGACACGACGCGATACGACACGACGTACGGGAGCGGAAAAGGAATGCGGGGAACGTAAGGTGCGTCACACTCGCGGTGAAGAAGCTGATCGCGGTGTGCGGCGAACGCCGGATACGCGCGCCGAACGGTAGATCGTCGTGCGCCGAACGGTCGCCTTTCCGCGCCGAGCGGTCACCCCCGCGGGGGAAGCGGCGGTGGAGCACCCGCCCGGGCGCGGGGACGGCCCGCCCCGGCACAGGACCGCCCCCGCACCGCACCCGAACGCACCGCGGGGCTTCACACCACCCGCACGCGCGTTACGCACCCGTTGCCGGGTGAAGCGGCCCCTTGAGGGCCCGGCACGGTAGCGTTCGTGACGTCATGGAAACCCTTGCCTTCATTCCCAGCCCGTCGTCGGGCGAGATCGTCATCGGACCGATCCCGCTGCGGGGCTACGCGTTCTGCATCATCCTCGGCGTCTTCGTCGCGGTCTGGCTCGGCGGGAAGCGCTGGGTCGCCCGCGGCGGACAGCCCGGCACGGTCGCCGACATCGCCGTGTGGGCGGTGCCGTTCGGCCTGGTCGGCGGCCGTCTCTACCACGTCGTCACCGACTACCAGCTCTACTTCGGCGAGGGTCGTAACTGGGTCGACGCCTTCAAGATCTGGGAGGGCGGCCTCGGCATCTGGGGAGCGATCGCGCTGGGCGCGGTGGGCGCCTGGATCGGCTGCCGCAGGCGGGGCATCCCGCTGCCCGCCTACGCGGACGCCATCGCGCCCGGCATCGCGCTCGCCCAGGCCATCGGCCGCTGGGGCAACTGGTTCAACCAGGAGCTGTACGGGCGCCCCACGGACCTGCCGTGGGCGGTGGAGATCGACAACGGCGTCGACACCGGCACCTTCCACCCCACCTTCCTGTACGAGTCGCTGTGGTGCGTGGGCGTCGCCCTGCTGGTGATCTGGGCCGACCGCCGCTTCCGCCTCGGCCACGGCCGCGCCTTCGCGCTGTACGTCGCGGCCTACACGGTGGGGCGTTTCTGGATCGAGTACCTGCGCATCGACGAGGCCCACCAGATCTGGGGCCTGCGCCTGAACAACTGGACCTCGATCGCCGTCTTCCTGGCGGCGGTGGCCTACATCGTCCTCTCGGCCAGGCTCCGTCCGGGGCGTGAGGACGTGGTGGAGCCGGTGGCTCAGAAGACCGGCGGCAGCGCGGACGACAGCGACAGCGACAGCACTGAAAGTGACACCGACGGCGGCGCCGAGGAATCCGCCGAGGGATCCGCCGAGGAGGAGAAGGACGCCGCGAAGGGCCCGGAGGCCGGGCCGGGACGCGCGGAGTCCGCCGGGTCCGCACAGACCCCCGAATCCTCCTCCGCCGGCGGGACGTCCGCCTCCTCCGCCGGCTGACCCCGGTCACGGGACGAGAACCGCACCGGCCCCGGCCACGCCCCTGCGGCGCGGCCGGGGCCTTCCCCATGAGGCGGCGAAACCCCAGGTCAGCGAGGTAAGTTCGGCCTGCCTTGCTGGAATCGCGCCCCGGGGTGGACGTACGGTCGAGACGTCGGGCACCAGACGGGGGAAACAGGAGGCGCAGACGGATGTCGTCCATGGCCAAAGACGGGACCGAGATCACCCTGAGGCCCGGAGTTCCGAACTCCGCGCACCGCGACAACCACACCCACCGCGACGTGACCGGCGGCTGGCTGCGTCCGGCCGTCTTCGGCGCGATGGACGGACTGGTGTCCAACCTCGCCCTGATGACGGGCGTCGCCGGCGGCGACGTGGACCGCAACGTGATCATCATCAGCGGTCTGGCCGGACTGGCGGCCGGCGCCTTCTCCATGGCGGCCGGCGAGTACACCTCGGTGGCCTCCCAGCGCGAGCTGGTCCTGGCCGAGCTGGACGTGGAGCGGCGCGAGCTGCGCCGCAACCCCGAGGACGAGCAGCGGGAGCTGGCCGAGCTGTACGTGGGCCGGGGCGTGGAGCCCAAGCTGGCGGCGAAGGTCGCCGAGCAGCTGTCCAGGGACCCCGAACAGGCCCTGGAGATCCACGCGCGCGAGGAGCTGGGCGTGGACCCGGGCGAGCTGCCCTCGCCCGCGGTCGCCGCGGTGTCCTCCTTCGGCGCCTTCGCGGTGGGCGCGCTGATACCGGTGCTGCCCTATCTGCTGGGGGCCGCCGCGCTGTGGCCCGCCGTGCTGGTGGCGCTGCTGGGCCTGTTCCTGTGCGGTGTGCTGGTCTCCAAGATCACCGTGCGCCCGTGGTGGTACAGCGGACTGCGGCAGCTCACCCTGGGCGGCGCGGCCGCCGCGGTGACCTACGGGCTCGGTACCCTGTTCGGGGTGGCCGTGGGGTGACGAGTCCGCCGCGCGGGCCCGAACCCCGCCCGGCCCACCCGGTGTGACCTGTTCAACTCCGAAATCCTCCGCTCATCTGTTACCCGCCGGTTTCAGCCGTGTCACCGTTGGGAATGAACAACGAGCGCTTCTGGCAGTGTCGCCGACGCCGCCCGGATCCACGCAGCGGCCACACGCCGTATGCCCGATTCGACCCCCATCGCAGGTCCGCATGATGGACCGAGGTGTCCGCCCTTCGGAAGAAACCTCATCATGTAACCTGCACGAAAATTTGTTCCGCAGAGGGCCAACGTCGTCCCTCGGCGCCCTTCGGACCCGGTCCGGAAGGCGCCACCAAGCCCCACGAGACGACGGGAGAGCCGATGCGTGCTGCGCCCCTGACGGCCTACCCTGCCAAGCAGGGAATGTACGACCCGCGCGACGAGCACGACGCCTGCGGCGTCGGCTTCGTGGCCACCCTCACCGGTGAGGCGAGCCACACGCTGGTCGACCAGGCGCTGACCGTCCTGCGGAATCTGGAGCACCGCGGTGCCACCGGCGCCGAGGCCGACTCCGGCGACGGCGCGGGCATCCTGGTCCAGATCCCCGACGCCTTCCTGCGCGAGACCGCGGGCTTCGAGCTGCCCGAGGCGGGCTCGTACGCCGTGGGCATCGCCTTCCTCCCCACCGGCGAGGCCGACGGCGCCGAGGCCACCGCACGCATCGAGGCGATCGCCGCCGAGGAGGGCCTGACCGTCCTGGGCTGGCGCGAGGTCCCCGTCACCCCGCAGCTGCTGGGCAACGGCGCCCGCGCCACCATGCCCGCCTTCCGCCAGCTGTTCGTGGCCGACGGAGTGAACACCGGCCTGGCCCTGGACCGCAAGGCGTTCGTGCTGCGCAAGCGCGCCGAACGCGAGGCCGGCACCTACTTCCCGTCGCTGTCCGCGCGGACGATCGTCTACAAGGGCATGCTGACCACCGGGCAGCTCGAACCCTTCTTCCCCGACCTGTCCGACCGCCGCTTCGCCAGCGCCATAGCCCTGGTCCACTCGCGGTTCTCCACCAACACCTTCCCCAGCTGGCCGCTGGCCCACCCCTACCGCTTCGTCGCCCACAACGGCGAGATCAACACCGTCCGCGGCAACCGCAACTGGATGCGCGCCCGCGAGTCCCAGCTGGTCTCCGACCTCTTCGGCGACAAGGACGCCGGGGACCTCGCGCGGATCTTCCCCGTGTGCACCCCGGACGCCTCCGACTCCGCCTCCTTCGACGAGGTCCTGGAACTGCTCCACCTCGGCGGCCGCTCCCTGCCCCACGCGGTGCTGATGATGGTCCCCGAGGCGTGGGAGAACCACCCCTCCATGGACCCCGCCCGCCGCGCCTTCTACCAGTACCACTCCACGATGATGGAGCCCTGGGACGGACCGGCCTGCGTCACCTTCACCGACGGCACCCGGGTCGGCGCCGTCCTGGACCGCAACGGACTGCGCCCGGGACGCTACTGGGTCACCGACGACGGCCTGGTCGTCCTCTCCTCCGAGGTCGGCGTCCTGGACATCGACCAGGACAAGGTCGTCCGCAAGGGGCGCCTCCAGCCCGGCCGCATGTTCCTGGTGGACACCGCCGAGCACCGCATCATCGAGGACGACGAGATCAAGGCCTCCCTCGCCGCCGAGCACCCCTACCAGGAGTGGCTCGAGGCCGGGATCATCGAGCTGGAGGACCTGCCCGAGCGCGAGCACATCGTCCACACCCACGCCTCGGTCACCCGCCGCCAGCAGACCTTCGGCTACACCGAGGAGGAACTGCGCGTCCTGCTCGCCCCGATGGCCCGCACCGGCGCCGAGCCGATCGGCTCGATGGGCACCGACTCGCCCATCGCCGCGCTCTCCACGCGCCCGAGGCTGATCTTCGACTACTTCACCCAGCTGTTCGCCCAGGTCACCAACCCGCCGCTGGACGCCATCCGCGAGGAACTGGTCACCTCGCTGATCTCCTCCCTCGGCCCCCAGGGCAACCTGCTGGAGCCCACCGCGGCCTCCTGCCGCAGCGTCACCCTGCCCTTCCCGGTGATCGACAACGACGAACTCGCCAAGCTCGTCCACATCAACGCCGACGGCGACATGCCGGGGATGAAGGCCGTCACCCTCTCCGGCCTCTACCGCGTCGGCGGCGGGGGAGCGGCCCTGGCCGAGCGGATCGACGAGATCTGCGCCGAGGCCGAGACCGCCATCACCGACGGCGCCCGCCTGATCGTCCTGTCCGACCGCCACAGCGACGCCGAGCACGCGCCGATCCCGTCGCTGCTGCTCACCTCCGCCGTCCACCACCACCTCATCCGCACCAAGCAGCGCGCCCAGGTGGGCCTGCTGGTCGAGGCCGGAGACGTCCGCGAGGTCCACCACGTCGCCCTGCTCATCGGCTACGGCGCCGCCGCGGTCAACCCCTACCTGGCCATGGAGACCGTCGAGGACCTCGTCCGCGCCGGAACCTTCCTGCCCGCCGGCACCGACCCCGAGACCGCCCTCCGCAACCTGATCAAGGCGCTCGGCAAGGGCGTGCTGAAGGTCATGTCCAAGATGGGCATCTCCACCGTCGCCTCCTACCGCGGCGCCCAGGTCTTCGAGGCCGTCGGCCTGGAGCAGGACTTCGTCGACACCTACTTCCACGGCACCGCCACCAAGATCGGCGGCGCCGGCCTGGACGTCATCGCCAAGGAGGTCGCCGCCCGCCACGCCAAGGCCTACCCGGTCTCCGGCATCGCACCGGCCCACCGCAACCTGGAGATCGGCGGCGAGTACCAGTGGCGCCGCGAGGGCGAGCCGCACCTGTTCGACCCGGAGACGGTCTTCCGCCTCCAGCACGCCACCCGCACCCGCCGCTACGACATCTTCAAGCAGTACACCCGGCGCGTGGACGAGCAGTCCGAACGCCTGATGACACTGCGCGGCCTGTTCGGCCTCAAGTCCGACCGGCCCTCGATCCCCGTCGAGGAGGTCGAACCCGTCTCCGAGATCGTCAAGCGGTTCTCCACCGGCGCCATGTCCTACGGCTCCATCTCCCAGGAGGCCCACGAGACCCTCGCCATCGCCATGAACCGGCTGGGCGCGAAGTCCAACACCGGCGAGGGCGGCGAGGACCCCGAGCGGCTGTACGACCCGGCCCGCCGCTCCTCGATCAAGCAGGTCGCCTCCGGCCGCTTCGGCGTCACCTCCGAGTACCTGGTCAACTCCGACGACATCCAGATCAAGATGGCCCAGGGCGCCAAGCCCGGCGAGGGCGGCCAGCTGCCCGGCCACAAGGTCTACCCGTGGGTCGCCAAGACCCGGCACTCCACACCCGGCGTCGGACTCATCTCCCCGCCGCCGCACCACGACATCTACTCCATCGAGGACCTCGCCCAGCTCATCCACGACCTGAAGAACGCCAACCCCGGCGCCCGCATCCACGTGAAGCTGGTCTCCGAGGTCGGCGTCGGCACGGTCGCGGCCGGCGTGTCCAAGGCCCACGCCGACGTCGTGCTGATCTCCGGCCACGACGGCGGCACCGGCGCCTCCCCGCTCACCTCCCTCAAGCACGCGGGCGGCCCCTGGGAGCTGGGACTGGCCGAGACCCAGCAGACCCTGCTGCTCAACGGCCTGCGCGACCGCATCGTCGTCCAGACCGACGGCCAGCTCAAGACCGGCCGCGACGTGGTCATCGCCGCCCTGCTCGGCGCCGAGGAGTACGGCTTCGCCACCGCCCCGCTGGTCGTCTCCGGCTGCGTGATGATGCGCGTGTGCCACCTGGACACCTGCCCCGTGGGCATCGCCACCCAGAACCCGGTGCTGCGCGGCCGCTACAGCGGCAAGGCCGACCACGTGGTGAACTTCTTCGAGTTCATCGCCGAGGAGGTCCGCGAACTCCTGGCCGAACTCGGCTTCCGCACCCTGGACGAGGCCATCGGCCACGCCGAGGTCCTCGACGTCAGCCGCGCGGTCGACCACTGGAAGGCCCAGGGACTCAACCTGGCCCCGCTGCTGCACGTCCCCGAACTGCCCGAGGGCGCCGCCCGCCACCAGGTCGTCCCCCAGGACCACGGCCTGGCCAAGGCCCTGGACAACCAGCTCATCAAGCTCGCCGCCGACGCCCTGTCGGCCGACACCGCCGAGGACGCCCGCCCGGTACGCGCCCAGGTGCCCATCCGCAACATCAACCGCACGGTCGGCACCATGCTCGGCCACGAGGTGACAAGGAAGTTCGGCGGCGCCGGCCTGCCCGACGACACCATCGACGTCACCTTCACCGGCTCCGCCGGCCAGTCCTTCGGCGCCTTCCTGCCGCGCGGCATCACCCTCCGCCTGGAAGGCGACGCCAACGACTACGTCGGCAAGGGCCTCTCGGGCGGACGCGTCGTCGTCCGCCCCGACCGCGGCGCCTCCCACCTGGCCGAGTACTCCACCATCGCGGGCAACACCCTCGCCTACGGCGCCACCGGCGGCGAGATGTTCCTGCGCGGCAGCGTCGGCGAACGCTTCTGCGTCCGCAACTCCGGCGCACTGGTGGTCTCCGAGGGGGTGGGCGACCACGGCTGCGAGTACATGACCGGCGGCACGGCCGTCGTCCTGGGCCGCACCGGCCGCAACTTCGGCGCCGGCATGTCCGGCGGCACCGCGTACGTCATCGACCTCGACGCCGACGATGTCAACCCCGACGTCGCCGGAGCCGTCGAACCCCTCGACGACACCGACCGGCAGTGGCTGCACGACGTCGTGCGCCGCCACCAGGAGGAGACCGGCTCCACCGTCGCGGGCAAGCTGCTCGCCGACTGGGAGGCCGCCGCCGGCCGCTTCAGCAAGATCATCCCCCGCACCTACAAGGCAGTGCTCGCCGCCAAGGACGCCGCCGAGCGAGCCGGACTGTCTCAGGACGAGACCCACGAGAAGATGATGGAGGCGGCGACCAATGGCTGATCCCAAGGGCTTCCTCAACACCGACCGCGAGGTCGCCGAGACCCGCCCCGTACCCGAGCGCGTCAAGGACTGGAACGAGGTCTACGTCCCCGGCTCCCTGCTGCCGATCATCGGAAAGCAGGCCGGCCGGTGCATGGACTGCGGCATCCCGTTCTGCCACAACGGCTGCCCGCTGGGCAACCTCATCCCCGAGTGGAACGACTACGCCTGGCGCGGGGACTGGCAGGCCGCCGGCGAACGGCTGCACGCCACCAACAACTTCCCCGAGTTCACCGGACGGCTGTGCCCGGCCCCGTGTGAGTCCGCCTGTGTGCTGGGCATCAACCAGCCCCCGGTGACCATCAAGAACGTCGAGGTCACCATCATCGACAGGGCATGGGAAGCCGGCGGCGTCACCCCGCAACCGCCCGAGCGCCTGTCGGGCAAGACCGTCGCCGTCATCGGTTCCGGCCCCGCCGGCCTGGCCGCCGCCCAGCAGCTCACCCGCGCCGGCCACACGGTCGCCGTCTACGAGCGCGCCGACCGCGTCGGCGGACTGCTGCGCTACGGCATCCCCGAGTTCAAGATGGAGAAGCGCCACATCAACCGCCGCATCGAGCAGATGCGCGCGGAGGGCACCAAGTTCCGCACCGGAGTGGAGATCGGCCGCGACATCGACGCCGCCGACCTGCGCAGGCGCTACGACGCCGTCGTCATCGCCGCAGGCTCCACCACCGCCCGCGACCTGCCCGTCCCCGGCCGCGAACTGAACGGCGTCCACCAGGCGATGGAGTACCTGCCCCTGGCCAACAAGGTCCAGGAAGGGGACTACATCACCCCGCCGATCACCGCCGAGGGCAAGCACGTCGTCGTCATCGGCGGCGGCGACACCGGCGCCGACTGCGTCGGCACCGCCCACCGCCAGGGCGCGGCCTCCGTCACCCAGCTGGAGATCATGCCCCGGCCGGGCGACGAACGCGACCCGGTCGGCCAGCCCTGGCCCACCTTCCCCATGCTCTACAAGGTCACCTCCGCCCATGAAGAAGGCGGCGAGAGGGTGTATTCCGTCTCCACCACCCACTTCGAGGGCGACGAGGACGGCAACGTCCAGGCCCTGCACCTGGTCGAGGTCGAGTTCATCGACGGCAGGCCGACGCCCAAGCCGGGCACCGAGAAGCGCATCCCGGCCCAGCTCGTCACCCTGGCCATGGGCTTCACCGGCATCGACAAGGACAACGGCCTGGTCGAGCAGTTCGGCCTGGAACTGGACGCGCGCGGCAACGTCGCCCGCGACGCCGACTACGCCACCAACATCGACGGCGTCTACGTCGCCGGCGACGCCGGCCGCGGCCAGTCCCTGATCGTGTGGGCCATCGCCGAAGGCCGCTCCGCGGCCAGGGCCGTGGACCGCTACCTGACCGGCACCAGTTCCCTGCCGGCCCCGGTCAGGCCGACCGACCGCGCACTGACCGTCTGACACCCCCCGACCGTCCGTACGGTGCGAACCGGCCGGCCACCCCGGCCGGCCACCCGCACCGGTGCGGACACACACCGCGGCGCCGACCCCCTCCCCGACCGGGGGCCGGCGCCGCGGCACGTCCGGCCCGTATCCGCCCACCGGACCGGACGGGGAGACAGCGTCCGGAGCGCATAGAGTCGGTGACCATGACGAACAGCGAGATCGACCCGTCGGTGCAGGCAGAGCTCACCCGGCTGCGCGACAGCATCGACAACATCGACGCCGCCGTGGTGCACATGCTCGCCGAGCGGTTCAAGTGCACCCAGCAGGTCGGCCGCCTCAAGGCCGAACACCGACTGCCCCCCGCCGACCCCGCCCGCGAGGCCGAGCAGATCGCCCGGCTGCGCTCCCTCGCCGAGAGCGCCAAACTCGACCCGGCCTTCGCCGAGAAGCTGCTGAACTTCATCATCGCCGAGGTCATCCGCCACCACGAGACCATCGCCCGCTCCTGACCACCGCCGGCCACACGGCCCCGGCCGCACAACCCCGGCCGGAAGGCACGGCACGGGACACCCGGTGCGCCCCGCACGGCCGATACGGCAGCATGAGCGCCATGCCCGCACTGACCCACGAAGAGGCGCGGAGCCGAGCCCGGCTCATCGACGTCCGGCACTACACCGTCGACCTGGACCTGACCCGGGGCGAAGAGGTCTTCGGCTCCACCACCACCGTCCGCTTCACCACCCGCGAAGCGGGCGACACCTTCGTCGAGGTACGGCCCCGCACCCTCCACCGGGCCGTCCTCGACGGACACGCACTCGACACCGCCCCCCTCACCGACGGGCGACTGCCGCTGACCGGCCTGAACGCGGGCGAACACGAACTGCGCATCGAGGCCGACATGGCCTACTCCCGCACCGGCGAAGGCATGCACCGCTTCACCGACCCCGCCGACGGCCGCACCTACCTCTACACCATGTGCTTCCAGACCGAAGCGCCCCGCGTCTTCGCCGCCTTCGACCAGCCCGACCTCAAGGCCCCCTTCACCGTCACCGCCACCGCCCCCGAGGAATGGACCGTCCTGGGCAACGGCACCGCCCACCGCGTCGAAGGAGAGCCCGGCCGCTGGGAGTGTGCCACCACACCACCGCTGAGCACCTACCTCATGGCACTGGCCGCCGGCCCCTGGCACTCGGTGCGCACCGAGCACGCCGGCATCCCCTTCGGCCTGCACGTACGCCAGTCCCTCGGCAGCCACCTCGACGACGACGCGCAGGAACTGCTCGACATCACCCGCGCCTGCTTCGACCGCTACCACGAGATCTTCGACGAGCCCTACCCCTTCGACTCCTACGACCAGGCCTTCGTCCCCGAGTTCAACGCCGGCGCCATGGAGAACCCCGGACTGGTCACCTTCCGCGACGAATACGTCCACCGCTCCGCCGTCACCGGCACCCAGCTCCAGAGCCGCGCCGTGACCATCGCCCACGAGATGGCCCACATGTGGTTCGGCGACCTGGTCACCCTGCGCTGGTGGGACGACATCTGGCTCAACGAGTCCTTCGCCGAGTACATGGGCTACCAGATCATCACCGAGGCCACCCGCTTCACCGGCACCTGGACCGAGTTCGCCGTCGACCGCAAGTCCTGGGGCTACGACGCCGACCAGCGCCCCTCCACCCACCCCGTCGCCCCTGAGCCCCAGGACGTGCCCGACACCGCCACCGCCCTGCTCAACTTCGACGGCATCTCCTACGCCAAGGGCGCCTCCGCACTGCGCCAACTGGTCACCTGGCTCGGCGAGAAGGCCTTCCTCGCCGGCATCAACGACCACTTCGCCCGCCACCGCTTCGGCAACGCCACCCTCGCCGACTTCCTCGACTCCCTCGCCCGCGCCTCCGGCCGCGACGTCCACGCCTGGGCCGACCGCTGGCTGCGCACCACCGGCGTCGACACCCTCACCCCGCACATCACCACCGACGGCCGCCGCTGGCGCCTGGAGACCACCCACACGGGCGACCGCCCCCACCGCCTCACCGTCGGCCTGTACGACCTCGACGACCGCGACGGCACCGGAGCGGAAGACCGCCTCACCCCCCGCGAACCCCTCACCGCCGACCTCCCCGCCGACGGTGGCCACACCCTCTCCGCCGACGGCCCCCGCCCCGACCTCGTCCTCCTCAACGACCGCGACCTCACCTACGCCAAGGTCCGCCTGGACGCCGACTCCTGGCACACCGCGCGACGCGCCCTGGCCCACCTGCCCGACCCGCTCACCCGCGCCACCGTCTGGAACGCCGCACGCGACATGGTCCGCGACGGCCACCTGCCGCCCGCCGACTACCTGGACACCGCACGCGCCCACCTGCCCCACGAGAGGGACGACGCCGTCGTCGCCGGCGTCCTGGACTTCGCCCGCCACGAGATCGCCGACCGCTACCTGCCGCCGGAACAGCGCACCGCCGCCCTGGAGACCCTCACCGACCTCGTCCGCGCCCTCCTGGAGAGCGAACCGGCCGGCGCCGGACGCGACGGGGGAGTCCACCTGACCGCCGTACGCGCCGCCATCGACAGCGCCACCACCCCCGGTGACCTCCACCACTGGTGGACCACCGGCACCCTCCCCGGCGGACGCCCCCTCGACCACGAACTGCGCTGGCGGCTCCTGCACCGCCTCGCCGTCCTCGGCGCCGTGAACACCTCCGACATCGGCGCCGCCCACGACGCCGACCCCAGCGCCACCGGCACCGAGGGCGCCGCACGCTGCCGCGCCGCCCTGCCCGACCCCGCCGCCAAGGAAGCCGCCTGGCAGGCCCTGTTCGACGAGACCGACACCCTCTCCAACTACCTGCTCAAAGCCACCCTCCAGGGCTTCTGGCACGCAGAGCAGCAGGACCTGCTGCGCGACTACGTCCCCCGCTACTTCGACCAGGCACCCGCCCTCGCCGCCCGCCGCGGCCCCGCCATCGCCCAGGCACTGGGACGGCACGGCTTCCCCCGCCCCTTCACCGACCCCGGCACCCTGGCCCTGGGGCAGCGGTGCCTGGCCGACGACCGGCTCACCCCCGCCCTGCGCCGCTCCCTCGCCGACGAACTCGACGACCTCGCCCGCGCATTGCGCGTACGCGCGGCGCACTGACGCCCGTGGGTGCCGGGCCCCGTCCACGGCCGGGCCCCGGCACCCACGGACCACTCATCGCATGTCCGCGCAGGGATCGCTTTTCAGGAAATCATCGCGGTACGCGACGATGAACTTCTCCATAGCATCGGCGTTCGGAATTCCCCCGTTCCTCACCCTGGCTGTGAGGAAAATATCCCACTTCTCTCCCCGTTCCGTGCAGCGCACTACAGCCACCGCGTCTTCTTTGGAATGCACGTAACTTCCGTCAGCGGATTTCCTGTCCGGGGTCGCGTAGGCCTGCCGGACCGCAAAGCGCTCTGCCGACCAGTTGGGTTCCCACCATTCCCAGGTCAGCATGAAAACACTTTTGTCGTCTACCGAAACCCTGCAGAACCAGTCGATGCGGTCAGTTTCTTCGGTCTGGTCGATCTCCTTCCCCGGAGGGAGGAAAGGCTCAATCATTTCTGCATCGAGATCCATACTGCACAGCGACTCGGGCACTGTGTATTCTCGGTGCTCCCGCTCATCCTTCGCGGTCCCGCATCCGGTCACCGAGATCAGAGTGGCAAGAAACAGGATGGCCACGCGGTAACCGCCAGATATCTTCACAATGCATCGCCAGATGATCTCATGCCAACTCCTTCAATGTGGCTGTTCCCCACCTGAATGGCGGCCGCGTTCTGGATGCCTTCGATTGTCTCATTATTTAGATTGGAATGTCCGACAGAGGCGCGCAAGACGGCCTCCTTGGCAGATTCGGCAACTGCCTCGCGAGCCAGGACATAATCCCGTCTACCGTTTTCCTTGATATCGACGACGTCCTTCTCGGCGCTCTTCACCACGCTCTCCGTGATGTCCTCGGCCAGCCAGTTGATGACTTCTCCCACCACCGGGACCCGCTCCGGGATGAGTGATGTGCCCAGTTCAACGGTGCGGGTGGCCCACTTGCCCTTGTCGCCCGCGGCCTCGTTGAAATCCTTGGCGGCAGCCGTGTTGTAGTCATGAACGGCGTCGGCACGGGCATCGCTCATGATGCCCGCCATCACGGCGCCGGGAGCGACCGCGCTGCTCACCTTCTGCTCCAGGGAGACCATCGACTTGTCCTCTCCACTGAAGACCCCGTCGAAGACCCTGTCCACCATCAGCGTCGTGTACGACTGCTGGGCACTGGTGATCGCGGCGTACGCGTCCGGATCCTGCCCCACCTCGCCGAGGAAGCTCACCACATGGCTGGTGTTCTCGAAGACCGCCGGCACACCGTTGATCGGGAAACTGTCCGATGCCGGGGAGTCTCCGTACATCGACCGCTGGAAGTCGCCGATGTACTCCGCCGTGATGTTGCCCAGACTGTCCCGCAGCACATGGAGAGGCCCGGACTTCAGGTCCTCGAGCTTCTCGTCCTTCAGGTTCTCGTTGTGGCGGATCAGCTCGGGATGCTCGCCGAAGTGCGCCACCAGGCGCTCGGTGAACTCCGCACGCTCCGAGGTGTGCTTGATCGGCTCCGTCGACTGACTGTCGTACGCGCGCCCGGTCGCCGCCGCCTCCAGCGCGTGCCCCAGCGCGTTCGGCCCGTGCTCGAGGACCTCCTCCGAGCCGGGCGCGCCCGGCTTCGCCAGGCTGTCCGGCGGCCACTCGAAGTCCTCCTTGAGGAACTCGTCGAAGTACTGGTAACCCAGCTTCCCGTTCTCGTCGACGGTGCCGTCCTCCCGGTACACCGTCGGGTCACCCGTGAAGAACCTCTCCGCGGCCTCCGGGCTGTGCCCCAGCGCCTCCAGCACACTCGTCAGCGGGTCGTAGCCGGCCCCGCCCCTGCCCGACGGGTTGTAGCCGAGATCCGCATCGCCCATGCCCGCCGGTCTGTTCGATGTGAACCGCGTGGGCTCGTCGTGGTGGAGCTGGGTGATGTGCTCCGCGATCGGAGTGAGGAAGTCCGCGTCGTAGTTCCCGTAGCGCATGATTCCGCCGAGAACCTGGTAGCCGTACGGCTGCGGGCCGAACGGGCCCGGCTCCAGATCGATCTGCCGGGTGCCGAGCCTGCGGAACTCCTCCCCCCAACTGGCAGGCAGGTGCGTCTTGTTGTCCGGGTCGGTGGCGGTGGCCAGCGCGATGCCCATGTTCCGCTGGAGGTCCCGGGACAGCGCCGGCCGCCCCTCGTTCTCCTCCCCGTCCCCCAGGGTGCCGTCGATCGACATCCGGGCGTAGAACCGCAGGGCCTCCTCGGGGCCGCCCAGCCCCTTGTAGAAGGCCGTGGAGAACTCCGGGTCCTCGGCGTTCGCGCCCACCAGGCCGTTGAACTCGCGGTACTGGGCGTCCGACATGTCCGGGCCCAGCTTCGCCAGCTTCACGGCGCGCTCGGCCTCGACCTCGTCCAGGGAGCTGTACTGGACGTGCCCGAAGTTGTAGGGATCGTCGCCGTGGACCCTCTTCAGCGCCCGCGCCGCCAGGTCGTCGATCTCCTCGGCCCGCGCGATCAGCCGGTCGATCCGGTCCGCCAGGTCCCTGCCCGCCCGGCGCTGCTCCTCGGAGGGGGCGCTGTTGTCCGGCCGGCGGTCGAGGGAGACCCCCACCGTCCCGTCGCCGTTGTCCCTCAGCCGGATGCCCTGCTCACGGCCGCCCTCGACCTCCTTGATCAGGTCGGCCTGGACGGACTTCAGGTCCGTGTGCGCGTCCCTGAGAATGTTCCTGATGCTCCTGGCCTGGGCCTCCGCGTCGTCGAACTCCTTGGCCGTCTTGCGGACGAACGGCTTGGTGACGGTGGCGTTCTCGCCCTTCCAGTCGGCCTTCTCGGCTTTGGCGGCCATACCGGTGCGGGCCTCGTCCGCCAGCTCCCCCAGCTTGGTGACCACCGAATTCCAGTCCGATACCGCATCCGACAGGCCGGAGAAGGAGACCCCGTACAGATCGGTGAAGGTCAACTTGGCCATGGTGCCGTTTCCCCGTTCCCCGTACTTACTCGTAGTAGCGCTCGATCTCCGACACCGACATGGCCGAGCCGTCGCGGTGCCGCATCTGCGCCTCGATCTCCTTGTCCTGCTTGGTGTAGGACTTCGCGCTGTAGTCGAGGTGGTTGGAGATGTGCGCACAGGACTGCAGCAACGTCCTGAGCTGGGAGTCCCACACCCCGACGGTGAGGGCGAGTTCCTCGCCCAGTGCGAGGTTGGCGTTCCTCAGAGCGGTGGCGGCGCCGTCGCTGGACTCGCGGGCGAGGTCACCGTCCTTCCGCAACCGCCCGAACAGCACGTAGGCGTCGTGCCCGATGGCCCCCAACTCGTCCTGGGCGGCCGACAGATCATGCCCGCCACCCCCGCCGCCACCCGGGTCGGCCGCCTCGTTCAGCCGCGTCCCGGCACCACCCCGCTCCGATGCCTTCGCCACCAGAGCGGCCCACTCCTCGTCGAACGACACACGCCCTCCCCCGAGTCGGTCAATGCACTGCGTCACCAGACGGTAACAGAAGGAAGTGGGTGCGAGTGGCGGCCCCGAGGGCAGACCCGTGCACGCCGTCATATGCCGCCACGGAAAACGGAAATGCTCATCCGAGCAACCTCACGCCCATTTCACAAGTTGTTAACGGCCCTATGTGAAACGGCCGTTGAACAGTTCCCTTCCCACAGTTCCCTACCCGTGGGTAAGTCATAGGCTCGCTGCCATGCGCCGCGCGAAAATCGTCTGCACACTGGGCCCCGCCACCGACTCGTACGAGCAGATCAAAGCGCTCGTCGAAGCCGGAATGGACGTCGCCCGCCTCAACCTCAGCCACGGCGCCCACGCCGAGCACGAGGAGCGCTACCACCGAGTGCGCCGCGCCTCCGAGGAGACCGGTCGCAGCGTCGGCATCCTCGCCGACCTTCAAGGTCCGAAGATCCGGCTCGGACGATTCCGCGAAGGCCCCGTACTCCTCGAACGCGGCGACGAGTTCACCATCACCACCGAGGACGTCGAGGGCGACCGCGAACAGTGCGGCACCACCTACGAAGGACTCGCCGACGACGTCACACCCGGCGAACCCGTCCTCGTCGACGACGGCCGCGTCGCCCTCAAGGTCACCGCCGTCGACGGCCCCCGCATCCGCACCGAGGTCACCGAAGGCGGCATGGTCTCCGACCACAAGGGCCTCAACCTCCCCGGCGTCGCCGTCTCCGTACCCGCCCTCTCCGACAAGGACATCGACGACCTGCGCTGGGCCCTGCGCACCGGCGTGGACCTCATAGCCCTCTCCTTCGTCCGCAGCGCACGCGACATCGCCGACGTCCACCGCGTCATGAAGGAGGAGGACCGCCACCTCCCCGTCATCGCCAAGATCGAGAAACCCCAGGCGGTGGAGAACCTCCCCGAGATCGTCGACGCCTTCGACGGCCTCATGGTCGCCCGCGGCGACCTCGGCGTCGAGATGCCCCTGGAAACCGTTCCCCTGGTACAGAAACGCGCCGTCGCCCTCGCCCGGCGCAACGCCAAACCGGTCATCGTCGCCACCCAGATGCTCGACTCGATGATCGACTCCTCCCGGCCCACCCGCGCCGAGGCCTCCGACGTGGCCAACGCCGTCATGGACGGCACCGACGCCGTGATGCTCTCCGGCGAGACCAGCGTCGGCAATTACCCGATCGAGACCGTCCGGACCATGGGCCGCATCGTCGCCGCCGCCGAGGAGGACATGCTCTCCCAGGGCCTGCGCCCGCTCGCCGAGAGCGCCAAACCCCGCACCCGGGGCGGCGCCGTGGCCCGCGCCGCGGCCGAGATGGGCGACTTCCTCGGCGCCGCGTTCCTCGTCGCCTTCACCCAGTCCGGCGACACCGTCCGCCGCCTGTCCCGCTACCGCTCACCGATCCCCGTCATCGCCTTCACCCCCGACCCGGCCACCCGCGCCCAGCTCAACCTCACCTGGGGTGTGGAGACCTTCCTCGGACCCACCGCGCGCAGCACCGACGAGATGGTGGAGCAGGTCGACGAGCGGCTGCTGGAGATGGGGCGCTGCGCGAAGGGGGACAAGGTGATCATCACCGCCGGCTCGCCGCCCGGCGTCCCCGGTACCACCAACATGGTCCGCGTCCACCGCATCGGCGAGGCACACCCCTCCCGCTGACCCGGCCCCGGGCGGCCCGACCGGCCGCCCCCTCGGACCGGGAGGCCCCGGCCCCACCGCCTCGCGCCAGCGGCGGCCGGGGCCTCCCCCGTATCGCCCTTCAGTGCTTCGGGCCGATATGCGCGTCCATCAGCGCCACGGACGCCCGGCGGGCGACGGAGACGTTGTACACCCCCGAACGTCGGTGTGTCGTCTTCCACTCGACCCCGACCTTCTCAAGGGCCTCGACGTAGATGCGCACGATGTCCTGTGACTTGTTGGCGAAGAAGTATCGCGGATACTCGTAACGCTTGCGTTCGCCTCCCACGAGTCTGACCGTCCAGTTGGTGATCCGGCACCCGTCGGCATGGAGCAGGCCCCGGACCAACTCCCAGGGATGTTCGTCGACGATCTTCTGCTGCCAGGGTTCGAGCAGGATCGGCCGTTCGTGCTTCTTGCCCCGACCGTGTTGCGGGAAGAGGCACCAGAGATGCCGGGAGTAGACCTTCACGTTGTGGCAGCCGCTTCTGCGGACACGGCATACGGAGTTGTCGGGGAGCACCCTCCGCATTGCGGCCTCGCAGGCGTCCATCAACCCAGGCCAGTCATCCGAGCAGGCGATCATCAGGTTCGGTACTCGGTGGGCGGAGTACTGGATGATGTGGCCGTCCCCCAGGTAGAGGCCGAGGAGGTAGGCGTATGCACTCTCGTCGAGGTCTCGTCCGTCACAGCGGGGACAGAGAGGGGAATGCTTTCCCGGTAGTTTCCTGTGCCTGGCACGTTCCATGTGCAGCCAGTAGCTGACGGTCCCGGCGGGAACGTTCAGCGTGCGGGCGACCTCGGCATTCCTTGCGCCGCCTCGGATGAGGCCAAGGGCTTTCTGACGAACCTCGGTTCCGTGAAATTCCATGCAACTACTGTGCGTGAGGAACTCTGGTCGCAAGGGCTTGGCGGCTGAATTTCACGAGAACGTGAAGCTCCGCTTATGAGGAGATAAGTGCCGGGTGCGGGATTCGAACCCGCACGCCCTTTCGGGCAATCGCTTTTGAGGCGATCATGTCTTCCCTTCCATCAACCCGGCAGGGTGTCGCTCCGCGAGTGTACCGGGTGACGGGCCGCTCCATCAGCTGGGTACCCTCATAAGTCCGACCTGGCCGGAAAACGAGGAGCCCAGTGAGCACCGCGGACATCCCCGAGCCCATCAGTACCGACGGCGGCGCCGACAGCACGGCCGGCGCGGCCGGCGAGCGGGCGCATGTGCCTCCGGAGACGACGCGGGTCGTCATCGCCGAGGACGAGGCGCTGATCCGCCTGGACCTCAAGGAGATGCTGGAGGAGGAGGGCTACACCGTCGTCGGCGAGGCCGGGGACGGGCAGCGGGCCGTGGACCTGGCCCGGGAGCACCGGCCGGATCTGGTGATCATGGACGTGAAGATGCCCGTGCTCGACGGGATCTCGGCGGCCGAGAGGATCGCCGAGGAGTCGATCGCCCCGGTGCTGATGCTGACCGCCTTCTCGCAGCGCGAGCTGGTGGAGAGGGCGCGGGACGCGGGTGCGATGGCGTATCTGGTGAAGCCGTTCAGCAAGAGCGATGTCGTGCCCGCCATCGAGATGGCGGTGTCGCGGTTCAACGAGATGAAGGTGCTCAGCCGGGAGGTCGCCGACCTCGCGCAGCGGCTGGAGACGCGGAAGCTGGTGGATCGGGCCAAGGGGGTGCTGCAGACGCAGTACGGGCTGACCGAGCCGGCCGCGTTCCGGTGGATCCAGAAGACCTCGATGGATCGCCGGCTGTCGATGCGGCAGGTGGCCGAGGCCGTGATCCAGGACGCGGAGGAGAGGAAGCAGCAGCGGTGACGCCCGTGCGGGACCGTGTCCGGCCGGGGCGCCCGGCGGTCCCGCACGGGCGGGCAGCCGGGCGCGGTCCGGTTCCGGTCGGGGCGTCGCCGGTGCCGGGACGCATGGGGCGGGGTCGCCCGCGGCCCGGCGCCGGCCCCGCGTGAGCTGGGGGTATTGGCGGGGGCGGGGGATTGCCGGGTCCTCGTGCGGGCCGTGCGCGGTCGCAGGCGGGGTGCGGTGGCGGCATTTGCGGTCCATGGCCCGGGAATTCACGAGTCCGACCCCTGATGATCTTTCCCTTTCTGTCCGTTCTCCGGTAAGGAGTGTTCTGTTTCCGGCGCATGGCGCAGGTCACAGGGAGATCACATCTGCCGCTCTCACCTATCTGGTCTGCTTCTGGGGCAATAGATTCCGGGCCACGCCGCACGTACGTACGTGCGGACCGCGACGCCGGAACGGTACGGCGATCGTCGTGATCTGAGCAGGCTCCAGGGGGTTCCACGTGCTCAACAAGACCATCGTCAAGCTGGCCATTCCCATGGCCGTCGGCGCGCTCGCGCTGACCGGTTGCGGCGGAGGGGACAGTGGCAGCGGCGACGCGTACAAGATCGCCTTCCAGGGCCCGCTCTCCGGCGACAACGTGCAGCTCGGCCAGAACATGGAGAACGGCATCAAGCTGGCGATCGACCAGGCGAACGCCGAGGGCGACCTCGGGTTCGAGGTCGAGTACGTGCCGGTCGACGACCAGGGTCTGCCGGACAAGGCGACCACCGCCGCGCAGAAGGCGATCGACGACGAGGACGTCGTCGCGGTGATCGGCCCGGCGTTCTCGGGCCCGGCGGACACCGCCGCCGAGATCTACGGGTCCGCGGGCCTGGTGGCGCTGTCGTCGTCGGCGACGCGCCCGGACCTGACGACCAAGGGCTACGAGACGTTCCTGCGTGCGGTGCCGAACGACAGCGCCCAGGGCGCCGGGATGGCGAAGTACCTGGCGAACAAGACCAAGGCCGAGAAGGTCGTGGTGGTCGACGACAAGACCGACTACGGCATCGGCCTGGCGGACGTCGCCGAGAAGGACCTGAAGGCCGCCGGTGTCGAGGTGGTGCGCCAGAGCGTTCCGCAGAAGACGCCGGACTACAGTGCCGCGGCGAAGAACGTCACGAAGAACAAGCCGGACGCGCTGATCTACGCGGGCTACTACCAGGACGCCGGCCCGTTCGCCAAGAAGCTCAAGGAGGCGGGCTTCGACGGTGTGGCGATGTCGGGTGACGGCACCAACGACGCGCAGTTCATACAGCTGGCGGGCGACGCCTCGGACGGCTGGCTGCTGACCTGCCCGTGCACGGACGCCACCAAGGAGGACGCGACGAAGAAGTTCGCCGCGGACTACGAGAAGGAGTTCAAGCAGGCTCCGGGTACGTACTCGGCCGAGTCGTACGACGCCGCGATGATGATCATCGAGGAGATCAAGAAGCTCCACGAGGACGGCGGTGTCGAGCGCCAGGCGCTGGTGGACGCTCTGCGCGCGGCGAAGTACAAGGGTCTGACGAAGGAGTTCTCCTTCGACGACAAGGGTGAGTTCACCAACCAGACCATCTACCTGTACCAGGTCAAGGGCGAGGGCATCGAGTACCAGGGCAGCATCGACGAGCTGGCCGGCTGAGCCGGCCGACGCTTCCGGCCGGCCGGCGCGGTGGGTTCGCTCCCGCGCCGGCCGGTGTGACACCCGGCGGACACCGCCTTCGTGCTGGGCGTCCGCCTCCGTGATCCTCGCGCCGCCCGTTCCCCGAGTGCTGAACGCACGGCCGGGCGGCACATTCCCACAAGGAAGACAGTTCGATGTCCCTCAGTGAGTTCTGGGACTTCCTCGTCCTAGGGGTGGTGCTCGGCAGTCTCTACGCCGTCATCGCCATCGGCTACACGCTGGTGTACGGCGTGCTCCAGCTTCTGAACTTCGCGCACAGCGAGGTCTTCATGTTCGGCGGTTACGGGGGCCTGCTGGCCCTGACCGCTCTGATCCCCGAGTCGACGCCCTCCGGCGTGGGCTCGGTCGCCTACGTCCTGATCGGCATGCTGGCGGGTGCCGCGCTGGGCGGTGCGGTGGCCTTCGGTCTGGAACGGGTGGCGTACCGGCCGTTGCGCAGGCATCGCGCGCCGCGCCTGGTGTTCCTGATCACCGCGATCGGCGCCTCGTTCTTCCTGTACAACCTGGCGGGCAAGCTGTTCGGCCGCAATCCGCTGCCGATGCCGTCGATGTACGAGAACAAGAAGGTGCTGAGCGTCTTCGGCGCCGAGCTGACGATCACGCAGGTGCTGATCCTGGTGTCGGCGGTGGCGATGATGGTCGGCCTGGACTACGTGGTGAACCGCACGAAGATGGGTTCGGGTATCCGCGCGGTGGCGCAGGACCCGGAGGTCGCGTCGCTGATGGGCGTGGACATCGACAAGGTGGTGTCCCGGACGTTCGTGCTCGGCGGTCTGCTGGGCGGTGCGGCCGGCTTCCTGTTCGGCACCAACAGCCAGGTCTGGTACACGATGGGCTTCCTGCCCGGTATCACGGCCTTCGCGGCGGCGGTGCTGGGCGGTATCGGCAATGTGCGCGGCGCGATGCTGGGCGGTCTGGTGCTGGGCGTGGTGGAGACCATGACGGTGGGCCTGTGGGGGGATGACTGGCGTTACGTCGGCGCCTTCGTGGTGCTGGTGCTGGTGCTGATGGTCCGTCCGACCGGAATTCTCGGCGAGCGTGTGGGGAGGACGGCGTGAGCATCAAGACCTCGGCTGCGCAAGGGGCCGGGCAGGACTCGCCGAAGAGCGCGACGGCGCCGCTGTCGGCGGCGGCCCGGCTGCGGAAGGTGCACTGGTACCAGGAGCCGCGCTGGCGGCGGCTGGGGGCCCTGCTGGCGCTGGCGGTGACGCTCAGGCTGATGACGGGCGAGGAGGGCACCACCCAGGATCTGTTCCTGGCACTGCGCGAGGACTTCACCGGTGTCGGCCTGTGGATCTGGCTGGCGATCGCGGTGGCGGTCTGGGCGGTGCGGGAGTTCCTCACCGATCAGACCTCCCGTGCGGTGGAGGGCACCAAGAAGGTGTCCGCCGGTCCGCTGGACCGGGTCCGGCAGGTGTGGTCGGCCGACAAGCGGGTCCGGATGGGCGTGCTGACGGCCGTGCTGGCGCTGGTGGTGTTCGGGCCGCTGGGGGTCGAGCGGTACTGGCAGCAGGTGCTGGTGGACCAGATCGCGATCTTCGTGCTGCTGGCGATCGGCCTGAACGTGGTGATCGGCTGGGCCGGTCTGCTGGACCTGGGCTTCATCGCGTTCTTCGCGATCGGCGCGTACAGCGCGGCGTACTGGACGGGGGCGCTGCCGGTCCAGCCGCCGGTGGCGCTGAACAACTTCCTGGTGCTGCCGATCGCGGTGCTGACCTGTCTGGTGGCGGGGGTGATCCTGGGCGCTCCGACGCTGCGGTTGCGGGGCGACTACCTGGCGATCGTGACGCTGGGATTCCACGAGATCGTCTACCTGATGGCGAAGAACGCCGACGGGGTGACGGAGGGCGCGCGCGGTGTGAAGGTCGAGCGGTTCAGTGTCGACCTGGGCTTCTTCTCCTACGAGTGGAAGCTGGACCCGATGCCGTACTACTGGCTGCTGGTCGTCTTCATCGTGCTGGCCATCTTCCTGTTCCTGCGGCTGGAGCACTCCAAGGTGGGCCGGGCGTGGACGGCGATCCGCGAGGACGAGGTGGCCGCGGCGGCCACGGGTGTGCCCACGGTGCGCTACAAGCTGATGGCGTTCGCGATCGGTGCGTCGACCTCCGGCGTGGCCGGGGTGGCGTACGCGAGCAAGGCCGGGTACTTCAACCCGGAGAACTTCGCGATCCTGCTGTCGATCCTGGTGCTGGCCTACGTCATCTTCGGCGGCATGGGGTCGATCCCCGGGGTGCTGTTCGGCGCCGCGTTCCTGGTGTGGCTGCCGGAGTACCTGCGCGAGTGGGTGGATCCCAAGGACCGCTACATGTACCTGGGCGCTCTCCTCGTCATCATGATGATCTACCGGCCGCAGGGCGTGCTGCCCTCCCGACGCCGCAAGCGTGAGCTGCGGATGGCGGAGGCGGGGGTCGGCGGAGCCGACGCGACCGGCCCGGCGGAAGGCAGGCAGCCGTGACCACCGAGACGGTGAAGAAGGAGCAGGGGCCGGCGGGCGGTTCGGCCGGCGCCGGTGAGCTGGTGCTGGAGACGTCGGGCGTGACGCTGCGGTTCGGCGGTCTGACCAGTCTGGACAACGTCGAGCTGCGGATGCGGCGCGGTGAGGTGCTGGCGGTCATCGGGCCCAACGGCGCGGGCAAGACGTCGCTGTTCAACTCGCTGACGGGCGCGTACGTGCCGCAGGAGGGGCGGATCGTCTTCCGTCCCCGCGAGGGCGGCGAGCACTCGCTGCTGGGTGCCAAGCCGCATGTGGTCAGCCAGTGGGGTCTGGCGCGCACGTTCCAGAACATCCGGTTGTTCGGGGCGCTGACCGCGCTGGAGAACGTCAAGATCGCGGCGGAGACGCGGCTGAAGACCGGTCCGGTGTCGATCATGCTGGGGCTGCCGAACGCGCGGAAGGCCGAGCGGGCCAGCGACCGCCGGGCGCACGAGGTGCTGTCGTACGTCGGCCTGCTGGAGAAGATGAACGAGCTGGCGGGGTCGCTGAGCTACGGCGACCAGCGGCGGCTGGAGATCGCGCGGGCGTTGGCGACGGATCCTGAGGTGCTGCTGCTGGACGAGCCGGCGGCGGGCACCAACCCGACGGAGAAGCTGGAGCTGGAGGAGCTGATCCGGCGGATCAACACCGAGCTGGGTGTGAGCGTGCTGCTGATCGAGCACGACATGCGGCTGGTGATGTCGGTGGCGGACCGGGTGATGGTGCTCAACTTCGGCAAGAAGATCGCCGAGGGATCGCCGTCGCAGGTGCAGCGGGATCCGGCGGTGATCGAGGCGTACCTGGGCGCGGTGGCCGAGGAGGACGAGGCCGCGGTGGCTCAGGCCGTCGCCGAGGGGGCCGGCGCGCAGGAGGGCGCCGGTTCCGGAGCCGACACCGACACCGACACCGACACCGGGGCCGATGCCGGGGCGCCGCAGTGGGACACCGAGGAGCACAAGTGAGCGTCACCACGGATCTGAAGAAGGAGCCGCAGGGCGGCGAGCCGGCCGCCCCGGTGGTGCTGGAGCTGCGTGATCTGCGGGTGTTCTACGGCGCCATCGAGGCGCTCAAGGGCGTCAATCTGACGGTCCGCAGCGGGGAGGTGGTCGCGCTGCTCGGCGCCAACGGCGCGGGCAAGACGACCACGCTGCGGACGGCCTCGGGGATGATCGCGCCGCGCGAGGGGCAGGTGCTGCTGCACGGGGAGCGGATCGACGGCATCAAGCCGCACGATCTGGTCCGGTTCGGCATCGGCCATGTCCCCGAGGGGCGCGGGGTGTTCCCGCGGATGACGGTCCGGGAGAACCTCCAGATGGGGGCGTACCGGTTCAAGTCGGTGGACAAGGCCGACATGGACCGGGTGTTCACCCTGTTCCCGCGGCTGGGGGAGCGCAAGAGCCAGCTGGGCGGGACGCTGTCGGGCGGTGAGCAGCAGATGCTGGCGATCGGCCGTGCCCTGATGGGCAAGCCGGAGGTGCTGCTGCTGGACGAGCCGTCGATGGGCCTGGCGCCGCTGATCGTTCAGCAGATCTTCGAGATCGTCAAGGAGATCAACGAGCAGGGCACCACGGTGCTGCTGGTGGAGCAGAACGCCGCGCAGGCGCTCCGGATGGCCGACCGCGGCTATGTGCTGGAGACCGGTGCGGTGGCGATGGAGGGCGAGGCGTCCGAGCTGCTGTCGGATCCGCGGGTGCGGGCGGCCTATCTGGGCGAGGGCGCCTGACGGCTCCCCTCATCGGCTGCGAAAACGGCGACGGCCGCGGCGACCTCTTGGTCGCCGCGGCCGTCGCCGTTTTCCGCAACCGGTCAGGGCAGGTCGGTGTAGGGGGCGAGGAAGGCGCGGGCGCCGGGCGCGTCGAGCCGGTGGGCGACGTTCGTGGCGTAGCAGGGGGCGTCACCGGTGATGGTGGTGCCGACCAGGACGCGTTCGCCGTCGATCTCGGCGAAGTTGGGGCCGCCGGAGTCGCCGTAGCAGGCGCCGCCGTTGCCCTGCGGGGCGGTCATGGCCACGCGTACCCACGCCTTGTTGAGGGCGTTGAAGGAGGTGGGGGCCTTCAGCCGCACGCCGCCGCCGGGGTGGGTGTGGCCGCCGGGGCCGCGCTGGGCCTCCTGGGTGCCGTAGCCGGCAACGGTGAAGCCGGTGCCGTCCAGTGCCCGGGGGCCCATGGTGTCGAGCTGTCCGGCGGTGGGCAGGGTGGCCGGGGTGAAGTCCCAGCGGCCGGCCATCTCGTCGGCGGGGACCTCCACGACGGAGATGTCGCGGGTGTCGGTGGCGGGGCCGGGATACTCCGGATGGTTGTGCGCGGTGCCCTCGACGGCGACGGCCGCGGCGACGGCGGCCGGGTCGCCGGGATGCTCCCGTGCGGCCGCGTCGAGGGCGGCCCGTACGTCCTGCTCCAGGGAGACGTGGAAGCGGGCGCCGGCCGGCCAGTCGGTGGTGCAGTGGGCGGCGGTGAGGAAGGTGTCGCGGTCGATCATGGTGCCCGAGCAGAACCAGTCGACGCGGTCGGGGGTGGTGGCGTCCTCGTCGTGGTCGTAGGTGATGACCAGCGCCCCGACCTCGGTCCGCTCCGGGGCGGGGGAGGAGTTGTAGGTGCTGATGGCCGCGGCGGGGAGCGCGGCGGCCATGGCCAGAGCGGCCGCGGCCGTGGTGACGGCGGCGGCGCGCTTCCGGGATGTCAGGCGTGTGGCCCGCACGATCGGTGCCCTTTCGTCCCTGGCCGCCCCGGTGGCGGCCCGGACCGGTATCAAAGCGCACTGTCCGGGCTCTGCAGAACCCTGTGACCTGTGGTTTTTCGGTGAGGGTCGTCAGTTGCCCCAGGCGCCGGCGGGTGCGTCGCGCAGCAGGCAGGTGAGCCGGGCGCTGCACACGCGGCGGTCCTGCTCGTCGGTGACGACGATCTCGTAGGTGGCGGTGGACCGGCCGCGGTGCACGGGGGTGGCGGTGCCGGTGACGGTGCCGGAGGTCAGTCCGCGGTGGTGGGTGCAGTTGAGGTCCACGCCGACGGAGATCTTGGTGGGGCCGCCGTGGAGCATGGCGCCGACGGAGCCGAGGGTCTCGGCCAGGACGGCGGACGCGCCGCCGTGCAGCAACCCGTAGGGCTGGGTGTTGCCCTCGACGGGGAGGGTGCCGACGACCTTCTCCGGGGCGGCGTGGGTGATGACCAGGCCCATGCGCTCGCCGAGGCGGCCGGCGGAGAAGAGGGCGGGCAGGTCGATGCCGAGCCCGGCCCACTGGTCGAGGATCTCCTGGGGGAAGACGGTGCTGGTCGGCTCGCCCATGGGCGCGTGGCTCCGATCGTCGTGCCGGGGGCCGGTGGAGCACGGCCGTGCGGCGGGTGGTGGATGTGCTGTGCACCGTCTTACTTATCAGAGGGGCCGCCGGGCCCGGGGGCGGGGGTGAGGCGGATCACCACGGACTTGCTGGCGGGGGTGTTGCTGGTCTCGGCGGTGGCGTCGAGGGGGACCAGGACGTTGGTCTCGGGGAAGTAGGCGGCCGCGCAGCCGCGGGCGGTGGGGTAGTGGACGACGCGGAAGCCGGGCGCGGTGCGTTCGCGTCCGTCGTCCCACTCGCTGGTGAGGTCGGCGTAGGAGCCGTCCGGCAGGTCCAGTTCCGCGGCGTCGCCGGGGTGGACGAGGACCACGCGGCGGCCTCCCCTGATGCCGCGGTAGCGGTCGTCGAGGCCGTAGACGGTGGTGTTGTACTGGTCGTGGGAGCGCAGGGTCTGCAGCAGCAGGCGGCCGGGGGGCAGATGCGGCCAGGTCAGCGGCGCGGCGGTGAAGTTGGCCTTTCCGGTGGCGGTGGGGAAGCGGCGCTCGTCGCGCGGGGCGTGGGGCAGGGTGAAGCCGCCGGGGCGGGACACGCGGGCGTTGAAGTCGGTGAAGCCGGGGATGGTGCGGGCGATGCGGTCGCGGATCGCGGCGTAGTCGGCCTCGAACTCCTCCCAGGGCACGGGGTGACCGGGGCCCAGGACGTGGCGGGCCAGCCGGCAGACGACGGCGGGCTCGGACAGCAGGTGCCCGCTCGCGGGGGCGAGGCGGCCGCGGGAGGCGTGGACGACGCCCATGGAGTCCTCGACGGTGACGAACTGCTCGCCCGATGCCTGTACGTCGCGCTCGGTGCGGCCGAGGACGGGCAGGATCAGGGCGCGGGCGCCGGTGACGCAGTGGGAGCGGTTGAGCTTGGTGGACACGTGCACGGTCAGCCGGGCCCGCCGCATCGCGGTCTCGGTCACCTGGGTGTCGGGGGAGGCGGCGACGAAGTTGCCGCCGAGGGCGAAGAACACCTTCGCCCGCCCGTCGCGCAGGGCGCGGATGGAGTTCACCACGTCCAGGCCGTGCTCGCGCGGCATGGGGACGCCGAACTCCGCCTCCAGCGCGTCCAGCAGGGCGCCGGAGGGCTTCTCGACGATGCCCATGGTGCGGTCGCCCTGGACGTTGCTGTGGCCGCGCACCGGGCAGACCCCGGCGCCGGGTCGGCCGACGGCGCCGCGCAGCAGCAGGAGGTTGACGATCTCGCGGATGGTGGGCACGGCGTGCCGGTGCTGGGTCAGGCCCATGGCCCAGCACACCACGGTGCGCTCCGAGGCCAGCACCAGTTCGGCGGCGCGGTCGATGTCGGCCGGGGCGAGCCCGGTGGCGCGCAGCACGCCGGCGGGGTCGGTGGCGCGGGCCGCGGCGGCGAACTCCTCGTAGCCGTGGGTGTGTTCGCGGACGAAGGCCTCGTCCACCCCGCCGTCGGCCTCCAGCACCCGGCGGCACAGTTCGCGGAAGAGGGCCTGGTCGCCGCCGATGCGGATCTGCAGGAACAGGTCGGTCAGCGGGGTGCCGGAGCCGGCCAGGCCGCGCAGGGTCTGCGGGTTGTCGAACCGCTCCAGGCCGGCCTCGGGCAGCGGGTTGACGGTGATGATCCGCGCGCCGCCCCGCTTGGCCCTCTCCAGCGCGGAGAGCATCCTGGGGTGGTTGGTGCCCGGGTTCTGCCCGGCGACGATGACCAGGTCGGCGCGGTGGAGGTCCTCCAGGAGCACGCTGCCCTTGCCGACGCCGAGGGTCTCGGTCAGCGCGGCGCCGGAGGACTCGTGGCACAGGTTGGAGCAGTCGGGCAGGTTGTTGGTGCCCAGGCAGCGGGCCAGGAGCTGGTAGAGGAAGGCGGCCTCGTTGCTCGTACGGCCGGAGGTGTAGAAGACGGCCTCGTCGGGGGAGTCCAGGGCGCGCAGTTCGCCGGCGACGATCTCGAAGGCCTCGTCCCAGCCGATCGGCTCGTAGCGGCCGGAGCCCTCGGCCAGGTACATCGGCCGGGTGAGGCGGCCCTGCTGACCCAGCCAGTACCCGGAGCGCGTCGCCAGGTCGGCCACGGGGTGCTCGGCGAAGAAGGCGGGGGTCACCCGCCGCAGCGTGGCCTCCTCGGCGACGGCCTTGGCGCCGTTCTCGCAGAACTCCGCGGTGTGCCGCCGCTCCGGCTCGGGCCAGGCGCAGCCGGGGCAGTCGAAGCCGTCCTCCTGGTTGACCCTCAGCAGGGTCAGCGCGGTGCGCCGCACCCCCATCTGCTCCCCGGCCATGCGCAGGGAGCGGGCGACGGCGGGCAGCCCGGCGGCGCTTCGGCGCGGAGCGCCGACCCGGGGGGCGTCCTGGACGGGATCGGTGGCGGGCGGCCTGCGTCTCATGGCCGCAGATCCTGCCACGCTCCACCGGGGCGCGACAGTGGCTCCAGGGCGGCCCGTGAACCGGTGTCGGTGGTGCGTGGCAGGATCGGGGCGTGGCCAACAAAGCATCGAAAGCGACCGCAGCGAACTCCTCCGAACCGCCCGAGTCCCAGGACAGGCGCCTGCTCCTGCTGGACGGGCACTCCCTCGCCTACCGGGCGTTCTTCGCGTTGCCCGAGGAGAACTTCTCCACCACCACCGGGCAGCCGACGAACGCGATCTACGGTTTCGCCTCGATGCTGGCGAACACGCTGCGCGACGAGGACCCCACCCATCTGGCGGTCGCCTTCGACGTGTCGCGCACGACCTGGCGCACGGAGGAGTTCGCCGACTACAAGGCGAACCGCTCCAAGTCCCCGGACGGCTTCAAGGGGCAGGTGGAGCTGATCGGCGAGCTGCTGGACGCGATGGGCATCCGGCGGTTCGCGGTGGAGGGCTTCGAGGCGGACGACATCATCGCCACCCTGGCCACGCAGGCGGTGGCCGAGGGCTTCCACGTCTCGATCGTCACCGGTGACCGCGACTCCTTCCAGCTCGTCAACGACGCGACGACGGTGCTGTACCCCACGCGGGGAGTGTCGGAGCTGACCCGCTTCACCCCCGAGAAGGTGGAGGAGAAGTACGGCCTGACCCCCGAGCAGTACCCGGACTTCGCGGCCCTGCGCGGCGACCCGTCGGACAACCTGCCCGGCATTCCCGGAGTGGGCGAGAAGACCGCCGCGAAGTGGATCAGGCAGTTCGGCTCCCTCACCGAGCTGCTGGAGCGGGTCGACGAGGTCAAGGGCAAGGTCGGGGAGAAGCTGCGCGACCACCTCGACGGCGTCCGGCTCAACCGGCGGCTGACGGCGCTGGTGTGCGACGTGGAGCTGCCGGCCGGCCCGGCGGACCTGGCGCGGGCGCCGTACGACCGGGGGGCGCTGGAGGTGGTGCTGGACGCGCTGGAGTTCCGCAACACCGGCTTCCGTGACCGGCTGTACGCGGTCGACCCGGGCGCGTCCGGCCAGGAGGAGACGGCCCCGGCGGACGGCGTGGAGGTCGACGGGGTGGTCGCCGGCACCGGCGAGCTGGCCCCCTGGCTGGCCGAGCACGCCGCATCCGGCACCGATCCGCTGGGCGTGGCCACCGTCGACAGCTGGAAGCTGGGTTCGGGAAGCGTCGGCGAGATCGCCCTGGCCACCGGACGGGGGCCGGCCGTGTGGTTCGACCCGGCCCAGCTGGACGAGGCCGACGAGCGGGCGTTCGCGGAGTGGATCGCCGACGGGGACCGGCCGAAGGTCATGCACGACGCCAAGGCGGTGATGCGGGTCTTCGCCGAGCACGGCTGGAGCGTCGCCGGCGTCACGATGGACACCGCGCTGGCCGCCTATCTGGTGCAGCCGGGCCGCCGCTCGTTCGCCCTGGAGGCGCTGTCGGTGGAGTTCCTGGGCCGGGAGCCGGCCCGGCCCGCCGAGAGCAGCGGTCAGCTGGCGCTGGGCGCGGACGAGGAGGCCGAGGCGGACGCGCTGATGGCCCGGGCCCGCACCGCCTTGGACCTGGGCGGGGCGCTGGCCGGGCGGCTGACGGAGGTCGGCGCGGCCGGTCTGCTCCAGGACATCGAGCTGCCGACCTCGGGCCTGCTGGCGCGGATGGAGCGGGCGGGCATCGCCGCGGACCGCGAGTGGCTGGGCCGTATGGAGCAGCAGTTCGCCGCGGCCGTCCAGCAGGCGGTGCGCGAGGCGCACACCGCGGTGGGCCACGAGTTCAACCTCGGCTCGCCCAAGCAGCTGCAGGAGGTGCTCTTCGGCGAGCTGGGCCTGCCGAAGACGAAGCGGACCAAGACCGGTTACACCACGGACGCCGACGCGCTGACCTGGCTGGCGACGCAGACCGAGCACGAGCTGCCGGTGATCATGCTGCGCTACCGCGAGCAGTCCAAGCTGCGCACCACCGTCGAGGGCCTGATCAAGACGATCACCACCGACGGCCGTATCCACACCACGTTCAACCAGACGGTCGCCGCCACCGGCAGGCTCTCCTCCACCGACCCCAACCTGCAGAACATCCCGGTGCGCACCGACGAGGGCCGGGCCATCCGCCGGGGCTTCGTGGTCGGCGAGGGCTACGAGTCGCTGCTGACGGCCGACTACAGCCAGATCGAACTGCGGGTGATGGCGCACCTGTCGGAGGACGAGGGCCTGATCGAGGCGTTCACCTCCGGCGAGGACCTGCACACCACCGCCGCCTCCCAGGTCTTCGAGGTCCCCAAGGACCGGGTGGACCCGGAGATGCGCCGCAAGATCAAGGCCATGTCGTACGGGCTGGCCTACGGGCTGTCGGCCTTCGGCCTGTCGCAGCAGCTCGGCATCACCGCCGAGGAGGCGCGCAGGCTGATGGACGCCTACTTCGAGCGCTTCGGAGGGGTGCGCGACTACCTGCACCGGGTGGTGGAGGACGCCCGGGCCACCGGCTACACCCACACCATCCTGGGGCGCCGCCGCTACCTGCCCGACCTCAACAGCGACAACCGCCAGCGCCGCGAGATGGCCGAGCGGATGGCGCTCAACGCCCCGATCCAGGGCACCGCCGCGGACATCGTGAAGATCGCGATGCTGAAGGTGGACCGGGCGCTGGGCGAGGCGGAGCTGCGCTCGCGCATGCTGCTCCAGGTGCACGACGAGATCGTGCTGGAGGTCGCCCCGGGCGAACGGGAGGCGGTGGAGGAGCTGGTGCGCCGGGAGATGGCCGGAGCCGTCCGGCTGAGGGCGCCGCTGGACGTCTCCGTGGGCTCCGGCGGGAACTGGGAGGACGCCGCCCACTGAGGCGGTCGCGGACGGTCGCGGAGGGCCGTGTGCCGCCCGGGGGCCGGTACCGGCCCCCGGGCGGCACACGGCGGTGAACGTCCGGTGGAACGGTCGTGTGCGTTGCCGCGTCGTCCTCGGATGTGGTGGATCGGGTGCCGAACTTGCCGTAGTGTCCCGTTCGTTACCCCTCACGGGGGAGGCGGTGCGGCCGGGGCACGGACATGCGGCAGGTGCCGGGGAACCGGACACACAGGACGTACACAACCGTACAGAGCGTCTGAGGGGCGCCGTATCCGGCAGGTGCGGCGCGGCAGCGCGTGACAACAGCGTGGAGGGTCTGGCAGATGGCGGCTCGGCGGCTCGTGGGCAGGGTCCGAAGGGGCGTTACCAGCACCGCGGTGGCGGCGGCGGCGATGGCCGCGCTCACCGCGTCCCAGGGGCCCGGCCTGGAACTGGTGCAGCCCGGCGGCAGGGAGGCGGCCGGCTCCCCGGAGTCCCCCGACCTTCCCGCCGACGGCAACTCCCCTTACCACACCGAGCTTCCGCCGCTGGTCAAGCCGGACAAGCCCGGATCCTCCAGCGATCTGCCGGACGTCACCGGTCCCGCCGAGTCCGGCATACCCGCCACCGTTCTGGCCGCCTACAAGCGGGCGGAGCGGACCTTGGGCGAGGAGCGGCCCGGCTGCAACCTTCCCTGGCAACTCCTGGCCGCGATAGGCAAGGTGGAGTCCGGGCAGGCGCGCGGCGGAGCCGTGGACGCCCGGGGTACCACCCACAAGCCGATCCTGGGACCCGCGCTCAACGGCGTGGGCTTCGCGCACATCTCGGACACCGACGGCGGCGCGTACGACGGCGACACCCGCTACGACCGGGCCGTCGGGCCGATGCAGTTCATCCCTTCCACCTGGGCCAACTGGGGCGCGGACGGCAACGGCGACGGCCGTGAGGACCCGAACAACATCTACGACGCCGCCCTCGCCGCGGGGCGCTACCTGTGCGCGGGCGGCAGGAACCTGTCGGACCCGGCCGATCTGGAACGGGCCGTCCTCAGCTACAACCGGTCGCGGGAGTACCTGCGGACGGTGCTGTCCTGGCTGGACTTCTACCGCAAGGGCGTCCACGAGGTGCCCGACGGTGAGGGAGCGCTGCCCGACAGCCCCGGCGCGGGCAACGAGTCGCGGCCCGCGCGGCCGGGTGGCGAGCCGGGCGGCGGCCCCACCGGGCGACCGGGCGAGAAGGCCGACGACCAAAAGGGCGGCGACGGCGGTGAGAAGGGGGAGGACGGGAAGCCCTCCCCGAAGCCGCCCGTCTCCGAGGACGGTACGGTCACCCCTCTTCCGCCCGACGACTCCGAGAAGCCCGGGGAGGACCCGGACGATCCCGAGGACCCGGAGGAGCCCGGGGAAGAGCCGGAGGAACCCGAGGAGCCCGGGGAGGACCCGGACGATCCCGAGGAGCCCGGGGAGGACCCGGACGATCCCGAGGAGCCCGGGGAAGAGCCGGAGGAACCCGAGAACCCGGACGAGCCCGGCTGCCCGGCGGACCCGGACGACCCCGAGAGCCCGGAGGAGCCCGGAGGGAGCACCGAGGAGCCGGCCGACTCACCCTCCCCGACCCCGACCGGGGAGCCGGGCGAGGACTCCGAGAACCCGGACGAGCCCGCCGAGGACCCGGAGAACCCGGAGGACCCGGAGAACCCCTGCGGGGACGAGGAGCCGGAGAACCCGGACGAGCCCGGGGAGGGCGAGGACGGCAGCGGGCAGCAGGACGACGGGGAGCAGACCCCCGCCCCGACCGCCGGCGCCACCGTCCAGGCCCGCCAGGAGGACTGAACCGCCGCGCCGCGGGGTCCGGTGGCCACCGGACCCCGCGGCGCGGCGGGCACCGCTCAGCCTCCCCGCCCGGAAGCCCTCCGCGCCGCGGCGGCCGTACGCCCGGTCGGCCGGGCGGCCGCCGGATCCTCGGGCCAGGGGTGTTTGGGGTAGCGGCCGCGTAGTTCGGCCCGCACCGAGCGGTAACCGTCGCGCCAGAACGACGCCAGATCCGCGGTCACTGCCGCCGGCCGACCCGCGGGCGACAGCAGATGCACCAGCAGCGGCACCCGGCCGCCCGCCAGCCGGGGTGCCTCCTGCCAGCCGAACAGCTCCTGGAGCTTGACCGCGAGCACCGGCCGCTCCCCGCCGTAGTCCACCCGTACCCGCGAGCCCGAGGGCACCTCGATCCGCTCCGGCGCCAGTTCGTCCAGCCGGGCGGCGTCCCCCAAGGTCCAGGGCAGCAGCGCGGCCAGCAGCCGGCCGGCATCCGCGCGCTCCAGATCGGCCCGCTGCCGCGCCGGGCCCAGCACCCCGTCCAGCCACTCGTCCGCCCGTGCCAGCAGCGCCTCGTCCGACACGTCCGGCCACGGCTCGCCCAGTTCCCGGTGGAGGAAGGCCAGCCGCTGCCGCAGCGACGCGGCCTCCCGCGTCCAGCGCAGCAGCCCCACGCCCTCGCGCCGCAGCCCCTCCAGCAGGGCCGCCCGCAGCGGCGCGGGACCGGGGTCGCGCAGGGGGCGGGAGGACAGCTCGATCGAGCCCAGCCGTTCCACGCGCCGGGCCACCACATCGCGCCGCCCGGCGGACCAGCCGATCTCCTCGGCCTCCGAGTACAGGGCCCCGGCCGCCTCCCGCACCGTGTCCTCGTCGACCGCCGCGGCCAGCCGTATCCGCGCGGAGGCGGCCCCCACGGGCCGGTCGGCGACGGCGACCGCCAGCCAGGGGGCGTCGCGCAGCCCGGACCCCGGGGCGAGTTCGGCGCGGGTGCCGGAGGCCATCAGATACGCCCGTTCGCCGCGTGAGCGCGCCACCCGCTCGGGGAAGGCCAGCGCCACCACCAGGGCGGCGGCCGCGTCGTCGGCCGCCCCCGCGGAGTCCTGCCCGCCGCGCCCGCCGGGCAGGGCGCCCTCCAGCCGGCGCGCCTCCCGGCGCCAGCGGGCGGCGTACGCGTCCCGGCCCCGGCGCGCGGTGCGCCATACCGCCGCCACCTCGTCGCCGTACTCCCGGGGAGGCTCCTCGCTCAGCAGCGCCACCACCTCGGCCGCCCGCCGAGCCCCCACCCGGGGAGCGGCGTCCAGCAGGGCGCGCGCCAGCCGGGGGTGCAGGCCCAGCGAGGCCATCGCCTTCCCGCGTTCCGTGGCCCGCCCCCGCGCGTCCACGGCGCCGATCGCGCGCAGCACCTCGCGGGCCGCCGCCATCGCACCCTGCGCAGGCGCGTCGGGCAGCGCCAGTCCACGCGCGTCCGGATCCCCCCAGCAGGCCGCGCGCAGCGCGAAGGCGGTGAGGTCGGCGACGGCGATCTCGGGGGAGGGGAAGCGCGGCAGCCGGTCGTGCTCGGCCTCCGGCCAGCAGCGGTAGACCACCCCCGGCGCCTCACGCCCGGCCCGTCCCGCACGCTGCCGGGCCGATGCCCGCGAGGCCCGCACCGTCGCCAGCGCGCTCAGCCCCCGGGCGTGGTCGGTGCGCGGCTCGCGGGACAGCCCGGCGTCCACCACCACCCGCACCCCCGGCACCGTCAGGCTGGACTCGGCCACCGCCGTGGCCAGCACCACCCGCCGCCGTCCGGCCGGACCCGCCAGCACCGCGTCCTGGACGGCGGCCGGGGCCCGCCCGTGCACCTGCAGCACCTCGGCGCCGGCACCTCCGTCCAGCAGAGCGGCCACCCGGGCGATCTCCCCGGTCCCCGGCAGGAAGCACAGCACGTCGCCCTCCTCCTCCCGCAGCGCCCGGCGCACCGTGTCCGCGACGTGCTCCAGCAGGGCCGGATCCACCCGCGTGCCGTGGGCGGGGCGCACCGGGCGGGCCGGAGGCGCCCACACCACCCGCACCGGGTGGGAGGCGCCGGACGCCTCCACCACGGGCGCGTCCAGCAGCCGGGCCCAGGCACCGGTGTCGGTGGTGGCCGAGGCGGCGACCAGGCGCAGTTCCTCCCGCAGCGCGGCGCGTACGTCCAGCAGGAAGGCGGCGGCGGTGTCCGCGTCCAGATGCCGCTCGTGGCACTCGTCCAGCACCACCGTGTCCACCCCGGGCAGCTCCGGGTCGCGCTGGAGCCGCTGGAGCAGCACCCCGGTGGTCACCACCTCCACCAGGCAACCGGGTCCGACCGCCCGCTCCCCGCGCACGGTGAACCCGACCCTCGCGCCGACGGGCTCGCCCAGCAGCCAGGCCATCCGCCGCGCCGCGGCCCGCACCGCGATCCGGCGCGGTTCGGCGACCAGCACGCGCCGCGCCGGTGCCCCCTCCCGCGGGCCGGCGAGCCCGGCCAGGGCGAGCGGCACCAAGGTGGTCTTGCCCGTGCCCGGCGGGGCGCACAGCACGGCCGCCCCGCGCGTGTCGAGGGCCGCCTCCAGCGCCGGCAGGGCGGTGCGTACGGGAAGTCGGCTCAGGGCGTCGGTCCGCAGGGGCATGCCCCCATCCTCGCAGCGCTCCGAGGGCTCCCCGGAAGCTCCTCCCTAGTGCCGCCGGTCCCGCTCGCAGACGAAGATCGCGGTGCCCGGGATCAGCCGGCCGCGCAGCGGCGACCAGCCTCCCCACTCCTGCCGGTTCCACTCGGGCCACTCCGGCTCCACCAGGTCCACCAGGCGGAACCCGGCGGCGGTGAGGTCGCGCACACGGTCGCCGAGGGTGCGGTGGTGCTCGACGTAGACGGCGCGCCCCCGCTCGTCCTGCTCCACGTAGGGCGTGCGGTCGAAGTAGGAGGCGGTGACCGTCAGCCCCTCCGTCCCCGGTTCGTCGGGGAAGGCCCAGCGGACCGGGTGCGTCACGGAGAACACCCACCGGCCGCCCGGCCGCAGGACGCGGCGCACCTCGCGCAGCACCCGCACCGGGTCGGCGACGAAGGGCAGCGCCCCGTACGCGGAGCAGGCCAGGTCGAAGGAGCCGTCGGCGAAGGGCAGCGCCCCGGCGTCGGCCTGCACCAGGGGGAACGCGGGGGCGGCGCCGTCGATGCGCAGCGCGTGCCGGAGCTGCCGGTGCGAGATGTCCAGGGCCACCGGGCGCGCCCCGCGCGCCGCCAGCCAGCGCGAGCACTGCGCCGCCCCCGCGCCGACCTCCAGCACCGAGCGGCCGGCCAGCCGCTCCGCCGGGCCCAGCAGACCGGCCTCCTCCTCGTCCAGGCCCTCCGGGCCCCACACGAAGCGGTCGTCGCCGAGGAAGCCGCCGTGCTCGCGCTGGTACTCGTCGGCGTTCCGGTCCCACCATCCGCGGCTGGCCCGGCTGCTCTCGGCGGCGTCCGCGTCGCGGCGGGCGGCCTCCGGCTCTGGTTCGCTGTCCTGGTTCATCTCGCCCGTCGTCGTAGCCTCGGTTCCGGCGGGGCCGGAAGGGGGCGGGAACGGGACGCGGATCCGGCGACTTGTGCCGGATTTGGGACCAAAGTCCCGTGTGTCCTCGTTCGCGCATTGACCCCGCCCGGCTGCCCCCGTATGCTACAAGTTGCGCTGCGGGCCTGCGCGCCTCGGACGGAGCAGGTCGCGCTCGCATCTGTTGTATGTCCCCTCGGTTGTCGAGGTGCTCGTGGTTTCCTCGGAGATCTTCGGTGTAGCACCTCTCAGGCTGTCCGGCTTCGGCAGTGCGATACGGGCTCTCGGCGTAGCAGTACCTACGACTTCAATGTCCGTACCGGAGCCCTTTTCCACATGACGAGCAGCACCGAGACCACCGTGACCACCCCGCAGGTTGCGGTTAACGACATCGGTTCCGAGGAAGCCTTCCTCGCCGCGATCGACGAGACGATCAAGTACTTCAACGACGGCGACATCGTCGACGGCGTCATCGTGAAGGTCGACCGGGACGAGGTCCTGCTCGACATCGGCTACAAGACCGAAGGCGTCATCCCTTCCCGAGAGCTGTCGATCAAGCACGATGTCGACCCGAACGAGGTCGTCGCCGTCGGTGACGAGATCGAGGCCCTGGTCCTCCAGAAGGAGGACAAGGAGGGCCGCCTGATCCTCTCGAAGAAGCGTGCCCAGTACGAGCGGGCCTGGGGCACCATCGAGAAGATCAAGGAAGAGGACGGGATCGTCACCGGTACCGTCATCGAGGTCGTCAAGGGTGGTCTCATCCTCGACATCGGCCTCCGTGGCTTCCTGCCGGCCTCCCTGGTCGAGATGCGTCGTGTCCGCGACCTCCAGCCGTACGTCGGCAAGGAGCTCGAGGCCAAGATCATCGAGCTGGACAAGAACCGCAACAACGTGGTCCTCTCCCGCCGCGCCTGGCTGGAGCAGACCCAGTCCGAGGTTCGCCAGACCTTCCTCACCACCCTCCAGAAGGGCCAGGTGCGGTCCGGCGTCGTCTCCTCGATCGTCAACTTCGGCGCCTTCGTGGACCTGGGCGGCGTGGACGGTCTGGTCCACGTCTCCGAGCTGTCCTGGAAGCACATCGACCACCCGTCCGAGGTGGTCGAGGTCGGCCAGGAGGTCACGGTCGAGGTCTTGGACGTCGACATGGACCGCGAGCGCGTCTCCCTGTCGCTCAAGGCGACCCAGGAAGACCCGTGGCAGCAGTTCGCCCGGACCCACCAGATCGGCCAGGTCGTGCCCGGCAAGGTCACCAAGCTGGTGCCGTTCGGCGCGTTCGTCCGGGTCGACGAGGGCATCGAGGGCCTGGTCCACATCTCCGAGCTGGCCGAGCGCCACGTGGAGATCCCGGAGCAGGTCGTCCAGGTCAACGACGAGATCTTCGTCAAGGTCATCGACATCGACCTGGAGCGCCGCCGCATCAGCCTCTCGCTGAAGCAGGCCAACGAGTCCTTCGGCGCCGACCCGATGGCGGTCGAGTTCGACCCGACCCTGTACGGCATGGCCGCGTCCTACGACGACCAGGGCAACTACATCTACCCCGAGGGCTTCGACCCGGAGGCCAACGACTGGCTGCCGGGCTACGAGAAGCAGCGCGAGGAGTGGGAGCGCCAGTACGCCGAGGCGCAGCAGCGCTTCGAGCAGCACCAGGCGCAGGTGCTCAAGTCCCGCGAGGCCGACGCCCAGGCCGAGGCCGAGGGTGCCGGCGGCGGTGCCCCGCAGGGCGGTGGCGGCGCCGGCGGTGGCGGCGGCTCCTACTCCTCGGAGTCGGACGACAGCTCCGGCGCCCTGGCGTCGGACGAGGCCCTGGCGGCCCTCCGCGAGAAGCTCGCGGGCGGCCAGAGCTGACCCGCCGGGCCACCGCGGCCGGCAGGCCCGCCCGCGGCGGCCCGCGGTAGCGCATGAAGCATGGCCCCCTCCCCGTCCGGGGAGGGGGCCATGTGGCGTTCCCGCCCCCTTCGCACGGCCCCCGCGGGGGAACGCGGGGAGACCCCCGGTGCCGGGGGACGCACCGAAGATGGCACGATGCGGTGCCGGAGAGGCCTTCCGGCCACCCGGTCAGGGGAATGCGCACGCGGCGGCGGATGTTGCCGACAGATGGAAGCGACACGGAGGAGCGGCGAAGGTGCTGGACCCGCAGGGTTTGTACGCATGGGACACGGCCGGCCTGGCGGAGGCCGAGGCGGTCGTCGGTGAGCCCGGCAGTGCCGGGCCCGTCATGCTCTACCACTTCGAGGGCTTCATCGACGCCGGCGAGACCGGCGGGCAGATCGTCGAGGGGCTGCTGGACGGCGGCCCGCGCACGACCGTCGCCCGCTTCGACGTGGACCGCCTCGTCGACTACCGCGCCCGCCGGCCGGTGATGACCTTCCGGCGTGACCACTGGGCGTCCTACGACACCCCCCGGCTGGAACTGCGGCTGCTGCGGGACGCCACCGGTACCCCCTTCCTGCTGCTGGCCGGCCCCGAGCCGGACGTCGAGTGGGAGCGGTTCACGGCCGCCGTGCGCGAGATCGTCGAGAGGCTCGGCGTGCGGTTGTCCGTCGGCTTCCACGGCATCCCCATGGGCGTGCCCCACACCCGCCCCGTCGGCCTCACCCCGCACGGCAACCGCCTGGACCTCACCCCCGTGCGCCAGATGCCCTTCGACGAGGCGCAGGTTCCCGGCAGCGCCGCCTCGCTGCTGGAACTGCGGCTGGCCGAGTCCGGCCATGACGTACTGGGCTTCGCCGCGCACATCCCGCACTATGTGGCCCGCTCCACCTACCCCGAGGCCGCCCTGACCGTGGTCGAGTCGATCACCGCGGCCACCGGGCTGGTGCTGCCGGAGATCACCCAGGCACTGCGCGCCGACGCGCACCGCGTGCGGGAGGAGATCGAGCGGCAGCTCGCGGAGGGGGACGGCGAACTGGTCGCGGTCGTCCGGGGGCTGGAGCAGCAGTACGACGCCGTGGCCGGGGCCGAGACCCGCGGCAGCCTGGTCGCCGAACCCGCCGAACTGCCCTCGGCGGAGGAGCTGGGGGAGGTCTTCGAGCGTTTCCTGGCCGAGCGAGAGGGCGGAGACGGGACCGGGGACGGGGACAACGGCGGCCCCCGGCCCTGATCGGCCCCGCCCACGCTTGGGTAGGGTGACGGCAGCCGCCGCGGGCGAACCCGTGTGCGGTACGCGGCCCCGCCGCCCGGCGCGGGGCGCGCTGCGGGCACGGACACAGGTGGAGGCGCGGCCATGCTCTCCGTGGGGCTGACAGGCGGAATCGGCGCGGGCAAGAGCGAGGTCTCGCGGCTGCTCGGCGCGTACGGCGCCGTGATCGTCGACGCCGACCGGATCGCCCGCGAGGTCGTCGAGCCGGGCACCGAGGGGCTCGCCGCGGTGGTCGCCGAGTTCGGCGAGGAGGTCCTCGCCCCGGACGGCACCCTGGACCGGCCCAGGCTCGGCTCGATCGTCTTCGGCGACCCCGAGAAGCTGAAGGCGCTCAACGCGATCGTCCACCCGCTGGTCGGGGTGCGCTCGGCCGAACTCCAGCGCGCGGCCGGCGAGGACGCGGTGGTCGTGCACGACGTGCCGCTGCTGGCGGAGAACGGTCTCGCGCCCCTGTACGACCTGGTGGTCGTCGTCGACGCCTCCCCGGCCACCCAGCTCGACCGGCTGGTGCGGCTGCGCGGCATGGACGAGGAGGACGCCCGGGGCCGGATGGCCGCCCAGGCGACGCGCGAGCAGCGGCTGGCGGTCGCGGACATCGTCATCGACAACGACGGCCCGCTGGAGAAGCTGGAGCCCCAGGTCGCCGAGGTATGGCGGCGGCTGGGGGAACGCGCCGGCGGGCGGGCCTGAGGACGGCGGACCGGACGCGGTGGGCGGCCGCGGCGGTGTGCTTGACGACTCCCCGCGCCGGGAAGAATCCCCGCACAAGGGCAGCGGGAATATGCCCGCGCGGCGGCGCGTTGCCGTGGCGGTACACCAGGGCGTTCCCAGGACGTTCCCGGACGTCCCGCGACGCCCCCGTAAGCACCCCCGTACCCGAAGGACCCGTGATCCCGCGGCCAGTGCGACGCGGCCGATCCCGGTCGAGGAGGCGTCGACGTGCCCGAGACCACGCCCGAAACCCATGTCATCCAGTACCGTGCCGCGGAGCAGCTGCTGGCCGCCCGCGACCCCAGGGGCGCGCTGAAGCTCCTGGAGTCCGTCGTCACGGCCTTCCCGGAGAAGACGTCCGTTCGCCTGCTGCGCGCCCGCGCGTTCTTCCTCAGCGCCCAGCTGCGCGCCGCCGAGGAGGAGTTCCTGGTCGTCCTGGAGCGCGAACCGGACAACTCCTTCGCGCACTTCGCCCTCGGCCGCACCCTGGAGCGCGCGGGCCGCGACGAGGAGGCGCTGCGCCACTTCCGCCTGGCGGCGGCGCTGGACCCCCGGCCGGACTTCTGGGAGGCGGCCCGCTTCGGCGACCGCGCCGCCTGACCGCCGCCCGGCGCCTGTCCGGGCGGTCTCCTCCCGCGAGGCCGCGCGAGCCGCTCACCGGTTTGCGCCACGGGGCATCTCCAGCCCCAGCGAGCCGGTCATGAAGAAGGCCCCCTCCACCCAGCGGCCCGCCCACCCCCGCGGTGCCGGGGCGTGCGGGAGCTGGGCATCGGCGGCGGCGACGTCCACCTCGATCCCGCCGAGCGTCCGCACCCTCAGGCGGTGGAAGACCCCGCCGCCGATCTCGCTCCCGACGCGTTCGGCGGCCACCACACCGCCCGCGAACAGGGCCCGCGCCACGGGCGCCCACTCCCGGCCCGAGTCCTCGGGGCGGAACAGCCCGGAGGGGATGAGGTACTCCGGCGCGAATCCCGGCTCGCGATCCCGCTGCGCCGCGTCGTACGCCGCCCGGTCCTCGTACAGGTCGATCCGCTCGGCGAGCGCGCTCAGCCGCACGAACCCCTCGGTGGGCGCGCCGCCCTGCCGCCTTCCCAGCGCGCGCAACTCCGCGCGGTCGGTCAGCTCCACCGGCAGCGGGCACAGCGTCCGGCCGCCCTCGCCGTCCAGCAGCTCCATGTGCGCGACCCCGTCCGGGGCCAGAACGATGCCGCGCACCGGTACCGGCGCCCCCCGGGGCGCCAGAGCGGGCAGTACATGCGTCAGGGAGCCCTCGTCGTCGATCTCCAGTTCGACACGTGCGCCGCCCGCGCCGGTCCACACCACCCGCACCGCGCCCCCGCCGACGGGCTCCGCGCGGCCGAGGGCGTACAGTCGCCGCAGCAGTTCGCCGTACTCCCGCCTGCCGCCCACCTCGAGGCCGATGGCTCCGAAGTGACTGGTCATGGCACACCCCCGTGGTGGGATCGATCGGTTCCGACAGCCCCCTACCGTCCTCCGCCCGCCGGGGGAGGGCAATCGGATTTCGCCCCGGGCGCCGGGGAATGATGGGCGGTGGGCCGGTCCTGTCCGCAGTGGCCGGCCCACCGCCCACACCCGCACCGATCCCTGGACAGCCCGTGCCGATACCAGTCCTCCGCCCGGTTTCCGCCACCGCCGTCGCGCTGAGCGCCGCCCTGTTCCTGACGGGCTGCGAGTCGATCGACCTCGAAGCCCCGTCCCCGGCGACGGAGTCCGGCGCGTCTGCCGGACGCGCCGTCAGCCCGCTGGAGAACGAGGAGGGCACCGAGCCGGGACTGGCGCCGGTGTCCTCCGCCGCGGACCGCGAGAGGGCCCGCGAGATCGTGTCGGAACTGGCGACCAGGGGACGCGGGCCCAGGACGGGGTACGACCGGGACGAGTTCGGCTACGCGTGGATGGACACCGCCGACGGGGTGCCGCTGGCGCGCAACGGCTGCGACACCCGCAACGACCTGCTCGCCCGTGACGGCGAGGAGCTGCGCTTCCGTTCCGGCTCCGACTGCGTGGTCGTCGCCATGACGCTGGCCGACCCCTACACGGGCGAGGAGATCGCCTGGAAGAAGCAGGACGCCGCCGAGGTGCAGATCGACCATGTGGTGCCGCTGTCGTACGCCTGGCAGATGGGCGCGTCCCGCTGGCCGGAGGGCAAGCGCGAACGGCTCGCCAACGACCCGCTGAACCTGCTGCCGGTCGAGGGCCGCGCCAACTCGGCCAAGGGCGACTCCGGCCCGGCCTCCTGGCTGCCGCCGAACAAGCCGGTCCGCTGCGCCTACGCGGTGCGCTTCGCGCAGGTGGCCCTGGAGTACGAGATGCCGGTCACCGCACCGGACAAGGAGACGATGCTCCGGCAGTGCGGGAGCTGAACCCCGCCGCGCGGGCGGGCGGCCGGGCCGGGCGGCGGGGCGGAGAGGGCGGTCTGGTGGAGAGGGCCGGTCTTCCCCAGCATGGGGGTACCGGCAGTATCCGCCGGCACCGTCCCCACCGGGAGGAACCATGAGACGCCCGTCCGTACCCGCGACCGTCCTGGCGTTACTGGCCGCCCTCGCCGCCGTACTCCTCGGCGCGCCCGCGGCCTCCGCCGCCCCCGCCCCGGCCGTTCCGGCGGCGCCGACCGCCGTACGCGGCGGCGACGTGCTGTACGGCAGCGACGGCCACCACTGCATGGTGGCCTTCAACGCCCGCCGCGGCACCGCGTACCACGGCCTCGTCGCGGGGCACTGCATGGGTGCGGAGCCCACCACCTGGTACGCCGACGCCGCGCGGACCGTGCCGGTCGGCATCACCGCGGCCCGGAGCTTCCCCGGCAACGACTACGGGATCATCCGCTACACCAACACCACCCTGTCCTACCCCGGAGAGGTGAGTCTGGGCGGCGGGGCCGTCCGGGACATCACCGGCGCCGCCTCCCCCCGTGTGGGCCAGTCGGTCTGTCATGTGGGCCGGACCACCGGGCTGCGCTGCGGCACGGTCACCGCGGTCAACGTCACGGTCAACTACCCCGGCGGCATCGTCTACGGGCTGTTCAGGTCGAACGCCTGCTCGGAGCCGGGTGACACCGCAGGCCCCGCCTTCTCCGGCACCACGGCCCTCGGCGTCATCGTGGGCGGCAGCGGCAACTGCGCCTACGGCGGCGCCACGTACTACCAGCCCGTCACCGAGGTCCTGGCCGCGTACGGGCTGAGCCTGTACTGAGGCCGGCGGGAGTACCCGGACGGGAGACGCCGGGCTCCCGGAGGCGTACTTGGCAGGGGATGCGACACCTTCTAATTTGACGGTGTCCATTCAAATCGGAGGTGCCGTCGCAAGCGGCGCCTCCGACTGCCGAGGAGGACCGCATGTTCGGCTGGAGAAGACCCCAGGCCCGTCGGATCACCGGCATCGCCACCGCCGTACTGACCCTGGCGGGAGCGCTGTCCCTGGCCGCCCCGGCGGGGGCCGCCGCCGGCGACCGGCAGGGCGCCGGCCCGGAGGCGGCCGTGGCCGAACGCCTCGTGGAACGCGGGCGCGCCGAGGCCGAAGTCGCGGCAGCGCACGACGCTACGCGCGTCAACGTCACCCGCGACACGGGAGGATGGGCCTTCGGCACGGCCGTGCTGGCGACCGAACCCGGCTCGCGGCGGATGCCCAGGGGCTGGCTGTTCCTCGCCGAGCGCGAGGGCGGGAGCTGGCGGGTCGCCCTGGAGGGCGAGGAGCGGTTCGCCGAGCTGTCCCGGCGCTCCCCGCTGGTCGAGCCCGAGGAGAAACCCCTGTTCGCCGGGCTCGACGGCGGGCAGGACAGGCAGGATAAGGCCCCGGGAGGCGGCGGCCCGGGCGGCGAGGTCGTCGCGTACGGCGCGGGCGACTACCGCACCGGTATGGCGCTGCCGACGACCGTCGGCGCCAGCACGGTCATGACCAGCGGCCCCCACGGCTGGGGCGGCAGCGCGGCGCCGTGGAGCTCGCTGGACTTCGCCGGGGGCGACGAGGTGGTGCGCGCCGCCCGGCAGGGAACGGCCTACACCATGTGCCGGGGCTGGATACGGGTCGTCCACGACCGCGGCTACGCCACCGACTACTACCACCTGTGGAACAACATCAACACCGACGGCGGCTGGGTCAACACCGGCGCGTTCCTCGGCTACACGGGCACGGACGTCACCTGCGGCGGCGCCGCCTACGGCCGCCACGTCCACTTCGGCCTGATCCAGAACGGCTCGTACATCCCGCTCGCGGGCCACAACCTGGGCAAATGGGTGATCTACAACGGCTCCGCCGCCTACCAGGGCTCGGCGATGCACGGCAGCAGGCGGGTGGGTGCAGGCGGGGCCCTGTACAACTACGGCGCGCTGGGCCTGAACCAGGCCGTGATCGACGCCAACGGAGGCGGTCACGTCAACAAGCGCACCGGACCGGGCACCGGTCACGCGATCGCGGGCTCGGCCGCGGACGGAGCCACGGTCACCGTCTCCTGCTCCGCCTCCGGCACCTCGCACACCGGCCGCTACGGCACCACGAGCCTGTGGAACAGGCTCAGCGACGGCACCTGGATCAGCGACGCCTATGTGTGGTCGGGTGTCAACGGTCCGATCAGCGGCTGGTGCTGAGACGCCTCGCCCGCCTCGCCCGCCGCACCGCCTCCGGGCGGTGCGGCGCGGACGCCCGGCCGAGGTCGTAGACGGCGTACGCCGACAGGAGCCCGGACGGGGAGACGAACTGACCGACTTTCCCCGCGGGGGCGGCCGCATCCCCGCACACCGCCCTCGCCGCGGTGACGGCGAAGGTACCGTGCGTCGCCGAACGAACGGACTGGAGGCGGGGGTCGTGGGCACGACACGGCGAACGGTCGCGGCCGCACTGGCGGCGACCGGTGTGCTGCTGCTGGGCGGATGCGGGCAGACGGACGGCACCGGGGGGCCGGACGGCGCAGCCGTCGGGGAGGCCGGCGCCGGCGGCCGGTCCATCCCCCCGGAGCTGGTGGGCAGTTGGAGCACCGAGCGGTCCGCCAACTTCGACACGACCGTCTTCAGCTTCTACGAGGACGGCGTCTACACCCGGGAGACCGGGACGAGTATGGTCACGGGCCGCTACGAGGTCAGGAACAGCACGCTCGTGACCTTCCCCGAGAAGGGGAAACCCGAGGAGTACACCTGGCGGACGGGGGAGGGCGGCTGCCTGAGTCTCGACGGAATCCGCCACTGCCCGTACTCCTGAACCCGCGGCCCCCGCGGCCCCCGCGGCTCTTGTGGTCCCGCGGCCGCTGTGAGCGGTGCTCAGTGGGCCGCGGGCGGCGGCAGGTGGCCGCACAGCCGCGGGCAGACGACCGTTTGTCCGGACCCCGCTCCGGCCCTGGCCGGCGGGCGCCCGTGGTGCTCCCTTCCGGCCGCCGGACGGCACCGCGCCCGCAGGGGGCGGCGGTGTAGGGATCCGTTGAAACAGCAGAGCCTGTGCGGGGACCGGGACAGAAAGCGGGGGGAAGGCAACACGCTCACACCGTATCGGCCCCGGCCCGTTTCCGGGCCTGCCGTGTGAGTGCCGGCACACCGGCCGCGGGAGGCACGGGACTTCCACCGCGTCAGCCGGACGACTGGCCGCCCGGGCGCGACTCACTCGGCCGCACGATCACGAACCCCTCGCCGTCCAGCCTGAGTTGGACCGCCTCGCCGGAGCCGCCGCGGATCATCGAGCCGAAGCTCTGCGACCGGTGCAGCGAGGTGTTCAGCCGGGCGCTCCAGCCGACGACCGCGTCGGTGTCCACGAAGACCGGGCTGTCCGGGGAGACGGGGATGACCACGGGGGTGCCCTCGCAGGCCACGCCCAGCCTGCCCTGCCCGGTGAAGACGCTGTTGAACAGGCCGCCGCCGGCCATGCCGGCGCCCTTGACCATCCTCACCTCGTACTGGAGGGTCGCGTCGAAGCAGAGGACGTTGCGCCCGTTGACGGTGAGGCTGTCGCCGGGGTCGATGTCGACGAGGAAGCAGTTGGCGGAGTCGTGGGCGAACCAGGCCTCGCCCCGGCCGCTGACGGACATCAGGGCGAGCCCCTCGCCGGTGACGGAACGTTTGAGGAAGTTCCCCACCCCCTGCCCCTTTCTCTCGAACCTCAGATCTCCCCGGAAGGCGATCATCGCGCCCTGCCGGGCGTAGCACTCGCCGTCCACCACGTACCGGATCGACTGCGGATTCTGCAGGGACATGCCGGGGGCGGTGGCCGGCCGGACCATGTTCTCGGAGGCGAAGAGGTCGCTGCGCATGGCCGTATGCTCCCCGGAACCCCGCGCCCCGCCAAGACGCCGCGCTCGGCCCGGCGTGCGGACCGCGCGGCAGGGAGTGGAGGCGGCGCCGATAGCGTGTGCCCATGGCGATGGACGGGATGAGGACGGCCGACGGAATCGGGGACGCTCCGGGAAGCCGGGGGCCGACCGCGACGACACAGGCGCGGGCGGACGAGGTGGGCGCCGTGCGGACGGTCTACGCGCCCGACCCGGACGGCGACCCCGACCCCGGAGAGATCGTCTGGACCTGGGTGCCGTACGAGGAGATGGACGGACGGGGCAAGGACCGGCCCGTCCTGGTCGTGGCGCGCGAGGCGGCCGGAACCCTGCTGGCCGTCCAGCTCTCCAGCAGGCGGCGGGACGGCGAGCACGACTGGGTGCCGCTCGGATCCGGCCCCTGGGACCGCTCCGGACGGGACTCGTGGGTGGATCTGGAGCGGGTGCTGCGCGTCCACCCGCAGGGAATGCGGCGCGAGGCGTGCGCGCTGGACCGGGCGAGGTTCAACCGGGTCGTGCACAGCCTCCAGCGGCGGTACGGCTGGCGCTGACCCGGGCGCATACTGGCCCGGTACGGCACAACCGACTCACAGCGCTGCCGCGAAGGAGGCCACCGTGGACGGCCGGCTCAGCCCCATGCCCGAGGACTGGAACCGCGCGCTCGCGATCGTCGCGCACCCCGATGACCTGGAGTACGGCGCCGCCGCCGCGATCGCCCGGTGGACCGCCGCCGGGCGGGAGGTCGCCTATCTGATGGTCACCCGTGGCGAGGCCGGGATCGACACCATGGAACCCGAGCGGGCGGCACGGGTGCGGGAGGCGGAGCAGCGGGCGAGCGCGGCCGTGGTCGGGGTGGAGAAGGTGGAGTTCCTGGACCACCAGGACGGGGTCGTCGAGGAAGGCGTCGCCCTGCGCCGCGACCTGACCGCCGCGATCCGCCGCCACCGGCCCGAACTGCTCATCACCCTCAACCACCACGAGACCTGGGGCGGCGTCAACTGGAACACCCCCGACCACCGGGCCGTCGGCCGAGCGGTGCTGGACGCGGCTGGGGACGCGGGCAACCGCTGGATCTTCACCGACCTGGCGGACCAGGGCCTGGAGCCGTGGGACGGGGTGCGCTGGGTGGCGGTCGCGGGGTCGGCGCAGCCGACGCACGCCGTGGAGGTGGCGCGGGAGGACGTGGACCGGGCCGTCGCCTCCCTCGCCGAGCACCGCGCCTACATCGGGGCGCTCAGCGACAAGGAGCCCGCCGAGTACGCCCGCGAGTTCGTCACCGGTGTGATGGACATGCTCGCCGAACACACCGGCGGGCGGCGGGCCGTGGCCTTCCAGGTGTATCCGAGGGGGTGACCGGGGCGCCCGGCCCGCGCGCCGAAGCGGTACGGCGGTGGGCGCGGTGCGCCGGTGGGCACGGCGCATCGCCGCGCCGCGGCGCGGGAGGGACGGGACGTGTCACCGGCCGTCCGGGGCCGGCGGGCGGAGCCTCAGGTGCAGGGCGAGTGCGACGACCGGCAGGAGCAGGGCCGCTCCCATCGCGTTGAGCCAGCCGTAGCCCGCCTGCGCGACGACCAGGCCCGCGAGCGCGCCGCCCGCGCCCGCGGCGGCGTTCATGGACAGGTCGGACAGCCCCTGGACGGCCGCGCGGGCGCTGTGCGGCACCGAGTCGGTGAGCAGGGTGGAACCGCCCACCAGCCCCGCCGACCAGCCCAGCCCGAGGAGGAACAGGCCCGCGGCGCTCCGGACGTGGTCGCCGTCCGCCGTACCGGCGACCAGCGCCGAGCACGCCAGCACCGCGACGCCGACCAGGACGACGGGGATCCGGCCGATCCGGTCGCACAGCCAGCCCATCAGCGGGGAGAAGGCGTACATGCCCGCGATGTGGATGCTGATCACCAGGCCGATCAGCTCGATGCCCGCGCCGTGGTGGCCGAGGTCGACCGGGGTCATCACCATGATCGAGACCATGGTGGTGTGGGAGCCCGCGACGGCCACCAGGGCCAGCCGGGCCCGCGGCGAAGCGGCCACGGCACGGAGTCCGGCGCGCAGCGAGCGGCTCTCGGCGGACTCCGGGGCGTGCCCGTCGGCGGCGGCCAGGGAGCGGGCGGTGAGCAGGGGATCCGGCCGCAGCAGGACGAACACCAGCGTCGCGGCCAGCAGGAAGACACCCGCGCCCCACAGGAACGGGCCCGCCGCCTCGGGGACACCCAGGCCCCGGACGCTCCGCCCGGCCGGGGCGGCGATGTTCGGACCGAGGACCGCGCCGACGGTCGTGGCCCACACCACCGTGGAGATGGCCCGTCCGCGGTGGGCGGGCTCGGCGAGGTCGGCGGCGGCGAAACGGGCCTGGAGGTTGGCGGCGGAGCCCGCGCCGAAGGCCGCCGTGCCCAGCAGCAGGAGGGGGAAGCTGCCCAGGACGGCGGCGAGCACCACCACGCCCCCGCCCACCGCTCCGACCAGATAGCCCAGGGTGAGGCCCGCGCGGCGGCCGCGCGCCGCGGTCAGGGCGGCGAACGGCAGGGACAGCACGGCCGTGCCCAGGACCGACGACGTCATCGCCAGACCGGACAGCCCCTCGGAACCGCTGACCTCCTCGGCCAGCACGGCGGCCAGCGCGATGCCCGTGGCCACGCCCAGCCCGCCCAGGATCTGGCCCGCCACGAGCACGGCGGTGGTGCGGCGGCGCAGAGCGGCCAGGCCGGCTCCGCGGGGGACCGCGGCGGTGCCGCGGGGGCCGGGTATGCCCGACGGGCTGTCAGCAGCTTCGGCGATTTGGGAGGTGTCCTTCACGAAAAGGCAGTCTGCCAGCCGGGGGAGAGCGGCGGGGGACGTGTGGAAAGCGAGGTTCGCCACAGGGGGGTGGGGCGAGGGGTCAGAACAGCGGCGCCGGAAGGACCCCCTCCAGCGCGAGCAGTGCCCGCTTGGTCTCCAGCCCGCCGCCGAAGCCGCCCAGCCCGCCACCGCTCTCCACCACCCGGTGGCACGGAACCACGACCGGCAGCGGGTTGGACCCCATGGCGACGCCCACCGCGCGTGCCGCGCCCGGCTCGCCGACGCGGTCGGCCAGTGCCTGGTAGCCGACGGTGCCGCCGTAGGGCACGGAGGCGGCCAGCGTCCGCAGCACCCGTTCGTTGAACCCTGAGGTCAGGGTCCAGTCCAGGGGCAGGGAGAACTCCCGCAGCCCGCCGCTGAAGTACGCGTCCAGCTCCCGGGCCGCTTCGGCCAGGACCGGGTCGTCCCCGCCGGGAGCCGGTTCGGTGCCCAGCCGCGCGGCGAGCCGGGCCAGGCACCGGCGCACCGTCCGCTCCTGGGCGTGGAAGACGACGGTCACCAGCCCCCGCCCGGTCGCCGCGAGCAGCAGCGGGCCGATCGGGGTGTCCCGTACGGTCCAGGCCGCGGTCGTGACGGCGCCCTCGGCCGGTGTCTCGGTCATGGGGCGAGTCTACGGAAACGGCCCCCGCCGCGGGCCGGTACGCGGACGCGGCCCGCGGCGGGTTCGGCGGCCGGGCGGTCAGGGAGCGGGGAAGGAGATGCCCGCCTCCCGGGCCGCCTCCCGCGCTTCCTCCACCGCCTCCTCCAGCTCTTCCTCCGGCTCCTCTTCCCGGGACTCCTCCCGTCCGCCGTCCCCGGCGCCGGACCGGGTGGCGTCCCGGACGACGTCCGGGTAGTTGGAGATGATCCCGTCCACGCCCATGGCGGCGACCCGGCGGGCCGCCTCCGCGCCGTTCACCGTCCAGGTGAAGACCTCCAGCGGCTTGCCGTGGGGGCCCTTCAGTGCCTGGACCTGCCGCACGTACTCCCCGGTCAGGGTGGTGTGGGGCGGATTGATCTGGTCGCTGAACCGCGCGTACATCGGCAGCTCCCCGACGGCGGGGGTGCCCAGGAAACCGGTCCTGACGGCCGGCGCCTGCTCGTGCACGGCCCGCACCGAGTCGGCCCCGAAGCTCTGGACGACCAGCTTGCCGCGCACGTGCCGCCGGTCCAGCCAGCCCTCGCTGCGCAGCTCGCCCAGGATGTCGGCCTCGATGCCCGGGTAGAGCTCGGGCCGCTTGATCTCCAGCAGCAGGTTCTGGCCGGTGCGGTCCAGGTGCCGCAGGTACTGCTCCAGGGTGGGCACCCGCTCGCCCGCGTACAGCGGGTCGAACCAGCTTCCCGCGTCCAGCTGCGCGATCTCGGCGGCGGTGAAGTCCGCGACCCTCCAGGGAGCGCGGTCGGGGAAGACCTCCTCGACGTCCGTGGTGCGGCTCAGGGTGGCGTCGTGCATCACGACGAGTTCGCCGTCCCTGGTGCGCTGCACGTCGTTCTCCACCCACTTGACGTCCAGGGCACGGGCGGCGTCGACGGCGGCCAGGGTGTTCTCGGGCGCGTAGCCGGAGGCCCCGCGGTGCGCGACCGGGACGGGGGTCCCGGCCGCAGGTGCGGCCTGGGCGGGGACGGCTGACAGGACGAGCGCGCAGAGGCCGGCGAGTGAACCGGTGACGGTGGCAGCGGGGCGTAGGGGCACGGGGGACTCCTCACGTCTTCGGTGCACTGACCCCAGAAGCATTCCGGCATCGGCGGCCGGTTACATGGGCGGGAAGTGGACAGAACCTGAACGCTTCAAGGAAAGCCCCCTCGCCGGTGGCGGCCGGGCCGCGCTCCGGCCGTATCCGGGCCGTGCCCCGGCGCTCCGGGCGGGGCCCGGAAGCCGTCCCCGGTTGTCAGTGAGGGGACGTAACGTGGTGGACATGCGGCCCCAGACCCAGATCGAACGCAGGACGGCGCCCTTCGAGGTCGTCAGTCCCTACCAGCCCGGCGGCGACCAGCCGGCGGCCATCGACGAGCTGGCCAGGCGCGTCACGGCCGGTGAGAAGGACGTCGTCCTGCTGGGCGCGACCGGCACCGGCAAGTCGGCGACCACCGCGTGGATGATCGAGAGGCTCCAGCGGCCGACTCTGGTGATGGCGCCGAACAAGACGCTCGCCGCGCAGCTCGCCAACGAGTTCCGCGAACTCCTGCCCAACAACGCCGTCGAGTACTTCGTGTCGTACTACGACTACTACCAGCCCGAGGCGTACGTTCCGCAGACGGACACCTACATCGAGAAGGACTCCTCCATCAACGAGGAGGTCGAGCGGCTGCGCCACAGCGCGACGAACTCGCTGCTCACCCGGCGCGACGTCGTCGTGGTCGCCTCCGTCTCGTGCATCTACGGCCTGGGCACGCCGCAGGAGTACGTCGACCGGATGGTGCCGCTGAGGGTCGGCGAGGAGATCGACCGGGACGCGCTGCTGCGCCGCTTCGTCGACATCCAGTACACCCGCAACGACATGGCGTTCACCCGCGGCACCTTCCGGGTGCGCGGCGACACGGTCGAGATCTTCCCGGTCTACGAGGAGCTGGCCGTCCGCGTCGAGATGTTCGGTGACGAGATCGAGGCCCTCTCCACGCTCCACCCCCTCACCGGCGAGGTCGTCTCCGAGGACCGGGAGCTGTTCGTCTTCCCCGCCTCCCACTACGTCGCGGGCCCCGAGCGCATGGAGCGGGCCGTCGCGGGGATCGAGGCGGAGCTGGAGGAGACCCTCGCCCGCATGGAGAAGCAGGGCAAGCTGCTGGAGGCCCAGCGGCTGCGGATGCGGACGACGTACGACATCGAGATGATGCGGCAGATCGGCACCTGCTCCGGCATCGAGAACTACTCGCTGCACATCGACGGCCGTGAGAAGGGCTCCCCGCCGCACACCCTGCTCGACTACTTCCCCGACGACTTCCTGCTGGTCATCGACGAGTCCCATGTCACCGTCCCGCAGATCGGCGCCATGTACGAGGGCGACGCCTCGCGGAAGCGGACTCTGGTCGACCACGGCTTCCGGCTGCCGTCCGCGATGGACAACCGGCCGCTGAAGTGGGAGGAGTTCCAAAAGCGCATCGGGCAGACGGTCTATCTGTCGGCGACTCCGGGGCAGTACGAGCTGTCGCGCTCGGACGGCGTGGTGGAGCAGATCATCCGCCCCACCGGCCTGGTCGACCCGGAGGTCGTGGTCAAGCCCACCGAGGGCCAGATCGACGACCTGGTGCACGAGATCCGCACCCGCACCGAGAAGGACGAGCGCGTCCTGGTCACCACGCTGACCAAGAAGATGGCCGAGGACCTGACCGACTACTTCCTGGAGCTGGGCATCCAGGTCCGCTACCTGCACAGCGACGTGGACACCCTGCGCCGGGTGGAGCTGCTGCGCGAACTGCGCGCCGGCGAGTACGACGTGCTGGTCGGCATCAACCTGCTGCGCGAGGGACTGGACCTGCCGGAGGTCTCGCTGGTGGCCATCCTCGACGCCGACAAGGAGGGCTTCCTGCGCTCGGGCACCTCCCTGATCCAGACCATCGGCCGCGCGGCGCGCAACGTCTCGGGCCAGGTGCACATGTACGCCGACAAGATCACCCCGGCGATGGCCAAGGCCATCGACGAGACCAACCGGCGCCGGGCCAAGCAGATCGCCTACAACGAGGCGAACGGCATCGACCCGCAGCCCCTGCGCAAGAAGATCGGCGACATCGTGGCGACGATCGCCCGCGAGGAGGTCGACACCCGGGAGCTGCTGGACAGCGGCTACCGCAAGGCCGGCGCGGGAGAGGAGCGCCGGGCCAAGGCCCCGGTGCCCGACCTCGGCCGAGCGGACGGCGACCGCGCACGGGGCGGGACGGGCAGGGGCCGGGAGGCCGCCCGGCCCACCGACCGGCCCGCCGCCGAACTCGCCGAACTCATCGAGGAGATGACCGAGCGCATGCGGGCCGCGGCGGCCGAGCTGAAGTTCGAGGTGGCCGCACGGCTGCGTGACGAGGTCGGCGAGCTGAAGAAGGAGCTGCGGCAGATGAAGGAGGCGGGCCTGCGGTGACGTGAGGGCGACGCGGGGCGGCGGAGCCATGAGGAAGTGTTGCAGGAACGACACAAAGCCCGGCCGCCCCGTCCGAGCCGCCGACGGCGGTGCGTAGGGTTCGTGGCAGTCGCCGGGGACGGCGGCCGATCACAATGGCTGGAAAGAGGGGAACGCACGTGACGGTCAACTTGTCCAAGGGGCAGGCGGTCAGCCTGCAGAAGTCCGACGGGGGCACCCTGACCGCGGTGCGGATGGGGCTCGGCTGGCAGGCGGCTCCCCGCCGCGGCCTGTTCGGCCGCCGCACCCAGGAGATCGACCTGGACGCCTCGGCCGTGCTCTTCGCCGGCCAGCAGCCCGTGGACGTCGTCTTCTTCCGCCACCTGGTGAGCGACGACGGCTCCGTGCGGCACACCGGCGACAACCTCGTCGGCGGCGCCGGGCAGGGAGGTGACGACGAGGCGATCCTGGTGGACCTGCAGCGGGTCCCGGTCCACATCGACCAGATCGTCTTCACCGTGAACTCCTTCACCGGCCAGACCTTCGCCGAGGTGCAGAACGCCTTCTGCCGGCTGGTGGACGAGACGAACGGCCAGGAGCTGGCGCGCTACACCCTCACCGGCGGCGGCCGGCACACCGCGCAGATCATGGCCAAGGTCCACCGCCAGGGCGAGGGCTGGCAGATGACCGCCCTGGGCACCGAGGCCAACGGCCGCACCTTCCAGGACCTGATGCCCTCGATAACCCCCCTGCTGTAGGAGGCGGCGAGCGGCCGCGGGAGGCCATGGGGGGCCTCCGGCCGGATGCGGGGCACAGCGGAACACACGCGGGAGGGGGCGCGGCCATGGCGGCCGAACTGGTCCGGGGGCAGAACCACCCACTGCCCGGGAGCCGTCTGGAGATCCGGGTGTCGGCGGGAGGGCCGGTGATCGCCGCAGTGACGCTGGGCGACGAAGCCGGGCGGCTGCGGGATCCGGGCTGGATAGCCCACCTCGGCTCTCCCCCTCTGCCCGGGCTGGAGGTCTCCCGGCAGGCCGCCGCCGACCACCGGATCGCGGTGGACCTGGAGGCGCTCCCCGAGGCCGTACACCGGGTCAACGTGCTGCTCGCCCTGTCCACCGGGGCCGGCAGGTCGCTCTCCTTCGGGGCGCTGGCCGCCCCCGTGGTGGCCGTCACCGGCCCGGACGGCACCGACGTCGCCGGCTACACCGTCACCGGGCTCGGCACCGAGTCCGCCGTCGTCGCGGTGGAGCTCTACCGCCGGCAGGGCGCCTGGAAGGTACGCGCGGTCGGCCAGGGCTACGCGGGCGGGCTCGCCGCCCTGCTGGAGGACCAGGGGCTGCCCCGGGCACGCGAGTCGGCCGCCGCCGTGGAGGAGGGCATCGCAGCGGGTGCTGCCCGTGCGCCGGCACCGCCGCCGGCCCGCGCCGGAGGCGAGGTGCGTGGCCGACGTACCGCGCCGGTCGGCGGGCCGCCCGGCGCACAGGGCACCGCACCGGAAGCGCTCCCGGAGGCGCCGCCGGAAGCCGCCGCGGCGCTCCGGCCCGCTCCCGCGGGGCCGCCCGCACCGCCCGCACCGCCCGCGCCCGCCGCTTCGGGGCCGGTGGACTACCGCCACCCCCGCCGTACGCCCCGCGCGGCGGCCGCGCCGCCACCCCCTGTGCCGCCGCCCTCTGCTCGGCCTGAAACGCCCGACCGGCCCGTGGCGGGCGACGGGCCGGGCCGGAGCATGGAGGAGCGGCTCCACAACCAGGTCTGGGGCATGTTCGAGGACCTGGCCCGCACCACCGCCGCCTACCGCGGCGCGGTCGACTTCGCCGACTCGCGCATGGAGCGGGAAATGGACGAGGCGCTGGCCGACCCGCGCTCCAGGCTCGGCCCGGGCGCGGAGGCCGCCCGCGCCCGGGCCGGGGAGCGCCGCGCCGAGCTCGTCGACCGGGCCCGGGCCGCCCTCGAGCGCGATCTCGCCCAGCTCACCGCCGAGTCCGAGGTCGTCGAACCGGCCCTGCCGCCCGCCTTCGCCCGCTGGGACAGTCCTGTCTGGGACGCCTACCGGGTGCCCGCGCAGGCGCCGATGGCGGTGCGCCTGGGCGACCTAGCTCTTCCCGAGCACAGCGGCCTGCGCGTGCCCATGCTGGTACGGCTGCCCCTGGAGCGCGGGCTGTGGATCGACGCCGGACGCGCCTCTTCGGCCGCCTCCCCCACGGCGGACCCGCACCGGACGCGCCGCCTGGCCGGTGAGCTGGCCACCGCCGTCGCCGGCCGGCTGCTCGCCGTCCACCCGGCCGGCGAGCTCACCGTGCACGTGCTCGACCCCACCGGCTCCGCGGGGCCCGCCCTGGCCCCGCTGACGGAGTCCGGCGCGCTGCGCGAGCCGCCCGCCACGGGCCCGCAGGGCGTCGCCCAGGTGCTCGCCGGGCTGACCCGCCGTGTCGATCTGGTGCGGATGGCGGAGCGCACCCGTGCCACCGACGCGCTCCCGCCGGACGTGGACCTGGCCGGGCAGCTGCTGATCGTCCACGACTTCCCGCACGGTTTCGACGACCGTGCCGTCACCCGGTTGCGCTACCTCGCGGACGAGGGGCCGTCCGCCGGGGTCCATCTGATGATGGTCGCCGACCGGGAGGAGGCGCGGGAGTACGGACCCGTGCTCGACCCGCTGTGGCGGTCGCTGCTGCGGATCACCCCCGTCCCCGACGACCACCTCGCCGACCCCTGGGTCGGCCACGCGTGGACATACGAGCCGCCGCTGGTGCCGGCCGGCAGTCAGGTCCTGTCCAGGGTGCTGGGGCGGGTGGCCGAGGCCCGCCGGCGGTACGGGCGCTGACGGGCGGGACCGCGACCCCCGGCTTTGCCTTTCCTTGGCTCTGTTTTACTCTGCCTTGAGCGGAGGGGAGTACTCCCGTATGCGGCGTTCCCGTCAGTACGGGCCGGGTGTGACCGGCCCCGGGGCGCCGGCCCGCGGGCCGGTCCGGCCCTGGGCGGAGGAGACCTCCGGCAACCGGAGCCGGAGGATTCCTGCATGGACGTTTCCACGACCACCTGGGCGCTGACCGTTGTCGGTCTGTGTGCCCTGATCGCGGTCGACTTCTTCATCGGCGGACGCAAGCCGCACGAGGTCTCCATCAAGGAGGCCGGTATCTGGACGATCGTCTGGGTCGTCCTGGCGATCCTCTTCGGCGCCGGCCTGTACGCCGCCGGGGAGAGCCGGGCCGCGGGCGAGTTCGCCGCGGGCTACATCACCGAGAAGTCGCTCAGCGTCGACAACCTCTTCGTCTTCGTCCTGATCATGGCGAAGTTCGCGGTGCCCACCATCTACCAGCAGCGCGTGCTGATGATCGGCGTGCTCATCGCCCTGGTGATGCGCGCGATCTTCATCGCGGCCGGTGCCGCCCTGATCTCCACCTTCTCCTGGGTCTTCTTCATCTTCGGCGGCTTCCTCATCTGGACGGCCTGGAAGCTGGTGCGCGAGGCCCGCGCCGAGGCAGCGGGCCATGAGGACGAGGCCTACGAGGAGAACCGCCTGCTGAAGCTGGTGGAGCGGCGCTTCCCCTCCACCTCCCAGTACCACGGCACCAAGCTGTTCGTGGTCGAGAACGGCAAGCGGCTGATGACGCCGATGCTGATCGTCATGCTGGCCATCGGCAGCACGGACCTGCTGTTCGCCCTGGACTCCATCCCGGCGATCTTCGGCCTGACCCAGGATCCGTACATCGTCTTCACCGCCAACGCCTTCGCCCTGATGGGCCTGCGCCAGCTCTACTTCCTCATCGGCGGACTGCTCAAGAGGCTGGTGCACCTGTCCTACGGGCTGTCGATCATCCTCGGCTTCATCGGCGTCAAGCTGGTGCTGCACGCCCTCCACGAACAGGGTGTGCACGTCCCGGAGATCTCCACCCCGGTGTCGCTGGCCGTCATCTGCGGCGTTCTGGTCGTCACCACGATCACCAGCCTGCGCGCCTCCCGGAAGCTGGGGCGCGAGGAGCAGGCCGCGCCGCGCGACTGAGCCGGCCCGCTCCGAAGCGGCGGTACGGCCGGGCGTGCGTCCCGGCCGCACCGCCGCCGTGCGTCACCGCACCACCGCGACCCGCCGCTGAAGCCGCTCACCGCTCACGGCCACCGCCACGGTCACCGTCCCCGGCCGCAGCCCCGTCAGGGTGCCCGCCACCGGGTCGAGGAGGGCCACGCAGCCCGCCCGTGCCCGCGCCCGCTCCGCGTCCCCGGTGCACAGGCCCCGCGAGCCGGTCCAGTCCGCGCTCAGCGGCCAGCCCACCGGCACCGTACGCGCGCCGCTCCCGTCGCCCTGGACGACCGATGCGGAGACCCTCCCCGGCGCGCCGCCCGCGGCCACGGAACCGGGCGCGGTCAGGAAGAGCCCGTCCACATGGGCGCGGGTCTGGACCGAGATCCAGTCCGGGCCGGAGCCCTTGTCGACCCCGACCAGCGACCAGCCGCTGAAGCCGCCCTCACCGGCGGGCGCGGCCGGCGCCTTGCCCGCGTTGCCGTTGACCAGATACGGCACGCCGTCCACCCGGGAGGCGTGGAAGACGCCGACGTGCGCCCCGATGAACGCCGCCCCCTTGCCGGTGCGGCGGCGGAAGTCACCGAGCCAGTCCTCCAGGAGGTCCGCCTCCAGCCGGTCGGTCAGCCTGCTGCCGCGCTGCGGGGTCGGATCGCGCGGCGGTACGTGCGCCAGCACCACGACCGAGCCGATCCCCTCGTCGCGGGCGGCGGCGTCCAGCCGTTCCCGCAGCATCCGGATCTGCTCCCAGCCGCCGCCGAGCAGGGTCAGCGAGGAGGTGTCGAGGGTGATGAAGCGCGTGCCCTCGTGGTCGAAGGAGCGGTGGGCGTCGCCGAACTCCGCGCGGAAGTTCCCGATGGAACCGCCCATCACCTCGTGGTTGCCCGGAACGTAGTACCAGGGAACGTCCTCTCCCAGCTCCTCGTCGAGCACCCGGCGGGCGAAGGCGAGATCCTCGGGTGACCCCTCGTCCACCCAGTCCCCGTTCACCACGGCGAAGTCGGGCCGGGCCGCCCTCACCTCCCGCAGGGTGCGCCGGGCCTTGCGCACCGCTTCGCCGTCCGGGTCGCGGGCGACGAACTGGGCGTCGGAGACCACCGCGAACCGCCAGTCGCGCCCGGCCGTGCCGGCGGCCGTCGAGATCAGCGGGTCCCGGTGGGGGCCGGCGGCGGGCAGATCGACGTCCGGCGGGGTCCGGGCGGTCAGCCCGTCCAGGACGACCTCGCCGCGGTACAGCTCGCCGGGCCGGGTCTCGGCCAGGTAGAACCGCCGGACCTTCAGCGGATGGGCGACGCCCTCGGGCACCTCGAAGGCGATCTGCCGCCAGCCGGTCCAGGTGACGTGCGGGCCGCGCAGTATCTGCGAGGTGCCGGCGGCGTCGGTGAGGTGGAGCGAGGGCCAGGCGCCGTGGCCGTCGCCCTTCAGCCACAGGGTGAAGCTCTGCGGCTGGCCGGTGACGGGGATCTGCTCCGGGGGACTGGCGTAGGCGGCGCGGGTCGCGGTGGAGCGGGTGAAGTCGTACTCCATCCGCAGCCCGGTGCCCTCGTGCCCGGCGGGGTCGGCGGTCAGGGAGCCGGAGGCGCGTGCGGCGCTGAAGGTCCACCGTCCGGCGTCGTCGAAGCGCGCCACGTCGCGGTCCGTCAGGCCGACGGTGACGGCCAGGACCGTCTTCTTCCCCGCGACGGTCGCCCTGACCAGCCCGGAGGCGGACCCGGTGCCGTCGGTGGCGGCGACGGTGAAGCCGCCGCGCGCCGGGTCGGGGTCGATGCGGAAGAGCGAGCGGTCGTAGTCGAGCGCCACGTCCGAGGGGGCGACGGGGGCGCTGTGCCCCTCGGCGTCGAAGCCGGTGAAGCCGAAGGGGGCCCGTGCGCCGGTCCCGGGGAGTCCGACCCGCTCCCGGGTGGGGGCGATCCGCTCCAGCGGGCCCAGCACCGTCAGGGTGGTGGAGCCGCGGGCGTGGCCGCGGCGCGCGACGACCTCGGCCGTCCCCGCCGTGCGGGCGTGGAAGACGCCGTCGCCGTCCACCCGGCCGACCTCGGGGCGGGAGCTGTGCCAGCGGGGGGCCGTTCTCTCCGGTCTTTCCGGATGCTCCGCCGGTCCGTACGTCTCGTCGTGGCCCGCGGCGGTGAGCGCACGGGTCAGACCGGGGAAGACCCGGTCCGGATGGCCGCCGGGCACATTGTCCGCCGAGGGGGCCTGGGCCGGCTCCGCGGCCGTCTCCACCCAGAAGCCCTCCAGGCTTCCGCTGCCGTCGGGGGCGGTGACGGCCAGCCCGTTGGGGACCTCCCGCTCAGAGCCGTCGGAGGGGCTGTTCTCCACCCGCGGGGTGTCCGAGCCGGGCTCGCGGGCGACCAGTGTGGAGGAGCCGCCGCCGTCGAGGTTGAGCGCGTTGTGGGCACCCAGCTCGTCCATCATCACGGCGAGTTCGGTGAGGGTGACGCCGCCGGAGGCGGCCTGGCGGCCGTCCACGGTCAGCACGTGCATCGTCGAGCCGTCCCGGGAGAAACCCACGGCGGTACGGGGGGCGGCGGTGTTGTTGGGCCGTCCGTCCCAGTTCCGCGGCTCGCCGTCCTCGACCAGCACACCGCGGCCGCCGACCGCGGTGCGGGGCGTCTCGCCGCCGTCGGTGCGCAGTTCGTACTCCCAGCTCACCGGGTCCCCCGGGGCCAGCGAGGCCAGGGCCCTCGCGCCCGCGCCCCGGCCGAGCAGCACGGTGGCGCCCTCGGGCACCGGACCGTTTCCCGGGGATTCGTCCACACCGGTGACCCGGCCTTCGGTGACGGTGACCTCGGTCACCTGCGACGCGCCGTCCACGGCCAGGGCGCGGTCGGCGGCCCCCCACCGGGCGTTGTAGGCGCCGATGCCGTCGGCGGGGACGTTCGCGGCGTTGTACGCGGCCAGCGGCTCGGTCCCGCCGGGCAGGGTGAGGGTGCCCTCGAAGTACAGATCCAGGACGCGGCCCGCGCCGTCCGCGCCGAAACCGGCCGCCTCGTGGACGCCGGGGGCGGGGGAGTGGGTGATCTCGCCGTCGTCCAGGCCCGGACCGAGCGGGGCGCCGGTTTCGTTGATGTCGAAGAAGTCGGCGTTGAAGGCGGCGACGGTGCGGCGCCCGGGGCCGGGGTCGTGCGCGGCGGCCATCTCGGAGAGGGGAGCGCGGTCGGAGACGGAGCCCGGCGACAGGTAGTCGACCTCCGCGCCGCCGTCGAGGTCGACGCTGAGGGCGTCGGCGCGCAGCCACTTGTCCGGCTCCAGCCGGTCGAACGAGGTCAGTGTGGTGCCGGGCGCCACGGGCCGTACGGTGCGGGACAGCTCCATGCCGTCGCCGGCGGGGGCGGCCGTGGGGGCGGCGGTGCGTACGGGAGGGGAGGGAGAAGCGGTGACGGGGGCGGCGGTGGCGGGGCCGGTGGCGACCGGCGGCGCCAGTCCCAGCCCGAACGCGAGGACGGCGGCGAGGCGCACCGCGGCCCGCCCGGAGGGTCTTCTGCTCTGCGACCTTCGTGACACGACATCACCCACAGACGCTGCGAGGGGACGCGCTCTCTGCGCGCCCAGCGCCACAGGGTGGCAAGGCCGACCGGTCCACACCAGAGGGCGTGCGCGAACACCGCCGGAACAACACGCGTTCCCCGTGCGTCCGTTGGACCGAACGGACGCACGGGGAACGTGTGGGAGCGGACCGGGCCGTCGGCCGCCGGGTCCGGCTGTGTTCAGTCGCCGGGTCCGGCTGTGTTCAGTCGCCGGGTCCGGCGACGAGGCGGCCGTTCTCCACTCTGACCGGGACCGAGGGAAGGGGCGCGCCCGCCGGACCCGCCAGCACCTCGCCGCTGGTGGTGTCGAAGAGGCTGCCGTGGCAGGTGCAGTCGGCCTCCAGCTCCTTCACCGAGGTCAGCACACAGCCCGCGTGGGTGCACACCGCGCTGAACGCCTTGTAATCGCCCTCGGAGGGCTGGGACACCACCAGTTTCTTCTCGCGGTACAGCCGGGCGCCGCCCACGGGTACGGCGTCGGCCGCGCCGAGGTCCACGGGCGCGGTCGGGACCGCCGGGGCCCGCCCGCCGTCCCCGCCGGAGCAGGCGGTCAGGCCGAGGCCCGCGGCCCCGGTCAGGGCCACGCCGCACAGCACGGTGCGGCGGCCGGGGGAGCCGGGAGAGCTGTCGCTCATGGTCGTGTTCTCCTCTCGGCCGCTCACGGCTTCAGCGGCAGGACGTCCTGGAGGAACTTGCCGGTGTGGCTCCCGGGAACCACCGCGACCTGCTCCGGGGTGCCCTGGGCGACGACCGTGCCGCCGCCGCTGCCGCCCTCCGGGCCCATGTCCACGACCCAGTCCGCCGTCTTGATCACATCGAGGTTGTGCTCGATGACGATCACCGTGTTGCCCTTGTCCACCAGCCCGGACAGCACCTCGATCAGTTTGCTGATGTCCTCGAAGTGCAGACCCGTGGTCGGCTCGTCCAGGACGTAGACCGTGCGGCCGGTGGAGCGCTTCTGGAGCTCCGAGGCGAGCTTCACGCGCTGCGCCTCGCCGCCGGAGAGCGTGGTGGCGGGCTGGCCGAGCCGCACGTAGCCGAGGCCGACGTCGTTGAGGGTGCGCAGATGGCGGGCGATGGCGGGCACCGCCTCGAAGAACCCCCGTGCCTCCTCGATCGGCATGTCCAGCACCTCGGCGATGGACTTGCCCTTGTAGTGCACCTCCAGGGTCTCCCGGTTGTAGCGCGCTCCGTGGCAGACCTCGCACGGCACGTACACGTCCGGCAGGAAGTTCATCTCGATCTTGATCGTGCCGTCACCGGAGCAGTTCTCGCAGCGTCCGCCCTTGACGTTGAAGGAGAAGCGCCCCGGCAGGTAGCCGCGGACCTTCGCCTCCGTCGTCTCCGCGAACAGCCGGCGCACATGGTCGAAGACGCCCGTGTACGTGGCCGGGTTGGAGCGGGGGGTGCGGCCGATGGGGGACTGGTCGACGTGCACGACCTTGTCCACGTGGTCGTCCCCCTCCACCCGCACATGCCGGCCCGGCACCGACTTCGCGCCGTTCAGCTCACGGGCCAGGTGGGTGTAGAGGATGTCGTTGACCAGGGTGGACTTGCCCGAGCCGGAGACGCCCGTGACCGCGGTGAACACGCCCAGCGGGAACGACACGTCGATGTTGCGCAGGTTGTTCTCCTTGGCGCCGCGGACGGTCAGCATCCGCTTGCGGTCCACCGGGCGGCGCTCCCCGGGCGTCGGGATGACCTTCCGCCCCGACAGGTACTGTCCGGTCACCGACTCCTCGTTGGCCAGCAGTTCCCTCAGCGGACCGCTGTGCACCACCTCGCCGCCGTGCTCGCCCGCGCCCGGACCGATGTCCACCACCCAGTCGGAGGTCTTGATGGTGTCCTCGTCGTGCTCGACGACGATCAGGGTGTTGCCCATGTCCCGCAGCCGCACCAGGGTCTCGATCAGCCGGTGGTTGTCGCGCTGGTGCAGGCCGATGGACGGCTCGTCCAGCACGTAGAGCACGCCCACCAGACCGGAGCCGATCTGGGTCGCCAGCCGGATGCGCTGCGCCTCGCCGCCCGAGAGCGTCCCGGCGGCGCGGTTGAGGGAGAGGTAGTCCAGGCCGACGTCGACCAGGAACCGCAGCCGCTCGTTGACCTCCTTCAGGACCCGCTCGGCGATGGTCTTCTCGCGCTCGCTGAGCTGCATGCCGCTCAGGAAGTCGGCGCACTCGCTGATCGACATCGCGGAGATCTCCGCGATCGACCTCCCCTGCACCGTCACGGCCAGGACGATCGGCTTGAGCCGTGTGCCCTCGCAGGAGGGGCAGGGCACCTCGCGCATGTAGCCCTCGAAGCGCTCCCGGCTGGAGTCCGTCTCCGCCTCCGAGTGCCGGCGCCGCACGAACGGGACCGCGCCCTCGAAGGCCGTGGTGTACGACCGCTCCCGGCCGTAGCGGTTGCGGTAGCGGACCTCGATCTGTGTGCGGTGGCCGTTGAGCAGGGCCTTCCTCGCGCGCTGCGGCAGTCCGCCGAAGGGGACGTCGGTGCGGAACCCGAGCGCGTCGGCCAGGGCGCCGATCAGCCGCCCGAAGTACTCCTTGCTGTGACCGTGCGACCAGGGGTGGATCGCGCCCTCGTCCAGCGACTTGTCCGGGTCGGGGACGACCAGCTCCGGATCCACCTCCATACGGGTGCCGATGCCGCTGCACTCCGGGCAGGCGCCGAAGGGGGAGTTGAAGGAGAACGAGCGCGGCTCCAGCTCCTCGAACGACAGGTCGTCGTAGGGGCAGTACAGGTGCTCGGAGTACATCCGCTCGCGCTGCGGGTCGTCCTCGTCCAGATCGACGAAGTCGAGGATCACCATGCCGCCGGACAGGCTCAGCGCGGTCTCGACGGAGTCGGTCAGCCGCCGCTTGGCGCTCTCCTTGACCGTCAGGCGGTCGACGACCACCTCGACCGTGTGCTTCTCCTGCTTCTTCAGCTTCGGCGGGTCGGAGAGCTGGACCGTGGCGCCGTCCACCCGGGCGCGGCTGTAGCCCTTGGTCTGCAGCTCGGCGAAGAGGTCGGCGAACTCGCCCTTGCGCTGGCGCACCAGCGGGGACAGGACCTGGAAGCGGCTGCCCTCCGTCAGGGAGAGCACCTTGTCCACGATCGCCTGGGGGGACTGCCGGGCGATCGGGCGCCCGCACTCGGGGCAGTGTGGCTTGCCGACCCGCGCGAACAGCAGCCGCAGGTAGTCGTAGACCTCCGTGATGGTGCCGACCGTCGAGCGGGGGTTGCGGGAGGTGGACTTCTGGTCGATGGAGACCGCCGGGGACAGACCCTCGATGAAGTCCACGTCGGGCTTGTCCATCTGCCCCAGGAACTGCCGGGCGTAGGAGGACAGCGACTCCACGTAGCGACGCTGCCCCTCGGCGAAGATGGTGTCGAAGGCGAGCGAGGACTTGCCCGACCCCGACAGCCCGGTGAAGACGATGAGGGAGTCGCGGGGGAGGTCGAGCGAGACGTTCTTGAGATTGTGCTCGCGAGCCCCACGGACGATGAGACGGTCGGCCACGCCGATTGGCACCTTTCGTGTGGGATGTAGGGGGCCGGACACCTGCCCGGAGCCCCTGCCCAAGGGTATGGGGTAGCGCAGCCCTGGCGTCGTGCCCGGGGCGCATCGCGAGCCTATAGCACGCGTATTCGATTTATGGAGCTTCCGTCTCTCCTTCACCCGAAGGAGTGGTGGCGATAGCTTTGGATCATGACTGTGCCTGCCGCCGGCTCCGCCGGTCCCGCTGCCGACCCCGTCGCCGACACCGCCGCCCTGCGGGAGTCCACCGACCGCCTCCTGGCCGCCGTCCGGAAGCTGGACGACGCCGCCCTGGCCGTCCCCTCGAAGCTGCCGGGCTGGACCCGGGGCCATGTCCTCGCCCACCTCGCCCGCAACGCCGACGCCCTGGTCAACGTGCTGGCCGGCCGCCCCATGTACCTCAGCGCCGAGGCCCGCGAGGCCGACATCGAGCGCGACGCACCCCGTCCCCTGGCGGCCCAGCTGGAGGACCTGAGCGGCAGCGCCGCCCGCCTGGACGAGGCGATGGCCCGGCTCACCGGCGAGCAGTGGGGCGCCACCGTCGAACTGCGCAACGGCGTCACCGACCTCGCCTCCTCCCTCCCCTTCCGCCGCCGGATCGAGATCGAGCTGCACCATGTCGACCTCGGCGTCGGATACGGGCTGGCGGACATGCCCGCCTCCTTCACCGACCGCGAGCTGGAGAACATGGCCCGGCGGTTCGCGGGGCACCCCGGGGTGGAGCCCGTGGAGATGAGGGTGGAGGACGGCCGGGTCCTGCGCACCGGCCGCGCGGCCGGGCAGGGGGAGCCGGCGGTGACCGTAGCCGGTTCGCCCACCGCGCTCGTCGGCTGGCTCACGGGACGCACCGACGGCGCCGGACTCACCGCCTCCGCGGCGGACCTGCCCGCGCTGCCGCCCCTCTGACACACTGATCGCCGACCGCGTCCCCCTTCCGGAAGGAGTCGCACAGCCCATGCCGTACACAGGAGAAGTCGCGGTCGGCGGTCCGCCGGACGTCCACGAGCTGACCGACCTGGTGATCTCCAAGGCCGCGGTCGGCCCGATGGAGAACAACGCCTATCTGCTGCGCTGCCGCGCCACCGGTGAACAGCTCATGATCGACGCGGCCAACGAGCCCGACACCCTGCTGGGCCTCATCGGCGAGGACGGCATCGGCTCGGTCGTCACCACCCACCGGCACGGCGACCACTGGCAGGCGCTCGACACCGTCGTCCGGGCCACCGGCGCGCGCACCTACGCCGGGCGCTATGACACCGAGGGCATCCCGGTGCCCACCGACGTGCCCCTGGAGGACGGCGACACCGTGACCGTCGGCCGCGTCACGCTCACCGCCCGCCGTCTGCGGGGACACACCCCCGGTTCCATCGCGCTCGTCTACGACGACCCCCACGGCCATCCGCACCTGTTCAGCGGCGACTGCCTCTTCCCCGGCGGAGTCGGCAACACCCGCGGCGACGCCGAGGCGTTCACCACGCTGCTGAACGATGTGGAGACCAAACTCTTCGGCGAGCTCCCCGACGAGACCTGGGTCTACCCCGGCCACGGCGCCGACACCACCCTGGGCGCCGAGCGCCCCCACCTGGCTCAGTGGCGCGAGCGCGGCTGGTGACGAACCCCGCCCGGCGGCGGGGCGTGCCGCCGCCGGCCCGGTGTGTCGCAGGCCGCCAGTAAGGTGGGCGCCATGGCAGACCCCTCCAGCTACCGCCCCAGGCCTGGAGAGATCCCCGACTCCCCGGGGGTCTACAAGTTCCGCGACGAACACGGCCGGGTGATCTACGTCGGGAAGGCGAAGAGCCTGCGCCAGCGCCTGGCCAACTACTTCCAGGACCTGACCGGCCTCCACCCGCGCACCCGCACCATGGTCACCACGGCCGCCTCCGTGGAGTGGACGGTGGTCTCCACCGAGGTCGAGGCGCTCCAGCTGGAGTACTCCTGGATCAAGGAGTTCGACCCGCGCTTCAACGTCAAGTACCGCGACGACAAGAGCTACCCGTCCCTCGCGGTGACGATGAACGAGGAGTTCCCGCGCGTGCAGGTGATGCGCGGGCCCAAGAAGAAGGGCGTGCGTTACTTCGGGCCGTACGCGCACGCCTGGGCCATCCGCGAGACCGTCGACCTGATGCTGCGCGTCTTCCCGGTGCGCACCTGCTCGGCCGGGGTCTTCAAGCGCTCCGCCCAGATCGGCCGCCCCTGCCTGCTCGGCTACATCGGCAAGTGCTCGGCGCCCTGCGTCGGCCGGGTCGACGCCGAGGAGCACCGGCGGCTGGCCGAGGAGTTCTGCGACTTCATGGCCGGCCGTACGGGCGCCCACCTGCGCCGCCTGGAGCGGGAGATGCAGCGGGCGGCCGAGGAGATGGAGTACGAGAGGGCCGCCCGGCTGCGCGACGACATCGAGGCGCTGAAGCGGGCGATGGAGAAGAACGCCGTCGTCCTCACCGATGCCACCGACGCCGATCTGGTCGCGGTCGCCGAGGACGAACTGGAGGCCGCCGTCCAGATCTTCCACGTCCGCGGCGGACGGGTGCGCGGCCAGCGCGGCTGGGTCACCGACAAGGTGGAGGAGGTCACCACCGCCGGCCTGGTCGAGCACGCCCTCCAGCAGCTCTACGGCGAGGAGAGCGGCGACGCCGTGCCCCGGGAGGTCCTGGTCCCCGCCCTGCCCGACCCGGTGGAGCCGCTCACCGCGTGGCTGGCCGGCCGGCGCGGCGCGGCCGTGGACCTGCGCGTGCCGCGGCGCGGCGACAAGCGCGCCCTGATGGAGACGGTGCGGCGCAACGCCCAGCAGGCCCTGGCCCTGCACAAGACCAGGCGCGCCTCCGACCTGACCACCCGCTCCCGCGCGCTGGAGGAGATCGCCGAGGCCCTCGGGCTGGACTCGGCCCCGCTGCGCATCGAGTGCTTCGACATCTCCCACCTCCAGGGCGAGGACGTGGTGGCCTCGATGGTGGTCTTCGAGGACGGGCTGGCCCGCAAGAGCGAGTACCGCCGCTTCCAGATCAAGGGCTTCGCAGGCCAGGACGACGTCCGCTCCATGCACGAGGTGGTCTCCCGCCGCTTCCGCCGCTACCTCCAGGAGAGGCAGCGCACGGGCGAGTGGGCCACCGGGGAGGACGGGGAGAACGGGGAGAGCCACGGGAGCGGTGGGCCCGGGGCCGCACCGGGCGGTGCGGTCGGTGCGAGCGCCGCGGACGCCGCGGACGGGCCGGACGGGCCGGCCCCGGCCGAGGAGGGAGGCCGGAGCAGGGCGCCGAAGTTCGCCTACCCGCCGCAGCTGGTCGTGGTCGACGGTGGGCAGCCGCAGGTCGCCGCCGCGCGGCGCGCCCTGGACGAACTGGGGATCGACGACGTGGCCGTGTGCGGGCTGGCCAAGCGCCTGGAGGAGGTGTGGCTGCCCGGCGAGGACGACCCGGTGGTCCTGCCCCGGACCAGCGAGGGCCTGTACATGCTCCAGCGGGTCCGCGACGAGGCGCACCGCTTCGCCATCCGCTACCAGCGCGGCAAGCGGTCGCGGGCGCTGAAGGCGAGCCCGCTGGACGCCGTCCACGGCCTCGGGGAGTCCCGCAAACAGGCCCTGGTCAAGCACTTCGGCTCGGTCAGGCGGCTGCGGGCCGCCACCGTCGAGCAGATCTGCGAGGTCCCGGGTGTCGGACGCAAGACCGCCGAGGCCGTCGCCGCGGCCCTGGCCCAGGCGGCTCCGGCCGCTCCGGCGGTGAACACCGCCACAGGTGAGATCCTGGAAGACCGGGAAGACCAGTAGGACACCGGCGATCGACAAGCGGAACGGCACAGGCGGGCGGGGGAGAGCGCGATGAACGAGCACATGGGAGACGGAGCGCAGGTGGCCACGGGTACGAGTACGGGAGCGGTCGCGGAGACCGCGGGAAACGGAGGCGACGGCACCGCCGCCATCCCCGAGCTGGTGATCATCTCCGGCATGTCCGGCGCCGGCCGCAGCACCGCCGCCAAGTGCCTGGAGGACCTCGGGTGGTTCGTGGTGGACAACCTGCCGCCCGCCCTGATCCCGACCATGGTCGACCTCGGCGCCCGCTCGCAGGGCAACGTGGCCAAGATCGCCGTCGTCGTCGACGTCCGCGGCCGTCGCTTCTTCGACAACCTGCGCGAGTCCCTCGCCGACCTCGACGCCAAGAACGTCACCCGCCGGATCGTCTTCCTGGAGGCGTCCGACGACGCCCTGGTGCGCCGTTTCGAGTCGGTGCGCCGTCCCCATCCGCTCCAGGGCGACGGGCGCATCGTGGACGGCATCGCCGCCGAGCGCGACCTGCTGCGCGAGCTGCGGGGCGACGCCGACCTGGTCATCGACACCTCCGCACTCAACGTCCACGAGCTGCGGGCCAAGCTCGACGCCCAGTTCGCCGGCGAGGAGGAGCCCGAGCTGCGGGCGACGGTGATGTCCTTCGGCTACAAGTACGGCCTCCCCGTCGACGCCGACCTCGTGGTCGACTGCCGCTTCCTGCCCAACCCGCACTGGGTGCCGGGACTGCGGCCGTACACCGGCCTCAACGAGGAGGTCTCCCAGTACGTCTTCAACCAGCCCGGCGCCAAGGAGTTCCTGGACCGCTACGCCGAACTGCTCCAGCTCATCGCCGCCGGCTACCGCCGCGAGGGCAAGCGCTATGTGACCGTCGCGGTCGGCTGCACCGGCGGCAAGCACCGCAGTGTGGCGATGTCCGAGAAGCTGGCCGCCCGGCTGGCCGCCGAGGGCGTCGAGACGGTCGTCGTACACCGGGACATGGGACGCGAGTGACCGTCCGCACCCGCAGACTGCGGCGCCTGGTCACCACCCGCAGGGCCCGTGGCGGGACCCCGAAGGTGGTGGCGCTCGGCGGCGGCATGGGCCTGTCCGCCTCGCTGGCCGCGCTGCGCCGGATCACCCGCGATCTGACCGCGGTGGTCACCGTCGCCGACGACGGCGGCTCCAGCGGGCGGCTCCGCGACGAACTGGGCGTCCTGCCCCCCGGTGATCTGCGCAAGGCCCTGGCCGCGCTGTGCGGCGACGACGAGTGGGGCCAGACCTGGGCCCGGGTCATCCAGCACCGCTTCGTCAGCAGGGGCGACCTGCACGAGCACGCGGTGGGCAACCTGCTGATCGTCGCCCTGTGGGAACAGCTCGGCGACCACGTCCAGGCCCTGGACCTGGTGGGCAGGCTGCTGGGCGCGCACGGCCGGGTGCTGCCGATGTCCGCCGTCCCGCTGGAGCTGCGGGCCCTGGTGCGCGGCCACGACCCGGCGCGCCCGCGGGAGGTCACCACCGTCCGGGGCCAGGCCACCGTCGCCCTCACCCCCGGCGAGGTGCGGCAGGTGCACCTCGTCCCGCACGATCCGCCCGCCGTCCCCGAGGCCGTCGAGGCGGTCCTCGACGCGGACTGGGTGGTACTCGGCCCCGGCTCGTGGTTCTCCTCGGTCATCCCCCACCTGCTGGTCCCCGAACTCCTCCAGGCGCTCACCGAGACCAGGGCGCGCCGGGTGCTCTCGCTCAACCTCGCGCCGCAGCCGGGAGAGACCGACGGCTTCTCCCCGCAGCGTCATTTGGAGGTTTTGGCCCGACACGCCCCTAAACTCACCTTCGACGTGGTGCTGGCCGACCGGGCCGCCGTGCCCGACGAGGAGGGCCTCCGTGACGCCGCCCGGCGTCTGGGCGGCACGGTCGAGCTGGCACCGGTGGCCGCCCCGGGCGGAGCCCCCCGGCACGACCCGGAGCTGCTGGCCGCCGCGTACGACCGGATTTTTCGAATGCATGGAAGGATCGGCCCATGGCGATGACGGCAGCGGTGAAGGACGAGATCTCCCGGCTACCCGTCACCCGGACCTGCTGCCGGAAGTCGGAGGTCTCCTCCATCCTGCGGTTCGCCGGCGGACTGCACCTGGTGAGCGGCCGCATCGTGATCGAGGCCGAGCTGGACACCGGCATCGCCGCACGCAGACTCCGCAAGGACGTCCTGGAGATCTTCGGCCATGCCTCCGACCTGGTGGTCATGGCCCCCGGCGGGCTGCGCCGCGGCAGCCGCTACGTCGTACGGGTGGTGGCGGGCGGTGATCAGCTCGCCCGGCAGACGGGGCTGGTCGACGGCCGCGGCCGCCCGGTGCGCGGTCTGCCGCCGCAGGTGGTCTCCGGGGCCACCTGCGACGCCGAGGCCGCCTGGCGCGGCGCCTTCCTGGCGCACGGCTCGCTCACCGAGCCCGGACGCTCCTCCTCCCTGGAGGTCACCTGTCCCGGCCCCGAGGCCGCCCTCGCCCTCGTCGGCGCCGCCCGCCGCCTGCAGATCGCGGCGAAGGCGCGCGAGGTGCGCGGTGTGGACCGGGTCGTCGTCCGGGACGGCGACGCCATCGGCGCGCTGCTGACCCGGCTGGGCGCCCACGAGTCGGTGCTGGCGTGGGAGGAGCGGCGGATGCGCCGCGAGGTGCGGGCCACCGCCAACCGCCTGGCCAACTTCGACGACGCCAACCTGCGCCGCTCGGCCCGCGCCGCCGTCGCGGCCGGGGCCCGGGTGCAGCGCGCGCTGGAGATCCTGGGCGACGAGGTGCCCGAGCATCTGGCCGCGGCCGGCCGGCTGCGCATGGAGCACAAGCAGGCGTCCCTGGAGGAGCTGGGCGCGCTGGCCGATCCGCCGCTGACCAAGGACGCCGTCGCCGGGCGTATCCGGCGGCTGCTGGCCATGGCCGACAAGCGCGCCGCCGACCTGGGCATCCCGGGCACCGAGTCGAACCTGACGGAGGAGATGGTCGGCTGAGCGGGTCTCGGGAGCCCCGGCCGTCCGTCCGACGCCTCTGCGCGCCGCCCCCGCGCGCCGCGCCTTTCGCGGCCCGCGGGCCGGGCGTTTCGCGGCGCGCGGCCGTGGATCCGGGTGCCGGGGATGTCTGCCGGGCGCCCTCGCGGGTACGTCCTGCCACCGGTGCGCCACACCGCACACGGCGGGTGGCCGATGTCACTCGCGGGCATCCGGCGCGGTAGGGTCGGAGGTGGTCGGGGACATCCCAAACAGCTTCGCCGGTGTCCGCACCGGCGTACCTAGCGAGGAGATCGGTTCGTGACGATCCGCGTAGGCATCAACGGCTTCGGCCGCATCGGACGGAACTACTTCCGCGCTCTTCTGGAGCAGGGCGCGGACGTCGAGATCGTCGGTGTCAACGACCTGACCGACAACGCGACCCTTGTCCACCTGCTGAAGTACGACAGCATCCTGGGCCGTCTGAAGCAGGAGGTCAGCCACACCGCCGACACCATCACGGTGGGCGGCCAGACCTTCAGGACGATGGCCGAGCGCGACCCGGCCGCCCTCCCGTGGGGCGAGCTCGGCGCCGACATCGTCATCGAGTCCACCGGCATCTTCACCAAGCGCGAGGACGCCGCCAAGCACCTGGCGGCGGGCGCGAAGAAGGTCCTCATCTCGGCCCCGGCCAAGAACGAGGACATCACCGTCGTCATGGGCGTCAACCACGAGGCCTACGACGCCGAGAAGCACCACGTCGTCTCCAACGCCTCCTGCACCACCAACTGCGTGGCGCCGATGGCCATGGTGATGGACGAGAACTTCGGCATCGTCAAGGGCATGATGACGACCGTCCACGCGTACACCAACGACCAGCGCATCCTGGACTTCCCGCACAAGGACCTGCGTCGTGCCCGCGCCGCGGCCGAGAACATCATCCCGACCTCGACCGGCGCCGCCAAGGCCACCGCCCTGGTCCTGCCGCAGCTCAAGGGCAAGCTGGACGGCATCGCCATGCGCGTCCCGGTCCCGACCGGCTCGGTCACCGACCTCGTGCTGGAGCTCGACCGCGAGGTCGGCAAGGACGAGGTCAACGCCGCCTTCCAGAAGGCCGCCGAGGGCCGGCTGAAGGGCGTCCTGGAGTACACCGAGGACCCGATCGTCTCCTCGGACATCGTCAACTGGCCGGCCTCCTGCACCTTCGACTCCTCCCTGACCATGGTCCAGGGCAAGCAGGTCAAGATCGTCGGCTGGTACGACAACGAGTGGGGCTACTCCAACCGCCTGGTGGACCTGACGGTCTACGTCGGCGAGCGGCTCTGACCACGCTGCCGGACAACAGCGCCGAGACGTGACGCGGCGGGGTTCGCGGGGCGCGATGACGCGCCCCGCGGGCCCCGCCTCGCGATGACCGGCCGCAGGGCCGGCGACCGTGCAAACCACCGAGCAGACCACCACGGAGCCACACCATGAAGACGATCGACGACCTCGGTGTCGCGGGCAGGCGGGTCTTCGTCCGCGCCGATCTGAACGTGCCGCTCGATTCAGGGGCCATCACCGACGACGGCCGCATCCGCGCCGCCGTCCCGACGATCGGCAGACTGGCCGAGGCCGGCGCCAGGGTGATCGTCGCCTCCCACCTGGGCCGCCCCAAGGGCGCCCCGGACCCGCGGTTCTCCCTCGCCCCCGTGGCCGGGCGACTGGGTGAACTGCTGGGCAGGGAGGTCGCGTTCGCCACCGACACCGTCGGCGAGTCCGCGAAGTCCACCGTCGGCGCCCTCGCCGACGGACAGGTCGCGGTACTGGAGAACCTGCGCTTCAACGCCGGCGAGACCAGCAAGGACGACGCCGAGCGCGGCGCCTTCGCCGACAGCCTGGCGGCCCTCGCCGACGTCTACGTCGGCGACGGCTTCGGCGCGGTGCACCGCCGCCACGCCTCCGTCTACGACCTCCCGGCACGGCTGCCGCACGCCGCCGGCGGCCTCATCGCCACCGAGGTCGGCGTCCTGCGCAAGCTCACCGACGACGTCGAGCGCCCCTACGCCGTGGTCCTGGGCGGCGCGAAGGTCTCCGACAAGCTCGGCGTCATCGACCACCTGCTGGAGCGCGCCGACCGCATCCTCGTCGGCGGCGGCATGGCCTACACCTTCCTGAAGGCCCAGGGGCACGAGATCGGTGCCTCGCTGCTCCAGGAGGACCAGATCCCGGCCGTCCAGGGCTACCTCAAGCGTGCCGAGGAGCGCGGCGTGGAGTTCGTCCTCCCCGTCGACGTGGTGGCCGCCGCCGGATTCCCGGACCTGAGCACCAAGGCGCCCTCCGAGCCCGTCACCGTGGCCGCGGACGCCATCCCGTCCGGCCTGATGGGGCTGGACATCGGCCCCCGCAGCCAGGAGCTGTACGCCGCCAAGCTCGCCGACGCGGCCACTGTCTTCTGGAACGGCCCGATGGGCGTCTTCGAGCACCCGGACTACGCCGAGGGCACCCGGGCCGTGGCCCAGGCACTGATCGACAGCCCGGCCTTCACCGTCGTCGGGGGCGGGGACTCCGCGGCGGCCGTCCGCATCCTGGGCTTCGACGAGGAGGCCTTCGGTCACATCTCCACCGGGGGCGGCGCCAGCCTCGAGTACCTCGAGGGCAAGACGCTCCCCGGCCTCGCCGCGCTGGAGGACTGACCCGGTGCGCCGGGTCTCCCGGCGCATCCGGGGAGCACCCGCGGCCGCCGGGCCGCGAACGACCACGATGCCCGCGCCCCCGCGCCGCGCGGGCGACAGCGACACGAGCCGCTGCCGCGGCGGAGCGAACTGAAAGGCACCTCCACCCATGGCAAACCGCACCCCGCTGATGGCGGGCAACTGGAAGATGAACCTCAACCACCTGGAGGCCATCGCCCACCTCCAGAAGCTCGCCTTCGCCCTGAACGACAAGGACCACGAGGCCGTCGAGGTCGCCGTCCTGCCGCCCTTCACCGACCTGCGCTCGGTGCAGACCCTGGTCGACGGCGACAAGCTGAAGATCCGCTACGGCGCCCAGGACATCTCGGCGCACGTCTCCGGCGCGTACACCGGCGAGGTGTCCGGGGCGATGCTGGCGAAGCTCAACTGCACCTACGTGGCCATCGGCCACTCCGAGCGGCGCCAGTACCACGGCGAGACCGACGAACTGTGCAACGCCAAGGTCAAGGCGGCCTACCTGAACGACCTGACCCCGATCCTGTGCGTCGGCGAGGGCCTGGAGGTCCGCAAGGCCGGCGACCAGGTCGCCCACACCCTCGCCCAGGTCGACGGCGCGCTGGCGGACATCCCCGCCGACCAGGCCGCCCGTATCGTGATCGCCTACGAGCCGGTGTGGGCGATCGGCACCGGCGAGGTCGCCACCCCCGAGGACGCCCAGGAGGTGTGCGGCGCGATCCGGGGCCGCCTGGCCGAGCTGTACGACCGCGAGCTGGCCGACGGGGTCCGCATCCAGTACGGCGGCTCGGTGAAGTCCGGGAACGTCGCCGCGATCATGGCTCAGCCGGACGTGGACGGCGCCCTGGTCGGCGGGGCCGCGCTGGACGTGGACGAGTTCGTGAAGATCGTCCGGTTCCGCGACCAGTAGGGCCGTCGGCGACCGCCGCCGGCGAGTGACGGCGGGCCGTCCACGTCGTACCCTGTCGGGGCCGGGAGCGAGCACGCACAGCGCCTCCCGGCCCCGTACCCTGCAAGTCCCGACAGTTCCCGTCATCCGTCCGAGAGAGTTGGTCCAGCCGTGATCCTGGGGTTCTCCATCGCCCTCATCGTCTTCAGCCTGCTGCTGATGCTGCTCGTGCTGATGCACAAGGGGAAGGGCGGCGGCCTCTCCGACATGTTCGGCGGCGGCATGCAGTCCTCCGTCGGCGGTTCCTCGGTCGCCGAGCGCAACCTCGACCGCATCACGGTCGTGGTGGGCCTGATCTGGTTCGCCATCATCGTGGCGCTCGGCATCCTGATGAAGCTCGACGGCTGAGGCCGCCGACGCCTGCCGACGCCCGCCGGCGTCTGTCGCGTGACGGCGGTCGCCGCGGTCTGACGCCGTGTCGCCTTCCCGGCCTATCATGAGGTTCGCGCCCGCAGGGTCCGAAGGGGGCCGCAACTCGGGTCTGTGGACGCGCGTTGGGCCCTACGTACACTGGGGCACCCGCAGCGGAGCGGCCTGTCGATGCTCCGCGGCACCGTGAAGGCAGGGAGTTACGACCGTGGCAAGTGGCAACGCGATCCGGGGAAGCCGGGTCGGAGCGGGGCCGATGGGGGAGGCCGAGCGAGGCGAGTCCGCGCCGCGCCTGCGCATCTCCTTCTGGTGCTCCAACGGGCACGAGACCCAACCCAGCTTCGCCAGCGACGCGCAGATCCCGGACACCTGGGACTGCCCTCGCTGCGGCTTCCCGGCCGGCAAGGACCGGGACAACCCGCCGGACCCGCCGCGCACCGAGCCGTACAAGACCCACCTCGCCTACGTGCGCGAGCGGCGCAGCGACGCCGACGGCGAGGCGATCCTCGCCGAGGCGCTGGCCAAGCTCCGCGGGGAGATCTGAACACCGGCCGGCCGGCCGGACAACGGCGCACGACGGCCCGGCCGTACGCCCTCACGGGGCGCGCGGCCGGGCCGTCGTTCCATTAGGTTGGACGCGGCGGGGTCCGTACGACAGGAATGGACTGATTTCCCAGATGAACGCTGAAGGCCGCGGCAGGCTCGACCGGATGCCGCAGTGGCAGGCGCTGGCCAGGCACCGTGAGGAACTGGGGGAGGTGCACCTGCGCGAGCTGTTCGCCGCCGACCCGCGGCGCGGCGAGCGCTACGGCGTCCGGGTCGGCGACCTGTACCTGGACTACTCCAAGAACCTGGTCACGGACGAGACCCTGCGGCTGCTGCGCGAGCTGGCCGAGGCGACCGGGGTGGCGCGGCTGCGGGACGCGATGTTCCGCGGCGAGCGGATCAACACCACCGAGGACCGGGCCGTCCTCCACACCGCCCTGCGCGCCCCGCGCGACGCGGTGATCGAGGTGGACGGGGGGAACGGGGGGAACGCCGGGGACGGGGAGGGCGGGAGAAACGTCGTGCCCGCCGTCCACGCCGTGCTCGACCGGATGTCCGCCTTCGCCGAGGCGGTGCGGGCCGGGAAGTGGGCCGGGCTCACCGGCCTGCCCGTCAGGCACATCGTCAACATCGGCATCGGCGGATCCGACCTGGGCCCGGCGATGGCCTTCGAGGCGCTGCGTGCCTACACCGACCGGGAGCTGGACGTCCGCTTCGTCTCCAACGTGGACGGCGCGGACCTGCACGAGGCGCTGCAGGGCCTGGACCCGGCCCGGACACTGTTCGTCGTCGCCTCCAAGACCTTCACCACGATCGAGACCATCACCAACGCCACCTCCGCCCGGGAGTGGCTGCTGACCGGTCTGGGCGCGGGGAGGGAGGCGGTCGCCAAGCACTTCGTGGCGCTGTCGACGAACGCCGAGGCGGTCGCGGAGTTCGGCATCGACACCACGAACATGTTCGAGTTCTGGGACTGGGTCGGCGGGCGCTACTCGTACGACTCGGCCATCGGCCTCTCCCTCATGATCGCCATCGGCCCGGACCGTTTCCGCGAGATGCTCGACGGCTTCCGCACCGTCGACGAGCACTTCCGCACCGCGCCGCCCGAGGAGAACGCCCCGCTGCTGCTGGGCCTGCTGGGCATCTGGTACGGCGCCTTCTTCGACGCGCAGTCGCACGCGGTGCTGCCCTACAGCCACTACCTGTCGAAGTTCACCGCCTACCTCCAGCAGCTCGACATGGAGTCCAACGGCAAGTCCGTGGACCGGCGGGGCGAGCCGGTGGACTGGCAGACCGGCCCGGTGGTGTGGGGCACCCCCGGTACCAACGGCCAGCACGCCTACTTCCAGCTGCTGCACCAGGGCACCAAGCTGGTCCCGGCGGACCTGATCGGCTTCGCGCGGCCCGTGGCGGGCCTGGAGCCCGCGCCGGCGGCCCAGCACGACCTGCTGATGGCCAACCTCTTCGCCCAGGGCCAGGCACTCGCCTTCGGCAAGACCGCCGAGGAGGTCCGCGCCGAGGGAGTCGCCGAGGAGCAGGTCCCGCACCGCACGTTCCGCGGCGACCGCCCCACGACGACGATCCTGGCCTCCGAGCTGACCCCGTCGGTGCTGGGGCAGCTCGTCGCGCTCTACGAGCACAAGGTGTTCGTCCAGGGCGCGGTGTGGGACATCGACTCCTTCGACCAGTGGGGCGTGGAGCTGGGCAAGGTGCTCGCCAAGCGCATCGAGCCCGCGCTGACCGAGGGCGCCGAGGTGGAGGGGCTGGACGCCTCCACGGCGGCCCTGGTGGCCCGCTACCGCTCGCTGCGCGGCCGGGACTGACCCAGCAGGTCCGGCAGAGACCGGCGGGCCCGGAGGGGCCCCCACCGTGATCACGGCGGCGGCCCCGCTCCCTCCGGCGAGTTCCGGGGGGAGCGGGGCCGCCGCGTTCGGTACGGGTCCCTGCGGCGGGCGTCAGCTCCGGACCGACTCGGGCAGGCGGGCCGCCGCCTTCTCGTCGAGGATCCACAGGGTGCGCTCGTGCCCGCGGGCGCCCGCCGCGGGGGTCCGTGCCGGATCGCCGGCGGTCAGCGCGTCGGCCGCCGCCTCGGCCTTGTCCTCGCCCGCCGCCAGCAGCCAGACCTCCCGGGCCGCCCGGAGGGCCGGGAGGGTGAGGGAGATCCGGGTCGGCGGCGGTTTGGGCGCCCGCCGTACGCCGACGACCGTTCGCCCGGTCTCCCGCACGGCCGGATGGCCGGGGAAGAGCGAGGCCACATGGGTGTCCGGGCCCAGTCCCAGCAGCAGCACGTCGAAGGCGGGTACCGCCCCGCCCGTACCGTCCCCGCCCGTACCGCCGCCGGGACCGCTCTCACCGGCGGCCGCGGCCAGCTCCGCCGCGTACGCCTCGGCGGCCGCGTCCACGTCGTCGCCGTGCGGACCGTCACCGGCGGGCATCGGGTGGACGCGCGACGGCTCCAGGGGGAGCGCGTCCAGGACCGCCTCGCGGGCCTGGGTGTGGTTGCGGTCCGGGTCGCCCTCGGGCAGGAACCGCTCGTCGCCCCACCACAGGTCGACGCGGGACCAGTCCACGCCGCTGCGTCCCGGGGCCTGCGCCAGGGCGGCGAGCAGGGCGTTACCACCCCGGCCCCCGGTCAGGGCGACATGGGCCCGGCCGCGGGCGGCCTGCGCGTCCACGATCGCGGTGATCAGGCGTGCGGCCGTGGCCCGGGCCATCCGCTCCTTGTCCGGGTGGACGACGATCTGCGGGGGAGCCTGCTCCCCGCCCGGTGCCCGCGCCGCCTCCGCCTGCGCCTGAGCCTGCGCCGCCTCGACCGCCTCCACCTGCGCGACCTGCCCGCGCACCAGGCGGTCGAGGCCGAAGCGGACGGCGCCCGCGTAGGTCTCGTCCGGGTCCAGGCGCCGCAGCTCCTCGGCGATCAGCTCGGCCGTGGAGCGCCGGTGCAGGGCCACGCTCCGGTCCGGCTGGCCCGGCACCGAGAGCGTCGCCAGCGAACCGTCGCCGCGCTCCAGGCAGATGTCGCCCTCCTCCGTCGCCAGCCGCACCGCCGTGATGCCGGGGCCGCCGGAGAGCACACGTTCGACGGGGACGCCCAGACGGTCGGCCAGCCACAGCGCCAGCAGCTCCGAGCTGGGGTTGTACTCCTCGCCCTCGACCACCGCCCGGGTCACGCGGGCCTGCTTCTGGTCCAGGGCGGCGGCCAGCACGCTGCGCCACAGGGTGACACGGGTCCAGGCCAGGTCGGTGTCGCCCGGTGCGTAGGAGGCGGCGCGCCCCCTGAGGGCCGCGACCGGGTCCTCGGTCTCCGCCGCGTCGGTGATGCGCCGCTGGGCCAGGGCGCCCAGCGGATCCTTCGAGGGGTACTCGGGCGGGTCGGCCGGCCACCACAGGACGACCGGCGCGTCCGGCAGCAGCAGGGGCAGGACGACGCTGTGGGCGTGGTTCGCCAGCTCGCCGTGGAGGCGCAGCAGGACCGTCTCCCCGGTGCCGGTCTCGCCGCCCACCCGCACCTCGGCGTCGAGCCGGGCCATGGCCCGGTCGCGGGGCGAGCGGCCCGGACGCCGCACCACGACGAGGATGCGCGAGGGATGCTCCTTCGACGCGTCGCTGGCTGCCTTCAGCGCGTCGTAGTGGCTGCCCTCGTCCGTGACGATGACGAGGGTGAGCACCATCCCGACGGCCGGGCTGCCCATCGCCCGCCGCGCTCGCACCAGAGCCGCGTTGATCCGGCCGGACGTGGTGTCCGTGAGGTCGATGTTCATGGCCGCCGCCAGCTCCGTCCGTCGCGTGCGAGCATCTCGTCGGCCGCCTGGGGGCCCCAGGTCCCGGCGGTGTACGGCTCGGGCCTGCCGTGCGCGTCCCAGTACTCCTCGACCGGGTCCAGGATCTCCCAGGAGCGCTCGACCTCCTGGTGCCGGGGGAAGAGGTTGGCGTCGCCCAGCAGCACGTCCAGGATGAGCCTCTCGTACGCCTCGGGACTGGACTCGGTGAAGGACTCGCCGTAGGCGAAGTCCATCGTGACGTCGCGGATCTCCATCGAGGTGCCGGGCACCTTGGAGCCGAACCGGATCATGACGCCCTCGTCCGGCTGCACCCGGATGACCAGGGCGTTCTGGCCCAGTTCCCGGGTGTCGGTGGCGTCGAAGGGGGAGTAGGGGGCGCGCTGGAAGACCACCGCGATCTCGGTGACCCGGCGGCCCAGCCGCTTGCCCGTGCGCAGGTAGAAGGGGACCCCCGCCCAGCGGCGGTTGTCGATCTCCAGCTTGATGGCGGCGTAGGTGTCCGTCCGGGAGGCCGGGTCGATGCCCTCCTCCTCCAGGTAGCCGGGCACCTTCTCGCCACCCTGCCAGCCCGCCCGGTACTGGCCGCGCACGGTGTGCCGGCCCAGGTCCCCGGGCAGCCGCACCGCGTTGAGCACCTTCAGCTTCTCGGTGACCAGCGCCTTGGCGTCGAAGGAGACGGGCTCCTCCATCGCGGTCAGGGCCAGCAGCTGGAGCAGGTGGTTCTGGATGACGTCGCGCGCGGCGCCGATGCCGTCGTAGTAGCCCGCGCGGCCGCCGATGCCGATGTCCTCGGCCATCGTGATCTGCACGTGGTCCACGTAGGAGCGGTTCCACAGGGGCTCGAACAGCGTGTTGGCGAAGCGCAGCGCCAGGATGTTCTGGACGGTCTCCTTGCCCAGGTAGTGGTCGATCCGGAAGACGTCGGACTGGCGGAAGACCCGGTGCACGACCCGGTTCAGCTCCTGGGCGCTGGCCAGGTCGTGGCCGAAGGGCTTCTCGATGACCGCGCGGCGCCAGGAGCCGTCGGGTGCCTCGGACAGCTGGTGCTTCTTGAGCTGTTCCAGGACGGTGGGGAAGAACTTCGGCGGTACCGAGAGGTAGAACGCGAAGTTGCCCCCGGTGCCGCGGGACTTGTCCAGCTCCTCGATGGTGGACTTCAGCCGGGCGAACGCGTCGTCGTCGTCGAAGACGCCGGGGACGAAGCGCATCCCCTCGCCGAGCTGCCGCCAGACCTCCTCGCGGAAGGGGGTGCGGGCGTACTGTTTGACCGAGTCGTGCACGACCTCGCAGAAGTCCTGGTCCTCCCACTCGCGGCGGGCGAAGCCGACGAGGGAGAAGCCCGGTGGGAGCAGGCCCCGGTTCGCCAGGTCGTAGACGGCGGGCATCAGCTTTTTTCGTGACAAATCGCCTGTGACGCCGAAGATCACCAGGCCCGACGGCCCCGCGATGCGCGGGAGCCGCCGGTCCTGTGCGTCACGCAGCGGGTTGGCTGCGCTGCTCACCTGCTCTATGCCTCCTTCGGCGCGAGGCGCTTCAGCTCGGCCTCGGTGGAGGCCAGCAGGCCGGTCCAGGCCTGCTCGAACTTCTCCACGCCCTCGACCTCGAGCTGCTCGACGACCTCGTCGTAGCCGATGCCGAGCTTCGCGATCGCGTCGAGGTCGGCGCGGGCCTGCTCATAGGTGCCGCGCACGGTGTCGCCGGTGATCTCGCCGTGGTCGCCGAAGGCCTCCAAAGTGGCCTCCGGCATGGTGTTCACCGTGTTCGGGGCGACCAGCCCGGTGACGTAGAGGGTGTCGGGGTAGCTGGGGTCCTTCACGCCGGTGGAGGCCCACAGCGGGCGCTGCCGGTTGGCGCCGGCGGACTCCAGGGCCGCCCAGCGGTCGGAGGCGACGACCTCCTCGTACGCCTGGTAGGCCAGCCGGGCGTTGGCCAGCGCCGCCTTGCCGCGCAGCGCCAGCGCCTCGTCGGTGCCCAGGGCCGTCAGTCGCTTGTCGATCTCGGTGTCCACCCGGGAGACGAAGAACGACGCCACGGAGTGGATCTCCGACAGGTCCAGCCCCTTGGCCTTCGCCTGCTCCAGACCCTCCATGTAGGCGTCCATCACCATCCGGTAGCGCTCCAGCGAGAAGATCAGCGTGACGTTGACGCTGATGCCCGCGGCGATGGTCTCCGTGATCGCCGGGAGCCCGGGGGTGGTGGCGGGGATCTTGATCAGGGTGTTGGGGCGGTCCACCAGCCAGGCGAGCTGCTTGGCCTCGGCGACCGTGGGCCGTGTGGCGTGGGCCAGCCGCGGGTCCACCTCGATGGAGACCCGGCCGTCCTGCCCGTTCGTGGCCTCGAAGACCGGGCGCAGGATGTCGGCGGCGTCGCGGACGTCGGCGGTGGTGATCATCCGGATCGCCTCCTCCACCGTCACACCGCGGGAGGCGAGGTCGGTGAGCTGCCGGTCGTAGCCGTGCCCCTCGGAGATCGCCTTCTGGAAGATCGACGGGTTGGTGGTGACACCCACGACGTGCTGCTCGTTCAGCAGCTCGGCGAGGTTGCCGGACGTGATGCGCCGGCGGGACAGGTCGTCCAGCCAGATCGCCACGCCTTCGTCACTCAGGCGCTTGAGTGCGTCTGTCATGAGGGATGCATCTCCTGATCTCGTTGCCTGTGGGCGTCAGCGTGCGGCGGCCGCGATGGATTCCCGGGCGGCGGCCGCGACCGCCTCGCCGGTCAGGCCGAACTCGCGGTAGAGCACCTTGTAGTCGGCCGAGGCGCCGAAGTGCTCCAGGGAGACGATCCGGCCGGCGTCGCCGACGTAGCGGTGCCAGGTCAGGCCGACACCGGCCTCGACGGCCACGCGCGCCCGGACCGACGGCGGCAGCACGCGCTCGCGCCAGGTGAGGTCCTGCTCCTCGAACCACTCCAGGCACGGCATCGACACCACCCGGGCGGGCACGCCCTCGGCCTGGAGCGACTCGCGCGCGGCGACGGCGAGCTGCACCTCCGAGCCGGTGGCGATGAGGACGACCTGCGGCTCGCACTCGCGCCCCTGGGAGTCCGCGGCCTCGAACATCACGTATCCGCCGCGGGCGGCGTCCTCGTTGGGCTCGTAGGTCGGCACGTTCTGGCGGGTCAGCGCGATGCCGTGCGGAGCCGGGCGGTCGCCGTGGCGGCGCATGATCTCGCGCCAGGCGATCGCGGTCTCGTTGGCGTCGGCGGGGCGCACCATGTTCAGGCCCGGGATGGCGCGCAGCGCCGCCAGGTGCTCGACCGGCTGGTGGGTCGGACCGTCCTCGCCCAGGCCGATGGAGTCGTGCGTCCACACGTAGGTGACCGGCAGCCTCATCAGGGCCGCCAGCCGCACCGCCGGGCGCATGTAGTCGGAGAACACCAGGAAGGTGCCGCCGTAGATCCGGGTGTTGCCGTGCAGCGCGATGCCGTTCATGGTCGAGCCCATGGCGTGCTCGCGGATGCCGAAGTGCACCGTGCGGCCGTACGGGTCCGCCTCCGGCAGCGGGTTGTCCGCCGGGAGGAAGGACGAGGAGGCGTCGATGGTGGTGTTGTTGGAGCCCGCGAGGTCGGCGGAGCCGCCCCACAGCTCGGGGATCACACCGCCCAGCTCCTTGAGCACCGCGCCGGACGCCTTGCGGGTGGCCATGTCCTTGCCGGCGGGGAAGGAGGGCAGCGCCTTCTCCCAGCCCTCGGGCAGCTTCCCGGCGCTGATCCGGTCGAAATCGGCGGCGCGGCCGGGGTTGGCCCCGCGCCACTTGGTGAGCCCGTCCTCCCAGGCCCGGCGTGCCTCACGGCCCCGGTCCACGACCTTGCGGGCGTGCCGAAGGACCTCGTCGGCCACCTCGAAGTCCTTCTCCGGGTCGAAGCCCAGCACCCGCTTGGTGGCCGCGACCTCCTCCTCGCCCAGCGCGGAGCCGTGCGAGGCCTCGGTGTTCTGGGCGTTCGGCGCGGGCCAGGCGATGATCGTGCGGGCGGCGATCAGGGAGGGCCGCCCGGTCTCCTCCCGCGCCGCCTTCAGCGCCGCGTACAGCGCCTGGACGTCGAAGTCGCCGCTGGGCGCCTGCTCGATGCGCTGGACGTGCCAGCCGTAGGCCTCGTAGCGCTTCAGGACGTCCTCGGACAGCGCGGTCGCGGTGTCGCCCTCGATGGAGATGTGGTTGTCGTCGTACAGGGCGACGATGTTGCCCAGCTTCTGGTGGCCGGCCAGCGAGGAGGCCTCGGCCGAGACCCCCTCCTCCAGGTCGCCGTCGGAGACGATCGTCCAGACGGTGTGGTCGAAGGGGGAGGTGCCCGGGGCGGCGTCCGGGTCGAACAGGCCGCGCTCGTAGCGGGCGGCCATCGCCATGCCCACGGCGTTGGCGATGCCCTGGCCCAGCGGGCCGGTGGTGGTCTCGACCCCGACCGTGTGGCCGTGCTCCGGGTGGCCCGGGGTCCTGCTGTCCCAGGTGCGGAAGGCCTTCAGGTCCTCCAGCTCCAGCCCGTAGCCGGACAGGTACAGCTGGATGTACAGCGTCAGGCTGGTGTGGCCGGGGGAGAGGACGAACCGGTCCCGGCCCGTCCACCGCGCGTCGGACGGGTCGTGCCGCATCAGCTTCTGGAAGAGCAGGTACGCCGCCGGAGCGAGGCTCATGGCGGTACCGGGGTGTCCGTTACCGACTTTCTGCACGGCGTCCATCGCCAGGACCCGTACGGTGTCGACAGCCCGCTGATCCAGTTCGGTCCACTCGAGATCTGTGGTGGTCGGCTTGGTGCTCACCCTGCGTCAGGGCTCCTCTCCACATGTCGAAGGCCGGTGTCTGTCAGGTCACACCGGGCGGTGTCGAGCGTACCCCCGCCAGGGTTCCCCCTTTCGGTCCGCTCACCCTTTGGGAAGCCGGTGGAGCAAACCGGGTCGAGCCGGGCGCTCGATGGGTCTCACCTGGGCATCTGTGGAACACCCGGCGCACATGAGCGCGGCCTTCCGGCGCCCCGTTAGGCCCTGTGCATCCCCTGCCCGCACCCCGCCGGAGCACCCCCCGGCGGGGTGCACCGACACGGGCGACCCCCGGGGCGAGCGGCGTATGGCCAGCGTCTACAGTGGCGTGGTACGTGCGAGTCGTGAGGGGACCTTTCGAAGGTCCGGACTCGCTTGTTCCCACGCGGCGCGAGCCGCGCATGTCGCATCGTGATCAGGGGTGTCCGTGACGGCCGTCGAATCCCGTCCCGCGGGTGGGGATACCGCCCACACCCGAGGGGTCGTGGGGGAGCTCGATCAGAGCCCAGCACACCGGCCGCTCGGGGCCCGTATCAAGGGCTATGTGGCGCTGACCAAGCCGCGGATCATCGAGCTGCTGCTGATCACCACCATTCCGGTGATGTTCCTCGCCGAACAGGGCGTCCCCGACCTGTGGCTGGTCCTGGCCACCTGTCTGGGCGGCTATCTGTCGGCGGGCGGCGCCAACGCGCTGAACATGTACATCGACCGGGACATCGACGCGCTGATGCACCGCACCGAGCAGCGCCCCCTGGTCACCGGTGTGCTGACCCCGCGCGAGGCCCTGGTCTTCGGTATCACGCTGGCCGTGGTCTCCACGCTGTGGTTCGGCTGGACGGTCAACCGGCTCTCGGCGGCGCTGTCCCTGGGCGCACTGCTGTTCTACGTCGTCGTCTACACGATGATCCTCAAGCGGCGCACCGCCCAGAACATCGTCTGGGGCGGCATCGCCGGCTGCATGCCCGTGCTCATCGGCTGGTCGTCGGTGAAGAACGAGGTGAGCTGGGCCGCCGTCGTCCTCTTCCTGGTCATCTTCTTCTGGACGCCGCCGCACTACTGGCCGCTGTCGATGAAGGTCAAGGACGACTACGCCCGTGTCGGGGTGCCGATGCTCCCGGTCGTCGCGGGCAACCGCGCGGTGGCCCGGCAGATCGTGGTCTACAGCTGGATCATGGTGGCCGTCTCGCTGGCCCTGTGGCCGCTGGGCTACGTCGGCTGGTTCTACCCGCTGGTCGCGCTCGCCGCGGGCGGCTGGTGGCTGTGGGAGGCGCACGCCCTCCAGTCCAGGGCCAAGGCCGGGGTCACGGGCGCCAAGCTCAAGGAGATGCGGCTGTTCCACTGGTCCATCACCTATGTGTCGCTGCTGTTCGTGGCGGTGGCGGTGGACCCCTTCCTGCGCTGATCCCGCACCGGCTCCGTACCGCTCCTGGGCCGGGCGCGGGGTCGGCGCCGGGCGTGGCGCAGGCCACCCGGAGCCGCGGTCGCCAGGCGATCTACCCATCGGTAGCATCCTGTTCATGGACAGCACACAGCAGGCGGAAGAGACCGGGCCCGACGCCAAGGCCCAGCGCTGGGTGACCAAGCTCGCCAAGGAGATCACCGCGTTCGTCAAGGAGCGCGGCGGCAGCGCCGACGCCCAGATCTCCTACATCGGCGAGCGCGGCGTGCGCATCGTCCTCGTCGGCGAGGACGGCGGCTGGGGCGATCTGGTGGCCCCCTCCCGCGAGGTCGCGCAGGAGGCCGCGCAGAAGGCGGGGGTCACCGTCCACGAGACCCTCGACGGGGACCTCGCCGCCCGGATCCGCACCGGCCCCTACGAGTGGGAGCGGATGGCGGGCATCCAGGTCGGAGGACCCAAGGACCGCTGACGCGCCCGAGAGCCACTGACGCGCCCGAGAGCCGCTGACGCGGGAGCCGCTGCGGGACGGCCGCGAGGGCCTGTGCCGGGCGCCCTTCGGCCACCGTGTTCCGCCGCCGCCTCCCGTGCTCGTCCGCCGCCCGGCACAGGCGCGCGAGGCCCCGGTGCGGCCCAAGCCGCACCGGGGCCTCGCCGCGTCCGGCCGCGGTCCCCGGGAGGCCGCGGCCCGCGCGTCCTGCAGAGCGGGGGAAACGCTGTGGGGGCCGGGCGGGAGGAACGCTGTGGGGGCCGGGCGGGGACTCCCCGCCCGGCCCCCACCGTCGAGGTCCTACGGGCCGGACACGGCCGGAGCCGGAGCCGGCCGGTCGGCGGGCGCGGCCGCCGCGGCGCCGGTGCCCGCCACCGGCGGCAGACCGCGCTCGCGCAGCGACAGCAGCACCCGCAGGGTGGCGACCCACACCAGGCAGGAGCCCAGCAGGTGCGCCGCGACCAGCACCTCCGGCAGTTCGGTGAAGTACTGGACGTAGCCGATGACGCCCTGCGCCAGCAGGACCAGGAAGAGGTCCCGGGTGCGGACGAGAGGGCGCCGGGGCGCGTCCACGGCCCGCAGCGCCAGCCACAGCAGCACGGTCAGGGCCACCACGGCCCAGGCCAGCAGGGCGTGCACCCTGGCGGTCGTCTCCCAGTCCACGCCCATCCGCGGCACATCGCTGCTGTCGCCCGCGTGAGGGCCCGCGCCCGTCACCATGGTGCCGACGACGATCAGCACCACGGACACGGCGGTCAGCGCCGCCGCGAGCTGCCGGATCCGCGCTCCGGCCAGCGGGCGCGGCACGTCGTCGCCCTCGCGGGCGCGCAGCCAGGTGACGGTGGTGACCGTGATGAGCACACTGGCGAGCAGGAAGTGCGCGGCGACGGTGTACGGGTTCAGCCGCAGCAGCACCGTCACGCCGCCCAGCAGGCCGTTGGCGACGACCAGCCAGAACTGCGACCAGGCCAGCCGCGACAGGCCCCGGCGGCGCGGCTTCGCCGAGCGGACCGCGACGATCGCCCAGCCGACGGCGGCGCACAGCACGTACGTCAGCAGGCGGTTGCCGAACTCGATGGCGCCGTGCAGCCCCATCTCGGGTGTGGCGACCAGGCTGTCCCCGCTGCACTTGGGCCAGGTGTCGCACCCCAGTCCCGAACCGGTCAGCCGCACCACCCCGCCGGTGACCACGATGAGCACGCTCAGGACGAGCGCGGTCAGGGTGGCGCGCTCCACGGTGCGCTGGGCGGGGGTCCAGCGCCTGGCGACGTACGCGACGGGGTTTCGCGCGAATTCGAGCAGATTGGGCACGGGCACCATGGTAGGCGGGCGCTTGTGCAAGCTTTCACGAGGGGCGCGGAAGCGGTCATTCCCACCGGAAGAAGCGGGCCGCGGCGGCCAGGCCCGCCACCGCCCACACGCCCAGGACCGCCAGGTTCGCCCAGGGCATCCCGGCCCCGTCCCGCAGCACCTCGCGCAGCCCCTCGGAGAGCGCGGAGATCGGCAGCAGCTCCAGCACCGCGCGCACCGGCTCGGGGAACTTCTCCAGCGGCACCACCACCCCGCCGCCGACCAGCAGCAGGACGAAGACGAGGTTGGCGGCCGCCAGCGTCGCCTCGGCCCGCAGCGTCCCGGCCATCAGCAGTCCGAGACCGGAGAACGCCGCCGTCCCGGCGACCAGCAGCAGCGCCACGGCGAGCGGGCTGCCGTGCGGCGACCACCCCAGCGCCAGGGCCACCGACGTCAGCAGCACCACCTGCAGCACCTCGGTGACCAGCACCGCGCATGTCTTGGCGGCCATCAGAGCCCAGCGGGGCAGCGGGGAGGCGGCCAGCCGCTTGAGGACGCCGTAGCGCCGCTCGAAGCCGGTGGAGATCGCCTGGCCGGTGAAGGCGGTCGAGAGCACGGCCAGCGCCAGCACGCCCGGAGCCAGGAAGTCCACGCGCCCGCCTCCGCCGCCCTCCTCCCCGGCCAGGTCCACGATGTCCACCGCGCTGAACAGCACCAGCAGCAGGGTGGGGATGACGATCGTCAGCAGCAGCTGCTCGCCGTGCCGCAGCAGCAGCCGCGTCTCCAGCGCGGCCTGCGCGGCGATCATCCGCGGCAGCGGGGCCGCGCCGGGGGCGGGGGCGTAGGTGCCCGGCCCGGTGTTCTCCGTACTCACGACCGCAGCTCCCTGCCCGTCAACTCCAGGAAGACGTCCTCCAGCGTGTGCCGCTCCACCGCGATGCCGTCCGGCATCACCCCGTTCTGCGCGCACCAGGACGTCACCGTGGCCAGGAGCTGGGGATCGACCGTACCGGTCAGGCGGTACGAGCCCGGGGCCGTCTCGGCGGCGGCGGTGTCCGGCGGCAGCGCCTTGAGCAGGGAGGCCAGGTCGAGGCCGGGGCGCCCGGTGAAGCTCAGGGTGTTCTCGGCGCCGCCGCGGCACAGCTCCTCGGGGCTGCCCCGTGCGATCACCCGGCCCTCGTCGATGATCGCGACGTCGTCGGCCAGGGTCTCGGCCTCGTCCATGAAGTGGGTGCTCAGCACCACCGTCACACCGTCCGCGCGCAGCTCCCGCACCAGGTCCCAGGCGGAGCGGCGGGCCTGCGGGTCCAGGCCCGCGGTCGGCTCGTCCAGGAAGACCAGCTCGGGCCGCCCGACGACGGCCATGGCCAGCGCCAGGCGCTGCTGCTGGCCGCCGGACAGCCGCCGGTAGGGGGTGCGGCCGCAGCCGGCCAGCCCCAGCCGTTCGATCAGCGCGCCGGTGTCCAGCGGGTGGGCGTGCAGCGCGGCCGTGTGGCGCAGCATCTCCGCGGCGCGGACGGTGGGGTAGATCCCGCCGCTCTGGAGCATCACCCCGATCCGGGGCCGCAGCGCGGCGGCGTCGGCGACCGGGTCCAGACCCAGGACGCGGACGGTGCCGGCGTCCGCGCGGCGGTAGCCTTCACAGGTCTCGATGGTGGTGGTCTTGCCGGCCCCGTTGGGGCCGAGGACGGCGGTGACGGTGCCGCGTCCGACGGTGAGGTCCAGCCCGTCCACCGCCGTTTTGCTCCCGTACCGCTTCACCAGTCCCGCGACCTCGACGGCCGCCGTGTCTCGCATACGGGCGAGTCTAGGAGCCCGCGGGCGCGCCGCCCCCGCCGGGCCGCACCGTCGCCGGACCGTGCCGCCGGGCCGTACCGACGGCGTTCCGGGTAAGGCACGCCTTACGTGACGCACCCCATCCGGGCCGGTCAGGGTGTGGCTTGCCCGCCTCCCCGGAATTACGCAACAATGGCGTTGTGAAAAAGCGCACCCGCCGAGCCCGCGGCCCGGCCGCGGCGGGCGGGAGCGCCGCGGAACCCGGACGGAGCGAGGAGGCGCGAGAGCACATGGCGGCCCACCACGGCGGCGGTGACACCCGCACCCCCGGCCATCCGGCCCCGGACGAGCACCACGGCACCCGCAACAAGGTCGCGCGCTCCATCCTCGACCACGGCCCGTCCACCGCGGCCGAACTGGCCCAGCGACTGGAGCTCACCCAGGCGGCGGTACGGCGCCATCTGGACGCCCTCGTCTCCGAAGGCGTGGTCGAGCCCCGCGAGAAGCGGGTCTACGGCTCACGCGGCAGGGGTCGCCCCGCCAGGGCCTTCGCGCTCACCGACTACGGGCGCACCGCCTTCGACCAGGCCTACGACCAGCTCGCCGTCGACGCCATGAACTGGATAGCCCAGGCCGCCGGCGGCGGGGAGAAGGGGCGGGCCGCGGTCGCGGACTTCGCCCGCGCCCGGGTCGCCGCCCAGGCCGAGCGGTACCGCGCCGAGCTGGAGAGGGCCGCGCCCGGGGAGAGGGCCAGGGCCTTGGCCGAGGCCCTGTCCAGGGACGGGTACGCTGCCACCGCGCGCGGCGCGCCCGCCTCCGGCGGAGAGCAGCTCTGCCAGCACCACTGCCCGGTGGCGCATGCCGCCGAGCGGTTCCCGCAGCTGTGCGAGGCGGAGACGGAGGTCTTCTCCCGCCTGCTCGGCACCCATGTGCAGCGTCTGGCCACCATCGCCCACGGCGACGGGGTGTGCACGACGTTCATCCCCAAAGCGGCTTCCGGGCCGGTATCCGGGACACCCAAGACATCCAAGACCACCGCAGCGACAGCATCTGCAAGCACAGCCGGGAGGAACCCCGCATGACTCTCCCCACGGAGACTGCCCACCCTGAGCTGGAGGGCCTGGGCAAGTACGAGTACGGCTGGGCCGACTCGGACGCCGCCGGCGCCTCGGCCAAGCGCGGCCTCTCCGAGGCGGTCGTCCGCGACATCTCGGACAAGAAGTCCGAGCCGGAGTGGATGCTGAAGCTCCGCATGAAGGGCCTGAAGCTCTTCGAGAAGAAGCCCATGCCGAACTGGGGCTCGGACCTGAGCGGCATCGACTTCGACAACATCAAGTACTTCGTGCGGTCCACCGAGAAGCAGGCCCAGAGCTGGGAGGACCTGCCGGAGGACATCAAGAACACCTACGACAAGCTGGGCATTCCCGAGGCCGAGAAGCAGCGCCTGGTCGCCGGCGTCGCCGCCCAGTACGAGTCCGAGGTGGTCTACCACCAGATCCGCGAGGACCTGGAGAAGCAGGGCGTCCTCTTCCTGGACACCGACACCGCGCTCAAGGAGCACCCGGAGCTGTTCCAGGAGTACTTCGGCACCGTCATCCCGGCCGGCGACAACAAGTTCGCCGCGCTGAACACCGCGGTGTGGTCCGGCGGTTCGTTCATCTACGTGCCCAAGGGCGTCCACGTGGACATCCCGCTCCAGGCCTACTTCCGGATCAACACCGAGAACATGGGCCAGTTCGAGCGGACGCTGATCATCGTCGACGAGGACGCCTACGTCCACTACGTCGAGGGCTGCACGGCGCCGATCTACCAGTCCGACTCGCTGCACTCGGCGGTCGTGGAGATCATCGTCAAGAAGGGCGCCCGCTGCCGCTACACGACCATCCAGAACTGGTCGAACAACGTGTACAACCTGGTCACCAAGCGCGCCGTGGCCTACGAGGGCGCGACGATGGAGTGGGTCGACGGCAACATCGGCTCCAAGGTGACCATGAAGTACCCGGCCGTCTACCTGATGGGCGAGCACGCCAAGGGCGAGACCCTCTCGATCGCCTTCGCGGGCGAGGGCCAGCACCAGGACGCCGGCGCCAAGATGGTGCACATGGCGCCCAACACCTCCTCCAACATCGTCTCCAAGTCGGTGGCGCGGGGCGGCGGCCGCACCTCCTACCGCGGTCTGATCGAGATCGGCGAGGGCGCCGAGAACTCCAAGTCCAACGTGCTGTGCGACGCGCTGCTGGTGGACACCATCTCGCGCTCGGACACCTACCCCTACGTCGACGTCCGCGAGGACGACGTGACGATGGGACACGAGGCGACGGTCTCCAAGGTCAGCGACGACCAGCTGTTCTACCTGATGCAGCGCGGTCTGTCCGAGGACGAGGCGATGGCGATGATCGTGCGCGGCTTCGTCGAGCCGATCGCCAAGGAGCTGCCCATGGAGTACGCCCTGGAGCTCAACCGGCTGATCGAGCTGCAGATGGAGGGCGCGGTCGGCTGACCGCCCGGCCGCCCGTCCTCCCCCCTCCGTGACCGTGAGCCGGTTCCCGGGCTCCCAGAAGCCCGGGAACCGGCGAACACAGAAGACAGAGAGTGAGCAACACGACAGCCATGGCTGAGGCTCAGAACATCCCGGCCGGGTCCACGACCGCCGGATCGATCGCGGTGGCGGCCGAGTCCACCGTCGCCACCCGGATGAGTGCCCCGCCGTCCTTCGACGTGGGGGACTTCCCGGTGCCGCACGGCCGCGAGGAGGAGTGGCGCTTCACCCCGCTGGAGCGGCTGCGGGGCCTGCACGACGGCACCGCCGAGGCGGGCGGCGGCGTGAAGGTCGACGTCTCGGCGCCCGACGGCGTGACGGTGGAGACCGTCGGCCGCGACGACGCCCGGCTGGGCCGGGCCGGCAAGCCCGTCGACCGGGTCGCCGCCCAGGCCTACAGCGCCTTCGAGAAGGCCGCCGTCGTCACCGTGCCCAAGGAGACCGTGCTCACCGAGCCGATCCGGGTGAGCATCCAGGGCCAGGGCGGGGTCTCCTTCGGGCACACCGTCTTCGAGCTGGGCGCCTTCGCCGAGGCCGTCGTCGTCATCGACCACACCGGCGACGGCGTGCGTGCCGCCAATGTCGAGTACGTGCTGGGCGACGGCGCGAAGCTGACGGTCGTCTCCGTGCAGGACTGGGACGACACGGCCGTGCACTGCTCCCAGCACAACGCGCTGGTCGGCCGGGACGCCACCTTCAAGTCCGTGGTCGTCACCTTCGGCGGCGACGTGGTGCGCCTCCACCCGCGCGTCAACTACGCCGGCCCCGGCGGCGAGGCCGAGCTGTACGGCCTGTACTTCACCGACGACGGCCAGCACCAGGAGCACCGCCTCTTCGTCGACCACGAGGCGTCGAACTGCCGCAGCAACGTGGTCTACAAGGGCGCCCTCCAGGGCCAGGACGCGCACGCGGTGTGGATCGGCGACGTACTGATCCGCGCCTCGGCCACCGGCACCGACACCTACGAGCTCAACCGCAACCTCGTCCTCACCGACGGCGCGCGGGTGGACTCGGTGCCCAACCTGGAGATCGAGACCGGCGAGATCGTCGGAGCCGGCCACGCCTCGGCCACCGGCCGCTTCGAGGACGAGCAGCTGTTCTACCTGATGGCGCGCGGCATCCCGGAGCAGGACGCCCGCCGCCTGGTGGTGCGCGGCTTCTTCGCCGAGCTGGTCCAGCAGATCGGCCTGCCCGACCTGCAGGAACGCCTCATCGCCAGGATCGATGAGGAACTGGAGGAGTCGGTCGTATGAGCACCGGCGAAAGCACGGTGGGCAGCGCGGGCTTCGTCCGCGTCGCCTCGCTCGGCGAGCTGGAGGAGGACACCCCCAGGCGGGTGGAGATCGGCGGTGTTCCGGTCTCGCTCGTCCGCACGCAGGGAGAGGTCTTCGCGATCAACGACATCTGCTCGCACGCGAACGTCTCGCTCTCCGAGGGCGAGGTGGAGGACTGCCACATCGAGTGCTGGCTGCACGGGTCCAGCTTCGACCTGCGCACCGGCAAGCCCGACGGACCGCCCGCCACGCGCCCCGTCCCCGTATACCCCGTCAAGATCGAAGGAGACGGCCCCGACGCGGCCGTGCTCGTCTCCACCACCCAGGAGTCCTGAAGCCCCATGGCAACGCTTGAGATCCACGACCTGCACGTCTCCGTCGAAGCAGAGAACGGCCCCACTGAGATCCTGCGCGGCGTCGACCTGACCGTGAAGCAGGGCGAGACACACGCCATCATGGGCCCGAACGGCTCCGGCAAGTCCACCCTCGCCTACTCGCTGGCGGGCCACCCGAAGTACACGATCACCGGCGGCACCGTCACCCTGGACGGCGAGGACGTCCTGGAGATGAGCGTCGACGAGCGCGCCCGCGCCGGCGTCTTCCTCGCCATGCAGTACCCGGTCGAGGTTCCCGGCGTGTCCGTCTCCAACTTCCTGCGCACCGCCGCCACCGCCATCCGCGGCGAGGCCCCCAAGCTGCGCACCTGGGTGAAGGAGGTCAAGGAGGCCATGGAGCGCCTCAACATCGACCCCGCCTTCGCCGAGCGCAACGTCAACGAGGGCTTCTCCGGCGGTGAGAAGAAGCGCCACGAGATCCTCCAGCTGGAGCTGCTCCGGCCGAGGATCGCGATCCTCGACGAGACCGACTCGGGCCTGGACGTCGACGCGCTGCGCATCGTCTCCGAGGGCGTCAACCGCGTCCGTGAGAGCGGTGAGGTCGGCACCCTGCTGATCACCCACTACACGCGTATCCTGCGCTACATCAAGCCCGACCACGTCCACGTCTTCGCGGCCGGCCGGATCGCCGAGTCCGGTGGCCCGGAGCTGGCGGACAAGCTGGAGGAAGAGGGCTACGAGGCCTACGTCAAGGGCGACCGGGCGGCGTGAGCCCTATCCGCGGGGCCGCCCCGGCGGCCCCGCGCACCGACTGCGCCCCCGGCCCGGCCGGACGGGCGCGCAATGGGGTACCGCCGGGGCGTGGGGCCCCGGGGGAGAACGGAGAAACACGAGCGTGACACAGCTGCCGGGCCTTCTCGACACGGACGCGATCCGCAAGGACTTCCCGCTGCTGGACCGCACGGTCCACGACGGGAAGAAGGTCGTGTACCTGGACAACGCGGCGACCTCCCAGAAGCCGAACCAGGTGCTCGACGCGCTGAACGACTACTACGTGCGGCACAACGCCAACGTCCACCGCGGCGTCCACGTGCTCGCCGAGGAGGCCACGGCGCTGTACGAGGGCGCGCGCGACAAGGTCGCCGCCTTCGTCAACGCCCCGAGCCGCGACGAGGTGATCTTCACCAAGAACGCCTCGGAGTCGCTCAACCTCGTGGCGAACATGCTCGGCTGGGCCGACGAGCCCTACCGCGTCGACGACCGGACCGAGATCGTCATCACGGAGATGGAGCACCACTCCAACATCGTGCCCTGGCAGCTGCTGGCGCAGCGCACGGGCGCGAAGCTGAAGTGGTTCGGCCTCACCGACGACGGCCGCCTGGACCTGTCGAACATCGACGAGATCATCACCGAGCGGACCAAGGTCGTCTCCTTCGTGCTGGTCTCCAACATCCTGGGCACGGTCAACCCGGTCGAGACGATCGTCCGCCGCGCCCAGGAGGTCGGCGCGCTGGTGGTGGTCGACGCCTCCCAGGCCGCCCCGCACATGACGGTGGACGTCCAGGCGCTCCAGGCCGACTTCGTGGCCTTCACCGGCCACAAGATGTGCGGGCCGACCGGCATCGGCGTGCTGTGGGGCCGCCAGGAGCTGCTGGAGGACCTGCCGCCGTTCCTCGGCGGCGGCGAGATGATCGAGACCGTCTCGATGCACTCCTCCACCTACGCCCCCGCACCCCACAAGTTCGAGGCGGGCACCCCGCCGATCGCGCAGGCCGTCGGGCTGGGCGCCGCCGTGGACTACCTGACCGCGATCGGCATGGACCGCATCGCGGCCCACGAGCACGCGATCACCGAGTACGCGGTGCGCAGGCTCCAGGAAGTCCCCTCCCTGAGGATCATCGGCCCGGACACGGCCGAGGACCGGGGCGCCGCGATCTCCTTCGCGCTCGGCGACATCCACCCCCACGACGTGGGCCAGGTGCTCGACGAGCAGGGCATCGCCGTCCGGGTCGGCCACCACTGCGCCCGGCCCGTCTGCCTCAGGTACGGAATTCCCGCGACCACCCGGGCGTCGTTCTATCTGTACTCCACTCCGGCGGAAGTCGACGCCCTGGTGGAGGGACTGGAACACGTACGGAACTTCTTCGGTTGATGTTCCGTGACCGACGACGGACGACCGCAGCGGCTGAAGGTGACTCGTGAAGCTTGACTCCATGTACCAGGACGTGATCCTGGACCACTACAAGCACCCGCACGGACGGGGGCTGCGCGACGGCGACGCCGAGGTGCACCACGTCAACCCGACGTGCGGCGACGAGATCACCCTGCGGGTGAGGATGGACGGCTCCACCGTCGCGGACGTCAGCTACGAGGGGCAGGGCTGCTCCATCAGCCAGGCCAGCGCCTCGGTGCTGAACGACCTGCTGGTCGGCAAGGAACTGGCCGAGGCGCGCCGGGTCCAGGAGACCTTCCTGGAGCTGATGCAGTCCAAGGGCCGGATCGAGCCGGACGACGCGATGGAGGAGGTCCTGGAGGACGCGGTCGCGTTCGCCGGGGTCTCCAAGTACCCGGCACGCGTGAAGTGTGCCCTGCTGAGCTGGATGGCATGGAAGGACGCCACCGCCCAGGCCCTGGGCGACGGCTCCGCTGAGCACGTCGAAGACAAGGCCGGGCGCAAGGCCGAGGAGAGGACCGCATGAGCGAGACGCCGACCACGACGAAGCCCGCGAGCGAGGACGAGGTCCGCGAGGCGCTGTACGACGTGGTGGACCCCGAGCTGGGCATCGACGTCGTCAACCTGGGCCTGATCTACGGCATCCACGTCGACGACGACAACACCGCCACGCTGGACATGACGCTGACGTCCGCGGCCTGCCCGCTGACCGACGTGATCGAGGACCAGGCGAAGTCGGCGACCGACGGCATCGTCAACGAACTGCGCATCAATTGGGTCTGGATGCCGCCGTGGGGCCCGGACAAGATCACCGACGAGGGCCGCGAGCAGCTGCGCGCACTCGGCTTCAACGTCTGAGGCGCCGGGCGGGACCCCTGTGGGCCCCGCCCGGCGCCCAGCGCCTTCCCCGCCGGCCGGGCGGGGGCGGCGTGCGCGGGGACGGGGCGGCCGACGGCTCCGCCGCACCGCTGCGTAGCCTCGGCGCATGGCGTATCTGATGCTGGCCTGCGCGATCCTGGCCGAGGTGCTGGCGACCACCTCGATGAAGTACAGCGACGGCTTCACCCGGCTGTGGCCCACCCTGGGCACCGCCGCCGGGTACCTCGTCGCGTTCGTCCTGCTCGCGCAGACGCTCAGGACCATGTCGGTGGGCACCGCGTACGCGATCTGGTCGGGCGTCGGCACCGCCGCCATCGCCGTGATCGGCATGGTCTTCATCGGTGAGGCGGTCAACGCCGTCAGGATCACCGGAATCCTCCTGGTCATCGCCGGAGTGGTGGTCCTCAACCTCGGCGGCGGCGGTCACTGAGCGGACCTGCTCACGCGAACCGGTCCCACCGGCCCGTCCGGCCGGTGGGACCGGTTCGCGCTCGCGGAAGGTGTCCGGTTAGCGTTTGGCCATGACCGAAGCACCCGCATCCGCACCCCGTACGACCGGCGCAGTCGCCGCCGGACTGGCCACCGTCGCGCTGGAGGGGGGCGCCGTCCTCGACACCTGGTTCCCCGCGCCCGAGCTGACCGACGCACCCGGGCCCGCCGGCACCGAGCGGCTGAGCGCCGAGCGTGCCGCCGAGCTGCTGGGCGACGCCGCGCCGCAGGCCCTGGGCCCGGACCGGGTCCGCGGTGTCGAGGTCATCGCCGTCCGCACCGTCATCGCCTCGCTGGACGACAAGCCCCTGGACGCGCACGACGCCTACCTGCGGCTGCACCTGCTCAGCCACCGCCTGGTGAGGCCGCACGGCCAGAACCTGGACGGGATCTTCGGCCTGCTCGCCAACGTGGCCTGGACCAGCCTCGGCCCCGTCCCCGTCGAGAGGGTCGAGCAGGTCCGCCTCGCCGCCCGCGCCGAGGGCAGGCAGCTCACGGTCACCAGCGTCGACAAGTTCCCCCGGATGACCGACTACGTCATCCCCAAGGGCGTGCGCATCGGCGACGCCGACCGGGTGCGCCTGGGCGCCCACCTCGCCTCCGGCACCACCGTGATGCACGAGGGCTTCGTCAACTTCAACGCCGGGACACTGGGCACCTCCATGGTCGAGGGCCGTATCAGCGCGGGCGTGGTCGTCGACGACGGCTCCGACATCGGTGGCGGCTCCTCGATCATGGGCACCCTCTCCGGCGGTGGCAAGCAGACCATCTCCATCGGCAGGCGCTGCCTGCTGGGCGCCGAGGCCGGCATCGGCATCTCGCTGGGCGACGACTGCATCGTGGAGGCGGGTCTCTACCTGACGGCCGGCACCCGCGTCGCCCTGCCCGACGGCAAGGTCGTCAAGGCGCTGGAGATGTCCGGCGCGAGCAACCTCCTGTTCCGCCGCAACTCCACCACCGGAGCCGTCGAGGCCCTCCAGCGCTCCGGCTCCTGGGGCGGTCTGAACGAGGCCCTGCACAGCCACAACTGACGCCGTACCGGGCACACCCCGGCGCCGGACAGCCGGCCGGGCCCGCCGCTCCCACCGGGCGGCGGGCCCGTTACGCTGTGCGGTCATGGGCGATCTCATGACCGGAGCGCGATACCTGGGGCGGGGCCAGAAGTGGATCCTGCGCAACGGACGGTGGTTCGGCTTCGGGCTGCTGCCCGCGCTCATCACCCTGGTGCTCTACACGGCGGCCCTGGTCGCCCTCGGCTTCTGGGCCGACGACCTGGCCGCCTGGGCCACGCCGTTCGCCGACGACTGGTCCTCGCCCTGGGCCGGCCTGCTGCGCGGCACCTTCACCGTGCTGCTGTTCGCCGGCGGCCTGCTGATGACGGTGCTCACCTTCACCGCCGTCACCCTGCTGGTCGGCGACCCCTTCTACGAGTCCCTGTCGGAGAAGGTCGAGGAGGCAGAGGGCGGCTGCCCCGAGGGTCCGGAGGTCTCGCTGCTGCGCGGACTGTGGATCTCCCTGTGCGACAGCCTCTACGTTCTGGCGTGGGCCCTGCCCTTCGGCGTGGTGCTGTTCCTGCTCGGCTTCGTGCCCGTCGTCGGCCAGACCGTCGTCCCCGTCACCGGTCTGCTCGTCGCGGGGTTCTTCCTGACGCTGGAACTCGCCTCGGTCGCCATGCAGCGCCGTGACATCCCCGTCCGCGAGCGGCTGCGGATGCTGCGCGGGCGCAAGGCGCTCGCGGTCGGCTTCGGGGCGCCGCTGGCACTGTGCTTCCTGGTGCCGCTGGCCGCGGTCCTCCTGATGCCGGGCGCGGTCGCGGGCGCCGCCCTCCTGGTGCGTGACCTGACGGACGCGCCCGCGGACGGACAGCCGGCCGCGGGGGAGCCGCGGGGGCCTCACGGGTCGCAGGGGATGTGGGCCAAGCCGGACCACCGGAGCGGACCGACCGGACCGACCGGACCGGCCTGATCACGCCCGGGGCCGCCGGGCCGGATCACCGGGACAGCGTCGCCCTGAGGGCGTCTGCCAGCCGCGCGGTCAGCGCCTCGTCGGCCGGCAGCAGCGGCGGGCGCACCGGCCCGCCCGGCAGTCCCGCCGCGGCGAACAGCGCCTTGACCGACACCGCGCCGGGCACCTGGGACATCATCGCGTCGACCAGCGGCACCAGGGCCCGATGGCGCCGGGCGGCCCCGGTGTGGTCGCCGGCGTCGAAGGCGTCCAGGACGCCGCGTACGGCGGGCCCCGCCACGTTGGCGACCGTGCTCACACAGCCGTGGGCGCCGATCGCGCGCAGCGGCAGGGTCGTCTCGTCGCAGCCGGAGTAGTAGACCAGCCCGGTGGAGCCCAGCACCTTCGCCGTCTTCATCAGGTCGTAGGCGCAGTCCTTGACCGCGCGGACGCGCGGGTGCTCCGCGAGCCGCGTCAGCGTCTCCACCGTCAGCGCGGTGCCCGCCCCGGTGCGGGCGGGGATGTCGTGGAGCATCACCGGCAGGGCGGTGGCGTCGGCGACGGTGGCCAGATGGCGGGCGACGGCCTCCTGGGTGGGGCGGGAGTAGTACGGCGTGACGACCAGCAGGCCGTGGGCGCCCGCCTCCTCGGCGGCCCGGGCCAGCTCCGCCGAGTGCCGGGTGTCGGCGGACCCGACGCCGGCGACGATCCGGGCCCGGTCGCCGACCTCCTCGGCCACGGCCCGTACCAGGGCGGTCTTCTCGTCGTCGGAGGTGGTCGGCGACTCGCCGGTGGTGCCGCTGAGCACCAGGGCGTCGCAGCCGCCCCGGTCCACCAGATGGGCGGCCAGCCGCCGGGCGCCGGGGAGGTCCAGCGCGCCGGAGGAGTCGAACGGGGTGATCATGGCGGCGGCGACGCGGCCGAAGGGGGAGTCGGGCATGGGGGCGAGTCTGGCCCACGCCGAAGCGGCCGGTCCAACCGGCCGTCCGACCGGTTCGTTCAGCGGTCGCCCCGGCCCGAGGCACGTTCCCGTGGGAGGCCCCGATGCGCCGGCCGTGCCGCCTCCCCGCTTTCCGGGGAGACGGCACGGCCGGTTCTCACGGGGACGTCCCGCCTCAGGGGCGGAAGCGGATCACCTGGGGGTCGTGGTCGCTCGCCTGGTCGGCGAACTCCGCGTTGACGTGCACGATGTCGTAGTCGAAGCGGCGGATGCCCGGGGAGACCAGGGTCTGGTCCAGCACCTGGGCGTTGCCGTCGTAGACGTAGGTGTAGCGCTCGTCCTCGGGCAGCGAGAACACCGCGCTGCGCAGCGCGCCGCCCGCGGTCAGCTCGCGGGTGGTGGTGGAGAACTCGAAGTCGTTGATGTCGCCGAGAACGACGACGTTCGCCTTCCGCTGCACCGCCAGCACCTGCCGCACGAAGTGGTTGACCACCCTCGCCTGCGCGGTGCGCTGGACCTCGGAGGAGCGCTCGGGCGGCTGTACGGCCGCGTGCAGGGACTGGTCGCCGCCCTTGGAGGCGAAGTGGTTGGCGACCACGATGACGGTGCGGCCGCGGAAGCGGAACTCGCCGGCCAGCGGCTTGCGGCTGTCCTCCCAGGCCATGTCGTTCGGCGCGACGCGGGCGGGGGAGTGGGTCAGCACGGCCCGGCCGCGCTCGCGCTCCACGCCGACCGCGGTGGTGGCGTCGCCGCCGGGGCGGTCCACGAAGGAGACCCGCCCGGGGTTGAAGAGGAAGACGTTGCGGATGTTGCCGCCGGGCTGGCCGCCGTCGGCGTCGTCGACCGGGTCGACGGTGCGCCACTCGTAGCGCGGGCCGCCCGCGGCCGCGATGGCGTCGGTGAACTTCGCGAGTGTGGCGTCGGCGGAGACCACCTCGTCGTTCACCGGGCCGTTGTCGTCCTGGATCTCCTCCAGGGCGACGATGTCGGGGGAGGCGAGGCTGTCCACCACGCCCCGGGCCAGCCGGTCGAACTTCTCCTGGTCGTTGCCGGGGTGGAGGTTCTCCACGTTGTAGGTGGCCACGGCCAGTTCGCCGCGGCGCTGGGCGCGGGTGCGCTCGCGCTCCGGGCCGCGGTCCTCGACCTCGCCCAGCTCGCGGGCGGCCACCAGGTAGCCGCCGTACTGCTCGTAGTCCAGCGGGCCGGTGGTGGCGCCGGCCAGCACGTCGCCGGTGTTCGCGGCGGGGAAGGGCTGCTGGGACAGCGGGACGAGCGACTCGACCTTGAGACGGCCGGAGTTCTGCTCGTCGTAGCCGCCGTAGACGGTGCCGCCGCGCACCGAGGGGTTCTGCTCCGGCCTGACGGTCACCCACAGCTCGGCGTACCGGGTGCTGGGGCCGGCCACGCGGGCGTCGCGGATCTGTACGTCCATGCCCTCCAGGGACTCGTACAGGTCCAGCGCGTAGGCGCCGGGACGCAGTTGAAGCCCCTCGATGCTCCCGTCCGCGGCCGGGTCGCCCTGGGGCGCGTAGGCCTCGGGGACGGAGGCGGAGTCCAAGGCCACCGGGGCGGGCAGCCGGTTGCCGGAGGAGACGACGGTCACCTGGGGGCGGGATATCTGGGTGAGGGTCTGGTTGCCCGAGGAGTTGCCGCCGGGACGGTACTCGGTGACCGTGCCCGAGACGCTCACCAGGTCGCCGACGGCCACCTGGGGCGCGGAGCCGGTGTAGACGAAGAGGCCCTCGCTGGTGGCCGGGTCCGAGTCGGGGGCGGTGTCCTGCATCCAGAAACCGCGCGAGCCGTAGGTGCGTACGCCGGTGACGACGCCGGACACCTGCGACACCCGCTCGCCGGCCAGCGGCGAGAGGCGGGTGGCGCCCTGGATGTCGTGGATGCGGACCGCGTCGGCCGGTTCCGCCGCCGAGGCGGGGACGGCCAGCAGCGTCGAGGTCAGGGCTGCGACGGTGAGTGCGGCGGTACGGGCCGCCTGGGATCTGCTCAAGGGGTCCCTCCGGGACGGTGCTGTGGGTGCCGGACGCGCTGGACGTGCCAGGTGTGCCCGGCGGAAAGCCGAAGTGCGGCGCCGGGGAAGCGGTGACGCTGCCCACGGTTCGCACGGTGCGGTTTCTACGCGCGTAACGTGCCGCTCTGGTCAGGTGCTTGTCAAGCGACCCCCGGTGTACGCGGGCGGAAGGGCCGGTGAACCCGACGGCGGAAGCGGAAGCCGTCTACGCTGGGGCATCGATCACAACGCCCGCCTCATCGAATCGAGGAGCCCCTCCCCCATGACCGGTGACGACCGTCCCACCGTGCCGCCCGTACGGCTGCCCGCCGAAGCCGAACTGGCGCGGGACGCGCTGGCCTCGCCACTGCTGTCCCGGGCCGCCCGGCTCGCGCGCTGGGCCGGGGAGGGAGTCCGGGTCGGCGCCGGGGGCGAGCTGTCCGACGAGTCGCTGGAGCGGGCCGCCGCCCACCTCGGCCTCGACGGGGAGGACGGGCTCGCGCACGCCGAGCGGGCCTGGGACACGGCCCTGGACACCGGTCTGCTGGAGATCCGCGAGGACGACGGGGCGGACGGGGACAGCGGGGCGGACGAGAACGACGGAGCGGACGGGGATGGAGAGGCCGGGGACGGCACGGCGGTCCCCGGCGAGGAGCTGTCCCTGCTCACCGGGGGCGCTCCCGGTGACGTACTGGACGTCTGGCGCGACGGCCTGGAGGCGGCCCTCGCGGACGCCGCCGCCCCCGCCCTGGAGGATCTGCTCGGCGAACTGGGTGCCGAGGGCGAGGACGGCCGGATCGACCCGGACTCCCTCGACCTCGACGCGCTCGACTGGGACCCGGAGGAGGAGGCCGACTTCCTCGACGGCGCCCTGGGCAACCTCTACGTCCTGACCGCGACCGACCCCGCCGTGACGGACGGGGCGATGGTGCCGCTGCCGGTGCTCGCCGCCTCGATGGTCGCCCCGGAGGACATGGAGCACCCCACCGACTCCGTTCTGGAGGACGTCTCGACGGCGATGGTGAGGCTGGACGAGCAGTTCCGGATGCTGGAGCCGATCGGGATCGTCGACTACCGGCCCGTGGACGAGGCCCTGATCGAGGAGGCCGACGGCGGCGAACCCGGCGGACCCGACGAACCGGACGACTTCGGCGGCCCGGACGAGGAGGACCTGGCCCGCTACGGCATGGTCCGCCTGACCCCGCTCGGCCTGTACGGCTTGCGGCAGCGGCTGCTGGAGGCGGGCGTCCACGCCCCGGTCGTGGGCGATCTGGCGCGGGAGAGCGCCCGGGAGCTGCTGGCCGCCCTGCCCGGCCACGGCGAGGAGGCGGCCCGCCACGAGATCGAGCTGTGGCTCGCCCGGCGCGCCCCCCTGGAGGCCGCCCGCGAACTCCTCGCCGCCGCCCGGGGCGACGACCGGGACGCGCCGCGCCGTCGCCTGGCCTGCCAGCAGGCCCTCTCGATCACCGGCGCGGAGGCCGAGCCCGCCCTGCGCGAGGTCCTCGACGACGGCCACCTGGGAGGACTGGCCCGGGTGTGGCTCTCCGAGCGGGGCTTCGCCGACGTGCCCGCGCCGTCGGAGGAGATGGTGTTCTGGCTGACCGTGGACACCCTGGCCGCCCAGCTGGCCACCGAGGAGGGCGGGGACGACTCGGAGGAGCTGCGCGAGCTGGTGCGGGGCCTGGTCGACCAGCACAGCGGCTTCTTCGACAAGGCGTGGCGCGTCGACCACCCGGCGACCGGGGAGGTGCTGGAGGCGATGAGCCGTGTGCATCCCGACCGCAAGGCGGCGAAGGACGCCCGCAAGGCGGCGTACAGGGCGCGGTCGCGCGGCTGAGCCGCCCGGTTCGGCCCGTGTTCAACCCGCGTTCGCCGGAGGGCGGGATCGTGGTCGGCGCCGTGCCATCGCGCAGAGCCGACGGGAGAGACGATGCCGACCAGCAGCGAAGTCAGTCGCCCAGACCTCAGCAGGCGGTCGGTCGTGGCCGGGGCCGGGATCGCCCTCACCGGCAGTGCGGGCATCCTGGCCGGCACCTCGGGCGCGTTCGGCGTCCCGGGCCGCGACGACCGCGACGACCGTGACGGACACCGCGGGCGGGGGGAGGACGACGCACCGCGGGGCTACGGGCCACTGCTGCACGACCCCGAAGGGGTGCTCGCCCTGCCCGCGGGCTTCTCGTACCGCGTCCTCACGCACTGCGGCGTCACCCGGCTGGAGACCGGCGAGCCCACTCCGGCCGGGCACGACGGCACCGCCGCCTTCGACGGACCCCGGGGCAGCACGCTGCTGGTCAACAACCACGAGCTGAAGGGTCCCCGCGGCGACTGGGAGCATCCGGTGCCGCTCGCCGAGGGGCTGGTCTACGATCCGGCCGCCGCGGGGGGCTGCACGGTCGTGGAGGTCTCGCACGACGGGGAGAAGCTCGCCGAGTGGGTGGGCATCGCCGGTACCTCCACCAACTGCGCGGGCGGGGTGACCCCCTGGGGCACCTGGCTGACCTGCGAGGAGAACTCCGACCGGGCCGGCGAGAGGGGCATGACCCGCGACCACGGCTACGTCTTCGAGGTCGATCCGCGCGACCGGCGGGCCAATCGCGACCCCAGGCCGCTGAAGGCGCTGGGCCGCTTCGACCACGAGGCCGTCGTCGTGGACCCGCGGCGCGGTCACATGTATCTGACGGAGGACGACTCCGGCCCCAACGGCCTGCTCTACCGGTGGGTGCCGCCGCACGGCTTCCGGCACGGGCGGGGGATGCTGCGCTCACTGGCCGACGACGCGGGTGTCCTCCAGGCGTTCCGCTGCTTCGACTCCGGCGGCCGGTTCGTCGACGACCTCTCCCGCGCGGTGCGCCCCGGCACGGTGTACGGGGTCGACTGGGTGGACGTCCCCGACCGCGACGCCCGCGAGGTGCCCGTCCGCAGGCAGTTCACCGGGAACGAGGTCACCCGCGCCCGCAAGCTGGAGGGCATGTGGTGGGCCGACGGCGGCGCGTACGTGGTGGCCTCCTACGCCCGTGACGAGGACAGCCCCGGCGAGCCCCACGACGGCCAGGTGTGGTTCTACGACCCCCGGCGCCGCACCCTCACCCTCAGACTGCGCTTCGGGGTCAACCGCGACCCGCACGAGCCCGGCGGCCTCGACGGCCCCGACAACATCACGGTCTCGCCGTACGGCGGAGTGATCATCGCCGAGGACGGCGAGGGGCTCCAGCACCTGATGGCCGCGGACGACCGCGGCCGGGCGTTCCCGATCGCGCGCAACGAGGTGAACATCGGCACGGAGGAGGAGCCGGAGTACAGCGAGTTCGCCGGGGTCTGCTTCTCGGGGGACGGCCGGACGCTGTTCGCCGGGATCCAGGAGCCCGGCATCCTGCTGGCGATCACCGGCCCCTGGCGGCGCCACTGAGCCGCCGCCGCGCGGCTGTGACCGTGCGGAAGGGCCCGCGGGAGATGATCTCCCGCGGGCCCTTCCGCGCCGCGCCGTGTCCACGCCGTGCCGGTGCCGTGCCGGCGGCTTCAGGCCGCGGCGGTCATCCTGTGCCGCTCGGCCGCCCGCCACAGGCTCCGCAGCCGGTCCAGCTCGGCGAGCTCCGCCCGGGACCAGGGACGGTCTCCGTGAGCGCGGACGAAGGCGCGGAGCGCCTCGTTCGCCTGGGCGGGAGTCTGGGACCCGGGAGCCGGGGATCCTTGCTCGGGAGTGGTGGACATATGACCAGCGTAGGGGCTGGGTATGACAGCGGCAGGTCCCGCCGATTTCCCTTCTGCCGTGTAGTTCAAACCTCAATCGCTCCGCAAATGCCCGAAATCGTCGCTGACCTGCGAATATGACTGCCGGTGCGGGGAGTTGGGTCCATCGGGCCGGCCGACGGATGCGACGGATATCACTCCCGCCGCCTCTCCGCGGGGGTGGCGGGCGTCCCGCGGCAAGGGTCTTCACGACTCCTGCGCGACTCCTGTGCGATTTCCTCTCCGCCCTCTCCGCCCTCTCCGCCCTCTCCGCCTTCCTCCGCGACCGGCGCTCCCGCGGTCGGCCTGCGGCCCCGGCTCTCCTACAGGGCCGCGCCGCCCGGCTTCACCATGCCGCGGACGGTGCGGGAGTCCACGTAGTCACCCAGCGCCGTCATCTCCCACTCGCCCGAGAACTGGCGGATCAGCTTGCACATCAGCACGCCCGTGCGCGACTCGGACCCGGTCAGGTCGAAACGGACCAGCTCCTCGCCGGTGGCGGCGTCCAGCAGGCGGCAGTAGGCCTTGGCGACCTCGGTGAACTTCTGCCCGGAGAAGGAGTTGACCGTGAAGACCAGGCCCGTCACCTGCGGCGGCAGACCGCCCAGGTGGACGGTGATGGCCTCGTCGTCCCCCGCGCCCTCGCCGGTGAGGTTGTCGCCGGAGTGCTGGATCGTTCCGTTCAGGATGGCGAGTTTGCCGAAGTAGCAGTTGTCGATCTTCTTGCGGTTGGCGTCGTAGGCGATGACCGACGCGTCGAGGTCGACGTTCTTGCCGCGGAAGGCGGGCTCCCAGCCCAGCCCCATCCGGACCGAGGTCAGCAGCGGCTTTCCGCCCTTGACCAGGGAGACCGTCTGGTGCTTCCGCAGGTCCACCCGGCCCTTGTCCAGGTTGATCTTCCCGGTGGCGGCGGGGGCGGGAGCGGCGGCGGGCGGAGCGGCCGGCACGGCCGGAGCCGCGGGCGCGGTGGGAGGAGCCGCGGGCGTGGTGGGTGCGGCAGGCGCGGCGGGCTCCTCCACCGTCACGCCGAAGTCCGTGGCGATGCCCGCCAGCCCGTTCGCGTATCCCTGGCCGACCGCGCGGACCTTCCAGGCGTCGCCCCTGCGGTACACCTCGACGACGACCAGCGCCGTCTCCGGACCCAGCCGGGGCGGGGTGAAGGTGGCCACCACCGCGCCGCTCGCCGCGTCCCGCACGGTCGCGGTGGGCTCGGTGCCGGCGAAGGTCGCGCCCGGGGCGTCGAGGCTGGCCGTCACCACGATCTTCTCGATGCCGGCGGGCACCGCGGCGGTGTCCACGGTGATGGTGTCGAGACCACCTGCGGAACTGTGGGCCACTCCCGGGGCGGAGGGCTGGTTGTAGAAGACGAAGTCGTCGTCGGAGCGCACCTTCCCGTCGGCGGTGATCAGCAGGCCGGAGACGTCGAGCCGCGCCGGCGCGGTGACGTCCACCGCCACACGCGCGGTGGACAGCGGGAGGTTCGAACCGGGAGTCATTGCAGTCATGGTCCGGATAACGGACCGCACCGCTTTACGGTTCCATTACCCTCCGCCGTCCGGTGACACGCTCCGTACCGGCGGGGCCGGGGCGCGGGGCGGGCCGGCCTCAGCGGGACGGGCGCGAGTGGCCGAAGAGCAGACGGTAGGCGATCAGCAGCACCAGGGAGCCGGCGACCGCCGAGACCCACAGGGCCGGGTCGTAGAAGTCCCGCTCCACCGGGCGGTCCAGATAGGTCGCCGACAGCCAGCCGCCCACGAACGCCCCGACGATGCCGATGAGCGTGGTGCCCACCAGCCCGCCCGGGTCGCGGCCCGGCAGCAGGATCTTGGCGACGACCCCCGTGACCAGTCCGAGCACCAGCCAGCTCACGATGTCCACGACCGTACCCCTCCCCGCCGCGGGACTCCGCCCGCGGTCCGTGATCTTCGCGGGCCATCATGCCCGAACGGGGGCTCCCCCGAACACCGTCCGGTCAGGCAGCCGGGAGCGGTGCGGAACGCGCCGCGCCGACGGGCGCGTTCCGGGACCGTCGGAGCGGCGTGTGCCCCGGGGCCGCTCCGGGCCCGCGGCCGCACGGCGGTGCCAGCGGCCGGGGCGTGCGAGGGCGGGGGCCGACGTCTCCGTCACCGAATCCCGTTCATGTCCTTGGGAGGTGACGAGGGGTCGCTCCGCCCCCGCCCGGGGTGCCGTGAGCTGGATTCACTGGTAAAGCCCCGGACTCCGGGAAGCGGGCGGATGCCACGCACTGTTCAGGTGTGCGCACACGCGACACCGTTGTGGACGGCCGCTCAGGGGTGGGCGAGGCTGTCGCGGTCCGGTCCTCTGATCTAGCCTTCGCCCGTCCCGCCCTTCCTGTTCGTCCGGTCCACCCGGTCCACCCAACCGAACCCATCTCACACCAAGGAGCCGTCGATGCGCGCTTCCGCGTTCGTCTACCCCTGGGACGTCGTCGGTGACCCGGCCGCCGCCCGCCGGATCGCCGACCTCGGCGTCGAGCAGGTCACCCTCGCCTCCGCCTACCACTCCACCAGGGCGCTCACCCCCCGCCATCCGCGCCACCGTGTCGTCTCCGCCCGGCACTCCGCCGTCTACTACCCGGTCGACCCGGCCCGCTGGGAGGGCCGACGACTGCGTCCGTACGCGCAGGACTGGGTCGCGGGCGAGGACCCGTACGGTGAGGCCGCGGCGGCTCTGGCCGACGCCGGGCTGGAGGTGCACTCCTGGGTGATTCTCGCCCACAACACCCGGCTCGGCGGCGAGCACCCGGATCTGACCGTGCGCAACGCCTACGGCGACCGCTACCCCTGGGCGCCCTGCGTCGCACGGGAGGAGGTGCGTGCCTACGCAGCCGCCCTGGCCGCCGAGGCCGCCGTGCGGCCCGGTGCGCGCGGGGTGGAGCTGGAGTCCTGCGGCTGGTACGGGCTGGGGCACCTGAGCGCCCACGACAAGACCGGCGGGGTGCGGCTGGACGGAGCCGGCCAGTACCTGATGTCGCTGTGCTTCTGCCCGGAGTGCGAGGCCGGGTACGCCGCGCACGGCGCCGATCCCGAGCGGCTGCGGCGTGCCGCGGTCGCCGCGCTGGAGCCGCTGTGGCGCGGGGAGCGTGAGAAGCACGAGGGGCGCGAGGAGCGCGGGAGGGCGTCCGGCGGACGCGCCCAGGAGTGGGAGGAGGTGGAGAAACTGCTGGGGCAGGAGCTCGCCGGGGCTGCGGCAGCCTGGCGCGACCAGGTAGCGAGCGCTTTCCAAACCGAGGTTGTGACAGCCGTGCGGAAGGCTGCCGAGGCCCGGCGGACGGAAGGATTCCGGGTGCTGCTGCACGCCGATCCGGCGCCCCATCGCTGCGGCGCCAACGTCGGTGTGGACCCCGCCGCCGTCCTCGCCCTGGCCGACGGGGTGGTGCTGCCGTGCACCGGGGACGGCGCCGGACGCGAGGCCGTCCTGGCGCCCTTCGCCCCGTACCGCGCCCCCTTCACCGTGCTCGCCGCCAACTTCACGGTGGTCGGCGGGATGGGCGGGCGCCCCGCGGAGCTGGCCGGGGACGCCGCGCACGCCCGGGAGCTGGGCGCGACCGAGCTTCGGCTGTACCACGCCGGCCTGGCCGGTGACGCGGACCTGGCGGCCGTGCGCGCCGCGCTGTCCCGCCTGGACTGAGCCGCGCCGAGTCGGACCGGAACGCGCCGGATCGCGCCGGCGTACGAGTGTGACGCGCGACAGCTCCGCGTGATCGTCGGCGCACCTGTCGTCGCATACGGTAAGCGCTTTCAAGACGGTCCCCGAAAGTTCTGTCGGAACCGTTGACGGAGCCCGGGGGCCGCCCTACTTTCATCCCACCGCACGTCGTACGCGATACCTCATACGCCATATCTCGTGCGTCATATACGAGATATGGCGTATGCGGGCGCGTGCCGCGCCCACAGCGCCGCCCGTAAGCCCGTACGCCACAGCCGACCTGAGAGCCGACCGCATGAGAGCCCCCCTGACCGGTCTCGCACCGGTACCCGTCCCCTCCAGGACGCAGTACGTCATGGAGCATCTGACCCACGCCATCCTCACCGGGCAGCTTCCCCCCGGGCAGCCGCTGGTGGAGACCGAGCTGGCCGCGAGATTCGGCGTGTCCAAGACCCCGGTCCGCGAGGCGCTGAAGACCCTCGCGGGCCGCGGGCTGGTCGTGATGAGCGAGTACAAGGGCGCCACCGTGCGCACCGTGGACGCCTCGATGGCCCGCTCGGTCTACGACGTGCGGCTGCTGCTGGAGCCGGAGGCGCTGCGCCGCACCGTCACGGCGAAGGCGGATCTGGCCGGGGCCCGGGCCGCGCTGGAGCGGGCCGACGCCGCCGCCGACCGGGCCGACCGCTCGCTGGCCAACCGGGACTTCCACCGGGCCCTGTACCTGCCCTGCGGCAACCCGCTGCTGACGCGGATGCTCGACGACCTGCGGGACCAGGCGGCCCTGGTGTCCACCGTCGCCTGGGAGGCCGTGCCCTCCTGGGAGCACGAGGCCGCCGAGCACCGGGAGATCCTCGCCCGTGCCCTGGACGGGGACGCCGACGGCGCGGCCCGGCTGCTGCGCGACCACATCGAGGGATTCGTCCGCCGGGCCTTCCCGGTCATGGAGAACCAGGAAGGTCAGGTCCAGGCATGACGGACTTCTCCCACCGGCGGGCCGCACTCGCCGATGTCGTGGCGATCCCGGTCACGCCGTTCGACGAGCAGGGCCGGCTGGACGCCGACACCTACCGGGCCCTGGTCCGCCGGCTGCTGGACGCCGGGATCCGCGCCGTCACCCCCAACGGCAACACCAGCGAGTTCTACTCCCTCACCCCCGCCGAGCGGCGGCTGGAGGTCGAGCTGACCGTGGCCGAGGTCGAGGAGGCCGGAGGGAGCGCCGAGGTCGTCGTGGGCGTCGGCCACGATCCGGCCACCGCGGTCGCCGCCGCCGAACAGGCCCGCGCCGCCGGGGCCGGCATGGTGATGGTCCATCAGCCCGTCAACCCCTATGTCTCGCAGGCGGGCTGGGTGGACTACCACCGGGGCATCGCCGAGGCCGTCCCGGAGCTGGGCGTCGTCCCCTATCTGCGCAACCCCCTCATCGACGGCTCGGCCCTCGCCCGGCTCGGCGAGGCGTGCCCCAACGTCATCGGCGTCAAGTACGCCGTCCCCGACGCCGCGCGCTTCGCCGCCTTCGCCCGCGACGCCGGCGCGGACCGCTTCGTGTGGGTGGCCGGGCTCGCCGAACTGTACGCGCCGGCCTACTTCGCCTGCGGCGCCACCGGCTTCACCTCGGGCCTGGTCAACGTCTCCCCGCGGATCTCGCTGGAGATGCTCCGTGCCCTGCGGGCGGGGGACTTCGGCGCCGCGATGGAGGTGTGGGAGAGCATCCGCGTCTTCGAGGACCTGCGCGCCGCACAGCAGTCGGCCAACAACGTCTCCGTCGTCAAGGAGGCCCTGGCCCACCTCGGCCTGTGCCGCCGCGACGTCCGCCCGCCGAGCCGGACGCTGCCCGAGGAGCAGCGCGCCGAGATCGCCGGGATCGTCAAGGGATGGGAGGCGGCATGACCGACCAGCGCGACCGGAACGACCGGCACGAACAGTACGACCGGCACGGCCGGAGCGACGGCCCCCGCGCCCGCCGCGCCCCCGAGGAGCTGCGCAGCCACCAGTGGTACGGCACCGACGGGCTGCGCTCCTTCAGCCACCGCGCCCGCACCCGGCAGCTCGGCTACCTTCCCGAGGAGCACCTGGGCAAGCCGGTCATCGCGATCCTCAACACCTGGTCCGACATCAACCCCTGCCACCAGCATCTGCGCGAGCGCGCCGAGGCGGTCAAGCGCGGGGTGTGGCAGGCCGGCGGCTTCCCCCTGGAGTTCCCCGTCTCCACCCTCTCGGAGACCTTCCAGAAGCCCACCCCCATGCTCTACCGCAACCTGCTCTCCCTGGAGACCGAGGAACTGCTGCGCTCCTACCCGGTGGACGGCACGGTGCTGATGGGCGGCTGCGACAAGACCACCCCCGCCCTGCTGATGGGCGCGGCCGGCGTCGACCTGCCCACCGTCTTCGTCCCCGCCGGGCCCATGCTGCGCGGCCACTGGCGCGGCGAGACCCTCGGCTCGGGCACCGACATGTGGAAGTACTGGGACGACAAGCGCGCCGGTCTCATCGGCGACTGCGAGATGGCCGAACTGGAGTGCGGCCTGGCCCGCTCGCCCGGACACTGCATGACCATGGGCACCGCCTCCACCATGACCGGCGCGGCCGAGGTGCTGGGCGTGACCATGCCCGGAGCGTCCTCCATCCCCGCCGTCGACTCCGGCCACTCCCGGATGGCCGCCGCGGCCGGGCGCCGGATCGTGGAGATGGCATGGACCGACCGCAGGCTCTCCACCGTCCTGACCCGTGAGGCGTACGAGGACGCCGTCGCCGCCGTGTGCGCGCTGGGCGGCTCCACCAACGCCGTCATCCATCTGATCGCCATGGCAGGGCGGTCGGGCGTCGGCCTCACCCTGGACGACTTCGACCGGATCGCCCGCACCACGCCCGTGCTGGCCAACCTCAGGCCCGGCGGGAAGTACCTGATGGAGGACTTCCACTACGCGGGCGGCATGCCGGGCTTCCTCTCCCGGCTGCGAGACCACCTCCACCTGGAGAGGCCCACCGTGGCGCACGACACGCTGCGCGAGCAGATCGCCGGCGCCCTCGTCCACGACGACGACGTCATCCGCACCACCGGCGACCCGCTCGCGGCCGAGGGAGGCGTGGCCGTACTGCGCGGCAACCTGGCCCCGAACGGCGCGGTCATCAAGCACATCGCCGCCGAGCAGCACCTGATGAAGCACACCGGCCCGGCGGTCGTCTTCGACGACTACCGCACCATGCAGGCCACCATCAACGACCCGGACCTGGGCATCACCGCCGAGAGCGTGCTGGTGCTGCGCGGCTCCGGACCGCTGGGCGGGCCGGGCATGCCGGAGTACGGGATGCTGCCGATCCCCGACCACCTGCTCAAGCAGGGCGTGCGCGACATGGTCCGTCTCTCCGACGCCCGGATGAGCGGCACCAGCTACGGCGCCTGCGTCCTGCACATCGCCCCCGAGTCCCATGTGGGCGGGCCGCTGGCCCTGGTGGAGACCGGCGACCTGATCACCCTCGACGTGGCCGCGCGCACCCTGCGCCTGGAGGTCGACGACGCCGAACTGGAACGCCGGCGCACCGCCTGGCGCCCGCCCGGGCGGCGCTACGGGCGCGGCTACGGGGCGCTGTACGAGGAGCACATCACCCAGGCCGACACCGGCTGCGACTTCGCCTTCCTCGCCCGGCCCGGCGAGGTCCCCGATCCCTACGCGGGCTGACCGCCCGCACCGCACCACCGCACCACAGACCGTTTGAACCACCCGCCGACACGACATCTCGAACGACGTTCGACAGTCATTCGACGACAGAACGGAGCACCGGCAATGGCCCTCACCGCCGTGCCGAAGAAGCGCCCCCTGCCGGGGAGGCCGGGGAAACCGGGGAAGCCGGAGAAACAGGGGAAGCCCGGGCTCACCGGGAAGCGCGGCCTGCCGTACCTGCTGATCGCGCCCGCCGGGCTGCTGATGCTGGGCTTCATCGCCTACCCGATGCTCAGCGTCCTCTACTACAGCCTCCAGCACTACAACGTCACCAAGCCCTGGCGGAACGGCTTCGCGGGTCTGGACAACTTCCGGGAGATCTTCTTCGAGGACCCGCTGTTCTGGCAGACCCTCGCCTTCAGTGCCAAGTGGGTCGTCGCCGAGGTCGGCCTCCAGCTCGTCTTCGGCCTGGCGCTCGCCCTGATCGTCAACCAGACGTTCGTCGGCCGCGGCATCGCCCGGGCCCTGGTCTTCTCGCCCTGGGCCGTCTCCGGTGTGCTCACCACCACCATCTGGATCCTGCTGTACAACCCCTCCACGGGCCTGAGCCGCTACCTGGCGGACGCCGGCATCGGCGAGTACGGCACCTCCGTCCTCTCCGACACCGGGACCGTCTTCTGGGCCGCCGTCCTGGCCGAACTGTGGCGCGGCGTCCCCTTCTTCGCGATCCTCATCCTCGCCGACCTGCAGTCCATCTCCAAGGACCTGTACGAGGCGGCCTCGGTGGACGGCGCGGGCCGCTTCCGGCAGTTCTGGCACATCACCCTGCCGCACCTGAAGGACGCGATCATCCTCTCCACCCTGCTGCGCGCGGTGTGGGAGTTCAACAACGTCGACCTGCTCTACACCCTCACCGGCGGCGGACCGGCCGGCGTGACCACCACGCTCCCGCTCTACGTCGCCAACACCGGGATCGAGGGCCACGACTTCGGCTACGCCTCCGCGCTGACCACCGTGGCCTTCGTGATCCTGCTCTTCTGCTCGATCCTCTATCTGCGCCTGAGCAAGTTCGGAGGCGACGACAAGTGACCGCGGCGATCGTGGAGAAGGGCGCCCAGGCGCCCGCCCCGGCCGACGGGGAGACCCCGCCCCCGGCCCGCAGGAAGGCACGGCAGCGCAAGCTCGACGACGGGCCGCCGCGCTGGCAGATCTACGTGCCCCTGGGCGTCTATCTGCTCTTCACCCTCATCCCCTTCTACTGGATGCTGCTGTTCGCGCTCCGTCCCTCCGGTTCCACCTCACTGGTGCCCTGGCCGATGACCGGCGAGCACTTCGAGAAGGTCTGGACGGAACGCAGCTTCGGCACCTACTTCCTCAACAGCACCCAGGTCGGCATCGCCTCGATGGTGATGACGATGGCGGTGGCCCTGGCCGGCGGGTACGCCCTGGCGCGCTTCCGGTTCCGGATGAAGAACGTCTTCATGCTGGCGCTGCTGTGCTCGCAGTTCATCCCCGGCGCGCTGATGCTGGTCCCGCTGTTCGAGACCTTCCGGGGCCTGCAGCTCATCAACTCCATGTGGAGTGTGATCATCGCGGAGACGGTCTTCCAGCTTCCGCTGTCGATGATCCTGATCAGCGGCTTCATCAAGAACGTCCCCGAGTCGCTGGAGGAGGCCGCCTGGGTGGACGGCTGCTCCCGGCTGCGGGCGTTCGCGGCCATCGTGCTGCCGATGCTGCGGCCCGGGCTGATCGCGGTGGGCTCCTTCGCCTTCGTGCACAGCTGGAACCACTTCCTGTTCGCCCTGATGTTCCTCTCCTCGCAGGACAAGCAGACGATCCCGGTGGGCCTGAACACCCTCATCGGCTCCGACAGCGTGGACCTGGGCGCGCTCGCGGCGGGCGGCGTGGTCGCCGCCGTGCCCGTGGTGATCATCTTCGCCTTCATCCAGAAGTGGCTGATCACCGGCTTCAGCGCTGGGGCGGTGAAGGGCTGATGGCACCCGCCTCCACCGCGGCCGGCGCCGCGACCCCCGCCCTGCCGGTGGTGCTGGCCGGCGCCCGCGGCCACGGCCGCCGGCACCTGGACAACATCCGCCGCCTGGCGCGGGAGGGACTGGTCCGCCCGGCCGGGATCTGCGAGCTGACCCCGCTGGACGACGGCGAACTGGAGGGCCTGGGCAGCCCGGAGCAGTCGGCCGACTTCGCCGCACTGCTGGAGAGCACCGGCGCGCGGATCGCCGTGGTCTGCACCCCGATCCACACCCACACCGACCTGGCGCTGACCGCCGCCGAGCGGGGGGTGCACCTGCTGCTGGAGAAGCCGCCCGCGCCCTCGTACGCGGAGTTCGAGCGGATGGTGAAGGGGGTGCGGGCAGCGGGCGTCGCCTGCCAGATCGGCTTCCAGTCGCTGGGCTCGCACGCCGTCACCGCGGTGCGCGACCTGATCGCCGACGGCGCGATCGGCGCGGTGCGCGGCATCGGCGCGGCCGGCGCCTGGAGCCGGGACCTGGCCTACTGGGAGCGCGCGCCCTGGGCAGGCCGGCGCCGCCTGGAGGGCCGGGACGTGGTGGACGGCGTCCTCACCAACCCCCTGGCCCATGCGGTGGCCACCGCGCTGCGCATCGACGGCGGCGACCGCGCCGAGGACGTCGCCGGCATCGAGCTGGAGCTGTACCGGGCCAACGCCATCGAGTCCGACGACACCTCCTGCGTCCGGCTGCGCACCGCGCACGGCGACGGGACGGCGGGCGAGATCACCGCGGCCGTGACCCTGTGCGCCGAGCGGCCCGGCGAGCCCTACGTCGTCGTCCACGGCACCGGCGGCCGGATCACCTTCTGGTACAAGCAGGACCGCCTGCTGCTGGAACGCGACGGGCACGCGCCCGAGACCACCGAGCACGCCCGCACCGACCTGCTGCGCAACCTCGTGGCCCACCTCACCGGCGGCGAGGAGCTGCTGGTGCCGCCCGAACGGACCGGCGCCTTCATGCGGCTGGTGGAGGCCGTGCGCACCGCGCCCGAGCCGGCCCCGCTGCCCGGCGGCGCCTGGCGCACCGAGCCCGGTACCGGCAACGGTACCGGCGCCGAGGGCTCCGCCCGGCGCATCGTCACCGGCATCGACGAGCTGGTCGCGGCGGGGGCCGAGGAACTGGCCCTGTACTCCGAGCTGTCCGACGGTTCCGGCCCGCGCGCCCCCTGGGCCGCCGCGGCGGCCCGGGCGGGAGCCCGAGCGGAAGGGAGCCGTGGCATGACCGTGCCGCGCCCGGAAACCCCCGAAGGAACCGGCAACCCCGAAGGCACCGGTACCGAAGCCGCCGGGTCCGTCGAACTGCGCTGCGCCGGACGGGCCGTGGCCCGCTACGAGTACCGGCCGCTCCTGGCCGGGAGCCAGTCGCCGCGCCCCTACCTGCACCCCGTACGCACCCTGGGCGGCACCGCCGTCACCGAGCTGCGGCCCGCCGACCACGTGCACCACCTCGGGGTGAGCATGGCCGTCCCCGATGTCGGCGGCGCCAACTTCTGGGGCGGGCGCACCTTCGTCCGCGGCCGGGGACCGGTCGAGCTGGACAACCACGGGCGCCAGGACCACCTGGGCTGGATCGACCTGCGAGAGGACGGCTTCACCGAGGAGGTCGCCTGGCAGCGGGACGGGCGGCGGCTGCTGACCGAGCGCCGCACCGTCACCGCGCGGGCGCTGGACGCGGACTGCTGGGCGCTGGACTTCACCACCGAGCTCACCAACGTCTGCGGCGAGGAGCTGTCGGTGGGCAGCCCGGCCACCAACGGCCGCCCCGGCGCCGGCTACGGCGGCTTCTTCTGGCGTCCGCCCGTCGGCCCCCGCCCGCCGGAGGTGTTCACCGGGGACGCCGAGGGCGAGGAGGCGGTGCACGGCTCACGGGCGCCCTGGCTGGCCATGGTGACCGACGCCTGGACGCTGGTGTTCGCCGGGGCCACCGAGGACACCCGCCGCGACCGGTGGTTCGTACGCGCCGCCGAGTACCCGGGGGTGGGATCCGCGCTGGCCTGGGACGGCAGACTGCCGCTGCCGGCCGGGCGGACGGTGGTGCGGCGGGTGGTCACCGGTGTCGCCGACGGGCGGCTGGAGCGGACCGCCGCCGCCGGGGTCGCCGCCCGGCTCACCGGGAAGGAGGGGCCCCGATGACGGCCCTCCCGGTGGCCCCGGCCCCCACCGCACCCGGACCACCGCCCCGGAAACCCCGCACGATCCGTCCCCGGGACACCCCGCAGCCCCGACCCACGAACACCCAAACGGAAACGCACGACCAGGAAAGAGACTCGACGATGAGTGGAAACAACAGCCGCAGACCTCGTGCCCGCACCCTGCTGGCCCTGGGCATCAGCGCGTCCCTCGCCCTGACCGCCACCGCCTGCGGCGGCTCGGGCACCGAGACGGGCAGCGAGGGCGAGGGCGAGGGGAAGATCGTCTTCTGGGACAACAACGGCGGTGTGCGCACCGAGGTCTGGAAGAAGATCATCACCGAGTTCGAGAAGGAGAACCCCGAGATCGACGTGGAGTACGTCGGCATACCCATCGCCGATGTGCAGTCCAAGTACGACACTGCCATCCAGGGCGGCGGCGACAGCCTGCCGGACGTCGGCATGGTCGGCACGGCCTACCTCGCCAACATGGTCGCCCAGGGCGCCCTGGACCCGGTCGGCGACAGGATCGAGGACAGCCCTCTGAAGGGCAAGCTGGTCAACGGCATGGTCGAGAGCGTCAAGGCCGCCGGGGGCGAGAAGGACCAGATGTTCACCGTCCCGACCTCCGCCAACCAGGGCGTGCTGTGGTACCGCAAGGACATGTTCGACAAGGCGGACCTGCCGGCCCCCGACACCTGGGAGAACTTCTACCGGGCGGCCGAGGAGCTGACCGACCGGGAGAACAACCAGTTCGGCTTCACCATCCGCGGCGGCGCGGGTTCCGTCGCCCAGGCGCTGGAGATGATGTACGCCCAGTCGGGCATCGAGAGCTTCTGGGACGGCGACAGGACCACCGTCAACGACCCGAAGAACGTCGAGGCGCTGGAGAAGTACGTCGCTCTGTACAACGAGTACACGCCCAAGGCCGACCTGAACAACGACTTCACCAAGATGGTCGCCACCTTCACCGGCGGTGAGGTCGGCATGCTCCAGCACAACCTGGGCTCCTACACCGACCATGTGAAGGCGTTCGGCGAGGAGAGGATCGGCGGACTGCCGATGCCGCCCTCCTCCGAGGGCGGCCCGCGCACCCTGGTCTCCAACCCGGTCGACGGGATGGGGCTGTTCAAGTCCAGCGGGAACAAGGCGGCGGCCTGGAAGTTCATCGAGTTCGCCGCGTCCGCCGAGATGAACAGCCTCTGGAACGAGTCGGCGGGTGCCATCCCCGCCCACACCGACGCCGCGGACGACGAGTGGATCAACAAGGCCGAGCCCACCAAGGCGGCCATGGAGTCGCTCGACGACCCGAACACCAAGATCGTCCAGCTGCCGTACTACCTGCCGGACTGGAACAGCATCAGCAAGGCCGACACCGAGCCCAACTTCCAGAAGCTGCTGCTGGGGCGGATGACGGCCGAGGAGTTCGCCGACGACCTGGCGAAGCGGCTCAACGAGGCCCAGGTCGAGTGGAGCGAGCAGAAGGGCTGACGCCCCGCCACGGCGGGGCGGTACCGGACCGCCCCCGCCGCGGCGTCCGCGACCACCGGGCGCCCCCGGGCCCGGAGATCCCCGGGCCCCGAATGGCCAGAGAGCCCCGGACACCCCGAACGACCCGTATGACCCAAGGAGTCGCAGTGCAGAGAAAAGTGTGCCAAGCACGTGTCATGGCCCTGGCAGGATGTACCTCGCTCGCCCTGGCGGCCCTGGCCGTACCCGCCCAGGCCGCGCCGCGCCACGGCGGTGACCAGGTCCGCGCCGTCCTGCCGAAGAACGACGGCTGGGCCTCGGCCGAGGGCGGCACCACCGGCGGCGCCGCCGCCGACGCCGACCACGTCTTCACCGTCACCAACCGCGCCGAGCTGGCCGCGGCGCTGAACGACGGTGACGACACGCCGAAGATCATCAAGGTCAAGGGCACCGTCCACGGCAACGCCGACGACCAGGGGAGGCCGCTGACCTGCGAGGACTACCAGCGCGACGGCTACACCCCGGAGAAGTACCTCCAGGCGTACGACCCCGAGGTCTGGGGCGAGAACGAACCCTCGGGACCGATGGAGGAGGCCCGAGCCGCCTCGGCCGCCGAGCAGAACAAGCGGGTCAAGCTCCACGTCGGCTCCAACACCACCCTGATCGGGGTGGGCGACGACGCCACCATCCTCGGCGCCAGCCTCCAGATCCGGGGCGTGGAGAACGTCATCGTCCGCAACATCACCTTCGAGGACACCTACGACTGCTTCCCGCAGTGGGACCCCACCGACGGCGAGAACGGAGCCTGGAACTCGGAGTACGACAACGTCGTCGTCCACGGCTCCCGCCACGTCTGGATCGACCACAACACCTTCACCGACGGCCGCCGCCCCGACAGCGAGCAGCCGCGCTACTTCGGGCAGCTCTTCCAGCAGCACGACGGCCTGCTCGACATCGTGCGCGGCGCCGATCTGGTGACGGTGAGCTGGAACGTCTTCACCGAGCACGACAAGACCATCCTGCTGGGCAACAGCGACAAGGCCGAGGCCGACGACCGCGGCAAGCTGCGCACCACCTTCCACCACAACCTCTTCGAGGACGTCAACGAGCGTGCCCCGCGCGTGCGCTTCGGCCAGGTGGACGCCTACAACAACCACTTCAAGCAGAACGAGGGCGCCAAGTACGGCTACACCTGGGGCATCGGCAAGGAGGCCGCGCTCGTCGCCGAGCACAACGCCTTCACCCTCCACAAGGGCCTGACCCCGGCCGACACCATCCGCCAGTGGACCCCCGGCACCTCCATGACCGAGCGGAACAACTGGGTCAACGGCCGGTACGTGGACCTGCTGGGCGCGTACAACGCCGCCAACCCCGACCGCCTTCTGGGCGGCGACGCGGACTGGACTCCCATCCTGCGCACCCGCGTCCACCACCCGCTGGCCGTCCCGTACCTGGTGGACCGGTACGCCGGGGCAGGGGAGATCAAGGTGAAGGACGGGAAGGGCCGCAGGTGAGCGGGGCGCCGACGAGCAGGCCACGAGTGGGCACCACCCGGCGCGGCGCGCTTCTGGCCGGAGCCGGCGCCGCCCTCGGTGTGGCCCTGGCGGGCCGGGCCCACGCCGGGCCCGCCCACGCCGGTCCGCGGCTGAGGGTCGCGCCGGACGGCAGCGGTGACTTCGCCACCGTGCAGGAGGCCGTCGACGCCACGCCCGACCGTCCCGGAACGCCCTGGACCATCGCCCTGGCCCCCGGCGTCTACCGCGAGACGGTGAAGATCCCGGAGAGCAAGACCGGGCTGACCCTGCTGGGCGGCACCGGCGATCCCCGCGACACCGTCATCGTCCACGACAACGCGGCGGGAACTCCCAGGCCCGACGGGTCCGGGACCTACGGCACCTCCGGCAGTGCCACGGTCACCGCACGGCCCGACGGGTTCACCGCGCGGCGGATCACCTTCGCCAACGACTGGCTGCGCGCCGACCATCCGGAGGTCACCAGCGGCACCCAGGCGGTGGCGATCAAGGTGATGGGGGACCGGTCGCTGTTCGACCGCTGCCGATTCCTCGGCCACCAGGACACCCTGTACGCCGACACGCGGCATGTCTCGCTCACCGCGCGGCAGTTGTTCCACCGCTGCTATGTCGAGGGGGACGTGGACTTCGTCTTCGGCCGGGCGACCGCGGTCTTCCACGGCTGCGAACTGCGCACCCTGGACCGGGAGGTGGACTTCACCCCGTACGGGTTCGTCTTCGCGCCGTCGACGGCCGCCGGCACCCGGTACGGCTACCTCGCCCACCGCTGCCGGATCACCACCACCGCGCCGTCCGGCGCGTACAAGCTGGCCCGGCCCTGGGTGCCCAGCAGTGATCCGGCGGCCCGGCCGAGCCTGGTGGTGCGCGACAGCCTGCTGGGGGCCGGCATCGACGCGGCCCGGCCGTACGCGAACATGCGGGAGCAGTACCCGTGGCAGGGGTTCTTCTTCCGGGAGTGGGCCAACCGGGGGCCGGGGGCGGCCGTCGCCGATCCGGCCGAGCGTCCGCGGCTGACGGCGGCCGGGGCCGCCGAGCACACGCCGGCGGCCTACCTGGGCGGCTGGTGTCCCGCGGTCGGCTGAGCCTCCTCGCGGTGGGGTGCCGCGTCCGTCCGGCCCGTGCCGGCCGGGCGCGGCACGGGCCGGACCGGTGCGGGCCGTGCGGGGGCCGGCGCCCTTCGGGCCCGGGGCGGGAGGGGCTACAGGTGGCGGGTGGCCAGGGCCAGTCGGTCGCGCGCGTCGAACAGGGCGTCCTTGATGGTCTGTTCGTGGGCGGGGGTCAGCCGTGCCACCGGGACCGAGCAGCTGATGGCGTCCCGTGCGGGGGTGCGGTAGGGGATGGCGACGCCGAAGCAGCTCAGTCCCAGGGTGTTCTCCTCGCGGTCGACCGCGTAGCCCTGTTCGCGGATCTGGTGCAGTTCCTCGATGAGCTTGCCGCGGTCGGTGACGGTGTGTTCGGTCAGCGGTGCCAGGGTCTCGGGGAGCATCGCGCGGACCTGGTCGTCGCCGTAGGTGGCCAGCAGGGCCTTGCCCAGCGAGGTGGAGTGCGCGGGCAGGCGTCGTCCCACCCGGGTGAAGGGGCGCAGGTAGTGCTGCGACTGGCGGGTGGCGAGGTAGACGACGTTGGTGCCGTCCAGCCGGGCGAGGTGGATGGTCTCGGTGGTGTCGTCGGAGAGCCGGTCCAGGGTGGGGCGGGAGGCGGCCACGACCTCGTCGCCGTCGATGTAGGAGGTGCCCACCAGCAGGGCGCGCACTCCGATGCCGTAGCGGGTGCCGGTGGCGTCGGTCTCGATCCAGCCCAGTTCCACGAGTGTGCGCAGCAGCATGTAGAGGCTGGACTTGGGGTAGCCGACGGCTTCCTGGACGGCGGCGAGGGTGTGCATGCCGGGCTGTCCGGCGAAGAACTCCAGCAGTTCCACGGTGCGTACCGCCGACTTGACCTGTGCCCCGCCCGCCTCCGGTTTCCTGCCGGGGGCGCCCCCGTGCGCAGAAGGCATCGACCTTGACCCTTTCGCTCGACCGGCCATAGAGTCCCAGATGGTTATTCACACATAGGGACGGCGTTCAGTATATCGAACGAGGTCTCCGGGGGGACAGTCTCCGGCGCCCGGTGTCCCGGACGCGCCCCCGCCGGTCCCGTCGCCCCCTGCCGCCGCCCGGTCGGCGGCCGTTTCGAAGGAGGAGTTCAGCGGTGGCAGTACCAGTGTGGAGCGTCGACCCCAGGACGGGGAAGCGGCGTGAACAGGTCGCGGCCGAGGCCACGGCAGCCGACGTCGACGCGGCCGTACGCGCCGCCCACGCCGCCCGCGGCGAGCTGGCGGGCCGCACCGCGCGGATCGCCCTGTTGCGCGCGGCCGCTGAGGAGCTGGAGGCCGCCCGCGGTGAGATCGTCGCCGCCGCGGACGCCGAGACCGCGCTGGGCGAGGTCCGGCTGAACGGTGAGCTGGGCCGCACCACCTACCAGCTGCTCGCCTTCGCCGACGAGGTCGCCGACGGCGCGTACCTGGACGTCGTCATCGACCACGCCGACGCCTCGCTCACCCCGCCCCGGCCCGATCTGCGCCGCTACAAGATCCCCCTGGGCGTCGTGGCGGTCTACGCGGCCTCCAACTTCCCCCTGGCCTTCTCCGTCCCCGGCGGCGACACCGCCAGCGCGCTCGCGGCGGGCTGCCCGGTCGTGGTCAAGGCGCACCCCGACCATCCGGCCACCTCCGAGCTGTGCGCGGCCGCGCTGCGCCGTGCGGCCGCCCGCGTCGGTCTGCCCGAGGACGTCGTCCGTGTGGTGCACGGCTTCGACGCGGGTGTGGAGCTGGTGAAGCACCCGCTGGTCGCCGCGGCCGGGTTCACCGGCTCGATCCGGGGCGGCCGGGCCCTGTTCGACGCCGCCGCGGCACGCCCGGTGCCCATCCCCTTCCACGGCGAGCTGGGCAGTCTCAATCCGGTCGTCGTCACCGAGGCGGCGGCCAAGGAGCGCGCCGAGGAGATCGGCGGCGGGCTGGCCGGGTCGATGACGCTGGGCTCGGGGCAGTTCTGCACCAAGCCGGGGCTGGTCCTCGCCCCCGAGGGCGAGTCCGGCGACCGGCTGCTGGAGGCCCTGGCCGGTTCCGTCGCCGGGGCCGCCCGCGGGCCGCTGCTGGACACCCGGATGCGCGAGGCGTTCCTGGCCGGGGTGCGGGCCCGGGCGGAGCTGGAGGACGTGACGGCGCCGGTCGCCGCGGCCGAGGGCGAGGAGCAGACCGTGGGCGCGGGCTTCCTCACCGTCCCGGCGGAGCGGCTCGCCGGCTCCGAGCGGCACGCACTGCTGCTGGAGGAGTGCTTCGGGCCCGTCACCGTCGTCGCCCGCTACCGGGACGCCGGCGAGGTCAGCGCGGTGCTGGCCAGGCTGTCCGGCAACCTCACCGCCACCCTCCACATCGCCGGGGAGGAGGCGGGGCGGGAGGACGGCACCGCGGCCCGGCTGCTGGCCGAGCTGACGGCGCTGGCCGGGCGGGTCCTGGTCAACGGCTGGCCCACCGGTGTCGCGGTCGCCCCCGCCCAGCACCACGGCGGCCCCTACCCGGCCACCACCTCCACCTCCACCTCGGTCGGCGCCACGGCCGTCGAGCGCTGGCTGCGTCCGGTCGCCTACCAGGACACCCCGCCGGCGCTGCTGCCCGAGGAACTGCGCGACGACAACCCGCTCGGCCTGCCGCGCCGGGTGGACGGACGCCGCGAGGGCTGAGCGCCCGGGGGCCCGCCCTCCGCGGAAACGCCCGTGGCCGCCCTCCGCGGAGGGCGGCCACGGGCGTTTCCGCGGAGGGCGGGCGGAGGACGGGAGGACGGGTGGGAGGGGAGGAATCCTCTGTCCATAAGCGAGGCTTGGAGATCGTCCAAGACAATTCGCCATGGACAGGAGCGAACCGGGGCGACACAGTGGCGTGCATGGAGACCTCACTGCCGGGAGCACCGGACCTGCCGGACCTGCGGGACCTGCGGGACCTCGCGCGGGCCGAGTTCGCGCCGACGACCGTCTATCTGAACACCGCCTCGCACGGCCTGACACCGGCCCGTACCGCCGATGTCCTGCGGGAGGCGGTGGAGGAGACGGTGGAGGGGCGCATCGACATGACGCGCTGGTTCGCCGTGATCGAACAGGCGCGTGCCCGCTTCGCCCGGCTGGTCGGCCTGACTCCGGACAGGGTGGCGCTGGGAGGGGCCGTCTCCGCGCATGTCTCGCTGGTCGCGGGTTCGCTGCCGCCCGGTGCCGAGGTGCTGGTGGCCGACGGCGACTTCAGCTCCCTGGTCAACCCGTTCGCGATGCGCGCCGACCTCAAGCTGCGCACCGCCCCGCTTCAGGACCTGGCGGACGCCGTCCGGCCCGGCACCGCGCTGGTGGCCGTCAGCGCCGTGCAGTCGGCCGACGGCCGCCTCGCGGACCTCGCCGCCGTCGCCGGGGCCGCACGGGCCCACGGAGCCCGCACCCTGGTGGACACCACCCAGGCCGCCGGCTGGCTGCCGCTGGACGCGGGCGCCTTCGACTACACCGTGTGCGGCGCCTACAAGTGGCTGCTGTGCCCGCGCGGCACCTCCTTCCTCACCGTGCCCGGGGACGGCGGGGGACTGGTGGCCTCGCAGGCCGGATGGATGGCGGGGGAGCGGCCCTGGGACAGCTGCTACGGGACGGTGGAGGAGCCGGCCCGTTCCGCCCGCCGCTTCGACGTCTCCCCGGCCTTCCTGCCCTACCTGGGCGCCGAGCGCTCCCTGGGCCTGGTCGAGGAGGCCGGGCCGGAGGCGATCGGCGCCCACGACCGGGCCCTGGCCGCCCGCTTCCGCGCCGGCGCCGCCGGGCTGGGCCACCGCCCGGTGCCCGGCGACTCGGCCATCGTCGCGGTGCCCCACCTGGGCGGGGCGGTCGACGCGCTGAGGGAGGCGGGGGTGGAGGTCTCCGTCCGGGAGGGGAACCTGCGCGCGGCCTTCCACCTGTACAACACGGCCGAGGACGTGGAGCGGCTGCTGGCGGCGCTGCCCCGGGTGTGACCCCGAGCGGCCGAAGGCCCCGGGGCCGGCGTGCCCCGGGGCCTTGCGGTCACGCCGACTGCCTGCGCACCAGTTCGGTCGGCAGGATCACCGCCGACGGCTCCTCGCCGCCGATCAGACCCAGCAGCACCCGCACCATCTCCGAGCTGATCCGGTCCCACGGCTGGCGGACGGTGGTCAGCTCCGGGAGTCCGGCGACGGCGGCCGGCGAGTCGTCGAAGCCGCCGACGGCGACATCGTCGGGCACCCGCCGCCCGGCCCGCTCCAGCGCGGTCAGCGCACCGCGCGCCATCAGGTCGGAGGCGACGAACAGCGCGTCCATCCCCGGTACCCGCTCGAGCAGTTCGGCGGCGGCCCGCCGGCCGCCGGCGCGGCTGTAGTCGCCGTGGGCGACCAGCTCGTCGCCGGCCGGGAGCCCGGCCTCGGCCAGCGCCTCGCGCCAGCCCGCCAGCCGGTCCACCCCGCCGGGGGTGTCCGGCGGCCCGGCGACCGTGGCGATGCGGCGGCGCCCGAGCGAGACCAGGTGCCGCACGATGCCGCGGGCGCCGTCGCGGTCGTCGGCCGTCACATGGGCGATCCTGACGGTACGCCCGCCGCGGTCGACCGGTCTGCCGCCGGCGACCACCGGTACGCCGGCCTTCAACAGCTGCTCGGCCACCGGATCGCCGGTGTGGCTGGACACCAGCAGGACGCCGTCGACATGGCCCGCGGTGACGTAGCGCACGACACGGCGCCGCTCGGCGGGCGTACCGGCGGTCATCAGCAGCAGCGGGATGTCGTGAGCGGCCAGCGCCCGGGTGCAGCCGCGCAGCAGCACGTTGAAGTTGGGGTCCTCGAACAGCTTCTCCTGCGGTTCGGTGAGCAGGAAGGCCACCGAACCGGAACGGCCGGTGATCAGGCTGCGGGCGTGCCGGTTGACGACGTAGCCCGTTTTGCGTATCGCGGCCCTGACCGCGTCCGCCGCGGCCGGGCTGACGTTGTGCCCGCCGTTGAGGAACCGCGAGACCGTGCCTCGGGAGACCCCGGCCTCCCGCGCCACGTCGTGGATCGTCGGCGGGCGCCGCCGCTCACTGCCGCTCATGCGGTACCCATCCTCGCGTCCGTCCCCATCTCCCCATCTCCCCGTGTCCCCGTCTCACGTGCAATTGTCGGTGATCCCCGCGCACTCGCCGGCCGCCCTTCAGCGTGATCCGGCGCGGAACCCCGGGCGTTCACGCCCGGGTGCACGGGGGGCGCGGCGGTTCGTGTTCCCTCCCCGACAAGATGCTGTGAACGTGCACAGGAGGGAGAGTCGGCTGACTCTTGTCAATGGTTCGAAGCTTGGTGTTGTCTGGGTGACACAGTCGGCAAGCGTCTGTGAACGTTCCCATTCCCGTCCCGGTCCGGCCCACTCGGGCCGGAGCTTCCACCCAGGAGGTCGCATGGTGCGCCTCGCCTACGGCGGCGACTACAACCCCGAGCAGTGGCCCGAGGAGGTCTGGCACGAGGACGTCGCGCTGATGCGTGAGGCCGGTGTGACCACGGTCAGCGTCGGGATCTTCTCCTGGGCGTCGATCGAGCCCGCCGAGGGCGTCTTCGACTTCGGCCGGCTCGACCGGATCGTCGGTCTGCTGCACGAGGCCGGAATCGGCGTCGACCTGGCCACCCCCACCGTGGTGCCGCCCGCCTGGTTCTACCGGGCCCACCCGGAGGCGCTGCCCGTCAGCCGGGAGGGCGTGCGGTGGGAGTTCGGCTCACGCGGCGCGATCTGCCACAACTCGCCCGCCTACCAGGAGGCCTCCGCCCGGATCACCCGCGCGCTGGGCGAGCGCTACGGACGGCATCCCGCGGTCGTGATGTGGCACGTCCACAACGAGTACGGCGTCCCCGTCCTGGAGTGCTACTGCGAGATCTCCGCCGCGGCCTTCCGCACCTGGCTGCGGGAGCGCCACACCACCCTGGAGAAGCTCAACGCCGCCTGGGGGACCGCCTTCTGGGGGCAGACCTACGGAGACTGGGAGGAGATCGCCCCGCCCCGGGCGACCCCCACCGTCTGCAACCCCGCCCAGCGCCTGGACTACGCCCGCTTCGCGAGCGACAGCGCCCTGGCCAACTTCCGCCGCGAGCGCGACCTGCTGCACGAGCTGTCCCCGGGCGTCCCCGTCACCACCAACTTCATGGTCTCGCCCACCCAGTGCGACACCATCGACTACTGGGCCTGGGGCCGCGAGGTGGACATCGTCACCAACGACCACTACCTGGTGGCCGAGGACGAACGCAACCACGTCAACCTGTCGATGGCCGCCGACCTGACCCGCTCGGTCGCCGGCGGCGAGCCGTGGCTGCTGCTGGAGCACTCCACCAGCGGCGTCAACTGGCAGCCGCGCGGCATCGCCAAGCGCCCCGGCGAGATGGCCCGCAACTCCCTGGCCCACATCGCCCGGGGCTCGGAGGGCGCGATGTTCTTCCAGTGGCGCGCCTCCCGCTCCGGTGCGGAGAAGTTCCACTCGGCGATGGTCCCGCACGCCGGCACCGACAGCCGGATCTGGCGCGAGGTGGTCTCGCTCGGCGCGGACGTCGCGGCGCTGGAGGAGATCCGCGGTACCCGCACCGTCGCGGACGTGGCGGTGGTGTGGGACTGGCAGTCGTGGTGGGCGCAGAGGCTGGAGTGGCGCCCCAGCCAGGACCTCGACGCCCGCGAGCACGCCGAGGCCTGGTACGCGGCTCTCTTCGACCGCGGTCTGACGGCCGACTTCGTCCCGCCGCACACCGGGGCGGCCGCTCTGGCCGCCTATCCGCTGGTGGTGGTCCCCGCCCTCTACCTGGCCACGGCACAGGCCGGGGAGAACCTGCGCGCCTACGTCGCCGGCGGCGGCACCCTGGTGGTGTCGTACTTCTCCGGCATCGTCGACGAGCACGACGCCGTCCACCCCGGCCCGCACCCGGGCGCGCTGCGCGAGGTGCTGGGGCTGACGGTCGAGGAGTTCCAGCCGCTGCGGGCGGGCCGGAGCGTGCCCGTCCTCGGCCCCGGGGTCCCCTCGCTGGAGGCCGACGTATGGGCCGAGACCGTCGTGACGCGGGGCGCCGAGACGGTGTGGTCCTACGGCTGCGGACCGGCCGCGGGCGGCCCCGCCGTCACCCGTAACCGGCTGGGCGAGGGCACCGCGTGGTACGTCTCGACGCGGCTGGGGCAGGGCGGGCTCGACGCCGTGCTGGCCGCCGCCTGCGCGGACGCGGGCATCGCCCCGCGCGACGAGATCCCCCACGACGTGGAGGTGGTGCGCCGCTCCGGGGAGCCGGGCACCTACCTCTTCGTCCTCAACCACACCGACGCCGACGCCGAGGTGCCGCTGGAGGCGCCCGGCACCGAACTGCTCGGCGGCGCCCGCGTGGCCGGCCGGCTCGCGGTCCCCGCGGGCGGGGTCCGCGTGGTCCGTCTCGACGGCTGAGCCACAGGAGCCCCGCCCCGCTCGCCGACCCGCGGGCGGGTCGGCGAGCGGGGAAGGCGGAAGGGGGGCGGAACCGCCGTGGCGGTCCCGCCCCCCTTCCGCCTTCGCGTCCCGTTTCCCCGCCGGGCCGTACGGAACGGCCCGGCGGGGAAACGGGACGCCGCGCACTCCTCACCTCATGTGAGCGGCCACCTCGCGGGAGATGGTCACCTCACGGGGGTGAAGTCCCGTGCGCCGAGGAACCCCGGGCGCGGGACGGGCGCCGCGAACGGCTCCACCGCGGTGTTCTCCACGCTGTTGAAGACGATGAAGACGTTGCTGCGCGGGTACGGGGTGATGTTGTCCCCGGAACCGTGCATGCAGTTGCAGTCGAACCAGGTCGCCGAACCGGGCTTGCCCGTGAACAGGCGGATGCCGTGCTCACCGGCGAGCCGGGCCAGCGCCTCGTCGGACGGCGTGCCCGCGTCCTGCATCTGCAGGGACTTCTTGTAGTTGTCCTTCGGCGTGGCGCCCTCGCAGCCGAGGAACGTCCGGTGCGAACCGGGCATGATCATCAGAGCGCCGTTGGTCTCGTAGTTCTCGGTCAGGGCGATCGAGACGGAGACCGTCCGCATGTTCGGCAGACCGTCCTCGGCGTGCCAGGTCTCGAAGTCGGAGTGCCAGTAGAACCCCGAGGCCCCGAAGCCCGGCTTGACGTTGATCCGGCTCTGGTGGACGTACACGTCCGAGCCCAGGATCTGACGGGCGCGGCCCACCACCCGCGGGTCCCTCACCAGGTTGGCGAAGACCTCGCTGATCTTGTGGACCTCGAAGACGGAGCGGATCTCCTGGGACTTCGGCTCCACGATCGAACGCTCGTCCGCACGGATCAGCGGGTCCGAGACCAGCCGGTTCAGCTCCCGGTTGTAGATCTCCACCTCATCGGGGGTGATGAGCTGGTCGATCGCCAGGAAGCCGTCCCGGTCGTAGGACTCCAGGTCCGCGGTCTCGATCGGCCCCGGGGTACCGGGGGCGGACCACACCGTGGGGTCCTGCCGGGGGGTGATCACCTCGGAGGCGCCCCGGGTCGGGTAGAGGTCTGCGGTGCGTTCGGGTGCGGTGGTCATGGTTCTGCCTTCCTCTCCTCATCGTGCGGCCCTGTACCCGCGTGTGGCCGCTTCGCTGCGGGTTCTCTCGCCAGGGCCTCCCGTGTGGTCTCGGCTGCCGTCCGCACCGGCCCGTCTGGCTCGGCCGGTGCGGTGCGTCAGCTCTCGTCCGGTTCGGTGAGCAGGGGGTAGACGCCGTTCTCGTCGTGGTCCTCACGGCCGGTGACCGGCGGGTTGAAGACGCAGACGCAACGGAAGTCCGTCTTGGGACGAAGTGTGTGCTTCTCGTGCCCGTCCAGCAAGTACATGGTGCCGGGGGTGATCCAGTGCTTCTCGCCGGTCTCGTCGTTGGTGAGCTCGGCCTCGCCCTCCACACAGAGGACGGCCTCCACGTGGTTGGCGTACCACATCGAGGTCTCCGTGCCCGCGTAGAGCACGGTCTCGTGCAGCGAGAAGCCCACACGCTCCTTCGCGAGCACGATCCTCTTGCTCTCCCAGGTGCCGGAGGCGGACCTGACGTGGCGGTCGGTGTCCTCGATTTCCTGTAGCGATCGGACGATCACGGTGAAGTGGTGCCTTTCCGGTCAGAGGCCCATCCGCGGGAAAAGCCTGCGGGATGGGCCATTCGGGTGGTGCGTGCGGCGACCGGACGCCCCCGGCGCCGGAACGGGCGCCGGGGACGGGCGGTGCCGCGGGTGTCAGGCGGTCTCGCGGACCGCGCGGGCCAGGATGCGCAGGCCCTCGTCCAGCTCCTCGGGGGAGATCGTCAGTGCCGGGAGCAGCTTGACGACCTCGCTCTCGGGGCCGGAGGTCTCGATGAGCAGTCCGAGCTCGAAGGCGCGGGAGGCGACGGAGCCGGCACGGTCCTTGTCGTGGAACTCCATGCCCCACACCAGGCCGCGGCCCCGGACGTCGGCCACCTCCTCGGGGTGCTCGGCGGCGATGGCGCGCAGTGCGGCCTCGACCTGCTCGCCGCGGGCGAGCGTCTGCTTCTCCATCTGCCCGTCCGCCCAGTAGGTATTCAGGGTGGCCGCGGCGGTGACGAAGGCGGGGTTGTTGCCGCGGAAGGTGCCGTTGTGCTCGCCGGGCTCCCACACGTCCAGCTCGGGCCGGAACAGGGTCAGCGCCATCGGCATCCCGTAGCCGCTGATGGACTTGGAGACGGTGATGATGTCGGGGGTGATGCCCGCCTCCTCGAAGGAGAAGAAGGCGCCGGTGCGGCCGCAGCCCATCTGGATGTCGTCGACGATCAGCAGCATGTCCTGCCGCTTGCACAGGTCGGCCAGGGCGCGCAGCCACTCGGCCCGGGCGACGTTGATGCCGCCCTCGCCCTGGACCGTCTCGACGATCACGGCGGCCGGCCGGTTCAGGCCCGAGCCGGAGTCCTCCAGCAGCCGCTCGAACCACAGGAAGTCCTCGACCTTGCCGTCCAGGTAGCGGTCGAAGGGCATCGGGGTGCCGTGGACCAGGGGGACGCCGGCGCCGGCGCGCTTGAAGGCGTTGCCGGTCACGGCCAGGGAGCCCAGCGACATGCCGTGGAAGGCGTTGGTGAAGGAGACGATCGACTCCCGGCCCTTGACCTTGCGGGCCAGCTTCAGGGCCGCCTCGACGGCGTTGGTGCCGGTCGGGCCGGGGAACATCACCTTGTGGTCCAGGCCGCGCGGCTGGAGGACCACCTCCCGGAAGGTCTCCAGGAAGGCGCGCTTGGCCGTGGTGGACATGTCCAGGCCGTGGGTGACGCCGTCGCGCTCGAGGTAGTCCAGCAGGGCGCGTTTGAGCACCGGGTTGTTGTGGCCGTAGTTCAGTGATCCGGCGCCGGCGAAGAAGTCGAGGAACGCGTGGCCGTCCTCGTCGTACATGTAGCTGCCGCGCGCCCGGTCGAAGACGGTGGGCCAGCCGCGGCAGTAGCTGCGCACCTCCGATTCGAGGGTCTGGAAGATGCTCAGGTCGGGCTGGGTCATGGTCACAGCGATCTCCTGGGAGATGGATTGCGAGAGGAGTGGGAGGTCTTTCGGGTGCCGGGGCGCGGTGCGGCGCGCCGCGCGGCGGTCAGCCGTCGGCGGCGGCCGGTGGGGGCGCGGCGGCGGCCAGGGTGGGGACGGGCCCGATCCGGTACAGCACCTCGGGCTCGTGTCCCTCCTCGGGGAACAGCGCGCCCTCGAAGAGGACCTCGCGCCGCACCGGCGCGCCGTGGCGCTCGGCGTAGGAGGTGAACAGTCGGTTGGAGGCGGTGTTGTCAGGGGTGATCGTGGTCTCGATCCGGTCGACGCCCAGTTCCTCGGCGGTACGGATGGTCAGCCCGTCGAGCATCGCCGCGGCGAGGCCGCGTCCGCGCTGCCCGTGGTCGACGGCGACCTGCCAGACGACCAGGGTCCGCGGGTGCTGCGGCCGGACGTAGCCGGTTATGAAACCGACCGGCTCACCGGCGCCGTCGCGCGCCACCACCGAGGTGGCGGCGAAGTCGCGGCACCACAGGAGGTAGCTGTAGGAGGAGTTGAGGTCGAGGACCCGGGAGTCGCGCGCGATCCGCCAGATCGCTGCGCCGTCCTCCACGCGGGGCGCGTCGAGCTTCAGTCCCTCCGGCATTTCGACGGTCTTTCTGTGGGCACCTGCATGGTCTGCTTGTGCGGCGGTCATGCAAATCCAATTTACCCAGAGCGAACTCAAATCACATCGAGGGAAGGGGTTACGCAGGAGCGCGTCATATGTTATCGCGCGTGGGTGCGCACGCGCACGAAGGGCGCTGCGTTATGCCTGGTATGCCCCGTATTTTCCGGGCAAAGAGGAATCACTGTTGAGTCCGTCACAGATCCATAACGAGCACGGAACCTGTCCGAAATACGAGGTTCGCCGATATCAAATCTTAGTGTTTAAGGATCGCGCGAGCGGGCATGAGGATATGGGATTCTATTCTCGTCAGGTGCCCGTAAATTCATCTTTGATTCATGGAAGATACCTCAGCGAAACCTGATCGTGAGGTTCTTCGGGGAACTCGGCGGAAGTTCCCCCTCCGCCGCCACCGGTCCGGCCGGGCGGACCGGTCGGCCACCACGGTCACCAACCGCTCCGTCCCGCGGATCCGGCGCGCAGCGCCCCCGCGGTCCCGTGCGCGCGGCCGGAACCCGTCCGGGCCGGCGCCAGCATCCGTTCCAGTTCGGCGATACCGCGCGAGGTCTGGCTCTTGACGGTGCCGACCGAGACGCCCAGGGTGCGGGCGGTCTCCTTCTCCGACAGGTCGAAGGCGTGCCGCAGAACGACACACGTCCGCTTGCGCAGCGGCAGCCGGGCGAGCGCGTCACGCACGTCCAGTACCGCGGGCACGTCCGGGTCGTCGATGCGGTCGGGCCGGTGCGACCAGAACAGGGCGACCCGGCGGTGCTCGCGCAGCAGGCTGCGCAGCCGGGTGCGTGCCATACCGGCGACCACGCTGCGCGCGTACGCCAGCGGGTGTCCGCCGACGCGCACGCTGTCCCACCGGCGCCACACCGCGACGAGTGCGTCGGCGGCGAGGTCGTCGGCTCCCTCGGAGTCTCCCAGCAGCAGATGGGCGAAGCGGGACAGATCGGCGTAGTGCCGGTCGAAGAAGGCGTGGAACTCTTCGGCGGGGGCGTCCACGTGGCCTCCTCAGGGCTCGACGGATCCTGTGAAGTGGTGTGCCACGACCCCCTGCGGCTGCGTGAGCGTAACAGGGGACTCGTACAGTGCGGCATATGAGCGAGCGCGGGAATTTCCACATCCGGGGACGGGTCCTGACCGGGCCCGGCCCCGATGACGTCCAGGGCGAGATGTGGGTCGTGGACGGGCGGATCACCTACCAGCGGCCCACCGGGCCGCTGGAGGCGACCACGGTCGAGGGCTGGGTGCTGCCCGGCCTGGTGGACGCACACTGCCACGTCGGACTCGACGCCCACGGCGCCGTCGACGACGCCACCAGCGAGAAGCAGGCACTCACCGACCGCGAGGCCGGAACGCTGCTCATCCGGGACGCGGGATCGGCGGCCGACACCCGGTGGATCGACGACCGCGAGGACCTGCCGCGCATCATCCGGGCCGGCCGCCACATCGCCCGAACCCGGCGCTACATCCGCAACTACGCCCACGAGATCGAGCCCGGCGATCTGGTGGCGTACGTGCGGCGCGAGGCGCGGCGCGGCGACGGCTGGGTCAAGCTCGTCGGCGACTGGATAGACCGCGAGCAGGGCGATCTGACCGCCTGCTGGCCGCGCGGCGCGGTGGAGGCCGCCATCGCCGCCGCCCACGAGGAGGGCGCGCGGGTCACCGCGCACTGCTTCGCCGAGGACTCGCTGCGCGATCTGGTGGAGGCCGGGATCGACTGCGTCGAGCACGCCACCGGCCTGACGGAGGAGACAGTCCCGCTCTTCGCCGAGCGAGGTGTCGCCATCGTCCCCACCCTGGTCAACATCGCGACCTTCCCCCGGCTCGCCGAGGGCGGCGAGGAGAAGTTCCCGCGCTGGGCCGATCACATGCGGCGGCTCCACGAGCGCCGCTACGACACCGTGCGCGCGGCGTACGACGCGGGCATCCCGGTCTTCGTCGGCACGGACGCGGGCGGCTCGCTGCCCCACGGGCTGGTCGCCGACGAGGTGGCGGAGCTGGTGGCGGCGGGCATCCCGCCGGTGGACGCCCTGTCGGCGGCCACCTGGGCGGCCCGAGCCTGGCTGGGGCGCCCGGGGCTGGAGGAGGGCGCCGAGGCGGATCTGGTGGTGTACGAGGAGGACCCGCGGGCCGACGTACGGGTGCTGGCCGCGCCGCGGGCGGTGCTGCTCAGGGGGCGTCCCGTGAGGTGACGGGGTGCGTGAGGGCGTGCGGTGCGCCGGCAGGGGCCGCAGGCGGAGGGGGCGTCGTGGGCCCGCGTCTGCCCGCGTTGCGAAGAAAATAGGCGCTACCCAGGATCCACGAATCGAAAACTACCCCTGGTGTGACTCTTTCGAGTGAACTAACGCTATGTATTCGCTCTTTCGCTCTACGTGGGTCAACAATGGCGTGGTCTCAGTCACCGGTGCGGGCGATGTCCCCTATTGGCCGCCGGTGACGTCATGCAATCCGTGGGGGTTTCACCTGTGAACAAGTCTGTCTACGGCCTGCTCGCCGCCGCTCTGGTGGGGGTCACCGCCGCGCCCGCGAACGCCGCCGGCGACGAGGGCTCGGCGAGCGCGGCCGTACTCCGGGCGAACCTGGAGGTCTCCCTGCTCAAGGGCGGCGCCGCCGTACCGCTGAACATCGAGCTCAACTCGGTCAAGGCTCCCAGGAGCGCCGACGAGACCCTGCTGGAAGCCCGGGTGGACGGCGCGAACGGCGGAAAGCCGTTCACCATGCTGGACGCGAAGGCCGCCACCTCGAGGGCGACGGTGGAGGAGGGGAGGGCCGAGGGGTACTCCAACCTGGCAGAGGCCAAGGTGTACCTGCCCGGAACGGCGAAGGGGATCCCTGGTACGAAGCCGCTCGTCCACGTCGAGAAGGTCACCTCCGAGGCGGTGTGCGAGGCCGGTGCCGAGCCGACCGCGCGGTCCCTGTTCGTCGGCAAGGTCAAGGTGCTCGGCGAGAAGGTCGCGGTGACGGCCGGCGGCACCACCTCGGTCCGGGTGCCCGGTGTGGGCACGGTCGAGCTGAAGCCGGCCGAGACCGTCACCACCTCCAGCACCGCGGCCGCCACCGCGCTGAGGCTGGATGTCGCGGTGGACCCGGCGAACCTGGGCGTGGCCGAGGTCAAGGGCCGGGTGACGCTGGTGGAGGCGGCCTGCGAGACGCCCGGCGGCGGAATCGGTGACACCGGTGGCTCCACCGAAGGCGGCTCCACCGAGGGCGGGTCCACCGAGGGCGGGTCCACCGAGGGCGGCTCCGCCGCCGGGGGCTCCACGAGCGGCAGCGGCGGCTCCACAGGCGGTTCCACCGGTGGCTCGACCGGTGGGGACGGCGACTCGGCCGGTTCCACCGGTGGCTCCACCGACGGCAAGGGGAACGACCCGCAGCCGCAGACCGGCTCGGAGGCGTCCGGCGGGAAGCCCACCGGCAACCTCGCCGAGACCGGTGGCAGTTCGGCCACGCCGTACATCGCCGGCGGAGCCCTGGCGCTCGTCGCCGCGGGCGGCGGGCTGCTGATGCTGCGCCGCCGCCGTGCCGCCGGCGCGGCCGACGCCTGACCCGACCGCCGCCGGGCCGGCCCGAGGCTGGCCCGGCGGCGGTGAACGGCGGCGGTGAACGGCGGCGGGACCCCGAGCGGGATCCCGCCGCCGTTTCGCGCGTCAGCGCACCCCGAGGGCGGCCAGCGTCCGCACCAGACGGTCGGTCGTCGCCCGGTCGCGTACGGCCAGCCGCAGCCACCGCGCGTCCAGACCGGGGAAGGTGTCCCCGCGGCGTACCGCGATGCCCTCCGCGCGCAGCCGCTCCCGCAGCCCGGCCGCGTCCGCGTGCCGCACCAGGACGAAGGGCGCCCGCGGGTCCCGCGTCGCCTGCCCCAGCTCACCGAACTCCGCCAGCCGGCCGAGCAGATGGGCCCGGTCGGCGGCGGTTCGCCGTGCCGCCAGCTCCGCCTCGGCCAGGGCCGCGGGCTCGCAGCACGCCTCGGCCGCGGCGAGCGCGGGGGAGGAGACCGGCCACAGCGGCTGGTGCCGCGCCAGGGCGGCGACGGTCCGCGGGTCGGAGAGCACATAGCCGATGCGCAGCCCCGCCAGCCCCCAGGTCTTGGTGAGGCTGCGCAGCACCACGGTGCGGCCGGGAAGCTGCGTCACCAGCCCCGCCAGGGACTCGCGTTCGCCCGGCACCGCGTCGATGAACGCCTCGTCCACCACCAGGGCCCGCCCCGGCCGCGCCAGCGCCGCCAGGGCGGAGGCCGGGTGCAGCACGGAGGTGGGGTTGGTGGGGTTGCCGACGACCACCGCGGCGGCCCCGGCCGGAACGCGGGCGGGATCGAGACGGAAGCCGTCCCGTTCGCCCAGGACGACGCGCTCCACCCGGTGGCCCGCGTCCAGCAGGGCGGCCTCCGGCTCGGTGAACTGCGGATGCACCACGACCGGGCCGCCGTCGCGCCAGGCGTCCGAGCCGGGCGGGGGCAGGAACCGGGCGAGCAGGACGAACGCCTCCGCCGCGCCCGCCGTCAGCAGCACGCACTCCGGCGGCAGCCCGTGCCGGGCCGCCACCGCCCGCCGGGCCGCCCGCCCGTCGGGGTAGGCGGCCAGCGAGCCGAGCGAGGCGGCCACCCGCTCCTTCAGCCAGGCGGGGGGCGTGCCGGCGCGGACGTTGACCGCGAGGTCCACCAGATCCGCTCCGGCGCCGCGCACCTCCGCGTCGCCGTGGTGGCGCAGGTCGTGCGTGGCCTCGGGGGGCCGGAGGGGATCCAGGGGCTCAGTGGGCGTGTGCATGGCCACCATTGTGGTGATGGTGGTGCCCGTGCCCGTCGTCGTCCGGGTGGTGGTGGGGCCGCTGGGGCATGCCCACCTTCTCCTCGAAGCCGGGCAGCGCGACGCGGTAGACGCACGAGTCGCAGTTCATCCGCAGATCGCCCTGAACGGCCTCCGTGTAGCGCTCCCAGACCAGTTCCGCCAACTCGTCGGCGGGACCGATGACATCGGCGCAGAGCACCTCGGTCTCCGGGTGCGCCGCGGCCCAGCTCCCGGTCTGCTCCCGCACCCGGTCCGGCAGGATGCCGGTGAACAGGAAGTACGGCAGCACCACGATCCGGCGGGCGCCCAGCATCCGGCAGCGGTCCAGGCCGGCGGGGACGTCGGGGGCGGCGAGCGAGACGAACGCCGTCTCCACGCCCGCGTAGCCGCGCCCCTCCCACAGCAGCCGGGCCGCCTTGTGCACCTCGGCGTTGGCGTCCGGATCGGTGGAGCCGCGGCCCACCAGCAGCACCGTGGTGCCGGCGCGGCTGCTCGTGCCGTCCTCGCCGTTCGCGCCGCGCAGCGCCTCGTCCACCCGGCGCTCCAGCACGTTCAGCAGCGCCGGATGGGGGCCGAGGGGGCGGCCGTAGGCGTAGGTGGTGCCCGGGTGACGCTGCTCCTCGCGGGCCAGGGCGGCCGGGATGTCGCCCTTGGCGTGCCCGGCCGACACCAGCATCAGCGGGACGGCGGCGAACCTTCGCACGCCTTCCCCGGCCAGTCCGGCGACGGCTTCGGCGAGCGGCGGCGGGGACAGTTCGATGAAGCCTCCCGCGACGGGGAGGCCGGGCCGCCGCTCGCCGAGGTCGCGCACGAAGGAGCGGAACGCCTCGGCGCCGGCGTCGTCACGGGTGCCGTGGCCGACGAGGAGCAGGGCGGGCGGGCTGGTCACTGGGTCTTCTCCTTGGATGTGGCGGGGGCGGTACGGGGGTCGGCGGCGCCGGCGTGCTGTGCGGCGCCGGCCGGGGTGTACAGAAGGGCGTTGAGGGCGGCCGCGGCCACCGCGCTGCCGCCCTTCTCCGAGACGTTGCTGACGGCCGGCAGGCCGCTGGCGCGCAGCGCCGCCTTGCTCTCGGCCGCGCCGACGAAGCCGACGGGCAGGCCGATGACCAGGGCGGGGTCCGCGTCCAGGGCGAGCAGTTCGAACAGGGCGGTGGGCGCACAGCCGACCACCCACACCGCGCCCGGCCCGACCTGCTCGTAGGCCAGCCGCACAGCGTGCGCGGAGCGGGTCAGGCCGCCCGTCGCGCGGGCGTCGGCGAGCCGGCACACCGTCTCGCGGCGGGTGATCCCGGCGGCGACCATCTCGACGTCCGCCACGACCGGCGCACCGGCGTGCAGCGCGGTGTGGGCGGCCCGCAGCGCGCTCTCGTCGGTGACCAGGTCCTCGGCGTACGCCGGGTCGGCGCTGGAGTGGATCACCCGTTCCACCACGGCCCGGGTCAGCGGCGGGAGGTGGGAGGTGTCCAGCCGCGAGCGCAGGATGCGGTACGACTCCTCCTCGATGGGGTGGACGGTGCGGGGCGTCAAAGGCGTCACGACGGCTCCTGGGGGTCGCGTACGGGGGTCTCCTCGACGGCGTCGACCGGGCACACCTCGACGCACTCCAGGCAGCCGGTGCACAGCTCGGCCCGCACCAGCAGCCTGCCGCCCAGCGGACGTATCGCGTGGACCGGGCAGGTCAGCAGGCAGGCGCCGCAGCCCGCGCAGCGGGAGGTGACGGAGACGGGGGCGGTCGCGGTCGCGGCCGCGGGCGGGACCGGGGTCGCGGGCGCGGTCACCGGGACTCCTGCCAGCGGTAGCCGCGCGGGGTGACCATACGGCCGGCCACGGTGCGGGTGGCGGTGTTGCCGACGGTCACCACCGTCATCATGTCGACCGAGGCCGGATCGAGTTCGCCGAGGGTGGTCACGGTGGTGCGCTCGCCGGGGCGCGAGGCGTTGCGCACGACCCCGGCCGGGGTGTGCGGGGCGCGGTGCCCGGCCAGCAGTGCGAGAGCCTTGGGGAGCTGCCAGTCGCGGCCCCGGCTGCGGGGGTTGTAGAACGTCACCACCAGGTCGGACTCGGCCGCCGCCCGGACCCGGCGCTCGATCACCTCCCAGGGCGTGTGCAGGTCCGACAGGCTGATCGAGACGTGGTCGTGGCCCAGCGGAGCGCCCAGCAGCGCGGCGGCGGCGAGCGCCGCGGTGACGCCGGGGACACCGACCACGTCGATGTCGGCGGAGGCCTCGGCCAGGGCGGGCGAGGCCATCGCGTACACCCCCGCGTCGCCGCTGCCGATCAGCGCCACCGCGCGGCCCGCGCGGGCCTCGGCCACGGCGGTGCGGGCGCGCTCCTCCTCCGCGCCGAGGCCGGACTCCAGCACGCGGGTGCCCGGGCGCAGCAGATCGCGGATCTGGTCCACGTACTGGTCGAGGCCGACGACCACCGAGGCGCGGCGCAGCTCGTCGCGGGCGCGCGGGGTGAGCAGGTCGCGGGCGCCGGGCCCGAGCCCGACGACGGCCAGCCGCCCGCGGGGGCGCCGCCGCGCCACGGCGCAGGTCGCCATCGCCGCGCGTCCCTCGGGGGCGGACTTCCGCTTGGGCACGACCAGTTCGGCACCCTCGCCGCAGGCGAGCAGCGCGGCGGCCTCCGCCACGCTCGGGGTGCCCACGGCGGCCAGCGGCGCGTCGGAGGGGTGGGGCACGGGCACGGCGGCCAGCTCGTCGGCGGGGTACGTCCGCAGCGGTACGCCCAGGCGCCGGGCCGTCTCCACGACGCCCTCCTCGCCGGCCTTGGCCTCGACGGTGGCCAGCTCGGTGACGGACAGCGGCGACAGACCGGCGTCGGCGAGGGCCTGCCCGACCAGGGCGGCGACCTCCTCGGCGGGTGCTCCCCGGCTGGCGCCGACGCCGACGGCGAGGGTCGGCGGGCGCAGGACGGCCGTGCGGTCGCCGGGCGCCACGGCCCGGTCGGTGACCAGCAGGGTGTACCCGCCGTCCGCGCCTTCCCCGCTGTTCCCGCCGCCCCAGTCGTCGCTCTCCGTGTCGTTGTCGGTGGTCTCGGTTACGTTGGGTGGCAGTGCGGGGAGGGGGAGGATGTGATGACGCACCAGACGGACGGGCTCGCCGTCGAGGACCGCCCGCGACACCGCCGCGACGGAGCCCTCGACGGGCAGACCGAGGGTGTCCAGACCGGGGACGCCCGTGGCGTCGGTGGCGGTGGTGACGACGGGACGGCAGCCGGGCAGGACCTCGGCCACCGCGTGCGCCAGGTCGTTCGCGCCGCCCGCGTGGCCGCCCAGCAGTGCCACGGCGTACTGCTGCGCCTCGTCCACGCACACCACGCCCGGGTCGTCCGCCTTGTCCGCCAGCAGCGGGGCGATCAGGCGTACGGTCGCGCCGGTGGCGAGGAAGCAGACGAGGCGGTCGCACTCGGCGAAGGCGCGGGTGACCGCCTCGCGGACGGTGCCGGGGCCGTCCGTGCCGCCGGCGCCGTGGGCGCCGCCTGCGCCGCCGGTGTCGTAGACACGGACGGCCTCCGGCCAGGCGGCCGCCAGGCGGTCGCGGGCGCGCCGCCCCGCGGCGGTGGCGGAGACGAGGCCGATCAGGCCGGCCGGGGCGTTCGGGGCGTTCACGAGGATGCTCCTTCGGTGCCGGGGCGGGTGCCCCACAGGACGAAGACGGGATTGCCGGCGGCGAGCCGCACCACATCGCCGGGCAGGGGAGCCAGCCGGGAGGACTGCAGCAGCACGCCGTCGGCGGCCAGACCGGCGGCGCCGAGCGCGGCCCGCACCGCCGGTACGCGGTCCAGCGCGGCGAGCGTGACGACGACCGTACGGCGGGCGCGGAGCGCGCAGGCGGCCACGATCGCCTCCAGCTCCCGCCCCCCGCCGCCGACGAACACGGCGTCGGGCTCGGGCAGTTCGGCGAGGACGCCGGGGGCCGTGCCGTGCACGGTCTGGAGGTCCACACCGTGGGCCGCGGCGTTGGCGCGGCAGCGTTCGGCGCCGTCGGCGGTGCGCTCCACGGCGACGGCCGCCGCGCCCAGGCGGGCGCACTCCACGGCGACGGAGCCTGAGCCCGCCCCGACGTCCCAGACCAGGTCGCCCGGGCGCGGCCCGAGCCGGGCCAGCGCCAGCGCCCGCACCTCGTACTTGGTGATCATCGAGTCGCGGTGGGTGAAGGCGTCCTCCGGCAGCGCCCAGCCGGCCGGCTGGCGCCGCGGTCCGGCGAGCGCCCGGGGCGCGGGGGCCAGAGTGCGGGAGGTGTCCAGGCACAGCACCACGCTGACCTCGCCGGGCCAGGTGCGGGCGGCGGCCTCGGCGGGGGAGAGGCGCTCGACGCGTTCGCCCGCCGTGCCCAGCGCGCTCGCCACCACCAGGGTGCGCGGCAGCCCGGCGGCGGCCAGGGCGGCGCCCAGCTCGGCGGGTCCCGCGCCGGGTCCGGTGAGCACGGCGGTCTTGGGATGCGCGCGGCAGACGTTGACGGCGGTGCGCGGGTCGCGCCCGTGTGCGCTGACCACGGCGGCGTCGTCCCACGGCAGTCCGGCGCGGGCGAAGGCCACCGCGACGGACGGCGCGGTGGGCCGTACGTCCAGGGCGTGCGCGCCGAAGCGTTCGGCGAGCGAGCGGACGATCCCGAAGAACCCGGGATCACCGGAGGCGAGCACCACCACCGGCCCCCCGTCCTCCGACAGCTGCCGCTCTACGGCGTCCAGCGCCGGGGCGAGCGGCCCCAGGACCACGCGCCGCACTCCGGGGGGAGGGTCGGCCGCCTCCAGATGGCGGCGCGCTCCCACGGCCAGGCGGACCCCCTGCCAGGACAGCGCGCCGGGCCCGTGGGCCCCCGCCCCTGTCCCCGCGCCCGTACCTGTGCCCACGACCGTGATCACGGCAGCAGCCCTCCGTCGTCGGAGCACAGGGCGACCACCGTGCGGCCGGTGAAGTCCACCATGGCCGCCTCCGCGGCGATCCGGTGGTCGGTGAAGCGCTCCAGCACGTCCACCACCCGGCGGCACAGCTCCGGCGCGGCCGACTGCAGCAGCCCCGCCGCGTCCCACAGCTCGTACGCGTGGCGGGCGGTGTTCGCCTCCGCGACCTCGGCCGCCAGCGCGTCCGCGCCGCCCACCGCGCGGGTGACGTCGGCCAGGACGCTCGTGTCCACCTTCGACCGCGTGTAGTGCGTCATCAGCACCCCGGAGGCCAGCTTGGTCAGTTTCCCCACCATGCCGACGAACACCACCCGGCCCACACCGTGCTCCACCGCACGCCGCAGCGCGGCGCCCGTGAAGTCGCCGACCTCGATGAAGCACACCGGGGGCAGCCCGGGCAGCAGCTCCATGGCGCCCTTCTCGGTGCGCCCGCCGGTGCACAGCACCACGGCCGGGACGCCCTGCGCGGCGGCCACCGACACCGCCTGCTCCACGCTCGCCCGCCAGGAGGCCGTCGAGAACGGCCGGACGATCCCGGTCGTCCCCAGGATGGAGATGCCGCCGAGGATGCCGAGCCGGGCGTTGGTGGTCCTGCGGGCGCGCTTCTCGCCGTCGGGCACGCTGATGGTGACGTCCACGCCGCGCTCCGCGGTGTCGACGACCTCGCCCACCGCCTGGCTGATCATGGCACGGGGCACCGGGTTGATCGCCGGGCCGCCCACCGCCAGGCCGAGCCCCGGCCGGGTGACGACACCGACGCCGACGCCGCCGTGCAGCTCGATGCCCGGCTCGCCGCGCCAGCTCACCGTGGCGGTCAGATGCGAGCCGTGGGTGACGTCCGGGTCGTCGCCCGCGTCCTTGACCACCACCGCCTCGGTGCGGCCCGGCCGCAGCTCGGCCGAGCGTTCCACGGCGAAGGTCACCCGCCGCCCCGAGGGCAGCGCGACCTCGACCCAGGGCTGGGGTTCGCCCGTGACCAGGTGCAGCGCGGCGGCGCGGGCCGCCGCCGAGGCGCAGGTGCCGGTCGTCCAGCCGGTGCGCAGCGCCTTCGGCCGCTGCTTGGCGGTACGCGGCAGGTCCGGCTCCCGCAGCTTCGGTCCCCGGGCGGGCCCGTGCTCCGGCTCCTCAGCCACGGCCCGCCGCCTCCCGGGCCGCGCGCAGCGCCCGGCGCGCCTCCGGCCGCGCGCGGCGGTGACCGTGGAAGTGCCCGGGGTGGTACAGGTGCGAGCGCGTGCCGGAGGCGGACAGCGCGGGGCCGACGAGGAACAGGGTGTGCTTCCACAGCCGGTGCTCCTTGACGGTCTCCTCCAGGGTCCCCACCGTGCAGCGCAGCACCAGCTCCTCCGGCCAGGTCGCCTGGTGGGCGATCACCACCGGGGTGTCGGTCGGATAGCCGCCCTCCAGCAGCTCCACCGCCAGCTGCCCCGAGCGCGCCGCCGACAGGAAGACCGCCATGGTCGTGCCGTGCCGGGCGAACTCCCGCACCTCCTCGCCCGGCGGCATCGGCGTCTTGCCGCCGCCGAGCCGGGTGAGGATCACCGACTGGGCGACCTCCGGGATCGTCAGCTCCCGCCCCGCGATGGCCGCCACCGCCGAGAACGACGACACTCCGGGGACGATCTCCACCTCGACGCCCAGCTCCGCGCAGCGGTCCACCTGCTCCTGGGTGCCGCCCCACAGCGCCGGATCGCCGGAGTGGACGCGCGCCACCCGCAGCCCCTCACGGGCCGCGCGCTCGTAGACGGCGATCACGTCCTCCAGGGACATCGAGGCCGAGTCCAGGATCTGCGCGTCCTCGCGGGCGTGCTCGAGGACCTCCTCGCGCACCAGGCTGGCCGCCCACACCACGATGTCGGCCTCGGCGATGGCGCGGGCGGCGCGGAAGGTGAGCAGATCGGCGGCGCCGGGGCCGGCGCCCACGATGGTCACCTTCCCGGCACTCCCCGGGGTCCTCCCGGTGGCCTTCGGGGTCCTCCCGGTGGTCTGTGCGGCTCCGGCCGCACCGGCGGTTCCGTCGGGGGTCGTGGCGGTCACAGCTTGCCTCCTCGGCTCTCCCGGCGGGCGGGAGCGATGAGCGTGGACAGATAGGGGAGTTCGGTCCCCCCGGCGGCCGGGCCGGCCCCCGCAGCGGCCTCCAGGTCGGCCGCCGGGCGGATCGACTCCTGCGGCAGCCCCAGCGCCGAGCCCCACACCGCGCCCTCGGTACGACCCGTGGCGCGCAGCGCGGCGGCGACCTCGCCCGCCCGCCGCCCGAACTTGTAGGCCACCACCGTCCCCGGCCCCTCCAGGGCCTGCCGGAGCACCGCCGTCCCGGCCGTCACCGGCACCAGCGTCAGCGGCTCCGTCCCCTCGGTGAGCACCGCCCCGCCGCGCGCGGCCAGGTCCTGCATCGCGGTGATGCCCGGCACGGTCTCCACGACCGCCTCCGGCACCAGGGCGCCGACGGTCTGGGCGAGATAGGTGAAGGTGGAGTAGACGTTCGGGTCGCCGATGGTCGCGAACGCCACCGAGCCGTGGGCGCGCAGCAGTCCGGCGACGCGTTCGCCCGCCGCGTCCCACGCCGCCTCCCGGCGGGTGTGGTCATCACGTTCGTTGAGCGCGAAGACCACCCGCACGATCCGCTCGCGCGACACGTAGTGCAGGACGGTGGCCTCGGCGCGTCCCGTACCGCTGCCCTCCATCACGGGCACCACCACCACGTCCGCCGAGCGCAGCGCCTTGACGCCCTTGACCGTCACCAGGTCCGGATCTCCGGGGCCCACCCCGACGCCGACGAGCCGTGGCCCGCCGGCCTCCCGCGCCTCACCGCCGCTACCGTTCACGCCGCTGTTCACGCCGCACACCCTCCGACACAACTTCCGACGAAACGCCGGGCCACGGACGGCTCGGCGGCCCAGTGCACATGCAGATACGAGGCATGCACGCCGTTCTTCACAAAGCCTTCGACCCGGCGCCCGGGCCGGGAGCCGCGCGAGGTCAGCCCCCATGCCGGCGCGGCCCTGTTCCCCGGCTTCGCGTTCTCCTGCTCCCCGGTCTCCGGTCCCCCGGCGCCGGGGTCCACCGCCGTGCGGTGGAACTCGTGGCCGCGCATCCGCGTCCCCGCGGCGGCCAGGACGCTGTCGCCGACCGCCACCGCGTCGCGGTAGCCGAGGGTGAGCCGTTCGGTCATCCGTGCGGTGGCGTCGAGCACCCCGCACATCGGCTCGCCGTCCAACTCCCTGGCCAGATACAGCAGTCCGGCGCACTCGGCGGCGACCGGCGCCCCCGAGGCGGCCAGCTTCGCCACCTCCCGGCGCAGCGGCTCGTTCGCCGACAGCTCCGGCGCGTACACCTCCGGGAAGCCGCCGCCCAGGACCAGCCCGGCCGTGCCCGGCGGCAGCGCGGTGTCCCGCAGCGGGTCGAAGACGGCCACATCCGCTCCCGCCGCCCGCAGCAGCTCGGCGTGCTCGGCGTAGGAGAAGGTGAACGCGGCCCCGCCCGCGACGGCCACCACCGGACGCCCGCTCGGCCGGCTCGCGGGCACGGGCGGCGCCCACGGCTCCTGCGGCAGCGGCGGCGAGGAGTGCGCCAGGGCGAGCAGCGCCCCCAGATCGCAGCCGGACCGCACCCGCTGCGCCAACTCCGCCACCGCCCCGGTCGCCTCCGCCCGCCGCTCGGCCACCGGCACCAGACCCAGATGACGCGAGGGGGTGCGCACCAACGGTGCCCGGCGCAGCACGCCCAGCACCGGCACCCCGCAGGCGTCCAGCGCCTCGCGCAGCAGCTCCTCGTGGCGGTCGGAGGCCACCTTGTTGAGGATCACCCCCGCGACGCGGACCTCCGGATCCCAGGACGCGAAGCCGTGCACCAGCGCCGCCACCGAACGCGACTGCGAGGAGGCGTCCACCACCAGCACCACCGGCGCCCGCAGCAGCTTGGCCACCTGCGCGGTCGAGGAGAGCTCACCGAGGCCCGCCGCCCCGTCGTACAGCCCCATCACGCCCTCGACCACGGCCACGTCCGCGCCGGCCGCCCCGTGCAGGAACAGCGGCGCGACCAGATCCGGGCCGCACAGGTACGCGTCGAGGTTGCGGCCGGGACGGCCGGTGGCCAGCGCGTGGTAGCCCGGGTCGATGTAGTCCGGGCCCACCTTGTGCGGGGAGACCTCCAGCCCGGCCGCCGTGAAGGCGGCCATCAGACCGGTGGCGACGGTGGTCTTGCCGCTGCCCGAGGAGGGCGCGGCCACGACCAGCCGGGGAAGCGCGGTACTCACGATCCGATCACCACTCGATGCCCCGCTGGCCCTTCTGGCCGGCGTCCATCGGGTGCTTGACCTTGGTCATCTCCGTCACCAGGTCGGCGGCGCCGAGCAGCGCCTCCGGAGCGTTCCGCCCGGTGATCACCACATGCTGGACGCCGGGACGGGTCCGCAGCACCTCGACCACCTCGTCGGTGTCCACCCAGCCCCAGTGCATCGGGTAGGCGAACTCGTCCAGCACGTACAGCCGGTAGGTCTCGGCCGCCAGATCGCGTTTGACCTGCTCCCAGCCCTCGCGCGCCGCCTCCTCGGAGGACTCGATGCCGCGCTGCACCCACGACCAGCCCTCGCCCATCTTGTGCCAGGCCACGGTGCCGCCCTCGCCGCTCGCGCCCAGTACGCGCAGCGCCCGCTCCTCGCCGACCCGCCACTTGGCGGACTTCACGAACTGGAACACCCCGATCGGCCAGCCCTGGTTCCAGGCGCGCAGTGCCAGCCCGAAGGCGGCCGTCGACTTGCCCTTGCCGGTGCCCGTGTGGACCGCCAGCAGCGGGCGGTTGCGGCGCTGGCGTGTGGTGAGACCGTCGTCGGGGACGACACTCGGCTGTCCTTTCGGCACTACGCGGCCCTCCTGCCGGTGTTCCTGTCGGTGTTCCTGTGGGTGTTCCTGTCGGTGTTCTCGCGGTCGGTCCTGTGAGTGCGGCCGGGGGTCTGCAGGGAGCGGACGAGCCCGGTCACGGTGTCGGCGCGCAGCTCCTCCAGCGTCACGGCGGGGCCGCCCAGTTCGGCGGCGAGCGCTCCGGCCAGTCCGAGCCGCACCGGTCCGGACTCGCAGTCGATCACCACCGAGGCGGTGCCGTCGGCGGCCAGCAGCCGCGCGGCCTGCCGGGCGCGCGGCACCGGCCGCGGACCGCCCGTCGCCCGCCCGTCGGTGACGGCGACCAGCAGCGGGCGCCGCGAGGGGTCGCGCAGCCGCTCGGTCCGCAGTACGTCGCGGGCCTTCAGCAGTCCGGCGGCCAGCGGGGTGCGGCCACCGGTCGGCAGCGACTCCAGACGCGCCGCGGCGGCGTCCACCGACGAGGTCGGCGGCAGGGCCACCTCGGCGCCCGAGCCGCGGAAGGAGATCAGGCCGACCTTGTCGCGGCGCTGGTAGGCGTCCAGCAGCAGCGACAGCACCGCGCCCTTGACCGCGCCCATCCGCTGCCGTGCGGCCATCGAGCCGGAGGCGTCCACGACGAACAGCACGAGATTGGACTCCCGGCCCTCGCGCACCGCCTCGCGCAGATCCTCCCGGCGCATCAGCAGCCCGGGTCCGGAGCGGCCCCGCGCCCGCTGGTGCGGGGCGGCGGCCCGGACGGTCGCGGCCAGGTGCAGCCGGGACAGCGCGCCCCGCGGCCGGCGGGCGCCGGTGGTGCGGCCCTGCGTGGTACGGGCGCGCGAGCGCCGCCCCGCCGTGCCCTCGCCCACACCCGGTACGTGCAGCGTGCGGGCGCGGAACGGCTCACCGGCGCGGGCGGGGGCCTGCTCGCCGCCCTGTTCGCCGCTCTGCTCCGGTCCGGTGCCCTCTCCGTCGCGCGACTGCCCGGGGAGAGAGGGCTCGGAGGGCTTGGAGGTCTTGGAGGGCTCGGGTGCGTCGGCCGGTCCCTGCGGGCTGTCCTGCGGCGGCTGCCCGCCACCGTCCCCGCCACCGTCCCCGCCACCAGGGCCGCCGTCCGGCCCGTCCGGGTCCGGCTCGTCGTCCGTGCCGCCGCTGCTCCGCAGCGTCTCGTCCAGCTTGTCCTCGTCCAGGCCGGGCGCGTCGAAGGGGTTGCGGCGCCTGCGGTGCGGCAGGGCCAGCAGCGCCGCCCGCCGTACGTCCTCGGCCACCACGTCGGTGCGCCCCGCCCAGGCCGCCAGCGCGGTGGCGGTACGCGCCATCACGATGTCGGCCCGCATCCCGTCCACCTCGAAGGCCGCGCAGGTGGCGGCGATCTGCCGCAGCGCGGTGTCGCCCAGCCGCACCCCGGGCAGCAGTGCCCGCGCGGCCGCGATCCGCTCCCGCAACCCGCTCTCCTCGCCGGCCCAGTGGGCGGCGAAGGCCGCCGGATCCTCCTCGTAGGCCAGGCGCCGCCGCACGACCTCCATCCGCTCTCCGGTCTCCCGGGAGGCGGCGACTTCCACGGTCAGCCCGAAGCGGTCCAGCAGCTGCGGGCGCAGCTCGCCCTCCTCGGGGTTCATCGTCCCCACCAGCAGGAAGCGGGAGGAGTGCCGCACCGAGACGCCCTCGCGCTCGATGTGGACCACGCCCATCGCGGCGGCGTCCAGGAGCGAGTCGATGAGGAAGTCCTGCAGCAGATTGACCTCGTCCACGTAGAGGACGCCCCGGTGGGCCTGTGCCAGCAGCCCCGGCTCGAAGGCCTTCACCCCCTCCGACAGGGCCCGCTCGATGTCCAGCGATCCCACGAGCCGGTCCTCGGAGGCGCCCACCGGCAGCTCCACCATCCGGGCCGGCCGGCTCGTGCCCGGCCCCGCCTCGTGCGGCCCGTCCGGGCAGGCGGGGTCGGGGCGGCGCGGGTCGCAGGAGAAGCGACAGCCGGGTACGGCCTCGACCGGCGGTATCAGCGCCGCCAGAGCCCGTACCGCGGTGGACTTCGCCGTCCCCTTCTCGCCGCGCACCAGGACGCCGCCGACGGCCGGCGAGACCGCGTTCAGCAGCAGTGCCAGCCGCAGGTCGTCCATGCCGACGATCGCGGTGAACGGATAGGCGGTCGTGTTCGCGGGGACCGCCGTGTTCCCGGTGGTCGCCGTGGTCGTGTTCGCCGTGGTCGTGTTCGCGGTGGTCACGCGTCGCCCTCCAGATCGTCGGAACCGCTCTCCAGGTCGCCCTCGAGTTCGAGGTAGATCTCGCGCAGCCGCTCCAGGGTCCGTGCCTCCGGCTCGGCCCACAGCCCGCGGTCGGCGGCCTCCAGCAGCCGCTCGGTCACGCCGCGCAGCGCCCACGGGTTGGAGCGCTTCATGAACTCCTGGTTGGTCTCGTCGAAGACGTACTCGGCCGCGAGCCGCTGGTACATCCAGTCGTCCACCACCCCGGCCGTCGCGTCGTAGCCGAAGAGGTAGTCGACGGTGGCCGCCATCTCGAAGGCGCCCTTGTAGCCGTGCCGCCGCATCGCCGCCATCCAGCGCGGGTTGACCACCCGGGCACGGAAGACCCGGTGGGTCTCCTCGCCCAGCGTCCGCGTCCGCACCTGGTCGGGGACGGCCGAGTCGCCCACGTACGCCTCGGGGGAGTCCCCGGTCAGATGGCGCACCATCGCCACCATGCCGCCGTGGTACTGGAAGTAGTCGTCGGCGTCGGCGATGTCGTGCTCGCGGGTGTCGACGTTCTTGGCCGCCACCTGGATCCGGCGGAACGCCGTCTCCATGTCGCCGCGCGCCGGGCGGCCGTCCAGCCCGCGCCCGTACGCGTAACCGCCCCACACGGCGTACACCTCGGCCAGGTCCGCGTCCGAGCGCCAGTTGCGGGCGTCGATCAGCGGCAGCAGCCCGGCCCCGTACGCGCCCGGCTTGGAGCCGAAGATCCTCGCCGTGGCCCTGCGCCGGTCGCCGTGCGCGGCGGTGTCCTCGTCGGCGTGGGCGCGTACGTGGTTGGACTCGGCGGGCTCGTCCAGCTCCGCCACCGCCCGCACCGCGTCGTCCACCAGCGCCACCACGTGCGGGAATGCGTCCCGGAAGAAGCCGGAGATGCGGACGGTGACGTCGACGCGCGGCCGGCCCAGCTCCTCCAGGGGGACGATCTCGAAGCCCGTCACCCGCCGGGAGGCGTCGTCCCACACCGGGCGGCAGCCCAGCAGCGCCAGGATCTCCGCGATGTCGTCGCCCTGGGTGCGCATGCAGGAGGTGCCCCACACCGTCAGGCCCACCGACCTCGGGTACTCGCCGTGGTCGGCCAGATGCCGGGCCAGCAGGGAGTCCGCCAGCGCGCTGCCGACGTCCCACGACAGCTTGGACGGGATCGCCTTGGGGTCCACGGAGTAGAAGTTCCGCCCCGTGGGCAGCACGTTGACCAGGCCGCGGGTGGGCGAACCGGAGGGGCCGGCGGGCACGTAGCCGCCGGCCAGCGCGTGCAGCACGTTGCCGATCTCGTCCCCGGTGCGCTCCAGCCGGGGCACGACCTCGTCCGCGGCGAACTCCAGGACGCGCACGGCGCCCGGCAGTTCGGCCTCCAGCACCTCGGCCACCACCTCCGGGGCCGCCTCGCGCGCCCAGCCGCGGGCCTCCATCGACTCCACCAGCCGCCGCGCCAGGTGTTCCAGCAGGTCCACCGCGTCGGAGGCGGTACGGGCAGGGCCGTCCGCGAGCGCGGTCAGGGCCCCCGGCACCTTCAGGCGCGCCCCCGGCTCGGCCAGCAGTTCGGACTCCACCAGTCCCACGTGTTCGGCCAGCACCGCCCGCAAGCCCGGCAGCGCGCCGCCGACCCCGCCCCACACCTGGGCCGAACGCAGTACCGCCAGCACCAGGTTGACGCGCGGTTCACCCACCGGCCCGCCGCCCAGCACATGCAGGCCGTCGCGGATCTGCACATCCTTGATCTCGCACAGCCAGCCGTCGATGTGCATGACGAACTCGTCGAACTCGTCCTCGTCCGGCTGCTCCTCCACCCGCAGGTCGTGGTGGAGCTCGGCGGCCCGCACCAGCGTCCAGATCTGGCTGCGCACGGCCGGGGCCTTGGCCGGGTCCAGATCGCTCACCAGCGCGTACTCGTCCAGCAACTGCTCCAGTTTGGCCAGATCGCCGTAGGAGTCGGCGCGCGCCATCGGAGGCACCAGATGGTCGACGACCGTGGCGTGGCCGCGGCGCTTGGCCTGCGTCCCCTCGCCGGGGTCGTTGACGATGAACGGGTAGACCAGCGGCAGGTCGCCCAGCACCGCGTCGGGGGCGCAGCCGGCCGACAGGCCCAGGCCCTTGCCCGGCAGCCACTCCATCGTGCCGTGCTTGCCCATGTGGACCACGGCGTCGGCGCCGAAGCCCCCCTGCTCCGGCGGGGCCTCCATCCAGCGGTAGGCCGCCAGGTAGTGGTGGGAGGGCGGCAGATCGGGGTCGTGGTAGATCGCGATGGGGTTCTCGCCGAAGCCGCGCGGCGGCTGGATCATCACCACCACGTTGCCCAGCCGCAGCGAGGCCAGCACGATCTCGGCCTCCTCGCCCTCACCGTCCACGTACAGCGAGCCCGGCGGCTCGCCCCAGTGCTCGCGCATGGCCTCGCGCAGCCCCGGGTCGAGCGCGGCGAACCACCGCCGGTAGTCGGCCAGCGGCACCCGGGCGGGCGCGGCGGCCAGCTGCTCCTCGGTCAGCCACTCCACGTCGTGACCGCCCGCCGCGATCAGCCGGTGGATCAGCTCGTCGCCGGTCCCGGGCAGCTCGCCGGTGTCGTAACCGGCCTCGCGCAGGGCGCGGAGCAGTTCCACGGCCGAGGCCGGGGTGTCCAGGCCCACGGCGTTGCCGACGCGCGAGTGCTTGGTGGGGTAGGCGGTGAAGACCAGGGCGATCCGCTTGTCCGCGTTCGGCCTGTGCCGCAGGGCCGCGTGCCGCACCGCGATCCCGGCCACCCGGCGGGCCCGCTCGGGGTCGGCGACGTAGACGGGCACCCCGTCGGGGCCGTCCTCCTTGAAGGAGAACGGCACGGTGACCAGCCGCCCGTCGAACTCCGGGATCGCCACCTGCATCGCCGCGTCCATCGGGGAGAGGGCGGCGTCGGAGGCCTCCCAGACGGCGCGGGAGCCGGTCAGGCACAGGCCCTGGACCACGGGGACGTCCAGTTCGGCCAGCGCGCCGACGTCCCAGGTCTCGTCGTCGCCGCCCGCGCTCGCGTCCGCCGCGTGGGCGCCGCCGGCGGCGAGCACGGTGGCGACCAGCGCGTCGGCGCGACCCAGCAGCTCGTACAGGCCGGGGTCGGCGCTCCTGAGCGAACCGCAGTACACCGGCAGGGCGTTGGCGCCGCGCTCCTCGATCGCGTCGCACAGCGTGTCGACGAAGGCGGTGTTCCCCGACAGCTCGTGGGCCCGGTAGAACAGCACGCCCACCGTCGGCCGGGACGGGTCGTGCCCCCGGTCGCCGCGCACGCCGTACTCGGGCATCGGGCGCGGCCCGGCGAAGCCGTGGCCGGTCAGCAGCACGGTGTCGGACAGGAAGCGCACCAGCTCCGCCAGGTTCTCCGGCCCGCCCGCCACCAGATACCTCAGCGCCTCGGCGACCACACCGGCCGGGACGGTGGAGGCGGCCATCAGCTCCGCGTCCGGGACGGACTCGCCGCCCAGCAGCACCGTCGGGATCCCGGTGGCGCGCAGCGCCACCAGCCCGTCCTCCCAGGCGCGCCGGCCGCCCAGCAGGCGTACGACGGCGATGTCCGCGCCCTCCACGAGCGCGGGCAGCTCCCCGGCGACATCGACGCGCGCCGGGTTGGCGATGCGGTACGGGGCGCCGGAGGCGCGGGCCGCCAGCAGGTCGGTGTCGGCGGTGGACAGCAGCAGTACCGTGCTCATCGAGCTCCCATCGGTTCGTACGTCCTTCGCATCGGTCGCATCGGTCGTTCGGCTCGCGCCGCTCACGGCGCACCCGGCGGCACGAACGGCAGGCCCTCGGGCGCGCCGCCCTCGATCAGCCGCAGCAGCGCGGCGGTGTCGGCGTGCTCCTCCACCAGATCGCCCAGCCGGTCCAGCTGTTCCTCGCGCAGCGCGGCGAAGGAGGTGTCCGGGGCGGGGACGAACGCCCGCCCCGCGTCGGCGGCCACCCGCCGCAGGAAGGCGCGCCGGAAGCCGTCGCTCTCCAGCGAGCCGTGCCAGTGCGTGCCCCACACCGAGCCGGTGCGGCAGCCGTCCAGGAAGGGCTCGTCGCCGCCGGCGACCTCGGCCACGCCGTGGTGGATCTCGTAGCCCTCCACCCGCTCGCCCAGCGCCTCGCCCACCGGCCGGGCCAGGGTCTTCTCCGCCTCGAAGCGCACCCGCACCGGCAGCAGGCCCAGACCGTCGACCGTCCCGGCGCGCGACTCCACCTCGTCCTCGATCCGTTCACCCAGCAACTGGAAGCCGCCGCAGATCCCCAGTACCGGGCGGCCCTCGGCCGCCCGGCGGGCCAGCGCGCCGGCCAGCCCGCGTTCGCGCAGCCAGGCCAGTGCCCGCACGGTGCCGCGGGTGCCCGGCACGACCGCCAGATCGGCGTCGGCCAGTTCCTCGGGCCGGTCGGTGAACCGCACCACCACGCCCGGCTCGGCCGCCAGCGCGTCCACGTCCGTGAAGTTCGACATCAGCGGCACGGGCACCACCGCGACCCGCAGCACGTCGCGGCCGTGCGGCGGCGCGACGGCCGACTCGCGCACCCCTCCGCGCAGCGACAGCCGCAGCCCGTCCTCCTCGTCGATGCCCAGGCCGTGCGCGTAGGGCAGCACGCCCAGCACCGGCCGGCCGGTCAGGCCCCGCAGCATCTCCAGACCGGGTTCGAGGAGCGTGACGTCGCCGCGGAACTTGTTGACCAGATAACCCGCCACCAGCGCCTGGTCCCCGGGCGCCAGCAGGGCGGTGGTGCCGAAGAGGGAGGCGAAGACGCCGCCGCGGTCGATGTCGCCGACCACCACGACCGGAAGCCGCGCGGCGCGCGCCAGACCCATGTTGACGATGTCGGTGCGCCGCAGGTTGATCTCGGCCGGGCTGCCGGCGCCCTCGCAGATCACCGCGTCGTGGGTGCGGCGCAGCTCGGCCAGGCAGTCGGTGACCGTCTCCAGCAGGTCCTCCCGCCGGCCCGCGCGCCGCGCCCCGCCGGGGGACGGCGGCACTCCGGGGTCCCCGAAGTAACCGCGCGCGCTCATCTCGCCCACCGGCCGGCCCAGCAGCACCACCTGGCTGGAGCGGTCGCCGCCCGGTTTGAGGAGCACGGGGTTCATCAGCGCGCTCGGCTCCACACCGGCCGCGGCGGCCTGCATGGCCTGGGCACGGCCGATCTCGGCGCCCTCGCGCGTCACGAAGGAGTTCAGCGACATGTTCTGCGCCTTGAACGGCGCCACCTTCACACCCCCGCGGGCCAGCCAGCGGCAGATGCCCGCCGTGACCACGCTCTTGCCCGCGTCCGAGGTCGTTCCCGCGATCAGCAGCCCGCCGCCCGTCACAGCCCGCCCCCCGACGTCCTGCGCCGCCCCCGCCGCTTTCCCGGCCGTACGGCACGGGTCTCCCGCAGGGCCCCGGCGGTGCCGCAGACCGCCAGCGCCAGCGCGCACACCCGGCGCGAGAGCCGCACGGCGCGCTCGATGTCCTCCACTCGCACCGGGCGGCCGCCGGCGCCCAGGACCGGCCGGTGCTCGACGCGCCCGCCGTACGACAGCGTCCCGCCCAGCCGCAGACCCAGCGCGCCCGCGAACGCCGCCTCGACCACACCGGCGTTGGGGCTGGGATGGCGGCGGGCGTCCGCGCGCCGGGCGCGCAGTGCGCCGCGCGGATCGGGACCGGCGAGCGCGGCCAGCAGCGCGGTCAGCCGGGCGCCGGGCCATCCCGCCACGTCGTCCAGCCGGGCCGAGGCCCAGCCGAAGCGCAGATGGCGCGGTGAGCGGTGGCCGACCATCGCGTCCAGGGTGTTGACGGCCCGGAAGCCCGCCAGCCCCGGCACACCGGCGGCAGCCCCCCACACCAGCGCGCCCACCACGGCGTCGGAGGTGTTCTCGGCGACGGACTCGACCACCGCACGGGCGATGCCGTCGGCGTCCAGCGCCTGCGGATCGCGTCCGCACAGGTGCGGCAGCCGGGCGCGGGCCGCCTCCAGGTCGCCCGCCTCCAGCGCGGCGGCGATCTCGCGGGCCTCGCGCGCCAGCGTCGTACCGCCGACCACCGCCCAGACGGCGGCGGCCGTGAGGGCGGTACGGGCGGCGGGGGAGCGGCGCACGGCACGGTCCAGCGCCGCCGCGGCGGCCGTGGCGCCGCCCGCGCACACGGCGGTGTACAGCGCGCCCGCGCCGCGGTGGTCGCGCCACAGCAGGCGCTCGGCGGCCGCGGCCGCGCGCCCGAAGGCGGCGACGGGGTGCGCGCGGCGCGGATCGCCGGCGATCAGGTCGAGCAGATACCCCAGGGCCGCCCCGCACACGTAGCCCGCGGCCGGAAGGCCGGAGGGAGGGGGGAGGTCGGTGTCCGCCGGAGCGATGGCCGGGTGGAGGGCGTGATCGGCACGCATCGCGTCAGCCGGCCGTCACACCTCGTACGGGAACGGTGGCACAGCGCAGTGGAGGCGGTGCGGCAGGCAGGATGCCGGGCATGGCGGTATGTCCTCACTCAGGGTCCTCGCCCTGGCTCGACGTGACCGGCGGTGAGAGTCTCCTGGCTCCCGGATCGGCGCCTCCCCCGGCCTTCCAGCCCGGTGTGCGGGCCGTGACGCTGGGTGGGGGAGCGCTCCCCGGTGACAGTGGCGGGACCGCGCCGGATTCGCACCGGCTTCCTCTCCTGCCGCCGTTTGGCAACGGGAAGTCCACCACGGCCGGGAGGGCGCGTCAACTCACCCGTGACCTGCGGCGGCGCACTGTGCGGAAGCGCACACGGCGCACGCCGGGGCGCGAGGGGCGCGTCGGGACGCTCGCGCCCCGGGCGGGCCGGGGACACGGGAGATGCGCCGGGAAAACGCACCGGCGCCCGGCGGTGTCCGCCGGGCGCCGGTGAAGGCGTACCGATGCCTGAGGGGCCGCGGGGGTCCTGGCAGGCCCGCTCGGACCTCAGGCCGCGATGATGTAGATGCCGTACGCCACCGCGGCCGCGCACAGGGCGTAGCTGGCGTAGGCGCCGACGCGGGCCAGGGCGAAGGAGCCGCCCCGCGCCTTGCTGTTGGTACCCAGGCCGACGATGCCGAGGGTGAACAGGCCCACCAGGCCGACCGTCATCACGAGACTGACGCCGAAGACCTGGCCGAGGGCCGCCCAGTCGATGTCCATGGTGCTTCTTCCTTCGCGGGGCTCGGGCTCAGGGAGCGGAGACGGTGGTCTTCGCCGGGGTGTCGGAGGCCTTCTCGGCCTCCTCCATGGCGGCGGTGGGCGGCGGGGAGACGGCCTGCATCGCGGCCGTGACCACGCCCGTGTCCTCCGCCTCGGCCGGCTCGACGTCGTTGACGTTGGTGTGGTCGACCGGCTCCCGGCGGGAGGCGAACCAGATGGCGGCGATGGCGGCGGCGCAGACGACCGCGACCACGGTGACACCCCAGTCGCCCTGGACGGCCAGCAGCGCGGAGCCCGCGGCGATCAGACCGGCGGCCGGGAGGGTCAGGCCCCAGGCGGCGACCATGCGGCCGGCGGTGCTCCAGCGGACCACACCGCCCTTGCGGCCCAGGCCGCAGCCCATGATCGAGCCGGAGCAGACCTGCGTGGTGGAGAGGGCGAAGCCCAGGTGGGAGGAGGCCAGGATGGTGACGGCCGAGCTGGTCTGGGCGGCGAAGCCCTGTGCCGGGCGGATGTCGGTCAGGCCCTTGCCCATGGTGCGGATGATCCGCCAGCCGCCCAGGTAGGTGCCGAGCGCGATGGCGATGCCGGCCGAGGCGATGACCCACAGCGGCGGGTCGGCGTCGGCGCCGAGCACGCCGCCGGAGATCAGCGCGAGGGTGATGACACCCATCGTCTTCTGCGCGTCGTTGGTGCCGTGGGCCAGGGAGACCAGGCCGGCCGAGGCGATCTGCCCGGCGCGGTAGCCCTTGGCGACCTGCCCTTCCTCGGTGTTGCGGCTGATCCGGTAGGTCAGCCTGGTCGCGAGCATGGCCGCGATGCCGGCGACCAGGGGCGCGACGAGGGCCGGGATCAGCACCTTCATGAAGACGGCGCTGATGGAGACGGCTCCGATGCCGACGGCGGCGATCGTGGCGCCGAGGAGGCCGCCCATGAGGGCGTGCGAGGAGCTGGAGGGGAGTCCGGCCAGCCAGGTCAGCAGGTTCCACAGGATCGCGCCGACCAGCCCCGCGAAGATCACCGCGGGTTCGATGCCGGAGTCCTCGTTGATGAGGCCTTTGGAGATCGTCGCGGCGACCTCGACCGAGATGAAGGCGCCGACGAGGTTGAGGACCGCCGACATCGCCACCGCGGTCTTGGGCTTGAGTGCCCCGGTGGAAATGGTGGTGGCCATGGCGTTGGCCGTGTCGTGGAAACCGTTGGTGAAATCGAACACCAAGGCCGTGACGATCACGATCCCGATGAGAAGCGTGATGTTTTCCATTCACCCAGGCAATCGGTCGAGGGGGCAGATACTCGGTGAAGGTAAGGATGCAGGGTGAACGCAAGGTGAACTGGGAACGGCATCACGGTGTCTCATATCGCCTGTGTGCGCAGGGTCGCACGGTGCGGTAAGCCGGGCGCTCCACGCGCTCCGGCGCACCGTCCGCCCCGGCGCATCGCGTGCCCCGGCGGATCCCGCCGTCCGCCCCACCGCGCGCCCCGCCGCCGCTAGAGTGCTCCGTCGGAGGTGGCGCGGATGCGGTCGGCCTGGGCGGACGCCTGGAGGGAACTGGTGGCCACGGCCCGCCGGACGGTGGCCGACGGCCTGGTCGTGGGCACCTCGGGCAACGTGTCGGTGCGGGTCGGCGACACCGTCCTGGTCACCCCGAGCGGCATCGCCTACGACCGCCTCGGTCCGGACGAGCTGTGCGCCGTCGATCTGGACGGGCGGCCGGTGGCCGGCGACCTCGTGCCCACCAGCGAGCTGCCGATGCACCTGGCGGTGTACCGCTCCACCGGCGCCGCGGCGGTCGTCCACACCCACGCGGTGCACGCCACCGCCGTCTCCACCCTCGTCGACGAACTCCCGGCGATCCACTACATGGCCGCGGCCCTGGGCGGCCCGGTCCGCGTGGCGCCGTACGCCCCCTACGGCAGCGAGGAGCTGGCCACCCACGTGCTGGAGGCGCTGCGCGACCGCAGCGGCTGCCTGCTGCGCAACCACGGCACGGTCGTGCACGCCGACAGCCTCGGCCGGGCGTACGACAACACCGCCCAGCTGGAGTGGATGTGCCAAGTCTGGCTCGCCGCCGCCTCCGTGCCCGGCCGCACCCCGTCCCTGCTGCCGCCCGGGGAGCTGGACCGCGTCGCCGAGCGGCTGCGCGGCTACGGGCAGCACGGCCGGCCCTCCCGCGCCGAGTCGCGCGGCACCCGTCCGCCCTCGGGCGGATGACGCCGCGCGGACGGGGTACGAGGTGGGCGACACCGGCGCCGGCGGCGCCGGGCGAGGGATCCGGCCCCGGCCCGCCCCGCTCACCCGCCGGAGCCCGCCCGCTGGCCCCGGCGACACCACGCCGTCATCCTTGGAGACGATGAGTCTGCGCAGAACGGCGGCCCTGACCGCCCTCACCACGCTCGGTGCCGGAGCGGCCGCTGTCGTGGCCGGCCGGTACGCGGCCACCGCCGCCCTCAGGCCGTCCTCCGGGCGCACCCTGCCCGCCGGCTTCGAGGGCCCGCAGCTGACCGTCCACGCCACCGCGGCGGGGCAGGTCACCCTGACCCGGTCCCTCATCTCCCAGCTCCCCGGCACCTACGCCCTCACCGGTCCGGGCCGGCACGCCGTCGTCGGAAACGTGCTGGAGGTCCCCTCCTCCGCCGACACCGTCGTACGGCGCCTGGAGCGGGTGGACCGCGGCCGGCTCGCCACCGGGGACCGGGTGCGGCTGACCCCGCAGCTCCACACCGGAAACCCCGGGGACGCGCTGGGCCTGGACTACGCGGACGTCGAGGTGCCGGGCGAACTCGGCCCCCTGCCCGCCTGGTACCTGCCCGCCCTGCGCGACGTGTGGATCATCGCCGTGCACGGTCTGGGCGCCACGCGCGAGCACCCCATGAACGTCCTGCCCTTCCTGAACGCCATGGGCGTCCCCGTGCTCGTCCCCGCCTACCGGGGCGATCCCGGGGCGCCCCGGTCGCCCGACGGCACCGCGCACCTGGGCGACTCCGAGTGGCGGGACCTCGATGCGGCCATCCGTCACGCGCTCGGCCGCGGCGCCCGCGGCATCGTGCTGTACGGCTGGTCCACCGGGGCCACCATGGCGCTGCGGGCCGCCGCGAGATCCCCGGTCCGCGACTTCCTCACCGGGCTGATCCTGGACTCGCCCGTGCTCGACTGGCGGGCCACCCTGCGCGCCCTGGCGGGCGCCCGCCACGTCCCCGCCCCCCTGCTGCCGCTGGCGGTGCGCGCCGCACAGGGCCGCGCCCGGCTGCGCCCGGAGCCCCACTCCGAACTGAGCGACCCCGGCACGCTGCGGCTGCCCACACTCGTCCTGCACGGCCCGGACGACGCCGTCGCGCCCTGGGAACCCTCCCGCGAACTGGCCGAACGGCGCCCGGACCTGGTCTCGCTGCACATCGTCGGACAGGCTCCGCACGCCGCCATGTGGAACGCGGACCCGCAGGGCTACCAGGAGGCGCTGCGCCGCTTCCTCACTCCGCTCATGTGAGGCGCCGCGACCGGCGTTTGGGCTTTCGGGCCGTCATCAACAACACTGCTCCCGTGACGTCCCGTACCCCGCGAGACACCCGGCTGCGCCTCGTATCCCGTCAGCCTCTCGCCGCCGCGCGCCGAGCCGTGGGCGCGCGCCGCCGGCGGAGTGCGCCCCGGCCCCCCGAGGGGGTGCCCCCACGCGACCAACTGGCCCGTCAGGCACGGGCCTGCCTCAGCGAGGCCGTGCGCCTGGCCCGCTGGGCCGACGGCGCCGGGCTGTCGCCGGTGGCGGCCGCCGAGCGGGCGGCCGGGGAACTGCGGATACCCGTGGAGCAGATCCCCGCCCACTGGGACCGCGCCCGGCTCGCCGGTCTCATCGAACTGCACGACGGCACCGCCATGCCCGGCTGGCGGCTGCGCGCCTGGGACCGCGACGACTCGGCCGTGCTGCGCGGCTGGGTCGCGCTCTTCGACGCCTGGTCGCTGGCCCATCCCGCACCCGAAGGCGCGGATCCCGGGGCGGTCGGGGAGGTGGTCGTCGCGGCGCCGCAGTTCCTGTCGGTGATGCACCTGTCCTCCGGCCCGGTGACCGTGCCGGCCCTGCTGGACCTGCTGAGGCGGCGCATCGCGGAGATCCGCGCCGAGCGCGGCGGCGCGGTGTCCCCGGCCTGTTCCCCGGCGGGCGAGGCGGCCGGGGGCGCGGACGACTGCCTGCCCGCGCTTCTGGACTGGGCCCTGGACGGCCTCGCCTCCGTCGGCGCCCTCACCCGCTGCGCCGAGGACGACCGGGGCCGTCCCGGGCAGGCGGTGCTCACCCCGCTGGGCAACTGGGCGGTGTGGGTGAAACTGGAGCAGATCTGCGTCGCGGCCCAGAGCCCGGCGGGGAACATCGAGCAGCACGCCGAGGACATGCTGCGCGGCTGCGCCAGGCTCTCGCCCGGGGAGGCCCGTGCCGAGTACCGCGCCTGGCTGGCCGCGCGCCCCACCGGCCCGGCCGTCGCCGAACTGATCGATGCCGCCCGCGGCGACGACGCCCTCATCCGCGGCCTGGCCTTCGAGGCGCTGCGCGCCGTGGGCGCCCCCGCGGAGTCCGCCGTCCGCGAGGTGGCCGACGAGCCCGTCCTGCGCCCCTACGCCCTGCTCTGGCTCGCCGAGCACGACGGCGCCGACCCGGCGGACCTGGCGAACGGTGCCCCCGGCGTCCTGACCCGGGAGGAGGCCACCTGGCTGTGGGTGGACACCGCCGCGGCCGTCGCCGACCACGGAGAGGGAAAGGTGCTGGTGGAGCATCTGGACTCGGCCGTGCAGAACACCGTCCCCGAGCTCTTGGAGGCGGTCCGCGCCACCGGCCACCCCCGTACCGTCCAGGTCCTGGTCGCGCTCGCCGCGGCCCACCCCGACCCGGCGCTGGCCAGGGCGGTGCGCCGCGCGGCCTTCCAGGTCCACACCGGCGAGATGTGACGGGCGTCCTGGGGCCCGCGTCCCCGGCTGCCCGGCGCCCCGCACGGCCGCCGCCCGCCGTGCGGGGCCCGCGCGGCGCGGGGCTCACGCGGCCCTGCCGCCCCGGGCGCGGAAATCCGGTTGCGCGCCGCCGTTAGACTGAACCGCATGGTGAACCTCCTCGTGCATTAGCGGCGTACGCCCGTCTCCCAGCCCCCGACCGACGACGTACGCACGTCCACCCTGCCCAGGAGTATTTCCGTGATCACCGCCACCGGAGTAGAGCTGCGCGCCGGCGCCCGGATCCTCATCGAGTCCGCCTCCTTCCGCATCGCCAGGGGCGACCGCATCGGCCTGGTCGGCCGCAACGGGGCGGGCAAGACGACCCTCACCCGCTGCCTGGCCGGCGAGGGCGCGCCCGCGGCCGGGACGATCACCCGTACCGGTGAGGTCGGCTACCTGCCCCAGGACCCGCGCACCGGCGACCTCGACGCCCTCGCCCGCGACCGCATCCTGTCCGCCCGCGGTCTGGACACCGTGCTGCGCAGGATGCGCGAGAACGAGGACCGGATGGCGAACGGCCGGGGCGCCACCCGCGAGAAGGCGATGAAGAAGTACGAGCGGCTGGAGACGGAGTTCCTCACCAAGGGCGGCTACGCCGCCGAGGCCGAGGCCGCCACCATCGCCGCCAGCCTCGGTCTGCCCGACCGGGTGCTCGGCCAGCCGCTGCACACCCTCTCCGGCGGCCAGCGGCGCCGGGTGGAGCTCGCCCGCATCCTCTTCTCGGACGCCGACACCCTGCTGCTGGACGAGCCGACCAACCACCTCGACGCCGACTCGATCGTCTGGCTGCGCGACTTCCTGAAGACCTACCGCGGCGGCTTCGTCGTCATCTCCCACGACGTCGACCTGGTGGAGACGGTCGTCAACAAGGTCTTCTACCTCGACGCCAACCGCTCGGGCATCGACATCTACAACATGGGCTGGAAGCAGTACCTGACCCAGCGCGAGGCGGACGAGAAGCGGCGCAGGCGCGAGCGGGCCAACGCCGAGAAGAAGGCCGCGGCCCTCAACGCCCAGGCCGACAAGATGCGCGCCAAGGCCACCAAGACGGTGGCCGCCCAGAACATGGCCCGCCGGGCCGAGCGGCTGCTGGCCGGGCTGGAGGGGGAGCGGCAGGCCGACAAGGTCGCCAAGCTGCGCTTCCCCGACCCCGCGCCCTGCGGCAAGACCCCGCTGATGGCCGAGGAGCTGTCCAAGTCCTACGGCTCGCTGGAGATCTTCACCGATCTCTCGCTCGCCATCGACAAGGGCTCCCGGGTGGTCATCCTCGGCCTCAACGGCGCGGGCAAGACCACCCTGCTGCGGCTGCTGGCCGGGGTGGAGAAGCCCGACACCGGCCGGGTGGTCCCGGGCCACGGGCTGAAGCTCGGCTACTACGCGCAGGAGCACGAGACGCTCGACGGCGACCGCACGGTGCTGGAGAACATGCGCTCGGCCGCCCCGGACATGGATCTGGTCGACATCCGCAAGACGCTGGGCTCGTTCCTGTTCTCCGGCGACGACGTGGACAAGCCCGCGCGGGTGCTCTCCGGCGGTGAGAAGACCCGGCTGGCACTGGCCACGCTGGTGGTCTCCTCGGCCAACGTGCTGCTGCTGGACGAGCCGACCAACAACCTCGACCCCGCCAGCCGGGAGGAGATCCTGGGCGCGCTGCGCACCTTCACCGGCGCGGTGGTGCTGGTCACCCACGACGAGGGCGCGGTGGAAGCGCTCCAGCCGGAGCGGATCATCCTGCTGCCCGACGGTGTGGAGGACCTGTGGGGCGAGGAGTACGCGGACCTCGTGGCGCTCGCCTGAGCCCTGAGCGGAACCCGGTTCCGGCGCCGTCGACGCCCGACCGCACCGGGACACCCGTCCCGGCCCCGCCTCCACCACGCCCCGGCCACGCCGCGAGCGCGTTGTGATCACACCGTTCTGGATCATTCGGCCGACGCTTGATCCATCATCTGAGTGAGATCGGCTCGTATTCCGGCGCGGTCGGGCGTCGATGGCGCCAGTGATGTGGCATAGACCTCCCATTCCCGGTGCCTGAACGCCAACCAGGCCTCTGACCTGCTCTTTCTTCGTGTCGCAGGGAGGTGCGCGCCCAGGGAGCGCCGCGGAACGCCTCGCTCCGGGCCCCTTCGGCCCTTGCCCGGCCGCCGATGACGTTTTACGGACCTTGTCGAATGGGTGGCCAGAAAACCGGCAAGGGGTGATCATGAGAGTCCAGAGCGCACTTCCCATGAGGAGGCACGGGTGGCCGAGACTCTGAAGAAGGGCAGCCGGGTGACCGGCGCCGCGCGCGAGAAGCTCGCGGCTGACCTCAAGAAGAAGTACGACTCCGGTGCGAGCATCCGGGCGCTGGCCGAGGAGACCGGCCGCTCCTACGGATTCGTGCACCGGATGCTCAGCGAGTCCGGCGTGACCCTGCGCGGTCGCGGCGGTGCCACGCGGGGCAAGAAGACCGCGACGTCCTGAGACCCAGGGTGTCCCGAGGGGCGCCACCCGGTCGGCCATCCGACCGGCCGGGTGGTTACTCTTCAGTCACTTGACAGTCGTCCGACTGCGGACTGCCCCGGGAGATCCTCATGACCCTGCTCGACAAGGACGGCGTGCGGCTCGTCGCGGACGGTGCCGTGGCCACGGTCACGCTCGACCGACCGGCCAAGCGCAACGCCCAGACCTTCGCGATGTGGCGTGCCCTGGCCGAGGCCGGACGGCTGCTGCCCGGCGAGGTCCGCGTCGTCGTCCTGCGCGGAGAGGGGCAGTCCTTCTCCGCCGGACTCGACCGGCAGGCCTTCACCCCCGAGGGCTTCGACGGCGAGCCGTCCTTCATCGACCTGGCGCGCGGTTCCGACGCCGAGGTCGACACGGCCATCGCCGGCTACCAGGAGGCCTTCACCTGGTGGCGGCGCAGCGACATCGTGAGCATCGCCGCCGTCCAGGGCCATGCCGTAGGCGCGGGCTTCCAGCTCGCGCTCGCCTGCGACCTGCGGGTGTGCGCCGACGACGTGCAGTTCGCGATGCGGGAGACCAGCCTCGGACTGGTCCCCGACCTCACCGGCACCCATCCGCTCGTCTCCCTGGTCGGGTACGCCCGCGCGCTGGAGATCTGCGCGACGGGTCGTTTCGTGCGCGCCGAGGAGGCCGAGCGGACCGGCCTGGCCAACCTCGTGGTGCCCGCCGCGGAACTGGAGGCGGCCACCGCGGACCTGGCCGCGGCGCTGCTCGCGGCCCCGCGCGACGCGGTGATCGAGACCAAGGCGCTGCTGCGCGGCGCGGTGGACCGCACCTACGACGAGCAGCGCGCCGCCGAGCGGGCGGCCCAGACGCGCAGGCTGCGCGACCTGGCCGGCATCGGCGACTGACCGCTCTCACCCCGGGCCCCGCCCCACCTCCGTCACCACGGCGGCGACCGTCACGGGCCCGGGGGCGCCGGTCGCCGCGGCGCGTGCCGCCGCGGCGCGGACCGTGCGCGCCACATCGAGCGCGCGGTGGTCCGCGGCGACCGCGAACTGGATCTGTACATGGCGGCCGGGGGCCGCGCCGGCCCCGTCGCCGGGGCCGGCGTCCACGATCCGCAGCGCCCGGGCCGCGCCCCCCAGCTCGGGGGCCAGGCGTGTCACGCCCACAACGGCCAGTGCCGCGGCGCCCACCGCGGTTCCGGCCTCCCCGGTGTCCGGGACCTCCCCGGCACCGGTCTGCCCCCTGGAAGGCTCCTCGGGCCGGGGCTCGTCGCCCGGCCCGTCCAGCAGCCCGGTGATCCGCAGGTCGACCGCCGCCACCACCAGGCCCAGTCGGCTGTCGGCCGCTTCGGCCAGGGCCGAGCGCAGCCGCTCGGCCGCTGTCGGCAGCGGCTCCTGCGCACCGGCCTCGAACTCCGCGGAGATCCTGAGCGGGCCGGGCGGAAGGGCGCTGGGAGGCATCGGTACAGCCGGCTTCCCGCCCGCGCCGGGCTCGGCCGGGGAGAGCCGCAGCCTGCCCGGCCGAATCCCCGGCAGTTCGTCCGCCGCCTGCCGCAGCACACCGGCCGCGGCCCGTTCCGCGATCCAGGCGCCGTCCTCCGCCCCGCCCAGCGGAAGCAGGCGTCCGAAGCCGATCTGCCGCCGTACGGCCTGAGTCAACCGGTCCGTGGCCATGCTCTGCGCTCCTCTCCGGGGTCCCGGCGTCCGTCCCAGGGCCTCCGGTGCTCTGCTGGGGCTCTCCGGGGTTCTCCATCAACGGTGCCCAGCCTTGCGCCGCGGGCTCCCCGCAGACACGTGCTTCCTCCAGGTGGCGGTGCATTCATGAGGCAAAAGTGGGCGATCGTGTCTAGCGTGGACATATCGGAAGCAATATTCCCGTAGCGAAGGCAAGGGGTGACGGAGATGGCGGAGATGGCTGAGACCGCACAGCAGAACCGCTCGGGCCCTTCCGGCGGACGGCTCGGTGAGGGGCGGGGCGCGAGCGACCCGCGGGTCCGGGGGAAGACCACGATCGCCGACGGTGTGGTGGAGAAGATCGCCGGGATGGCGGCCCGCGAGGTCGACGGCGTCCACGCGATGGGCGCCGGCGCGAGCCGGGCCTTCGGCGCGATGCGCGACCGCGTCCCCGGGGGCGGAGGCGGCCAGTCCGTCACGCGGGGGGTGAAGGTCGAGGTCGGCGAGACCCAGGCGGCCATCGACCTGGACATCGTGGTCGAGTACGGGGTGTCGATCACCGATGTGGCGAACGACGTGCGCGAGAACGTCATCGGCTCGCTCGAGCGGATGACCGGGCTGGAGGTCGTCGAGGTCAATGTCACGGTCGACGACGTCAAGCTGCCCGACGACAAGGACGAGGAAGAGCAGCCGGAGCAGAGGCCGCGGCTGCAGTAGTGCGCCGCGGACCGCAGGGGCCCGGCGGAGCAGGAAACTGAGGAGCGCACGATGAGCATGGCCGCAGTCGGCTTGATCGCAGGCATGGCGCTGGGCTTCGCCGGATACTTCGGCGGTTTCTGGGCCTTCCTCCTGGTGGCGGTACTGGGTGCGGTCGGCTTCATCGCCGGCCGGGTCCTCGACGGCGATCTGGAACCGGGAGAGATCTTCCGCTCCGGCGGCGGACGGCGGTGACCGGTGGCACAGGAATTCCGCAGGCCGGAGATCTCCTGGGTCCCCGCGGCCGAGCGGGGGGCGACGAGAATCGCCGACCGGGTCGTCACCAAGATCGCCGCGCGGGCCGCCCGCGAGGCGCTGGACGAGGACTCCGAGACGTCCGGGGTACCGCGCGCGGGAAAGGATCCGCGGGCGAAGGTCGCCGTCCGCCGCCCTCCCGACCGGAACGGGCTGAACGGCGAGGCCCGGGTGGTGGTCGCGGTCGAACTTCCCTACCCCTGCGACATCGGCGCACGGTGCGGCTCGGTGCGCGGAAGGGTCGCCTCACGAGTGCGGGAACTGGCCGGTATGGCGGTCCGGCAGGTGACCGTCGAGGTCACACGGCTGCACACGGACCCGCTCGGCGGCCGGAGCGGAGGGAGGGTGCGGTGAGGGCACGATGAGTCACGACGCCCGGCGGCAGCAGGCCCCGGAGAGCGCCGCCGGCACGGACCCGGACGGTGTGGAACCGCCCTCACCGAAACCCTCCGGCGCGGACCGCCGACCGGACGACGGCGGGAGTGACGGCGGAGGCGGAAGCACCCGGCGCTTCTGGTCGGCTCGGCGGGTGCCGGCCGCGATCGTGGCACTGGTGCTGGCCGTCGCGGCGGCCGTACTGCTGTACGAGGCCGTCGCCGCGAGCATCGACAAGGCCCCCTCCGCATGGCGGCGCGAGATCACCGCGGACCTGGCCGCCCGGCCGCTCGACGACCCCTGGGCGATCGCCGGTGCGGCGCTCGCGGTCCTGCTGGGACTGTGGCTGGTGGTGCTGGCGGTCACCCCCGGGCTGCGCGGTCTGCTGCCGATGCGCGGCGGTTCCTCCGACGGGGTCCGGGTGCGCGCCGGACTGGAGAGATCCGCCGCCGAGGCGGTGCTGCACGACCGGTTGCTGGACGTGCCGGGGGTGCGGTCGGTCCGGGTGGACACCGGGCGGCACCGGGTCAGGGTGCGGGCGCGGGCGCACTTCCGGCCCCTGGAGGAAGTGCGGGGAGATCTGGACAGGGTTCTGCAGGAGGGCGTGCGGCAGCTCGGGCTCGCCCGGAGGATGCGGCGCTCGGTCCGGGTGCGGCGCCCGAAGAAGGGCTGAGGAAGGGCGAGGTGGACCGGATGCTCACGGTGGTGAACCGGATTCTGCTGGGGCTGGTCGGACTGGCGCTGCTGGTGCTGGGACTGGCGGCCCTGGTGGGCGGGCTCGACCTCCAGCGGCGCTGGGGCTTCGACATGCCCCGGGAGCTTTTCTGGGACGGGCCGGACGAGGTACTGCTCGGACAGGGGGAACCCGCCTGGTGGCGGGACGCGGACTGGTGGCGGTGGCTCCTGGCGATCGGCGTGCCCGCCGCCGCGCTCCTGCTCGCCCTGTGGTGGCTGTCGGCGCAGCTGTGGCGGCAGCGGCCGGACACCGTACTGGTCGACAGCGGCGACGGCTACGGCGCCCTGGTCGGGACCCGGACCCTGGAGGACGCCGTGGCCGGGGAGGCCGGGGCCCTGCCGGGCGCGGAACGGACCCGGGTGAGGCTGGGCCGCCGCCGCGCCGGGGTGCGGGCCCGGGTCGCACTGGTGGTGGCCGCTCACGCGAGCCCCGCCGAGATCCTCGCGCGGGTGCGGGACGAGGCGCTGGAGCACGCCCGTGTCTCGGCGGGCCTGGACGGACTGGCCGCGGAGGTCCGGCTGCGTTCGGCGCGGCGGTGGGGCGCAGGGGCGGGCTGAGGCACCGTCCCTGCCCGAGCCCCCGCCGAGCCCCCCCGCCGTCCCTCTCCGGCGCAGGTCGGGGGGAGGGCGGCGGGGCGTGCCCGGCGGGGACGATCAGAAGCCGCGGCGGGCGCCGCCGTCGACCGGGAACATCACACCGGTGATGTACGAGGCGGCGGGGGAGAGCAGGAACGCCGCCGTCCTGCCGAACTCCTCCGGGGTGCCGTAGCGGCGCAGCGGGATCGCGGCCGAGGTCCGCCTCCGAGCGGCGTCGGCGTCCCCGGTCATGGCGTCCAGGCCGCGCACCCGGTCGGTGTCGATACGGCCCGGCAGCAGCCCGACGACCCGAATGCCGCGCGGCCCCACCTCGTCCGCCAGCGACTTCGCGAAACCGGCCAGCCCCGGCCGCAGTCCGTTGGAGACCGTCAGTCCGGGGATCGGCTCGTGCACCGAGCCGGAGAGGACGAAGCCGATCACCCCGCCCTCGCCCAGCCGTGCGGCCGCGGTGCGGGCCAGCCGCACCGCACCGAGGAAGACCGTCTCGAAGGCCGCCTGCCACTGGTCGTCGGTGACCGTCTCGTGGGATCCGGCCGGCGGCCCGCCGACGCTGATCAGCACCCCGTCCAGGCGCCCGTGGCGCTCATGGGCGGCCGTCACCAGGCGGTCGGCCGCGGCCGGATCGGCGTTGTCCGCCACCATGCCGAAGGCGTCGTCGCCCAGCCGTCCGGCGGCCTCGGCCACCGTCTCCTCGCTCCGGCCGGTGACGATCACCTTCGCGCCGTCGGCGGTCAGTTCCCGTGCGGTGGCGAAGCCCAGCCCGCGGGTGGCGCCGGTGACGAGGTACACCCTGTCCTGAAGTCCGAGATCCATGGGGATCAGTCTGCCGGTCGGTCCGCCGTTTGGGCAGCGGAGGGGGCCGGAACGGCGGACCGGCCGACAGCGGCCTCACCGTCCGCCCGTTCATCCGTCCGCCCGTCCGCGGCGGCCTGCGCCCCGAGGTCCCGCGCCAGGCGGTCCCGGCGCTCGCGGCGGACCAGCACCACCCAGCCGACGGGGACGGCGGCGGCGAACAGCCACCACTGGAACGCGTACGCCAGGTGCGGGCCGATGCCGCTGTGGTCCGGTTCGGGAAGGCGTTCGGGCTGCTCGGCGGAGGGCTCGGGCGAGGTCTCCTCCAGCGCGACGTAGCCGCCCAGGACCGGCCGGTCCAGTTCCTCGGCCATCCGCGCGCTGTCGATCAGCATCACCTGGCGGGGCGGCAGCCCCCGCTTGTCCTTGACGCCGCTGCCGGCCTTCTCGTCGGCCATCAGCCGCCCGGTCACGGTGACCTCGCCGGAGGGAGGCGCCGGCACCTCGGGGAACTTCGTCAGATCCTCGCCCGCCGGGATCCAGCCGCGGTTGACCAGCACGGCCGTGCCGTCCTCGCGGACCAGCGGGGTCAGGACGTGGTAGCCGATGCTCCGGCCGTCCCCGCCGGTGCGCTGGCGCACGACCGTCTCGCCGCCGGTGTCGTAGACGCCGGTGGCCGTCACCCGGCGGTACCGGTCGGCACCGGCCGGGCCGCGGCCCGGAGCGGCCAGCTTCCCCACGGGCACCGGATCGGCGGCCAGGCTCTCGGCCACCAGTTCGTTGCGCGCCACCCGGTCCTCGTGCCTGTGGAGCTGCCAGAAGCCGAGTCTGACCATGCCCGGGATCAGCAGCAGCGCGACGAGGGTGAGGACCAGCCACTGCCGGGACAGCAGGAAGCGGTACGCGGAAGCGGACGGTGCGGACGATACGGGTGGCACAGTCATCGACGGTACCCCGCCGGCCGTTATTCCCCCGGAGCGGGGGCCACCTCCCGCAGCAGCTGGGTGAAGGCCGCCTCGTCGATCACCGGGGTGCCGAAGGCGCGCGCCCTGGCCACCTTGGAGGTGCCGGAGTCGGGGTCGTTGGTGACCAGGAGGCTGGTGAGGCGGGAGACGCTGCCGGCGATGTGGAGCCCGGCCTCGACGGCCCGGTCCTCCAGCAGCTCCCGGTCCACGGAGGTGTCCCCGGAGATCGCCACCCGCATGCCCTGGACCAGCGGCTTGCCCGGCTCGTACCGGCCGGGGTTGGGGTACGGGCACGGGGGGCGCTTGCGCGAGGGGCGCCAGCTGCCCGCGTAGGGCCGCGTGTCCCGTCCGCCGAAGGCGCCGGAGGAGGGGCCCGGGGAGACGATGGAGTCGGTCCACTCGGTCAGCGGCCGGCAGGCCAGCAGGGGCAGGCGTATGCGGTCGGCGGCCGCCAGGTGCAGGCTCGGCCGGAACGCCTCGGCCAGCACCCGGGCGTCGTCCAGCGCGTGGTGCGCCCGGCGCTGGACGACGCCGTAGTGCGCGGCGAGGGTCTCCAGCCGGTGGTTGGCCAGCGGCAGGGCCAGCTCCTTGGACAGGGCGATGGTGCACAGCCGCTGCCGCACGGGGACCGGCAACCGGGCACGGGCGTACTCGCGGGCGATCATCGACCAGTCGAAGACCGCGTTGTGCGCGACCAGCACCCGGCCCCGCAGCCGCTCGGCGAACTCCTCGGCGATCTGCGGGAAGAGCGGGGCGTCGGCCAGCATCTCGCTCGTCAGCCCGTGTATCCAGGTCGGGCCGGGGTCCCGCTGCGGATTGACCGGGGTGTACCAGTGGTCGATCACATCACCCCGTGCGTCCAGCCGGTAGACGGCCGCGGAGACTATGCGGTCGTCCCGGGCGAGCCCCGTGGTCTCCACGTCCACCACCGCGTAGGCGTCGGGGTATTCGGTGGGCCAGGCCGGGGTGCTGGGCTGCGCTGCGGGCCGCGCTTCGGCCGCCGACTGGTCATCGAGCATGGTTCCAGAGAATACGGGCCGCCACTGACACCCTCGCATCACCGCAGGTCGCCCCGGGCGAGCGGAACTGCTGACGGCCCGTCTCGCATACTTGTCGGTAACAGACCCTGGCCGCCGGCCCCGGGCGGTCCTACGGTGCATGCATGCCGAGCGTGCCGAACCTCCCCGACGTCGTGCTGTGGTCCATCCCCGCCTTCCTGCTGCTGACGGCCCTGGAGGTGGTCAGCTACCGCCTGCACCCCGGGGAGCCGGCCGGCCCCGTCGCGGGCTACGAGGCCAAGGACGCCGCCACCAGCATCTCCATGGGCCTGGGCAGCCTCTTCTTCGACGCCCTGTGGAAGATCCCGATCGTGGCGGTCTACTCGGCGGTCTACGCGCTCACCCCGCTGCGGATCCCCGTCGAGTGGTGGACGCTGCTGCCGATGCTCCTCGCACAGGACTTCTTCTACTACTGGTCCCACCGCGGCCACCATGTCATCCGCATCCTGTGGGCCTGCCACGTGGTGCACCACTCCAGCCGGAAGTTCAACCTCACCACCGCGCTGCGCCAGCCCTGGACGTCCCTGACCGGCTGGCCCTTCTATCTGCCGCTGATCCTCCTCGGCATGCACCCGGCCGTGCTCGCCTTCTGCCACTCGGTCAACCTGGTCTACCAGTTCTGGATCCACACCGAGCGGATCGGCAGACTGCCGGGGCCGGTCGAGTACGTGTTCAACACGCCCTCGCACCACCGGGTCCACCACGCCTCCCAGGGCGGTTACCTGGACCGCAACTTCGGCGGGATCCTCATCGTGTGGGACCGGCTCTTCGGTTCCTTCGCGCCCGAGACCGAGCCGTGCGTCTACGGGCTCACCAAGAACATCGACACCTACAACCCGCTGCGCGTGGCCACCCACGAGTACGCGGCGATCGCCCGGGACCTGCGGGCGGCACGCGACTGGCGCGAGGCCGCCGGGCGACTCTTCCGCGGTCCCGGCTGGCGGCCGCCGGTGCCGGGACCCGCCTTCGGGCCGGCCTCCGCGGCCTCCACGGCCCCCGGGACCGTCCCGGGCGCGTCGCGGACGGCGGGGGCGGCGGAAACCGCGGAAACCGCGGAGGCGGCCGGAACCGCGGAAGGGGCCGGGCCCGCCGGGCCCGACCCCTCGATGTCCGCCGCTTCCTGACGGACCGCCGGGCTACTCGACGGCGTCCAGGGCGTCGACGATGCCGTGGCCGTAGAAGCCGTTGACGCGCTTGCCGCCCTCGCAGGTGGAGTCCTCGACGCCGTTGCCGTCCGGGTCGTAGGTCTCCGGGCAGCCGGGGTTGTCCGCCTGGGCCTTCATCATGAGCTGGAGCATCGCCGGGCTCGCCCAGGGGTGCCTGCTCTTGAGCAGTGCCGCCACGCCCGCGACGTGCGGGCTGGCCATTGAGGTGCCCTGCAGGAAGGCGTAGGAGTCGTTCGGCATGGTCGACAGGATCCGGCCGTTGCCCGACGGGGTGTCCGGGATCTGGAACCGGTCGCCGCCCGGCGCCGCCACGTCGGCGACGCGGTGCCCGTAGCTGGAGTAGTACGACTTCAGATCCTGCACGCCCGTGGCCGTCACCGTCACCACGCCCGGCAGCTGGGTGGGCAGGTCCAGGCACTCCGACGGGTCGATGGTGCGCTCGACCGGGGTGGTGTCGTTCGGGCTGGAGCCGTCGACGATCGCGTCGGAGGCCAGGTCGTGGTTGGAGTTGCCCGCCGAGGCGACGTGCAGCGTGCCCCTGCGCTCGGCGTGGCGAGCGGCCCGGCGGATCGCCTCCACGACCGCGCCCTGGTCGGCGTCGTCCTCGCAGTTGTACAGGTACGGGTCGACGTAGTAGCTGTTGTTGGTGATCTCCACCCCCTTGTCGGCGGCGAAGACGAACGCGCAGATCACGGCCTCCGGGTAGAAGAGGCTGGTGTCGGGCTCGCTCACCTTGATGGAGGAGACCTTCACGCCCGGCGCGACGCCCGCCACGCCGATGCCGTTGCGCGCCGCCGCGATGGAGCCCGCGACGTGTGTGCCGTGGTAGTCGCCGTCGGTGTACGGCCGCCAGGCGCCCTCGGAGGTGTCGGCCACGCCGCCGACGCAGTTCGCCGACTGGCCCGCCGAGAAGTTCGGGGCCAGATCCGGGTGGGTGTCGTCCACACCGGTGTCGATGACCGCGACGGTGACCTTGTCGCTGCCCGGGTTGACCTTCGCGGCCTCGTCCGCGCGGATGGCGCGCAGGCCCCACAGGTCGGCCTCCATCGGCTCGCCCTCGGCGGCGGCCGTGGCCGCGCCGGTGCGGGCCGACTCCGACACGTACTGCGGGGCGCCGACCTCGGTGGTGCCCGCCGACCTGAGCGGCGCGGTGCGGGTGGCGCCGGCGGAGTGCACCCCGCGCACCTCGCGCATCCGCTCGGCGAAGCCGGGGTTCGCCGAGTGGACGACGATCACGCCGATGTCCCGGTGGGTGACGACGACCGTGCCGCCCGCCCTGGCTATCTCCCGCTCCACCCGCCTGATCGTGCCGGGGTGTGAGGAGGTGTTGACCACGTACGACAGCTGCTCACCGTCGGCGGCCGCCGTCGCGGCCGCCGGGACGCCGGCTTCCTGCGCCAGCGCCGTTCCGGCGCCCGGCAGCAGGGCCAGGGAGGCGGTCAGCGCCAACCCGACCGGCACCGCGATGGCGCGGCGTCGGCTGGAAGGTCTCGATGCCATGGGTTCTCCGTGTCTGTGTGAACGCAGGGGTTCTCAACAACCCGTTCGGTTATCGGACTTGACCGTACGGATGTATGACGACGGAAGCTATCGCTCACACGGGGGGAGCGGCAATGGCCGAACCGCCTCCCGGACACCGAACCCCCGTTCCCGCCGTGGCGCCCCCGACGGACGGCGCGGGCGTCGCGTACGCTGCGAGGCAGATGTCCAACCGCGGGAGGGTACTGTCGGCATGCTGCTGGACACCTACGGCCGGGTCGCCACCGATCTGCGCGTGTCGCTCACCGACCGGTGCAATCTGAGGTGCACCTACTGCATGCCCGAGGAGGGCCTGAAGTGGCTCGCCAAGCCCGAGCTGCTCACGGACGACGAGATCGTCCGCCTGGTCCGCGTCGCGGTGACCCTGCTCGGCGTGGAGGAGGTGCGCTTCACCGGCGGCGAGCCGCTGCTGCGCCCCGGACTGGTGGGCATCGTCGAGCGCTGCGCCGCCCTGGAGCCGCGCCCGAGGCTGTCGCTGACGACCAACGGCATCGGCCTGGGGCGCACCGCCGACGCGCTGCGCGCGGCCGGACTGGACCGGGTCAACGTCTCCCTGGACACCCTCGACCCCGAGGTCTTCTCACGGATGACCCGCCGCAGGCGCCACGCCGACGTCCTCGCCGGTCTGGCGGCCGCCCGCGCGGCGGGGCTCTCCCCGGTCAAGGTCAACGCCGTGCTGATGCCGGGCCTCAACGACACCGAGGCCCCCGACCTGCTCTCCTGGGCCGTCGAGCACTCCTACGAACTGCGCTTCATCGAGCAGATGCCGCTGGACGCCCAGCACGGCTGGCGCCGCGAGGGCATGATCACCGCGGGCGACATCCTCGCCTCCCTGCGCACCCGCTTCTCCCTCACCCCGGAGGGGGAGGACAGCCGGGGCTCGGCGCCCGCCGAACGCTGGATCGTCGACGGCGGTCCGCACCGCGTCGGCGTGATCGCCTCCGTCACCAGGCCCTTCTGCCGTACCTGCGACCGCACCCGGCTGACGGCCGACGGACAGGTGCGCACCTGCCTCTTCGCCCGCGAGGAGTCGGACCTGCGCGGCGCGCTGCGCTCGGGCGCCGACGACACCGAGATCGCCCGGCTGTGGAAGGCCGCGATGTGGGGCAAGAAGGCCGGCTCCGGCCTGGACGACCCTTCCTTCCTCCAGCCGGCCCGCCCGATGTCAGCGATCGGCGGCTGACCCCTCCGGATCCTGTCCGCCCTCCCGGCCCTCCCACTCGGCGAGGGGCACCACGTCCTTCAGGAAGCTCCGCACCCCCAGGAACCGTGACAGGTGCTCGCGGTGCTCCTCGCACGCCAGCCAGGTCTTGCGGCGCTCCGGAGTGTGCAGCTTGGGATTGTTCCAGGCCAGTACCCACACGGCGGCCTCACGGCAGCCCTTGGCGGAGCAGACGGGGGCGGCGGCGCCGGGCGGGGGGGCGGTCACGGGATCGGTCACGCCCCCATCCAAACACGGTCCGAACATGATCCGAACACGACGACGCCGGGCAGCCACGGGGGGAGCCGCCCGGCGTCGGTCTGTCGCTCCGACGGGGGATGCGGAGCGTGTACGCAGTATGGCACGCGCACCCGTCGCCGGGGCACCGGAACAGCATGATTGATCTGAGGTTTTCCTGAGCTTCCGGGCCGCGGTGGATCAGTCGCGCCGGCCGGGGCCCGAGCGGCTCGGCTCCTGCCCCGGTTCCGGGCGCCGGTACTCCTGGCGGCCCGGATCCTGCTCACCGCCTGCTTCCGCCCGGGGATCCGGTCCCCGCCCGGCCTCCGGTTCGTCCTGCTCCAGCGGATCCTGCCGTATCGTGCGCGCCTTCGGACCGCCCTCGCGCTCCCCGGCGTCCGCCGGGCGTCCGGCCGGCCCCAGCGCCTGCCGGGGCGGGGCGGGGACGAGGGAGTCGGGGAGCGCGGGCGTGTTCTCCCGCCCCGCGTTGGCGATCACCACCGCCACGTACGGCAGGGCCGCGCCGAGTACCAGGGCGGCCACGGCGAGCGGACGCTGCACGTCCCACAGCACCACGGTCAGAAGGACCGCCGCGGTGCGTACCAGCATCGAGACCACGTAGCGCCGCTCCCGGCCCCGGACGTCCTCCGCCAGCCCCTGACGGGCTCCGGTGATCCGGAAGACCTCGGGACCGCGCTGCCTGCGCCTCACACTCACCACCTGCTCCTGCGGCCGGTATCCGGGAGCGTTCCCGCCTGGTTCCCGGCCTTTTCCACACTACGCCCGGACTCCGCCGCATACGACGCCGGGTAGAGGGCACCCGATGCGCCGGGGACGGCTCCCACCCGGACGGCTCAGCGGCCGTGCGACGGAGGCGCCCCACCGCACGAACCGAACGCGCCGCGCACGGAGCGCACCGCACGAGGAGGCGACATGAGCTGGTTGTGGGCGATCATCGTGGGTCTGGTCCTGGGTGTGCTGGCCCGCGCCATCCTTCCCGGCAAGCAGAACATCCCGCTGTGGCTGACCGCCATCTTCGGGATCATCGGCAGCGTCATCGGGAACGCCGTGGCCAGCGGGATCGGAGTGGACGACACCGCGGGCATCGACTGGATCCGGCACCTGCTCCAGCTTGCCGGCGCCGTCCTGATCGTCGCGCTGGGCACGCCCCTGTACGCCAAGATCAGGGGCGGAGGCAAACGGACGGCCTGACGGACCGGACCTTCCGGCGCGAGCGCGAGAGGGAAGCCTCCCGTCGCCGGGGGAGGGACCGGCGGAAGGGGACGGTGCGGGAGAACGCACCGTCCCCTTCCGCCGCCGCTCACACACCCCGGCTGACGGAACTCATGTTGAAGTCCGGCACCCGCAGGGCGGGCATCGCCGCCCGTGTGAACCAGTCCGACCACTCGCGCGGCAGGGTGCGCTCGGTCCGTCCCGCCTCGGTGGCCCGCGACAGCAGGTCGACCGGCGACTCGTTGAAGCGGAAGTTGTTCACCGCGCCCGTGACCTCGCCGTGCTCCACCAGATAGACGCCGTCGCGGGTCAGCCCCGTCAGCAGCAGCGTCGCCGGATCCACCTCGCGGATGTACCACAGGCAGGTCAGCAGCAGGGCCGGGCCGTCGTGCCCGGAGCCGGCGACCATCTCCTCCAGCGACGCGGTGCCGCCCGCGTCCAGAAGCAGGTTGTCGATCCCCGGCGCCACCGGCAGACCCGTCAGCTCCGCCGAGTGCCGGGTGGTCAGCAGATGACGCAGCTCGCCGTCGCGCATCCAGTCGGTGGCCCGCAGCGGCAGGCCGTTGTCGAAGACCGAGACGTCGTCGCCGGAGGAGTGCGCGATCACGAACGGCGACGCCTCCAGACCGGGCGCGCCCGGATCGCTGTAGAGCCTCAGCGGCAGCTGTGACAGCCGCTCGCCCACCCGGGTGCCGCCGCCGGGCCTGCTGAACACCGTGCGCCCCTCGGCGGCGTCGCGCCCCGCCGACGACCACATCTGGTAGATCAGCAGGTCCGCCACGGCACTGGGCGGCAGCAGCGTCTCGTACCGCCCTGCCTCCAGCTCCACCTGCCGCCCGGCCCACTCCAGCCGCCGTGCCAGCTCCGCGTCCAGCGCCAGCGGATCGACGTCGGCGAAATCGCGGGTCGCCCGCCCCGCCCATGCCGAGCGGGTGCGGTCGGGGGACTTGGCGTTGATCTCCAGGGTGCCGGTGGGCTGGTCGTGGCGCAGCCGCAGTCCGGTGGAGGTGCCCAGGTAGGTGGAGACCATCTGGTGGTGGGCGAAGCCGTACAGCTCCCGGCCCCCGGAGCGGGCCCGCGCGAAGGACTCGCCCAGCGCCGGGGCGAAGGAGTCGAACACCGACGAGGATGTCTCGGCCGGGGCTTCGGTGAAGTCGGCGGAGGCGGGAGTGCCCTCCACCAGCGGCCGGGCGTCCTCGGCCGGGCCCGCCGTACGCGCCGCCTCCTCCGCGGCCCGCACCAGCGGCTCGATGTCGTCGTCGGTGACGGCCGAACGGGAGACCACCCCCGACGCCGTCCCCTCAAAGCCGCCGACGGTGGCGACGACGGTGAGGGTGCGGCCGCGGGTGACGCCGTTGGTGGTCAGCGTGTTGCCCGCCCACCGCAGGTTGGCGGTGGACTCCTCGTCGGCGATGACCACGCAGCCGTCGGCCCGCGACAGCGCCAGGGCGCGCTCGACGACCTCGTGGGGAGCGGGAGACGTGGAAGAGCTGGTCATCGGCCGGCCTCCTGGGCGGTGTTGAGGATGTTGACGCCCCGGAAGAGCGCGGAGGGGCAGCCGTGCGAGACGGACGCGACCTGGCCCGGCTGGGCCTTGCCGCAGTTGAAAGCGCCGCCGAGCACATACGTCCGCGGCCCGCCCACGGCCTCCATCGAGCCCCAGAAGTCGGTGGTGGTGGCCTGGTAGGCCACGTCTCGGAGCTGCCCGGCGAGCCGTCCGTTCTCGATCCGGAAGAAGCGCTGCCCGGTGAACTGGAAGTTGTGGCGCTGCATGTCGATCGACCACGAGCGGTCGCCGACCACGTAGATGCCCCGCTCCACCCGGGAGATCAGTTCCTCGGTGGACGGCCCGTCCGGATCGGGCCGGAGCGAGACGTTGGCCATGCGCTGCACGGGGACGCTGGAGGGGGAGTCGGCGTAGGCGCAGCCGTTGGAGCGGCCCAGCCCGGTCAGCCTCGCCATCCGCCGGTCGAGCTGGTAGCCCACCAGGATCCCGTCCCTGACCAGATCCCAGGACTGCGCCTCGACGCCCTCGTCGTCGTAGCCGATGGTGGCCAGCCCGTGCTCGGCGGTGCGGTCGCCGGTGACGTTCATGACCGGCGAGCCGTACTTCAGCGTGCCGAGTTTGTCGGGCGTGGCGAAGGAGGTGCCCGCGTACGCCGCCTCGTAGCCCAGCGCCCGGTCCAGCTCGGTGGCGTGGCCGATCGACTCGTGGATCGTCAGCCACAGGTTGGAGGGGTCGACCACCAGGTCGTACGAGCCCGCCTCCACACCGGGCGAGCGCATCTTCTCGGCCAGCAGCTCCGGGATGCGCGCCAGCTCCGCGTCCCAGTCCCAGCCGGTACCGGTCATGTACTCCCAGCCCCGGCCGGCGGGCGGGGCCAGGGTCCGCATCGAGTCGAAGTCGCCGGAGTCGGTCACGGACACGGCCGTCAGCTCCGGGTGCAGGCGGACGCGCTGCTGGGTGGTGACGGTGCCGGCGGTGTCCGCGTAGAACTTGTTCTCCTGCACGGTCAGCAGCGAGGCGTCCGCGTGGGAGACGCCGTCCGCCCCCAGCAGCCGCTCGCTCCACCGGGCCAGCAGGGCGGTCTTCTCCGCGTCCGGCACGTCGAACGGGTTGACCTCGTAGGAGGAGACCCAGGTGCGCTCACCGTGCACCGGCTCGTCCGCCAGCTCCACCCGTCCGCCCATCGCCCACCGGTCCCCGGCGGAGCCGTTCCGCGCGGCCGCGCCGTCGCCGGCGGCCTCGGCGACCCTCGCCGACAGCTTCGCCATCTCCACGGCCCGGCCCGCCACCTTCGCGGCGGCGTCCATCGTCAGATCCACTCCCGAGGCGAAACCCCACGCGCCGCCGTGCACCACGCGCACCGCGTATCCGGCGTCGGTGATGTCCGACGACCCGGCAGGCTTCGCGTCGCGCAGCCGCCAGGAGGCGCTGCGGTTGCGCTCGAAACGGAAGTCGGCGTGCTCGGCCCCCAGCGCCCGGGCCCGCGCGAGCGCCGCGTCGGCGAGCGCGCGCAGCGGCAGCGCCAGGAAGGACTCATCGATCTCGTGGACCACGGACGCTCCTCCTTGTCGGTGCATGACCGCAGTGAACCATGCCCCATCGGCCGCGGCCGGCAACCGGTCTACCCTGCCCGGTGAAGGGTCGGGGCAGTGGAGAGGGAACCGCGGGAGGGGCGTATGGGAAACGACGGCGAGAACCGGCCGGACTTTCCGTGGGTGTGGCTGCTGCCGCAGCTCGCCGTGCTGGCGGGGCTGACGGTCTGGGGCGTTGCGGTGTACCCGAGCCTGCCGGAGAGGGTGCCGCAGCATATCGGCCCCGGCGGGATCGACGCCTGGGCGGACAAGTCCGTCGGCGCGGTCTTCGTCCCCGTCCTCGTCTACGCCGGGGTCATCGCGGTGATGGCCCTCACCTCGGCCGCGGCGCTGCGCATGCGCTCCGAGGACGAACTCGCCCCCGGCGAGCGGGCCTCCTCCCTGATCAACCGCCCCGCCACCCGTGCCTCGGCGCTGCGGGGTGCCAGGGCCACGCTCCAGCTCGGCTTCTGCATCGGCCTGTCGATGGCCGTGACATGCGCGGTGATGTGGCGGACCGAACCGGACCCGCACGTGCCCGCCTGGCTGCTCGCCGCGGTACTCGCCCCGATCGCGCTCGGCCTGGTGCCGGTGCTCGCCGTGGCCCTCCGGGACCGCCGTGAGAGCCGCGAGAGCCGGAAGTGATCCGGCCGCCGGTGTGTTCCCGCGGTGCTCCGGGGTACTCGTGGCCGGGCCGGCCCGCGGGCCGGCCCACCGGAGAGAACCGCGGGAAGGAGCGTGCCGTGAGCGACTACTCAGGGCCCTACGACGGCAGGCAGCACGACCCGTCCGAGATGAGGAGCGGCACGGACAAGAAGGGGAAGGAGGAGCGGAAGGAGCGCCGCCCCGAAGGGGAGGAGCGGTCCGCGAGGACCGGACGCGAACGCCCCGGGGACGAGGGCGAGGGCGAGGAGGCCGGGGAGGGGGACCGGAGTCCGGGCGCCGGGCCCGCCGTCACCGGTTCGCCGCCGGTCCCGGAGGGCTGATCCGGCTGATCCGGGGCAGGCGCCCCCGCTCACCGGTCCCCGGCGGAGCCGCTCCGCCTCACCGGTCTTCCGCGCCGTCCGGCTTCCCGGCGGGGGTCTTGAAACCGGAGGTGTCCAGGTCGCAGCCGAAGGGCTCGGGGATGCGCAGCGGGTCCCCGAAGGGCGTGGTCAGCCGCGAGTCGTAACCCCGCTCGGACGGGCGCCAGAACACCGTGGCGGCCTGCTCCTCCATGTCCAGCAGCAGGTACACGGGCACGCCGCTGCGGCCGTACGCCGAGACCTTGTCGGTCCGGTCGGTCTCGCGCGTGGAGTCCGAGGTCAGCTCCGCCACCAGGGAGAGCGCCTCACCGTCGACATACCGCTCCTCCGTCCGGAACGCGCTTGCCGCCGCAACGTAGACATCGGGCCCGTAGGCCCGCTCGGCACGGGGAAAGGCGAACAGGAAAGGCGCGTAGTCGACCGTGTGCCCGGGGGGCAGATGCGGCTCCAACTGGCTTCGCAGCGACTGCATGATCGGCAGGTAGAACCCCCTTGACCACGGCGACATGACGATGTTCCCCCCGATGATCTCCGCCCGGTAGCCGTCGGGCACCTCCATGTCCAGCAGAGTGCGGCACAGCGCCCGGAAGCGGGCGGTGCCGGAGGGAACGTCTATGGCCGTCGGTCGTTCGAGCATCACTGTCATGATGCGCTTCCTCGTGCTCTTGCACCACGCGCCACCCAGGGTCGTGGGCCAGAACGCTGTGTGTTCGTCCGATTCCCGTACAGTCGCTCCTCGTACGGGCCCCGGGGCCGGGTGTACGCCCCGGCGCGGGGCGCCTTTCTGTAGGAATCCCACAGGAGTCCGGCAAAGCCCCTGTCGGGGACCCGTTCTCCGGCTCGCGGGGCCGGACGATAGTTTCTTGCGGAGTACATGCTCCCTACGGAAGAGGGTGTTCCCTTGAGCCGCTCGGTTCTCGTCACCGGAGGCAACCGCGGCATCGGCCTGGCCATCGCCCGGGCGTTCGCCGACGCGGGCGACAAGGTCGCCGTCACCTACCGGTCCGGTGAGCCGCCGGAGGGTTTCTGCGCCGTCAAGTGCGACATCAACGACGCCGAGCAGGTGGAGCAGGCCTACAAGGAGATCGAGGAGAGGCAGGGCCCGGTCGAGGTGCTGGTCGCCAACGCCGGTGTCACCCGGGACCAGTTGCTCCTGCGGATGTCCGAGGAGGACTTCACCTCCGTGGTGGAGACCAACCTCACCGGCACCTTCCGGGTCGTCAAGCGCGCCTGCCGGGGCATGCTCCGCGCCCGCCGGGGCCGCATCGTGCTGATCTCCTCCGTCGTCGGCCTGCTGGGCTCGGCGGGGCAGGCCAACTACGCCGCCTCCAAGGCCGGCCTGGTCGGCTTCGCCCGCTCGGTCGCCCGGGAGCTGGGCTCCCGCAGCATCACCTGCAACGTGGTCGCACCGGGTTTCGTGGACACCGACATGACGCGCGCGCTCACCGACGAGCAGCGCGCCAAGATCGTCGAACAGGTCCCGCTGGGCCGCTACGCCCGGCCCGAGGAGGTCGCCTCCTCGGTGCGTTTCCTGGCCTCGGAGGAGGCCGCGTACATCACCGGAGCCGTCATTCCCGTGGACGGCGGATTGGGCATGGGTCACTGAACGTCATGAGCGGACTTCTCGCCGGAAAGCGCATCCTCGTCACCGGGGTGCTCACCGACTCCTCGATCGCCTTCCACGTCGCCCGGCTGGCGCAGGAGGAGGGTGCCGAGGTCGTCCTCACCGGTTTCGGGCGGCTGACGCTGGTGCAGCGCATCGCCAAGCGGCTTCCCAAGGAGGCCCCGGTGATCGAGCTGGACGTGCAGAACAGCGAGCACCTGGACACCCTGGCCGACAAGGTCGCCGAGTACCTCGGCGAGGGCGTCGGACTGGACGGTGTCGTGCACTCCATCGGCTTCGCGCCGCAGGACGCCCTGGGCGGCAACTTCCTCAACACCGGCTGGGAATCGGTCGCCACGGCCGTTGAGGTCTCGGCGTACTCCCTGAAGTCGCTGACCATGGCCCTGCTGCCGCTGCTGGAGAAGCGCGGCGGCTCGGTCGTCGGCATGGACTTCGACGCGCAGGTGGCCTGGCCCAAGTACGACTGGATGGGCGTGGCCAAGGCCGCCCTGGAGTCCACCTCCCGCTACCTCGCCCGCGACCTGGGGGACAAGGGCATCCGCTGCAACCTGGTGTCGGCCGGGCCCATCAAGTCCATGGCCGCCAAGTCCATCCCGGGCTTCGAGGAACTGGCGGACGTGTGGAAGACCCGCGCCCCGATCGGCTGGGACCTCACCGATCCCGAGCCCGCCGCGCGCGGCGTGGTCGCCCTGCTCTCGGACTGGTTCCCGAAGACGACCGGCGAGATCGTGCACGTGGACGGCGGCGTCCACATGATGGGCGCGTAGCGCGCCGCGATCGGACGAACCCGGGGCCGCCCCCGGTCCCGCGCCGGGGCCGGGGGCGGCCCGGTGCACGTGCCGAGCCGGAGCCGGGCCCGGGCGCGGGTCAGTCGCGGGAGCCGGAGCCCCGGCAGGCCCGGGCGTACGAGCCCGCCTCCCGCGCGGCCGTCTCCGCGTCGCGGTCGGCGATGGCGTCCACCAGCCGCCCGTGGTCCAGATACCCCTCCGAGCGCAGCTCCTCGCCCACGTCGTTGCGGAGGAAGGTGCGCACCACGGTGCCGAGGTCGGCGTAGAGCGCGGTGAGGACCTCGTTGTGGGACGCCCGGACGATCGCCAGGTGCAGTGTGACGTCGGCCTCCACGAAGCGTTCCACCTCGCCCGTCTCCCAGGCCGCCTCGCGCCGGCGCAGCAGTGTCCGCAGCTGGCGCAGGTCCTGCTCGGTACAGCGGTGCGCGGCCAGCCGTGCGGCCTCGGCCTCCAGCGCCGAGCGCAGCTCGGCCACGTCGCGAGGATCGGCGTCCGCGAAGCGGCGGTGCATCACCCCGGCGAGTTCGCTGGTGGCCACCACGTAGGTGCCCGAGCCCTGCCGGATGTCCAGCAGTCCGTTGTGGGCGAGGGCCCGTACGGCCTCGCGTACGGTGTTGCGGGCCACGCCGAGCTGTTCGACCAGCTCGGGCTCGGTCGGGATGCGGGAGCCCACCGGCCACTCGCCGGATGTGATCTGGTCGCGCAGGGCGTCGATGACCTGGTCGGCCAGGGCGGAGCGGCGGGGCGAGGTCAGGGGCATGGCACTTCCCGGGTCGGCGGGTGCGGTGGGCACGGCGGGCGAGCGGAGAGGCGCACCAAGTGGCCTCAATTCATCCGATGATTCTATGATGCATGTCATGGCTGAGGATCCCGTGACCATCGACCGCCGGGCCGAAGGGGGGAACCCGGACAGGGTAGGCACCCACGCCGCTCCGGGCGCTTCGCCGGGTGCGGCCGCGAGCGCCTCCCCGTGGGCGCGGCGGCTGCTGGTCGCGGGCGTCGTACTCGCCGCCTTCAACCTGCGTCCCGCCATCACCGCGCTCGGCCCGCTCCTGGCGGAGGTCCGCGAGGCGCTGGCGATGAACGGCACCGTCGCCGGGCTGCTGACCTCCGCGCCCGCCCTCTGCTTCGCGGTCTTCGGCGGCGCCGCGCCCCGGCTGGCCCGCCGCTGGGGCCCGGCCACCGTGGTGCTCGCCGGAATGGCCGCCGTCACCGCAGGGCTGGCGCTGCGCCCCCTCGCCGGCGGAACGGCCTGGTTCCTGGCCTCCAGCGCACTGGCGCTGGCGGGCATCGCGGCCGGCAACGTCCTGATGCCCGTGGTCGTCAAGCGCTGGTTCCCCGACCGGATCGGCCCGATGACCGGCCTGTACTCCATGGCGCTCTCCGTGGGCACCGCCGCGGCCGCCGCCCTCACCGTCCCGGCGGTCCGGGCGCTGGAGGGGGACTGGCGCCTCGGGCTCGGGATGTGGGCGCTGCCCGGCGCCCTGGCCCTGCTGGTGTGGGCACCGGTCGTACGCGGCGCCCGCGCCCGTACCGCCGCATCCGCCGGGGCCGGGGCCGACGAGGGCGGTCCCGGCCCCGGCGTCCGCATCACCCGCTCCGTCACCGCCTGGTCGCTCGGAGTCTTCTTCGGTTTCCAGGCCACCGCCGCCTACGTCGTCATGGGATGGCTGCCGCAGATCTTCCGCGATGCCGGGGTCCCCGCGCCCACCGCCGGCCTGCTGCTGGCGGTCACCATGGGGATGAGCATCCCCCTGTCCTACGTACTGCCGCGGATCGCCGCCCGGCTCGGTCACCAAGGCCCCCTCGTCGCCGTCCTGGCCTGCTGCGGACTGGGCGGATACGCCGGACTGTGGTTCGCCCCCGCGCAGGGGGCCTGGGCCTGGGCACTGCTGCTGGGCGTCTCCAACTGCGCCTTCCCCCTCGTCCTCACCATGATCGGGATGCGGGCGCGGACCGGCGCCGGGGTCGCCAAGCTCTCCGCCTTCGCCCAGGGCACCGGCTACCTGATCGCCGTTCCCGGGCCGCTGCTGGTCGGGGCCCTCCACCAGCACACCGGAGGCTGGCACGCGCCCCTGGCGCTGATGGCCGTCCTGATGACCGCCCAGCTCATGGTGGGCCTGGTGGCGGGCCGGGACCGATGCGTCGAGGACGGCGGCTGAGTGCGACACTGGGCGCATGCCAGTGCTCGAACCCAACCCGCCCAACGGCCAGAAGAAACTGCTTCTCGTCCTCGGCGCGATGCTCGGCGTCACGGTCGTGATCGGCGTCCTCGCCTCCGTCATCGCCCCGTAGGACCCTGGCGCCGCCGCGCCCCCTCAGGCCTCCCGCCGCCGCGCCGACCCGCCCGCCCGTACGCCCCTCCACCGCCCGGTGGAGGGGCGTACGTGCTTTTCCGGGGCGCCGGACGGCCCGCGGATCACGGTGGACGGCGGGCCGGCCCCGGGCCACCGCCCCTTCCTTCCGGTGCTCCGGGGGGGATTGACAGGCCCGGAACCGGTCAGTACGTTTCCGCGAAACCGATCGATCGATCGATCGGTTCCGGCTCGCAGAACGTGGAGGCTCGGCCATGCGGACGTCATCTGCAGGACGTGTGACCAGGAGAACGGCGGCGGCGCTGACCGGCTGCCTGATAGCGGCGGCCCTGGCCACCGGGTGCGGCGGTTCCTCCGCCGAGGCGGAGGAGGGCGGGTACCGGCTCGTCGAGGACGGAAAGCTGACATTCGCCATGAGCGGTCAGTACCGGCCGTTCAACTACTTCGAGGACGACGGTGAGCTCGCCGGCTTCGACGTGGAGCTCGGCAACGAACTCGCCGAGCGGCTCGGCCTGGAGCCGAACCCGGTCACCGGCCCGTTCAACTCACTGGTCGCCGGACTGAAGGCCAAACGGTACGACCTCATCGTCGGCTCGATGTCACCGACCGAAGAACGCAGGAAGCAGGTCGACTTCACCGGCGAGTACTACGTCTCCGGCGCCCAGCTCTTCGTCGAGAACGACTCCGCGGTCGCCTCGGTCGACGACCTGAAGGACGCCAGGGTCGGTGTGGTGCTCGGCACGACGTTCGAGGAGTACGCCCAGAAGCAGCCCGGGGTCGCGGAGGTGAAGACCTACAACAGCGACAACGAGATGCTGACCGAGCTGTCCAACGGCCGGGTCGACGCGGCGATCACCACCAAGCTGCTAGGGCTGTACCAGATCAAGCAGACCGGCATCGACGTCAAACCGGCCGGCGAGATCCTCTTCCCGGACCCTGCGGCGATCGCGAGCCAGAAGAGCAACTCCGAACTCACCGCCGAGGTGGACAAGGCCCTGGACGAGATCAGGGACGACGGCACCTACGCACGGCTCAGCGAGAAGTGGTTCGGGACCGACATCAGCCAGGACGCCCGCTCCTGACCGGTCCCGCAGACGTCCGACCCGGCTGCCGAGGAGAACCCCGCCATGTCTGTCCTGGACGGCATCAGCCGTTCCCTTCCGCTCATGCTCGAAGGGCTGAAGATCACCCTGTCGCTGGCCGCACTGGCGGTGGTGTTCGCCCTGGCGGTCGGGTTGGTCGTCGCCTGGATGAGGATGAGCCGCTTCGCCGCCCTGCGCTGGCTGGCACAGGGCTACCTCGCCCTGATCAGGGGGACCCCTCTGGTGGCGCAGCTGTTCGTCATCTACTACGGCCTGGTCACCGTCGTCGACATCTCCTCCTTCTGGTCGGCGGTGATCGGACTCACCGTGCACACCGGGGCCTACATGGCGGAGATCTTCCGCTCCGGTGTGCAGTCGGTGCCCAAGGGGCAGACCGAGTCGGCGCGCTCCGTGGGCATGAGCCGGACACAGGCGCTGCGGATCGTGGTGGCGCCCCAGGCGTTCCGCTCGATCCTCCCGTCGCTGGGCAACCAGTTCATCATCGCGGTCAAGGACACCGCCGTGGCCTCGTTCATCACGGTTCCCGACCTGTTCATGCAGGCGCAGAAGCTGGCGGCCGCGACCTACGAGCCGCTGACGTACTACCTGATCTCGGCCGTCTACTACCTGGCCGTCGTGATGCTCCTGACGGCACTGCTGCGCCGCCTGGAGCGCCGGCACACCCGCTACGCGATCTGAGAGGCGGCATCCCATGCCACATCCCGACACCGCCCCGCAGGACACCGCTCCACAGGACGTCCCCCCGCTGGTGCGCATGCGGGACATCCGCAAGTCCTTCGGCGCGCACACCGTGCTGGACGGGGTTGACCTGGACATCGGCACCGGTGAGGTCGTCGTGCTGATCGGGGCCTCCGGGGCCGGCAAGAGCACACTGCTGCGCTGCGTCAACGGACTGGAGCGGATCGACTCCGGCGAGATCGTCATCGACGGCCGGGAGCTGCGGTACGACGAGAAGTCGCTCAACCTGATGCGCCGCCGGGTGGGGATGGTCTTCCAGCACTTCAACCTCTGGCCGCACAAGTCGGTTCTGGACAACGTCACGACCGCCCCGGTCAAGGTGGCCGGCCGGGACCCGCGCCAGGTCAGGGACGTCGCGCTGGAACTGCTGGACCAGGTGGGACTGAAGCGGTTCGCCGACCGCTACCCGATGAGCCTGTCCGGCGGGCAGCAGCAGCGGGTGGCCATCGCACGGGCGCTGGCCATGCGCCCGAAGGTGATGCTCTTCGACGAGCCCACCAGCGCGCTCGACCCCGAACTGGTCGGCGAGGTGCTCGCGGTGATGCGGGACCTGGCCGACTCCGGGATGACCATGGTGGCGGTGACCCACGAGATGCGCTTCGCCCGCAGCGTCGCCGACCGGGTGGTCCTCATGGCCGACGGCAAGATCGCCGAACAGGGGCCGCCGACCGCGGTGCTGGACAACCCGCGCAGCGAGCGGGGCCGGGCCTTCCTCCGGCAGGTGGAGTCGGTCTGACCGGGCACGGCGGCGCCGGCGGACCCCGGCGGAGGACACGACCCGGCCATGCGGCACGACAGGACAGAAAGCAGAAGAAGGACAGGATGTCGACACTGACGGAGACGGACCACCAGGAACGGCGGCCGGTGCGGTACGACAGGACCGGGCCGGTGGCCGTGGTCGAACTGCACCGTCCGCACCGTCTCAACGCGGTCACCGACGAGGTCAGCCGCGAACTGGCCGTCGCCGTGAGGCGAGCCGTCGCCGAGGGCGCGCGGGCCGTGGTGCTCACCGGGGCCGGCCGGGCCTTCTGCAGCGGCCACGACCTCAAGGAACCGGCCCCGGCGGAGGACCCGCTGGAGGCCAGGGAACGGCTGGAACGGCTGCAGGACGTCACCCGGACCATCAAGCGCAGCCCGGTACCGGTGATCGCGGCGGTGCACGGCTGGGCCGTGGGCGCCGGATGCGAATGGGCCCTGGCCTGCGACCTGGTGGTGGCGGCCGAGTCCACCCGCTTCACGTTCCCCGAGGTCGGGGTGGGGCTCACCGTGACCAACGGCGTCTCCCAGCTGCTGGCCGCGGTCCTCGGCCCGCAGCGCGCGAAGTACCTGCTGATGACAGGCACGGGGTTCGGCGCCGAGGAGGCCCGCGACTGGGGCCTGGTGAACGAGGTGGTCCCGGCCGGCGAACACCTCCGGCGCGCGCTGGAACTGGCCGGAAGGCTGGTCGGCCGGCCGCCGCTGGCGCTCGCCCTCGCAAAGGAGTCCCTCGACCGCGGGCTGGGTGCCGCGCTGGAGGAGGCGCTCGCCACGGAGGTGGACCTGTCCATGCGCGTCGTCGCCGCCGGCACCCCGGACCGCTCCGGCGCGGTCCCGCAGCACGAACGGAGGACCCCGTGACGGCCCGTACACCGGCGGACACCGCCCCCGCGGCCGGGCCGCGGACCCTGGGCGCCCTCCTGGACCGGGCGGCCCGCGACCACGGCGACCGGGTGGCCTGGGTCTTCCCGCACGCCGACCGGCCCGCCTGGACGTTCGCGCGGATCGACGCGGTGGTGCACCGGATCGCCGCGTTCCTGCGCCGGAGGACCGAACCGGGCGACCGGGTGGCGGTGATGCTGCCCAACGTCCCGGAGTTCCCCCTGGTATGGCTGGCGGCGGCCCGGTCGGGGCGGATCGCCGTCCCCGTCAACACCCAGGTCCGCAGCGCCGACGCGGCCCATCTGCTGCGCGACTCCGGACCGCGGCTGGCGGTCACCGTGCCCCGGTACGCGGACACCCTCGCACAGGCCGCGGCCGAGGCGGGCGTGCCGCTCACGATCGTGACGGCGGACGAACTGCCGACCGCCCCGGACGCCCCCGGCGGCCCCGACAGCCCCGACGGTTCCCAAGTCTCCGCGGGCGACCCGGTCAACATCCAGTACACCTCGGGGACGACCGGCCTGCCCAAGGGATGCGTGCTCAACCACCGCTACTGGCTCACCATCGCGCACGCGCTGCGGATCAACTTCCCCCGGCTCACCGAGACCGATGTCCTGTACACCGCCCAGCCGTTCAGCTACATGGACCCGCAGTGGAACGTCGTGGCCGCGCTGCGTTCCGGCGCCCGGCTGGTCGTGGCCGACAGGTTCAGCGCGAGCCGGATGTGGGCCGACGTACGCGAGCACCGGGTGACGGTGTTCTACTGCCTGGGCATGATGCCGGCCGCCCTGCTGGCACAGCCGCCCCACCCCGGCGACCGACGGCACCGGGTACGGGCGGTGCTGGCCTCCGGCATCCCCGCCGAACTGCACCGGGACCTGGAGGAGCGCTGGGGGGTGCCGTGGTACGAGGCGTTCGGCATGACCGAGTCCGGCGCCGACCTCATCGTCACCCCGCGGGACCACGACGAGACGGTCGGCACCGGATGCATCGGCCGGCCGCAGCCCGGCAAGCGGGTCGCCGTCGTCGACCCCGGCGGCCGGCCGGTGCCGCCCGGGGAGGAGGGCGAGCTGGTGATCTCCGGAACCGGCCTGATGGACGGCTACTGGCGGCAGCCCGAGGCCACCGCCCGGGTCCTGCGCGACGGGTGGCTGCACACCGGGGACAGGGTGCGGGAGGACGCCGCCGGCCGGATCCACTACCTCGGCCGGGCGAAGGACATGGTGCGCCGCTCCGGGGAGAACGTCTCGGCGCGGGAGGTGGAGGCGGTCGTCGAGTCCCACCCGGCGGTGCGGATGGCCGCGGTGGTGCCCGAGCCGGACCCCGTGCGAGGCGAGGAGGTGAAGGCGTTCGTCGTGCCGGCCGGCCAGGACGCCCTCGACGTGCGGGAGCTGCTGGAGTTCTGCCGCCTGCGGCTGGCGCCGTTCAAGGTCCCCCGCTACTGGTGCGTGCGACCCGCACTGCCCCTCACCCCGTCCGAGCGGGTGGCCAAGGGCGAACTGCGTGCCGACCGCGGCCCCTGCTGGGACGCGGCCGGAGCGGACCCGCACACCGGAGGAGGACGGCCGTGACACCAGCCGGACCCCGCACCGGCAAGGGCGCCGAGGCGCTCCCAGGCCGTTTCCGAACCACTACCGAGGTCGCCTGGGACGAACTCGACGCACTCGGCGTGCTCCACCACACGCGGTTCGCGGTACACGCCGAACGGGCCTTCAGCCGCCTGCTGGACGCCCTGGGCTACCCCTACGACCCCGACCCCGCGGTACGGCCCGAGCGCCACCACGTGGTGGCCGGACTGAGCCTGTCCTTCGCCCGTCCCGTCGACCGGCCCGGTCCGCTCCTCGTCGAGCAGCGGGTGACCGCACTGGGACGCACCAGCCTGACGGTGGGCTTCACCGTCACCGTCACCGTTCCCGGCGCCCGCGGGGCCGTCGCTGCCGAGGGCACCCGCACCGCCGTCCACATCGACCGGGCGACGCGCCGCCCGCGGGCCTGGAACGAGGAGTTCCGGCAGCGGCTGCGCGCCCTGCTCGCCGCAGCACACACGGAGGTCGCACCATGGACGCGGACGTCGTCTACCGCAACGCGCGAATCCTGACCATGGACCCCGCGCGGCCCCGCGCCGAGGCGTTCGCGACGCTGGGGGACCGGGTGGTGGCGGTGGGCGGGCACGAGGTCGCCGGTCTGTCCGCGCGCCGCACCGTCGACCTGGCGGGGCGGTGCGTGCTGCCCGGCTTCCACGACGCCCACAACCACATGGCCTGGTACGGACTCTCCCTCGGCGAACTCGACCTCTCCCCGGGCCGGGTGGCCACAGTGGAGGACGTCTACGAGCGGGTGGCCCGGGAGGCGGCACGGCGCCCGGCCGGCGAATGGATCACCGGGGCCGGCTACGACCAGAACCGGATGGCCGGCGGGCACCCCACGGCGGCCGGCCTGGACCGGGCCGCGCCGCACCATCCGGTGTGGCTCAAGCACACCAGCGGGCACATGTGCGTGGTCAACTCCCCGGTCCTCGCCCGGTGCGGGGCCGGCACCGCACCCGACCCGGACGGCGGGCGCATCGTGCGCGACGCCTTTGGCGCCCCCACCGGACTGCTCCAGGAACGCGCCCAGGAACTGGTGCGCGGCCTCCTCTTCCCGTTCCCGGCCGACATGCTGGCGCGCGCCGTCGCCGCCGCCGGACGCCGCTATGCCGCCGAGGGGATCACCTCCGTGCAGGAGGCGGGCGTCGGAGGCGGCTGGATCGGACACAGCGGCGTGGAGGTCGCGGCCTACCAGCAGGCCCGGGACGAGGACTGGCTGCCGCAGCGCGTGACGCTCATGGTGGCCTCCGACGTGCTGCACCCGCTGGAGGCGCACGAGTCCGACCCGTACCGCCTGGGCATCGACCTGGGCATCCGTACCGGCTTCGGCGACGACCGGCTGCGCATCGGTGCGGTCAAGGTGTTCTCCGACGGCTCGCTCATCGGCCGCACCTCGGCGATGTGCTGCGACTTCGCCGACGACCCCGGCAACCGCGGGTACCTCCAGGCGGGCGAGGAGGAGCTGACCGCCACGATCGTCGCGGCGCACCGGGCCGGCTGGCAGGTGGCCACGCACGCGATCGGCGACCGTGCCGTGGACGTGGTGCTGTCGGCGTACGAACGGGCGCAGCGTCGGTACCCCAGGCCCGACCCGCGGCACCGGATCGAGCACTGCGCGGTCACCTCGCCGCGGCAGGTGGAGCGCATCGTCCGGCTCGGGGTGATCCCGGTGCCCCAGGGCTCCCTGGTGCGGGAGGCGGGAGACGGCATGGCCGAGGCCCTGGGGAGTGAGCGCGCCCACTGGTGCTACCGGGTCCGCAGCTTCACCGACCGCGGGGTGCCGGTGCCCGGGAGCTCCGACCGCCCTGTGGTGGGCGGCCTCCCCCTGGCGGGCGTCCACGCCCTGGTGACCCGGCGCACGCTCGGCGGCCGGACGCTGGCCGCCGGCGAACGGGTCGACGTGGCGACCGCCCTGCGCTGCTACACGGTCGGTTCGGCCCACGCGGCGCACGCCGAACGGTCCCGCGGGCTGATCGCCCCCGGGTACCTGGCCGACTTCACCGTGCTCGACCGGGACCCCACCCGGGTGCCCGCCGACGAACTGCCGGGAATCGGCGTGCTGGCGACGGCCGTTGGCGGGCGGTCCGTTCACGACCTCGGCGTCCTGGCTTAGGGTTGGCCCATGTCCTCGTACGCGCGTCTTCGGTCCAGTGCGCTGGAACTGTTCGCCACCCGCGGTTTCCAGGCCACCGGCATCCGGGACCTCGCCGCGGGCGCGGGGGTTTCGCTGGCGACCCTCTACCACTACATGGACGGCAAGGAGGACCTGCTGGTCCGGCTGATGAGGGAGTCCCTGGAGCGGCTGAACGGCGACGCGCGCACCGTGCTGGCGCGGGTCGGCTCGCCGGTCGAGGGGCTGGCCGCGCTGACCATAATGCACGTCCTCGCCCACGGGCTGCGCCGGACCGAGACGGTCGTGGTCGACCGGGAGCTGCGGTCGCTGGGGGAGGAGAGCCGCAAGGCCGTGGTGGCCCTGCGCGACGAGTACGAGCAGCTGTGGGGGGACCGGCTCGTGGCGGGCCTGGCCGAGAGCAGCATGTCGGTGCCCGACATCCGTGTGACTCGGCTCGCGCTGCTCTCGACGTGCACGGGGGTCGCCTACTGGTACTCCGAGGAGGGCGAGCTGGACCTCGACCGGATAGCCGCCGTGCACGCCGATCTCGTCCTCGCCCAGGTCGAGGCCCGGCTGGGGACCCGCCGGGTCCGGCTGGACGACCTCGACCTCCCCCCGATCGGCTGGTTCCGCGACCTGGTCACCCGGGCGTGAGGGCCCGGTCGCGCCCGCCCGCCGGGGCCCTCGTGCCCTGAGGCGCGCCTTCGCCCGTGGTGGGGCAGGCCCCACCATCCCCTAGGGGGCCGGGCTCAGGGGGCAATGGGTGGATCACCGGATGGAGCGGCCGCCCCGCGGTCCGTAGCGTCGGAGCACACCGCCCAAGACGCCACGGAAGACGACGGAGGCGAGCCCGATGACGGCCCACGCACCCACCCGGCACACCCCCCGGCCGGCGGCCGGCGGCGCGGACGCACGGCTGCCGTGGTGGGCCGCGGTGCTGCCCGTGATCGCCTTCGCGGCGCTGCTGGCCCTGCTCGCCGGCGCGGGCGGGGCCGAGGCCGCCGACGCCGGGTCCCAGGGGTATCTCGCGGATCTGCTGGGCCGGCTCTGGGAACTCCTGTCGCGCTGACCGGTTGCCTCCGCCCCTGGGGTCACCCGGTCGGGGAGGGTTCCCAACCCCCCGCGCCACACGCCGCCGTTCGTGCGAAGCTGGAGGCATGAGCGCCGATGTGTCACGCAGGATCGTCATCCTCCGACATGCCAAAGCCGACTGGCCCGACGACGTGGCGGACCACGACAGGCCCCTCGCGGAGCGGGGGCGCAGGGACGCACCGGCCGCCGGCCGCTGGCTCGCAGCCAGCGGCATCGTCCCCGATCTCACCCTCTGCTCCACCGCCGCCCGCACCCGCGAGACCTGGAAGCTGGTCGTCCACGAACTGCCGCAGCGGCCGAGGACGGTCTACGAGGAGCGGCTCTACGAGGCCTCGCTCGGCGAACTGATCGCGGTGGTCAACGAGGTGCCGGACGACATCGTGGACCTCATGCTCGTCGGCCACAACCCCGGTATGCACGCCATGGCCGACGCCCTCGCCGGAGAGGCCGAGGAGGACGCCAGGAGCCGGCTCGACCGCATCGGCTTCCCCACCTCCGCCGCGGCCGTGGTCTCCTTCACCGGCTCCTGGAAGTCCGTGGAGCTCGGGAAGGGCCGCCTCGAATCGCACTGGGCACCGCACGACTGACGCGCACGACTGGCGCCGCACGGCCGACGCCGGACGGCGGAGGACGGAGGACGGCGGAGGACGGTGACGGGCCGCCGGTCCGGACTCGACCCCGCTCCGGCGGTCCCGTGTGTCCGCGTGGATGCCGCGCCCGGCGGCCTCACACCGCGGTGTCGGCCGCCTCGACCTCCTCGCGCGTGACGCCCAGCAGATACAGCACGGTGTCCAGGAACGGCACGTTCACCGCGGCGTGCGCGGCCTCCTGCACCACCGGCTTGGCGTTGAAGGCGACCCCGAGTCCCGCGGTGTTGAGCATGTCCAGGTCGTTGGCGCCGTCGCCGATCGCCACGGTCTGGGCCAGTGGCACCCCGGCCTCCGCCGCGAAGCGGCGCAGCAGCCGGGCCTTGCCCGCCCGGTCCACGACCTCCCCGACGACCCGGCCGGTCAGCTTCCCGTCCACGATCTCCAGGGTGTTGGCCGAGGCGAAGTCCAGCCCCAGCCGCTCCCGCAGATCGTCGGTGACCTGCGTGAAGCCGCCCGAGACCACCCCCACCTGATAGCCCAGGCGCTTGAGCGTGCGGATGAGGGTGCGGGCCCCCGGCGTGAGCCGGACCTCGGCGCGCACCTTGTCGACCACCGACTCGTCAAGCCCTTCCAGCAGTGCCACCCGGGCGTGCAGCGACTGCTCGAAGTCCAGCTCGCCGCGCATCGCGGCGGCGGTCACCCCGGCGACCTCCTCCTCGCAGCCGGCGTGCGCCGCGAACAGTTCGATCACCTCGTCCTGGATGAGCGTGGAGTCCACGTCCATCACCACCAGGCGCTGCGCCCGGCGGTGCAGCCCGGCGGCGACGACGGCGACGTCCACGCCCAGGGCCGCCGCCTTCGGGGCCAGGGCGGTGCGCAGCTCCTCCGTCCCGGTGCCGGACACGGCGAACTCCACCGCCGTGACCGGGTATTTCGCCAGCCGGAAGATCCGGTCGATGTTGCCGCCGACACCGGTTATCCGGGCGGCGATGGCGGCCGTGGCCTCGGCGGTCAGCGGATGGCCGAGCACGGTGACGTGGGAGCGGCCGGTGCCGCGCGGCCGGTTGTCGCCCCGGCCCGAGATGATCTCCGCCTGGAGCCGCATCGACTCCGCCCAGGAGTGCACGGTCGCCCGCAGTCCCCCCTCGGCGCCGCTCCCGCCCGGCGTGGTGACCAGGGCGCACAGGGTGATGCGGCCGCGGGTGACGACCTGCTCGATGTCTATGACATCCAGCGAGTAGGCGGCCAGCGTCTCGAAGAGACCTGCGGTGATGCCCGGCCGGTCCTTGCCGAAGATCTTCACCAGGAGGGTGGGGGTGTCGGCGTCCGCACCGGCGGGGACGGCGGCGGGGACGGGCGGCGGGGTCTGCGAAGCGCTCATGATGATCCCTACGGTATCGAGCACCAGGGCGGTTCCGTACGCACGTCCGTACCCCGGACAGCCCCGGTCAGGCTCGGCCGGAGGCGTTCCGCGCCTTTGGCGCCGCTTCCCCGTCGCCGCTCCGTCCGGTCCTCCCGGCGGCCGGGGAGCGGACCGTAGCGGTTCGGCAACCATCCGGCGGGGGCGACTTCATGTCCTGCCGCGAAGCCTGGAATAGTTCCCCCACGATCGTTCACCATCCCTAGCCCCCTCATCACAGGGGGTAGCTCGGGGGACAACTTTGTGGGGCATGGAGTGCCGGAACTCGTACTGGAACTGAACGGACGGACCTGGACGCTCGACCCGTCCAGGCCCTACACCCTCGGACGCGATCCGCAGGGTGACCTCGTGGTCGACGACGCCAGGGTCTCCTGGCGTCACGCCACACTGCGCTGGGGCGGCGAAGGCTGGCTTCTCGAGGACCACGGCAGCACCAACGGCACGTACGCACAGGGACGGCGTGTCCAGCAGATGGAGGTCGGCGCGGGCTCGGTGGTGCACCTCGGCAACGCCACCGACGGGCCCCGGCTGGCCTTCTCCGGCCGGACCGCGGCGGCTCCCGCGCAGGCGGTGCCCGTCCCGCAGCCGGTGGCGCGGCCGCAGGGTGGCCCCGGCCGGGGCCACCAGCCGCAGACCCCGGCCCCACAGCAGACCCCGCAGCACGTACAGCAGCCGGTGCCGCAGCAGTACGCGCCGCAGCCTCCCCGGGGAGCGGTCCCCCCGCACGGCGGCGGGCCGCAGCAGGCGGGTGTCCCGGTTCACGACGACCATCGCAACCCGACCACGTTCCACCAGCTCTCGCTGGGCCGGGTGATGCGGATCGGCCGCGCACTGGAGAACGAGCTGGTCGTCTCCGACCTCCAGGTCTCCCGCCACCACGCGGAGTTCCGCTCCGCCCCCGGCGGCCGCTTCGAGATCCGCGACCTCGGCAGCCACAACGGCACGTACGTCAACGGCCAGCCGCTGCCCAAGTCGGGCACGGCGGTCCTCGGCCCGGACGACATCGTCGGCGTCGGCCACTCGACCTTCCGGGTGGTGGGCGACCGGCTCGAGGAGTTCGTCGACACCGGCGAGGTCTCCTTCTCGGCCCGTCATCTGACCGTCAAGGTCGACGGCGGCAAGGTGATCCTCAACAACGTCACCTTCGGCGTGCCCGAGAAGTCCCTGGTGGCCGTCATCGGCCCGTCCGGCTCCGGCAAGTCCACACTGCTGCGCGCCCTGACCGGCTACCGCCCGGCCGACGTCGGCGAGGTCCTCTACGACAACCGGAACCTCTACAAGCAGTTCGCCGAGCTGCGCCAGCGCATCGGCCTGGTCCCGCAGGACGACATCCTCCACAAGGAGCTGACCGTCCGCACCGCCCTGCGCTACGCCGCCAAGCTGCGCTTCCCCGGCGACGTCGCCGAGGCCGAGCGCAACGCGCGGGTCGAGGAGGTGCTGGCCGAGCTCAAGCTCGACATCCACGCCGGAAAGAAGATCACCTCCCTCTCCGGCGGCCAGCGCAAGCGCGTCTCGGTCGCACTGGAACTGCTCACCAAGCCGTCGCTGATCTTCCTGGACGAACCGACCTCCGGCCTGGACCCGGGCATGGACCGCGACGTGATGAAGCTGCTGCGGGAGCTGGCCGACGACGGCCGCACCGTGCTGGTGGTCACCCACTCCGTCGCCGAGCTCGCGCTGTGCGACCGCGTCCTGGTGATGGCGCCCGGTGGCGGCGTGGCCTACTTCGGCCCGCCCGAGGAGGCCCTGAACTTCTTCGGTTACGAGAGCTGGGCGGACGTCTTCTCGGCCTTCGAGAACTACCGCGACTACGACTGGATCGGCCGCTGGCAGGGCTCGCAGCACTACCGGCTCTACGCCGCCGACCTCGACACCACCGCCCCGCAGCAGGCGCACCCCCAGCACCTCCAGCATCCTCAGTACCCCCAGCACCCCCAGTACGCGGCGCCGCCCGCGCCGGCGTCCCGGCCGCCCAAGCCGCAGAGCTGGGGGTCCCAGCTGTGGACCCTCACCCGGCGCTACACGTCGGTCATCGCCTCCGACAAGGGCTTCCTCGCCCTGATGGTCGTCCTGCCCGTGATCCTGGGCGTGGTCAGCACGGTGATCCCCACCGACCACGGCCTCACGCGCAACCCCGAGGGCTTCAACCAGCACGCGGGCACCATCCTGCTGATCCTCGCGGTCGGCATGTGCCTGTCCGGCGCGGCCAACTCGGTGCGCGAGCTGGTCAAGGAACGGGTCATCTACGAACGTGAACGGGCCACCGGCCTGTCCAGGTCCGCCTATCTGATGTCCAAGGTGATCGTCCTCGGGGTGATCACCGCCTTCCAGGGCGTGATCATCTGCGCCATCGGCTTCTCGGTGCGCGAACTGCCCGAAGAGGGCCTGATCATGCCCACGGCCGTCGAACTGTGCGTGGGGATCATCGCGTTCGGTCTCACCTCCATGATGGTCGGCCTGGTGATCTCCTCGCTGGTGAAGACATCCGAGATGACCATGCCCCTGCTGGTGGGCTTCGCGATCATCCAGCTGGTCTTCACCGGCGTGCTCTTCCAGGTCTTCGACGCGCCCGGCATCGAGCAGGTCGCCTGGCTGATGCCCTCGCGCTGGGCGGTCGCGGCCACCGGAGCCACCGTCGACCTGTCGCACACCATGGCCCCCTGGGACCGCGAGAACCCCACGAACCTCGACCCGCTGTGGGAGCACAGCGCTGGAGTGTGGGTGATGGACATGCTGATCCTGCTCGCCATCGGCGTCGCCTGCGGCTTCGCGGTGGCCCGCCTGCTGCGCCGCCACGAGCCGGAGGTCATGCGCAAGTAAGCGCGCCGCGCGACTGCGCGGCCGCGCAGCACAAGCACCGCCTCCCGCCCCGCCGGACCCTTCCGGCGGGGCGGGGGTGTTCAGGTGGCGCTCGGGGCGCTCGGGGCGCTCGGGGACGGGGAATCCGCGAGAGCCGCCGGGCCGGCGGTCACGGTACCGGCGGCGCGTCCGCCGCCGGTCCTACGACCACCGCCCAGGCCCTCCCGGGCGGTCGGCCGATCCGCCCGCGAACCCCCGCCGGTACCGTGACCGCATGCTCCCGAGAACCGGGCTGGCGGCCGTCAGCGCCGCCCTGCTCGCCATGAACCGCCGTCTGGAGGTCCGCGAGGTCCTGCAGACGATCACGACCTCCGCGCGCGAGCTGCTGGACGCCGAGTACGCCGCTCTCGGCGTCCCGGACGACCACGGTGGCTTCGCGCAGTTCGTGGTGGCCGGGGTCAGCGACGAGAGGTGGCGCGCGATCGGGCCGCTGCCCCGCCAGCACGGCATCCTCGCCGCCATGCTGCGCGACGCCTCCCCGCAGCGGCTCGCCGACGTCCGCCGGGATCCGCGCTTCGAGGGCTGGCCCGACGCCCACCCGGAGCTGGCCGACTTCATCGGCATGCCGATCGCCGACGGCGAGGAGGTGCTCGGGGCGATCTTCCTCGCCAACAAGCGGTGCGACCGCCCCAAAGGAGGCTGCGGTTTCACCGGTGAGGACGAGGAGTTGCTGCGGCTGCTCGCCGAGCACGCCGCCATCGCGCTGACCAACGCCCGCCTCTACGAGCGCAGCCGCGAGCTGACCATCGCCGGGGAGCGCGCCCGCATCGCCCACGAACTGCACGACGCCGTCTCCCAGAAGCTGTTCTCCCTGCGTCTGACCGCTCAGGCCGTCACCGCCCTGGTCGGCCGCGACCCAGGCCGTGCCAGGGAGGAGCTGCGCCGGGTCGCCGGGCTGGCGGCCGAGGCCGCCGACGAGCTGCGGGCCGCCGTCGTCGAGCTGCGTCCAGCCGCCCTGGAGGAGGACGGACTGGCCGCCGCCCTGCGCAGCCAGGTGCAGGTCCTGGACCGGGCACACAGTGCCCGTGTCCTCTTCGACGCCGAGGGCGTGCGGGCGCTGCCCGCCGCCCAGGAGGAGGCGCTGCTGAGGGTCGCGCAGGAGGCCCTGCACAACGCCCTGCGGCACTCCGGGGCCCGGCGTGTCTCCGTTCTCCTCGCCCGCCGCGGTACCGGTGCCGTGCTGCGGGTGGCCGACGACGGAAGCGGCTTCGACCCCGCGGCGGTCCGCCGCGCGGGCCGCCGCCTGGGCCTGGTGTCGATGCGCGACCGGGCGGACGGGGTCGGCGGCACGCTGAGGGTGGACTCGGAGCCCGGCGGGGGCACGGTGATCGAGATGGAGGTGCCCGGTGGCTGACGCGGCCGGCGAGGTGATCAGGGTCCTGCTGGTGGACGACCACCAGGTCGTGCGCCGGGGACTGCGTACGTTCCTGGAGGTCCAGGGGGACATCGAGGTGGTCGGCGAGGCCGCCGACGGGGCGGAGGGCGTGGACCGGGCCGAGGAGCTGCGGCCCGACGTCGTCCTGATGGATCTCAGGATGCCCGGCGCGGACGGTGTCGAGGCGCTGCGCAAGCTGCGTGAACTGGGCAATCCCGCCCGGGTGCTGGTCGTCACCAGCTTCACCGAGCAGCGCACCGTCGTCCCCGCCCTGCGCGCGGGCGCCGCCGGCTACGTCTACAAGGACATCGACCCCGACGCGCTGGCCGGGGCCATCCGCTCGGTGCACGCCGGGCACGTCCTGCTGCAGCCGGAGGTCGCCCATGCCCTGCTCAGCCAGGAAGGGGCCGGCGGCGGGCCGGGCCGTGGCACCTCCCTGACCGAGCGGGAGCGCGAGGTGCTCGCGCTGATAGCCGACGGCCGCTCCAACCGGGAGATCGCACGCCATCTGGTGCTGTCCGAGAAGACCGTCAAGACGCACGTGTCCAACATCCTGATGAAGCTGGACCTCGCCGACCGCACCCAGGCGGCGCTGTGGGCCGTCCGGCACGGGATGGCCGGCTGACGGGCGGCCGCCACCGATCCGGCACTCCTGCCCCTCCGGCGGAAATCCGTACCTAAATTCATACGAACGTGTGGATGTCACCGGTGTGGCGTATCGCAACCGGCCCCGACCCGTTCTCCAGTGCGTGCCGCGGCGACCGGCCGCGGCGAACGCAAGGAGGATCGAGAAGTGAAGAACCTCAAGAGGGTCACCGCCGTCGCGATGGTGGCCGGCGGGCTCGTCGCCGCCGGTGCGGGCGCGGCCTCGGCCAGCTCGGGCGCACAGGGCGCGGCCGCCCACTCGCCCGGCGTCGGCTCGGGCAACGTGATCCAGGTGCCCGTCCACGTGCCGGTCAACGTCTGCGGCAACACCGTCAACGTCATCGGCCTGCTGAACCCGGCCTTCGGCAACGCCTGCGCCAACGCCTGAGCACGCGCGCGGGCGGGCGCGGCGGGCGGCTCCGTACGCGCCCGCCCCGCACCGCCGGCCTCCCGGACCCGACCGGGAGGCCGGATCCCGCGCTCAGCCCCGCTCGCGCTCCTCCACATACGCGTTGTACGCGGCCACCACAGCCCGCCTGGCCGTACGCTCCACCGGCCGCAGCACCTCGCCCCGCGCCGCCATCGCCCCCGCGCTCACCGCGCCGCCGTGGTCCGGCCCGCCCGCGATCTCCACCAGCGCGCCCACCCGCTGCGCCAGCTCCAGAACACGTACCGCACGCGGCGGATAGCCCGGCGCCAGCAACGCGCGCCCCGCCTCCGCCCGCGCCCGGTACGCCTCCAGCGCCGCCGCGGCCACCGGACCGGAACCGGCCACGTCCAGCCGCGTCAGAACCTCGGTCGCCTCGCGCAGCGCCTCCGCCAGCTCCCGTTCGGCCTCCCCGAGCGACGGCACGTCCGCGGGCGGGGCCTCGCGCACCGGAAGGCAGTGCCACACCACCTCGGTGTGCACATCGCCCCGCGGGCCCGCCTCGCGCACCAGCGGCACCAGCCCCAGCGGCGCGCCCGTCCCGACCACGGCCTCGCCGGCGTCCAGGGCGCGGGCGTTGAACCCGGGCGGCCCGCTCAGCCCCAGCGGATGCCCCGGCGCGGGCAGCGCCAGCCGCAGACCCGTCACCCCCGAGGCACGCAGCCGGCCGAGCGCGAGGGTGAGACCCACCTCACCGGGCTCGCCCGGCAGGCCCGCCACGCGGTGCACCGTGTCGCCGCCCACGATGCGCGAAGCGGCGTCGTCGGGCGACACCACTCCGGCGAACAGGGCATTTCCCCAGGCGGCCAGCCGCCCGGAACGAGGTTCTTCGAGCATGCCCCCAGCCTAAGGACAGCCGCGCGGAAGAGGTGGCGTAGGTTTTCCCTGGGGACTGTGCCCACAGGCACAGGCGACAGCCGCGACTGCAATGGGAGACAACGCGCCATGAGCGATGTACTGGAGCTGGTGGACGTATCCGTGGTCCGCGAGGGTCGGGCTCTGGTGGAGGACGTCTCCTGGTCGGTGAAGGAGGGGGAGCGCTGGGTCATCCTCGGCCCCAACGGCGCCGGCAAGACCACCCTCCTCAACGTCGCCTCCAGCTACCTGTTCCCGACCTCCGGCACCGCCACCGTCCTCGGCGAGAAGCTCGGCTCCGTCGACGTCTTCGAACTGCGTCCGCGCATCGGCATGGCCAGCAGCGCGCTCACCGAGAAACTCCCGCGCGACCAGACCGTCCTCCAGACCGTCCTCACCGCCGCCTACGGCATGACCGCCGGGTGGCGCGAGGACTACGACGCGGTCGACGAGCAGCGCGCCCTGGCCTTCCTCGACCGCCTCGGGATGAACGAGTACCTCGAGCGGAGGTTCGGCACCCTCTCCGAGGGGGAGCGCAAGCGCACCCAGATCGCCCGCGCGATGATGGCCGACCCCGAGCTGCTGCTCCTGGACGAGCCGGCCGCCGGACTCGACCTCGGAGGCCGCGAGGACCTGGTGCGCCGCCTCGGGCGGCTCGCCCGCGACCCGTACGCCCCTTCGATGATCATGGTGACCCACCACGTCGAGGAGATCCCCCCGGGGTTCACCCACGTCCTGATGATCCGCCAGGGCAAGGTGCTCACCGCCGGGCCGGTCGAGACGGAGCTGACCTCCGCCAACCTCTCGCGCTGCTTCGGCCTCCCCCTGGTCGTGGAGTACAACGGCGGCCGCTGGACCGCGCAGGGTCTCCCGCTCGGCTGACCCGGGCCCTACCATGGCGGTGTGGACGCATGGGTGTGGTGGCTGTTCGCCGCCGTAGGACTCGGAATCCCGCTCGTACTCACGGCCATGCCCGAATTCGGCATGTTCGCGGTGGGTGCCGTCGCGGCCGCGGCCGTCGCGGCGCTCGGCGGGGGGCTGACGGCCCAGGTGGTCGTCTTCGTGGTGGTCTCCACCGCGCTGGTCCTCGTCGTCCGCCCCGTCGCCAGACGCATGCAGACGCAGCGGCCCGAACACCGCAGCGGTGTCGACGCGCTGACAGGGCGTCAGGCCGTCGTGCTGGAGCGGGTCGACGGCTCCGGGGGACGCATCAAGCTCGCGGGCGAGATCTGGTCCGCGCGCACCCTCGACGCGAGCGCGTCCTACGAGCCCGGCGACCAGGTGGACGTGGTGGAGATCGACGGGGCGACCGCCGTCGTGATGTGATAGCGGGTGACCGCACGGTCACAACCGCCGGCGACGCCGACGGCGCAGTCAGCCGCGCTGGTCAGCCCGGTTAGCGCGAAATCCTAGGAACGCAGGGGGAGCCACGATGGACGCCATCATCATCGTGCTGATCATCCTGGTGGTGCTGGTCTTCATCGCACTCATCAAGACGATCCAGGTCATTCCACAGGCCAGCGCGGCGATCGTGGAGCGCTTCGGCCGCTACACCCGGACACTGAACGCCGGCCTCAACATCGTCGTCCCGTTCATCGACACCATCCGCAACCGCGTCGACCTCCGAGAACAGGTCGTCCCCTTCCCGCCCCAGCCGGTGATCACCCAGGACAACCTGGTCGTGAACATCGACACGGTCATCTACTACCAGGTCACCGACGCGCGGGCCGCGACGTACGAGGTCGCCAGCTACATCCAGGCCATCGAGCAGCTCACCGTCACCACCCTGCGCAACATCATCGGCGGCATGGACCTGGAGCGCACCCTCACCTCCCGCGAGGAGATCAACGCGGCACTGCGCGGCGTCCTGGACGAGGCCACCGGCAAGTGGGGCATCCGCGTCAACCGCGTCGAGCTCAAGGCGATCGAGCCGCCGACCTCCATCCAGGACTCGATGGAGAAGCAGATGCGCGCCGACCGCGACAAGCGCGCCGCGATCCTCCAGGCCGAGGGCGTGCGCCAGTCGCAGATCCTCACCGCCGAGGGCGAGAAGCAGTCCTCCATCCTGCGCGCCGAGGGCGAGGCCAAGGCCGCCGCGCTGCGTGCCGAGGGCGAGGCCCAGGCGATCCGCACGGTCTTCGAGTCCATCCACGCCGGCGACCCGGACCAGAAGCTGCTGTCCTACCAGTACCTCCAGATGCTCCCCAAGATCGCCGAAGGCGACGCCAACAAGCTGTGGATCGTGCCCAGCGAGATCGGGGACGCCCTCAAGGGGCTCGGCGGCGCACTGGGCAACTTCGGCCCCGGAACCGGCCCCGCGGCCCCCTCCGGCAACTCCTCCGCAGACGGCGGCGCGGGCCACGCCGGCCTGACCAAGCGCCGGGAACAGCCGCCGATCGACTGACGACACGCCCCGCGCCCTACGCCGCACCCGGATACACCGCGACCACGCCCCTCGGGCATGATCGGTGCACCAGACACCGACCGGCTGAGGGGCGTTGCGCGTGAACATCTGGGAGGCGCTGGCGGTCTGCGTCGCCGGCATAGGCGCGGGCACGATCAACACGATCGTCGGCTCGGGGACCCTGATCACCTTCCCCGTGCTGCTCGCGGTCGGGCTCCCGCCCGTCACCGCGAACGTCTCCAACACACTGGGGCTGGTGCCCGGCTCCATCAGCGGCGCCGTCGGCTACCGCCGGGAACTGCGCGGGCAGCGCGACCGCGTGCTGCGGCTGAGCGCCGTGGCCCTGGCCGGGGGAGTGACCGGGGCCGCCCTGCTGATCGCGCTGCCCTCCGCGGCGTTCGACACGATCGTCCCGGTCCTCATCGCGCTGGCCCTGGTGCTCGTCGTCGCCCAGCCGCGCCTGGCCCGCGCGATCCGGCACCGCCGCGAGCGCAACGGCGGTGCCGCCCATCCCCACGGCGGCCCGGCGCTCCTCGGCGGCATGACCCTGGCCAGCATGTACGGCGGCTACTTCGGAGCCGCCCAGGGCGTCATCTACCTCGCGCTGATGGGCCTGCTCATCAACGACGACCTCCAGCGGATCAACGCCGTCAAGAACATCCTCGGCGCGATCGTCAACGGCTCGGCCGCGGTCTTCTTCCTCTTCGTCGCCGACTTCGACTGGACCGCCGTCCTGCTCATCGCCGTCGGCTCGGCGGTCGGCGGGCAGCTCGGCGCCCGGGTGGGACGCAGACTGCCGCCGACCGCCCTGCGCGCGGTCATCGTGGCCGTCGGCGCGGTGGCGATCGTCCAGCTCGTACTGAACTGAACAGACCGGACCGGCCACCGCACACGGTGATCTCGCGAGGACCCTCAGGCGGAGGTGGGCAGCGCCAGCCACTCCGGCAGCGCATCACCGTCCCGCAGCCCCAGCGCGAGGACCAGCGCGTCCGCCGGGGTCGGCTCGAACGGCTGCGTCAGCAGCCGCATGCCCGCCTGAGCGGGGGTGCGGTCGGCCTTGCGGTGATTGTCCTCCGCGCACGCCGCGACCGTGTTCAACCAGGTATCGCCGCCCCCGCGCGAGCGCGGCACGACATGGTCCACCGTGGTCGCCCGGCGCCCGCAGTAGGCACACCGGTGCCGGTCCCGTACGAGCACACCGCGCCGCGACCACGCCGCCCGTTGTCGGAACGGGACCCGTACGTATCTGCGGAGCCTGATCACCTGCGGCACCGGGATGTCGACCCGCGCCGCCCGTACGCGCAGTCCGGGGTGCGACTGCTCCACCACGGCCTTGTCCTGCATCACCAGCACCACCGCACGCCGCAGCGACACCGTCGACAGCGGCTCGAAACCGGCATTGAGCACCAGCGTCTCGCGCATCTCACCCACCTCCGGACCCGCCCCCGCGGCGGGGTGGGACCACTGTGCCGCTGCCCGTGCGGGTGGACAACGCAATTTCCGCACGGTGTACGGGAGATGGGAACACTGCGACACCCGGATGACGCGGATGCCGGGAAAAGCGGGGAGGAAGAGGGGGAAGCACCCAGGAGCGGGAACGGGGCGGGGTGGTCGACAGGGACAGCCGACGCTCACGCCCGTCCCCGACGGGCTCCGGCGGGCGGCGGACGTGAGCGCGCCCCGTCGCCCCCGCCACTGCGGTGCCGACCGCCCGGCCACCACTGTGCGATCCGGAGACGACGGGGCGCGAACAAAGGCCTTTCCCGCCCGTGGCACGGCCACCGGAAAAGTCCTCGGTCCTCGGATCTCGACTCCTGGACATCGGACTCCGGGCTCGGACTCCGGGGCGGCCGGGTGTCAGCCCCCGGCGGGCACCTCGTACTCACCGATCAGCTGTGCGCGGGCCAGTGTGTGGAACCGCAGGTTGAAGCCGACCACGGCGGGCGACGCGTCCGCGTCCACGCCCAGCTTCTCGGTGTCCACGGCGTAGACCGTGAACACATAGCGGTGCGGGCCGTCCCCGGGCGGCGGCGCGGCCCCGCCGAAGTCACGGGTGCCGTAGTCGTTGCGGACATGCACGGCCTCCGCGGGCATCCCCTTCATCCCACCCGTGCCGGCACCCGCGGGCAGCTCCGTCACGGTCGCCGGGATGTCGAACACCGACCAGTGCCAGAAACCGCTGCCGGTCGGCGCGTCGGGGTCGTAGCAGGTGACGGCGAAGCTCCTGGTCCCCTCCGGAAAGCCCTCCCAGCGCAGGTGCGGAGAGGTGTTGCCCTCGGCGTGGACCTGATCGGGCTTCAGCCGGGCGCCCTCCGAAACGTCGTCGCTCACGACCGTGAACGACGGCACCGGAGGGTGGAAGTCGTGGGGGAGCGGGCGCCGCTTCTGCTCGGTCACGTGGGAAAACCTCCTCGGTAGCGCGACATCGCTGCACCGGCCAGCCTAACGATCCCGGCCCTCCGGACAGCGCAGGGCGCGGCCCGGTACGGCACCGGACCGCGCCCTGCGCGAAAAACGCCCGAGTCCCTCAGAACCAGTTCCGCCTGCCGCCGACCTCGGCCAGCCACTGGTTGAGGTAGGCGGCCCAGTCGGTCTGCTGAAAGTCCGACAGGCCCACGGTGAAGGAGCGGTAGGTGTCGCTGCCCTCGCTGAACAGACCGGCCTTCTTGTCCATCTCCAGCACGACGTCCATTCCGTGCTCGTCCGCGACGAAGCTCAGCTCGACCTGGCTCAGCCCGCGGTACTGCTGCGGGGCCAGGAACTCGATCTCCTGGTAGAAGGGCAGCTTCTGCCGGGTGCCGCGGATGTGCCCCTGCTCCATGTCCGCGCTCTTGAACCGGAACCCCAGGGCCCCGAAGGCGTCCAGGATCGCCTGCTGGGCGGGGAGCGGGTGGACGTTCACCGGGTCGAGGTCACCGGAGTCCACCGCCTTGGCGATCGCCAGCTCCGTCGTCACCCCGATGTTCATCCCGGTCAGGTGGCGGCCCGTGAACATGGTGATCGGGGTCTCCCACGGCACCTCCAGCCCGAAGGGCACCGTGTGCACCGCGCCCGGCTGCAGCTCGAAGGCCCCGCCGAGCTGCATGCGGTGGAACTCGACGTTCCTGGTGTACTCCTCCTCCCCGCCCTCCACCTCGACGCGGGCCTGGAGACCGACCGACAGCCCCTGGATCTCCTGGGCGACCGATCCGCCCTGGATCCGTACCTCCCCCTGGACGACGCCGCCCGGAACCACGTTCGGCTCGGTCAGCACCGTCTCCACCGACGCACCGCCGATGCCCACACTCGCGAACAGCTTCTTGAAGCCCATGTTCTTCCTCCCCCAGGCCCTGGCCTGTGTGTCGTGCCGATCTCTAAGAACGCCCGCAGTCTGCCGGACGGTTCCGCCGGGCAGGGCCGCCGCCCGCAGTTGTTACCCGATGGCTGCACTACGCTCGACAGGCGTGAGCGCCGACCACGACCGTAAGCCCCTGCCCCGGGCCTTCTTCGACCGGCCCGTTCCGGAGGTCGCTCCGGACCTGCCCGCCGGCCGTGTCCCGGTCCGCACGACCGACGACGGCCCGATCGAGGTCGGTCTGACCGAGGCCGAGGCGTACGCGGGCCGTGTCGATCCGGGATCGCACACCTGCCGGGGCCGCACCGAACGCAACGCCGTGATGTTCGGCCCTCCCGGCCACGGGTACGTCCACCTCACCCACGGCATGGCAAGGCAGTCGGCATGAACGTCGCCGACCTCGCTCACCCCGCCGAAGAAGTCGCCCCCAGACTGCTCGGTGCCGTCCTCACTCACGAGGCACCCGGGGGAACCGTGAGCATCACCATCACGGAGACCGAGGCGTACTCCGGTACGGCCGACCCGGCCTCCCACGCCTACCGAGGCCGGACACCCCGTAACGCCGTCATGTTCGGACCCGCAGGACACCTGTACGTCTACCGGTCCCACGGACTCCACTGGTGCGCCAACGTCGTCACAGGGACGGATGGCATCGCCTCGGCCGTCCTCGTGCGGGCAGGCAGGGTCACCGAGGGGGAGGACCTGGCACGCAAGCGACGGGGAGAGAAGGTCGAGAACTCACGTCTTGCCCGAGGGCCGGGGAACTTCTGCCAGGCGCTCGGCATCACGGGAGAGCACAACGACGCGGACCTCCTCGCAGGCACCTCTGTCATGCTGTCCGAGGGTGAGCCGGTACCAGCCGCGCTCATCCGGGTCGGCCCCCGGGTGGGCGTGAGCAAGGCCCACGACTGGCAACACCGTTTCTACCTCGCCGGTGATCCAACGGTCTCGGCGTACCGGCTGAGCCCGAGAGCCAACCCGTCCGCCGGAGCCTGAGCCGCTGTGCGCCTTGCTCCCGGCTCGCCGGCGAGCCGGGAGCACCGGCGCGGAGTCGAGTCAGAAGACGCGCGACCGTTCGCGAGCGCTGAGTGCCGACGGCCGGCTCGATTCGGCCACGTCGCCGCCGGGCGCGGCTTGACGCTGGACCGACCGAGGTCTAACGTAGAACGAGCCGCTGGAACGGGACGAGGTCCACGGCGACCGGACAGGTCGCGTGAGAGAGGCCCGGAGCGGACACCACCAGATACGGACTCCCCGATTCGGGGGTCGTTTCCGTTGCGTTCGAAACGTACGGGAAAGCGATCCGAATGGCTCGATTATGAGTCGCCGGAGAGATCCGCTAAGGTAGTGAACACACCGAAGGGAAGCGCCCGGAGGGGCCCCGAAAGGGGTGCCGAAGGAAGCGTCCGTTCCTTGAGAACTCAACAGCGTGCCAAAAGTCAACGCCAGATATGTTGATACCCCGTCGCTCCTCTCTCGAGGGGAGTCGACGAGGTTCCTTTGAAACATCACACAGCGAGGACGCTGCGCACCGCGGAAATCATTCCTTTCCGCCGGTGCCGCTCTGCGCGGATGTGACACCCCGAGTACGGGGAAAGGCATTCACGGAGAGTTTGATCCTGGCTCAGGACGAACGCTGGCGGCGTGCTTAACACATGCAAGTCGAACGATGAACCTCCTTCGGGAGGGGAAGAGTGGCGAACGGGTGAGTAACACGTGGGCAATC
>NZ_FOSG01000055.1 GCF_900114215.1 Streptomyces mangrovi | reverse complement strand
ACCAGCAACAGACGCCGCACCCCATGCACCACCACCAGATGCCGCGCCACCACACCCCCCAGCGTCCCCGTCCCACCGGTCACCAGCACCGTGCCGTCCGGGTCCAGGGGGCCGACGGTGCCGGGCTCGGCCTCGGGCTCGGCCGGTACGGCGACCAGCCTCGGAACGTACGCAACCCCCGCACGCAGGGCGAGTTGCGGCTCGCCCGTCGCGAGCGCCGCCTCGACGGCACCGCGGGACTCCTCCGTTCCGTCCGTGTCGAGCAGGACCACCCGGCCGGGGTGCTCGGACTGCGCGGCACGCGCCAGTCCCCAGACGGCCGCCGCGCCGGGATCGCCCACGCCCTCGTCCCCCACGGCGACGGCCCCTTCGGTGACCAGCACGATCCGCGCGCCGCGGGACCGGTCGTCGGCGAGGAAGCCCTGCACCGCTTCCAGGGCCTGCCGGGCCGCGGCGTGCGCACGGGCCGCGGGGTCGTCCCCGCTCCCCTCGTCGACGCAGCGCACGAAGACGGTTCCGGGCTCGGCCGCGGGTTCCGAAACGGCGTCGGCGGGCACCGGCACGCGGATCCAGTCGAGCCGGTGGAGGGCCGGCCGGGGACCGGACTCCGCCGGCCCGGGAGCCGGCCCGGCGGCGAGCACGCCCTCGGCGTGGCGCACCCACGCGGGCTTCCGGCCCCGCGCGCCGGAGTCCGGGACCGGCCGGGAGTGCACGGTCACGCCGCGGTGGCCGTGCTCGTCCGGCTCCCCGACGGTGAGCTGGACGTCCAGCGCACCGCCGTCCTCGGGCAGGCGGAGCGGGACGTGCTGCCGGTAGACCAGGGGCACCTCGCCGGGGAGCAGGTCCTCGGCGCCGACCGGTCGGCCGGCCAGGCGGGGATGGGCGCTCGACGACAGGCGGCCCGTGTGGACCGTACTGCCGTCGGCGAGTTCCAGGGCGCCCCCCAGCAGCGGGTGCCGCGGCCCGCCGGCCGGGGCGGAGGCGGTCGGCGGGGTCTGCGAAAGCCAGTAGCGGCGGCCGCCGAACGCGTACGTCGGCAGTTCGCCGGGCACCGTGCCCGCGGGGAAGAGGGCGCGCCAGTCCGGCCGCACCCCGGCGGTGTGGGCCCGGGCGACCGCGGTGACCAGCCCCGCCGGTTCGGGCCGGGCGGGGATCACCGTCCACCGTCCGTCGTCGCCGTCCTCCTCCAGTGTCCGCTGGACGGCGGGGGTGAGGACGGGGTCGGGGCCCACCTCCAGA
>NZ_FOSG01000002.1 GCF_900114215.1 Streptomyces mangrovi | reverse complement strand
CCGGTCCGGTCGGTGGTGGCGGTGACGGGGGCGGACTTGGCCGACTCGCCCGCGCCGTTGACGGCGCTGACGCGGAACTCGTAGGAGGTGGCGGCCGCCAGTCCGGTGACGGTCGCCGAGGTGCCCTGCACCGACAGCGCCTTGGTCCCGTCCTGGTAGACGGTGTAGCCGGTGGCGCCGTCGACGGCGTTCCAGTTCAGGGTGACCGAGGAGGAGGTGGTCGCGCCGACGGCCGGTGTGGCGGGTGCGGCCGGGGGCTGGGGGTCGGGGTCGGGTTCGCCCGGGTCGCCGCCGGGGCCGGCGAGGGAGACGTCGTCCACGTGGTAGGCGCTCTGGCCGTACCAGCCGTGGGTGTGGACGGTGACCGAGGTGGTGTCCGGGCCGGTGGTGAAGGAGGTGCGCAGTTGCTGCCAGCCGGAGCCGCCCGGGGTCCAGGTGGAGACGTCGGTGGTGCCGGTGCCGGATGCGCCGAGGTAGACGTACGAGCCCTGCACCCAGGCGCTCAGCTCGTACTGGGAGTCCGGCTGCACGGCCACGGTCTGGGTGCACTTGGCGTTGTCGCTGCCGGCGGGTGTGGCCTTCAGCGCCGCCGTGCCGCCGTGGACGGGGGAGGAGACGGCCGTGCCGCTGCCGGCGGAGCAGGTCCAGCCGCTCAGGCCGGACTCGAAGCCGCCGTTTTGCACCAGGTTCGGCTCGGCGGCCCCGGCGCTGCCCGAGAGCCCGCCGAACGCCACCGCGCCGACCGCGACCGCCCCGGCGCCGAGCGCCGCGACGATTCTGGTGCGGGCGCGCGAGGTGCGGCGCGCGCCGGGCGCCGCGTCTCTCCCGCCGCCTGTGGTGTCTGTTCGCGTCCTGCGTTCCACTGCTGCCTCCGTGCGTAGGGGGTGAGCGCGCGTGGGGAGACGGTGGCCACCGTGCTGAGCCGGAAGAATGGTTCAGACCAATGGGGATGTCAAGAGGGGGCGGAGCTTTCCGTGACATACGCCGCGGCGCGGCACGCTCCCCGGGCGGCTCCCGCAACCGGCGGGAGGGGAGAGGGAGTTCAGAAGGCCATGGCGAACACCGGGGCGAGCGGGACGGCGGCCGCCCCGCAGCCCGCCCCTACCGGACGGTGACGCTGTCGACGATCCTGTCCAGATCCGCCTCGGACAGCCCGCCCTCGACGGTGTCGACGGTGACCAGGAAGGCCTTGCCGCGAGAGTCCAGTCCGGCCACCATCACACCCCTCATCCGGGTGCCCTTCCCGGGTGTGCCGCGCTCACCGGTGGAGGTGAACTCGTAGTCGATGCGCCGGGCCCCGTCCGTCCCCTCCACCTCGACCTCCTCGCGCCCCGTGGGCGTCGCGCCGAGCTGGACGCGGGCCTCCGCGCCGGTGGCTGCCATGTCGGGGTCCCCCGCCTTCATGAAGTCGAGCTGGACGGAGACCATGCCCGTGGTCCGGCCGTCCTCGGTGAGGACCGCCGCGGCGTCGTTGTGCTCGCCGCGCTCCCCTTCGCCCTGCTCCCGGTAGCCTCCGGGGTGGGCGACGGTCAGCCGCTCGGTCTCCAGCGTCCCCCAGCCCCCGGGTATCGCCGCGCCCCCCGCCTCCTGCCCGCCGCAGCCGGCGAGGAGGGGCAGCAGCGCGGCGGCGGCGAGCGCCGGGAGGGCGCGTCCGGCGGTCCGGGCGATGATGCTCATCGGATACTCGCTCCCCTGGTCGGGCTCTTCTGGTCGGGCTCCGCTGGTCGGGCTTTCCCGGTCCGGCTCTCCTGGTCCGGCTCTCCTGGTTCGGTCCTCCCGGCAGGGGCGCGACGCGGTACCGCCGGGAGGGGCGTTCAGTTCGCACAGTAGCTGTAGGGGACGTACTCGCGCCTTCCGTCCTTCGGCGCCCCGAGGAACCGCGCGTCGCTCAGGGTCTCCTCCTTCTGCTCGGTGGAGACCGAGAAGCCCAGGCTCATCCCCAGGTTCACCTCGAAACCGTAGGCCGCGGCGTCGGTCTCCCCGTCGTAGGACATCCTGCTGGACACGCCCTCGTCGAACATCAGCCGGCCGAAGGGGTCGTCGGCGCCGGGCCGGGTGGTCGGGGCGCGGCCGTCGAACATGTAGGCGAAGGGCGCGGTGTCGTCCCCGTTCCCGTCCAGCCACCGCTGGGCGGTCTCACGGCCGGCGTCCCCCTCCGCGCCCGGGGGGAAGGAGACCATGTCGGTGACGACCTCGAGCTGTGACGTTCCCGAGTCGTCGGTGACCGAGGCGCTGCCGCCCCGCTTGTCGCCGCCGCTCCTGCCGTTGCTCCCGCCGGCCTCCCCCCTGTAGCCGCTGCCCCGGGTCTCGACGGTCCGGGTCATCACGATGCGCAGCAGTTCACCGGTCTCGTCGTCGCGGACGACGGTCATCGAGCCGGTGCGGGCGGTCTTCCCGTGGTGGTCGCCCTTGAGGAACCCGGCCTCGTAGCCCGCCTTGCCGCCGTAGGTGAGCCTGGCGGTGTAGGTGTAGGACCTGGTGCCGCGGAACCTGTCGTTGGTGACGGTGACCTCGGGGGCGAACTCCACGTTGCCGCCGAGCCGTGCGGAGAGTTTCCCGTCGTCCCCGGCGGAGAGCTTGAGTCCGGCCTCGGCGGTGCCGTTGAGGCCGATCGTGCCGTAGCTGATGTGCCGGTCGCCGATCCGCTCCTCCAGCCGGTCGCGCAGCCGCTGTTCCTCGGCGATGGGCCCCTTGCCGAAGATGGCGAGGATGGCGTTGCCGGCACTGGCCTCGCCGGCGTGCCGGTTGGTGAGCTCGTAGGTCTTGAGCATCTCGATGTCGTCGCGGAAGCGCTGGGCCTTCTCCTCGCTCTCGAAGACCCAGGTGTCGCCGTTGGTGACCTTGAGCCCGGCGCCGAGGGAGACGCTCTCCGTCCCCAGCCTGCCGACCTTCAGGCCGGTCCTGACGGAGCCCTTGGCGCCGACGGAGGCGGCGTCGGTGAAGGTCATGTGGACGAGCCTGTCGTCCCCGTCGACCCGGCCGTCCTCGTTGACGTCGGTGTTGGCCCGGTGGGTCTGCTGTCTGAAGCCGTACTCCTCGCCCCACTCGATCCACATGAACCTCCCCCTGGCGCCGGCCTTGTCGGAGAAGTTGCGGGTGTTGCACATGGTGGGTTCGTAGTCGGCGTCCGTCCTGGGCGCGGCCCGGTCGCCGCCCCCGTTCCCGCAGCCTCCGCCGCCGATGCCGGCGACGGCGCATCTGATGCGGTCGCCGACGGCCTGCCCGACCCCGGTGACCGACACGGCGGCGAGGACGGCGACGGCCACCACGAGCATGCCGAGGTACTCCGTCGCGGTGGCGCCCCGGTCGCCGAACCGTACGCCCGACCCGCCGTCACCTCTCGGCGCCATGCGACGGCCCCCTGTCCTGTGTCTGCTGTCTGTCCCGTGTGCCGTGGGCTTTCGACCGAACGCCGGTGAGGCTAGGCAGGCGGGAGGAGGGGGGCGTGGGCCCCTGGGCCCAAAAACGGGCCCAAAGCCTTTGCGATGACGGAAAGTGCGTGGGGGAGGGGGTGCGGTCCGGTGTCTGGTCGGGGACCTGGCCTTTTGCCGGACCGGTTCGGCGCCGGGGGTGATCGATGTCACCGACAGTGCAAATTCACGGCTCAACCAATTGCGTTCGCGTGGCAGCCGGTGAAAACGGAGCTCGGGCAATTTTCCCACGAGTCCGCGCGGGAAGCGGCCCGCGAGGTGCCGTTGCGTCACGCTGTGTCAGCATTTGGCCAGGGGGAGCGGTGAAAGCGCATCCGCTGGACTTCGGTGACTATTCTCTGCCGCTTAAGGCGCGGATAAGCTGCTGAGTTGACGGGCCGTATAGAACTCGGCAGGCCGGAGCAGTTTTGAACGGGGAACCTCGGATGCCCACCGCGATAGCTGTCACCAGCGCCGATCTGGTGCTGCCACCGCCGGATCCGCACACGCCGACGGCACACGTCCTGACGCCTCCCGACCGGCAGTCGCTGGACGCCGCCCTCGCGGAGACGCAGGTCCTCGTCGAGCAGCACGGCTACGTCGTCGTGCTGTACCAGTCGTCCGTGCCCGCCCCCTTCGTGCGGCGGCTGCACACCGTCCGCTCGATGCTGGAGAGCGACCGCATCGCCTTGCTGGGCACGGACCTGCCGCCGCTGGCGACCGGCGTCCTGGTGCACCAACTGCGCCAGCTTTCCACCTGCGGCTTCAGCCCCGGGGTCCTCGGCGCCGCCGCGCGCCTGCTGGCGCACTACATCCACGCCGGCGCCCTGCTGAACTCCGTCACCGGACTCGACCACGTCCCGGTCAGCCTCAAGGCGCACGCCAGGTCCTGGATGCCCGGCACCCAGTTCGGGGTGCTCGCCGCCCCGGCACCGCAGATGATCAGGATCGGCGACGGCGGCACGCTGTCCGGCCCGGAGTTCCCCACCCGGCTCACCTGCGCCGCCGGCCAGCTCTCCCCGGACTGGGTGACCGGCACACTCGCCCCGCAGTGGCGGGTGACGGGCGTCCAGGAGGCGCGGCTCCCGGCGGACTCACCGCGCTGGTGGGGCACCGGGAAGCTGGTCGAGTTCGCCGCGTCCATCCCGGACGTCTCCGTCCTGTACCAGCTCGTCAGCTCGGTACGGCGCGACGAGTGCCGCTGGTGCGGTCTCGAACTGATCGGCGACCGCTGCGTCTTCTGCTCCTCGCCCGTGACACCGCCCGAGAACCGGAGCGGAACCGCCGACGTCGTCAGTCAGGGGGCTTCCGTATCCGGCCGGCCGCACTGAGCAGCGCCGTCGGCCGCACCGCAGGCCCTGTGGCCCGGCCGCATGCGGCCCGCACGAACCGCCCAACGCCAACGTCCCCGAACGAGGTAGTCCGCAACCATGAACTCACGCCAGCGCCGCGGTGTCATCCTGCTGCTGCTGTCCGTCCTGTGCGCCTTCGCGGCCTTCGCGGGCGTCCTGTCGGTGATCAGCGACGTGGAGTCGAAGGTCGGCCCGGAAGTCACCGCGTACCGCCTGTCGAAGAACGTGCCGGCCTACCGGGCCCTGGACGAGAGCGTCGTGGAGAAGGTGACGATACCCAGGCGCTGGCTGCCGAGGACCGCCGTCACCGCGACCGACGAGTTCAGCGGCAAGATCGCGACCAACCCGCTGAAGAAGGGGTCGCTCCTCCAGAGCGACATGATCACCGACCAGCCGGAACTCCGCGAGGGCGAGCAGGAGATCGCCATCATGATCGACGCGGCCACCGGCGTCGCGGGCAAGATCCGGCCCGGCTCCACGGTCAACATCTACGCCACCTTCCAGGACAAGAAGGAGAACGAGATCTCCCGGGTGATCGTCAGCAACGCCCGTGTCATCGACGTCGGCGAGCTCACCCCCATCACCAAGGAGAACGAGGACATCAACCGCGAGTCCGAGGCGGTGCCGATCACCTTCGCGCTCAACACCCTCGACACCCAGCGTGTGGCCTTCGCCGAGTCCTTCGCCGTCAACGTCCGGCTCGCCCTCGTCGCGCCCGGGAGTGACACGACCATCTCCGAGGAAGAACGCACTTACACCCTCGTCGGAGACAGGTGAGACAACGGATGGTCACGAGAATCCTCCCGGCCGTCGGCGACGCCGACGCGGCCCGGTCCGTCTCCACACTGCTGAGCCAGCTTCCCGACACCGAGCCGGCCCAGCCGGTCGGCGACTCCACCCTGCTCCTGGACACCCTCGCGGCACTCGCCGGCGAGTCGGTGGGCGACCTGCCCGAGGTCGTGCTCGTCCACGAGCGCATCGGGCCGGTCCCCGCGCTGGAGCTGATCCGGGAGGTCGCGCTGCGCTTCCCGGCGGTCGGGGTGATCCTGATCAGCGCGGACGCCGGCCCCGCTCTGTACTCGGCGGCCATGGACTCCGGCGCGCGCGGGCTGGTCGGCCTGCCGCTGTCGTACGACGAGCTCTCCGCACGGGTCTCCGCCGCCGCCCAGTGGGCCGTGGGAGTGCGGCGCCACCTGGGTTCCGGCGCCGACGTCTTCAGCGGCCCCGGCGGCACCGCGGTCACGGTCAGCGGCGCCAAGGGCGGCGTGGGCGCCACCCTGCTCTCCGTCCAGCTGGCACTCGCCGCCCGCGCCTCCGGAAGGAGCGTGGCGCTGGTCGACATGGACCTCCAGGCCGGCGACGTGGCGTCGTACCTCGACGTCCAGTTCCGCCGCTCGATCGCGGACCTGGCCAGCATCGCCGACATCTCGCCGCGCGTCCTCCAGGACGCCCTCTTCTCCCACCCCACCGGCCTCGCCCTGCTCCTGGCCCCGGGCGAGGGCGAACGCGGCGAGGAGGTCGACGAGCGAGCCGCCCGCCAGATCGTCAGCGCGCTGCGCTCCCGGTACGAGGTCGTGGTCGTCGACTGCGGTACGCAGATGAACGGAGCGAACGCCGCGGCCGTGGAGATGGCCGACACGGCGGTGCTGGTCACCACCCCCGACGTCGTCGCCGTCCGGGCGGCCAAGCGCATGATCCGGCTGTGGGACCGGCTGCAGATCCGCAAGGCGGAGGAGACGCTGGCCGTCGTCAACCGGCACACCCGCAACACCGAGATCCAGCCCCCGCTCGTCGAGCGGATCGTGGGCACCCCGGTCGCCCGCGTCGCGATCCCGGCCGGCTTCAAGGAACTCCAGGCGGCGGTCGACTCCGGCCGGGTGCAGGACCTGGACTCCCGCGGCTCCGTCAGGCAGGCGATGTGGGCCCTGGCGGGAGAACTCGGACTGGTCGACACGGCCAGGGCACAGCAGGGCAAGGGCGGCAGGTACGGGGACAGGGGAGCGGTCGGTCTGCTCCGCCGCCGCGGCGGACGCCGTGACAACGACACCACCGAACCGAGCGGGGGTACCGGCTGATGGGGGAAGTCGACACAGGGACGGGACGGGGCCGGACCGCGGCACGCTCACGCACCGGCGGTGACGAGGGCCAGGTGGCCGTCGAGTTCATCGGCATGCTGCCGGTCATCATCGCCACCCTCGTGCTGCTGTGGCAGTGCGCGCTGCTGGGCTACACCTACACGCTCGCCGGCAACGCGGCCGACAAGGCGGCGCACGCCGCGGCCGTGGCCGACCTCCGCAGGGAGAGCCGGGGCCAGGCGTGCGAGCGGGCGGGCAAGGAGGGCCTGGAGGGCGACTGGCGGAAGTCGGCGAGAACCGACTGCTGGGTCGACTCCGGGCTGGTCAAGGCGGAGGTCGGCCTCAAGGTTCCCGTCCTCTTCCCCGGGATCGTCGACTTCCCCTTCTCGGTCACCGGGAACGCCGCGGCGGCGAAGGAGAACTGAAGCCATGGTGCTGCGCAGACGACGCTCCGACCGCGGGCAGGTCGCGGTCGAGTACATCGGCATGCTCCCCGTCCTGATCCTGGTCGGGCTGGCGCTGATCCAGTTCGGCCTCGCCGCGTACGCGATCCAGCAGGCGGGCACGGCCTCCCGCGCCGCGGCCCGCATGGCCTCGCACGACCGTCCCGAGATGCCCCCCGCGCAGGCCGGCCGGGAGGCGATGAGCGACTGGCTCGCGAACGGCGCCCGGTTCCGGCAGTGGGCCGGCGCCCACGACGAGGTGAGGGTGACGGCCACGGTCAGGATCCCCTCGATCATCCCGGGGGTCTCCTTCGGCGACACGGAGCGGACGACCACCATGCCCCGCGACTGACAGCGGCCGGCAGCGGCGGACAGCGGGGACCGGAAGGAGAACTGGAGCCATGAGCCTGAAGGCACGCATCAACGCCCCCGAGGCGGCCTCGAACCAGCAGGAGGAGAGCCACCTCGTCGCGGTCTACCGGGCCAAGCTGCTCGAGGAGATCGACCTCGCGGAGATGTCCTCCCTCGCGGCGACGGAGCGCCGCGTCCGGCTGGAACGCGTGCTGGGGCACATCATCAGCCGCGAGGGCCCCGTCCTGTCCACCCACGAGCGCGCCATGCTCATCCGCCGCGTCGTGGACGAGGCGCTCGGCCTCGGCATCCTGGAACCGCTCCTGGAGGACGCCTCCATCAGCGAGATCATGGTGAACGGCCCCGACCAGATCTTCGTGGAGCGGGGCGGACGCCTGGAGCTCCTGCCGATGCGGTTCGCCTCCCACGAGCAGCTGATGCAGACCATCGAGCGCATCGTCTCCACCGTCAACCGCCGCGTCGACGAGGCCAATCCGATGGTCGACGCCCGGCTGCCCTCCGGCGAGCGCGTCAACGTGATCATCCCGCCGCTCGCCCTCTCGGGCGCGACCCTGACCATCCGGCGCTTCCCGAGGGCCTACACCCTGCAGGAGATGATCGGCCTCGGCTCCCTCGACGAGCACATGATGATGCTGCTCGCCGGGCTGGTCCGGGCCAAGTTCAACGTGATCGTCTCCGGGGCCACCGGCACCGGGAAGACCACGCTGCTCAACGCGCTCTCCGGACTGATCCCGGAGGGGGAGCGCATCATCACCATCGAGGACTCGGCGGAGCTCCAGCTCCAGCAGACCCATGTGATCACGCTGGAGAGCCGGCCCGCGAACGTCGAGGGCAAGGGCCGGATCACCATCCGGGACCTGGTCCGCAACTCCCTGCGCATGCGCCCCGACCGGATCGTCGTCGGCGAGGTCCGCGGCGGCGAGACGCTCGACATGCTCCAGGCGATGTCCACCGGCCACGACGGCTCCCTCGCGACGGTCCACGCCAACAGCGCCGAGGACGCCCTGATGCGTCTGCAGACCCTGGCGTCCATGTCCGAGGTGGAGATCCCCTTCGCCGCGATCAAGGACCAGATCAACAGCGCCGTGGACGTCATCGTCCAGCTGACCCGCAACGCCGACGGATCCCGGAGGATCAGCGAGATCGCCCTCGTCGACTCGCACGGCCGGGAGGACTACAGGATCGTCACCGTGTGCCGCTTCGACGCCCTTCCCATGGGCGGCGACGGCAGGGTCCACGGGGAGTTCGCCCACTTCCCGCTGCCGCGCCGGATCGCCGAACGCCTCCGCATGAAGAACGAACCCGTCCCGCCCGCCTTCGGGGTCGCCGCCGACGAGGAGCAGCTCGCCGTGCGCAGGACTCCCTCCTGACGCCCTCCTGACGCCCCCCTGACGCCCCCCTGACACCGCCACGGCCGGCCCGGCCCGCCGCCCGAACCCGCCGCCCACACCGAGGAAGCCCCCACCGGACATGGACAATCTCGCACTGCTGACGATCGGCGTCACGCTGCTGTGCTGCGTGCTCGCGGTCACGGGTGTGCACGCGTACGCCTCGGGGAAAGCGCAGCACGCCGAGCTGATCGACCGGCTCTCCCACACCGGGCAGACGCAGACGTCCGGCCGCCGCCGCAACTTCCAGGGCGTCGACCGGCGGCTGCGCGGCACCCGGTTCGGAAGGAGGATCGAACTCAGGCTCGCGGCCACCGGCCTCGACCTGACCCCGGGCGAGTTCTTCGTCTACATGGTCGGCTCCGTCATCGGCCTGTGGCTGACCGCCGCCACCCTGCTCGCGCCCTTCTTCGGACCCATCGCGGCCGTCATCGGCCTGTGGGGCTCCTTCACCTTCCTCAACTGGCAGCGGCAGAAACGCACCGAGCGGTTCATCAACCAGCTCCCCGAGCTCACCCGCGTCCTCGCCAACGCCACACAGGCGGGACTCGCGCTCCGCACCGCCATCACCATGGCCGCCGAGGAACTGGAGGACCCGGCCGGCGAGGAACTGAGCCGGGTGGCCGACCGGCTCGCCGTCGGCCACACCCTCGACGACGCGCTCGGCGAACTCGCCGAACGCCTGCCCTCCCGCGAGCTGGCCGTCCTGGTCACCACGCTCGTGCTGGCCAACAGGGCGGGCGGCACGCTCGTCAGCTCCCTGCACAACCTCACCCAGACCCTGGAGGACCGCAAGGAGACCCGGCGCGAGGTCAGGACCCAGCTTTCGCAGGTCACCGGCACCGCCTACATCGTCCCCGCGATGGGCCTGGGATCCCTGCTGCTGATGGACGGCATCTGGGACGGCGCCCTCGACAAGATCACGGCGTCCCCGCTGGGCCAGGGGGCGCTGATCGTCGCGATGGCCCTGTACGGCATCGGGTTCTTCCTCGTCCGCCGCTTGGGCAAGATCGAAGTCTGAGAGGACACGGACACATGGGACTCCTCCTCGCCGCCGTCATCGGCCTCTGCGTCTACGGAGCCATCGCCGGCATACGGCTCTACCGCGCCGAGGCCAAGCTCCCCGGGGACCTCGCCATCGCGCTGGAGGTCGGCTCCACGCGGACCGGCGCCGTGGGCTCCGGCATCGACCGGATGGGCATGCGCTACGCGCCCATGGTGCTGCGCCTGATGGGGCCCGGCCGGGTCAACAAGGTCCGCAGGAGAATCGACATGGCGGGTAACCCCGGCGGCCTGACCATCGACCGCTACGCGGCCCGCCGGGCCGTCTACGGCTTCCTCGGTGGCCTGGGTGCCCTGGTCATGCTGGTCAACGGGCACACCGTCCTCGCCATCGGCATGGTCGCCTTCGGCGCCTTCTGGGTCGAGGTCGGCATCTGGTCGGCCGTCCGGGAGCGCCGCAGGGCCATCGACCGGACCCTCCCGGACTTCCTCGACGTCCTCGCCGTCGTGGTGTCCGCCGGTCTCGGCTTCCGCCAGGCGCTGGAGCGCACGGCCGAGAAGTACCAGGGCCCCTGGGCCGACGAACTGCGCATCACCCTGCGCCAGATGGACATGGGCGTCAGCCGCCGGCAGGCGTTCGACGAACTGCGCAGACGCAACGACTCCGAACAGGTCGCCCAGTTCGTCACGGCCCTCCAGCAGGGCGAGGAACTGGGCGCCCCGATCGTCGAGACGCTCATCCAGATCGCCAACGACATGCGGCGCACCGACGCCCAGAACGCCCGCCGGGAAGCCGCCAAGGCCGTGCCCAAGGCCACGTCCATCGTCACCATGCTGATGGTGCCCGCCACCATCATCCTGCTGGGCACGGGGATGTTCCTCGGCACGGGAACCGGCCTGTAGAGCGCACGCGCCGCCGCACCGCCGCGCCGCCGACAAGTGTGAGGGGGAAACGTGTCGATGCCGTTCACGCCGGCGGGGCCGCCGGGATCCGTCATCGCGGGCAGCGGCGGTACCGCGCCGCGGGAGGAGCCGGCGCCCGCGCCCGCGCTCAGGATCCAGCTCAGCGCGCTCCAGGCGCTGTGCCGCCAGGTCTTCGGCTTCCGGCTGGGCATGATCGTACTGACCACCCCCTTCGCCCTGAGCGGCACGAGGCCGGGATGGCCCACCTGGCTGGTCGGCGCGGCGATCGTGTTCACCTTCATGGGCTCCTACCTGCTCTTCCGCGACTGGGAGCGCTTCGGCCCCCTGCTGCTCCGGCACCCCGCGCTCCTCGGCGTCGACGCCGGCTTCGGAGCCCTCCTGCTGTTCACGGCCACACCGGCCAGTCCGCTGAGCTACGTCACGATCTGCACCCCGCTGCTCGCCGGACTGGTGTACGGATGGCGGGGCGCGGGCTTCTTCACCGCCCTCACCCTGCTGATCGTGGCCGTCGCGTACGCGGGCAACGGCATGCTCGGCGCGTCGCTCGCCGCCACCGCCTTCCTGCCCGGGGTCTGCGTCCTCGCGGGCGCGGTGGGGGTCACGCTGCGAAGGCTGATGCTGCGCTTCGGCAGCGCCACCGAGGCCCTGCTGGAGATGCGCTCCAGGCTGGCCGTCACCGAGGCGGTCGAGCGCGAACGCGCCCGGCTGGCACGTGAGATGCACGACTCGGTCGCCAAGACCCTCCACGGTCTCGCCCTGGCGGCGGACGGACTGGCCGGCTCCGCCGACCGCATGGACCCCGGCGCCCTCAGACGGCAGGCCGAACTCGTCGCCCGGTCCGCACGCCGCGCCGCGGTGGAGTCCCGGGAACTGCTGTCCGATCTGCGCCGCGACTCGGGCCTGGACGGCGGGGTGGACATCGTCGGCGAACTGTCCTCCCGTACCGCGGACTTCGCGCGCCGGACGGGGCTGGAGGCCGCCTTCCGCCCGCTGAACGGCACGCCCGTGCCGACGGTCCCCCAGGCGGTGGCCAGGCAGGTGCTGACCATCGCCTCCGAGGCCATGGAGAACGCGCACCGGCACGCGGGCCCCACCCGCGTCGACGTCTCGGTCGGGGTCGTCGACGACTCGCTGCGCATCAGCGTCTACGACGACGGGCGCGGGCTGCCGGCGGGCACCGACCTCGAACAGCTCAAACGCGCCGGGCACTTCGGACTCGTCGGCATGGTGGAACGCGCCGCGGGAATCGGCGCGCGCATCCGTGTCGGCAGGGGGAGGGCGGCCACCGGAACCGAGGTACGTCTCGACCTTCCCACGGCCGCCCTGCTCCCGGAGGGCCTGGCCGCCGTCGCCCAGCGGCACCGGCACATCCGCTCCTGAACGACCGTTTCCCGTCCCACATCCGAGAGGAGGCCGCACCATGCCGGACGATGTCCCCCACGCTTCGGGGCAGCACCGCCCCGCGTCCCCGTACGGCACCGATCCCCGTCCGGGGCACACCCCGGACCGCGCTCCCGCACCTTTGCCGACGGCACCCTGCGACGGTCCGCCCCTGCCGCCGGCGCCCGCCGCCGCACCGCTGCGGCTCGTCGTCGCCGACGACAACCCGGTCGTGCGCACGGGCCTGACCGCACTGCTCCAGGGGCGCGACGACATCCGGGTGGTCGCCGAGGCGGCCGACGGCCGTGAGGCCTACGAGGCCACCAGGCGGCACCGGCCCGACGTGGTGCTGCTGGACGTCCGGATGCCGGGTGTCGACGGCATCTCGGCCCTGCCGCACCTGGTGCGCATGGCACCCGTGCTGATGCTCACCTACAGCCGCGAGAGCGAGGTCGTCCACGAGGCGCTGCGCCTGGGGGCCGGAGGCTATCTGGTCCACGGGGAGTTCACCGCCGACCAGCTGGTCGCGGCCGTCCGCGACATCAGGCAGGGCCGGGCCCACTTCACGCCCACGGCCTCCAACGCCCTCCTGGCCGGCCTCCGCGGCGGCGCGGTGGCCGCTCCGGGACAGCCGCTGCCCGAAGGGCTCGGTACGGCTCTCGCCGGCTCCGGCCACCAGCCCGCGGCCCCGGGGCGGGAGCGTGCAACCGCACACGGTCATTCGGAGCAAACCCCTCATCCGGTATCGAGTCAACTGCGCTCATTCGGAGAAGGGTCGGCATCGGATGTGCCACATTCATTCCAAAATACTTCGCACAAGCAATCCAATATGGCACAGTCGGTTCCTGCCCGGGGAGTGCCCGGGGCGGAACGGTTCGGCCTGAGCGGCAGGGAGGTGGAGGTGATGGAGCTGATCGCGTCCGGCATGACCAATCCGCAGATCGCCGCCGCCTGCTTCATCAGCGAGAAGACGGTCAAGAACCACGTCAACCGGATCTTCGCCAAACTGCACGCAGGAAGCCGCAGCCAGGCCATCGCGGTCTGGCTGGGCACGGCGCGAGGGGGGCCGGCAGGTCGTGGCTGACCACATGACGGGCCACGGGGCCCGGGCGGAGAAGAAGTCCCAACTCCGGCTTTGGGTCCGTACTTGGGCCCACGGACCCATGCGGTCCGGTGGTGTTCCGGCGTACGTTTCCCGTGTCGTGGGCGGAACCGGTCAGAAGGAGGCCGGAAGCGCGGGCGGCACCGCAGAGACCTACCCGTCGGCCGTCGACCGGTCGACCGGACTTGGAGGGGAACACCATGAAGAACACCGCTCTGAAGCTGGCGACCGACACCAGGGTTCGCGTGAACGGCTGGGCCAACACCACAGTCGAGGCCATCTCCCGCCGTGGCGACAAGGGCCAGACCGCGGTCGAGTACATCGGCATGCTGATCGCGATCATCGCGATCATCGCCGTGGTGGCGGGCATGACGGACATCGGTACGACCATCGGCAACAAGATCAAGGAAGCCATCGGCAAGGTTGGCGGCGGCGGCGAGTGATCGGATCCGTGGCCCCACGGAAACAGCGCGAGGCAGGGCAGGCCGTCCCCATCTACATCACGGTGGTGGCGAGCCTGCTCTTCCTCGCGCTCGCGTATTTCGTGGTCGGTCAGGCCTCCGCCTCTCGCAACGGCGCCCAGTCGGCGGCCGACGCCGCCGCTCTGGCCGCCGCCCAGGACGCGCGGGACCAGCTCCGCCGGGGTCTGCTCGCCTCGGTCCTGAATCCCCGGAGCTGGGACGACCTCCTCAACGGCAAAGGATTCGGAACATACGGTGCCTGCAGGGAGGCCCAGCGTTTCGCGGCGCAGAACAAGTCCGACGTAGCCTCGGGCGGCTGCCGTCGGCTGACCGACGGACGTCCGGGCTTCACCGTGAGGGTGAAGACCCAGGAGCCGCTCGGGGAGACCGTCGTCCCGGGCACGGAGGACATCCACATGACGGCGGAGGCCGTCGCGGTCATCGAACCGCGCTGCACCTTCAAGCCCGACGAGGAGAAACCGGAGGACGGGGAGGACCCGGACAACGGGGGCGGCAACGACAAGCCCGTCTTCCCCGGCAAGCTGACGTGCGACGGCAGGGACCGGTTCATCGATCCCGAGAACCTGGACTTCTTCCCCGACGCGGCGGACCTCTTCACCGTTCGGCTTTCCGACTGACCGACAACGCGACCCACGAGCAGAGGACCAGTAGCAATGAGTATGTGGCAGATCCACCAGGCGCACCGGGCCGCTGTGGCCGTCACAACGATGGCACTCGCCCTCGCGCTGTCCGCATGCGGTGGTGGCGATGGTGAGGACAAGGCCGCCGACAAGCCCTCCACCGAGCAGACGACCGGTTCCCAGGACGAGGGGACGGGAGGCAGCGGCGAGGTGGCGGACGACAGCAAGGTGATCGTCACGCTCAAAGGTCCGGAGGACATTGTCCTCGATATCAATTCCGTGGTGCGTGATGCGGGTGGGTTTGTCACAGTCAATGGTGTTATCAAGAACACCGGAGGCAAGGAGTTCTACGACACAGCGACCTGGACTGGGCCCGAACTCGCAATGATCAAGGGAGCCGGAGGCGGCTCCCTGGGCGGCGCATCGCTGGTGGACAAGGCGGAGAAGAAGCGCTACTACACATTGCGGGATACCGAGAACCGGCCTCTGGCCACTATGGGAATCCCCAGCGTCAAGGCCAACTCCGAGCTGAACGTCTTCATGCAGTTCCCCGCGCCGCCGGAGAACACCACCCACGTGGATCTGCAGATCCCGACCTTCCAGCCGGCCACGGTCGAGATCACGGGCGGGTGACGAGATGAACGCTTCCCGACCCCCGTTCTGGACGGAAGTCCGCAGAAACGGCACTGTGTTCGCGCTCTCCGCCCTCCTCGCCTCAGGGGCGACGGTCGCCGGTACCTCCCCGGCAGCCGCCGACGACATCGCGCCGGCGCTCTCGGTCTTCGAGGGAGAGGTCGACATAAACGACCCCGATCTCAAGCTTCCGGACGGCGCCACTCTCGCCGAGCCCAAGGTTCTGGAGATCAAGCAGGTCGTCGGTGACGAGGCCGGTGAGGAGAAGCGGGAGGACTCCGAGTCCAACACCAAGTTCACACTCCAGGCCGAAGTTCTCTTCGGCAGGGACAGCGCCAAGCTCAGCCCCGAGGCGAACGGCAGGATCAAGGGGATCGCCGAGGAGATCGAGGAGCAGGGCGCCACGGAGGTGAACGTCTTCGGGTACACGGACAACCTCGGCTCGTACGAGCACGGCAAGGTCCTGTCCAAGAAGCGCGCCGAGGCGGTGCACAAGCAACTGCTCAAGGATCTCGGCTCCGGTATCACGTTCAACATCCGCGGTTACAGCGAGGACAACCCGGTCGCCGACAACTCCACCGAGGAGGGGAGGAAGAAGAACCGCCGGGTGGAGATCGCCTTCCCGCGCGGCGACTGACTTCCGGTGCCGGCCCCCCGAGGCCGTCGCCGCACCCTCCACGGATCCGGACCGGTCGCCGCACCGGCGGACCGGTCCGGGCGTACCGCCCGGCCCCGCCCGTACCGCCGTCGCCGTCGCCACAAGCCCATGTGCACAGGAGCACCGCCGCCATGAAGACACGCATCTCCCGCCTCCTGCCCGCGGCCGCCGCCGCCCTTGCGCTCGGTCTCGCCTCCGCCTGCGGCGGCCCAGGTTCCGCGGACGGGGAGGACGCGAAGGAACCGGAGCGGGACGGGAGGTCCTCGTCCGCCGCTCCGGCCCCGACGCGGACCACCCCGGCCGAGCCGGCCAGGACCCTGTCCCGGCAGGAGCTGGAGAAGGCGGCGCTGAGGACGGCGGACGTGTCCGGCTACACCGTCAAGACGCCCTCGAAGGAGGAGGTCTCCGGTGCCGGCCTGGAGAAGGCCGACCGGGCCGAGTGCCGGCCGATCGCCTCGGTGATCGGGGGCGCGCCCGAGCCGGAGCCGGCCGAGATGGTCTACCGGCAGCTCATCACCACGTCCGAGGACGAGGAGGCCGGCGGGCTGATCCTCTTCGAGATGCTCGGCGCGTACGAGCAGGAGTCCGCGAACCGCCTGATGGAGGGGCTGCGCAAGGCGGTCAAGGCGTGTGCGGGCGGCTTCACCACCAAGACCGGCGGTGACACCAGTAAGTACTCCGGTGTCACGGAGCTCACCGCCCCCACCGGCGCCGACGACGCCCTGGCCTATCAGGTGGACGGCGACTTCGAGGGCGACAAGGTGCCGCTGCTGTTCAAGGTGGTCCGCTCGGGCTCCAGCGTGGCGATCTTCTACTCGATGAACCTGATGGACTTCACCGAGCCCGGGATTCCGCAGTCGGTGGTCACCGCTCAGATCGAGAAGCTGGAGCGGTAGGGCGGGGCGGGGAAGGGCCGGCCGGGGGGTTCCGGGGCCGGCGCCTCCTGGTCCGGCCGGCATGTGTCAAGCCCGCCTCGGAACAAGGGCGTTGGGCCCGCTTTTGGGCCCGCGGGCCCATGCCTCCCGGGTGGCCGCTCAATAGCCTCGCCGGTATGTCGGGACTCGTATCCTCAGCGCCTTCGGACCACGGGCACGCCGGGCGCACACCGATGCCGAGCGCGGTGGTCGCGGCGAGGCTCGTGCTGTTCGTGCTGCTGGGCCTGTCGGTCGCGGACGCGGCGGACGGTGCGGCCGGCCGGGCGGTGGCTTACGCCCTGGTGCCCGGGGTGCCCGGGGTGGCCGGGGCGCTGCTGGCGGGCCGGATGCGGTCGGCCGGGCGCCCGGCCTGGGCGGGCGTTCACCTCGTTCAGGCATGGGTTCTGGTCCAGGCGTGGCAGAACACCCGGGACGGCCTGTGGTGGGGGCCGGTCCATCTCGTTCTGCCGCTGCTGGTGGTGGCGCTCCTCTCGACACCGCGTGCGCGCTCCTGGTTCGCCCTGGCACGGGAGCGAAGGGCGCCGCGCCGGCCCGTCTCCCCGGCGCGGATGCTGGGGTTGCGGTACTCGGAGGGGGGTCAGACCTCGACGGAGTACGTCGGGATGGTCGTGGTGGTGGTCGCGATCGTCGGTGGTCTGGTGGCGGCGGGGGTGACCACCGAGCTGGGGCAGTCGATCGGGGCGAAGATCTGCCGGGTGGTGGGCGGGGAGTGCGGTTCCGCCGGTGAGCAGCCCGTCGCCGGCGGCCCCGGCGACGCGGACCCCACCGGCGGCCCCGGCGAGGACGGCGGCTACTCCGGCGACGACCCCGACGCGGACCAGGCCGCCGCGGACGAGCCCTACTCGGAGGGTGAGCTGCCCGACTCCCCGGAGGACACGGAGTACCAGGAGGCCCTGGAGCAGGTTCAGGACCTCGAGGAGGCGCTCAAGGGGGACAAGGAGAAGGCGAAGGAGGCGGCGGAGGAGCTGGCGAAGATCCTCGCCGAGGAACTGGGGATCACCGATGCGCTGGACTGCATCACCGAGGGGGACGGTGCGGCGTGCACGGAGACGCTGATCAACGTGCTGACCTCGTTGATCGGTGGCGCGGTGGGGAAGCTGGCGGCGAAGTACGGGGCGCCGTGGAAGTGGAAGAAGGCCGTCGAGCTCGTCAAGAAGATCAAGAAGCACGGCGGTGACCTCTACGACGGCCTCGAAGGGATCATCGACAAGTCCGGGAAGCTGAAGAAGGCCCGGCAGCGGCTGAGGAAGGCCGAGGACGCCTGCGACCACAGTTTCCTGCCGGGTACGCCGGTGCTGCTGGCGGACGGCAGCCGCCGGGCGATCGAGGAGGTGCGGGCCGGGGATCTGGTCACGGTCACCGATCCGTACCGGGGGCTGACGACCGTCCGGCCGGTGGCGGGGACGATCACGACCGAGGACGACAAGGACTTCACCCGGCTGACGGTGCTGGTGGGCGGGCGTGCCTCAACGCTGACGGCCACCGACACCCATCCGTTCTGGCTGGTGGACGAGGCGCGCTGGGCGGAGGCGGGTGAGATCCGTCCCGGGGACGAGCTGCGCACACCCCGGGGCTCCTCCCTGCGGGTGACGGGGGTCGAGCGCTACGAGCGGCAGCAGCGCACCCACGACCTGTCCGTCCAGGACATCCACACCTACTACGTGGAGGTGGGCGACGCCGCGGCCCTCGTCCACAACTGCCCGGCCGGGAAGCCCGGAACCGCCAAGCCCGGAACCGCCAAGCCCGGCGACTACAAGAAGTGGCCGAAGCCTTCCTGGTACAAGGACCTGAAGAACCCCAGGCGCGGCTCCAAGGACAAGGGCGACGGTGCGTGGGGGTCGAGGAAGCGGGCCGCGAACTCCGAGGCCGCCGAGCGGTGGATCCGCTACCAGGAGCAGGTGTCCGGGGTGAAGCGGGGCAAGGAGTACCTCGTCAAGAACCCCAAGGGCGGCCGGGACGTCGAGTTCGACGGCTGGGACTCCCAGCGGCAGACGTACCTGGAGGCGAAGTTCGGCTACGGGAAGTACGTGAAGGACGGCGAACTTCCCCAGGACGTCCGGGACCGGTGGGTCAAACAGGCCCAGACCCAGGTCAACGCCGCGGGCGGCAGACCCGTGGAGTGGCACTTCTCCAACAAGAGCGCCGCCGAAGCGGCGCAGGAGGCCTTCGAGGACGCTGGTATTAACGTGAAGGTCGTCCACACGCCCGTGAGGAAATAGGACCGGAAACCATGATCAATATCACGGTACGGGGCTTCTGGGGACCGAGGAAGGAGAGCCCGCGCGAACTGGCCGACCGCTGGCTCGACTTCCTGGCGCGGCTGAAGGAGGTCGACGAGGAGGTCTTCGCCGACTGGCGGGAGACCGCCGGGGCCGGGCCGCAGGCCCCGCGGGCCGCGCTCGACCCGGAGGGGTTCGCGGCGTACATCGTCCGCGGCGACCCGGACCCGGACGCGTACCCCGTCGGATACCGGACCAGCCTGTGGACGCAGCGGGAGGGGAGGCCGAAGGCCGAGATCGGGGTCTCGGCGGGCGGTGTCGCGGACGGCGTCCCCCAGAGCGTGGTGCTGAAGCTGCGCTCCAGGGACGCGGACGAGGACGACCCGCTGGTCGGCCGGCTGCCCCGCGCGCTGGCAGCCCTCGCCGACGCCTGGGACACCGACTGGGGGGACTTCGCCGACCGCGCTCTGATGTCCGCGGTCCGGGAGGCCTTCGACCTGGACAACGCCGGCCCGCGGTGCGGCCGGGCCGTCCATCTCTCCGCCGGGCGCGCGGCCCTCGTCCCCGAGGGTCTGCCGGGCAGGCGGCTGCCCGTGGCGCACGGCGGGGTGGTCGTGGACCTGTCCGGTCCGGGCGGGGAGGCGCCGGGGACGGATCTGGTGCTCTCGGTGAACGAGACCCTGCGCGGGACCGGGGCGCTGGCGCCGCTGCCGCTCCCCATGGACCGGCCGAAGCTCTGAGGAACCCGCCGGCCGCCGGCCGGAGCCGGCCCCGGCCCTGGGACCGGCGGCCGGAGCCGGGTTGGGCCCGGGATTGGGTCTACGGGCTCATGGCCCGTCACTCGGCACGCCCCGGCGTCGTGCGACGAGGGGGAGGGACACGACGGTAAGGCGGTTGGGCATGGAAATCGGCGGTGGACACAGGAGCGGGACCGGCCACCCGTACGGCGCGCCCGCCCCCGGGCGCGGGAACTCCGGGACACGAGGGGGCGCGCTGCCGGCGGTGCTCCGGTCGTGGGCGGCGGGGATCGTGGTCCTGCTGGTGGCGCAGCTGCTCGTCGACCGGACGCTCGGCGAGTTTGCCCTCACCCCCGAGCGCGTCGAGTCGCTGGGCTGGCGCATGGCGCTCTTCCACATACCCGCCGCTCTGTGCGTCGCGTCGGCCACCCTCGCCGCCGCGCGGCTGCACCGCGAGCCCTTCCGCGGCTCGCCCGCCGCGCATCTGACGGCCGCGCTGACCGTGCCCCTGGCGGCCTACGGGGCGAGCCTGCTGATGATCGGTTCGCGGACGGACATGTCGGCCCAGGGGATCGCGCTGTCCGGTGCGGCCACGCTGGCGGGCTGTGCCGCCGGGATGGCGGCCGACCTGGCGGCGGACTCCCGGTTCTGACCGGCGGAGCGTGCGCCCGGCGTCACGCTTCCAGTGTCACCCGCACGCCCGGCCGCAGCCCCCAGCGCGCCATGGCGCCCGCCTCGGCCTCCAGCACATGGCGGGCGCGCGGCCGCGGGAGGCCGAGGCGGCCGGGCCGCATCGTCCGTACGGCCAGTACGTTCAGCCGGTGGTCGAGGTAGGCGACATCGATCGCGAACCGCATCCGGAAGGTGTGCACGCTGTTGGCGGGCGTCAGCAACAGCGCCCCGTCGATGCCGTCGCGCCCCAGCAGGCCGCGGGTGCGGGTCCGGTAGGAGGCGGCGATCTCCACCGGCACGTCGACCGCTTCCGCACCGCCTTCCTCCGCGATGCGCAGCGTGCCCCTGCCGTCCTGCCAGCGCCCCATGTCCGGCCCTCTCGTCGCGCCGCCCGTCGGCCCGCGCGGGCCGCGCCGTTCGCGGCGTTCGCACCGTCCGCGCAGCGCCGTTCTACCAGAAGGGGCGTACGCGGGACAGGAGATGGGCCCGGGCGTGGGCCCTGGGGCCCATGCCCGGCGGGGCCGTCCGCCGTACGCTCGCCGCGTGCGCCTGACACTGATCGTTCTCGCCGCCGTCTACGGCACCGCCGCCGGGCTGCTCGTGCCGCGTGCGGCCTACCGGCTCGCCGTCGAGGCGGGAACGCCGTGGCGCGCGCACTGCCCCGCCGGGCACAGGTTGCCGGGATGGCTCGGGCCGGCCCGGTGCGGGGAGTGCGGGAACGGGCGGGACGGGCTGTACGGGCCGGGCGCCACGCCGGCGGCGGCCGTCACGGCGGTGGTGTGCGCGCTGGTGGCCGCGGCCGTCGGGGGGCGGCCGGAGCTGGGCGTGTGGCTGCTGCTGGTGCCGTGTGCGGTGCTGCTGGCGGTCGTGGACCGCAGGGTCCACCGGCTGCCGGACGTGGTGACCCTGCCGCTCGCCGCGGGCAGCGCCGTCCTGCTCGGGGTCGCGGCCCTGCTGCCGGGAGCGGGCGGAAGCTGGGTGCGCGCCCTGCTGGGCGGGGCGGTGCTGGGCGGGGTGTATCTGGTGCTGTTCCTGGTCAACCCGCGTGGCATGGGTTTCGGGGACGTCAAGCTGGCGGTCCCGGTGGGGGTGGCCCTTGGCTGGTACGGCTGGGGTGTGCTCCTGGGCGGGGCGTTCGCGGGCTTCCTGTTCGGCGCGGTCTACGGGATGTCGCTGGTCCTCGCCCGGCGGGCGAGCCGCAAGGCGGCCATGCCGTTCGGCCCGTTCATGGTGGCGGGGGCCCTCGTGGGGCTGCTGGTGGGGGGACTGACCGTGTGAACCGGGCCGCGGTTGCGCGCGGCGCGGCGCGGCAGGGGCTATGGTGGAAGCCCCCCCTCGGGCCGGTCCGTATCCCCCCCCCACGGACCGGCCCGCTTTGTGTTCGGGCCCGTCCCGGGTTCGTTGCGGGCCCGTCCCGGCCTCCCCGTCCCGGCCTCCCCGTCCCGGCCTCCCCGTCCCGGCCTCCCCGTCCCGGCCTCCCCCTCCGGCCGCCGCCCAGCTCCCGCCGCGGCGGCCCTCGGCCCTCGCTAGCCCTCGCTGCTGAGGGCCCAGATGTTCGCGCCGGGCGCCGAGACGGCGTAGGTGTCGATCTCCGCCAGCTCCTCCGCGGTCAGCTCCGGGTTCCGCACCGCCGCCGCGTTCGCCTCCAGCTGCGCCACGCTGCTCGCGCCGATCAGCGCCGAGGTCATCCGCGGATCCCGCAGCACCCAGCTCAGCGCGAGCTGGGCCAGGGTCTGGCCGCGCCGCTCGGCGATGGCGGCCAGGGCGCGCAGCCGTCCGACGACCTCCTCGGTCAGCAGGCCCGGGTCCAGGGAGGTGCCCCGGGCCGCGCGGGAGTCCTCCGGGACGCCGCGCAGGTACTTGTCGGTGAGCAGTCCCTGGGCCAGCGGGGCGAAGGAGATGCAGCCCATGCCCTCCGTCTCCAGCGTGTCCAGCAGGCGGTCGTCCTCCGTCCAGCGGTTGATCATGGAGTAGGACGGCTGGTGGATCAGCGGCCGCACCCCCATCTCGCGCAGGATCCGCGCCGCCTCGCGCGTGCGCCGCGCGCTGTAGGAGGAGACGCCCACGTACAGCGCCTTGCCCTGGTGGACGGCGGACGCCAGCGCGCCCATCGTCTCCTCCAGCGGGGTCTCGGGGTCGTAGCGGTGGGAGTAGAAGACGTCGACGTACTCCAGGCCCATGCGCCTGAGCGAGGCGTCCAGTGAGGACAGCAGGTACTTGCGCGATCCCCACTCGCCGTACGGCCCGGGGTGCATCAGGTAGCCCGCCTTGGTGGAGATCACCAGCTCGTCGCGGTAGGGGCGGAAGTCGCGGGCGAGCAGCCGGCCGAAGTTGGCCTCGGCCGCCCCCGGCGGCGGGCCGTAGTTGTTGGCCAGGTCGAAATGGGTGATCCCCAGGTCGAAGGCGCGGCGCAGGATCGCCCGCTGGACCTCCAGCGGGCGGTCGTCGCCGAAGTTGTGCCACAGGCCCAGGGAGATCTCCGGGAGCAGCAGTCCGCTGCGTCCGGAGCGGCGGTAGCGCATGGTGTCGTAGCGGGACTCGTCGGGGCGGTACGGGGGCGTGTCGTTCATGGGCTCTGCCTATCACTGTCTTATCGCCGTTCTGTGACATTCCCGGCTCGTGCGGCCGCACGGCGTGGCAGTAAGGTGCTGAGGACCTGTCCGTCCGGTTCTTCGCGGCCCGCCCCGGCCGGGCGCGAGCCGCGGTCTCCCCCACACCCCTCCCGGATCCGTCCGGGCGAAGGCGCCTTGGCGGGGGGAGAGGGGCCACAGGGCGCCGCGGGCCGATCCGCGAAGACACGACCGGACAGGACCTGGCGCTCGGGACCTGCATGGAGGGGCTGAACAAACCGATGCTGCAATCTTCCCGGGGACGCACCCGGTATCCCCGGTGGCTGCGCCGCCTGGTCTACAGGCTCTACGCCCACCGGGTGGAAGGGCGTCTCGACCACGAGCAGGTGCCCAAGCACATCGGCGTCATCCTCGACGGCAACCGCCGCTGGGCGCGCGCCTCCGGCGGCACGACCGAGCAGGGCCACCAGGCGGGGGCCGAGAAGATCCGCGAGATGCTGGGCTGGTGCGCCGAGACGGACGTCGAGGTGGTCACCCTGTGGCTGCTGTCCACGGACAACCTCAGCCGGCCGGCCGAGGAACTCAGGCCGCTGCTGGGCATCATCGAGGACGCGGTGCGCGACCTGGCCTCGGACGGCCGCTGGCGGGTGCACCACGTCGGTACGCCGGACCTGCTGCCCGACCACACCCAGCGCGTGCTGAAGGAGGCCGAGGAGAGCACCCGGGGCAACCGCGGGATACTCGTCAACGTCGCCGTCGGCTACGGCGGCCGGCAGGAGATCGTGGACGCGGTGCGCTCCCTGCTCGCCGACCGGGCCGCGCGGGGCGCGACCCTGGAGGAGCTCGCGGAGGACCTCGCCCTGGAGGACATCGCCGAGCATCTGTACACGCGCGGGCAGCCCGACCCGGACCTGGTGATCCGCACCAGCGGCGAACAGCGGCTGTCGGGCTTCATGCTCTGGCAGAGCGCCCACTCCGAGTACTACTTCTGCGACGTGTTCTGGCCCGCCTTCCGGAAGGTGGACTTCCTGCGCGCCCTGCGCGACTACGCGGCCCGCCACCGCCGCTACGGGGGTTGACGGACGCGGTCCCCGCTGCGGCCGGTGTCCCTCGTCCGGGGGACATCGGCCGTTCATCGCACCGTAGGCATATGCCGGGGCATGGCGGCGGCCCCGGAAGGGAATACCCCCTCCAGGCCGGCTCCCGGCGCAGGGAGACGGCCCCGGGAGGCCCCTTGCACACCACGGACGACCGTGCGGGCAGACGCACGGCGAGGACGCGGAGGGCCGGCGCCCGGCCCGTGCACGGGCCGGAGCCCGGCCTCATCCCCCGCGACGCCGTCGCACCCCGACCTCTTCCGAGGGGGTAGGTCCATCCGTGGTGACCAGCACCAAGCGCCGGGAAGACCGGCGCACCTACGTCATCGACACCAGCGTCCTGCTCGCCGACCCGTCGGCCGTGACCCGCTTCGACGAGCACGAAGTCGTGCTCCCGGTGGTCGTGGTCACGGAGTTGGAGGCCAAGCGCCACCATCCTGAGCTGGGCTACTTCGCCCGCCAGGCCCTCAGACGGCTGGACGAGTACCGCGTACTGCACGGGCGGCTGGACGCCCCGATCCCGATCGGCGAGCTGGGCGGCACGCTCAGGGTCGAGCTCAACCACTCGGATCCGGCCGTGCTGCCCTCCACCATGCGCGGCGACCACGGCAGGCCGCTCGACAACGATTCGCGCATCCTGGCGGTGGCCAGGAACCTCCAGGCCGAGGGGTACGACGTCACGGTCGTCTCCAAGGATCTGCCACTGCGCATCAAGGCGTCCTCCGTCGGCCTGCTGGCCGAGGAGTACCGGGCCGAACTGGCCGTCACCGAGTCCGGCTGGACGGGGATGACGGAGCTGACCCTGGCGGCCGAGGACGTGGACGAACTGTTCGCCGCGGAGAGCGTGTACGTGCCCGAGGCGGCCGAACTGCCGGTGCACACCGGCCTGGTCCTGCAGTCCGAGCGGGGCAGGGCCCTGGGCAGGGTCACGCCCGAGGGGCGGGTCGGGCTGGTGCGCGGGGACCGCGAGGCGTTCGGCATCCACGGGCGCAGCGCCGAGCAGCGCGTCGCACTGGATCTGCTGCTCGATCCGGAGATCGGCATCGTCTCGATGGGCGGCCGGGCCGGTACCGGCAAGTCCGCGCTGGCGCTGTGCGCCGGGCTGGAGGCCGTGCTGGAGAGGCGGCAGCACAGCAAGGTGATGGTGTTCCGGCCGCTGTACGCGGTCGGCGGCCAGGACCTGGGCTATCTGCCGGGCACCGCCGACGAGAAGATGAACCCCTGGGCGCAGGCGGTCTTCGACACCCTCTCGGCGGTGACGACACGCGAGGTGATCGAGGAGATCACGGCCCGCGGCATGCTGGAGGTGCTGCCGCTCACGCACATCCGCGGCCGTTCCCTGCACGACGCCTTCGTGATCGTCGACGAGGCCCAGTCGCTGGAGCGGAACGTGCTGCTGACGGTCCTCTCGAGGATCGGCCAGGACTCACGGGTCGTCCTCACCCACGACGTCGCCCAGCGCGACAACCTGCGCGTGGGGCGGTACGACGGGGTGGCCGCGGTGGTCGAACGGCTCAAGGGCCACCCGCTCTTCGCGCACATCACCCTCACCCGGTCCGAACGGTCGCCGATCGCGGCGCTGGTGACCGAAATGCTGGAGGACGGCCGGATCTGAGCCCATTCGCGAACGGCCCCGTGCGGCGAAGCGCAGCAGCCTAGCCGTGCGGGGCTTTTCGCGCGCCCTTTTCCTTCCAACCGGTCCGCGAAACGGAATGTGAGCTTTCCCACGTGTCACGGAATTGCATCCACGGTTCCGTCTCCGGCAGTGTGTGGGTCCTGTCAGGCCCCGCATACGGCACACGAACACCGTCCGCACCATCCGGCGCGGACCCACAAGTCAACAGCAGCGCGCCGTATGCCGCCCGAAGCACCACGCGGCCCCTCCCCTTGCGGGGAAGGGTCCGGCCGGGCCAGCGCCTCCCGTGGCCAGTACGTGGGGAGGCCCGAGCCAGGGGCACGATTGCGCCCGCGGGGTCACCTGAGCGGGCAGTGTGGAAGGAAACCGTGTGACTCGGATCTCGGTCCGGGGGTTCGCAGTGGCGTCCGCCACCGCGGTCACCACCGTCGGCGCCGTCGTCGGTGTGGCCTCGGGCAGTGAGCAGGGAACGGCCGAACCGGTCGAGGCCACTGCCGCTGACGCGACGCTCCTCGCCGACATACCCGCAGGCCAGCAGGCTCAGACAGCTTCCCTCACACAGCAGGCGGACAACGCCGTGGTCGCGGCCGACGCCGCGGCGAAGAAGGCCGCCGAGGAGGCGGCCCGCAAGCAGGCGGCCAAGGACGCCCAGGCCAAGAGGGAGGCTGCCGAGAAGGCCGCCGAGGAGGCGAAGAAGCGGGAGGAGGCCAGGCAGCAGGCCGCCAGCCGTTCCGCGGAGCGCACCGACTTCGCGGTGCAGAGCTCCTACACCGTCGCCCAGGTCAAGGCGATGGCCCAGCAGATCGTGGGCGCCGGCCAGTTCCAGTGCTTCTCCAACATCATCGAGCGCGAGAGCGGCTGGAACTACAAGGCCCAGAACCCGTCCTCCGGCGCGTACGGCCTCGTCCAGGCGCTGCCCGGCTCCAAGATGGCCTCGGCCGGAGCCGACTGGCAGACCAACCCGGCCACCCAGATCAAGTGGGGCCTGAACTACATGAACGACCGCTACGGCAGCCCCTGCGGCGCCTGGGAGTTCTGGCAGGCCAACCACTGGTACTGAGCTGGTGCTGAGCTGGTACTGAAGCCTTCGCGCCGAGCCGCCCCGGCGGCCGTCCCGGCTCCCGCCCCGAACCCCCCGCCCACCGGCGGGGGGTTTGGCATGTCGGTAAAGGAGCAACCCTTTACCCCGGTAGCGTCGTCCCCCTATGGGACGGGTCGATACGGCGGATACGGCGGACACGCCGGATCGGGGCGGAACCGGCCATACTGGGTCCGGTCGAACAGAACACCGGGGGCGAAGGAAGCGGCATGTCGAGACTTCAAGGTCTTAAGGCGGGGGTTTCGCGTGCCGCCAACCGGCTGTCCGAGCGGCTGGCACGCGCCGACGACGAGGACGGCGCCGACCCCTCGGCGCCGCCCGTGACCTCCGGCGGGCCGCCTCCGGGCGGCCCGGGCCCCGCCTCCCCCCAGCCGGTGCCGCCGCCGCCCGCGACCATGGTGCCGTGGGGGATGAGGGTGGCGGCCGAGGCCGGCTGGCGGCTGCTGATCCTGGCCGGGGTCATCTACGTCCTGATGAAGGTGATCAGCGCCGTCAGCCTGCTCGTCCTGTCCTTCGCCGTCGGTCTGCTGTTCACCGCGCTGCTCCAGCCGACGGTCGCCCGGCTGCGCCGGCTGGGCGTGGGGCGCGGTCTGGCCACCGCGATCACCTTCGTCGCGGGCCTGGCGATGCTGGGCCTGGTCGGCTGGTTCGTGGTCTGGCAGGTGATGGAGAACCTCGACGACCTCACCCGACAGGTCCAGGACGGCATCGAGGAGCTGAAGACCTGGCTGCTCAACAGCCCCTTCCACGTCACCGAGGCGCAGATCAACAACATCGCCGACAGCCTGAACGACTGGCTCGGCAGCAACAGCCAGGAGATCACCAGCGCCGGGCTGCAGGGTGTGACCGTCGTGGTGGAGTTCCTCTCCGGCGCGGTGCTGGCGCTGTTCGTGACGATCTTCCTGCTCTACGACGGCCGGCGGGTGTGGGAGTGGACGCTCAACTTCGTGCCCCGGGTAGCGCGCGACGGCATGGCGAGTGCCGGGCCCAGGGCGTGGATGACGCTCACCGGCTATGTGCGCGGCACGGTGATCGTGGCCTTCATCGACGGGTTCTTCATCGGTGTCGGCATCTACTTCCTGGACGTCCCGATGGCCGTTCCGCTGGCCGTGTTCGTCTTCCTCTTCTCCTTCATCCCGATCGTCGGAGCCTTCGCCTCCGGAACGCTGGCCGTCATCGTCGCGTTCGTGGCCAACGGCGTGGTGTCGGCACTGCTCGTCCTGGCGGTGGTGCTGGCCGTGCAGCAGCTGGAGGGGCATGTGCTCCAGCCGTTCATCCTGGGCAAGTTGGCGAGGGTGCACCCCCTCGGCGTGGTGCTGGCGGTGACCGGCGGCAGCCTGATCGCGGGCATCCCCGGCGCGGTGACGGCCGTGCCGCTGGTGGCGGTGCTCAAGTCCGTCGTCGTCTCACTGCGGTCGTACGCGGCGGGCCACGCCGTGCCCGCCGGCACCGTCGATCCGGCGTCGGCCGCTCCGCCGCCCGCCGTCGAGGCGCCCAGGTCGCCCAAGTCGCCCGGGACCGTGCCGCCCCCGGAGCCGGGGGAGGGCGCCGGCTCCGCCGGCCCGCCGCGGAGCGGGGAGCGGTAGACCGCCCCGAGCACGGGCTTTCCGTCCTTCCGTCCCGGGCCCCGCCGTACGGCGGGGCCCGGGCTTTTCGCACCCCCCTCTTCCGCGAGGGTGAGGCACCGCGATAAAGTGCTATCACTTTGCTAGAGAGTCACTTCATGGAAACGGGGGACCGTCATGTCCGTCGAGACCGCGCAGAACGCGCCGGCCGCCAGAGAACTTCCCGAGATGCCCGCCCCGCAGGTGCGCGAGAGGCCCGCGCACTCCGTCCCCGGCGGCCTCGCCCTGCTGCTGGGCCTGCTGGGCCTGCTGGCCGGGGCCGGCGCCGTGGTGGGGGGCGCGATGCTCGTCGAGGGCGGTACGGGCGGTGCCGGAGTGGCGCTGATCGCCGCCGGGGGGCTGCTGATGATCGGCTCGGTCTTCGCGATGGCCGGCCTCAACATGGTCGCACCGGGGGAGGCCCGGGTCGTCCAGCTCTTCGGGCGCTACACCGGCACCATTCGCAAGGACGGCCTGCGCTGGGTGAACCCGCTGACCACCCGCAAGAAGGTCTCCACCCGGGTGCGCAACCACGAGACGGCGATCCTCAAGGTCAACGACGCCTACGGCAACCCGGTCGAGCTGGCGGCCGTCGTCGTCTGGCAGGTGGAGGACACCGCCCAGGCCACCTTCGAGGTGGACGACTTCGTGGAGTTCGTCTCCACCCAGACCGAGGCGGCCGTGCGGCACATCGCCATCGAGTACCCCTACGACGCCTACGACGAGGACGGCCTGTCGCTGCGCGGCAACGCCGAGGAGATCACCGAGAAGCTCGCCGTCGAACTGACCGTCCGGGTGCGGGCGGCGGGCGTGCGGATCGTCGAGTCGCGCTTCACGCACCTGGCGTACGCCCCCGAGATCGCCGCCGCGATGCTCCAGCGCCAGCAGGCGGGCGCCGTGGTCGCGGCGCGCCGGACCATCGTGGAGGGGGCCTGCGGCATGGTCGAGGACGCCGTGGAGCGGATCGCGTCCCAGGACTTCGTCGAGCTGGACGAGGAGCGCAAGGCCGCCATGGTGAGCAATCTGCTGGTGGTGCTCTGCGGCGACCGCTCCCCGCAGCCGGTCCTCAACACGGGGTCGCTCTACCAGTGAGCACCCGGCCGGAGGGGCCGCCGGAGGGCGGCGGCCCCGAGCAGGAGCGGCCGCGGCGGCCCCGGCGCGAACGCCGGCAGATGCTGCTGCGGCTGGACCCCGCCGTCCACGACGCGCTCGCGAAGTGGGCGGCGGACGAGCTGCGCAGCACCAACGCCCAGGTCGACTACCTGCTGCGCAAGGCCCTGAACGAGGCGGGGCGCATGCCCGGCGAGGCCCGCCCCCATCCGCGCCGGGGCCGCCCGCCGCGCTCGGAGGAGTAGTCCGAGCCGCCCGCCCCCGCCCCCGCCCCCGCCCCCGCCCCCGCCCGCGCCGGACCCGCGGCCGGCGCGGGCCGCGACGCGTGCGCCTCGCGTATGCACCGCACGTATACATCGCGTGTATACACGTGGTGTACAGTCGTCGGCATGTCCATCGGCCACACCCTGCTGGGGCTCCTCGAATCCGGGCCCCGCCACGGATACGACCTCAAGCGCGCCTTCGACGAGCGCTTCGGCCACGACCGCCCGCTCCACTACGGACAGGTCTACTCGACCATGTCCCGGCTGCTGAAGAACGGCCTGGTGGAGGTCGAGGGCGTCGAGCCCGGAGAAGGTCCCGAGCGCAAGCGCTACGCCATCACCGACGCCGGGATCACCGACGTCGCCGGATGGCTCGGCCGGCCCGAGAAGCCCGAGCCGTACCTCCAGTCCACCCTCTACACCAAGGTCGTCCTCGCCCTGCTGACCGGGCGTGACGCGGGGGAGCTGCTGGACGTCCAGCGCGCCGAACACCTGCGCCTGATGAGGGAGCTGACGCAGCGCAAGAGAAGCGGCGACCTGGCCGACCAGCTCATCTGCGACCACGCGCTGTTCCACCTCGAAGCCGATCTGCGCTGGCTGGAGCTGACCGCCGCGCGCCTCGACCAACTCGCCCGGGAGGTACGCGGATGACCACCGCCGACCCGCTTCTGAACGCCGCCGGACTGCACAAGTCCTACGGCCCCACCCCCGCCCTGGACGGGGCGGACTTCTCCGTCCGCCCCGGCGAGGTCGTCGCGGTGATGGGCCCCTCCGGCTCCGGCAAGTCCACCCTGCTGCACTGCCTGGCCGGGATCATCCGGCCCGACTCCGGCACCGTCCACTACCGGGAACGCGAGCTGTCGGCCATGTCCGACGCCGAGCGCAGCGCCCTGCGCCGCTCGGAGTTCGGCTTCATCTTCCAGTTCGGTCAGCTCGTTCCCGAGCTGACCTGCACCGAGAACGTCGCCCTGCCGCTGCGGCTGACCGGCATGGGCCGCAGGGAGGCCGAGAAGCGGGCCACCGGATGGCTGGAGCGGCTGGAGGTGGACGACGTGCGCCACCACCGCCCCGGACAGGTCTCCGGCGGCCAGGGGCAGCGGGTCGCCGTCGCCCGGGCCCTGGTCACCGGGCCGCGCGTGGTCTTCGCCGACGAGCCGACCGGCGCGCTGGACTCCCTCAACGGCGAGCGGGTGATGCAGTTGCTGACCGACGCCGCGCACGACACCGGCGCGGCCGTCGTGCTGGTCACCCACGAGGCCCGGGTCGCCGCGTACTCCGACCGCGAGATCGTCGTCCGCGACGGCAGGGTGCGCGACATGGCGGGCGCCCTGTGAGCGCACTGGACTCCAGGGCGCCGCAGGCATCCCCCGCCCCGGGACCCGCCATTGAGCCCGCACCGCCCACCGGCCCCTCGGGTGCGGCCCGCTGGGCGGCCGACCTGGCGATGGGCGCCCGCTTCGCGCTCGCCGGGGGCCGCGAGAGCTGGGTGCGCACCGTGCTCACGGCCGTCGGCGTCGGCCTCGGCGTCGCCGTGCTGATGGTCGCGGCCTCCGTGCCGAACATGCTGGGGGCCCGCGAGGCACGCGGGGAGGCCCGGGAGAACTTCGGTTTCGGCCAGGTCGAGCGTTCCGACCGCAGCGCCCTCTACACCTGGAGCGACACCGAGTTCCGCGGCGAGGGCGTCCGCGGCCGGTACATCGAGCCGGAGGGGAGCAACCCGCCGGTCCCGCCGGGCGTGGAGCGGCTGCCCGCTCCCGGCGAGATGGTCGTCTCACCGGCGCTGGGGGAGTTGCTCGCCTCCCCGGAGGGCGAGCTCCTCAGGGAGCGGCTCCCCCACCGGATCACCGGCACCATCGGTGACGAGGGACTGCTCGGCCCGAAGGAGCTCACCTTCCTGGCGGGCAGTGACACCCTCTCCCGGTTCGGGAGCAGCGCGATGCGGGTCGACCGGTTCGACGAGGTGGGCGAACCGGAGCCGCTGGACGCGGTACTGCTGCTGCTGGTGGTCGTCATCTGTGTGGTGCTGCTGTTCCCGGTCTGGGTCTTCATCGCCACCTCGGTGCGCTTCGGCGGCGAACGCCGGGACCGCCGGCTGGCCGCGCTGCGCCTGGTCGGCGCCGACAGCCGGATGGTGCGGCGGATCGCGGCCGGCGAGTCGCTGGTCGGCGCGCTCCTCGGACTCGCCGTCGGTGCCGCGCTGTTCCTGCCGGTGCGTGGACTCATCGGACGGGCGGAGATCTTCGACATCAGCGTCTTCCCCGCCGACGTACGGCCCAGCGCCCTGCTGACCGCACTGATCGCGGTGGCCGTGCCCGTCTCCGCCGTCGCCGTCGCCCTGTTCGCGCTGCGCGGGGTCGCCATCGAACCGCTCGGCGTCGTGCGCGACGCGGGCGTCCGCAGGCGCCGGCTGTGGTGGCGGCTGGTGCCGCCCGGAATCGGGCTGGTGCTGCTCCTGCCCCTGATCGGCGGGATCGACGCGGAGCGGGGGACGATCGACACCTACCGGATCGCCGCGGGCATCGTGCTGCTGCTGACCGGGGTCACGGCCGTGCTGCCCTGGCTGGTGGAGTGGGCCGTCAACCGGATGCGCGGCGGCCCCCTGTCCGTCCAGCTCGCCGTCCGCCGCCTCCAGCTCGACAGTGGTCCCGGAGCCCGGGCGGTCAGCGGCATCACCGTCGCGGTCGCCGGAGCCATCGCCGTCCAGATGCTGTTCGGCGGGGTCGAGGGCGACTACACGCGCTCCACCGGGCACGACACCTCCCGCGCGGATCTGGTGATCACGCGGGATCTCCGTGACGGCGGTCAGGCCGCCGAGCTGACCGGGGCGCTGGAGGGGGCCCGCGGTGTGAGCCGGGTGGTGGGCACCGCCGGCGTGCGCGTGCCGGAGGCCGGTGCCGAGCCCGACGGGGAAACTCCCTGGACGAGCATCACCGTCGCCGACTGCGCCGCCCTGGAGCAGCTGGCCGAGATCGCCTCCTGCGAGGACGGGGACGTCTTCCTCGCGTCACCGGTCATGGACGGGGTGGAGGAGCCCGGCGCGCGCCCCGGCGCACGCTTCGACCTCAACGCCCCGGTCTACTCGGAGGAGGAGGAGAGGTACGTGCGGACGGAGGAGGCCCTGCCCTGGTCCGTCCCCCGCGACGCCTCCGGGGTCGAGCCGCGCGAGGGCGTCATGGGCATGTACATCGGGGGAGTCCTCGCCACCCCCGGGGCGCTCGACCTCACCCGGGCGACGGGCGTACGGGCCGAGTTCTCCGTCAAACTCGACCCGGCCGTGCCGGACGCGGCCGAGCACGTCCGCAACGCGGTGGAGACCGGCTCCCCCCAGACCCAGGTCATGAGGGTGAGCGCGACCGAGCAGTCGAGCAGGTTCGCCGCCGTCCAGCGGGCGCTGTACGCCGGGGCGGCCGGGGTGATGCTGCTGATCGGCGCCAGCATGGTCGTCTCCACCCTGGAGCAGCTGCGCGAGCGCAGGAAGCTGCTGTCGGTGCTGATCGCCTTCGGCACCCGGCGCTCCACGCTGGGCTGGTCGGTGCTGTGGCAGACCGCGCTGCCCGTGGCGCTCGGCCTGTTCCTGGCGGCCGCGGGCGGGATCGGGCTGGGCGCGGTGCTGCTGAAGCTGGTCTCCGTACCGGTCGCCGTCCACTGGACGAGCCTGGGGGCCATGACGGGCATCGGCGCCGGGGTGGTGCTGCTGGTGACCGTCCTCAGCCTGCCGCCGCTGTGGCGGATGATGCGCCCGGACGGGCTGCGCACGGAGTGACCGCCCGCGTGCGGCACCGGGCGTGAGCCCGCCACGCGCCGCCGTGCACCGCCGTGCACCGTCGCGCGCACCGCCCGTACGGCCCGGACAGGGGAGGGCCGTACGGGCGGTGCGCACGTGTACGCATCCGGCCGGCGGAACGGGAGGCGGAACGGAAACGGGGTGTCAGCGGCGCAGGTCCCGCAGGCGCTTGCCGCGCTCCGCCTTCGCCTCGACCCCGCCGAAGACCGCCACGCCGCGCACCACGACCACCGGGGCGTCCGGATCCTCCGACTCCCTGGCCTCCACGTCGTAGCCGCCCATGATCCCGCTGCCCGAGCCGCGCAGGGTCACGTTCTCCGGCACCTTGATCTCGATGCCGCCGAAGACGGCCGTGGCGTTGACGACGAGTTCCCGCCGCTCGAAGAGCGCCTCGGTCAGGTCGATCTCGATCCCGCCGAACAGCGCGAAGGCGTTGGTCCTCGCGCCCACCCGCCGGCGCCCCTTGCGCGAGGCCCCGCCGAAGACCGCGATCACATGGTCGCCGTCCCCGCCGGACGCCGGGCGGCTCGAGTGGGGAGCCGCCTCCCGCCCGGCCGGGAGGTCGCGCACCAGCGGCCGCAACTCGCCCACCGTCCTGGCCCGGTACACCGCCTCGATCCGCTCGGCGTGCTCGTCGGCGTCCAGCCGCCCCTGAGCGAGCGCCTCGCGCAGGATCTCCGCCACCCGGTCGCGGTCGGCGTCGGAAGCGCGTACGTCCGCCGGGGAGGCGGCGGAGGGCCGTGCCGCGGGCTGCTTGCGCAGGGAGGTCTTCTCGTCCACACCGCCACCCTAGCGAACGCGATACATCGCGACCAGTGCCGCGTCGGCCGGGGTTCGGCCGGGAGCCCGGCCCGGCGGCTGAGCCGCACCTCACACCACCGCCACCCGTTCGGGGGTCATACCCTGTGAGGCGCCACCGTCGAGAGGAAGAGACCGTCCATGCCTGCCGACCCCCGCCCGTCCCACGCGGCCTCCCGCCCGGCCTCCGAGGAGTTCGACTACACCGAACTCCTCCCCCTGGGCGAGGACACCACCCCCTACCGCCTGGTCACCGCCGAGGGCGTCAGCACCTTCGAGGCGGGCGGACGCACCTTCCTGAAGGTCGAGCCGGAGGCCCTGCGCAAGCTCGCGGCCGAGGCGATGCACGACATCTCCCACTACCTGCGCCCGGCCCACCTGGCCCAGCTCCGCCGCATCCTGGACGACCCCGAGGCGTCCCCCAACGACCGCTTCGTGGCGCTGGACCTGCTGAAGAACGCCAACATCGCCGCCGCCGGCGTCCTGCCGATGTGCCAGGACACCGGCACCGCGATCGTGATGGGCAAGCGCGGCCAGAACGTGCTGACCGAGGGCGACGACGAGAAGGCCCTGTCCGGCGGCGTCTTCGACGCCTACCACCAGCTCAACCTGCGCTACTCCCAGATGGCCCCGCTGACCATGTGGGAGGAGAGGAACACCGGCACCAACCTCCCGGCCCAGGTCGAGCTGTACGCCGCCGACGGCGACGCCTACAAGTTCCTGTTCATGGCCAAGGGCGGCGGCAGCGCCAACAAGTCCTTCCTCTACCAGGAGACCAAGGCCGTCCTGAACGAGGGCGCCATGATGCGCTTCCTGGAGGAGAAGATCCGCTCCCTGGGCACGGCCGCCTGCCCGCCGTACCACCTGGCGATCGTCGTCGGCGGCACCTCGGCCGAGTACGCGCTCAAGACCGCCAAGTACGCCTCCGCCCACTACCTGGACTCCCTGCCCACCGAAGGCTCCCCGGCCGGCCACGGCTTCCGGGACCTCCAGCTGGAGGAGAAGGTCTTCGAGCTCACCCAGAAACTGGGCATCGGCGCCCAGTTCGGCGGCAAGTACTTCTGCCACGACGTGCGCGTCGTCCGCCTGCCGCGCCACGGCGCCTCCTGCCCGGTGGCCATCGCCGTGTCCTGCTCCGCCGACCGCCAGGCGCTGGCGAAGATCACCGCCGAGGGCGTCTTCCTGGAGGAGCTGGAGAGGGACCCGGCGCGCTTCCTGCCCGACACCACCGACGCCGACCTCGACTCGGACGTGGTGAGGATCGACCTCAACCGGCCGATGGACGAGATCCGCGCCGAGCTGTCCAAGTACCCGGTCAAGACCCGGCTGTCCCTGAGCGGCCCGCTGGTCGTCGCCCGCGACATCGCCCACGCCAAGATCAAGGAGCGGCTGGACGCGGGCGAGGAGATGCCGGCCTACCTGCGCGACCACGCCGTGTACTACGCGGGCCCGGCCAAGACCCCGCAGGGCTACGCCTCGGGTTCCTTCGGCCCGACCACCGCCGGCCGCATGGACGCCTACGTCGAGCAGTTCCAGGCCGCGGGCGGCTCCTTCGTGATGCTGGCCAAGGGCAACCGCAGCAAGCAGGTCACCGACGCCTGCGCCAGGCACGGCGGCTTCTACCTCGGCTCCATCGGCGGCCCGGCCGCGCGCCTGGCCCAGGACTGCATCAGGAAGGTGGAGGTCCTGGAGTACGAGGAGCTGGGCATGGAGGCGGTCTGGCGGATCGAGGTCGAGGACTTCCCCGCCTTCGTCGTCGTCGACGACAAGGGCAACGACTTCTTCACCGACCCGGGCCCGGCCCAGCCCTTCGTCACCTCCATCCCGGTGCGCTCCGCGGACTGACCGGCCCGTCCCCGTTAGATTCGTCCCCATGACCGGGACGAGCGACGACAAGCGGCAATACCGGATCGAGCACGACTCCATGGGCGAGGTGCGGGTGCCCGCCCACGCCAGGTGGCGGGCGCAGACGCAGCGCGCCGTGGAGAACTTCCCCCTGTCCGGCCGGCGCCTGGAACGCGCGCACATCCAGGCGCTGGCCCGGATCAAGGCCGCCGCGGCCCGGGTCAACGCCGAGCTCGGCGTCCTGGACGCGGGTCTGGCCCGGGCCGTCGAACAGGCCGCCGAGGAGGTCGCCGAGGGCCGCTGGGACGACCACTTCCCCGTGGACGTCTTCCAGACCGGCTCCGGCACCTCCTCCAACATGAACATGAACGAGGTGCTGGCCACGCTCGCGAGCGAGAGCCTGGGCGCGCCGGTGCACCCCAACGACCACGTCAACGCCAGCCAGTCCTCCAACGACGTCTTCCCCTCCTCCATCCACATCGCGGCCACCGCCGCCGTCACCGGCGACCTGATCCCCGCGCTGGAGCACCTGGCACAGGCGCTGGAGCGCAAGGCCGAGGAGTTCGCCGAGGTCGTCAAGTCCGGCCGCACGCATCTGATGGACGCCACGCCCGTCACGCTCGGCCAGGAGTTCGGCGGCTACGCGGCGCAGGTGCGCTACGGGGTGGAACGGCTGCGCGCCTGCCTGCCGCGGCTGGCCGAGCTGCCGCTGGGCGGCACCGCGGTGGGCACCGGCATCAACACCCCGCCGGGCTTCCCGGCGGCTGTCATCGCCGAGATCGCCCGCGCCACCGGGCTGCCGCTGACCGAGGCCCGTGACCACTTCGAGGCCCAGGGCGCCCGGGACGCCCTGGTGGAGACCTCCGGGCAGCTGCGCACCATCGCCGTGAGCCTGACCAAGATCTGCAACGATCTGCGCTGGATGTCCTCGGGCCCGCGCACCGGGCTGGCCGAGATCCGCCTGCCCGATCTCCAGCCCGGCTCCTCGATCATGCCCGGCAAGGTCAACCCGGTGGTCCCCGAGGCGGTCCTGATGGTCGCCGCGCAGGTCATGGGCAACGACGCCACGGTCGCGGTGGCCGGCGCGTCGGGCAACTTCGAGCTGAACGTCATGCTCCCCGTCATCGCCCGGAACCTGCTGGAGTCGGTCCGGCTGCTGGCGAACTCCTCCCGGCTGCTGGCCGACCGCACGGTCGACGGCATCGAGGCCGACGCCGAGCGGGCCCGCGAGTACGCCGAGTCCTCCCCGTCCGTGGTGACCCCGCTCAACCGCTACATCGGCTACGAGGAGGCCGCGAAGGTGGCCAAGCGGTCCCTGGCCGAGCGCAGGACCATCCGCGAGGTCGTCCTGGAGGCCGGTTACGTCGAGCGCGGCATGCTCACTCTGGAGCAGCTCGACCGGGCCCTGGACGTGCTGCGCATGACCCGTCCCTGACCCGTCCCGGGCCTGCCCCCGGCCCGCGCCGCGGGCCGCGGGCAGGCCCGGATCCTGGGTCCGGCCCCCGGAGCGGGCCTAAGATCCGTGCATGACGGCGGACACGGCGGATCACACACACGCGGCGGGCGGCACCCGCTGGAGGGCCGGCGAGCACATCCTGTGGCGGTACCGGGCCAACGGCGGCGACGCCCTGCACATCTGCCGTCCGGTGACCGTCGTCCGCGACACCCCCGAACTGCTCGCCGTGTGGATGGCGCCGGGGACCGCCTGCGTCAAGCCGGAACTCGCCGACGGCACGCCCGTGCACCGCGAGCCGCTCGCCACCCGCTACACCAAGCCGCGCCGGGCGGTGCGGTCGCGGTGGTTCGGCACCGGGGTCCTCAAGCTCGCGCGGGCCGGCGAGCCCTGGTCGGTGTGGCTGTTCTGGGACCGCGGCTGGCGGTTCAGGAACTGGTACGTCAATCTGGAGGAGCCCCTGCACCGCTGGGCGGGCGGAGTGGACTCCGAGGACCACTTCCTGGACATCACCGTCCACCCCGACCGAACCTGGCAGTGGCGGGACGAGGACGAGTTCGAGCAGGCGCAGCGCGTCGGCCTGATGGACGCCGCCCAGGCCGGGCGTGTACGGGCCGCCGGGCGGCGCGCGGTGGAGGTGGTGCGCGACTGGGGCAGTCCCTTCCGCGACGGATGGGAGGACTGGCGGCCCGATCCCGGCTGGCGGATTCCGCCGCTGCCGGGCGACTGGGACCGCGAACCCGCACGGATCGGTTGAAAGGGATGGTGGGGCGGCCGCGCGTCTCGCATGATGGCGGAGGACGTTCCGCATTCCCTTGCTGTGCCCCCGGGCGTCGAAAGTAGGATCACCCCCGGACTCGGCGGAAAGCCCATCACAGCCAACTACCTTTCCATACAAGGTATTTGGCGCACCGCCGCGAGAGGAGCCCCAGCGTGAGCGACACGGAAGGCCACCAGGTGTACACGGGCTACGAGAGAGCGGCGATCGACCGCGCCGGACAGGCCGAGGCGTTCGACGCGATCGGCGACCGATACGACGACGTCTTCCCCCACAAGGAGGGGCAGCTGACCGCCGGCGCCTGGCTGGCGAAGGAGCTGCCCGCCGGCTCGCGGGTGCTCGACGTCGGCTGCGGCACCGGGGTCCCCACCGCCCGGCAGCTCGCCGACGCCGGCCACCGGGTCACCGGCATCGACATCTCGCCCGGCATGATCGAGCTGGGCCGGGCCAACGTCCCCGGCGCCGACTTCCGCCTGATGGACCTGGCCGACCTGGAGACCGCCGGTCTGGGACCCTTCGACGGCATCGCCGCCTTCTTCTCGCTGCTGATGCTGCCGCGCAAGGAGATCCCCGTCGCCCTGCGGATGCTGCACGGGCAGCTGCGCCCCGGCGGGCTGCTGGCGCTCGGCATGGTCGAGGCGGACGTGGACGACTTCGCCATCCCGTTCCTGGGCCACACGATCCGGGTATCCGGTTATCTGCGGGAGGAGCTGCGCCAGGTGGTGTCCGACGCGGGCTTCGAGATCGACGGGGAGGAGTCGTTCGCGTACGCGCCGGCCAGTACGGACGTCTCTCCCGAGATACAGGTCTTCCTCAACTGCCGACGCCCCTGAGTCCTCAAGCGCTGGGCCCGCCCGATGCACGGCGCGGCCCCGGACGGATGGAAACCCAACGCGTGACGGAGTATCCGACCCCCCGACAGTCCGCTGCCCGGCCGACGGGCGGCGGTGCTCGTACGGCCGCGCCCGCGCCGGAGAGAACGGCCGGGCGCGCCGACGCCGCGCACGCCGCGCTTCCCGATCCCCGGGACGAGCCGGGCGCGTCGGATCTGGCGGCCGCCGCCCCCAGGGACGCCCCCGTCCCGCCGGAGGTGCCCGCACCGGCCGCCGGGCGCCGCCCGCCCACCGGCCACACCCGGCCCGCGGGCGGCGACGAGCCGGCCGGCCGCAGCCGCCCCGCCGAGCCGGAGCCCGCCGACCGGGGCGCCGGTCCGGCGGCGGCCGGGCACCCCGGCACGGAGGAACCGGACGAGCGGGCCGAGCGGGAGCGGCGCGGGGGCGACCGGCTGCGCTTCGTGGGAGCCGCCACCCGGCGGATCGCCCGCGGCGTCGATCTGGACGAGACCGTGCTCGGGCTGTGCCGGGCCAGCGTCCCGGCGTTCTCCGACGCGATCCTGGTCTATCTGCGCGATCCGCTGCCGGTGGGGGACGAGCGCCCCACCGGGCCCTTCCTGCTGCGGCTGCGCCGCACCGACCGGCTGCCCGACTACGCCGCCCCGGCGTCCGCCGACGCCGACCCCTCCGACACCGGGGAGTTCCCGCTGCCCCTGCTCAACACCGTGCCGGAGGGCGCGGCGAACGGGACGCCGGAGCTGATCGAGGTGCGCGTCGGCGGCCCGCTGGCCGAGGTGCTGCGCGGGGTGCGCCCGGTCTTCGGCGACGCGCCCACCGTCCGCGAGGCGCTGCCCGAGCTGCTCGGCCCCGCCCGCGAGATCCCGGCCGGGCGCCGGTCGATCCTCGCCCCGCTGCGGGGGCGCCGCCGGGTGATCGGCGCGGCCGTGTTCCTGCGCCGCGCCGACCGGGCCGCCTTCGAGGGCGACGACCTGCTGGTGGCCGCGCAGCTGGCCACGCACACCGCGCTGGGCGTGGACAAGGCGGTGCTCTACGGACGCGAGGCGTACATCGCCGACGAGCTCCAGCGCACCATGCTCCCCGACGAGCTGCCCCAGCCCACCGGGGTGACGCTGGCCAGCCGCTACCTGCCGGCGGCCGAGACCGCCCGGGTGGGAGGCGACTGGTACGACGCGATACCGCTGCCCGGCGGCCGGGTGGCCCTGGTCGTCGGGGACGTCATGGGCCACTCCATGACCTCCGCGGCGATCATGGGCCAGCTGCGCACCACCGCCCAGACCCTGGCCGGGCTCGACCTGCCGCCGCAGGAGGTGCTGCACCACCTCGACGAGCAGGCCCAGCGGCTGGGCAGCGACCGGATGGCGACCTGCCTGTACGCCGTCTACGACCCGGTCGCCCACCGGATCGTGGTGGCCAACGCCGGGCACCCGCCGCCGGTGATGCTGCACCGCGACGGCCACGCCGAGGTGCTGCGCGTCCCGGCCGGGGCGCCCATCGGGGTGGGGGGCGTGGACTTCGAGGCGGTGGAGCTGGACGCCCCGGCCGGCGCCACGCTGCTGCTCTACACCGACGGCCTGGTGGAGTCCCGCCACCGGGACGTGTGGACCGGTATCGAGCAGCTGCGCGAGAAGCTGACCGACACCGCGGGGCTGACCCGCCCCGACACCCCGCCGCCGCTGGAGCCTCTGTGCGACGAGGTGCTGGACATCCTCGGCCCCGGCGACCGGGACGACGACATCGCGCTGCTGGCGGCCCGCTTCGACGGCATCCCGCCCAGCGACGTGGCCTACTGGTACCTCGATCCGCGCGCCCAGACCGCGCGGCAGGCCCGCCGGCTGGCGCGGCGGGCGCTGGAGCGCTGGGACCTGACGGATCTGTCGGACTCCGTGGAGCTGCTGGTCAGCGAGGTGGTGACCAACGCCGTCCGCTACGCCGAGCGGCCCATCACGTTGCGGCTGCTGCGCACCGACACGCTGCGCTGCGAGGTCGGTGACGACGTGCCGCAGCTGCCCAGGCTGCGGCAGGCCAGGGCGACGGACGAGGGCGGCCGGGGCCTGTATCTGGTCAACCGGCTGGCCCGGCGCTGGGGCGCGACCCGGCTGAGCACCGGCAAGGTGGTCTGGTTCGAGCTGCCCATGCCGTAGCGCGGCCGCAAGGCGAACGGAGCGGACCCCGCACCACTGGTGGTGGTGCGGGGTCCGCTCCGTTCACGCGGAGAATTCCCGGTGGCCCGTCAGGTTGTGGCGGCCCGTCAGACCGCCGCGGCCGCCGGGGCGTCCGCCTGCGCTCCGGCCAGCGTGGCCTCGGCGTCCAGCACCGTGCCGACGGCCTGGACGACGGAGGCGATCTTGAAGGCCTCCTGGACCGTCTCACGGTCCACACCGGCCTTGCGGAGTACCTGCTCGTGGGAGTCCAGGCACTGTCCGCAGCCGTTGACCGCGGAGACGGCCAGCGACCACAGCTCGAAGTCGGTCTTGTCCACGCCCGGGTTGCCGATGACGTTCATCCGCAGGCCCGCGCGCAGGGTGCCGTACTCCGGGTCCGACAGCAGGTGCCGGGTGCGGTAGAAGACGTTGTTCATCGCCATGACGGCCGCGGCGGCCTTGGCGGCGGTGTACGCCTCGGGGGAGAGGTTGGCCTTCGCCTCCGGCTCCAGCTCGGTGAGCACCTTCGGCGAGCGCGAGGCGATCGCGCAGGCCAGCACCGTGCCCCACAGCTGCTGCCGGGGCAGGTCGGAGTTCCCTATCACGGAGCCGAGGTTGAGCTTGAGGTCCTTGGCGTAAGCCGGCAGGGCCGACTTCAGGTCGTCGAGAGCCATGTCGTCGTCCCAGTCCCTCACTCGCCCGAGAGCAGCTTGACCGGGTCGAGGGTCTCCTCGCCCTTGGACCAGTTGCAGGGGCACAGCTCGTCGGTCTGCAGGGCGTCCAGGACCCGCAGGACCTCCTTGGGGTTACGGCCGACGGAGCCGGCGGTCACCATGGTGAACTGGATCTCGTTGTTCTGGTCGACGATGAAGACGGCGCGCTGGGCGTAGCCGTCCTCGCCCTCGACGCCGCAGTCCCGCATCAGCTCGTGCTTGGGGTCGGCCAGCATCGGGAAGGGCAGGTCGCGCAGGTCGGCGTGGTCCTTGCGCCAGGCGTGGTGCACGAACTCCGAGTCGCCCGAGACACCGAGGATCTGGGCGTCGCGGTCGGCGAACTCGTCGTTCAGCTTGCCGAAGGCGGCGATCTCGGTCGGGCAGACGAAGGTGAAGTCCTTCGGCCAGAAGAAGACGACCTTCCACTTGCCCTCGTAGGTCTTGTGGTTGATCTGCTCGAACGCCTTGTCGGCGTCGAGGTCCACACAGGCGGTCAGATCGAACTCGGGGAACTTGTCACCGACAGTGAGCACGCTCGCTCCTTGTTGCGTGGAAAAGCCCGTAACGGGGCTTTCCTGAGGGTTGGACGTGATCCACACTGCCATAGCCCACATTGATCACAGAAATAGCTAGACTCACTGGCGTTGATCGGAGGTGGTTATCAGTGACTCTGTCGGCACACAGGCCGCGCCAGGAGTCCCGCGGGCGGCCCCAGCAGGGGATGGCGCCGCATGGCCGGCGGACCCGCCGGCCCACGCTGTCCCAGCTGCGGGCGTTCGCGGCCGTGGCGGACAACCTTCACTTCCGGGAGGCCGCCGCGGAGATCGGGATGAGCCAGCCGGCTCTCTCGGGCGCCGTCGCGGCGCTGGAGGAGTCGCTGGGCGTGAAGCTGCTGGAGCGTACGACCCGAAGAGTACTGCTCTCACCGGCGGGTGAGCGTCTGGCGTCCAGAGCCCGGACGGTGCTGGACGCGGTGGAGGACCTGCTGGAGGAGGCGGAGGCGGCGCGTGCCCCCTTCACGGGCGCGCTGCGACTGGGAGTGATCCCGACCTGCGCCCCCTATCTGCTGCCGACGATCCTGAGGCTCGTTCACGATCGCTATCCGGCACTGGATCTGCAGGTGCACGAGGAGCAGACCGCCTCGCTGCTCGACGGCCTGGTGGCCGGGCGGCTCGACCTGCTGCTGCTCGCGGTGCCGCCCGGCGCGCCGCAGACCGCGGGCGCCGGCGGGGTGGAGACGGTGCCCTTGTTCGACGAGGACTTCGTGCTGGTGACCCCGAGCGGCCACGAACTGGCCGGCCGGGGCCGCCTGCCCCGCGAGACGCTGCGCGGTCTGGAGCTGCTGCTTCTGGACGAGGGGCACTGCCTGCGCCAGCAGGCCCTGGACGTGTGCCGGGAGGCCGGGCGGACCGAGGGGGTGCCGGCCACCACGAGCGCGGCGGGGCTGTCCACCCTGGTCCAGCTCGTCGCCGGCGGCCTGGGCGTGACGCTGCTGCCGCGCACCTCGCTGCACGTGGAGACGGAGCGCAACGAACTGCTGGCGACCGCGTGCTTCGCCGACCCCGCGCCCTCGCGGCGGATCGGCCTGGCGATGCGGGCGGGAACGGCCCGGCGGGACGAGTTCGCGGTGCTCGCCAAGGATTTGCGGGAGGCAATGCGTCCGCTTCCGGTGCGCCTCGTGGACTGACGGTGCGCCGGATTCGCACGCCGGCCCGGCCCGCCGCACGTCACGCTGTGCACACGGCCGCCGTACGCCCTGCCGGGCACCTCGGGACGGGTGCGCGGCGGGCCGTCCGGCCGTACGCCACCGTATGCATAAGCGTGCGCACAGTGGGTAGAGCCGATGCATCGTCTCTCGTACGGCCGCAGCGCGAACTGCCGTGCGCAGCAAGGCGGGTCAGGGTGACTCAATCGAAAGATCGAACAGCCGTAGCCGTCGTCAGGAGTGGACCGTGCTGCAAACGCCGCATCAGTCTCCGCAGGCCACCGTCGTCCCCGTCCAGCGCACCTCCTCGCGCGAGCAAACCGGACCGTGGCACTCCGAGGCGGTCTGCCGCAGGGACGAGGCCGGCCTGTTCTTCGCGCCCTCCAAGGAGCCCACGGCGGCCCGCCTTTCGCGCGAGCAGGCGGCCAAGCGGGTCTGCGCCCGCTGCCCGGTGCTCGTCGAATGCCGTGAGCACGCGCTGCTCCAGCCCGAACCGTACGGAGTGTGGGGCGGGTTGACCGCGGCCGAGCGCAGAGTGATGCTCGCCCGCCGCCGTCGCCACGACGCCGAGCTGGGGCAGCCGGCCCAGGTGTCCCGTATCGCCTGACGGTTCCCGCCGTACCCCGGCCCCCGCCTGGCAGCTCACCCGGCAGCCCGCCCGGAACCGCCCTCGGGACCGGCTCCGCCCCCGCGGCGGCGGGCCCGGCGGCCCGCCGCCGGGCGTGTCAGCGGGCCCGGTCGAAGTCGACCGCGCTGTAGGCGCGCAGTTTCGACAGCTTGTGGGTGGAGTCGATCTGGCGGATGGTGCCGGACCTCGACCGCATCACCAGGGACTGGGTGGTGGCCGTCTCCGCGCGGTAGCGCACCCCCCGCAGCAGGTCGCCGTCGGTGATGCCGGTGGCGACGAAGAACACGTTGTCGCCGCTGACCAGGTCGTCGGTGGTCAGGACGCGGTCCAGATCGTGGCCCGCGTCGATCGCCTTGTGCCGCTCCTCGTCGTCCTTGGGCCACAGCCGGCCCTGGATCACACCGCCCAGGCACTTGATCGCGCAGGCGGCGATGATGCCCTCCGGCGTGCCGCCGATGCCCAGCAGCAGGTCGACGCCCGTGCCCTCGCGGACGGCCATGATCGCGCCCGCCACGTCGCCGTCGGAGATGAACTTGATCCGGGCGCCGGACTCCCGGACCTCCTTGACGATGCCGTCGTGGCGCGGCCGGTCGAGGATGACGACGGTGACGTCCTCCGGAGTGCCGCCCTTGGCCTTGGCGACCCGGCGGATGTTGACCGCCGGCGGGGCGGTGATGTCGACGAACTCGGCCGCCTCCGGGCCGGTGGCGAGCTTGTCCATGTAGAACACGGCCGACGGGTCGAACATCGAACCGCGCTCGGCCACGGCCAGCACCGACACCGCGTTGCCCATGCCCTTGGCGGTCAGTGTCGTGCCGTCCACCGGGTCCACGGCCACGTCGCACTCCGGGCCGGTCCCGTCGCCCACGCGCTCACCGTTGTAGAGCATCGGGGCCTCGTCCTTCTCCCCTTCGCCGATGACGACGACGCCGTTCATCGAGACGGTGGAGACCAGGGTGCGCATCGCGCGGACGGCCGCCGCGTCCGCGCCGTTCTTGTCGCCGCGGCCGACCCAGCGGCCCGATGCCATGGCGCCCGCCTCGGTCACGCGGACGAGTTCGAGGGCGAGGTTGCGGTCGGGTGCCTCGGGGCTTACTTCGAGCTGGGAGGGAAGGTGGTGGTGATCGGTCATCGTGACGCACCTTTCTGCACGTCTGTACGGCGTCCGAACGCGACGGCCGAAGTGTTGAGGGTGCCTTCGACCCTATCCGGAGCAGTGGCAAAGTGAGCAGGCTGCCCCACGGATGAGCGCAACGGGGGTGGTGGTCCGGGCGGAAACGGGCATGGGGGACGATGGAGGCGTGGCAGCAAGCACGGAGAACAAGCGCGGTAGGCAGACGGCCCGGGACATGGTGCTGTCGTTGCTGGTGATCCTTCTGGGTGCGGGGTTCGTGTACCTGCTCGTCCCGCACGACGACTCACTGGACCCGGTGCGTCCGATCAGCTACGACGTGGAGCTGGTCACGGCGCGGCGCGCGGCGCCGTACCCGGTGGCGGCGCCCGCGGGGCTGCCGGACACCTGGCGCGCGACCTCGGTGGGCTACAAGCGGCAGAGCGACCTCGGGGCCGTGTGGCACCTGGGCTTCATGGACCCCGACGACCAGTACGCGGCCGTGGAGCAGAGCGACGGCGAGCCGGAGAAGTTCATCAGGAGCGTCACCCACGGGGCAAAACCGGCCGACCGGACCCAGGCGGTCGGCGGCGAGGAGTGGGAGCGCTACGAGGGCGCCAAGTACGACGCGCTGGTCCGGCGGGATTCCGGGGTGACCACGGTGGTGACGGGCACCGCGTCCTTCGAGAGCCTCACGCGGCTGGCCGCCGCGCTGGAGTCGGAGCGGGCCGGCGCCCCGGAGGAGAGCGGAGAGACCGGGGCGGGCGGCGAGTCCGGCAGGCCCCCGGAGACCACCGGGGCGTCCGGGAAGGACTGAGCAAAAGCACCGGCCGGCGGCGGGCGGCGTCCCCGCCCGCCGTGCGCGGCGGCGCCGGGACCGCCTGGACCCGCCCCCGTCACTCCCGCCCGTTCGCGGCTCCCGCGCCGTCCGCCGCCCCCTCATCGCCGGCGACCCCGTCGGCGGTGCCGTCAGCGGTCCCCTCCCCGTCCTCGGCCAGCACCGCGTCCAGCCGCGCACGGGCGCCCTCCAGCCGGCGGCGGCAGACCGCGGCCAGCTCCTCGCCCCGCTCCCACAGCGCCAGGGACTCCTCCAGCGTGGAGCCGCCCGCCTCCAGACGGCGGACCACGGCGACCAGCTCGTCGCGCGCCTGCTCGTAGCCCATCTCCCCGGCCGGCGGGGCGTCCGTACTCGTGTCTGTCATGCCGCTCAGCCTAGTGTCGGGGCCCGACAGCGCGGCTTGCTCACTCCTCCTCGCCGCGCCGCGCGACCACCGTCAGCTCGCCGTCGGCCACCCGGGCGCGCAGCCGCTCGCCGTCGGCCACCTCCCCCGCCGCCCGCACCGCGCTCCCGTCGGCCCGCTGCAGCACCGCGTAGCCGCGTGCGAGCGTCGCGGCGGGGGAGAGGGCGACGACCCGGGCGGCGGTGTGCTCCAGCTCCGCCTCGGCCCGCGCCAGCAGATGCCCGAACGTCCGGCGGGCGCGGTCGAGCACCGCCGCGACCTGCTCCTCGCGCTCGGCCACCATCGCGTGCGGCCGGGCCATCACCGGGCGGCTCATGGTGTCCGCCAGCCCGCGCTCCTGCCGCTCCAGCATCCCCCGAACCGCCCGCAGCGCCCGCTCGCGCAGCTGCCGCACCCGCTCCAGCTCCTCGCGCACGTCCGGCACGACGTCCTTGGCGGCATGGGTGGGCGTACGGGAGCGCAGGTCGGCGACCAGATCCAGCAGGGGGGTGTCCGGCTCGTGCCCGATGGCCGAGACCACCGGGGTGACGCAGCCGGCCACCGCCCGCACCAGCCGCTCGTCGGAGAAGGGCAGCAGATCCTCCACGCTGCCGCCGCCCCGGGCCACGATGATCACGTCCACGGCCGGGTCGGCGTCCAGCTCCCGCACCGCGTCGATCACCTGCGGCACCGCGTGCACGCCCTGCACGGCCACGTTGCGCACGGCGAAGCGCACCGCGGGCCAGCGCTGCCGCGCCGTCTCCAGCACGTCCCGCTCGGCGGCGGAGGCGCGGCCGGTGACCAGGCCGACCAGACCGGGCAGGAACGGCAGCGGCTTCTTCCGCTCGGCCGCGAACAGGCCCTCTGCGGCCAGCGACCTCTTCAGCTGCTCCAGCCGCGCCAGCAGCTCGCCCATCCCCACCGGCCGGATCTCGCTCACCCGCAGGGAGAGCTGACCGCGCGGCGCGTACCACTCCGGCTTGCCCAGCGCCACGATCCGGGCGCCCTCGCCCACCACGTCCGCCACCTTGTCGAAGACGGCGCGGTAGCAGGTCACCGTCAGCGAGACGTCGTAGGAGGGGTCGCGCAGGGTCAGGAACACCATCCCCGCGCCGGGGCGCCGGGAGAGCTGGGTGATCTGCCCCTCGACCCACACCGCGCCCAGCCGGTCGATCCATCCGCCGATCAGCCGCGACACCTCGCCGACGGGGACCGGCGCCTCGGGCGACGTGTTGAGAGCCATGGAAGGAGGCTAGCGGCACCCCCCGACAGCCGGGGCCCGCCCGCCCGTCCCGCCCCGCCGGGCGCCCGCGGCCCGGGCCCGTACGATGGCCCCATGACTGCTACGACCGCACGCCGGGTCCTCCTCGCCGCGCCCCGCGGCTACTGCGCGGGCGTCGACCGCGCCGTGATCGCCGTCGAGAAGGCGCTGGAGCAGTACGGCGCGCCGATCTACGTGCGCAAGGAGATCGTCCACAACAAGTACGTCGTGGAGACCCTGCGGAAGAAGGGCGCGATCTTCGTCGACGAGACGGAGGAGGTGCCCGAGGGCTCCATCGTGATCTTCTCCGCCCACGGGGTCGCCCCGGTCGTCCACGAGGAGGCCGAGCGGCGGAAGCTGGCGACCATCGACGCCACCTGCCCCCTGGTGACCAAGGTCCACAAGGAGGCCGTCCGCTTCGCCAAGGACGACTACGACATCCTCCTGATCGGCCACGAGGGCCACGAGGAGGTCATCGGCACCAGCGGTGAGGCGCCCGACCACATCACGCTGGTCGACGGCCCCGGGGACGTGGAGAACGTCGAGGTGCGCGACCCGGAAAGGGTCGTCTGGCTCTCCCAGACCACGCTGTCGGTCGACGAGACGATGGAGACGGTCGACGCGCTCAAGGAGCGGTTCCCGGCGCTGGTCAGCCCACCGAGCGACGACATCTGCTACGCCACCCAGAACCGCCAGACCGCGATCAAGCAGGTCGCCGCCGAATCCGACCTGGTCATCGTCGTCGGCTCGAAGAACTCCTCCAACTCCGTCCGCCTGGTCGAGGTCGCCCTCGGCGCGGGCGCGAAGGCCGGCCACCTGGTCGACAACGCCTCCGAGATCGACGAGGCATGGCTGGAGGGGGTCGCCACCGTCGGCGTCACCTCGGGCGCCTCGGTGCCGGACGTGCTGGTCGAGGGCGTCCTGGAGTGGCTGGCCGAGCGCGGCTACGGCGATGTGGAGGTCGTCCAGCCGATGGAGGAGAAGCTGACCTTCTCCCTGCCCAAGGAGCTGCGCCGGGATCTGCGGACCGAGGCCGGGCGCAAGGCCGCCGGCTAACCGGCGGGCTGCTGCGCGGGCCGATCCCCGGCATCCCCGACATCCCTGGCATCCCTGGCCTCTCCGCCCTCCCCGGCCCCGGCCCCCGCGCCGGCGGAGGCGGCCGGGGCCGGGGGCCGGGGCCGCGCTCCGGCTTTCCTCCTCCCGGCCGCGGCCCTTCCCACCCCGCGGGGCCCGGCACGCCTGGTGCCGGGCCTGCGGCCGGCCCGCCCGCGGGCGACCGCGACGGCCACGGCGGTCAGGGTGCCCCCGTAGAGCCATCCGGCGTGTACGGCCAGCGCGGTCACCAGCTCCACCAGCCGGTCCGCCGGCCCGCCCGAGCCCGCGCTGACGAAGACCAGCCCGGCGGTGAACGCGATCGGTACGGCGATCGGCGCGGCGGCCAGGTCGGCCGGGCGCACCCACAGCGCGCACACGGCACTGACCAGCACGAAGGAGATCCCGTAGACCGCCGGCCGGCCGTCCAGCAGCAGCGCGTCCAGCCCGCCGGCCAGCAGCATCGCGCCCGTGGCCAGCAGCCCGCAGCCCAGCCCGGTCAGGCGCGCGCCCGGCGGCCACTCGCGCCGGGCGTCCTGTGCGGCCCGTGCGGCCCGGGCGTCCGTGCGGAGCGGGCCCGGAGCGGGCCGCTCCGGGGCGCTCCGGCGCGTGCTCTCCCCGGTTTCGGGGGACGAGCCGGTTTCGGGGGACGAGGACGAGGACTGAGCCGTCCGGCGCCGCGGACGGAGACGGGGGATGCGCGCACTGTGTTGCTCCACCGCACCAACGTAGGCCGGGCACCGGCCCGGAGCCCGGGACGGACACGCCAGGGCCGCCCTTTGGAGTGCCCGTAGACTGGTGGATCGGCCCCCATCCGGGCCGGTCCACCAAGATCCTCTCGCTACGGGAAGTCGCCACGTGTCGCTCACGATCGGAATCGTCGGCCTGCCCAATGTCGGCAAGTCGACCCTGTTCAACGCCCTGACCAAGAACGACGTCCTGGCGGCCAACTACCCGTTCGCCACCATCGAGCCGAACGTCGGTGTCGTCGGCGTCCCCGACTCCCGGCTCGCCCGGCTCGCGGAGATCTTCGGCTCCCAGCGCGTCCTGCCCGCGACCGTCGACTTCGTCGACATCGCCGGCATCGTGCGCGGCGCGAGCGAGGGGGAGGGGCTGGGCAACAAGTTCCTGGCGAACATCCGCGAGTCGGACGCGATCTGCCAGGTCATCCGCGCCTTCGACGACGAGAACGTGGTCCACGTCGACGGCAGGGTCTCGCCGAAGGACGACATCGAGACGATCGACACCGAGCTGATCCTCGCCGACATCCAGACCATCGAGAAGGTCCTGCCCCGGCTCCAGAAGGAGTCCCGGATCAAGAAGGACGTCCAGCCCAAGGTCAAGGCGGTCGAGGAGGCCAAGGCCATCCTGGACGAGGGCCGCACGCTGTTCTCGGCCGGCATCGTCCAGGGCTCCGAGCGGGCCGAGCTCCTGCACGACCTGCACCTGCTCACCACCAAGCCCTTCCTCTACGTCTTCAACGTGGACGAGGACGAGCTGACCGACGAGGCGTTCAAGGAGGAGCAGCGCAAGCTGGTCGCCCCGGCCGAGGCGATCTTCCTCAACGCCAAGCTGGAGTCCGACCTCGCCGAGCTGGAGGAGGACGAGGCCCTGGAACTGCTCCAGTCGGTCGGCCAGGAGGAGCCGGGCCTGGCCACCCTCGCCCGCGTCGGCTTCGACACCCTCGGCCTCCAGACGTACCTGACGGCGGGCCCGAAGGAGGCCCGCGCCTGGACGATCAAGAAGGGCGCCACGGCCCCCGAGGCGGCCGGCGTGATCCACACCGACTTCCAGAAGGGCTTCATCAAGGCCGAGGTCATCTCCTTCGAGGACCTGGTCGAGACGGGCTCGGTGGCCGAGGCCCGCGCCAAGGGCAAGGCCCGCATGGAGGGCAAGGACTACGTGATGCGCGACGGCGACGTGGTGGAGTTCCGCTTTAACGTGTGACCGTATCGCCAGAGGCGGCCTGACCTGCGAGAACGTTGGTCAGGCCGTCTTGCTGTCCGAAGGAGGCCGCAGACCCTCGGAGGTCAGACAGTGCGGATGACGGGAGCGGGCTTGATGTCCTGGGCGTCGATGAGGGCGCGGATGTCGTACGGGTCGGAGGTCCAGATGATCGCCCCGATACCGGCAGCCATGACGACGACGGTGGCGTCGACGCTGTCTGCCGTGCCTGCCTTCCCGCAGAGAACGCCAGCGGCCTTGGCGGTTTCGAGGCCCACGGGTACGACACGGCACCCGGCGAGGAACTTGCCGAGCCTGACCTGGCGGCGGGAGTCCCGCCATGCCTGGCTGACGACCACGGAGGGCACGTGGATGTCCCTGCCGTCTTCGAGAGCCAGGCTGTGCCGGGCCCACATGCGCCGGTCGTCGTTGTCGATGGCGATCAGCGCACCGGCGTCGTACAGGTAGGGGATGTTCACGCGGCCGATGCCCCCGTGCCGCTGAGGTACTCGGCGTCGGCGTCGGCCATCTCGGCGTGGGCAGCAGCGAGCTCTTGCGGTGTGAAGGCACCGTGCTCCGCCTGCCACTGCTGGATCACGGCCCGCCCGGCCCGCAGCCGCAACTCTCGTTCGGCTGCTCCGGCGACGAGCCGGGAGAGCGGGATGCCCTCCTCCTCGGCAGCACCGGCCAGGGCCTCGACCAGGGAGTCATCGAGAGTAATCGTTACCTTCTTGGTGGCCATACCAGCACCATAGCGCGGTATGGCGGGAGTGGGTGGGTTTTTGGCGGCGGGGACGTCCTTCCGGGCCCGGCCGAGGGGCTGACGCAGCGAGGTGGTTCGGCGATCCGCCAGCGTTTCAAGGCCGTACCGGGCGGCGCACCACGGTCGGCGCGGGTGGTGGGAGGATGTGGGAAGTGTGGGAGAGGGGCGGGGCGGGTGGGGCGGGGCGAGCGGGACACAGTCACGAGGGGAGCGCGACTGCACGAAGCGGCGCAGGCCGTTGTCGGTGACCACGGCAAGGCGGTCGGCGCGGTGCGGGCGGCGCTTGAGCCGATCCACGACGCGGCGGTCAAGCGGGAGCTTGACACCATCCCCGTCGCCCGGCTGCAAGATGTCACCGAAGGACGCCTGCGGCTGGGGAACGTGGAGAAGAGCGGCCTGCGCACGGTGGGCCGTGTTCTCGAAGCGGGCCCCTACAGGTTGCGCCGGATTCCCGGGGTGGGGCAGCGCACCGTCGACCAGATGCTCGCCGCAGCTCGCCGGCTTTCCGAGGCCGTGCACGAGACGGTGGCCGTCCACATTGATGTGGACCGGCCGGAGCCGAGCACCACCGCACTCGTCATGACCTTGCAGGTTCTGGTGGAAGCGGGACCGGACGCCCGGCGCGCGGTGGACCGAGCCACAGCCTTGTCGGAGCGGCTCGGCCCGCTGCTGGCCGACGCGAGGCCCGCCGCTGGGCGCTTCAGGATGCTTCTGACCGGCCGGGAGAAGAGGGCGCGCGTCCTGGCGGCGGTCAACGAGATCCGCTCGCTGATGGACGAGGCAGAGCAGGCGGGTCTGCTTGAGCTGTTCGCCCAGACATCGGTGGACCTGTTGCGCGGATCCTCGTCCGACATCGCGGCCTGGGTGGACTTCGAACTCCGTTCCGCCGAGTACTACAGCCTGCTCGCCGAGATCTCCGGTCGGCCGCCTGACACGGCCGCAGCCGAGGGCTTCCTGCCGGAGGAGATCGCCGAGCGGGTACGGACCCAGTACCTCGACGACTCGTATCGGCGGGTCTCCCTGCGCGGCTACCAGGCGTTCGGCGCGCGCTTCGTCCTTGCGCAGCGCAAGGTCGTACTCGGCGACGAGATGGGTCTCGGGAAGACCATCCAGGCGATCGCCGTGCTGGCACACCTGGCCGCCGAGGGGCAGAGCCACTTCATGGTCGTCTGCCCGGCGAGCGTTCTCGTGAACTGGACTCGGGAGATCGAGGCCCGCAGTGCCCTTCGCGTCACGGTGCTCCACGGCCCCGACCGGCACTGTGCGTTCGCCGACTGGAAAGAGCGGGGCGGGGTGGGGGTGACCACGTTCGACGCACTGCGCGGCTTTCCTGCACCTGGTGGTGGGGAGGTCGGACTGCTCGTCGTCGACGAAGCGCACTCCGTGAAGAACCCGAAGGCCAAGCGGTCTCAGTCGGTCGCGTTGTGGACGGATCGTTGTGAGCGCAGTCTCTTCATGACCGGGACCCCGATGGAGAACCGGGTCGTGGAATTCCGCAACTTGGTCCGGATGCTCGATGGAGGGGTCGCGGACTCCCTGGGCGAGCGAGACGCCCTGGTGGGATCGGTCGCCTTTCGCAGGGCCGTCGCTCCGGTCTACCTGAGGCGTAACCAGGAGGACGTACTGACGGAGCTTCCCAGTCTTCAGCAGACCGACGAGTGGGAGGAGCTGAGCGCATCGGACGAGGGGGCCTACCGCGAAGCCGTGCGCGCCGGCAACTTCATGGCGATGCGCAGGGCTGCGTACATGCACCCCGAGAAGTCGGCCAAGCTGGACCGCCTCCGCGAGATCGTTCAGGAGGCCGGCGAGAACGGGCAGAAGACGGTGGTCTTCTCCTACTTCAAGGATGTGCTGGGAGTGGTGAAGGCAGCACTCGCCGCGGGCCCCGCTGCCGGCGCCGCGGTGTTCGGTCCGCTCATCGGAAGCGTTGCGGCGGGGCGGAGGCAGCAGATCGTCGACGACTTCGCCGGTGTCTCGGGACCAGCGGTGCTCCTGGCACAGATACAGGCGGCCGGCGTCGGCCTCAACATGCAGGCTGCCTCCGTCGTCATCATCTGCGAACCGCAGATCAAGCCGACCATCGAGCACCAGGCAGTTGCCCGGGCCCACCGCATGGGCCAGGTCAGGCCGGTTCGCGTGCACCGCCTGCTCGCCACTGGGGGAGTGGACGAACGCATGGTGAAGATGCTGGAGGAGAAGACCCGCCTGTTCGATGCCTACGCCCGCCGTAGCGCCGTGGCCGAATCCACCCCGGACGCGGTCGACGTGTCGGACACCGAGCTGGCCCGCCGGATAGTCGAGGAGGAACAGGCACGCCTGGGCATGACGAGAAGGAGGCCGACGGCACCCGGGTGAGGGGCCATCCGTTCCGCAACCAGTCCGCGGACACCCGCTTCAACGTGTAGCGGGCGAGTCGTCACCACGCTGCCGGCCGGAGAACGTCCGGGCCGGAAGAGGCCCGCCCTCCCCGGGGGCCCCGGGCTGTTTCCCGTGCCGGGACGGCACCTGGTGTGCCGGTGTCTCCTCGCCTGTTACTTACATCTATGTAAGTAACAGCGTTGTTAGTATCCCAGGGGTGAGTCGGAGGGTGTGCCGGACTCCGGGAGGAGGAGCTCTCGCTATCCCGAGCCCGCCAGGGCCGCTCCGCACAGCATGAGGCCGGTGGCCAGGCAGCAGGTGCCCCATCGCAGCCAGCGGTACTTGGAGGCGAGGATGAGGCTGACGTCCACCAGTTGAACCGTCAGCCACGACACCCGGTCGCGGGCCGCCGCGGTGATCGCCTGGACGAGCCGCTCGGTGTCCGGCGGCGCCACGACGATGTCCTTGAAGAACGTCATCCCGGGCCCCGGCCGGGCGGTGCCGGTGCGGGGCATGACGACCCAGGCCAGCAGCGCCGTGCCGACGGCCCACAAGGCTCCCCCGGCGGCGAACAGGACCTTCATGGCGCCGGTCACCGAGGACGGGGCCCACACTTCTCCGCCCAGGAGCAGCACGGGCACCGCGAAGGCGCCCGAGAGCAGCACGGCCGCCTTGCTGTCGGCCCGGGCGAGATCCTCCCGGGCGGTGGCCAGAAGCCGTTCGGTCACGTAGACGGCCGACTCCTGGCCGGCCGGGGGCACGCCGGTGGCGGCCTCACCCGTTGTGCTCATCGGTGCCCTCCCGCTCCGGCCGGTGCGGCTCCTGCCTGATGTAGTCCACCCTCCCGCCGTCGGACCCCGCCGGCGGCTCGTCCTGCGTCTGTGCCGTGCCCGGCGGTACGGCGGCGGGGGTCTCCGGCGGCATGGCGGGCGGAACGGGCGGCATGGGGGGAGCGCCCGGCGCGAGCGGAGCGGGCGGCGTGTCCGCGACCGGCGCGGCCGGCTCCCGGACCGTGGTGATCCACTGCCCGGTCACCTGGTCGGCCGGCGGCACCGGCAGTGCCGTCGGGGGCTGCGGCAGACCGCTGTCGAACAGCGCTCTGCCGGTGGCCCGGGCGTAGTCGATGAGCTGCTGCACCTGCCCCTCCACCTGATGGCGCTGTACGACGCCCTGGTCGATCAGCCGCGTGAGGTACTCCAGGGCCCCCTGCCGCTGCTGCCGCGCCTGGCCCTGCAGTTCGTGCAGGATCTCCTGGGCCCGGGCCGGGTCCTGCGCGAGCATGTGGGCGTACTGCCCGGCCTCGCCCGCGGCGATGAGCTCCTGCGCGGCGGCCAGGTTGGACTGCACCCGGGCGGCGTCCGCCTGGTCCCTCGCCGACTGCACGATCGCGGTGTGCTGCACGTCCAGCAGGGCCTGCTTGTGGTCGGCGGCGGCCCGGCCCAGGTCGATGCGCACGTACACCGTGGTGGTCAGGCCGATGTCGGCACCGAGGGAGGCCTGGCTTCCGGTGGCCAGCTCGGTCTGGATCGCCTCGTCGGCCTGCTGGGCGCCGTCGAGTCCGTAGCGCCTGGTGAAGGTCCGCAGCCGGGCCAGCAGGGGAGCGCGCAGCATCTTCTCGACGTCCACCACCCGCTTCTCCGCGGCCAGCAGGAAGTCCTGGACCTCCCAGTGGATGTCCACCGCGCAGGTGAAGTTGCCCTCGTCGCCCCGGGTGGGCAACCGCATCTCGAAGGATGTCTGGTGCCGGCCCTGGGCGATCATGCAGACCGACACCGGCCGCCTTCCGAACCGGGGCCTGCCGTGGTGCCGCGCGCCGCGTACGGTGATGACGCTGTGGCCGCCGTTGCGGTAGTGCACGACGGCCGCCTGCTGCAGCCCGACGTGCCGGTAGGGGCCGTCCGGCGTGACCTCGAACAGGAACGGCCCCCGCAGGTCGCCCGGCAACATCACACTGTTGTCGAAGGGCCTGCCTGACGGTACCTGGTGGTGGATGTTCTGGTTCATCGGGTTCTTCCTGTCCGGACCGTCTGCAGGAGGCGGTGGGCGTATTCCTGGGCCAGCGGGTCGTCGGGGTCCTGGGAGAGTTTTCCGATCAGCGAGAGCATCCGCTGCCGGTCGTCGTCGGTCAGCACCAGCAGGGGCAGGAAGCCGAGGACGGCCGCCTCCCACGGCTTGCCGGGGCATGTGCGCAGCCAGGTGGCCACGGCATCCAGCGCCGCCCGGTAGGAGCGGCTGGTGTTGAGGGCGGTCCACAGCAGCCCGGCGACCTCGGACGCCTGGTCCGGACGTGTCGCGCAGATCGCCAGCGCCAGCGGCCACTTCCCGTGACCGGCGAGCTCCGCGGCCGGGTTCCACACGTTCTCCACCAGCGTCTCGGCCAGGAACAGCGTGCTGACCAGGCCGAGGTTCTGATGCTGCCGTCTGCTGTCGCCGAGCCACGCCCGGATCCTGGCCAGCGGTTCCCGGCCGGAGGCGGAGCCCGCCAGGTGTGCGACGCTCTGCGCCGCGACGGACCGCAGTCGGCCGTCCTCCCAGGTGCCGATCCGGCCGAGCCTGCCCAGCGCCTCTCCCATGGTCCGGGTCGCGGTACCCCGGCTGAGCACCGCGGCGGCCGTCCACCGGAGATTGCCGTCTCCGCGGGCACCCCAGTTCTTCACCAGCGACCGCAGGGCCTCGCCGACCGCCGGGTCGTCGAGCACGTCCTGCAGGGCGGTGGCGACGAACAGGCCGCGACGGGCCTGGTCGGACTCGGCCATCGGGATGAGCAGTTCCCCGAGTGTGTGGGCGCAGTCGAGGCGGCACAGTTCGCCCGCCGCCACGGCGGCCCTGGTCCACACGTCCTCGCGCGGGTCTCCGCAGAGCGAGTCCAGCCAGCGCAGCACCGGGCCGCGCATGTTGTGGTGGTGCTCCCACAGATGGGCGAGCAGGGCCGGAGCGAGGGCGGGGCCGAGGAACCGTACGGTGCGGACCGGGATGTCCTCGCCCGCCACCACCGGCTGGAGGCTGATCCGGGTGGTGGCGCGGGCCGAGGTGAGCCTGGTCTCCAGGCCGTCGCCGAGCAGCGGCCGTCCGGGCACCCGTTCGGGATCGGCGGTCACCGCCAGTTCCCAGGTGAGGAGTTCCGCGGCCTCGGCGGCGACGTTGAAGGAGCTGTTGCCGAACACCGCGAGTGCGATCCGGTATGCCGCGTCCCGCAGCGCGGGCAGGGTCTCGGCCGCCGTGCCGCCCGCGAACCACTCGCGGACCTGCTCGGCGGCGAATCCGCGGCACGCGGTCAGCAGTTCCTCCTCGGTCAGCTCGCCGGTGACCTGCCGCGCCACGAGACCGGCGAGTCTGGCGGCCTCGGCGGGCAGCAGCGCCTCCAGTCCGAGCGCGGCCCGTACGGTGTCCCGGCGGGCCAGCAGCCGGGCCGCCTCCCTCGCCTCGGCGGGCGCGCTGTCGAGTTCGGCGGTCAGGTGGCCGTCGAGTACGGCGTCCTCGGCGGCGGGTGTGTGCGCGCGGCGGTAGCGGGCCTGCGGTGCGCCGGGGACGCCGGCGGCGGGTACGGACAGCAGCACGGCGTAGGCGCCGCGGTCGGCCAGCAGGCGGCACAGCCGGTCCAGGTGCAGTTCCCCGGGCAGCCGGCCGTCGGCCGGCTCCAGGGTGTAGCCGTGGCCCTCGGCTATGCGACCGCCCTCGTCGTCCGAGTCCAGACCGGCGAGGTCGGATCCGGGGTCCAGCCGGGACACCTTCCCGCGGGTGAGGTCGTCGAGGAGCGACAGGGCGGTGTACGTCCGCCCGCTGCCGGGCTGACCGCAGAGCACCAGCAGGCGGTCGTCACGCAGTTGCCGTTTGAAGTCCTCGTAGTCCGGCGGCCGGGTGAACCGCCGCCGCAGCCGCCGCAGTTCGTCCTCGGGCAGCGGTCCGGCGAGCAGGGACGCCCGGGCGGTGTCACCGAAGCGGAAGTTGACCGCCCCGATGGTGCCGCCGACGTAGGTGCTGGAGTCGCGCAGGAAGAACGCCCGGGACTCGCGCGCGATGCGGGCGGCGGCCCCTCCGGCCGCTGCCCGCCCCTCCTTGGCCGACGGGTCGGTCTCCGAGTCGCCGAAGAGTTCGTCCTCCGGGGGCCCGCCGGGCGCGGCGGGGCCGTCGTCCTGCCGTGGCCCGCGGTCCTGCCCTCCGGGCCGGTCCGGCTGCGGTCGGCCGCCACCTCCGCCGCTTCCGCCGCTTCTTCCGTCCGTTCCGGGCTCGCTGTCCGCCCGGGCCTCGGGGGCGTCCGTGTCACCGGCGCTCATGCGCGTCCCTTGGAGCCGTCGGCACCGCCGCGACGCCGGTCGAAGGTGAGGTCACCGAACTTGCCCTGCAGCACCTGCCCGGAGCCGTAGTGGGTCACGGTGCCGAACCGGAAGTCGTCCCCGGCGCCGTCCCGCCGTCCGGTGTCCTCCTCCGGCGGCCCGTCCTCCTCGGGTGGTTCGGCGTTCTCCTCCCGGCCGGGGAGCGGCGGCGGTGCGGTGCGGCCCGGCACCGTGAACCAGGGCCGCTGGTCCCCCTCCCGGAGCGGGACGTGGTACTGGCGGTAGTGGTCCGGCTCGATCCACCGGCCGCCGTGCCGGACGACGTCCCGGTAGAGCTGCTCGGTGACGGCCACCAGCAGCGGCGAGTGCGGTGCGGCGGCCAGTACGGCCTTGGCCTCGGGGCAGTTGCCGATCCGGCAGGCGAGGTCGACCGCGGCCCCGGAGAAGCCCTGTCCGTCCGGGGTGAAAGGGCCGACGTTGAGCCCGGCGCGCAACCGCAGCGGCCGGTTCAGCTCCCTGTTGACCTGGCGCAGGTTCTGGTGGAGGTACTCCACCCACTCGCCCGCGAGTGCTTCGGTGCGACGTGGCTCCACCACGGCGAGAATGCCGTCGCCGCGGTCCTCCTGGGCCAGCCTGGCGTCGCTGATGCCCGCCCTGTCGAAGGCGTCCTCCGCCACCTGGTAGATCCGCGCGCGCAACCCGGGACGGTCCGGGTCGGGGGTCGTGCCCGACCCCTGGGCGTCCAGGCTGATGATGAATCCGTACCGCGTCTCGCCGTGCATGGCCTCACTGCCTCTCGCCCCGGGTTCCCCGGTGTCCGCCTTGGCCTCGTCGTCACTGTCCCGCAGCGGGTGGGGCCGCGCTGTAGCCGTTTACACACCCCGCCCGTCACGTCGGCGTCGCCGAACGGCCCAGCAGCCGCAGCGGTTCCGGGTCGGTGACCGTGATGACCTTCGGCCCGGTGCGTACCAGCCCCTCCTCGCGGAGCAGCCGCAGCGCCTTCGCCACCGCCTCACGGGTCGCGCCCACCGCCGCGGCGATCTCGTGCTGCGACAGGGGGAGCCGGATCACCGTCGAGCCGCTCTCGGGGCGGCCGGTACGGTCGGCGAGTTCGACGAGGCAGGCGGCGAGCCGTTCCAGGACGGTGGCCGAGGCCAGGGAACGGCGCTGGTCGTCGGCGCTGCGCAGCCGCTCGGTGAGCTGCGCCATCACGAGGCCGGTCACGAAGGGGCGGGCCGACATGAAGTGCCGGAAGCGGTCGCCCGGCACCACGAGGGCCTCCACGGTGCCCAGCGCACTCACCGTGGCGCTGCGCGGGCGCCCGTCCAGGGCGGCCATCTCGCCGACGATCTCCCCGGCCTGACGCAGCGCCAGGATGAGGCGCCCCCGCTCGGTGGCCCGCCACACCGTGCACCAGCCGGTGAGGATCAGCAGGACGAAGGTGGTCGAGGAGCCCTCACCGACGAGTTCCTCCTGCGACCGGTAGACCCGCCGGTGTCCGAGAGCCAGCAGCGACTGCCGGTCGGCGTGGGCCAGTCTGCTCAGGAAAACCTGATTCTCTCCGAATAACCCCACGGTCCCCCCATGGTGCTCGGCAGGGCACACAGAGTAGTTCAGCGGGTGCCGTCTTTCAGCCGGGTGACCGAAGTGGGACGGGGCATCGGTGAGTGGCGTCCGGCGAACCGGCGCGGAGCCCGCGCGGCGCACCGGTCCTTCCCGGGCCGTACCGCCCGGCGCCGGAAGGAGGAACGGAGACATCCGCGGCCCGCGTACGCTGCCGGGCCCGACCCGGCGGCAGGAGTCCCGCCGTGCCCGCCCGGCGGCGGAGGGGGTGTGGAGGCCGGGGAGCGTGGACGTCCCGGCCGTCGCCGACGGCCCGCGGGACTGTCCGAGGACACCCGCGCGGCATCCGTACGACACCTCGGGGACGGCCGGCGTCCGCCGCGGAGAGCGGCGTTCCGCGCGCACCTGTCCGAGTCCCTCGTACGCCAGTACGCTGTGCCCCCGAGCCACGGACCGTCGCGGAGGGCGCGTGGATGGGGGATCCGACTTTCGGGGTGCTGGGGCCGCTGAGGGTGAGGGGGCGCGGTGCCGAGGTCCGCATCGGCGGTCCCAAGCCGAGGGCGGTCCTCGCCACGCTGCTGCTGCAGCCCGGGGCCTTCGTCTCGCTCGACATGCTGATCGAGGTCCTGTGGCCCGGCGGCGCCCCCCGGTCCGCCGTCGCCAACGTCCGCACCTATGTGCGCGCACTGCGCCGCGCCCTGGAGGAGGCGGGGGTCGCCACCGGCGGGCTGAGCACCCGGCCGTCGGGGTACGCGCTCGACGCCGCGCCCGGCGACATCGACATGTCGCTCTTCGAGCAGCGGCTGGAGCGAGCCCGCGCGGAGCGCGACCGCGGCGACGACGAGGCGGCGCTGCGCCGCTACGAGTCGGCCCTCGGCCTGTGGCGCGGCAGCGTGCTGCAGGACGTGCCGTCCAGCGTGGTGTGGGATCCGGTGGTGGCCAGGGCCGAGGAGGCGCGGTCGGCCGCGGTCGGCGAGTGCCTCGAAGTGCGGCTGCGCATGGGGGAGTACGCGCCGCTGGTCGCGGAGCTGCGCTCCCGCCTCGCCGAGGACCCGTTGCGCGAGGACCTGTGGCAGATGCTGGTGCGGGCGCTGCACGGGGCGGGCCGTACCGCGCAGGCCCGTGCCGCCTACGCCGAGGCCGAGCGGGTCCTGGCGGCCGAGCTCGGTGTCGAACCGGGCGCCTCCCTGCGCCGCACCGGGGAGGAGGTCAACGGCTACACCGGCCGGCGCCGGCCGGTGCCGGCCGAGCCGGTGCGCCAGCTGCCGATGGACGTACCGGACTTCACCGGCCGGTCGGAGGAGGTCGGCGCGCTGGAGCGGTTGCTGTCGGCGGCCGGCCGGCAGCCGGTCGTCGCCGTCCTGTCGGGTCCGCCGGGCTCGGGCAAGACGACCCTGGCGGTCCATGTGGCGCACCGGGTGTGCCACGCCTTCCCCGACGGCCAGCTCTTCGTGGACCTGGGCGGGATGAGCGACCGCCCGCGCGAGCCGGCCGATGTCCTGGCCGAGATGCTGCGGGGGCTCGGCGTCATCGACAGCGCCGTTCCCGGTGAACCGGGCGAGCGGGCCGCGCTGCTGCGCTCGCGTATGGCGCAGCGCCGGTTCCTCGTCGTCCTCGACGACGCGGCGGGCGCCGCGCAGGTTCGCCTCCTGCTCCCGGGGACCGGCGGATCGGCGGTGCTCGTCAGCTCGCGCCGCCGGATGCCGGGGCTGCCGGCGCACCACTTCCCCATCGGCGTGATGAGACACGACGAGGCCCGCGCGCTCCTCGGCGCGATCGTGGGGGAGGAACGGCTGCGCCGGGAGGGCGCCGACGCCGACCGGGTGCTCGCCGGCTGCGGCTCGCTGCCGCTGGCCGTACGGATCGCCGGCTCCAGGCTGGCCAACCGGCCGGGCTGGAGCGTCGGCACGCTGGCCGACTTCCTCCACGACGAGCGCGGACGGCTGGACCAGCTCCAGACGGGCGAGATGGAGGTGCGGGCGAGCGCGGAGCTGAGCTACCGCCATCTGCCCGAGCAGGCGGCGGCGGCCTTCCGGGCCTTCGGGCACCTGACCGGCGATGCGGTGCCCGGCTGGCTCGTCGCGGTGGCGATGGGCCGCCCCGACGGGGCCGCCGGGGAGCTGGAGGCGCTGGCCGACGAGCATCTGGTCGAGGTGGTGGGCACCGACCGGCTGGGGCTGCAGCGCTACCGGATGCACGACCTGCTGCGCTGCTACGCCCGGGAGCTGGCCGAGGCGGACGGCACGGGGGTGCTCCCGCGGCGCCGACTGCAGGTCGTCGACGCCCTGATCGCGCTCGCCCGCTGCGCGAACTCGGCGATGCCCACCCGCTTTCTGGGGGTGCTCGGGGAACCGGCCCGGCCGACCGGGCCGGCCGCCGCGGTCGCGGGCGCGGTGCGCGCCCGGGCCGTCGAGTGGTTCGAGACCGAGCGCCGGCTGCTGGTCCGGTCGGTGGAGTCCGCGCTGCGGCTGGGTGATGTCTCCCGGGCCGCCGATCTCGCCATCGAGCTGGCGGGCTTCTTCGATATGCGCGGCCACTACGGCGACTGGCTGAGAACGCACCGGCTCGTACTCGACGCGATGCCGGAGCCGGCCGGTGCCCGGGCCGCGGCGCTGCTGCGCAACCTGGGCCAACTCCACCTCTACCAGGACCGGTACACGGACGCGCTGGAGTCGTTCGTCACCTCACGGGCCCTCTTCGCCCGGCTGGGGCATCCGTCGGGCGAGGCGGTCGCCGCGGTGGGGGCCGGTTCCGTGCACCGGGTGGTGGGCGATCTCGACGCCGCCCTGAAGGCGTTCACCGACGCGCTGCGCGGGTTCGGCGGTGCGGGCGACCCGCACGGCGAGGCGGTCGCGCACAACGCCATCGCCTCGGTGTGGCTGGAGCGCCGGGACCCGGACGCCGCGGCGCCGTGGCTCGACGGCGCCCTGGAGCTGTCCCGTGCCGTCGGCGACCGGCACCGGGAGGCGCAGGTGCGCCGCCGGATCGCGGTGCTGCACGAACTGCGCGGCGAACCGCACGCCGCGCGGGCCGAACTGGAGCGGGCGCTCGGCATCTTCGACGAGCTGGCCGACACGCACTGCGCGGCCTATGTGCAGCAGAGCGTCGGGGAGCTGTGCCTGCGGCAGGGCGACGCGGGCCGGGCGTCGGCGCTGCTGGCGGACGCGCTCGCCGTGCAGCGGCAGCTCGGCGACCGCCGGGCCGAGGCGCGCGTCGCGTGTCTGCTGGGCGAACTGCACCGGGCTACCGGCCGGGAGCAGACCGCCAGACGCTACTTCCACCGTTCCCTGTCGACGTGGCGCCGGCTCCAGGTGTGCGATCAGGCCGAACTCGTGGACGCGAAGCTGCGTTCGCCGTGCTGACGCGTTCGCGGGGCGTGCCGCCTGCGGCGCCGGAGGCGGCACGCCCCGCGGGGGCGGACGTCGGGTGCGGCGGACCCGGTCGCCCGTCACGGCGCGGGCGTCACCTCAGCACCTGTTGGTGCTCTTCTGGTAGCGCGTCGTGTAGTCGGGGTAGCTGACCCCCTGCACGACCGCGGTGACGACCGACCCGTTGTGGATCTGCTCGTAGTGCAGGTGGGGGGAGAGGCTGTACTTGGCGGACGACTTGCCGACCCGGCCGATCCGCTGGCCGGCCGTGACCTTGTCGCCCTTGTTGACCCCCCGGCTGTACAGGTGCGCGTAGCGCGTCCGCCAGCCGTTCCCGTGGCCGATCACGATGGTGTGGCCGTAGCCGGTGGTGGTGGAGTAGTGGGAGGAGAGGACGGTGCCGCCGGCGCTGGCGAACACCCGGCGCTTGAAGTCGTCCGGGTTGCCGTTCGCGTCGTAGTGGTTCCAGTCGATCGAGCGGGCCGGGCTGTGTCCGTTCCAGTTGCTGCCTCGCCAGACCTGACCGCAGAGGAACGGCATCTTGAAGTTGGGCCGGGCCAGGGCCTGTACGGCGTCCGGTGAGCTCTCCTGCGGTGTCGCGACGGCGCTGGGGGCCGTGGCCGCGAGGGCGGCGACCGCGCTCGCGGCCGCGAGTATCCGACGGGAACGTCTCTGCATGGGCTTCCCCTTGTGGTCGGTGACGGGGGCGATTGAAGGGGGCGCTCATACAAAGCGGATACAACCGCCGGGCCCGGTCCGGCGGCCGGGCCGCCGGACCGGCCGCACCGGTTCCGGAAGCCGGCGTCCCGTGGCCGGAAGTGTGTTGACGGCATGTGACATGTACGTGTCTTCATGCACGCACCCTTGTGTCTTTCCTATGGATCGGCGAATCTTTCGAGCGGCGAACCGTTCGGGCACCGCGCACCTCCCGGTGCTTGGTTTGTCATGCCCATGCGCATTCCCTCAGTAGCGCACCCCACAGGAGGAGGACCCCCACATGGCAGCGATGCGTCCCACCCGACGCAGACGTGCCCGTGCGGCCACGGTGACCGCCGCGGCCCTGGCCATCGGCTTCGTGCCCGCGGTGACCGCCGTGGCCGCGCCGCCCGCCGAAGGCGTGATCCAGAACGCCGGCGCCCCCGGAGCGATCAAGAACAGCTACATCGTGACCCTCGACGAGGACGCGGCCGACGCCGGCTCCTCGAAGGGCAAGTCGCTGGTGAAGAAGTACGGTGCCAGCATCAAGCGCACCTACCGCGAGGCGCTCAACGGCTACGCGGTCCAGCTGACCGAGGCCGAGGCGAAGAGGCTCGCCGCCGACCCGGCCGTGGACGCGGTGGCGCAGGACCAGAAGGTCTCCATCGCCGGCACCCAGACCAACCCCCCGTCCTGGGGCCTGGACCGCATCGACCAGCAGTCCCTGCCGCTCGACAACAGCTACACCTACCCGGACTCCGCCGGCCAGGGCGTGAACGCCTACATCATCGACACCGGCGTGCGGATCAGCCACAGCGACTTCGGCGGCCGGGCCGTGAACGGCTACGACGCCGTGGACGGCGACAACGTCGCGCAGGACGGCAACGGGCACGGCACCCACGTCGCCGGCACCGTCGCGGGCACCTCCCACGGCGTCGCCAAGAAGGCGAAGATCGTGGCCGTGCGCGTGCTGGACAACAACGGCTCCGGCACCATCTCCGGCGTGGTCGCGGGCGTCGACTGGGTGACGCGGAACGCGGTCAAGCCCGCGGTGGCCAACATGAGCCTGGGCGGCGGCGCCAACTCGACCCTCGACACCGCCGTGCGCAACTCCATCGCCTCCGGCGTCACCTACGCCGTGGCCGCGGGCAACTCCAACACCAACGCGTCCACCTCCTCGCCCGCCCGGGTCGCCGAGGCCATCACCGTCGGATCCACCACCAGCTCCGACGCGCGCTCGTCGTTCTCCAACTACGGCAGCATCCTGGACATCTTCGCGCCGGGCTCGTCCATCACCTCCACCTGGCACACCTCGGACAGCGCCACCAACACCATCTCCGGTACGTCGATGGCCGCGCCGCACGTCGCCGGCGCCGCCGCGCTGTACCTGGGGGACAACCCCGGCGCCACCCCGTCCCAGGTCGCGTCCGGGCTGGACTCCGCCGCCGTCACCGGCGCGATCTCCGGCCCCGGCAGCGGCTCCCCGAACAAGCTGCTGAACGTGGGCGAGGGCGACCCGGGCGACCCGGGCGACCCCGGTGACCCGGGCGACCCGGGTGACCGCTTCGAGAACACCGCCGACTACCCGGTCCGCGACAATTCCACCGTGGAGTCCCCGATCACCGTCTCGGGTGTCAGCGGCAACGCCCCCTCCGACCTGAAGGTCGAGGTCGACATCCGGCACACCTACAGCGGCGACCTCCGGGTCGACCTGGTCGCCCCCGACGGCAGCGCCTACCGCCTCAAGGACTACGGGACGGGCGGCAGCGCCGACAACGTGATCGGCACCTACACCGTCGACGCCTCCTCGGAGACCGCGAACGGGACCTGGAAGCTGCGGGTCAGCGACAACGCCTGGTGGGACACCGGCACGATCAACTCCTGGGCGCTGCAGTTCTGAGCCCCGCGGTTCCCACTTCGCGGTCCGGCCTCCGGACCGGCGTCCGGAGCGATCTTCGGACCGGCCTTCGGCGGCTCTGACCGCTTCGCACCGCCCCGGCCCCCACGGCTCTGCCGTGGGGGCCGGTTCCGTGCTTGAAACCTGCCCTGAGCAGCACTTCATCACATCGGGTGAAACCCTGGCCGATTATTGCGGCGTACAACCTTCCGTTGCCAAGCTGTTGCACACCGTCAAGCCGTTGGGAGGACATGTGCCTTTCGGTGAGCAGCCCGCATATCTGCGTGTGGCCGGGGATCTCCGCCGGAAGATCGCCGACGGCACGCTTCCGCCGCGCACCCGGCTGCCGTCGCAGGCCCGCATCCGCGCGGAGTACGGCGTCTCGGACACCGTCGCGCTGGAGGCCCGCAAGGTGCTGATGGCCGAGGGGCTGGTCGAGGGCCGCTCCGGGTCGGGGACGTACGTGCGCGAGCGGCCCGTGCCGCGCAGGGTGATCCGTACCGGCTACCGGCCGGCCGGCGAGGTCGGTCCGTTCCGTCAGGAGCAGGCAGACGAACGGGTGTCGGGCACCTGGGAGTCGCACAGCGAGCAGGAGGAGGCGGGCCCGGCGGTCGCAGAGCGGCTGCGGATCAAGGAGGGGGAGCGGGTGATGCGCACCCGCTACCTGTTCCGTGTCGGCGGGGAGCCCTCGATGCTCTCCACCTCGTGGGAGCCGCTGGCCGTCACCGGGCGCACTCCTGTGATGCTGCCGGAGGAGGGGCCGCTCGGTGGGCGGGGGGTGGTGGAGCGGATGGCTGCCATCGACATCGTCGTGGACAACGTGGTGGAGGAGGTCAAGGCCCGGCCCGGGCTGGCGGAGGAGATGCTGGTGCTGGGCGGGGTGCCGGGGCACACCGTGCTGGTGATCGAGCGGACGTACCGCGCCGGCGGGCGCCCGGTGGAGACCGCGGACGTGATCGTGCCCGCGGACCGCCACCGCGCGGTGTACCACCTCCCGGTGCGCTGAATCACTCCCGCGCGCCCCTTGCGGATGCCGTCTCCGGTCGCACACATGGCCGAAATCATGCCGCATTGTGCCAACGCGAATGCGCTGAGTGAAGTCCGGGCGTAGGCTCGGGCATATGCAGACCGGTGGATCGTTGGGGGAAGTCGTACGGCGCGGGGCGCCGGACGGGAGGGGCGCACGATGAGCGAGAGCAGGACCGTGCTCCCCTGGATGGTCATACGGCAGGATCCGAACGGCAACCGCTACCGCGTCGGCCGTTACGCCACCCGGGCCGAGGCCCAGAGCATGGCCGAGCGGCTGGGCGGGGGCCGGGCGGGCGGCGCCGGGGCGGAAGAAGTGGACGGAAGGGCGCAGGAGCGGCGCTACCTGGTCGAGCGCCTGCGCCGTGGGGGCGGTGATCACGCCTGACCCATTGCACAATCGGGTATACGGACAAACAGTCCCAAAAGGCCCGGGTGCGCGCCCGGGCGAGAGCCCGAGCGTGGACGAGGACGGCGTGAACGACCCACCCAAGGCATTCCACGGCGCGGTCGAGGGCGTGACCACCTCGCTGCTCGACACCCTGCGCGTCGGTGTCGTCATGTTCGACACCGACGGCTACATCATGCTGTGGAGCCCCACGATCGAGGAGATCCTCGGGTGGCCCGCCCAGGCCATGGTCGGCCACTACTACGGCGGCTACCTCACCGAGGCCCCCGTCGAGTCGGCCTCGGGAGCCCCCGTCCCGCACGGCGAGATCTACCGGGCACTCCGGGAGAACGGGTACTGGCGCGGCAGCATGCGCGTCCGCCATCGCGACGGCTACACCGTGGAGGTCGAGGGCCGAGCCTCCCTGCTCACGCCCCCCGACTGCAAACCGTTCGTTCTGGCCAACATCGTCGAGACCTCCCGGCTGCGCGCCGTCGAACAGGACCTCGCAGCCCTCGACGCCCTCTTCGCCACCTCCCCGCTCGGCATCGCCGTCTTCGACACCGAGCGCCGCTACGTCCGCGCCAACGAGGCACTCGCCCGGCTCAACGGGAGGCCGGTCCACGAGACACTCGGCAGGACCGTCCACGAGGTCCTGCCGCAGAACATGGCCGACACCCTCGCCCATATCCAGTCCCTCGTGCTGGAGACCGGCCGCCCCGTGGTGGACACCGTCCTGGCCGCGCCCGACGGGCACGGCTGGCGCTCGGTGTCGTACGGCAGGCTCACCAGCCCCGACGGACGCGTCCTCGGCGTCAGCTCCACGGTGATGGACGTCACCGAGCGGCGCGACGCGATGGAGAAGATCGAGCGCGCCCGGCAGCGGCTGAAACTCCTGGACGACGTCGGCGTGGCCCTCGGCGACCTGCTCGACGTCCCCAAAATCGCCAGGACGCTCGCCGGTGCCCTCGTCCCGCGCTTCGCCGACTACTCGAGCGTGATGCTCTACGGCGCCGTCGCCCACGGCGGCGAACTGCCCCGCGCCGCCCGGCCGTCCGGCGCCCCGCTGCTCCAGCTCGGCGCCGCGGCCAAGGACCGCGGCCCGGTCGTGGAGCGGATGCTGAGGGTAGGCCAGGACATCGCCCTGGAGAGGGGGTCGATCTTCGAGAGCGTGCTCACCTCCGCCGCCCCCCATCTGGTGATGTCCCGCGAGGAGCTGGTCTCCGCCTCCTACCCGGGCGATCCCAAGGTCCAGGCCGCCCTCGACCTGGACATCCACTCCCTGATGGTCGTCCCGCTGCGCGCCCGGGGCACCGTCCTGGGACTGCTGCTGCTCAACCGGGCCGACGGCCGCGCCGCCTTCGACCGCGACGACCTCGCGCTCGCCATGGAACTGGCCGGGCGCGCCGGCATCAGCCTGGACAACGCCCGCCTCTACGCCCGCGAGCGCGAGAGCGCCCTGATGCTCCAGCGCAGCCTGATGCCCCAGCAGGTGCCCTCGCCGCCCGGAGTGCAGATCGCCTACCGCTACGTCCCCGGGGGCAGCCACGCCGAGGCCGAGGCCGAGGCGGGCGGCGACTGGTTCGACGTGATCCCCCTGGCGGGCGGCCGGGTCGCCCTGGTGGTCGGCGACGTGATGGGCCACGGGTTGCGCGCCGCGGCCACCATGGGGCAGCTGCGCACGGCGGTGCGCACCCTGGCCGCCCTCGACCTGCCGCCCGACGAACTGCTGCGACGCGTCAACGACCTGGCCGACGACCTCGCACAGGGGCCCGACGAGCCCCTGATGGCCACCTGCGTCTACGCCGTCTACGACCCCTCCACCCGCCAGTGCGTCCTGGCCACCGCCGGGCATATGCCGCCGCTGCTGCTGACCGGCCGGGGCGACGGCTGGGAGGTCAGCCAGATCGAGGCCCCGTCGGGCGCCCCGCTGGGCGTCGGCGGGGTGGAGTTCGAGTCCCTGACCCTGGAGGTGGAGGACGGGTCGGTCCTCGTGCTCTACACCGACGGACTGATCGAGCACCGCGGCGAGGACATCACCGAGGGGCTGGACCGCCTGGTGTCCCTGCTCGGCGGCCTGCCCGCCCAGCCGTTCCTGGAGGACGTCTGCGACCGGGTGCTCGGCGACCTGGACCCGGGCACCGCGCCCTCCGCCTCCACCGGGCCCACCGAGCCCGCCGGCCCGGTGGGCTCGGTGGACGACGTGGCGCTGCTGCTGGCCCGGCTCGGCGGCCTGCCCGAGGACAGCGCCGCCGCCTGGACCTTCCCCGCCGAGACCTACGCCGTGCGCCGGGCCCGTGACGCCGTCCGCGGCGTCCTGCGCGGCTGGGGACTGGAGCCGCTGACCGACGACACCGTGCTGCTCGTCAGCGAACTGGTCACCAACTCCATGCGCCACGCCCACGGGCCCATCGGCGTACGGATGGTGCGCGGCGCCTCCCTGCTGGTGGAGGTCTCCGACCCGCTGCCCGCCCCGCCCCGCGAACGCAACGCCGCCGTGGACGACGAGGGCGGGCGCGGCATCCAGCTCGTCGCCCGCGGGGCGCGCCGCTGGGGGACCCGCCACGGCCCGATCGGCAAGACCGTGTGGTTCGAACTGAGCCTGCCGTGACGGCGATGGGCTCGGTTCCACTCCCGTACCCCGGAACAGCGGTCCCACCTGCGCCTTGACGCTGTGTCCAACACACCGGAAAAATTGCGCCACGCCACATCGTGCGTCCTGCGCTTCCGGCCGCGGTGCCGCCGCCGGGCCCGGTCGGGGACGGCCACGCCGCCACGGCGCGTGGTTCGAGCGGACTCCGCCTGGTTAGGAGAGAGGGGACGGGAGCGGCCCGGTCCCGCCGGACGTGGCGGAAACCGTGCGGCGGACGGGACCAGCGGGTTCCGGGCGGAGCGCGCCCGGAAGGATGCTGGACCGGAACAGGAAGGGGCGGCGTTGAGCGACATTCCGGCCGAGGCGGGAAAGCCCGACGACGTACGCCGGGCCCTGGCGCTGCTGAACGCCGCGGGGGCCCGGATAGGCAACTCCCTGGATCTGGACACCACCGCCCGCGAACTCCTCGACGTGGCCGTGCCCCAGTTCTGCGACCTGGCCTCCGTGGACCTGTATCCGGAGGTGTTCTCCGGGGAGGACCCCCGGGTGGCGGACGGCCTGGACGGCACCCGTCCGCTGCGGCGTGTGGCCTTCGCCAGCGCCGTCTCCGACGGCCCGATCACCCTCGGCCACCACACGGGCGGCGCCCCCGACCCGGACCACGTCGAACCCGGCGGCATCCACCGCTACCCCGCCGGCTCCCCGTACGCCGACGCGCTGCGCACCGCCCGCGTCCAGCGCGTCACGGGCACCCTGGTGCGGTCCACCCTCGCCGTGCCGATGGTCGCGCGCGGCCGGGTGCTCGGGCTGGTGCAGTTCTCCCGCACCAAGGGCAGCGAGCCCTTCGGCGAGCGGGACGCCGCCCTCGGCGCGGAACTGGCCGCCCGCGCGGCCGTGTGCGTCGACAACGCGCGGCTGTACCGCAGGGAGCACGAGCGCGCGCTCATACTCCAGCGCAGCCTGCTGCCCCCGGACGACCCCGAGGCCGCCGGGCTCGACATCGCCTGCCGCTACCTGCCGGGCAGTACGGCCAGCGAGGTGGGCGGCGACTGGTTCGACGTCATCGAACTGCCCGGACACCGCACCGCTCTGGTGGTCGGCGATGTGATGGGCCGCGGCCTGCGCGCGGCCGTGGCCATGGGCGAACTGCGCACCGCGGTGCGCACCCTGGCCCTGCTGGACCTGGAACCCGCCGAGGTGCTGGGCGCGTTGGACGAGATCGCCCAGGGCCTGGGCGCCTCACGCGACGGCCGCGGTGGCCGCGACGGTCACTGCGGCCCGGCCGCGGACCTCTCCGAGGTCTATCTGGCCACCTGCGTCTACGCCGTCTACGACCCCGTCACCCGCCGCTGCACCTTCGCCAACGCCGGGCATCTGCCGCCCGTGCTGGTCGAGCCGCGCGACGACGGCGGCGAGCGGTCCGCGCTGCTGCTGGAGGTCCCCAAGGGCGTGCCGCTGGGGGTGGGCGGCGAGCCGTTCGAGGAGACCGAGGTCGAGCTGCCGGACGGCGCCCTGCTCGCCCTCTACACCGACGGCCTGGTCGAGTCCCGCCACCAGTCCCTGGACGAGGGGCTCCAGGCGCTGCGCACCACCCTGTCGGGCCCCGACCGCCCGCTGGAGGACGTCTGCGACGAGGTGCTGGGCGCTCTGGAGACCCATCACGGCGAGGACGACATCGCCCTGCTGCTGGCCCGGATCCAGGGGCTGCCCGCCGATTCGGTGGGCGACTGGCGGCTGCCGGCCGAGCCCCGTTCGGTCGCCCGCGCCCGTGATCTGACCCGCCGCCTGCTGGCCGCGTGGGATCTGGAGGACCTCGCCGACACCGCCGAACTGCTCGTCAGCGAGCTGGTCACCAACGCTCTGCGCCACGGCATGGGGGTCTCCTCCGCGCAGCCGGGGACGGGAGCCCTTCCGGCGCAACCGGGGGTGGGGGTCCCCCCGGCGGAGGCGCCAGGGGTGGGGGTCCCCCCGGCGGAGGCGCCAGGGGTGGGGGTCCCCCCGGCGGAGGCGCCAGGGGTGGGGGTCCCCCCGGCGGAGCCAGGGGGAGAGATACGGCTGCGCCTGCTGCTGGACCGCACTCTGGTGTGCGAGGTCTGGGACTCCGGACTCGTCCAGCCCCGCCGCCGCCGTGCCCGCGACACCGACGAGGGCGGCCGCGGTCTGCAACTGGTCGACCTGCTCTCCTCGGGCTGGGGCAGCCGCCGCACTCCGCGGGGGAAGACGGTCTGGTTCGAACTCGCGCTCCCCCGGGAGGGTGAGCCCAAACCGCCGGACTCGGCCGAGGCCCTGCTGAGCCTGTTCTGAAGGGGCCGCCGGCTCCGTCCCCGCTCCCGCCATGCGCGGGGCCGCGGGCGGGAGTGCCGCACGTCACACCGCCTTCGCGGAGGAGCCGCGCCCGCGTCCCGGCGCGGGGCGAAGCTCCCGGTCGGCGGGCGGTCACCCCGGTGTCACCGGTGGGACACGGGCGCGGCCTACGGTCGCGGCGAACGCGGTCCGGGGCCGCGGGGAGCCGCCGGGCCCCCTCCACCGGCGCCGGGCCCGTAACATGGAGGGATGACAGGCCGTGGCGATGATCAGCCCGGCGGGCGCGCGACGCACCGGTCGCGCCGCCATCCACGATTCCGGGAGAAGCGCCCCCAGTATGCCCACGCGCCACGACATCCGTAACGTCGCCATCGTCGCCCACGTAGACCACGGCAAGACGACCCTGGTCGACGCCATGCTCAAGCAGGCCGGCGCCTTCGCCGCCCACCAGCTCGACCAGGTGGACGACCGCGTGATGGACACAGGCGACCTGGAACGCGAGAAGGGCATCACCATTCTCGCCAAGAACACCGCGGTCAAGTACCACCCCAAGGACGGCGGCGCCCCCGTCACCATCAACATCATCGACACCCCCGGCCACGCCGACTTCGGCGGCGAGGTCGAGCGCGGCCTGTCCATGGTGGACGCGGTGGTGCTGCTGGTGGACGCCTCCGAGGGCCCGCTGCCGCAGACCCGCTTCGTGCTGCGCAAGGCGCTCCAGGCCCGGCTGCCGGTCATCCTGTGCATCAACAAGACCGACCGGCCCGACTCCCGTATCGACGAGGTCGTCGACGAGGCCTACGACCTCTTCCTGGACCTGGACGCGGACGAGGAGCAGATCGAGTTCCCCATCGTCTACGCCTGCGCCCGTGACGGCGTGGCCTCGCTGACCAAGCCGGCCGACGGCACCGTCCCGGCCGACAGCGACAGCCTGGAGCCGTTCTTCTCCACGCTGCTGGAGCACGTCCCCGCCCCCTCCTACGAGGAGGGCGCCCCGCTCCAGGCCCATGTCACCAACCTGGACGCCGACAACTTCCTCGGCCGCATCGCGCTGCTGCGCGTGGCCCAGGGCGAGCTGCGCAAGGGCCAGACGGTGGCCTGGATGAAGCGCGACGGCTCGGTGCAGAGCGTGCGCATCACCGAACTGCTGATGACGGAGGCGCTCACCCGCAAGCCGGCCGAGGTGGCGGGCCCGGGTGACATCTGCGCCGTCGCCGGCATCCCGGACATCACCATCGGCGAGACGCTGGCCGACCCGGAGAACCCGGTCGCGCTGCCGCTGATCACCGTCGACGAGCCGGCGATCTCCATGACCATCGGCACCAACACCTCGCCGCTGGTCGGCCGGGGCGGCACCGGCAAGGGCGCGGACGCCAAGGCGGCCGTCAAGGACCGCAAGGTCACCGCCCGCCAGGTCAGGGACCGCCTCGACCGCGAGCTGATCGGCAACGTCTCACTGCGCGTGCTGGACACCGAGCGCCCCGACGCCTGGGAGGTGCAGGGCCGCGGCGAGCTGGCGCTGGCCATCCTGGTGGAGACCATGCGCCGGGAGGGCTACGAGCTGACCGTCGGCAAGCCGCAGGTGGTGACCAAGGAGGTCGACGGCAAGGTCCACGAGCCGGTCGAGCGCCTGACCATCGACGTGCCCGAGGAGCACATGGGCGCCGTCACGCAGCTCATGGGCGTCCGCAAGGGCCGGATGGACAACATGTCCAACCACGGCTCGGGCTGGGTCCGCCTGGAGTTCGTCGTGCCCTCCCGCGGTCTGATCGGCTTCCGCACGGAGTTTTTGACCCAGACCCGCGGCACCGGTATCGCGCATTCCATCCACGAGGGCCACGAGCCCTGGTTCGGCGAGCTGAAGACCCGCAACAACGGCTCGCTCGTCGCGGACCGCGCCGGGGCCGTCACCGCCTTCGCGATGACCAACCTCCAGGAGCGCGGCGTGCTCTTCGTCGAGCCGGGCACCGAGGTGTACGAGGGCATGATCGTCGGTGAGAACTCCCGCTCCGACGACATGGACGTCAACATCACCAAGGAGAAGAAGCTCACCAACATGCGGTCCTCGACCGCCGACGTGGCCGAGTCGATCGTCCCGCCGCGCAAGCTGTCGCTGGAGCAGTCCCTGGAGTTCTGCCGTGACGACGAGTGCGTGGAGGTGACCCCGGAAGCCGTGCGCATCCGCAAGGTCGTCCTCGACCAGAAGGAGCGCGCCCGCGCCGCTTCCCGGGCCAAGCACGCCTGACGCGCCCGGCGATCCGTCCGAAGGGGCGCCGCGGACCGCACCGGTCCGCGGCGCCCCTTCGCGCTGCCCGGGACCGTCCGGGACCGTCCGGGACCCTCCGGGACCGTCCGGGGCCGGCGGCGTGCGGTGGCCGTGCGGCATCCGGGCGGCCGCCGGAGCACTCCGCGAGCCCGTTCGGCGTAGCGGCGGGAAAAGTCTCTTATGAGGTGATATGGCTCCGGGGAGAGGATGTCCAGGCTCCGAAGGAGGCGCTCGTGCGAGGAGCTGTTCCCACCGCCTTGGCGGCGGCGGCCCGCCGTGTCCGCGCGGCGCCGCCGCGCCCGGGAGCGGCCCCGGCGGACACCTGCGGGGGGTGCGCGGCGGGCGGGTGGAACGGACGGTTCCGCAGAGCTCCGCCCCCGTCGGCGCCATGGCGCGGAACAGGCCGCGCGAACATGCCATCGTTTGCCATCGCAACGGCTTTGGCAGGCGTCCGTGCGAGGTGGATCTACGCGCGTCCACTCTTTCGGGGGACATCTTCCGGGTTGCGGGCGTGTCACGAGAGGTCCGTACGCAGTTCAGAACGGCGCGTTCGTATATCGGCGCAGCGACGGCTAGGTTGCGGATTCATTAACTCTTTATGAGTCCAAAGTTGCTATATGTCCGACTCTTCTGGAGCTTGTCAAGCACGCTGGGACCTCAATCTGCAAAACCTTCGCTCAAGATGTGCGGAGAGTGGCCAACCGAGGGCCAAGACCTCTTGACTGAGCTGGGAACCGATTGCAAAAGTCCGCTCAGCCCATGGCATTTCCCAGTGCCGAAGAAAGAGCGGGTTCCGCCAACACCCACAGCGCGGGGGCGCAACGCGATGACGAGTCCAACCCAGGCTGCGACAGCCCAGGCCGACAACCCTGGCCCGGACGCCGAGAGCCTGAGCAAAGAGCAGACCGCCGGCAGTGGCGGCCAGCTCGCCGGCCGTTCACCCGGCCAGCTGATGTGGCTGCGCTTCAAGCGCGACCGCGTCGGTGTGATCAGTGCATTCGTGGTGATCTTCTTCTTCCTGATCGCCTCCCTCGCACCGGTCGTCTCCTGGCTCTACGGCAAGGACCCGTACACGCTGTACGGCCAGGACCAGTACGAACTGCTGGACGAGTTCGGCTTCCCGGCCGGCCCCAACGGAGGCATCTCCTCCGAGTTCTGGTTCGGTATCGAGCCGGAGCTCGGCCGCGATGTCTTCATGCAGCTGCTGTACGGCATGCGGACCTCGCTGTACACCGCTCTGCCGGTGACGATCCTGATGGTGGCCACCGGTGTGCTGATCGGTCTGGTCGGCGGCTACTTCGGCGGCAAGGTCGACTACTGGATCGGCCGGGTCACCGACTTCATGATGGCCCTCCCCAGCCAGCTCACCCTGATCGCGGCGATGCCCGTGGTGGTGGCCGTCTTCGTGTCGCCCGTCGACGAGACCCCGGTCTACGTCCGGGCGTCCGCGATCATCGTCGTCCTGTGGCTCCTGGGCTGGATGGGCATGGCGCGCCTGGTGCGCAGCCAGGCCCTCACCCTGCGCGAACGCGAGTTCGTGGAGGCCGCCAAGGTCTCGGGGGCGTCGCCCTGGCGGATCATCCGCAAGGAGCTGCTGCCGAACCTGGTCACCCCGATCCTGGTGCAGGCCACCTACATGCTTCCCGCGACGATCCTCTCCGTGGCCTTCCTGTCCTTCGTGGGCGTGGGCTACGTGGAGCCGACGCCGGACTGGGGGCGCATGTTCAGGACCGCCGCCAAGATCTACCAGGACGACCCGACGTACATGTTCTTCCCCGGTATCGCCATGGTGATCTTCGTGGTGGCCTTCAACCTTCTCGGCGACTCCGTGCGGGACGCCTTCGACCCCAAGTCCGGACGCTGATCACGTCCATCTGAGGGGGGCTGCCACCCCCGCACCCGGGCGACCGGAGGCGACAGGGCAGCAGACGGATCCCAACTGACAGGCAGGTGCACAAGCATCATGAATCCCATCCGATCGCGCACACTGAGGGGCGCGCTCATCGCCCTCGCGGCAGGCTCGCTGGTGCTGACCGGCTGCGGCGGCGGCAGCGACAACGGCGGCAACAAGAGCGAGGAGAGCGCCAAGGACAAGGAGGCCGCCAAGGCCCAGTCCGCGGCGGTCGAGTACGGCGACGCCGCCGCCTCCAAGGGCCCGGCCAAGCCGGTCGAGGGCGCCCAGGAGGGGGGCACCATCCGGGTCTACCAGGAGGACGACTTCTCCCACCTGGACCCGGGCCAGATCTACGTCAGCGACGCCGGCCAGCTCTCCGGTCTCATCCACCGCGGTCTGACCACCTACACCCAGGCCGAGGACGGCAGCCTGACCGTCGTGGGCGACCTCGCCACCGACTCGGGCAAGCAGTCCGACGACGGCAAGACCTGGACGTACACGCTCAAGGACGGCATCAAGGACCAGGAAGGTGACCCGATCACCTCCAAGGACATCCGCCACACCATCGAGCGCCTGTACTCCAAGCACATCACCGACGGCCCGACCTACATCCAGCAGTGGCTGTCCGGCGGTCCCGGCTACCGCGACGAGCTGCCCGACGGTCCGTACGAGGGCGACCACCTGCCCGACTCCGTCCTGGAGACCCCGGACGAGAAGACGATCGTCTTCCACTTCGAGACCGCGCAGCCCGACCTGCCGCAGGCGCTCGCGATGCCGGGCTACTCCATCGTCCCCGAAGAGGACGACACCAAGGCGAAGTACGACCAGAAGCCCGTGGCGCTCGGCCCGTACAAGATCGCCGATTTCAAGCCCGGCAAGTCCATGAAGCTGGTCAAGAACACCGAGTGGGACCCGAAGACGGACCCCTCCCGCCACCAGTACGTGGACGCCTGGAACATCACGTTCAACCACGACCGCGCGGACCAGACCGAGCGCATCCTGGCCGACCGCGGTGAGTCCGCCAACGCCATCCAGATGAGCGGCTCGGTGGACTCCACCAAGATCAAGCAGGTCATCGAAGAGGCCGACAAGCGCACGATCAAGGGCTACCAGCCCTACGTGTGGCAGCTGAACATGAACATGGACCGCCTCAAGGACAAGAAGGTCCGCGACGCGATCACCCACGCGCTGCCCAACGGCCAGATCCTGCGCCCCGACGGCGGCTCCTACGCCGGTGAGCCGGCCGGCGGTCTGCTCGCCCCGACCCTGCCGGGCTACGAGGACGGCTACGACCCGTACGGCAAGCTCGACAAGCCCAACGGCGACATCGAGAAGGCGAAGCAGCTTCTGAAGGAAGCCGGCAAGGAGGGCATGAAGCTCACCTACGCCTACGCCAACGCCCCGCACCGCCAGAAGCAGGCCGTCATCATCGAGACCGCCCTGGAGAAGGCCGGCTTCGACGTCCAGAAGAAGGACATCGACCCCTCCACCTGGTACGAGCAGGTCGGCAAGGTCGACAACAAGCTGGACATCTACATGACCGGCTGGGGCCAGGACTGGCCGTCCATCTCCACCGTCATCCCGCCGGTCTACGACGGTGACCAGATCGCCGACGGCGCGTCGAACTACTCGCACATCAACGACAAGCACGTCAACGGCGAGATCGACCGGATCTCCAAGATCCAGGACCCGGAAGAGGCCACCAAGGAGTGGGTCGAGCTGCACAAGTACATCGTGGAAGAGGTCAACCCGGCCGCTCCGCTGTACTACACCAAGCAGCTGCAGATCTACGGCTCCAACATCGGTGGTGCCCGGTACAGCACGGTCAAGAGCTACATCGACCTCACCCAGCTGTACCTGAAGAAGTAACCGGCTCATGAGGTGGGTCCCCGGGGGAGAACCCCCCGGGGGCCCGCCCACGGGCTTTCGCTTCGCACGTCCCACCCCCGTCGTCGTTGTCGCCGTGCTGAGAGCTGCGAACCACCACCATGTTTAAATTCCTCATTCGCCGGTCGGTCGGCGCCTTCGTCATCCTGATCCTGATCAGTGCCTTCACCTTCGCCATGTTCTTCGCCATCCCGCAGGACCCGGCCCTGCTGGCGTGCGGCAAGAACTGCACCCCGCAGAACCTGGCGATCATTCACGAGAACCTCGGACTGGACAAGCCGATCACGGCGCAGTACTGGGAGTTCATGAAGGGCATCGTGGCGGGGCGGGACTTCGCCGTCGGCCACTGCGACGCCCCCTGCTTCGGTGTGTCGTTCAACGACGACCGGTTCGTGTGGGACACGATCATCGACCGGCTGCCCCTGACGCTCTCCCTGACCGTCGGCGGCCTGGTCATCTTCCTCACCCTCGGTCTCGGCGCCGGCATGATCGCCGCCCGCAACAAGGGCACCTTCATCGACAAGGCCTTCAGCTCCGCCTCGCTGGTCCTCAGCTCGATGCAGATCTACTTCCTGGGCCCGATCGTGCTGGGCCTGCTGGTCTACAGCACCGGTTGGCTGTCCTCACCGAAGTACGTGCCGATAACGGAGAACCCGGCGGCCTGGTTCGTCGGCCTGCTGATCCCGTGGTTCGTGATGTCGCTGATCTTCACCGCGAACTACACCCGTATGTCGCGGTCCACCCTGATCGAACAGTTGCAGGAGGACCACGTCCGCACGGCGAAGGCCAAGGGCATGTCCGAGAAGTACGTCTTCTTCCGCTACGCCTGGCGCGGCTCGCTGACCCCGATCGTCACGATCCTGGGCATCGACCTGGGCGCGCTGCTCGGCGGCGCCATCGTGACCGAGCTGACCTTCAGCCTCGCCGGCGTCGGACGCCTGGCCGTCGAGTCGGTCCTCTACAAGGACCTGCCCCTGACCATGGGCGTCATGCTGGTCAGCGCCGCCTTCATCCTGCTCTGCAACCTCGTCGTGGACGCCGTGTACGGGTTCATCGACCCGCGTGTGCGCCTGTCCTAGGAGAACGACCGTGACCACACTCACCAAGACCGAGGGCGCGCCGTCCCCGACCGGGGCGGGTTCCTTCCTCTCGGTTCGCGACCTCCACGTCCGGTTCTCCACCGAGGACGGCATCGTCAAGGCCGTGAACAACCTCTCCTTCGAGGTCGAGCGCGGCAAGACGCTCGGCATCGTGGGCGAGTCCGGCTCCGGCAAGTCGGTCACCAACCTCGCCATCCTGGGCCTGCACAACCCGCGGTCCACGGAGATCACCGGCGAGATCGTCCTGGACGGCCAGGAGCTGACCGGCGCCTCCGAGAAGACGATGGAGGGTCTGCGCGGCAACAAGATGGCGATGATCTTCCAGGATCCGCTGACCGCGCTGTCGCCGTACTACACCATCGGCCGCCAGATCGGGGAGCCCTTCCGCAAGCACACGGGCGCCTCCAAGCGCGAGGCGCGCGAGCGCGCCATCGAGATGCTGGAGAAGGTGGGCATCCCCCACCCCAAGACCCGCGTCGACGACTACCCGCACCAGTTCTCGGGCGGTATGCGGCAGCGCGCGATGATCGCCATGGCGCTGGTGTGCGACCCCGACCTGCTGATCGCGGACGAGCCGACCACCGCCCTGGACGTCACCGTCCAGGCCCAGATCCTCGACCTGCTCAAGGACCTCCAGCAGGAGTTCGGGTCGGCGATCATCTTCATCACCCACGACCTCGGCGTGATCGCGGACGTGGCCGACGACATCATGGTGATGTACGGCGGCCGGGCCGTGGAGCGGGGCACCACCGGCGAGGTGCTGCGGGCCCCCCAGCACCCGTACACCTGGGGTCTGCTCAGCTCGATGCCCCGGCTCGGCGGGGACGTGAGCCAGAAGCTCCGGCCGATCGAGGGCACTCCGCCCAGCCTGCTCAACCCGCCGTCGGGCTGCCCCTTCCACCCGCGCTGCGAGTTCAAGGACAAGGTCCCCGGCGGTGTGTCCTGCGCCGGCGACAGGCCTCTGCTGCCCGAGGGCCGCGGAGCCGCCTGCCACCTGACGCCGGAGCAGAAGCGGACCTACTTCATCGAGCAGATCAAGCCCCGGCTGGGCTAGGGAGCAACGAGACATGAGCGACGAACTCACCCTGACCAGGCCGGCGGCCCCGGCCGCGGGTACAGGCGAGCCCCTGCTTGAGGTCAAGGGGCTGACCAAGCACTTCCCGATCAAGGGCGGCTTCCCGATCAAGCGGACCGTCGGCGCGGTCCAGGCCGTGGACGGGGTCGACATGAGCGTGCTCGCGGGCGAGAGCTTCGGCCTCGTCGGCGAGTCCGGCTGCGGCAAGTCGACCACCGGCCGGCTGCTGACCCGGCTGCTGGAGCCGACGGGCGGCACGATCAACTACCGGGGCCAGGACATCACCCACGCCAAGCGCAAGCAGCTGGCGCCGATCCGGTCCGAGATCCAGATGATCTTCCAGGACCCGTACTCCTCGCTGAACCCGCGCCAGACGGTCGGCAAGATCATCAGCGGGCCGATGGAGATCAACGGCATCAACCCGCCCGGGGGCCGCGAGAAGCGGGTCCAGGAGCTGCTGGAGATCGTCGGGCTCAACCCCGAGCACTACAACCGCTTCCCGCACGAGTTCTCCGGCGGTCAGCGCCAGCGCATCGGAGTGGCCCGCGCACTGGCCCTGGAGCCGAAGCTGATCGTCGCCGACGAGCCGGTCTCCGCGCTGGACGTCTCCATCCAGGCGCAGGTCGTCAACCTGCTCCAGCAGGTGCAGCGGGACATGGGCATCGCCTTCGTCTTCATCGCGCACGACCTGGCGGTCGTGAGGCACTTCTCGCAGCGTGTCGCGGTGATGTACCTCGGCAAGATCGTGGAGGTCGGGGACCGCGAGTCGATCTACAACCGGCCGCGGCACCCCTACACCCACGCGCTGCTGTCCGCCGTCCCCGAGGCGGTGCTGCGCGACGAGGACGAGACCGAGGGGCGCGAGCGCATCCGCCTCGCCGGCGACGTGCCGTCGCCCATCTCGCCGCCGTCCGGCTGCCGCTTCCGCACCCGCTGCTGGAAGGCGCAGGACAAGTGCGCCACGGAGGCTCCGCCGCTGGTGCAGATCGAGGGCAACACACCGGGCCACCTGACGGCGTGCCACTTCCCGGAGGAGGGGACCACCGGGGGCGGCAGGGAGGTCGTCCTCGACCCGGGCCTGGTCGCCATGGAGCACAGGGACACCGGGTCCGCGGGGGCCGCCGGGTCCGGCAAGGAGTCCTGAGCACCACGCCGACACGACGCGGACGCCGCCGCGCCCCTTTCGGGGGCGCGGCGGCGTCCGCGTCGTGTCGGCGTGCGGCCCGGGCGCGGCCCGGTGCGGTCACGCCACGCCCAGCGACCTCTTGAGGAAGGCCACCTGGAGCAGCAGCAGGTTCTCGGCCACCTGCTCCTGCGGGGTCATGTGCGTCACCCCGGACAGCGGCAGCACCTCGTGCATACGGCCCGCGGCCAGCAGCGCCGAGGACAGCCGCAGGGTGTGGGCGGCCACCACGTTGTCGTCGGCCAGACCGTGGACGATCATCAGCGGCCGGTGCGGATCGGCCGGCGCCGACAGCCCCTCGTCGGTGACCAGGGAGTTGGCCGCGTACACCTCTGGCCGCTCCTGGGGCAGGCCGAGGTAGCGCTCGGTGTAGTGGGTGTCGTACAGCCGCCAGTCGGTGACGGGCGCGCCGGCCACCGCCGCGTGGAAGACGTCCGGGCGGCGCAGCACGGCCAGCGCGGCCAGGTAGCCGCCGTAGGACCAGCCGCGGATGCCGACCCGGCCCAGGTCCAGGGGGTGGCTTTCGGCCAGTGCGTGCAGGGCCTCGACCTGGTCGTCCAGGGTGGTGCCCGCCAGATCGCCCGCGACCGCCTTCTCCCAGGCGGGGGAGTTGCCGGGGGTGCCGCGGCCGTCCGCGACCACCACGGCGAACCCCTGGTCGGCGAACCACTGCGAGGTCAGGTGCGCGTTGTGCGCGGCCACCACGCGCTGGCCGTGCGGGCCGCCGTAGGGGTCCATCAGGACCGGCAGCACCCCGTCGCCGTCGCGATATCCGGTGGGCAGCAGCACGGCGGCCGGGATCCGCCGCGCGCCCGCGCGCAGCAGCCGGGGGCGGGCGGTCAGCACGGGCGTCTCGGCGTGGGAGGCGATGACGGCCAGCGGCGTCGGGGCGCCCTTGCCGGTCTCGGGCAGGCGCAGCGCCTCGGCGCGGGCGCCGGGGCGGTCCGGGGCCGCGCTGGACAGCACCACGGTGTCCCCGCCGCGGACGGCGGAGGCGAGGTGCGCGCCGCCCTCGGGGGAGACCCGCTCCCAGCCGCCCTGGTCGCCACTGCCGCGGAACCAGGCCCGGTAGACGGCGATCTCGCCCACGGGGGAGTCCTTCGGCGCGTCCGGTCCGGCCGAGGCGGAGAACAGCACGTCCTCGTCGCCGACGTCCAGCACCGCCCGTACGTGCAGGGCGGCCGAGGTCAGCGGCCGGTCCCCGACCACCAGGACGCGCGCCCCGCCCTCGTCGGCGATCCGCACCAGGCGCCCGTCGGGCGTCCAGACGGGCACGCCGGGGAAGAGTTCCAGCCATGCAGGGTCCTCGTCCGCGTGCAGCGGCGCGGTGCGGCCGGTGGCGGTGTCGACGGTCAGGTAGAGGTGGCTGCGCTGGTCGCGCGACTGGACGAGCAGCAGGGGCGGCCCGGCGGCCGACCAGTGGACGCGCGCCAGGTAGGGGTAGCGGACGCGGTCCCAGACCACCTCGGTGCGGCCCGCCTCCCCGGCCACCTCTTCGGTGTCCTCCCCGTCCCCGACGTCGAGCAGGTGGAGCGTCACCTCGGCGTTGTCCGTGCCGGCGGCCGGGTAGGCCACCTCGGCCGGCTCGCTCTCGGGATTGGCCGGATCGGCGATCCACCAGCGGCGCACGGGCGAGTCGTCCACCCGGGCGGCCAGCATCCGGGTGCCGTCCGGGGACCACCAAAAGCCCCGGGAGCGGTCCATCTCCTCGGCCGCGGCGAACTCCGCCAGACCCCAGGTCGTACGGCCGCCGCCGCGGGTCTCCTCCGGCCCGGCCACCGCCCGGTCGCTCCCGCCGTCGCGGTCCGCCACGCGCAGGGCGCCGTCCGCCACATAGGCGACGCGCCGGCCGTCCGGACAGGGGCGGGGGTCCACCACCGGGGTCGGGGTGGGCAGCTCGCGTACGGCGGCCGTGCGCAGGTCGGCGGTGAACAGCCGCCCGGACAGGGCGAAGGCCGCCGTCTCCACCGCGGAGTCGGTCGCGTAGCCGACCACCCCGGCCGACCCCTCGCGGCTCCGCTCGCGCCGGGCGCGCTCCTCGGGCGACAGCTCCTCGTCCGCCCCGCCGAGCAGCTCCGCCGGATCGGCCACCGCGCGCTCCCCGTCCCCCTCCCCGTTGCCGTCCGGGCCGGGGCCGCCGAGATCCCTCACCCACAGCAGGTTCGCCCGGTCGGTGCCGCCGCGGGAGCGGAGGAAGACGATCCGGGAGCCGTCCGGGGCCACGGTGAAGGCGCGCGGCGCCCCCAGGGTGAAGCGCTGCGTTCTGGCGTACTGGCGTGGAAACGACATGACCATGGGGTGAGCGTACGGCGTCGCGGGGCCGTGCTCCCGGGGTGCGCCCGCGGTGCGCCCGCCGCCGGTCCCCGTGCATCCTCCACGCGTCCTCCGAGGGCCTTCGGAGCCCTCTTCGGGCCCTCTTCGGAGCCCTCTTCGGGGCCCCTTCGGAATCCTTTCGAGGGGCCCTGCGGCCGGTTGGGAGAAGGGGACGTGTCCAAGGTCACACAGGTGTGCGCCCCTCTTCTGCACCCGTGCACCGATCCGTGCCGACTCACGGAAAGTTATGATCCGTTGCGCATGGTTCGCGGCGGGGTATGTAGCTTCAGGACTGCCCTGTCGTACAAGCATCCTGATTCTGTGTCGACCGCGCGCTCTTGGAGGTGAACCGCCGTGGCACTCTCGATTTCGGCGGTGGTGCTGCTGGCGATCATCGTCTTCCTGCTGATCAAGAAATCAGGGCTGAAGACCGGACACGCACTGGTCTGCATGCTCCTGGGCTTCTACATGGCCAGCTCGTCGATCGCTCCCACCATCAGCGAACTGACCTCGAACGTCGCGGGCATGATCGGCAGCATCAAGTTCTGACACCGGCGGCGTAGGCTCGCCCTCATGACCGAGCTTCCCGCGCGCCGCCTGATGCTGGTCCACGCGCACCCCGACGACGAGTCGATCACCAACGGCGTCACCATGGCCCGATACGCCGCCGAGGGTGCGCTGGTCACCCTGGTGACCTGCACGCTGGGGGAGGAGGGCGAGGTCATCCCGCCCGCCCTGGCACATCTCGCGGCCGACCGCGAGGACGGGCTGGGGCCGCACCGGATCGGCGAGCTGCGGCACGCCATGCGGGAGCTGGGTGTGGCCGACCACCGCTTCCTGGGCGGCCCCGGCCGCTACCGGGACTCGGGGATGTTCGGCACCCCGGCCAACGAGCGCCCCGACTGCTTCTGGCGGGCGGACGTCGACGAGGCGGCCTCCCACCTCGTCGAGGAGATCCGCCAGGTGCGCCCCCAGGTGCTGGTCACCTACGACCCGAACGGCGGATACGGCCACCCCGACCACATCCAGGCCCACCGGGTCGCGACGCGCGCGGTGGAGCTGGCGGCCGACCCCGCGTACCGCACGGAGCGGGACGGGACACCGCACCGGGTCGGGCGCGTCTACTGGAGCTGCGCGGCACGCTCGGTGGTCGAGGAGGGCTTCGCCCGTCTGCGCGCCGCGGGCGGCGGCCCCTTCCCCGAACTCGCCTCGGCCGGGGACGTCCCCGGCGTGGTGGACGACGCCGAGGTGGACGCCGTCGTCGAGGGCGGTGCGGCCGAGGCCGCTGCCAAGGCCGCGGCGATGCGAGCCCACGCCACCCAGATCGTGGTGGCCGACTCCCCGTCCGGGCCGCCCGAGTCCTTCGCCCTGTCCAACCGGCTCGGCCAGCCGCTGCTGCACACCGAGCACTTCAGGCTGGCCGACGGCGCGGAGACTCCCGGCGGGCCGCTGCGCGACCTCTTCGAAGGGCTGGTGGGGACGGCCGGGGGCGCGGAGGGGGCGCGGTGAGGGCACGCGGGGCGCGGATCGCCGCGTACGCCGTACTGGCCGTGCTGGGCGGCGCGGTGGCCGTCGCGGGCTCCCTCGTCCAGGCCGGCTGGTTCCCGCTGGGGCTGCTGCTGGCGCTCGGCGGGTCCGTCGCGCTGTTCCACGGCGGCGCGCGGCTGACGGGCACGAGGGTCGGAGCGGCGGCTCCGGCGGCCGGCTGGACGCTGGTGGTGCTGCTGCTGACCGCGTCGCGCCCCGAGGGCGACTTCCTGTTCGGCACCGGGACAGGCACCTACTTCTTCCTGCTGGGCGGGATGCTCGCCGCCGTGATCTGCGCCACGGTCACGCCCTCCGGGCAGTTTCCGCCCGCGGGGACCACGGGCCCCGCGGATCTCGTGAAAGGACGGTGAAACGGCCGGTTGTCGACCGGCCTCCGGTCGACAACCGGCCCCCGCTCGGAGGGGAATCCGCGCGGCGACACACCGGCGCGGCATCCGCACACACGGTCCGCCGGGGCGGTGATTCGGCACTCCCGGGGCCCCGGGCGGCGGCCTCCCAGTAAGGTGGTGCGCGCCGGCGAGCCGCTCGTGCGAGCCGATCGGAACCATGACGGGCGGCGAATCCAACCGGGAGATCCTGCATTGAGCCGTGAAACTGACAGTTCGTCCTCCGGGCCCCAGGCGCGGGGCGGTGCCGCCCACCCGCCGGGGAGCGAGCCGTACCCCGCACCGGCGGGCGAGCCCACCGCGCAGCCGGGCGAGCCGAAGACCGAGACCACGCTGACCACCCGTATCCGGATCAACATCCCGGGTTCCCGCCCCATCCCGCCCGTCGTCGTGCGCAAGCCCGTCGGCGAGGCCGGTGGTGAGAGCGGCGAGGAGACCGGCGGTGAGACGTCCGGCGCCGACGGGAGCACGGCGGGGCCGGGCGGTCCGTCGGGCGCCCCGGGCGGTGGGGCGCCGTTCACGGCGGGTACGCCGGGGCCGAACGGGGCGCCCGGAAGGCCGGGTTCGCCCGGACCGGGGGGCCCCTCGGCCAACGGCGGCGGAAAGCCGACCAGTTCGTGGTTCGCCCCGCGCAAGTCCCCGTCCGGCGGCGCGCAGGGCGACCCCGCCGGCGGACCCGGCGGCGCGCCCGCCCCGGGGGCCGCGGCCCCCGCGGGACCGCCGCGGCAGCGCACCGACACCCCGCCCCACGGCTTCTCGGCCGACCTGGCGGACACCGGACCGATCGGCGTCCGCCCGGTCGGCACACCGCCGTCCGGACCGGAGGGCACCGGGCCGCACGGCTTCCCCGCCGCGCCGCCGCCGGCCCGGGGCGAGGGCCCCAGCGGGCCGACCACCGGACCGGCCACCGGCGGAATGCCGTTGCTGCCGCCGGGATTCCGGCAGCAGGGCGGCGCCGTGCCGCCGCCCGGTCCGGGCGACACCGGGCCGCAGCCCACCGTGTCCGCGGCCCCCGGTCCCGACATGGCTCCGGCCCCCGGCCCCGCCACCGCGCCCGAGCCGCCGCGCACCGGCGGACCGGCGCTCGACCTCGGCGGCCCCGCCGACGGGCCCGGCTTCCCGGCGGACCCGGCGGCGGCCCCCGGCCCCTCCGCGGCCCCGGGCCCCGGCCCCGCCGGCGACAGGGCCTTCGGCGACACCCTGGTCAGCGGCATCCCGCGGGTGCCCGCGGCCGACGACGACGGCCGGCCCGCCCCCTCGGCGGACGACCACGACTCCCGGCCGCCCGCGCCGGCCCCCGCCAAGCGGGGCCGCTCCAAGCTGGTCCTGCTCGGCGTCGCCACCTTCGGCGTGCTCGGCGTCGCCTACGGCGCGGGCCTGCTGCTGGACCACGCCGACGTCCCCAACGGCACCACCGTGCTCGGTGTGGACATCGGCGGCACGGCCAAGGACGAGGCGATGAACAAGCTCGACGCCGTTCTCGGCGAGCGGGCCCGTATGCCCCTGGTCCTGGAGGTGGAGGGCGAGCAGAAGACGCTCAAGCCGAGCGTCGCGGGCCTGTCGCTGGACACCGAGAACACCGTGCGGGGCGCCTCGGGGCGGGACTACAACCCCGTCTCCGTGATCGGATCCCTCCTCGGCGGCGCCCGGCAGGCCGAGCCGGTCTTCAAGGTCGACGAGGAGAAGCTCACGGCGGCGCTGAAGGACCTCGCCGGATCGTCCGGCGGCGCGCCGCGGGACGGAATGGTGAAGTTCGCCGGAGGCAAGGCCGTCGGCGTCCCCGGCAAGCCGTCCAAGCAGGTCGACGCCGACAAGGGCGCCGGTGTGCTGGAGGACGCCTACCGGACGCAGGTGGCCACCGGGAGGAGCGAGGCGGTCGAGCTGCCGGTCGCCCTCGCACAGCCCTCGGTCGACCAGGAGGAGATCGACAGGGCGATCCGGGAGTTCGGCGATCCGGCGATGTCCGGGCTGGTCACGGTGAGGGCGGGCGACAGGTCGATCCCGTTCAGCCCCACCGGGTCGCTGCCGAAGTTCCTGTCGATGAAGCCGGTGAACGGCAAGCTCGTGGACACCTACGACCTCAAGGTGCTCAAGGAGCTGTACGGCAGCACCTTCGACGGCATCCTGATCACCCGCGGCAACGGGACCAAGACGCCGGTCACCCCCCAGGACGTCGCCGGCGCGCTGCGCGAGGCGCTCCGCCAGACGGACCCGGCCAAGCGGGTCGGCGTCATCGAGCTCGACCCGCGGTAGCGGGCGGGCCCGCCCCGGCCGGCGCCACAGTCGCGCCGGCCGGGGCGGATCCCGGTCGGCGTGGCACTAGTTGAGCCGGGAACGGGCCGCCCGCGCCTCGCGGCGCACGACGGTCGCGGCGTTGGGCTCCATCGCGGCGACCATGTCGGCGTACTCCTCCAGCTCCCGCGCGCCGCCGGTGAAGTCGCCCCGCTCCACCAGCAGTCGTGCCCGCTCGTAGCGCAGCCGGGCCGGGTGGTGCGGCAGCAGCAGGGACAGCTCCACCGCCCACAGCTGGACGTCGGTGTGCTCGGGGCGGGCCGCCGCCCACGCGCGGATGTTGTTCAGCACCCGCAGCACGATCTCCACGGGGCCGGCCGGCTGGAGCATCGCCTCCGACAGCGGCGTTCCCGCCGTGCCCGCCACCAGCAGTTCGACGTCCTGCCCGGTCAGCGGCAGACCGCCCGCGAAGGGGTCGGCGAGGACGTGCTCGCCGCGGGGATCGCCGAAGCCGACCACGAAGTGCCCGGGCAGGGCGACCCCGTACACCGGCGCGCCCGCCCGGCGCGCGACCTCCAGCCACACCACCGACAGCAGGATCGGCAGTCCGCGCCGCCGCCTGAGGACCTCGTTCAGGAGCGAGGACTCCAGCCGGCGGTAGTCGGCGGGCGTGCCGTGGAAGCCGTGGCGCCCGCCGAGCAGTTCGGCCAGGGCGTGCGCCCACTGCGCGGGGGTGTGCGAGGGCGCGTACGGCAGCAGGCCCGTCAGCCGGTCCAGTTCGATCTGGGCGGCGTCGACGAGGCCGTCCACGCCCTTGCCGCCCTCCGCACGTACGGCGGGATCGGCCTCGGCGCCGATCAGCAGGCACAGCAGCGCCAGATCGGGCCGCTCGGCCCGCGCCGCCCGTGCGAAGCGCTCCCGCACCGAGTCGGCTCCCGCGATGTCCGGACTGTCCACAGGCCCTCCCTGCCCGGCTCAGCCGCGCGGCGCCCGGCGGTAGTGGTAGGAGTGATGGTCGGTGAAGCCCATCCTGGCGTACATCGCCCGTGCGATGGTGTTGTCCGGCTCAACCTGGAGGTACGCGGCCGAGGCGCCCTCCGCCAGCGCCGTGCGGGCCAGCTCGGCCATCACCGCCGTGGCCAGCCCCTCGCGCCGCCGCTCCGGGGCGGTCTCGACGGCGGCGAACCCCGCCCACCGGCCGTCCACCACGCACCGCCCGATGGCCGCCGGGGCGTCCCGCGGACCGTCTCCCGGCACGGTGGCGAACCACACCGACGGGCCGCCGGCCAGCACCTTCAGCGCGTCGCGGGCCGCTGCCCGGGCGCCGCGGCCGTAGGCGGACAGCCAGGCCGCGTCCGGCTGCCGCGACAGCCTCACCCGGCCGTCCGGCTCGCGGTCGGCCAGCGGCGCGAGCGCCCCGGTGCAGAAGACCGCGAACCGTTCGGCCGTCCAGCCGCGCCGCTCCAGCTCGGCGGCCAGCAGTTCGTCGGCCCCGGCGGCGCCCGTGGCGACCTGGATCAGCGCGGGCAGCCCGCGCTCGCCGTACCAGCGCACGGCCTCGGCCAGGGCGGCGTCCAGGTCCGTGCCGGGGTCGCCCAGGGGGAGGACGGAGTTGGCACGGCCGGTGAAGCCGCCGGAGGCCCGCAGCAGCCACTCGCCCAGGCGGGCGGTCTCCACCGCGGGCCAGCCGCGTGCCGCCGCCTTCGCCAGCTCCCGCACCCCCGCCGCCGGGCCGCGGCGGCGGGCGGGCTCGGCGGGCACGGTCTTCCCCGCGACCAGGGCCGACTCCTCGATCACCACGCTCTGCCCGCCACGCCGTGTGACGGAGAGCACACCGTCTTTCCAGGATGTGAGAACGCCGACCGTGTCGGTGAAGGCGGCACCGGTGTCCGCGGAACCGGTCAGACTGCGCACCGAGACACGTTTCCCCACGTCATCGGCGCTGATGCGAAGCTCGAGTCGTCCGCCCACGGTGAACTCCACGATCGTTGTCACCCCTCCTGTTCGTCTCCTGCCCGGGAACGGAGATACTAGAGGCGGGCATCGACGACGCCGCGCTCCCGCGCGCCACGCGGCTCAGCCACAACCGGACCGGCTGCCCGCGCCCTACCGAGGAGGAACGACAGCGTGACCTACGTCATCGCGGAGCCTTGTGTGGACCTGAAGGACAAGGCATGCATCGAGGAGTGCCCCGTCGACTGCATCTACGAGGGCCAGCGGTCCTTGTACATCCACCCGGACGAATGCGTCGACTGCGGGGCCTGTGAGCCGGTCTGCCCGGTGGAGGCGATCTTCTACGAGGACGACGTCCCGGAGGAGTGGAAGGACTACTACAAGGCCAACGTCGAGTTCTTCGACGAGCTGGGCTCGCCCGGCGGCGCCAGCAAGCTCGGGCTGATCGAGCGCGACCACCCCTTCGTCGCCGCGCTGCCGCCGCAGAGCCACGACGAGTGACCCCGCGCCACCCGCAGCACTGACCCCGGTCCCGTACGGCCCCGCAGCCGTGCGGGACCGGGGCTTTTCCAGGAAAGAGAGCGAAGTCAAGTGCCACCCCTGTCCTCACGCCTGCCGGTCTTCCCGTGGGACCGGCTGGAGCCGTACAAGAAGACCGCGGCCGAACACCCCGACGGCATCGTGGACCTGTCCGTGGGCACCCCCGTCGACCCGGTGCCCGGAGTGGTCCGCCGGGCGCTGGCCGGGGCCGCCGACAGCCCCGGCTACCCGACGGTCTGGGGCACGGCCGAGCTGCGGGACGCGATCGTCGGCTGGAGCGAGCGGCGGCTGGGCGCCCGGGGGCTGGCGCACACCCACGTCCTGCCGGTCGTCGGTTCCAAGGAACTGGTGGCCTGGCTGCCGGTCCAGCTCGGCCTCAAGGGCGGCGCCGGCGGGGAAGCGGGCGGGGACAGGGTGGCGTACCCGCGGCTGGCGTACCCGACGTACGAGGTGGGGGCGCGGCTGGCGGGCGCCGAGCCGGTCGCCTACGACGAATCGCCGCGCGAGCTGGACCCCGAGGGCCTGCGGCTGCTGTGGCTGAACTCCCCCTCCAACCCCACCGGCCGGGTGCTGCCCAAGGAGGAGCTGAGGGCCACCGTCGCCTGGGCGCGCGAGCACGGGGTGCTGGTCTTCAGCGACGAGTGCTACCTGGAGCTGGGCTGGGAGGCCGAACCGGTCTCCGTCCTCCACCCGGACGTCTGCGGCGGCAGCCACGAGGGCATCGTCGCCGTCCACTCGCTGTCCAAGCGCTCCAACCTGGCCGGCTACCGGGCGGCGTTCCTGGTCGGGGACGAGGCGATCCTGGAGGAGCTGCTGCGGGTGCGCAAGCACGGCGGGATGATGGTGCCCGCCCCGGTGCAGGCCGCCACGGTGGCGGCGCTCGGCGACGACGCGCACGTGGCCGAACAGCGCGAGCGCTACGCGGCACGGCGCGCGGCGCTGCGCACGGCGCTTCGGGCGAGCGGTTTCCGGATCGAGCACAGCGAGGCGTCTCTGTACCTGTGGGCGACGCGCGACGAGCCCTGCTGGGACACGGTCGGGGAACTGGCCCGGCGCGGTGTGCTGGTGGCGCCCGGCGACTTCTACGGCTCCGCGGGCGAGCGGTTCGTACGGGTCGCCTTCACCGCCACCGACGAGCGTGTCGGGGAGGCGGTGCGGCGCCTGACCGCGTGAGGTGCGCGGGGAGGAGCGGGTGGGGCCCGGGGATCGCTCGATCCCCGGGCCCCACCCGTCCGCGGCGCCTGCGCCGTCCGGCGCCGACGCCGGAGCGGTGTCAGAGCAGCGGCAGGTTCTTGCCGACCGGCGGCAGCTTGCCGACCGCCGGCAGGCCGTCGGTCAGCGAGTCGGCCTTCACCTGCTTGCCGACGGCGGGCACCTTGCCCTTGGCGGACTTGACGGCCTTGCCCGCCCCGGTGGCCTTCCCCTTGCCGCCGGTGGCGGGCCCGGTGGCCTCACCGAGGAGGGAGCCGGCGGTCTCCACCGTGTCGTCGGCGGTCTTCCGCACGGCGGGGACGGCGGCCTTGCCCGCGGCTCCGACGGTCCTGCCCGCGGCCGGCACGGTCTTCTGCACGGCCTTGCTGCCGGTGTCGGCCACCTGGCTGCCCGCCTTGCGCGAGGTGTCGTCGATGGTGTCGCCCAGGTTCGCGCCGTCCAGGTTGCTCACTCCGCCCAGGTTCTTGGCGGACGGCAGGAGTTCGGCGGCGTTCGCGGAACCGGCCGCACCGACTGCGGAGGCGGCACCCGCTGCGACCAGCAGCGCGGTCCGTGCGATCCGGCGCGAGAGGGGGAGGGACATGTTGCTCCTTCGACGGAGAAGAGGCTTGCTGAGGTTTCCCGCGGGCCGTCGGGCCCGGAGGGCGTCGTTGCGCATCCGGCCGGGGCGGCGCCCCCCGGACGCTGTGCCTATCGGGCCGGGGGGCCCGGAGGTTGCGGCCGTCCGGGTAAAGGATTGGCAATGAGCGGGTCGCTCCGGCGGTGGGTGAGGCGGAGGGCGGGGCCGCTCCGAGGAGCTCCGGGGGAGCACCGGACCCCGGTGCGGCCATGGGTTTTCCGTGATCTCGCCGGGCCGGGCCGGCGGCCGCGCCGATGGCTTCCGAGGGCTTGGCCGCCGTGGCGCACGATCCCCCGTTCGGGTGATGGGGCGAGACGCAGTGCGGTGACGCGGCGGACGCCCCCGGCCCCGCCCCGGCGCCGTGCGGTGACGCGACGCCGGGACGGAGACGGAGGTCAGCGCGAGGTGGCTATGACGACCTCGGTGCCCGTGCCGTCCCCGGCCGTGCGCCAGCCCTCGGCGGCCCGGCCGGCCTCCCAGACCCGCTTCCCGTAGGAGACGCGCTCGATCCCGAGCTCCTGGGAGTGGGCCACGGCCCAGTGCGCCAGTTCCCAGCCGCGGCGGTCGGCGTCCGCCTCGCCGGTGCGCGCCGGGGTGTGGACGGGGACGGAGACCACCGGGCCGGGCGCGCTGCGCCCGGCGCCGCCGCCGTCGATGCCGGGGGCGTCCGGCAGGACGTCCGCGCCGAACTCGCGGACCAGCCGCTCGCGCACCCGCACCGGGTCGCCGGCGGCCGTCTCCTTCGGAGCGGCCTTCGCGGGCACGCAGCTCAGGGCCGCGGCCCGGCGGCCGGTCAGCGCGGCCGCCAGAAGCGCCGCCCGGGGCTCGTGCTTGGCGTAGGCGTCGGGGAAGCCGCTGCGCTGCACCCGCTGGGCGGCGACGGTCAGGGGCAGCCGGGAGTAGCCCGGGATCTCCACCAGGTGCTCGTAGAACTTCCCGGCCGAGTACACCGGGTCCATGATCTGCTCCGCGGTCCCCCAGCCCTGGGAGGGCCGCTGCTGGAAGAGGCCGACGGAGTCGCGGTCGCCGTAGTCGATGTTGCGCAGCGCCGACTCCTGCATGGCCGTGGCCAGGGCGATGGTGACGGCCCGCTCGGGCAGCCCGCGGGCGGAGGCGACGGCCTGGATGGTCGAGGCGTTGGCGGCCTGCTGCGGTTCGATGACGTACGGCTCGCCGCCGGCCGCGGTCACGGTGCAGCGTGCCGGTCCGGACCCGCCGGGGTCGTGGCGCACGAGGAGGTACCCGGCGAGTCCGAGCAGTACGACGCACGCGGCGGCCAGGCGCAGCAGCCTGCCGCGGCGCGGAGTTGAAGCTCGCTCGGACACGCGACAAAGGTACCGGCCCCGCCGGGTCCGGGACCCGGACGTGACGCGGATCCCACGGAAGGACGCCAGGTAGGGTCGGCCGCATGGAGAGTGCTCCCGAAATCCCAGGAACCGCCCCCCGGGAGGACCCGGTCCCGGACCCGGACCCGGACCCGGTCCCGGTCCTGGACCTGAGCCTGGACGGGGCGTCGCTGACCGCGCGCCTGGTCGACATCCCCTCGGTCAGCGGAGACGAGAAACCGCTCGCGGACGCGATCGAGACCGCGCTGCGCGCCCTGCCGCACCTGCGCGTGGACCGGTACGGCAACAACGTCGTCGCCCGTACCGCACTCGGCCGGGCCGAACGGGTCGTCCTCGCCGGGCACATCGACACCGTGCCGATCGCGGACAACGTGCCCTCGCGGCTGGAGGACGGCGTGCTGTGGGGCTGCGGCACCTCCGACATGAAGGCCGGGGTCGCCGTTCAGCTCAGGATCGCCGCCACCGTGCCCGAGCCCAACCGCGACCTGACCTTCGTCTTCTACGACAACGAGGAGGTCGCGGCCCACCTCAACGGTCTGGGCCACCTGGCCGACGACCGTCCCGACTGGCTGGCCGGGGACTTCGCGGTGCTGCTGGAGCCCTCCGAGGGGCAGGTCGAGGGCGGCTGCCAGGGCACGCTGCGGGTCGGGCTGCGCATGGCCGGTCAGCGCGCCCACTCGGCGCGGAGCTGGAAGGGCGCCAACGCCATCCACGCCGCCGCGCCGGTCCTGGCCCGGCTGGCCGCGTACGAGCCCAGGCGGCCGGTGGTCGACGGGCTGGAGTTCCGCGAGGGCCTCAACGCCGTGGGGATCACCGGCGGCGTCGCGGGCAACGTCATCCCCGACGAGTGCACCGTGACCGTCAACTACCGCTACGCGCCCGACCTCACCGAACAGGAGGCGCTCGCCCATGTGCGGGAGGTGTTCGCCGACTGCGGTGTGGCGCGGTTCGAGGTGGAGGACAGTTCCGGCCCGGCGCGGCCCGGTCTGACGCACCCCGCCGCGGCGGCCTTCGTCGAGGCGGTCGGCGGCGAGGCGCGGCCGAAGTACGGCTGGACCGACGTCTCCCGGTTCAGCGCGCTGGGCGTGCCCGCCGTCAACTACGGCCCCGGGGACCCGAATCTGGCGCACAAGCGGGACGAGAGGGTCGACACGGACCTGATCGGCCACTGCGAGGAGCGGCTGCGCGCCTGGCTTACCGCCTGACCCGCCGGGTATCGGCTGATCCGCGGGGCCCGCACGCCGGTGCGGGCCCCGCGACATCCGGTGGCCGCCGGTGCGTCCGGGGAAGTTCCGCTCCACGTGATCCGGGCCTGCGTACCCTGGCGGCCTGTACGTCGGCGTAGACATAGGGAGTACGGCATGGCCAGTGCGGAGGAGTTCGAGCAGGGGGACGCGCCGCGGGAGCAGCGTTTCGGACCGGTGTTGCGCCGCCACGGCCAGATGCAGCACAGCACCACCGACCAGCGTCTGCTGGACACCGCCGGCCCCTCGGACTGGCTGCACCAGGACCCGTGGCGGGTCATGCGCATCCAGTCGGAGTTCGTCGAGGGCTTCGGCACCCTGACCGAGATCGGCCCCGCCATCAGCGTCTTCGGCTCGGCGCGCACGCCCGGGGGATCGCCCGAGTACGAGGCCGGGGTGCGGATCGGACGGGCGCTGGTGGAAGCCGGCTTCGCGGTGATCACCGGCGGCGGCCCGGGCGCGATGGAGGCGGCCAACAAGGGCGCCAGGGAGGCGGGCGGCACCTCGGTCGGCCTGGGCATCGAGCTGCCCTTCGAGCAGGGGATGAACCGGTACGTCGACATCGGCGTCAACTTCCGCTACTTCTTCGTGCGCAAGACGATGTTCGTGAAGTACGCCAGCGGCTTCGTCGTCCTGCCGGGCGGCATGGGCACGATGGACGAGCTGTTCGAGGCGATCACCCTGGTCCAGACGCGGAAGGTCACCCGCTTCCCGATCGTGCTGTTCGGCACGGACTACTGGCGGGGGCTGGTGGACTGGCTGCGTGCCACCGTCGTGCCCAGCGGGAAGATCGGCGCGCACGACATGGAGCTCTTCCACCTCACCGACGACGTGGACGAGGCGATCGCGCTGGTCACCAAGGAGACCTCCGGCAAGGGCGCGCCGGGGGAGGGGTTCAGGGCGGAGGACCCGGACTGACCGGTCCGCCCGCCCGGGCCCGCCCCGCCCGGAGAAGGGCTCAGGCCAGGCCGCGGCGGGCCACGGCCGGAGGGCGCAGACCCGCGATGGAGGCCACCATGTCGAGCACCTGCCGGGTCTCGGCCACCTCGTGGACGCGGTAGACCCGCGCTCCCAGCCAGGCGGAGACCGCGGTCGTGGCCAGGGTCCCGGTCAGCCGCTCCTTGACGGGCCGGTCCAGGGTCTCCCCGACGAAGTCCTTGTTGGACAGCGACACCAGCACCGGCCACCCGGTGGCCACCATCTCCTCCAGCCGCCGGGTCACCTCCAGCGAGTGGCGGGTGTTCTTGCCGAAGTCGTGGCCGGGGTCGATCAGCACCGCGTCCCGCCGCACTCCGGCCGCGACCGCGCGTTCGGCGAGCGCGACCGTGCGGCGCAGCACGTCGGCCATGACGTCGTCGTACGCCACCCGGTGCGGGCGGGTGCGCGGCGCGGCGCCGCCGGTGTGGGTGCACACCAGCCCGGCGCCGTACCGCGCCGCCACTTCGGCCAGCTTCGGATCCACGCCGCCCCAGGCGTCGTTGAGCAGGTCCGCGCCCGCCTCGCAGACCGCCTCGCCCACCTCGTGCCGCCAGGTGTCCACGCTGATCACCACGTCCGGCCAGCGCCGCCGCACCTCGGCGACGAAACCCGCGGTGCGCCGCACCTCCTCCTCGGCGGAGACCTCCTCGCCGGGGCCGGCCTTCACACCCCCTATGTCGATGATGGCGGCGCCCTCGGCGACCGCCTGCTCGACCCGGTCCAGGGCCGGTTCGTCGCGGAAGGTGGCGCCCCGGTCGTAGAAGGAGTCCGGAGTCCGGTTCACGATGGCCATGACCACCGTCTCGTGCTCGCCGAACTCACGCCGTCCCAGCCGCAGCATCCGCTGTCCTCTCCTCCCGCGGTCCCCGGCACCGCACAGTGCCCCGCAGCCGACACTAGCCGCCCCGTCGTGGCACGATCACGGCAGACCTGTACCTGCCGTTTGGCGTGTCGGACCCGGGGAGATGGCGTGTTCTGGTTTCTGCTGATCGCGTTGGTCGTGGTGGTCGCCGCGGTCGCGCTGGCCGTGGCGGGGGGCGGCGACGGGCCGGGCCGCACCGCGACGGGCGGACTCGCCGACGCCCTGCCGGACCGGACGGAGGCCTGGCTGCCGCCCGACCGTCCCCTGAACCGCTCCGACCTGGACGCGCTGCGGCTGCCGCAGGCCGTACGGGGCTACCGGATGGAGGAGGTCGACGACGTGCTGGACCGGCTCGGCGCCGAACTGGCCGAGCGCGACGCCCGGATCGCCGAGCTGGAGGCGTCGCTGGCGGGCGCGCAGGCGACCGCGCTGGGCGGGCCCGACATGTTCGGCGAGCCCGGCGGCGGCCCCGGGGACCGTCCCGGCACCGGCACGGCTTTCGGCGAAGAGCCCGGCGGCCCGGGGGAGGCGCGGTGACCGCCGAGGGCACGGCGCTCCCCGGGCCGGACGGGCGGCTGCGCTGCCCGTGGGGCCTGTCCACCGAGGACTACACCGCCTACCACGACACCGAGTGGGGCCGCCCGGTGCACGGCGACGACGCGCTGTTCGAGCGGCTGTCCCTGGAGGCGTTCCAGTCCGGGCTGTCCTGGCTGACCATCCTGCGCCGCCGGGAGGGTTTCCGGGCGGCGTTCGCGGGCTTCCGGATCGCGCGGGTGGCGGAGTTCACCGACGCCGACCGGGAACGGCTGCTCGCCGATCCGGGCATCATCCGCAACCGTGCCAAGATCGACGCGACCATCGCCAACGCCAGGGTCGCCGCCCGGTGGGAGCCGGGCGAACTGGACGCCCTGGTGTGGTCCCACGCCCCCGACCCGGCAGGCCGCCGAGCGCCGCGCACGCTCGCCGAGGTGCCCGCGATCACACCGGAGTCCACGGCGCTGTCCAAAGAGCTGAAGAAGCGCGGCTTCCGCTTCACCGGTCCCACCACGGCCTACGCCCTGATGCAGGCGTGCGGCCTGGTCGACGACCACCTGTCGGACTGCTGCGCCCGCGCCCCGCGCCCCGCCGGCTGAGCACGGCGTCCCGCGCCCGGTGTTCCGTGCGCGGTGACCCCGGGCGCGGGACGCTCTCCGACGGGGCGTCAGCGGCCGCGGTAGACGGGCTTCTCCTTGGCGACGAACGCCTCCACCGCGGCCTTGTGGTCCTCCGAGGCGCCGGCCCGGGCCTGCAGTTCGGCCTCCTTCTCCAGCGTCTCGGCCAGTGAGTGCGAGGAGCCGTGGGCGAGGGACTCCTTGAGCGCGGCGTACGCGACCGTCGGCCCCTCGGCGAGCCGCCGCGCCGCGTCCTCGGCCTCGGCCGCCAGCCGGTCGGCCGGGACGACCCGGTTGGCGATGCCCAGCTCCAGGGCCTCCCGCGCCTTCACGCTGCGCGGGAAGAGCAGCAGTTCGGCGGCGCGGCCCGGGCCGACCAGGCGCGGCAGGGTCCAGGACACCCCGGAGTCGGCGGTGAGCGCCACCCCGGCGAAGGAGGTGTTGAAGGAGGCGGTGTCGGCGACCACCCGGTAGTCGGCGGCGAAGGCGAACCCCGCCCCGGCGCCGGCCGCGACGCCGTTGACGCCCGCCACCACCGGCTTGGGCATGGAGGCGATCGCCAGGGTGATCGGGTTGTAGTGCTCCCGCACGGTGTCCAGCGCGCCGCCGCCGCTGCGCCGCAGCTCCTCGACGTGCTCCTTGAGGTCCTGCCCGACGCAGAAGGCCCGCCCGTTGCCGGTCAGCAGCACCGCGCGTACGGCCGGGTCGCCGGCCGCCTCCCGCAGAGCGTCCCGCAGCGCCTCCTTGAGCGCGGTGTCGAGCGCGTTCATGGCGTCGGGGCGGTTGAGGGTGACGGTCGCCAGCCCTCCGGACACTTCGTAGACGACGTTGTCTGACATGGGGGCCAGCATGGCAAGGAACGGCGGGGGCCGGTACGGGTCCGTACACGAGCCGCGTGTGACCTGCGTCAAACGGCCGCGGTGCTCTCCGGGGGGAGAAAGGGCGCAGTATTGCAGTCTGATCCCCGAATTGGGTGGTTTTGCGCGAGGGTGTTGTGCAAGGGATACGGACCGATGTTGGTCACGAGGTCGTGCGATGCGGGATAATGGCCGGGAAGCAATGTGTTCGACGCCGGCGACACCTGGGTTGCCCGGCTGAGATCAGCTGGTTTCAGGAAGGGGAACGAGCATGGCGGCCATGAAGCCGCGGACGGGCGATGGCCCGCTCGAGGTGACCAAGGAGGGGCGGGGCATCATCATGCGCGTTCCGCTCGAAGGCGGTGGACGACTCGTCGTCGAGCTCACCCCTGACGAGGCGGATGCACTCGGCGAAGCTCTGAAGAAGGCCTGCGGCTGAGGAGCGATCGAAGACCTCCGGCGCCACACCGCCTTCGCACCACCACCGCCGCCCCCGGGAGAGCACGGCCCGGGGGCGGCGGTGTGCTGTCGGCCGGCCCGTGGTCAGCGGTGGCGCTTGACCGCGCACAGCAGGCCGTCGCCCACCGGCAGCAGCGAGGGCAGCAGCGAGGTGCTGTCCCGGACGGTGCGCAGCAGCTCGCGCAGTCTGAGGACCTCCGCGGGCTGTGACGAGGAGTCGACGGTGCGGCCGTCGGCGAAGACGCCCTCGAAGCAGACCAGCCCGCCCGGGCGCAGCAGGCGCAACGATTCGCCCAGGTACTCCAGGCACTCCATCCGGTCGCCGTCGCAGAAGACCAGGTCGTAACCGCCGTCGGCGAGCCGGGGCAGGACGTCCAGGGCGCGGCCGGGGATGAAGCGGGCGCGGTTGGCCGCGAAGCCCGCGGCGCGGAACGCCTGGCGGGCGATCTGCTGGCACTCCGGCTCGGTGTCCACGGTCGTCAGCACGCCGTCGGGCCGCATGCCGTGCAGCAGGTGGATGCCCGACACCCCGGTGCCGGTGCCGATCTCGGCCACCGCCTTGGCGTCCACGGCCGCGGCCAGCAGCCGCAGCGCGGCGCCCGTGCCGTCCGACACCGTGCGCAGGCCCGCCTCCCGGGCCCGGTCGCGGGCCCAGCGCAGCGCCGCCGAGTGCTCGGAGCGCTCGGCGTGCTGGACGTTCTCCGCGCCGTACGCGTCGGCGAACGCCCAGCTCGTCTGCCGGTTGCCGGTAATCGCCCTCTCCTGTCCCCGTGGTGCCCGCATCCGTGACTGTATCCGTTGGCGCCGGGAACCCGCAGATGGGACCGCGCGTTGGTTGGGCAGAGACCGTGCGGCGAGCGGCGGGGAACGTACATGGCACACGGCCGCAAGAGGGTCAAAGAAACTTATCCGGAGCTAACGGGCGAGGTGGCTATGGTAGGGACTCCACTGGACACCACCAGAGCCGACAGGGGAGGTGCGGCTGCGGCCGGTGACCGGAAAGTGCTCAGGCGCTTCCTCAGGTCGTCCGGCGAGCCGAAATCCGTGAACGACACCGCTGACCACCGCCGCGCCGCCGACTCCGTGACCACCGCGACCTTCGCAACCGACGCGGACGCTCCGGCGTGGACGCCTCCCACCTGGGAGGAGATCGTCAGCACCCACAGCGCACGGGTCTACCGCCTCGCCTACCGCCTCACCGGGAACCAGCACGACGCCGAGGACCTGACCCAGGAGGTCTTCGTCCGGGTCTTCCGCTCGCTGTCCACCTACACTCCCGGCACCTTCGAGGGCTGGCTGCACCGCATCACCACGAACCTCTTCCTGGACATGGTGCGGCGCAAGCAGCGCATCCGCTTCGACGCCCTCGGCGACGACGCGGCCGAGCGGCTGCCCAGCCGTGAGCCCTCGCCGCAGCAGCACTTCAACGACACCCACTTCGACGCCGACGTCCAGCAGGCGCTGGACACCCTCGCCCCGGAGTTCCGGGCGGCGGTGGTGCTCTGCGACATCGAGGGGCTGTCGTACGAGGAGATCGCCGCGACGCTCGATGTGAAGCTCGGCACGGTCCGCAGCCGCATCCACCGCGGTCGCTCCCACCTGCGCAAGGCCCTCAAGCACCGGTCCCCCCGGGCACGCGCCGAGCAGCGCGCCCTGGCCGGGGCGCTCCCCGGTGCCGTGGGAGGGGAGGGCGGCACCGCGTGAGCGGCACACACGACGGCGTACCCGATCCGGAGCCGACCCCGGCCGAGCAGCACCTGGGCGACCGGCTGGCGGCCCTGGTGGACGGCGAGCTGGGGCACGAGACGCGCGAGCGCGTCCTGGCGCACCTGGCCACCTGCCACACCTGCAAGGCGGAGGCCGACGCACAGCGCAGGCTGAAGAGCGTCTTCGCGGACGCCGCGCCCCCGCCGCCCTCGGAGGGGCTGCTCGCCAGGCTCCAGGGGCTGCCCGGAGGCCTGGGCGACGACCCCGGGCGGGGCCGGGGCGGGCCGCCGGACTCCTCCTCGTCCCCCTGGGACTTCGAGTACCTGCCGGCCGGCGGCGTGCTCACCTCCGACCGCGGATTCCGCATCCACCGGGTCCATGAGACGGACCGGCCGTCCTCGCGCGGCCGCCGCTTCGCCTTCGCGGCGGCGGGCGCGGTCTCGCTGGCGGCCTTCGCCATCGGCGGCGCGCTCACCTCCGCGGCCACCGGCGGCTCCACGGTCGCCGCGGGCGGGGAAGGCGGTACGAGCGCCCGCTCGCCGCGCACGGCGGCCGTCGGGCCGGAGCGCGGCAGCGAGCGGAGCGGCGGCAGACCGGGACAGCGAGCGGGGAAGGGACCGGCCGGTACACCGAGCGGACCGGCCGTGGCGCCGACGCGGCCGCCCGTGCTGTCGGTGTCACCGCTGGAGGCCGCCTACGCCCCCCGGCCCCACGGGCTGACGGCGGTGCCGGTGATCGATGTGCTGCCCACCCTGCACCCGCCGCTGATACATCCCACGCAGTACCAGGCGCCGTCCGGCGAGGAGCCGCCGGAGCAGTACGAGTCCGTCAGGCAGCCGCTCATAGCGGCGACGCCCATGGGAGCCGCTCCCACGGCCGCGGCTCCCACGGCCACGGCCACCGCTCCGGTGGGCGCCACCCCGGCGCCCACGCTCCCGCCGGGCCGCTGACCGGCTCCGGGCCCGCGCGGACCGCCCGTCCGCGCGGGCCCGTGTACGGCCTGTCCATGCTCCTGACAAGTTCTCGTGAGTCCGCCGCCCGCCGGGCCGCCGGAGTGCCGCCGCGCCCCGGCGGCCCTTGCGGGGGAAACCCCGTGGGCCCCGGCCGGTCCGGCTTCGCCGACGCAGGCGGAACTGGTTGAATCGTGGGGATGTGGTGCGAGTCCGCGCGGAGCGCGACGCGGGCCGATGCTGGGGAGAACATGGACGAGGGGAAGGCCGCCGGACAGCGGCCGACGTGGTGGAGCCGTCCACGCGGGGCCCGGGCCCCGCGTCCGGTGGCGAAAGACGCCCGTACGGTCCAGGGCGCGCCGGCGCCACTGCACGGGGAGGACCCGTACGGCACCCCGCCCTACGGCGGCCCCGGCCCCTGGGCGCCGGCCCCGCCCGTCCAGCGGCCCACGGCGACACCGGCCCGGGGCACCACGCTGCCGCCCCAGGCGCAGGCCCCCGGGCCCGCCCCCGAGGCCGTCCCCGAGCACGCCGCTTCGCCGGGGGTCTTCGCGCGCTACGACCCCTGGGCGCCGCCGTCCGCCGCGGCGCCGCACCCGGCAGCCCCGCACACCGCTCACCCGCCGCACCCGGAAGCCTCCCCGCGGCACCGGGGCCGGCCGGCCACCGCCGTCGCCGGGGCCGTCCTGCTGGCACTGGTCGCCGGGACGGTGGGCGGCGGCATCGGGGCGTACGCGCAGCGCCAAGGCGACATCGGCACCATCCAACTCTCCCAGACCCCGGCACAGGACACCGGCCGCGCCCCGGACAGCGTGGCCGGCATCGCCGGGCGGGCCTTGCCGGGTGTGGTGACCATCCAGGTGCGCGGCGCCGGGGAGCCCGGAGAGCTGGGCACCGGAACCGGCTTCGTCCTGGACGGCCGCGGCCACCTCCTCACCAACCACCATGTGGTGGAGTCCGCCGGGAACGGGAACGGGAACGGGGACGGGGACGGCGGCGGCATCAGGGTGGTCTTCCACGGCGGCGAGACCACCACCGCCGAGATCATCGGCACCGACAGCGGCTACGACCTCGCCGTGCTGAAGGTGGAGGGGGTCAGCGGCCTCAGCCCGCTGCCGCTGGGCAACTCCGACTCCGTGCGGGTGGGCGACCCGGTCGTGGCGATCGGAGCGCCGTACGGCCTGGCGGGCACGGTCACCACCGGGATCGTCAGCGCCACGGAGCGCCCCGTCACCGCGGGCGGCGAGGAGGAGGGCGGGGGCAGCGACATCAGCTACGTGGAGGCGCTGCAGACCGACGCCCCGATCAACCCCGGCAACTCCGGCGGCCCGCTGATGGACGCCGGGGGCCGGGTGATCGGCGTCAACAGCGCGATCCGCTCCGCGGGCGGCGACCTGCCCCGGACGGACACCGGCGGCAGCATCGGCCTGGGCTTCGCCATCCCCGTCAACCAGGCCAGGCGGGTGGCCGAGGAACTGATCAACACCGGCCGCGCCACCCATCCCGTGATCGGCGTCACCATCGACATGGGACATTCCGCGGAGGGCGCCCGGGTCGGCCTGCCCGCCGGGCGCGAGGGCACGGCGGTCGTGCCGGGAGGGCCCGCCGACGCGGCCGGCATCGAGGAGGGCGACGTGATCACCGAGGTGGACGGCGTCCGGGTGCGCAGCGGTGAGGAACTGATCGTCAGGATCCGCGCCCGGCGCCCCGGCGACCGGCTGGAACTCACGGTCGAGCGCGGTGGCGGCCGGCGCTCGGTGGAGGTGGTCCTCGGTTCGGCGGGCGGCCCGTGAGACCCGTCACGCCTGCCGCCACGACGGCCGTTGTTCGCCCCGCCGACTCCCGCCCCGCCCCCGCGCCGGGTACCGTGACTGTGGCCGCACGGGTCGTGGACGCACATGAGGGAGCTGAACGGTGTTCTTCGACATAGGACCCCTCGAGCTGATCGCTCTCGTCATCCTCGCGATCCTCGTCTTCGGTCCGGAGAAGCTGCCGAAGGTGATCCAGGACACCGCGCGGTTCATCCGCAAGGTCCGGGAGTTCTCCGACAGTGCCCGGGACGACATCCGCAGGGAACTGGGACCGGAGTTCAAGGACTTCGACTTCGAGGACCTCAATCCCAGGAACTTCGCGCGCAAGCACCTGCTGGAGAACGAGGACCTGGGGCTGAAGGAGATCCGCAACGGTTTCGACCTGCGCCAGGAGCTCGCCGAGGTCACGGACGCGGTCAACGGCAGGGAGGTCACCTCGGGCGGCTCGTCCGCGCCCGCCCCGGGCGACCCGGCCGCGCCCGCTCCGGGCGGTTCCGCGGTCGACCTGCGCAAGGACGGCACGGCACCCAGGAACGACCCTCCGCCGTACGACGCCGACGCCACCTGAGGCCATCCCGCCGGTGAACCGGGAGGGCCACCTCCCGTACTCCGCAGCCGGTCCTGCCCGGTTCGGCGCACGGGGGTGGCTATCCTCCCTGTGTCCGGGGTCGGGCCGCCCGAGGGGGGCGGGCCTCCCACGACACGGGGCACACGAGGAGGCGTCGCACAGATGGAGACGACGGGCCGGGTAGGGCCGAGAGACGTACCCGCGTCCGGGGCGGACCGGGTGATCGACGGCTATCTGATGGCCGGCTTCCCCTGGTACGGCCTCGACGAGGCCTTCACCGGCCCGCGCTGGCTGATGCGGGTGGGAGCCGCCGCCGACGGCACGGTCGAGCACGGCTCGACCGGTCACGGGGACGAGCCCTCCTTCCGGGCCGAGCCGGGTCCGGAGGGCCTGCGCTTCGCCGTCGTCGTGACGGTCGCCGACCGCCCGGTGCGCAGCAGCCCGGACGGCACGGGGGTTCTGGAGGCCACCTCGGTCTCGTCGGCCGCCTGGCTGGCCGGGTCGGGACTGCTGTCATGCACCTGGCCCGCCCGGATGGAGCGCGGACTCAGACAGAGCTGGCTGGACCAGCAGACGGCGATCGCCTGGGAACTGGCCGACGACCTGGACGGCTCCGCCTGGTCCACCCTCTCGCTGCCGGTCGACGGTGTCCCCACCGACTTCCGCTACCGGGAGTCGGAGTACGGCTGGGTGCTGGCCGGCCCCGCGCACGAGGGCGTGCACATCGGAGCCTACGGGCGGGGGATGAGCGCCTACGGGCTGGGCTTCTCGGTGATCAAGGACCTCGGCGAGTACGAGCGCTGAACGCCCGGCCGCCCGTACGCCCGGCCGCCCGTACGCCCGGCCGCCCGTACGCCCGGCCGCGCGGGCGTACGGGGGAAGCGCGCGGGAGGGCCTCAGAACTTGTTGCGCGGGGTGATCCCCAGCGACATGCCCGCCAGCCCGCGCTGGCGCCCGCCCAGCTTGCCCGCGACCGAGCGGATCGCGGAGCCCGCGGGGGAGTCCGGGTCGGTCAGCACCACCGGCCTGCCCTCGTCGCCGCCCTCGCGCAGCCGTACGTCGATCGGGATGGAGCCGAGCACGGGCACGGTGGTGCCGGTGGTCCGGCTCAGCCCGTCGGCGACGCGCTGGCCGCCGCCGGTGCCGAAGACGTCCACCATCTCGTCGCAGTGCGGGCAGGGCAGCCCGGACATGTTCTCGACCACGCCCACGATCTTCTGGTGGGTCTGCACCGCGATGGACCCGGCGCGTTCGGCCACCTCGGCGGCCGCCTGCTGCGGGGTGGTCACCACCAGGATCTCGGCGTTGGGGACGAGCTGCGCCACCGAGATGGCGATGTCGCCCGTGCCCGGCGGCAGGTCCAGCAGCAGCACGTCCAGGTCGCCCCAGTAGACGTCGGCCAGGAACTGCTGGAGCGCGCGGTGCAGCATCGGTCCGCGCCACACCACCGGGGCGTTGCCCGGGGTGAACATGCCGATCGAGATCACCTTCACGCCGTTGGCGGAGGGCGGCATGATCATGTTCTCGACCTGGGTGGGGCGGCCGTCGGCGCCCAGCATGCGCGGCACCGAGTGGCCGTAGATGTCGGCGTCCACGACGCCCACCTTCAGACCGTCGGCCGCCATCGCCGCCGCCAGGTTGACCGTCACCGAGGACTTGCCGACACCGCCCTTGCCGGAGGCGATCGCGTAGACGCGGGTCAGGGAGCCGGGCCTGGCGAACGGGATCTCCCGCTCGGCCTGCCCGCCGCGGAGCGTGGCCGCCAGCTCGCGGCGCTGCTCGTCGCTCATCACGTCCAGGGAGACCGTCACGTCCGTGACGCCCGCCACACCGCGGACCGCCCGGGTCACGTTCTCGGTGATCGTCTCGCGCATCGGGCAGCCGGACACCGTCAGATAGACCGTGACCGCGACCGAGCCGTCGTCGCCGATCTCCACCGACTTCACCATGCCCAGGTCGGTGATCGGACGGTGGATCTCGGGGTCGTCGACGGTCGCGAGCGCGGCGCGGACCGCGTCCTCGGTGGGGGCGGGGCTGGATGCCGCGGACGTGTCAGTAGCCATGCCCCGATGGTACGGCGCGCCGACGCCGGCGCCGAAGACGGCGGATGAGACGCGGGTCACCGCCAAGGGCGCCCGCCCGGGGCCGGATCACCGATCGCGGTCGGGCGGCGGCTCCAGGGCGCCGCGCTGCTCCAGCTCCTTGAGCAGGTCCTGGAGCTCGGAGCGGATCCAGTCCCGGGTGGCGACCTCGCCCATGCCCATCCGCAGCGCGGCGATCTCCCGGGTGAGGTACTCGGTGTCGGCCATCGAGCGCTCGGTGCGCTTGCGGTCCTGCTCCAGGTTCACCCGGTCCCGGTCGTCCTGCCGGTTCTGCGCCAGCAGGATCAGCGGTGCCGCGTAGGAGGCCTGGAGGGACAGGGCCAGGGTCAGGAAGATGAACGGGTACTCGTCGAAGCGCAGATCCGGCGGGGCCACGATGTTCCAGATGACCCACACCACGATGGTGAACGTCATCCAGACGATGAACCGCCCGGTCCCCAGGAAGCGGGCGATCCGCTCCGACAGCCGCCCGAACGCCTCCGGGTCGTACTCCGGCAGCGGGCTGCGGCGCGGCACCATCGGCTGGTCCAGCCTGGCGCGGGCCGCGCGCCCGGTGGCCGGCGGAAGGCTCCGCTCGCGTTCCCTGCGCGCCATGCGCTCGTCCCGTTCCCTGTCACCCATCGGCGGTCCCCCGGCCGTCCTGTCGGCTCTCCGTCGGCTCGTGCACTGCGAACATCTCCCGGGCGGCGGCCTCCCGCCAGTCGTCGGGCAGCAGGTGGTCCAGTACGTCGTCGACGGTGACGGCGCCCAGCAGCGATCCGCTCTCGTCCACCACCGGCACCGACACGATGTTGTACGCGGCCAGATAGCTGGTCAGCGTGGGCAGCGGGGTGTCCGGCGGCAGCGGCCGCAGATCGGTGTCCACGACCGAGCCGACCAGGGTGCCGGGCGGCTCGCGCAGCAGCCGCTGGAAGTGCACCAGCCCCAGGTACTTGCCCGTCGGGGTCTCCTCCGGCGGCCGGCACACGTACACCTGGGCGGCCAGCGGCGCCGAGAGGTCCTGCACGCGTACCCGGGCCAGCGCGTCGGCGACCGTGGCGTCGGGCCGCAGCACGATCGGCTCGGTGGTCATCATGCCGCCCGCGGTGCGCTCCTCGTACGTCAGCAACCGCCTCACCGGGGCCGCGTCCTGCGGCTCCATCAGCTCCAGCAGCCGGTTCATGTCGCCTTCCGGCAGCTCGGACAGCAGGTCGGCGGCGTCGTCGGGGTCCATCGCCTCCAGCACGTCCGCGGCGCGCTCCTCCTTGAGCTTGCCGAGGATCTCCACCTGGTCGTCGTCGGGCAGCTCCTCCAGCACGTCCGCCAGCCGGTCGTCGTCCAGCGCGGCGGCGACCTCCGCCCGGCGCTTGGGCGACAGATGGTGCAGGACGTTGGCCAGGTCGGCCGGGCGCAGCTGCTCGAAGGTGGCCAGCAGGTTGGCCGCGCCCTGGCCCTCCTCCTCCAGCGACAGGCCGGTCACCGCCGACCACTCCACGGTCAGCGTCTCGCCCGACCGCCGCCGGCGCAGCCCGCCACCGCCGCCGCGGCGCACGAAGACCTTGTCGATCAGCCAGTCGCGGCGCCCGGGGACCTGGGTGAGGCCGACGTCGAGCACGGTGACCTTCTCGCCCGTCTCGACCAGCGTCACCTGGCGGTCCAGCAGTTCGCCCAGGACCAGCGTCTCGGTGGGCCGCTGCTCGAAGCGCCGCATGTTGACCACGCCGGTGGTGATCACCTGTCCCGACGCGACGCCGGTCACCCGGGTCATGGGAAGGAAGACGCGCCGCCGGCTGACGACCTCGACGACCAGTCCGAGCACGCGCGGCGGACGCCCGCCGACGCGCAGCATCGCCACCACGTCCCGCACCCGGCCGACCTGGTCCCCGACGGGGTCGAAGACGGCCACGCCGGAGAGGTGCGAGACGAAGACCCGCTGGGCACCCAGCACCATGGTCCATCCTCCGCTTCCCACTCGTGTCCGCCGCGCGCGGCGGGTCGCCCCGTCCGCCGCGCACGCCGTTCCTGCCGTGTGTGCCCGTGTACCCGCGTGTGGCCGAGTGTCCGCATGTGGGACGTGATCCGAATGCGGCTTCAAGGCTAACGCGCCCCGTCGTCGGCCCCGTGCGAGGGCACCGGTCGCACGGTCGCCCGCGACCCGGTCCGGGGCCCCCGGTAGGGTGCCGTCGTCCTGCCCCGGCATCAGGAGGAAGAGCTGACGTGACTGCGTGGGTCCACGGTGTTCGCGCCCGGAGTACGGCCGTGTCGGTGGGGGCGGTCTGCGCGGTCCTGCTGACCCTGCTCACGGGGTGCGGTTCGAAGGACCCGAACGAGGGGACCAACGGGGTCGGCAGGCTCCCGGCCGCCGAGATCGAACAGAGGGCGGGCAAGGCCGCCCGGGCGGCGCAGTCCGTACGGCTGTCGGGCAATGTGGTCAGCAAGGGCCGCACCTACCGGCTGGACATGCGGCTGAAGGACGACGGCGGCCTGGGCGAGGTCTCGGCCAGGGGCGGCCCCCGCTTCGAGCTGCTGCGGGCCGGCGAGGACCTCTACCTCAAGGCGAACGCCGACTTCTGGGCGGACCAGGGCAAGGACGGCGAGAAGCCGGACGAGGCCGATCTCGCGGCGGCCCGCAAGCTGGAGGGCAAGTACGTCAAGGTGCCCCCCGGCGACCCCGCCTACAAGCAGCTCAGCGGATTCACGGACAAGGACGTGCTGCTCGACGGGCTGCTCACCCTGAACGGCGAGCGCGGGGTCGGGGACCACGGCGAGGTCGACGGCGTACGGACGGTCGAGGTGCGGGCCGCCGAGGGCGACGGCGGGATACTCAGCGTCTCGCTGATCGGCACGCCCTACCCGCTGCGGCTGGAGCGCGGCGGCGACGCGGGCGTGGTCCAGATGCTGGAGTGGGACAAGGAGTTCACCCTGCGCGCCCCGGAGAAGGACCAGATCGTCGACTACGGCAAGAAGATCTCGGCGGCCGAGTGACGTCCCGGCTCCTCCCGCCCGGCTCCTTCCCCCGGCGTTCTTCCCCGGTGTCCTACCGGCCCTTCCTCCCCGGCCGGCCGCGGCGCAGCAGCTTCGGCAGCCCGGCCGGGGCCGGGCGGCGCGTGGTCGCCGGCGTCGGCGGCGGGACGGCGGCCCGCAGATCCTCCGGCATCGAGCCGGGCCCTTCCACGAGCGGCCCCGCCGGTTCCAGCCGCAGCACCCGGCACTCGCGGGCCCAGCGCTCGGCGATCGTCGTGGCGTCCGGTGCGTTGAGCCGCTTGCCCGCCAGCCCGGCCACCGCCTCCCGCCACTGTTCGCCGCCCGGCGGCAGCTCCACCACCCGGGCCGGCCAGACGGCCAGCAGCCCGCCCTTGTCCTTGCTGCGCACCGAGACCGTGGCGGTGGCGCCGTCGGCGAGCCCCAGGGGCTCCAGCGGCTGCTCCGCGGGGCCGTCGCCCACCAGATGCACGGCACCGTCGTGCCAGACGTGCCACAGCGCGCGCCGCGGCCCCCGGGGGCCGCGCACCCACACCAGCGCGGACTTCTTCGCCGACTCCTCGATCAGCGCCCGGTCGGACATGGACAGGGGCGCCCGGGGCGTCCGGGAGCCGGCGGGAACGGACGGATCGGCCATGGGACGACCCTACCGCCGCGCCCGGCACCCGCACCGTGCGCGCCGTGGGCCCGGGGCGGGATTCCGGCAGCCGGACGGTCAGTACCGCGGCATGTTCACGCGCCTTACGCTGGTGGCCGGCGGCGCGGCCCACCGAGCGCCCCGACCCGTTCTCACCCCCCGAGCCCGGGCTCCAGAGCCCGGTTCGGATCCCAGCAGCCCCGGAGAGGAGCCCCGTGCGCGCCGTCAGGACCCGTACCGCCGCGCCCCTACAGGCGGCCGGAGCCGTGGCGGGAGGCCCGGGCACCGGCCTGGACCTGTTCCTGCTGGCGGTCGCCGTGTCCGGCATCTCCCTGTCCGCGCCCCTGATCGCGGCCACCGCCGCCCCGGCCCTGGCCATCGCCTTCTGGCGCAACGCCATGGCGGTCGGCGTCCTCACCCCGCTGGCCCTCGTCCGCCACCGGGCCGGGCTGCGCGCCATGGGACGCCGCAACGTGCTGCTGGCCGCCGCCGCCGGGGCGCTGCTCGCGCTGCACTTCGCGCTGTGGCTGCCCAGCCTCCACATGACCTCGGTCGCCTCCTCGACCGCGCTGGTCACCACCACCCCGATCTGGACCACCCTGCTGCTGCGGCTGCGCGGCCGCAGCTCGCCCGCCCTGGTCTGGGCGGGCACCGCGGTCGCCTTCGCCGGAGTGGTGATCCTCACAGGGGTCGACCTGTCGCTCTCGCCGCGGGCGCTGGCGGGCGACGCCCTGGCACTGGGCGGCGGCATGGCGGCGGCCGGGTACGTCCTGCTGGGGGCGGAGGTGCGCCGCACGGTCTCCACGACCGCGTACACCTACGTCTGCTACACCACCACCTCCGTACTGCTGCTGGCCGCCTGCCTGGTCTTCGGTGCCGACCTCGACGGCTACAGCGGCGAGACCTGGATCAAGCTCGCCGTCCTCACCGCCACCGCGCAGCTGCTGGGCCACTCGCTGCTCAACCGGGTGGTGCGCGGGCTCGGGCCGTCGGTCACCTCCACCGCGATCCTGCTGGAGACACCGGGCGCGGCGCTGATCGCGGCGCTCTGGCTGGGACAGAACCCGCCGGCGGCCGTCTACGGGGCGCTGGCGGTGATCCTGCTCGGTCTGGCCCTGGTGGTCCGGGGCAACGCCGGATCCGCGCGCGCCGCGCGGACCTGACGCGCCGTCCGCTCCCGCCCTCCCGTCCTCCCGTCCTCCCGTCCTCCCGTCCTCCCGTTTTCGGCCTTCCACGACCGGCGGGCCCGGCGGGCCCGGCGGGCCCTACAGCCAGCCGTTGCGCTTGAAGCCGCGGTGGATGGCGTAGCAGATCCCGACGATCACGGTCATGACGGCCGGGTAGCCGTAACGCCACTGGAGTTCCGGCATGTAGTCGAAGTTCATGCCGTAGATCCCGGCGATCATCGTCGGGACGGCGAAGATCGCCGCCCACGAGGTGATCTTCCGCATGTCCTCGTTCTGCGCGACCGTCGCCTGGGCCAGGTTCGCCTGGAGGATGGAGTTGAGCAGGTCGTCGAAGGAGAGCACCTGCTCGTTGACCCGGGTCAGATGGTCCGCCACATCGCGGAAGTACTTCTGGATGTCGGGGTCGACCAGCCGCATCGGCCGCTCGCTCAGCAGCTGCATCGGCCGCAGCAGCGGCGAGACCGCCCGCTTGAACTCCAGCACCTCCCGCTTGAGCTGGTAGATCCGCCCCGCGTCGCGGCCCCGGCGGCCCTTGCCCGCGCTCTCGGAGAAGACCTGGATCTCCACCTCGTCGATGTCGTCCTGCACCGCGTCGGCGACCGCCAGATAGCCGTCCACCACCTGGTCGGCGATGGAGTGCAGTACGGCCGAGGGGCCCCTGGCCAGCAGCCCGGGGTCGTCCTCCAGCCGGTGGCGAAGGGTGCGCAGCGAGCCCTGGCCGCCGTGCCGGACGGTGATGATGTAGTCCCGGCCGGTGAAGCACATCACCTCGCCGGTCTCCACCACCTCGCTGGAGTCGGTGAGTTCGGCGTGCTCGACGTAGTGGATCGTCTTGAAGACGGTGAACAGGGAGTCGTCGTACCGCTCCAGCTTCGGCCGCTGGTGCGCGTGCACCGCGTCCTCCACGGCGAGCGGGTGCAGGCCGAACTCGCGGGCGATGCCGGAGAACTCCCGCTCGGTGGGCTCGTGCAGGCCGATCCACACGAACGCCCCGCCGCCCGGACCGTCCTGCCGCCCCTGCTGTCCCTGAGCTTCCCCCGGCTCGCGGTGGCGCAGGGAGCGCAGGGCCTCGGCCGGGGTCATGTGCCGCGACTCGCGGCGGCCGTCCCGGTAGACGGCGCAGTCCACCACCGCGCTGGTCGCGGTGGTGTCGACGGCGGAGCCGTCGTGGGCGTAGGGGTAGGGGGAGCGGCCGCCCCGGCGCAGGGCGGGGCGGACCGCGGCGCGCAGGTCACGGATCATCGACATGCTGGGCTCCTTCGCGTGCCGAGCCGCCGGTGAACGGGCGCAGCGCTGCCCGGAATGGGGGCCTACGGGGCCGAGGGACAAGAAGTCCACGGGCCGGAGGTCTGCAAAGCGGGCACCACGCGGGACCGTACGCACAGGCGGCGTTCGCTGAGAACGTCGGTCGAGCAGGGGGACTCACGCGCTCTTCCGCGAAGCCGGTCCGCAGGAGGAAAAGGAGGGGACTTCCAAGGTTTCACCGCCCGGCGGTGGGGGAGGAAGGCCCTCAGGCAAGGGGACGTGGCTGCCGTACGGAAGAGCGGCTGGTACTGCACGGTCGACTCGGATCCATCGCAGCCCCACCTCCTCCGGCCGGTCCCCGCTGGGGGAAATCTGTGTACACGCCTTGACCAGCGGTCAACGGTAGCACTCATGGACGTCCGTCCATCCCGTTCCGGGGCCGACGCGTACCCTCTTTGCCTGATCAATACACGATCTATGCTCGCCGTATGGCACACGTTCTGGAACTGGTCGAGGCCCGGCTGCGCAGCGCCCTGGGGGAGCCCGACGCACGGGCGGCGGTGACCTTCCTGGGCGCCGACCGGATCGAGGTGCTGCGCTTCCCGGACGCCGGGGAGGGCCCCGGCGGCGGGAACGGCCTGGTGCGCTACGCCACCCTGGGGATGTCGGCGGCCCCCATGGCCGACCCCTCCGACGTACTCGCCGACCCCGAACGGGGGCCCCGCGCCGAGCTGGTGCTGACGGTGCGCGCCGGGGCGGCCGACACCGACAAGGTGCTGCGCCCGCTCGCCGTGCTCGCCGCCTCCCCCCAGGTCGAGGGCGTGGTCGTGGCCCCCGGCGCCTCGCTGGACGTGGGCGAGCCGCTGTGGCCGGGCGCCTCCTTCACCTCCGTGCTGGTCGCCGAGCCCGGAGGGCTGGTGGAGGACCTGGAGCTCGATCCGCCGATGGACCCGGTGCGCTTCCTCCCCCTGCTGCCGATGACGCCCAACGAGGCGGCCTGGAAGCGGGTGCACGGCGCGGCGGAGCTCCAGGAGCGCTGGCTGGCCCGCGGCACGGACCTGCGCGATCCACGGCGGGCGTCCGTGCCCCTGACGGACTGAGTCCGGCCGGAGGGACGCGGCCGATCCGTACGGGTGACCGTCCTTGACGCGTGGCTTCCCGGGGAGGACCGTGGGGCCCATGAGGGGCGAACCCAGTTGCCCGAAGTGCGGCGGCCGTGTCAGGGCGCCCGGTCTCTTCACCGACTCCTGGCAGTGCGACGTGCACGGCGCGGTCCACCCGCTGCAGCCGGTCCTCCCACCGAGCGTCGAGGCGCTCGGCGTGGTCCTCCACAGAGCCCAGGTCCCGGTGTGGATGCCCTGGCCGCTGCCGGTCGGCTGGCTGTTCACCGGGATCGCCTACGCGGGCGACGACCGCGGCGGCGGCCGCGCCACGGCAGTGGCCTGCTCCGGCCCCGGCCCGCTCGGCGGCCCCGGCGAACTGCTGCTGATCGCCGAGGAGCTGGGCGTCGGGCTCGGGGCGCGCTACGCCGGAGTCCCCGGCCCCGACCCCGGCCCGCTGATCGACGTGGACCGGCCCCCGCACGCGAAGGTCCTGGCGGCCGGACGGCCCACCCCGCTGTGGCTGGTGGACGAAGCCCCCGAGGACCGCGCGGTGTTCGCGGGGGAGGCGCGCGGCCTGTGGCTGTGGGCGATCGTCTGGCCCGAGCAGTCCGGGATGCTGATGTACGACGAGCTGGTGCTCACGGATCTGCGGGAGGCGGGGGCCGAGGTGGAGCTGGTGCCGTGCGGGGCGCTCTCCCCCCAGTTGCTCACACGTCCCGGGGGCTGACCGGCGGTCGTGCTCCGGGAGCCCGTGCTCCGGCGGCCGGCCGGGCGCGGGACGGACCGGGCACGCGTCTGTTCTACTCTGGAGTGTCCGCCTCAGCCGTCCGCCGTGGGAGCTACGTACCGTGCGCATAGACCTGCACACCCACTCCACCGCTTCGGACGGCACCGACACCCCCGCCGAGCTGGTGCGGAACGCCGCGGCCGCCGGACTGGACGTGGTGGCGCTGACCGATCACGACACGGTCGCCGGGTACGGCGAGGCGATCGCCGCCCTCCCCGCGGGCCTCACCCTCGTCCCCGGCGCGGAGCTCTCCTGCCGCCTGGACGGTGTGAGCCTGCACATGCTGGCCTACCTGTTCGACCCGGCCGAGCCCGAGCTGGCCCGCGAGCGCGAACTCGTCCGCGACGACCGGGTGCCGAGGGCGAAGGGCATGGTGGCCGCACTCCGCGAGCTGGGCGTGCCGATCACCTGGGAGCGGGTCGCCGAGATCGCCGGGGACGGCTCGGTGGGCCGCCCGCACATCGCGAGCGCGATGGTGGAGCTGGGCGTCGTCGAGACCGTCTCCGACGCCTTCACGGCCGAGTGGATCGCCGACGACGGCCGCGCCTACGTCGGCAAGCACGAACTGGACCCCTTCGAGGCGATCCGGCTGATCAAGGGCGCCGGAGGAGTCGCGGTCTTCGCGCACCCCCTGGCCGTCAAACGCGGGCAGTGCGTGCCGGAGAGCGCCGTCGCGGAACTGGCCGCCGCCGGACTCGACGGCATCGAGGCGGACCACATGGACCACGACGCCGCGGCCCGCGAGCGGCTGCGCGGCATGGCCCGCGACCTCGGCCTGCTGGCCACCGGGTCCAGCGACTACCACGGCAGCCGCAAGACCTGCCGGCTCGGGGAGTACACCACCGCCCCCGACGTCTACGCCGAGATCGCCGCCCGCGGATCAGGCGCGGCGCCCGTCTCCGCCTGAACCGCCCTCAGATCCCCACCGCGCGCACCGCGCACATCACGCAAGGCAGCACCGTGTTCGACGTCGCCCTCTTCGGATCCGTCTTTGTCACACTTTTCGTGATCATGGACCCGCCCGGCATCATCCCGATCTTCCTCGCCCTCTCCTCCGGACGCCCGGTCAAGGTCCAGCGCAGGATGGCGCTGCAGGCCACCGCCGTCGCCTTCGGGGTGATCGCCGTCTTCGGCCTGCTGGGGCAGCAGATCCTGGACTACCTGCACGTGTCGATCCCCGCGCTGATGGTCGCGGGCGGTCTCCTGCTGCTGCTGGTCGCCCTGGACCTGCTCACCGGCAGGGCGGAGGAGCCCACGCAGACCAAGGACGTCAACGCCGCGCTGGTGCCGCTGGGCATGCCCCTGCTGGCCGGGCCCGGCGCGATCGTCTCCGTCATCCTGGCCGTGCAGCGGGCGGACGGGCCGGCCGACCACGCCGCGGTGTGGACGGCCATCGCCGCGCTGCACATCGTGCTGTGGCTGGTGATGCGGTACTCGCTGCTGATCATCCGCGTCATCAAGGACGGCGGCGTGGTCCTGGTGACCCGGCTGTCGGGCATGCTGCTGTCGGCGATCGCGGTCCAGCAGATCGCCAACGGTGTCACGCGGTTCATCCAGGGCGGCGGCTAGACGGAACCGGTCCCGGCCCCGTCCCCCGCACCGTCCCCGCAGTCGTGCCAGAAGGCGGCCAGCGCCTCGGCCGTCTCCCCCGGACGCTCGGCCCCCGGCGAGTGCTCGGCGCCCGCCACCACCGTGCGCCGGGCGTCCAGCCGCCGCGCCATCTCGTCCATCAGCGGAACCGGCCAGGCGTAGTCCACCTCGCCCGACAGCACGTGCTTGGGCAGTGGCACGGCCGCCAGCTCCCCGACCCGGTCCGGCTCGGTCAGCAGCTGGCGGCCGGTGGCGACGAGCTGTTCGGGGACGGTGGCCAGCCAGCGGCGGTGCAGGAACTCGGCCACGGCCGTGCCGGTGGACTCGTCCGCGGCCTCCGGCGGGTCCAGGTCGCGCATGGCCCGCCACACCGACTCCATGTCCAGCACCGCCAGCGCCTCGATCAGCATCCTGGTGCGCTCCTGCTGGAGACGCGTGATGGCGGCGGGCCCGGAACTCATGATCGTCAGTGAGCGGAAGGGGGCCGCGTCCCGCAGCACGGCGGCGCGGGCGATCAGCCCGCCCAGGGAGTGTCCCAGCAGATGGACGCCCCCGCCGCCCCCGCCGAGCGCCTCCGCCTGGGCCAGTACGTCCAGGGCCAGCTCGTCCTGGGCGTACGCGTCGAGCTCGCGCGGCCCCTCGGTCTCGTACTGCCCGCGGCCGTCCACGGCCACCACGCGGAAGCCCGCGCGGGCCAGCGGGGCGAGCAGGGCGATGAAGTCCTCCTTGCTGCCGGTGAACCCGGGCACCAGCAGGGCCGTACCGGCGCGCGGCTCACCCGCGTCGTGCACGGCGAAGCCGCCGCGCGCGGTCCGAAGGCGGTACGCCCGGGCGCCGGGCGGCAGGGTCAGGGTCGGCGGCTTGCTCATGAGGGCGAGGCTAGCGGCCCTCCGCCCGCGCCCATGAGTACGCCCGCGCCCATGAGTACGCCCGCCCCCATGACGGCGCCCGCCCCCGGCCGCGGGTGCGGCCGGGGGCGGGCGTCTTCGTGATCACGGGTGTGCGGCGGCGGTGTGCGTCGGCCGCGTGCCGTCAGCTCTCCGGGGCGGTCTCCGTGGCCGCCGGGCGGGTGCCGACTCCGCCGCGGGTGCGACGGCGGCGGCGCGGCCTGCGTGCCTCGCCCGAGGCGTCTCCCGGCCCGTCCGCGGACGCGCCCTCGCCGGCCTGCGCGGCCGGGGCCTCGGCGTGCGCGGAGTGCTCGGCCCGGCCCGTCTGGGAGGCGGTGCCGGCTCCGGCGCGGGTACGGCGGCGGCGCGGCCTGCGCGCCTCACCGGAGGCGTCGGCCGACGTCCCGGAGTCCTCCGCCCCACCGGCCGGACCCGCCGGCTCCGGGGCGGTGCCGGCACCGGGGTGCTCCACGGTCTGGCCGCCGCGGGTGCGGCGGCGCCGGCGCGGGGTACGGGTGCGCGGCGCGCGCTCCTCGGTGGCGGTGGCGGTGGCGGTGTCGGTGGCGGTGGCGGTGGCCGAGGCCCCGCGGCCGCGGCCCCTGCCGCGTCCCCCGGTCTCGCCCAGGTCCTCGACCTCCTCGGCCGCGAGCCCGGCACGGGTGCGCTCGGCGCGCGGCAGTATCCCCTTGGTGCCCTCGGGGATGCCCAGCGCCTCGTACAGGTGCGAGGAGGTGGAGTACGTCTCCGGCGGATCGTTGAAGTCCAGGTTCAGCGCCTTGTTGATCAGCTGCCAGCGCGGGATGTCGTCCCAGTCGACGAGGGTGACGGCCGTACCCGTGTTGCCCGCGCGGCCGGTGCGGCCGATGCGGTGCAGATAGGTCTTCTCGTCCTCCGGCGTCTGGTAGTTGACCACGTGCGTGACACCCTCGACGTCGATGCCGCGGGCGGCGACGTCGGTGCAGACGAGCACGTCGATCTTGCCGTTGCGGAAGGCGCGCAGCGCCTGCTCGCGCGCCCCCTGGCCGAGGTCGCCGTGCACCGCGCCCGCGGCGAAACCGCGGCGGGAGAGCTGGTCGGCCACATCGGCCGCCGTCCGCTTGGTGCGGCAGAAGATCATCGCCAGTCCGCGGCCGTCGGCCTGCAGGATCCGGGAGACCATCTCCACCTTGTCCAGCGAGTGCGCCCGGAAGACGTACTGCGCGGTGTTGGCCACCGTCGCGCCCTCGTCGTCCGGCGCGGTGGCGCGGATGTGGGTGGGCTGCGACATGTAGCGCCGGGCCAGGGAGATGACCTGCCCCGGCATGGTCGCGGAGAACAGCATCGTCTGCCGCTTGACGGGCAGCTGCTGGATGATCTTCTCGACGTCCGGCAGGAAGCCGAGGTCGAGCATTTCGTCGGCCTCGTCCAGCACCAGCGTGCGGATGTGCGCCAGGCTCAGCTTGCGCTGGCCGGCCAGGTCGAGGAGACGGCCCGGGGTGCCGACGACCACGTCGACGCCCTTCTTCAGCGCCTCGACCTGGGGCTCGTAGGCGCGGCCGCCGTAGATCGCCAGCACCCGGACGTTGCGGACCTTGCCCGCGGTCAGGAGGTCGTTGGTGACCTGCTGGCACAGCTCGCGGGTGGGGACGACCACGAGCGCCTGCGGGGCGTCGGTCAGCTGGTCCTGTGCGGCCCGGCCGGCGTCGACGTCGGCGGGGACGACGACGGACTCCAGGAGCGGCAGACCGAAGCCGAGGGTCTTGCCGGTGCCGGTCTTGGCCTGGCCGATGACGTCCGAGCCGGACAGTGCGACCGGGAGGGTCATCTCCTGGATGGGGAACGGGGACATGATGCCGACGGCTTCCAGGGCCTCGGCGGTCTCGGGAAGGATCCCGAGCTCTCGGAATGTGGTGGTCAGGATGCTTGCCTCTTCCGTGAGACGCGGGACGGGGGAGCGAGGGCGCACCCCGGGGGAGCGGGGTGGGTCGTACCGCACCGGACGCCGGCTGCCTGTCGGGCGGCCTCGCGGCGCGGGACCACGGGCTCTCGCTCAAGCGCTCGTACCGCGCGAGCGGGCCCCTCACCGCGGCCCGCGCGGAACGCCCGGCTGCGTGTGTCCACAGCCGTCGCTCCGCATACGGCCCACGTGGAGGGCGGTCGTGTCGGAGCCGATCGGGCCACCGACCGGGCATCCGTTGCGGGCCCGGAGGACGTCCCCGGAGCCCGGATAACACAGTATGCGCAGAACCCGCTGTCAGGAAGCGGGCCCAATATCACTGTACCCCCTGATCCCGCATCCGCGCCCGGCCGATCTCCGGGAACGGGCCGCCGCCAAGGCGGCGCCGGACCGCGCCGGATGCCTCCCGGGCAGGTCGGACGGCCTGGCGGCGGGCTATTGTGCCCGGCATGGAGACGTCTGACACATCCCCCGCCGGCCCCGAGGGAACCGGGAGCCCCGGGGGAACCGGGAACGCCGAGAGGGCCACAGGAACCGAGGACACCGAGGGGACCGCCGTCCAGGACTGGGCCGCGGCCTCGGCCGACCCCCAGTACCGGGCGGCGGTCGTGGACCTGCTGGGCGCACTGGCCTACGGGGAGCTGGCCGCGTTCGAACGGCTCGCGGAGGACGCCAAACTGGCCCCGACCCTTGTGGACAAGGCGGAGCTGGCCTCCATGGCTTCGGCGGAGTTCCAGCACTTCGAGCGGTTGCGCGGCCGGCTCGCGGAGATCGGCGAGGACCCCGCGGCGGCGATGGAGCCGTTCGCCGCCGCGCTGGACGAGTTCCACCGCCAGACCGCGCCGTCGGACTGGCTGGAGGGCCTGATCAAGGCGTACGTCGGCGACTCGATCGCCTCCGACTTCTACCGGGAGGTCGCCGCCCACCTCGACTCCGACACCCGGGCCCTGGTGCTGGGTGTGCTGGACGACACCGGGCACTCGGGCTTCGCGGTGGAGAAGGTGCGCGGGGCCATCGAGGCCGATCCCCGGGTCGGCGGCCGGCTCGCCCTGTGGGCCCGCCGCCTGATGGGCGAGGCGCTGTCGCAGGCCCAGCGGGTGGTCGCCGAGCGCGACGCGCTGTCGATGATGCTGGTCGGCGGGGTCACCGCGGGATTCGACCTGGCCGAGGTGGGCCGGATGTTCTCACGGATCACCGAGGCCCACACCAAGCGCATGGCCGCGCTGGGGCTGGCGGCCTGACGAGTGCGCCCCGCCGCCCGGCGCGGCGGGGCCCGCCCGGGCCGCACCGCCTCAGGCCGCGCCCACGTGGGGCCGGCCGGCCGCCGGACCGCCGCGGCGGGGTCGGACCAGCAGGGACAGCAGAGCCGCCGCGACCAGGGCGGCGACCACGAGGGTGGGAAGCGCGTACCCGGGGCCCAGCACCACACGCGTGATCACGCCGCCGCAGAAGGCGGCCGCGGGCCCGGTGACCAGAACCAGGGACCGGTCGCGGAACCGGTCCGCGAAACGGCGGCCTGCGACGAGGGCGACGGCGAGACCGACGAGCGCCGAGCCGAGCACTTCCCAGAGCATTGGGTCCTCCTGCGGGCCGGTGGGGTGCGCATCGGGTTACTCGGTCCTACCCAGGGTGCGCCGAGGACGAAACGGAAAGCACCGAAAGGGCCGGGCGGGATTCCCGCCCGGCTCTCCGCAAGCCGCTGTCACCGGCCTCACGGCCGGTCTCCTCCCCGGATTCCGCGGTCCCGCGGGGTTTCGGCAGGCCTCGCAAGGCCCTGCCGAAACCCCGCGGGACCCGCGCTCTCTACAGAGCCCCGAAGCCCACCTTGCGGCCGCTGGGCTCGCCGATGTCCACGTAGGCCAGCCGGTCGGCCGGGACGACCACCCGGCGACCGTGCTCGTCCACCAGGCTGAGCAGCTGCGACTTGCCGGTCAGCGCCTCGGCGACGGTGCGCTCGATCTCCTCGGCCGTCTGCCCGCTCTCCAGAACGATCTCGCGGGGCGCGTGCTGCACGCCGATCTTGACCTCCACGGCTATGTCCCTTCCGAACGGTTGGTGATTCTCCCTGGCTGAGCCGGGGCGGGGTGCGCGGGCAGGCCGCGCCGTCATGCCAGCAACACTAGTCCTCGCGGGGGCGGTGGGCCGCTCGCGAACGCACGCCGACAGCGAACACCGGGCGGCCGCGCGCCGTGGGCGGCCGTGGATCAGCCGTGCATCGGGAAGCCCGCGATACCCCGCCAGGACAGCGAGGAGATGAGCCTGGTGGCGGTGTCGCGCGGGACCTTCTGTCCGGCGCTGAGCCAGTACCGGGCGGTGATCTGCGCCATGCCGCACAGCCCGACGGCCAGCAGCATCGCCTGGTCCGGCGGCAGATCGGTGTCCTCGGAGATCACCTCGCTGACCGCCTCGGCGCAGTCCAGGCTCACCTTGTCCACCCGGTCGCGCACCGCGGGCTCGTTGGTCAGGTCGGACTCGAAGACGAGACGGAAGGCCCCGCCCTCGTCCTCCACGTACGCGAAGTAGGCGTCCATCGTCGCCGCGACCCGGTGCTTGTTGTCCGAGGTCGAGGCCAGGGCCGCGCGCACCGACTGGACCAGCGCCTCGCAGTGCTGGTCGAGCAGGGCCAGGTACAGGTCGAGCTTGCCGGGGAAGTGCTGGTAGAGCACCGGCTTGCTGACGCCCGCGCGCTCGGCGATGTCGTCCATGGCCGCGGCGTGGTAGCCCTGGGCGACGAACACCTCCTGCGCCGCACCGAGCAACTGGTTGCGTCGGGCCCGGCGTGGCAGCCGTGTGCCACGCGGGCGTGCCTCGGTCTGCTCGATGGCTGTCACGCTCGCCTCCTGGGGTCTCCCTGGAACGCCTCCCGGGCAGGGCCCGGACCGAGCCCCGGGGGTCCGGGGGCCCGGGGAATCCGGAGAGAGGTCGTCGGTACTTCCGCGCGCGGGGTGCGCTGCGTCCGCCATCGTACTTTTGGGTAAACCTTCTGTGCGTCCGGCGGGCACAGAATTCCGTGTCCCGAACGCACGATGTCGCGGTTTAGCGGTAATCGTCCTCGTCCAGTTCGACGACGCGTGCCTGCTCGGCGGCGTCCGCGGGGTTCACCTCCGGCGAGCCGGCGGCCGGCAGCCGGGCGTCCTCGCGGGGCAGGACCTCCGCGTGCTGTTCGGCCGCGTCCGCCTCGGGAGCCTCGACTCCGAACCGGTCGGCCGCGGGCCTCTCGTCCTCGTCGTCGAACCGGTCGAAGGTGTCGGGATCGGTGGGGTCAACAGACATGACGATCCTCTTTCCAGCCCGAAGGGGTTCCACACGAGCCCAGCGGAGGAGAATTCCGGCAGACCGGGAAGGTGTGACTCCGAACACGTGAGAGCGGCAGTGATCGTCTCGTAACATTGCCTCATGTCATCGACCGAGCAGCCGCGGGCGGCGGCCCCGTTCGAGGTCCCCCCTTCGGGCCGGTCGCGCGCCGGGGAGGGCGAGACGCACAGATCCGTGTCACTGCCCGGTCTGACCCTGTCGGTACGCGGGCGGCCGGGCCGGCGCGCGGGACTGCCCGCCGCGCTGTACGTCCACGGTCTGGGCGGGTCCTCCCTCAACTGGTCCGCGCTGATGCGGGAACTGGCCGACGAGGTCGACGGCGAGGCGGTCGACCTGCCGGGCTTCGGCCACTCGCCGCCGCCCGACGACGGCGACTACTCGGTCTCCGGGCACGCGCGCGCCGTCATCCGCTACCTCGACGCCTCCGGGCGAGGGCCGGTGCACCTGTTCGGCAACTCCCTGGGCGGCGCGGCCGCCACCCGGGTCGCGGCGGTCCGGCCGGACCTGGTGCGCACCCTCACCCTCGTCTCGCCCGCCCTGCCCGAGCTGCGTCCGCAGCGCACCGCGGTGCCCACCGCCCTGCTGGCGGTTCCCGGGGCCACCGGACTCTTCGGGCGGATGACCCGCCACTGGACGGTCGAGCGGCGCACCCGGGAACTCCTGGCGCTGTGCTACGGAGATCCGGCGGCGGTGTCGCGGGAGGAGTTCGAGGCGGCCGTGGCGGAGTACGAGCGCCGCCTGGCGCTGCCGTACTTCTGGGACTCGCTCTCCCGGTCCGCGCGCGGTCTGGTGAACGCCTACACCCTCGGCGGCCAGCACGCGCTGTGGCGCCAGGCCGAGCGGGTGCTGGCGCCGACGCTGCTGGTGTACGGCGGGCGGGATCTGCTGGTCTCCTTCCGCATGGCGCGCAGGGCCGCCGCCGCGTTCCGCGAATCGCGGCTGCTGGTGCTTCCCGACGCCGGGCACGTCGCGATGATGGAATACCCGGAGGCGGTGGGGGGCGCCTTCAGGGAACTGCTGGGAGAAACCGATACGGGCAGGGGTTGACGAGTCGTGGGACGTCACAGTCGCCGGGGCCGGCCGGGCAGCGGAAAGCCGACGGTCATGGCCACCGGACAGCGGCCCGCGGCCCGGCCGGCGGCCCCGGAGGAGACCCCGCTTCCCCGTCCGGCACCGGCCCCGCCGCACCCGCCGTCCGAAGGACGCCCCGCCGGCCCGCACGGCATGCCCCCGGTCCGCGGCGGCCACCCCGAGCAGCGCGAGCCGGGCGGTGGCCGGGGGGCGCCGCCGCGGCGGCCACCCGCCCCGGGCCCCGGGCACGGGCCCGCCGGACCGCCGCGGGAGACGGTGTACGGGACGGGGCGGATGCCGCGGCGCGAGTACGTCGAGGCGTTCGAAGAGGGCGTCTACGGCTCGCCGGGCGTACCACGCGCGGACGGGTCCGGGCCGGAGCCCGCCGCGGAGGCCGAACGGCCGGGAAGCGTCCTCCGTACGGATACGGATACGGATACGGACGAGCCGGACGAGCCGGACGGTGACGGCGGTGACGGTGGCGGTCGGGGCGGGCGTGCCGCACACGGCGGGCGCGGCGGGCGCGGCCGGGCCTTCACCGGCGTCGCGGCCGCGGCCGTGACCACCGTGCTGGCCGTCGTGGTGGCCGGACAGGTCGCCGACGACCGAAGCGGCATGGACCGGCAGTTGCGGGCCGGCGGCGAGGCCCGGCGCGAGGGAGATCCGGACGCCTCCCGGTTCGAGATGCGCCCCACCCCCTCGGGCGGAACGGACGAGGGGAAGGCCCCGTCCGGGAAGCAGGCCTCCTACGGCGAGCGGATGGGGCGACTGTTCGACCTGGCCCCGGACTTCGAGGGCTCGGGCCGGCTCGCCGCCGTCGCCGGACGGGACGAGGCGCCCGGCAAGGGGGAGGTCGTCCGCTACCGGGTCGACGTCGAGGACGGGCTGCCGCTGGACGGGGAGCTGTTCGCCGAGGCCGTCCACCGCACCCTCAACGACGAGCGGAGCTGGAGCCACGGGGGCGCCCGCACCTTCGAGCGGGTCTCGGGGAAGTCCGAGAGGTCCGGAGGGGCCGGGAAGCCCGGAGGCGGCGACCCGGTCTTCGTGATCACGCTCGCCTCCCCCTCCACCACCGCGCAGTGGTGCGCCAGATCGGGCCTGGACACCACGGTCGACAACGTCTCGTGCGACTCGGCCTCGACCGAGCGCATCATGATCAACGCCTACCGGTGGGCGCGCGGCGCGGAGACCTTCGGCCCGGACCGGATCCGGGAGTACCGGGAGATGCTCATCAACCACGAGGTGGGCCACCGGCTCGGCAAGGGCCATGTGAACTGCCCGAGGGAAGGCGCCCTGGCGCCGGTGATGATGCAGCAGACGAAGTACCTGACGGTGGGCGGGGCGACCTGCCGGCCCAACGCCTGGCCTTTCCCCGACGCCTGACGGCCCCCTCGGTCCGCGGTAGGCGACCGAACGTTCAATCGCGCCGAAAGTCACGGTAGTTCACCCCTTCCGGTGGTGTGACGGACAACCGTCCGCCGCACCGCCCCACCTCGCGCATAACGTCTTCCCGCGACGCCACGGCGACGGCCGGTGGCCTGGAGGAGGAACGGGGGTGGACAGGTGCGCATCGCACTGCTCACGGAGGGTGGTTATCCCCATCCGCGCGGTGACTCGTACGCGTGGTGCGACCGGCTGGTGCGCGGCCTGGACGGCCACGACTTCGAGGTCCACGCGCTCGGCAGCGACGAGCGGCACGGGGAGGGCGCCTGGCCCGCGCTGCCGGACAACGTCCGAAGGGTGCGCACCGCCCCGCTGTGGGGCCCCGTCCCCGGGGACGGGGGACGGGGGAGCGGATACGGGCGGCGCCTCGGGCGCCGCTTCGGCGAGCACTTCGCGGACCTGGCCCGCGCGGTCTGCGCCGGGGCGGGCGGCGCGGGAGCGCGGGACACGGCGGGCGGGGGCGGAGGGGCCGCCGCCGAGGCGGACCGTTTCGCCGACGGCCTCCACGGGCTGGCCGACCTGGCCCGGGAGCACGGCGGGCTCGCCGCGGCACTCCGCTCCGAGCAGGCGGTCCGGCTGCTGGAAGGGGCCTGCCGCACCCCCGGCGCACCGCGGGCCGCGCGCTCCGCGACACCGGTCGACCTGCTCACGGTCGCCGAGCAGGTGGAGAGGGCGCTGCGGCCCCTGTCGCTGGACTGGTACGGGGCCGGGGAGACTTCCGGGCTCGCGGCCGCGGACGTCTGCCACGCGGTGGGCGCCGGCCCCGCCGCACTCCCCGGTCTGCTGGCCCGGCGTCTCTTCGGCACCCCCCTGCTGGTGACCGAGTACGGTGTGCGGCTGCGCGAGCACTACCTCGCCAGCGCCGCGCACGCCGTCGCGCCGGACGCCGTGAGCGCACCGGTGCGCGCCCTGCTCGCCTCCCTCCACGGGAACCTGGCGCGCGAGGCGTACCGCCGCGCCGAGATCGTCACCTGCGGCAACACCCACGCCCGGCGCTGGCAGGAGAGGTGCGGGGCGGACCGCGGGAGGCTGCGCACGGTCTACCCGGGCATGGACGCGTCGGAGCTGACCGGGATCGAGGAGGACGCGGGGCGGAGGCGGCCGGACCCGGTGCTGGTATGGGTCGGACGGACCGGTCCCGACAGGGACCTGGTCGGCCTGCTGCACGCCTTCGCCGAGGTCCGCAGGGCCGTGCCCGGCACCCGGCTGCTGATCGCGGAGCGGTCCGGCGGCCCGGCCCCGGAAGGGGATCCGGAGCCGGCCCGGTACCTGGCGCACTGCCGGGCGCTGGCCGCGCAACTCTTCCCCGACGAGGCCGCCGGCCCCCTCAGCGTCGGGGAGAACCCGGTCTGCTTCGCGCGGATCGGCGACCCCGCGCTGCCCCGCCTCGCCGACGCCTACGCCGCCGCCGACGTCGCGGTGCTCTCCAGCGTGGTGGAGGGCTTCCCGGTCTCCCTGGTCGAGGCGATGTTCGCCGGCCGGGCCACGGTCTCCACGGACGTCGGCGCGGTGTGCGAGGCCATCGGCGGCACGGGGCTGGTGGTGCCGCCGCGCAACCCCCGCGCCCTGGCGGACGCCTGCACGGCCCTGCTGCGCGACCCGGCCCGCCGCGCCCGGCTGGGCGCCGCGGCACGGGCCCGGGCACAGGAGCTGTTCACCGCCGAGCAGAACGTAGCGGCGTTCCGCGGCGTCTATCTGGAACTGCTCTCACAGCGCCCGCTGCCCGCCGGACCGGCCGTCGCCGCGCTGCCGTTCGCCCGGCCGCCCGAGGCCGGCCTCCCCGGCCACTGGACCGCGCCCGCCGCGCCCGCCTCCCCGGCGGCGGCCGCCCGCCTCGGCGGACGCCCGGTCCGCGCCCCGAGCTGGGCCCGTACGGCCGCGGCGGACGTGCCCGCCGGGCAGGGGAGGGGAGGCCGGTGAGCGCCCCGCCGTATCCGTACCCGCACCGGCCCGCCGACCCCGTGCGCTCGCTGCTGCACCGCCACCGGGAGCTGTGCGCACGGGCCGTGGACCCGCTGGAGATCGCCGCGGCTCTGGAGGCGCACGGGATCACCGACCGCACCGCGGCGCGCTACCGGCACCGGGACGTGTTCTCGCTCTCCGAGGAGCTGTACGCCCGCGCCCTCCGCGCCGACGAGCCCGGCGGAGTCCGCGAAGACGGCGGAGCCCGTGAAACGGACGCGGCTCACGGGGCGGACGGACCCGGCGCCGGAGGCCCCGGGTGCGGGGCGCCCGCCGCCCGGACCCCCCGGCACGGCCGGGGAGCCGGACGGGCGCGCTCGGCGGGAGCCGCGCTGCTCCCCCTGCTGCCCGGCGGGCTGTGCGCGGCGGCACCGGGGGCGTACGCCCTCTCCGCGGGCCTCCCGGCGCCCGCCCGTACCGCCGCCGGCGCGGCCGGAGTCCTGCTCGTCCTGCTGTCCGTGCGGCTGTGCCTGCGCGGTACGGCCCTGAACCGGACCACCGTGCTGAGCGGCTGCCTGCTGGCCGGACACGCGCTGGCCGGCGGTCTCCCCCTGACCTGGGCGCTGGACGGACACCCGCCCGCGGCCGACGTCTTCGCGGACGCCTTCCCGGGCGAGTGGTGCGTGCCGCTGGGCCTGGCGCTGGCCGTCGCGCCCGCCGTGTGGTGCGCGCGCTGGTTCGCCGCGCGGGCGAGGCGGCGGCTGGGCGCCAGCCGCGGCCTGGAGGAGTTCGCGGCCCGGACGCGTCCGCTGCTCGCCGCGGCCGTCGCACTGTTCGTGGTCGCCCTGCTCGCGGTGCTGGCCGTCGCGCACGCGGTGGCGGACGGCGGCCCCTTCGGCAGTCCGTCCGGGGGCCCGTCCGGCGGTGTGATCAGCGCCGTGACCGCCGTCGCGACCGGACCGGAGGGTGCGCGGATCGCCGAGGCGGCCGCGCTGGGCACCCTGCTGTTCGTCGCCCTGCTGCTGTCCGCCCACGGCTTCCCGGCCGCCGCCGCGGGAGGCGTCGTCGCCGCCTGTGCGCTGGAGGCCGCCGCGCTCGCCGCGGCGGCGGCCTCCGGGTATCTGCGCCTGGCGCTCCCGGGCCGCCCCGTGGAGGCGCTGGCCACCGCCTGGGGGCCGGCGGCCGTACCCGCCGCGGCCTGCGCCGGCGCGGCCCTGGTCCTGTCGGTGTTCGCCGCCTCCCGCCTCACCGGCGCGTCCGCCCACCACCGGGAGGAGACGTGACCCGGCGTCCGGCCCCTCCCGCCCCTCGACCGTCTCCGCCGGCGCACACAACCCTCGCGCGCCGCGCACCATCGACCAAGGAGCACACCCGATGACCGTTTCGCGCGCCACCGGCGTCACCGCAGCAGCGCGGGAGGACGTCCGATGAGAGTGCTGTTGATCGGTGCGAACGGATACCTCGGCCGCCATGTGGCCGAGCGCCTGCTCGCCGACCCCGCCGTCCAGCTCACCGCGCTGGGCCGGGGCGACGACGCCGACGTCCGCTTCGACCTGTCCACCGGCAGCCCCGGAGCGCTCACCCGCTTCCTGGACGCCGTCCACCCCGGCGTCGTCGTCAACTGCGCCGGCGCCACCCGCGGCGGCGCGCGGGACCTGATCCGGCACAACACCGTGGCCACCGCCACCGTCTGCGAGTCGCTGCGCCGCAGCGGCTGCGGGGCCCGGCTGGTCCATCTGGGCTGTGCCGCCGAGTACGGGCCCTCTCCGGCCGGTTCCTCCACCGGGGAGGACGCGGTGCCGCGGCCCGGCAGCCCGTACGGCGTCAGCAAGCTCGCCGCCAGCGAGCTGGTGCTGGGCTCCGGGCTGGACGCCATCGTGCTGCGCGTCTTCTCCCCGGTCGGCCCCGGTACCCCCACCGGTTCGCCGCTGGGGCGGCTGGCCGAGGCGATGCGCCGGGTGATGCAGCAGGGCGAGGGCGAGCTCAGACTGGCCGGGCTGTCCGTCCAGCGCGACTTCGTGGACGTGCGGGACGTGGCCAGGGCGGTGCACGCCGCCGCCCTGTCGGCCGCCCAGGGCGTGGTCAACATCGGCTCCGGCCGTGCGGTGCGGCTGCGCGAGGTGGTCTCCGTGCTGAGCCGGGTGGCCGGCCACACCGGAGCGGTGCACGAGATGGACGAGCAGCACCCGGCCGGCGGCGGCCCGCAGGCGCCCCCGTACCCCGACGGCTGCGGCCCCTGGCAGCAGGCGGACGTGCGCAGCGCGCGCGACCGGCTCGGGTGGCGGCCCCGGATCGGACTGGAGGAGTCGCTCGCGGACATCTGGATGGAGGCGGCATGCCGTATCTGACCAGTTCCGGCCGGCGCAGACCGGCCGCCGGAGTGCCCGGCCGCCTCGGCGTCGGGGTGCCCGGCTACGCGCACCCGATGGTGGCGCCCGTGGAGTGGGCCGAGCTGACCAGACCGGGCGCACCGGTGCACTGGGCGGTGCTCAACGTGGCGCGCGGGCCGGGGGAGCGCTCCGACCCGTACTGCGCGGCGGCCGTCGCCGGGCTGCGCGAGGCCGGGGTGCGGGTGCTGGGCCATCTGGACCTGCGGCACGGCACCCGCGACTTCGGCCCGCTGGTCCACGACGCGCACCGTTTCCTCGACTGGTACGGGGTGGACGGCTTCTACCTGGACCGCTGTCCGGGCGACCGCGCCGCCCTGCCGGAGGTGAGCCGGGTGACGGCCGCGCTGCGCGCCCTGGGCGGGGACGCCCACATCGTCCTCGGGCACGGCACCCACCCCTTCCCCGGCTACGCGGAGGCGGGCGACCAGCTCGTGACGTTCTCCGGGCCGTGGGCGGACTACCGCTGGTCGCAGGTGGCCGAGTGGACGGCGGACCACTCGCCGGAACGCTTCTGCCACCTGGTGCACGGGGTGCCACGCACCCATCTGGAGGAGGCGGTGCGCATCGCGCGCTGGCAGGGGGCGGGCACCGTCTGGTTCACCGACCGCACCCGCCGCGGGCGCCGGGGCGAGGCCGTGGACCCCTGGGAGGCCATGCCCGGTTACTGGGACGAAATCGTCTCGCGCCTCGGACCGGGTGTCTCGGAATGAGATCGGGCGTGGCAGTGTTACGGAAGGAACAACCGTCCACCGACCAACCCTGTTGAGGTCTCCGTGTCGCTGCCACCCCTGGTCGAACCGGCCTCCGAGCTCACCGTCGACGAGGTCCGCAGATACTCCCGCCACCTGATCATCCCGGATGTCGGGATGGACGGGCAGAAGCGTCTGAAGAACGCCAAGGTGCTCTGCGTGGGCGCGGGCGGCCTCGGCTCGCCCACCCTGATGTACCTGGCCGCCGCGGGCGTGGGCACGCTCGGCATCATCGAGTTCGACGAGGTCGACGAGTCCAACCTCCAGCGTCAGGTCATCCACAGCCAGGCGGACATCGGCCGTCCCAAGGCCGAGTCCGCGCGGGACACGGTGCTCGGGATCAACCCGTACGTGAAGGTCAACCTCCACACCGAGCGGCTGGACTCCTCCAATGTGATGGAGATCTTCGCCGACTACGACCTGATCGTGGACGGCACCGACAACTTCGCCACCCGCTACCTGGTCAACGACGCCTGCGTGCTGCTGAAGAAGCCGTACGTGTGGGGCTCGATCTACCGCTTCGACGGCCAGGCGTCGGTCTTCTGGGCCGAGCACGGGCCGTGCTACCGCTGCCTGTACCCCGAGCCCCCGCCGCCGGGCATGGTCCCCAGCTGCGCCGAGGGCGGTGTGCTGGGCGTGCTGTGCGCGTCCGTCGGCTCGGTCCAGACCACCGAGGCGATCAAGCTCCTGGCGGGCATCGGCGAGCCGCTGCTCGGCCGTCTGATGATCTACGACGCCCTGGAGATGACCTACCGCCAGGTCAAGGTCCGCAAGGACCCCGAGTGCGCGGTGTGCGGCAAGAACCCGACGGTCACCGAGCTGATCGACTACGAGGCGTTCTGCGGTGTGGTCTCCGACGAGGCCCAGCAGGCCGCGATGGGCTCGACCATCACCCCGCAGCAGCTCAAGGAGTGGATCGACGAGGGCGAGAACATCGACATCATCGATGTCCGCGAGCCCAACGAGTACGAGATCGTCTCCATCCCGGGCGCGCGTCTGATCCCGAAGAACGAGTTCCTGATGGGCAACGCGCTGGGCGAGCTGTCGCAGGACAAGCGGATCGTCCTGCACTGCAAGACGGGTGTCCGCAGTGCGGAAGTCCTCGCGGTCCTGAAGAACGCGGGCTTCTCCGACGCCGTCCACGTCGGCGGCGGCGTCGTCGGCTGGGTCACCCAGATCGAGCCGGAGAAGCCGGTCTACTGACGGTCTGCTGATCCGCGCCCGATCCGCGTCCGCGAGCGGGCGCGAAGGCGAGCACCGGAGCGGCCCCGGGGACGACACCGTCCCCGGGGCCGCTTCCGCGCGTCAGCGCGAGTGGCCCAGCCAGCGTCCGCGCAGCGCGACCAGGACGGCCGCCGCCACGGCGAGCAGCAGCAGCGAGACCGAGGTCGCGGCGGCCGGGTCCTGCTGGAGGAGCAGATAGACCTGGAGCGGCAGGGTCTGGGTGACCCCCGGCAGATTGCCCGCGAAGGTGATCGTCGCGCCGAACTCGCCCAGCGCCCGCGCCCAGCACAGCGCGGCGCCCGCCGCCAGGGAGGGCGTCACCATCGGCAGGGTGACGTACCGCAGGGTCTGGGGAAGGGTCGCGCCCATGGTGGCGGCGGCCTCCTCGTAGCGCGGGTCGATCCCGGCCAGCGCTCCCTCCAGCCCGATGACCAGGAACGGCATCGCCACGAAGGCCGCGGCGACCACCGCGCCCGCGGTGGAGAACGGCAGCGTCACCCCCACCGCCTCCAGCGGTCCGCCCAGCAGACCGCCGCGGCCGAAGCCGCGCAGCAGGGCGACGCCCGCCACGGTCGGCGGCAGCACCATCGGCAGCAGTACCAGGGAGCGCACCAGGGCCTTGCCCGGGAAGTCGGCGCGGGCCAGCAGCCATGCCAGCGGCACCCCCAGGACGAGGGAGAGCAGCAGGGCGAGGACGGAGACCAGCAGGGACAGCCCCAGTGCCCGGAGCACGCCGGGTGAGGTGAGCTGCCCGGTCAGGTCCCGCCAGGGCGTGTGGGCCACCACTCCGGCCAGGGGTACGGCCAGGAAGGCCGCCGCCAGCGCGGCAGGCCCGCCGAGCGCGGCGGGTGTGCGGGTGCGCGCGGCGGGTGTGCGGCCGCGTACGCGTGACGGCCGGGCGCGGGGTTCGGTGCGGTGGTTCACGGCAGCAGGAAACCGGCCTCCCGCAGCAGGCCGCGGGCCGGTCCGGAGCCCAGCCAGGCGATGACGTTCGAGGCCTGCCCGGGGTGGGCGGCGTCCTTCAGCGGCGCGGCGGGGTAGCGCACGCCGCCTCCGCCGCCGGGGACGGGCACGGCCTCGACGCGGCCGGCGGAGGCGGCGGCGTCGGTGGCGTACACCAGCCCGGCGTCCGCCTCGCCCAGCTCCACCTTGCTCAGCACGGCCCGCACGCTCGGCTCCCGGGAGACCGGGTGGACGGTGACGCCGTGCCGCTCCAGCAGCCGCTGCCCGTACCGCCCGGCGGGTACCTCGGGGGCGGCGAGCACGGTCTTCACCCCCTCGCGGGCGAGGTCGCCCGGGGCGCCGATGCCCAGGGGGTTGCCGGGGGCGGTGGCGATGACCAGCCGGTTGCGGGCGATCACGGTGGACGGGCCGGTGAAGTCCCGCAGGGACCCCATCGTCGCGGTGTCGGCGGTGACGACCAGATCGGCGGGCGCGCCCTGGCGGATCTGCGCGGCCAGCTCCTGGGAGCCGGCGAAGGACAGGCGCAGCCGTACGCCGGGGTGCTTCTCCTCGTAGGCGGCGCCCGCCTCGGTGAGGACCTCGGTGAGGGAGGAGGCGGCCAGGACCGTCACGGTGGCCGTCCGGCCGCCCTCGCCGGTGCGGCCGAGAGCCCCGCCCCCGCAGGCCGCCGTCAGCGCGGCCAGCACCAGCAGGGCGGCCGGCAGCAGGGCGGCCGCCCCGCCGACCACGCGCGGGCGGCGGGAGGGCCGCCGGGGCGCGCGGGGGGCGCGCGTACCGGTCGTGTCGGGCATGCCGGTCCGCCTCACGCCCGGTCGATGTGCACGTTGGTGGACTTCACCCGGGCCACGGCCTCCATGCCGACCGCCAGCCCCAGTTCCTCCACGGCCTCCCGGGTCAGCAGGGAGACCAGCCGGTGGGGACCCGCCTGGATCTCCACCTGGGCCGCGACGTCGCCGAGGCGGACGGCGGTGACGATTCCGGGGAAGGAGTTGCGGACGCTGGTGTGCGGCCCGTCGTCGTCCCGCTCGGAGCCCCCGGAGCCCCCGGAGCCACCGGGCCCCTCCGACGCGAGGGCGACGGCGAAGGCGGCCAGGTCCTCGCCCGCCACCAGCCGCCTGCCGCCCTCGTCCCGGCTGGTGGGCAGCCGTCCGGCGTCCGCCCAGCGGCGCACCGTGTCGGGGCTGACACCGAGCAGCCGGGCCGCCCGGCCCATGGAGTAGGAACGCATGCGCACGACGTTATGGCGTATCGGCTCGCACATGCAAGGCGGACCGGGCTCCGGACCTCGCAGCCGCGAGGCCGGCGGGAGACGGGAGGCGGTGCGCCCGCGCCGGCTCAGGCGGTCAGAGGGACTCCCGGCGCGTGAGGTGGGTGAAGGAGAGCCAGCCGGGCAGGACCGGCAGCCAGAAGGTCATCAGGCGGAAGAGCAGGACCGCCGGGGTGGCGATCTCCTGCGGCAGCCCGAACGCGATCAGACCCGCGATCAGAGCCGCCTCCACCGCGCCCAGACCGCCCGGGGTGGGCGCCGCCGAGCCCAGCGCGTTGCCCGCCAGGAAGACCACCGCGATGCTCGCGTAGCTCAGCTCACCGCCGAAGGCGCGCACCGACGCGTCCAGGCACAGCACGAACGACACCGTCAGCAGCAGCATGCCGCCGATGCCGCTGAGCAGCTTCTGCGGGCGCTGGACGACGTCCAGCATCCGCGGGACGACGCCGGCGAACAGCGCCCGCACCCGCTCCACCACGAACTTCCGCAGCGCCGGGACCGCCGTCACGATCAGGGACAGCACCGCCACCGTCAGCAGCCCGGCGATCACCGTGCGGGACGGGGAGAGGGTCGGAGTGCGCTCCGTGCCCGTCAGATAGCCGAAGACCAGCAGCAGCAGGACGTGGCTGCCCAGGCCGAACAGCTGGGAGGCGCCGACGCTGGCGACCGCGTGGCCGGGCCGGACCCCGGCGCGCTGCAGGAAGCGGGTGTTGAGCGCGACGCCGCCGACCGCCGCCGGCGCCACCAGCTTGACGAAGGAGCCCGCCACCTGGGCGACCACCGTGCGCAGGAAGGGGACCTTCTCGGGCACGAAACCGAGCAGGCTCATCGCCGCCGCGAAGTACGTCAGGGCGGAGAACAGCAGCGAGGCGGCCACCCAGCCCCAGTTCGCCTCGACGACGACCTGCCGGAAGCTCACATGGGTGAGCTGGGAGAGCAGGAAGTACGCGGCGAAGGCCCCGGCGATGAAGCTGACCAGGGTGCGCGGCCTGACGCGCTCCAGCCGGGCCGGCTGTATCGGGGCCTGCGGCCGGACCAGCAGCACCTGCCCGCGGATCTGCGCCAGCAGGTCCTCCTCGCGCGCCTCCTCCAGGGCCTCCATGACGGCCTGCTTCTCGGCGTGCTTCTCCGCCCGGAGCGACTTGCGGTCGCCGGCGGGCGCGTGCCCCTGGGCGTGGCGCGTCTCGCGGCTGTGGCGGGACGCCTCGATGGCCGCCTCCCGCTCGCGCTGTGCCCGCTCCTTGGCCAGTCTGCGCAGGGTGGCGCGGGTGCCGCGGCTGAGCGCGATCGGCTGGAGCAGCGGAAGGCTGTCGGCCACCGCGTCCGGACCGAGCACCTCCACCGCCGCCGCGACCGAGCGCTCGGCGCCGACGCGCAGGCCGAAGGTGGTCAGCAACTGCGCCACGTCCATCCGCAGCACCAGATCGCCGGCCGCGATCTCACCGGCGCTGAGGTCGGTGAGGAACACCTCGCCGGAGGGGGCCACCATCAGCGCGTCGTCCTCCAGCCTGCGGTGGGCGATCCGCCGCGACTGAAGCGCGCGCACCTGCCGCCAGACCGCGCGCATCAGCTCGTCGGTGACCTCCTCGTCGGGCAGGGAGCCCAGACTGTGTCCCTCGACGTGCTCGTAGACGAGCATGACGGCGTCGGGGCCCAGCTCGGAGGTGGCGATCAGCTTCGGTGCGTTGGCCCCGGCGGCTATGGCCGCGTACGCCAGCAGGGCCTCCTGCTCCAGCGCCTGGCGCAGCGACTGGAGGCTGCGGCGCTGGGTGATGCCGCGCAGCGCGAGGCGGCGCCAGGCGCGGTAGAAGTAGCCGTGCGCCTGCTGCTCGCGGTCCACGACGGTGACGTCGAGCGGCGGGCCCTCCTCCAGGGTGACCAGATAGCGCCGGGCCCGGTCGCTCTGCTCGGTCCGCTCCGGATCCACGGGGCCGGCGGGGTCCAGCCGCAGCGCCCTCACCGGCCTGAAGCCCACCCGCCGCAGTCCGGCCAGCAGGTTCTGGCCGGTGGGGCGGACGTTGGGGGAGCCGACGGCGTAGAGCGTGCCGTAGGCGACGGTCCAGCCGATCAGCACGGTGACCAGGATCGAGAACGGCGTGGTGTATCCGCCGACCAGCACCGCGAAGGCGTCCAGCAGCAGCACCGCCCACAGCAGCACCCGCCAGCGCGGCCGGCGGGCCATGCCGACGGCCGTCATATAGGCGATGACGGGGGCCAGATAGCCGTGCACCGGGTCGGTGAGCCCGCCCTCCGGGGCCGGGCTGGTCAGCGCGTTCCGGATGGAGCCGGGGGCCTGCTCGGCGACCCACAGGTCGGTGGCGAGCGACGCCCCGTGCGCCAGGACGGCGGCGAGGACGCCGTCGGCGATCCGCAGCCCGTCGCGTTTGATCAGCCGCTCCAGTGCGAAGGCCACCGGCACGATGAGCACGGCGACGCTGGAGGCGAAGCCGGCGAAGCTGATCAGCAGGGGAGGGGCCTGGCCCGCCCCCTTGCCGATGTCCTGCTCCAGGCCCGCGGTGGTGCCGTGCGCGAAGGCGGCGACGATCAGGACGACGGCGATGCCGAGGACTCCGAGCAGCAGCCGCATCAGGTCGGAGGGGCGGTGCACCCGGGCGGGGAGGATCGGCTCGTCGCCCTCGACGTGCTCCTGGCCCGTCTCCCCGACGGCCCTGCCGGTTCCGCCGGTGTCCCCTCGCGCGGGCTTCGGGCCGGGGCCGCCGGTGTGCGGGCCGGTGTGCGGGGAGGAGTGAGCGGAACGGGGCTCCTCCCGCGGAGGGGGCCCGCCCTGGTCCTCGGACCGCTCTCCGGTCCCTTTTCGCTCTCGTATCACCTGTCACCGCCGGGACGATGGTGGCACGAGGAGGCGGCGGGCCGGTCAGGGAGGTCGCTTTTCTCCGCGGAAAGCCGTGTTTGCGCGTGTCGTGCGGGCCCGCGTGCCGCCGCCGGTGCGGTCCGGCGGCCGTATGGGGCACCATGGCCGCCATGACCGGGCCCGCCGGCGAGCTGCCGGACTACGCGGAGAGGGTGCTGGCCGTGGTGGAGCGCATCCCGCCCGGCCGGGTGATGACGTACGGCGACGTGGCCGAGTGGCTGGAGGAGGGAGGCCCGCGGCAGGTGGGCCGGGTGATGTCCCTCTACGGCGGCACGGTGCCGTGGTGGCGCGTGGTGCGGGCCGACGGGACGCCGCCGCCCTGCCACGAGGGCCGGGCGCTGGCCCACTACCGCCAGGAGGGCACCCCGCTGCGCGGGGGCCGGGGCGGCACGGCCGGCCATGCCGCCGCGGCGGTGCGCGTCGACATGCGCCGGGCCCGGTGGGACGGGGAAGCGGGCGGAAGCGGGGACGGGGACGGCGCCGGCGAGCGGTCCGCCCGGCGTTCCTGACCGCCCGGCTGTGGGACTCCTCACACGTACCAGCTTCCGCCATGGCCCCGCCGTACACGTCGCCGTGCACGCGGTGAGCCGTCCGAACGGGGTGCGGGCGGGGGTGCGACGCCGTGCGCCGCGACTGTCCCCTGGCGTACCGTCTGCACCATCCAGCACAGCGACCAGGACCGGCGATCCACGTGAGTTCCTCCCCCAAGTCCGATACGTACCGGTTGGTGCGTACCCCGCCCGGTCCGGCGAGCCTCCCTGCCTTGGACGCAGCCCAGCGCTCGGTGGTTGACCACCGCGGCGGACCGCTGCTCGTCCTGGCCGGGCCCGGCACCGGCAAGACCACCACCCTGGTGGAGTCCGTCGCCGAGCGCGTGCGGCGCGGGGGCGATCCGGAGCGGATCCTCGTACTGACCTTCGGCCGCAGGGCGGCGGTCGAACTGCGGGACCGGATGGCGGCCCGCCTGCCCGGACCGGCGCCGCGGACCCCGCAGATCACGACCTTCCACTCCTACTGCTATGCCCTGGTCCGCGCCCACCAGGACGCCGATCTGTTCGCCGAACCGCTGCGGCTGCTGTCCGGCCCCGAGCAGGACCTGCGCATCCGTGAACTGCTGGCCGGCCAGGCGGAGCTGGAGGACACCGGCCGGGAGCGGGCCCGCTGGCCCGAGGAGCTGCGCGCCTGCCTGACCACCCGCGGTTTCGCCGACGAACTGCGGGCCGTCCTCGCCCGCAGCCGCGAGCTGGGGCTGGGACCGGAGGCGCTGGACGCCTTCGCCCGCCGCGCCGGCCGCCCCGACTGGCGGGCCGCCGCGGCCTTCCTGGCCGAGTACCTCGATGTGCTGGACCTCCAGGGCGTGCTCGACTACGCCGAACTGGTCCACCGCGCGGTGCTGCTCGCCGAACGGGAGGAGGTGGGGGCGGATCTCGCCGCGCGCTACGACGCGGTGTACGTCGACGAGTACCAGGACACCGACCCGGCGCAGGTGCGGCTGCTGCGCGCGCTGGCCGGCCAGGGCCGCACCCTGGTCGCCTTCGGCGACCCCGACCAGGCGATCTACGCCTTCCGCGGCTCGGACGTCAACGGCATCCTCGACTTCCCCGGCGTCTTCCGGCGGCGCGACGGGGCCCCGGCCCCGGTGGCGGTGCTGCGCACCGGCCGCCGCTCGGCCTCGGTGGTGCTGGAGGCCACCCGGCGGATCACCCACCGCATGCCGCTCACCCGGCTTCCGGCCGAGGCCGTACGCGCCCACCGGGGGCTGTCGGCGGCCCGGGAGGGCGGCCGGGTGGAGGTGTACACCTATCCGACCCCCGGGGCCGAGCTGGACAACATCGCCGACCTGCTGCGCCGCGCCCGCCTGGAGGAGGGGGTGCCGTGGCGGGAGATGGCGGTGCTGGTGCGTGCCGGCCACCGCACCATCCCCGCGGTGCGGCGGGCGCTGTCGGCCGCGGGCGTCCCGGTGGAGACCGACGGCGACGATGTGCCGCTGAGCCGGGAACCGGCGGTGGTGCCCCTGCTGGCCGCGCTGCGGGTGGCGGCGCGGGCCGCCGTCGCGGACGCCGCCGGGACCGGGCGGCCCGCGGGGGAGGACGGCGGCGCGGGCGGCGGAGCGGACGGGCCCTGGATCGGGGTGGAGACCGCGCTCACCCTGCTGACCTCCCCGCTGGGCGGCATGGACGGCGCCGACCTGCGCCGTCTGGGCCGGGCCCTGCGCGAGGAGGAGCGCGCCGCGGGCCGCGCCGTACCCCGTCCCTCGGACGAGCTGCTGGCCGAGGCGCTGTCCGAGCCCGAACGGCTGGTCGCGCACGACCCGTCGTACGCGCGCGGCGCACGAGAGCTGGGGCTGCTGCTGCGCGGGGCGCGCGAGGCGCTGGCCGGCGGCGCCACGGCCGAGGAGGCGCTGTGGCTGCTGTGGAACGACGGCCTGGGCGGTGACCGGGACGGCCGGTGGCCCGCCCGGCTGCGGCGCGCGGCCGCGCGCGGCGGAGCCGCCGGCCGCAACGCCGACCGGGACCTGGACGCCGTCTGCGCGCTGTTCGCCGCCGCCGCCCGCGCCGAGGAGCGGGCCGGCGGGCGCGGCGCGCTCAACTTCCTGGAGGAGCTGGACGCCCAGGACATCGCCGGCGACACCATCGCCCCCCGCGCGCTGCGTCCCGACGCGGTGCGGCTGATGACCGCGCACCGGGCCAAGGGCCTGCAGTGGCGGCTGGTGGTCGTCGCCGGGGTGCAGGAGGGGCTCTGGCCCGACCTGCGGCGGCGCGGCTCCCTGCTGGAGCCCGACCGGATAGGCCGCGACGGGCTGGCCGAGCCGCTCACCCCCGGCGCGATGCTGGCCGAGGAGCGCCGGCTGTTCTACGTGGCGGCCACCCGCGCGGCCGACCGCCTGGTCGTCACCGCGGTGAAGGCGGCGGCCGAGGACGGCGACCAGCCCTCCCGCTTCCTGACCGAACTCGGCGTCGAGCCGAAGGACACCGCCGTCCGCCCGCGCCGCCCGCTGTCGGTGTCCGCGCTGGTCGCCGAGTTGCGCGCCACCACCGTCGACCCCGCCGCCACCCCCGCGCTGCGCGAGGCCGCCGCCGAACGGCTGGCCGCGCTGGCCGCGCTGCGCGACGACGACGGCGTCCCCCTGGTCCCCGCCGCCCATCCGCACCGCTGGTGGGGGCTGTACGAGCCGACCCGAAGCGAGGTGCCGCTGCGGGACAGGGACCGGCCGGTCGCCCTCTCCGGCAGCGCGCTGCACCAACTGGCCACCACCTGCTCGCTCCAGTGGTTCCTGGGGCGCGAGGTGAGGGCGGAGCCGCCCGCGACCGCGGCCCAGGGCTTCGGCAACGTGGTGCACGTCCTGGCCGACGAGGTCGCCTCCGGCGGCACCCCCGCCGACCTGTCCGTCCTGCTGGAGCGGCTGGACTCGGTGTGGGACTCGCTCGCCTTCGACGCACCCTGGAAGTCGCGCCAGGAGAGGGAGAACGCCCGCGCGGCCCTGGAGCGCTTCCTGCGCTGGCATGTGATGGAGCGCGACCTCGGGCGCGAGACGGCCGCCACCGAGCACGACTTCGACGTGACGCTGGAGGCGGGCGGCCACCGGGTCCGCGTGCGCGGCTCCATGGACCGGGTCGAGCGCGGGCCCGACGGCCGGGCGTACGTCGTCGACTTCAAGACCGGCAGGAACAAGCCGACCGCGGCCGAGGTCGAGCGCCATCCCCAACTGGCCGTCTACCAGATCGCGGTGCGGGAGGGCGCTCTCGACGGGGTCGAGGGCTTCACCGGGCGTCCGGAGCCGGGCGGCGCGGAACTGGTCCAGCTCAGGATCGGCGCTCCCAAGCGGGAGGGCGGCGACGAACTCCCGGCCGTGCAGCGGCAGCCCGCCCTGTCCTCCTACGAGGGGGACGGGGAGTGGGTCGGCGAGCTGCTGGCCGACGCCGCCGGGCGGGTCCTGGACGAGCGGTTCACTCCCTCTCCCGGACGGCACTGCGACACCTGCTCGTTCAGGGGGGCGTGCAGCGCCCGGCCCGAGGGGCGCCACATCGTGGAGTGAGCGCGCGGGCGAGCACTGCCCGGGACGGAGGAGCCCGGCCCGGGAACCGGCTGTCGGTGCGGTGTGGTCCCATGTTCCGGTAGGGCATCGCGGAAACGGAGGCGGCACAGCGGTGGGGGACAAACGGGGGAATCTGGCGGCGGCACTGGTCTGCGCCATGGCCGCGGGACTGACGGGCTGCTCCGGGGGGCCGGGCGGTACGGGCGGACCGGACTCCGGGCCCGGGGGCGGCCTGTCGGCGGGTATCGGCAGGGCGGATCCGGCGGCCCCCGGGGAGCCGGGTCAGGAGGGGGACGCCCCCTTCGCCGGGGGATTCGGCGGGACGAGGCTGGAGCGGAGCTCCGCCGGGAAGATCATGGAGCGGTCCGCCGAGGCGATGAGGCGGGCCGAGTCGCTGCGCATCACCGGCTGGGTGGCCGGGGACGACGGCGACGGCAGGATGACGATCGACCTGGCACTCGCCGGGGGCGGCGACTGCACCGGCACCATGACGATCGGCGAAGGCACCGCCGAGGTCCTCTCCGCCGACGGGCGGATGTACATGAAGGGCGACGAGGGTTTCTGGGAGAACCAGAGCGACGGCGGCCCCGGGGAGGACATGGCCGTCGAGATGCTCTCGGATCGCTGGGTGAGGACGGACACCGGGAAGTCCGGCGCCGGCCCGGGCGGCTTCTGCGACCTCGACGGGCTGCTGGAGGACATGGAGTCCGGCGGATCCGGGGAGACCGGGAAGCGCGAGCCCGTCGACCTCGACGGCCGGGAGGTCATCCCGCTGGTCCAGGAGGAGGACGGCGAGGGGACCACCACCGCCTATGTCGCCAACGACGACGACCGGCCCTATCTGCTGCGGATGGAGAACGAGGGGAGCGACGAGCCGGGTGTGATGGACTTCACCGGCCACGGGGAGGAGGTCGTGGTCGAGGCGCCGGATCCGGACGAGGTCCTCGACCTGGGCGAGATGCGCGAGGACTCCGGTCGACACGAGTCGGTCTGAGGGCGGTTGACGCCCCGTCGGAACGGGGGCGCCGCACGGCCGGCGGCCCCCGCCCGCCACCGCCGCGCCGCGGCTGTCGGCGCGGCGCGCTAGCGTCTGGTGGGTGCCCGCACAGCTCAACGATCCCGACGACCTCCGGCGGCTCCTCGGCATTCCCTTCACCGCCGAGCAGATGGAGTGCATCACCGCTCCGCCCGCGCCGCAGGTCATCGTGGCCGGAGCCGGGTCTGGCAAGACGACGGTGATGGCCGCCCGGGTGGTCTGGCTGGTGGGCACCGGGCAGGTCGCGCCCGAGCGCGTGCTGGGCCTGACCTTCACCAACAAGGCGGCGGGCGAGCTGGCCGAACGGGTGCGTGGGGCGCTGCACAGGGCGGGAGTGCTCGACCCCGACCCCGCCGGCTCCCCCGACCCCTCCGCCCCCGAACAGCCGCCCGGCGAGCCGCGGATCTCCACGTACCACGCCTTCGCGGGGCAGCTGCTGGGCGACCACGGACTGCGGCTGGGCATCGAGCCGTCCGCCCGGTTGCTGGCCGACGCCACCCGCTATCAGCTCGCCGCCTCGGTGCTGCGTACCGCGCCCGGCCCCTTCACGGCGCTGACCAAGTCCGTCAGCGAGCTGGTGCGCGACCTCCTCGCCCTCGACGGCGAGCTGTCCGAGCACCTGGTGGAGCCGGAGCGGCTGCGCGCGTACGACCGCGAGTTGCTCGACCTGCTGGAGAGCGGCGAGGTGAGGCTCACCAACGCCGCCCTGCGGAAGGTGCCCGAGACCGCGCGGGGCCGCCTGGAACTGCTGGAGCTCGTCGAGGAGTACCGCAGGCGCAAGCGGGAGCGCGAACTGCTCGACTTCGGCGACCAGATGGCCCTGTCGGCGTCCCTGGCACGCGATGTGCCCGAGGTCGGGCGGATTCTGCGCGAGGAGTACGCCGTGGTGCTGCTGGACGAGTACCAGGACACCTCCGTGGCCCAACGCGTCATGCTGGCGGGCCTGTTCGGGGCAGGGACGGCCCCGTCGAGGACAGGGGGGAGCACCGGCCACGCCGTCACCGCCGTCGGCGACCCCTGCCAGGCCATCTACGGCTGGCGCGGCGCGTCCGTGGCCAACCTCGACGACTTCCCCGAGCACTTCCCCCTCGCCGACGGCACTCCCGCCCGCCGCCAGTCCCTGAGCGAGAACCGGCGCAGTGGCGGACGGCTGCTGGACCTGGCCAACACCCTGGCCGCGCCGCTGCGCGCCCGCCACGCGGGCGTGGAGGCGCTGCGCCCCGCACCCGGCGCCGAGCTGGACGGCCTGGTGCGCTGCGCGCTGCTGCGCACCCACGCCGAGGAGATCGCGTGGCTGGCCGACTCCGTCGCCCACCTGGTGAACACCGGTACCGAGCCGGGCGGAATCGCCGTGCTGTGCCGCACCGCCGGCGACTTCGCGCAGATCCAGGGCGCGCTGGTGGAGCGCGGGGTCCCGGTCGAGGTCGTCGGCCTGTCGGGCCTGCTGCATCTGCCGGAGATCGCCGACCTGGTCGCCATGTGCGAGGTCCTCCAGGACCCGACCGCCAACGCCTCCCTGGTGCGCCTGCTCACCGGCCCGCGCTGGCGCATCGGCCCGCGCGACCTCGCCCTGCTGGGCCGCCGCGCCCGGCTGCTGGTGCCCGGCGGCCCGCGCACCGGCGACGGGGAGGCCGGCGTCCAGGAGCGGCTGGCGGCGGCCGTGGAGGGAACCGACCCGGCCGAGGTGGTCTCGCTCGCCGACGCGCTCGACACCTTCCTGGGCACCAGCGGCCACGACGACCCGCTGCCGTTCTCGGCCGAGGCCCGGGTGCGCTTCGCCCGGCTGGCCAAGGAGATACGCGATCTGCGGGCCTCGCTGGCCGACCCGCTGATGGACGTGCTGCACCGGGTGCTGTCCGTCACCGGCCTGGAGGTCGAGCTCTCCGCCTCCCCGCACGCGCTGGCCGCCCGCCGCCGGGAGACCCTCGGCACCTTCCTGGACATCGCCGCCGGATTCGCCTCGCTGGACGGGCAGTCCACCCTGCTGGCCTTCCTGGGCTTCCTGCGCGCCGCGGCCGAGTACGAGAAAGGGCTGGACAGCTCGCTGCCCGGTGCGGAGAACACCGTCAAGGTCCTCACCGCGCACAAGTCCAAGGGCCTGGAGTGGGACGTGGTAGCCGTTCCCGGGCTGGTGGCCGGCAACTTCCCCAGCGGGCAGGCCCGCGAGTCCTGGCTCTCCCAGCCGAAGGTGCTGCCGCCCGCGCTGCGCGGCGACGCGGCGACCCTGCCGGAGCTGTCCGGCTGGACGGCGAAGGACCGCAGGGTCTACGACGAGGCGGTCAGGGACCACCAGCACACCGAGGAGCTGCGGCTGGGCTACGTCGCCTTCACCCGCCCCCGCTCCCTGCTGCTGGGCTCGGGCCACTGGTGGGGACCCAGCCAGAGGAAGCCGCGCGGCCCCTCCTCCTTCCTGGAGGCGCTGCGCGCGCACTGCGAGGCCGACCCGCGGCACGGCGAGGTCGAGCACTGGGCCGGGGAGCCCGCCGAGGGCGAGGAGAACCCGGCGCTGGAGGAGCCGGCCGAGGAGCGCGCCTGGCCCCTGCCGCTGGACGAGGAGGCCTGGGCACGCCGCCGCGCCGCCGCCGCGCGCGTCATGGCCCACCTGGACGGTCGGACGGGCGGACGGTCGGACGGTCGGACGGGCGAGCGGTCGGACGGGCGGAGACTGCCCCGCCCCCGTACGGCCCCGGAGCCCGCGCCGGCGGAGGAGCCCGCACCGGCCCCGGCGGGGCCTGCCCCGGAGGAGGCGCCGGTGCCGGAGCCGGAGGAGGCGCGGACCGTCGCCTCCTGGGACCGCGACATGGAGGCGCTCACCGCCGAGCTGCGCCGGGCCCGGTCGGGAGCGCGGGAGGTGCCGCTGCCTCCGGCGCTCTCCGCGACCCAGCTCGTACGCCTGGCCGCCGACCCCGAGGGCTTCGCGCGGGATCTGGCCCGGCCCATGCCGCGGCCGCCGCGGCCCGCCGCCGCCCGCCGGGGCGCCCGCTTCCACGCCTGGGTGGAATCCCGCTTCGAGGAATTGGAGCTGCCCCTGCACGACCCCGAGGAGCTGCCGGGGGGCGGGGAGGAGGGCGAGGCATATCCCGGCGACGACGGGATCGCCGACGAGAAGGACCTCGCCGCGCTCAAGGAGGCCTTCGGCCGCACCCCCTACGCGCACCGCATCCCGTACCGCGTCGAGGCGCCCTTCCGGCTGGTGCTCGCGGGCCGGGTGATCCGGGGCCGGATCGACGCGGTGTACCGCGACGGGGAGGGCCGCTTCGAGATCATCGACTGGAAGACCGGGCACTCCGGCCGGGCCGACCCGCTCCAGCTCGCCGTCTACCGCCTCGCCTGGGCCGAGCGGCACGGGCTGCCGCCCGAGGCCGTGAGCGCCGCCTTCCTCCACGTCCGCAGCGGGGAACTGGTCCGGCCCGCACGGCTGCCGGGCCGCGCCGGCCTGGAGAGGCTGCTGCTGCACGGCACGGAGGACACGGCCGTCCCGGACCGGGACGCTTCGGACATCCCGGGCGGCCGGGGGGTGCCGGGCGTCCGGCGGGACGCGGCGACCGATTCCGGGGCGGGCGGAACGGCCGGATAGGCTCGGGGCATGAGCACCACCCCGGCCGCTCGTGGACACCGCCGTCCGCGCGCGCACCGCAGGCCGGCCCGCCGTCCCCGCGGACGGTCGGCGCCCCCCTCCCCCCGGCACGGGGGAGCGGCGGGGACGGCTGTGCGCGGGCGCCGCCGCGGACGGAGAGGAACGGGTCTTCCACCGCACCCGGACTGCACGGGATGGTCCGGCGGCCGTCGTACGCACCCGAACCACCGCTCACGCAGCAGGGGAAGTTGGTAGCAGCCGTGATCACCTGGCCCGACCACACCACCGACCGTCCTCCGGTCACGCTCACCGCCACCGGCGGCATAGACCGGGCCTCCCACCACCGGCTGGACGAGGCCTGGCTCGGGGCGGCCTGGAGCCACCCGACGACCCGCTGCTTCGTGGTCTCCGGCGGGCAGGTGCTGATCGAGGACACCGGTGACGGGGGCGCCGAGCTGGTGACCATGCCCTCCTTCGACGCCCCGCTGACCGAGGCGCACCGCTACTTCCTCGGCATCGACGAGGACGGCGTGCGCTACTTCGCGCTGCAGAAGGACGCGCTGCCGGGCCGGATGGACGACGCGGCCCGGCCGGCCGGGCTGCGGGAGGCGGGCACGCTGCTCTCCGAGCGCGACGCCCAGCTGATGGTGCACGCCGTGGCCCTGGAGAACTGGCAGCGCATGCACCGTTTCTGCTCGCGCTGCGGCGAGCGCACGGTCATCGCCGCCGCCGGCCACATCCGCCGCTGCCCGGCCTGCGGCGGCGAGCACTACCCGCGCACCGACCCGGCCGTGATCATGCTGGTGACGGACCCGGAGGGCCGTGCGCTGCTGGGCCGCCAGGTGCACTGGCCCAAGGGCCGCTTCTCCACGCTCGCGGGCTTCGTGGAGCCGGGTGAGTCCATCGAGCAGGCGGTCGTCCGCGAGGCGGGCGAGGAGGCGGGCGTCACGATCGGCAGGGTCGAGTACGTCGCCAGCCAGCCGTGGCCCTTCCCGTCCAGCCTGATGCTGGGGTTCGTGGCGCACGCCACCTCCACCGAGATCCGGGTGGACGGCGAGGAGATCGAGGAGGCCCGCTGGTTCTCCCGCGAGGAACTGCGCGCCGCGTTCGCCTCCGGCGAGGTGCTGCCGCCGTCGGGCATCTCGATCGCGGCCCGGCTGATCGAGCTGTGGTACGGGCAGCCGCTGCCGGGCCCGCTGTGACCGCGGCCGTCCCCCTGTGACCGCCGCCGCCCCCTCCGCGGACCGCCCGGAGCCTCAGGAGCCGTTCCGGGAACCGCCCCGGGGGGCCAGGCCGCGCAGCAGCGCGTCGAGCCCCTCGTCGAACTCCCGCCCGGCGTCCGGGCCCCCGGCGCCCCCGGTGTGCCGGACGGCCTCGGCCAGATACGGGAACTCACCCTCCGGCAGAGGCGGCCGGGCGTCCGCGCTCCCGCCCGGCAGGGGGCCGAGGTGGGCGAGCTGGATCGCCCCGATGACGTAGGAGAGCAGGCCGCGCAGCGCCACGGTCCGCCGCCCGCCGTCGAAGCCCGCCCCGGCGAGGACCGCCAGCACCGTCTCCGACCAGCGCTGCACCCCGGGAGAGGTGTACTGGTGGGTGAGGGTCAGGGGGACGACCGCCGGGTGGGCGCCCACCGCGTCGTACAGCCTCCGGGCCATGACCCCGATCCGCTCCCGCCACGGCGGGCCAGCCGGCGGCGGTTCGCCGCCGGCGTCGCAGAGCACCAGCTCCACGACGAGTTCCTCCAGTTCCCCGCGGTCCTCGACGTAGCGGTAGAGCGCCATCGTGCTGACGCCCAGCTCCTTGGCGACCGCGCGCATCGACAGCCCGGCGAGCCCGTCGCGGTCGATGACGGCGAGGGCGGCCGTGGCCAGCTGGGTCGGTGTGAGGGAACGCGGGCGGGGCATGGCGGTTGACAGCGTACGCTATACGCCTACGCTGTTGGGTGTACGCCGTACACCTACGGCCGATGCCCAGGGAGGGTGCCCGATGCGCGTCCCACGCAAGCCGGTTCGGCCCGGCTCGACCGTCTCCGCCCGCAGTCTCGATCCCGTGCTGGGACCGCCGGTCGCCGTCCCGGACGGCACCCGGCTGATCCACCTGCAGTTCCGGCGGTTCGCGGGCTGCCCGGTGTGCAATCTGCACCTGCGGTCGGTGGTGCGGCGGCATGAGGAGATCGAGGCGGCGGGCATCCGCGAGGTCGTGGTCTTCCACTCCCATCCCGAGGAGCTCGCCGAGCACGCCGCGGACCTTCCGTTCGCCGTCGTCGCCGATCCCGGCAAGCGGCTCTACGCCGAGTTCGGCGTGGAGTCCGCACCGCGGTCCCTGCTCTCGCCGCGCGCCTGGTGGCCGGTCGCACGCGCTCTCGCGCGCAGCGCGCGTGAGCGGGCCCGCGGACGGGAGCGCGGCCCGTCCTCCAGGCCGCACGGCGGCCGGCTGGGCCTGCCCGCCGACTTCCTGCTGGCGACCGACGGCCGCGTCGTCGCCCGCAAGTACGGGGAGCACGTGTACGACCAGTGGTCCGTCGACGAACTGCTGGATCTGGCGTCCCGTGCGGCGCGTCCGGCCGGTTCGGCGCGCTGAGAGGCGCGGCCTTCCGGCGGGGACGCCCCGCCGGAAGGCCGCGCCTCACGCGTGCGCGACGGCGCGTCAGGTGCCCAGAACGGCCTTCACCGTCGCGATCGAGGGGTTGGGCAGCGCCGAGCCGTCGGGGAAGAGCACGGTCGGGACCAGCTGGTTGCCGTTGTTGACCTTCTCGACGAAGGCCGCGGCCTCCGGGTCGTGCTCGATGTTGACCTCGGTGTACGCGATTCCCTCGCGGTCCATCTGGCCCTTGAGCCGACGGCAGTAGCCGCACCAGGTGGTGCTGTACATCGTGACCGTTCCCGCCATGGGTTCTCGTGCTCCTCGTCTCGGCGTGTCGGCGTACTGGCATCGGTGGAACGTTCAACCGGCCGGACCCATTCCCGGCGGCCCGGACCCATTCCGGGCGGCCCGGACCGGGTCCGGAGCGAGCCCGGACCTGGTCAGGGGCGAGCCCGGACCGGGGTCGGCGCGGGGCGTTCCTACTACGAGTTCCCGCCGCCTGTGGGCGACGGTTACGGGCCCCTCGGCCGACCTGGCAGCATGGCGGGGTGACAGCAGCAACGCCCTCCTCCCTCTTCCCGCACGTCCCCGACTCACCCGACGCGGTGCTCGAAGGGCTCGATCCCGAGCAGCGCGAGGTGGCGACGGCACTGCACGGCCCGGTGTGCGTGCTGGCGGGGGCCGGTACGGGCAAGACCCGCGCGATCACGCACCGGATCGCGTACGGGGTGCAGGCGGGGGTGCTCCCGCCGGCGAGCGTGCTGGCCGTCACCTTCACCAACCGCGCGGCGGGCGAGATGCGCGGGCGGCTGCGCCAGCTCGGCGCGGGCGGTGTACAGGCCCGCACCTTCCACTCCGCCGCCCTGCGCCAGCTGCAGTTCTTCTGGCCGAAGGCGATCGGCGGCGAGCTGCCGCGTCTGCTGGAGCGCAAGGTCCAGCTCGTCGCCGAGGCCGCGGCGCGCTGCCGCATCCGGCTCGACCGCAACGAGCTGCGCGATGTGACGGGCGAGATCGAGTGGGCCAAGGTCACCCAGAGCGTCCCGGAGGACTACCCGGCCGCGATGGCGAAGTCCTCGCGCGAGGCCCCGCGCGACCCGGCCGAGATCAGCCGGATCTACGGGCTCTACGAGCAGCTCAAGCGCGAGCGGTCGGTCATCGACTTCGAGGACGTGCTGCTGCTCATGGTCGGCATCCTCCAGGAGCGGCCGGACATCGCCGACACCGTGCGGCGGCAGTACCAGCACTTCGTGGTGGACGAGTACCAGGACGTCAGCCCCCTGCAGCAGCGGCTGCTGGAACTGTGGCTCGGGGACCGGGAGAGCATCTGCGTCGTCGGCGACGCCAGCCAGACGATCTACTCCTTCACCGGGGCCACCCCCGACCACCTGCTCGACTTCCGTACCCGGCACCCCGGCGCCACGGTGGTCAAGCTGGTGCGCGACTACCGCTCCACACCGCAGGTGGTGCATCTGGCCAACGGGCTGCTGGCCCAGGCCCGGGGCCGGGCCGCCGAGCACCGGCTGGAGCTGGTCTCCCAGCGCGAGACCGGGCCCGAGCCCGTCTACACCGAGTACCCGGACGAGCCCGCCGAGGCCGAGGGGGTGGCCCGCCGTATCCGGGAGCTGATGGACGCCGGCGTCCCCGCGAGCGAGGTCGCGGTGCTCTACCGCGTCAACGCCCAGTCCGAGGTCTACGAACAGGCCCTGGCGGATGCGGGAGTGCCCTACCAACTGCGCGGCGCCGAGCGGTTCTTCGAGCGGCCCGAGGTGCGTGAGGCCGGTGTCGCCCTGCGCGGCGCGGCACGCGCCGGGGACAACGACCCGCTGCTGGCCGAGACCGTGGACCTCCCCTCCCAGGTGCGTGCGGTGCTCGGCGGCACCGGCTGGACGCCGCAGCCCCCGGCCGGATCGGGGGCGGTGCGCGACCGCTGGGAGTCCCTGGCCGCCCTGGTGCGGCTGGCCGAGGACTTCGCACGGGCCCGGCCGCAGGCGACGCTCGCCGACCTCGTGGCCGAACTGGACGAGCGGGCGAACGCCCAGCACGCCCCCACCGTCGAGGGCGTCACCCTCGCCTCACTGCACTCCGCCAAGGGCCTGGAGTGGGACGCGGTCTTCCTGGTCGGGCTGACGGACGGGACACTGCCGATCAGCTACGCGAAGACCGACGAGCAGATCGAGGAGGAGCGCCGGCTGCTCTACGTGGGCGTCACCCGGGCCCGGCGCCACCTCTCCCTGTCCTGGGCGCTGTCACGCTCGCCGGGCGGCCGGGGCGGTCGCCGTCCGAGCCGGTTCCTGGCGGGGCTGCGGCCCGGCTCCTCGCCGGGCGGCCGCCCCGGCGGCGCCGGCGGGGTGGAGCGCGGCGGCGGACGGTCGCGCAGGCGGCGCGGTCCGGTGCGGTGCCGGGTGTGCGGGCGCACCCTCACCGACGCGGGCGAGATCAAGCTGATGCGCTGCGAGGGCTGCCCCTCCGACCTCGACGAGGAGCTGTACGAGCGGCTGCGCGAGTGGCGTTCGGCCCAGGCGCGGCAGCTCGGTCAGCCCGCCTACTGCGTCTTCACCGACAAGACGCTCATGGCGATCGCCGAGGCCCTGCCCGACAACGAGACGGAGCTGTCGCGGATCCCCGGCGTGGGCGGGCGCAAACTCCAGAGGTTCGGCGCCGATGTGCTGGCCCTGTGCGCGGGCGAGGAGATCGGTGCGGACACCGGGGAAGCCGCCGGCGAACGAACGGACCAACAGGCGGACGAACGGGCGGACGAACAAGTGGACGAAGAGATTCCGGAATCTGTCACAGAGGCTGTTACGAATCCGCCGGGAAAATAGTTTGCGCGGGCCGTCCAAACCCTCATAGCCTTCCGGACATGGACGAGCGGGGCCTACTGGCTCCATCGGATCCATGCTGTACTGAACCCTGAACGTCCGGATCGACACACCCGATCGATCCCTCAAGCGCCGAGAGGAGGCGAGTTTCGATGACCACCACGATCACCACGATCACGACGGAACCGACTGGTCGCGAGGTCCTCGCCTCCTGCCTGTCCGGCACCCGTCTGTCCGGCACCCGTGCCTTCGGCTTCGCCGCCGCGCGTCCGGTCTCCCTCGCGGTCCTGTCGATTCGCGAGCGGGCCGGCGAGCGACCGACCCAGGCACCCGCGGTAGTGGCGGAGGCACAGGCTGATGCCTATGCCTTTACCGACGCGGCCAACGGTGCCGGCAACGGACAGAAGCAGGCCAAGCACCACACGATGTGGGCCTTCCGTGGGCTCGAACCCTGGAGAGATCCAGCCTGATCGGCACGATCAGGTCGGCACCTTCCAGGGCCGCGGAACCCACACCGGGATCCGCGGCCCTTTTGTTTTCCCCAAGTGGCCCGGCCACCAGCCGGGTCGAAGAGACGACACACAGACGAGGAATCCACCGCCGTGCACATCCAGACGCACGCCCCGTCCGTACAGCCCGACCCGATCCGAACGTCCGATTCCACGGAGGACTCCTTGACCCCGCTCACCACGCTCACCGAGCTCGACGACGCCATCGAGCGTCTCGGTGTGGCCGTGCCCTGCCGCAGCTACGACCCGGAGGTCTTCTTCGCCGAGTCGCCGGCCGACGTGGAGTACGCCAAGTCCCTCTGCCAGACCTGCCCGCTGCGCGAGGCCTGCCTCGCCGGTGCGAAGGACCGCCGCGAGCCCTGGGGTGTCTGGGGCGGCGAGCTGTTCGTTCAGGGGGTGGTCGTCCCCCGCAAGCGGCCGCGTGGCCGCCCCCGCAAGAACCCGGTCACGGCATGAACACCGTCGGCACGATCGATCACCCCGCGACGCACGGTCCCGCGATGCGTCCCTTCCCGAAGCCGGAATCCGCGATGACCCTCAACACCGACAACCACGCGAGCACACAGCCCGGCGCCACCGCCTTGCTCCAGAACAGGACCCGCGACATGCAACTCATCCCAGAAGCCATGGCCCGTGCCCATATGCGTGAACGCATGCGGGAGGCCGAGTCAGAACAACTCGGCCACCGGGTGATCACCGCCCGCCGTATGCAGCGCCGTGCCGAGCGGGCCTCCCTGCGGGCCCGCCGTGCTCTGGCCCTGGCCATCATGCAGTGACGACTCGCCGGTCCCGGCCGACGCCGGGACCGGCGGCCGTTCCTGCCCGACCGCCCTGCCGGGCCGGAGCCGAGACCGGACGGACCGGACAGAAGAGACCGGTGGAGGCTGGTGGAGGCCGGAGGGGCAGCCGGAGCGGCGGACGGCGGCAGACGACGGCAGAGGACGACAGAGGACGGGAGCCGGGGCGGTGACGCCACGGCCTCCGCGTCCTTCCGGGCGGGCGCGGCGGGCCCCGCCCGCGGCCCTCAGGCGGAGGTCTCAGTCACCTCCGCACCCTCCCCGGCATCGTCGGAGTACTCCTCCTCGTCCTCCGGAAGGAAACCGGGCACCCACGCCTCCATCTCCTCGTGCATGCGCACCTGTGCGCCGAGCTGGCACAGCACACCGATCGTGCTGAGCGTCACCCGGTGGATCAGCAGGTAGGAAGGCGGCAGGTTGAGCTGCTTGCCCAGCTGGTAGGCGGGGGAGCGCGGATCGGCGACCCGCGCGGCCTGCTCCCGCATCCAGTCCCGGGAGAAGACGAACTCCTCCTCCTGTGCCGGCTCGATGATCGGCAGGAGGTACTCCAGCACCGCGTCCGGATCCAGCTCGACGGACGGCTTGATGAACCCCTCGTCGCACAGCAGCTCGTGGACCGCCTCCGCATCGCCGTCGAGCGCCATCCGCAGCGCGACGCCGATCGTCGGCGGCAGTCCCTCCGGCAGCCGGTCGACCGTGCCGAAGTCCATCACCCCCAGCCGCCACTGCTCGGGCGGCCCGTCGGGCGCGTCGCCGGTCAGCAGCCGGAAGTTCCCCGGATGCGGGTCGGCGTGCAGCAGTCCGGTGCGGGCCGTGCCGGAGAACAGGAAACGCGCCAGCAACTGCCCGGCCCGGTCCCGTTCCTCACGGCTGCCGTCCCTGATCACATCGGCCAGCGGCACACCCTCCAGCCACTCGGTGACCAGTACCTGGTCGCACTGGTACACCACGTCCGGCACCCGCACGTCCGGGTCGTCGGCGAACTCCTCCGCGTACGCCCGCTGTGCCCGCGCCTCCAGCTCGTAGTCCAGCTCCTCGCTGAGCCGGTCGCGCATCTCCGACACCAGCGGCTTGATGTCCACGCCGGGAACGAGCGGGCCCAGCAGCCTGACGAAGCGCCCCAGCTGGTTCAGGTCCGACAGCAGCGCCTCACCGGCGCCGGGGTACTGCACCTTCACGGCCACCGGGCGGCCGTCGTGCCAGACACCGCGGTGGACCTGCCCGATCGAGGCCGCCGCCGAGGGCTTGTCCTCGAACTCCTCGAACAGCTCCCGCCAGTCCTCGCCCATGCGCTCGGCCAGTGCGGCGTGCACCGACGCCACCGGCATCGGCGGCGCCGCCTCCTGGAGCTTGGTGAGCGCCGCGCGGTAGGGGCCGGCCACCTCCTCCGGGAGCGCCGACTCGAAGACCGACAGCGCCTGGCCGAACTTCATGGCACCCCCCTTCAGCTCCCCGAGGACCTTGAACAGCTGTTCGGCGGTGCGCTGCTGCAACTCCTGCCCGACCAGGTCCGCGGAGTACCCGCCGATCCGCTTGCCCAGGCCCCAGGTCGCGCGCCCCGCCATCCCCAGCGGCAGCGCGGCCAGCTTGGCGGTACGGGTGACGGCCTTACGCGGAAGATCCGACATGTGCCCCTCCAACTTCCCGACAGCACGACCAGGTGGCAGCGCCGAGGACAGCGGTCATGTGGCCATTGTGGACCGCCGGGCCCCGTCCGCCGAGAGCGGGCGGCCGCCGTGCCCGGAAGCCGCACCGCACGGACACTCCGGATGAGGCGGCACCGGCTCGCACTCGGCGCGCAGCCGCGGCAGCACCCAGTGCTGCCGCGAGTCCGTGACACAGCTCTCGTCCCCGTCCAGGAAGCTCAGCGCACAGGAGGCGGTGGCCCCCGCGACCACCGTCGACAGCGCCACGTCGCAGGCGGGCACCGCCGACCGCCGTGCCGACCTCCACTGTGCCACCACCAGCGGCCAGGTGGGCTCCCGCTCGGTGCACCCGAGCATCAGGCACTCCGCGCAGGCCGCCGCGCCCGGCAGCACCAGCGGCCCCACGAAGCCGGTGGCCTCGACGACACCGGCGTACAGATGGGGCTGCCCGATCCGGACCAGCTCCTCGGCCGTGGCGGGATCCGGGGCGTAGGCGGCCAGGCCGTCGCGCGGGGCGATCACTACCAGGGCGAGCGGCGCGGCGCCCTCCCCCCGGCCGGGGCGGGGCGGCCGGGCCCCGGCGGCCGCCCGCCGTACCGCCCGGTGAGCGGCCGAGGCCCGCCGCTCGCCGGTCTGCTCGGGTGCGATGCCCCCGGGCGCGGTGTCCCACGGTGCCACGCAGCCTCCGTCCACCACGTCCACCTGCCCCACTCCGGCCGCCGACAGCAGTGCCGCCACCGTCGCCCCGACCCGTCCCGCGCCGCGCACCTGTACCCGGGCCGCCGCCCGGGCGGCCAGCCGGCGCACCCCGCCGCCCGGCTCGGGCCGGAGCACCGAGAGCGACCCCAGGTCCGGGCGGAGCCGGTCGTCCACCCGGGCCGCCGCCCGCCGGTGAGCCGTGGCGTCGTCCAGCAGCCCCGCGGCCGTCAGCCGCGCCACCAGCCGGTCGGCCGCGTCCGCCCCGAGCCCCATCGCCTCGGCTGCCTGTCTGAGCTGGGAAAGGCTGCGGGTGCCGTCGAAGAGATCCAGGAAACCGCCGGTCGCGGTGTCCACCGGGCCCAGCAGCACCGCGTGCGCGGGCGCCACCCCGTACCGCACGGTGTTCCGGTCCCGCCAGGCACGCCGGAGCGCGGGTTTGATCATCGGATGCACGGCAACCCCCTGAATCACTGCTGAGCCACTGCTGAGTCACTGCTGAACCCCTCCCGGCGGACCCGGTGCACCCGGCGCCGGAAGAGGACCGGACGGACCCAGCCTGCGTCCTTCACCGCGTCCGCCGCGGAGAGCCGTCCACAGGGTGCGGCGTTCGTCATACCGGGTGTGCGGGGGCGCTCGGGAGGCGCGCCACCGGCTCGCACGCAGGCGTGCGGCCCCGCGAGCGACCCGGAGGCGGGACTTCCGCCGACGTCGGCGGGTAACGTCGTGGCATGCCCGCAGACCCGCTGAACAGCGCCGAGAAGCCGCGCCCCGGCCCGGACGGCGCGGCCGCGGGCGGCACGGCGCCGCGGCCGGAAGCGGTCGAGGTCCGCCGCAGCACACGCCGCCGCCGTACGGTCTCCGCCTACCGGGAGGGCGGCCGCACCGTCGTCCTCATTCCGGCCCGGATGTCGAAGGAGGAGGAGCGGCGCTGGGTGGGCATCATGCTCGACAAGCTGGCCGCCCAGGAGAGCAGGAGGACGCTCGACGACGGAGAGCTGGCCGCCCGCGCGGTGCGGCTGTCCGAGCAGTACCTGCTCGGGCGCGCCCGCCCGGCCACCGTGCGCTGGGTCACCAACCAGAACACCCGCTGGGGCTCGTGCACCCCCGCCGAGGGCAGCATCCGCCTCTCCCACCGCCTGCAGGGAATGCCGGAGTACGTCCTGGACTACGTCCTCCTGCACGAGCTGGCCCATCTGCTGGTCCCCGGCCACGGCCCGGAGTTCTGGCGGCTGTTGGAGACCTATCCGCGTACGGAGAGGGCCCGGGGATTCCTCGAGGGCGTGATCGCCGCGGGCCGGCTGCCGAATCTTCCCCGCGACGGGGGCGAGTGAGCCGCGGGGAGCACCGGTTAGCCTGGCGCAACGCAATTCACCGCTTCGGATGGGGGACGGTCGTTACGCATGGCCAGGGAATTCCAACGAGGCCACAAGGCCAAGATCAGTGACCTGACGGCCGGGACGGACCTGTACGTGGGCGTACGGATCTCCGCGCCGGGGCTGTCCTTCGACATCAGCTGCTTCGGTCTCGACGCCGACGAGCGGCTGTCGGACGACCGCTACTTCGTCTTCTTCAACCAGCCCGAGTCGCCGGAGGGGTCGGTCCGGCTGCTGGGAGCCCAGGCGGGCGACACCGAATCCTTCAGGGTGACGCTGGACCGCATTCCCGCGAATATCCGGAAGCTCTCCTTCACCGCCACGATCGACGGCGACGGGCAGATGTCCCGGACCGATCCCGGCTATCTGCGGATCGTCGCGGGCGGTGAGGAGGTCGCGCGCTATTCGTTCGACGGCTCGGAGTTCACCACCGAGCGGGCCGTGATGCTCGGCGACTTCTACCTCAAGGACGTCTGGCGCTTCGCCGCGGTCGGGCAGGGGTTCGACGGAGGACTGGAGGCGCTGCTGAAGCACTTCGGCGGTGAGGTCCTGGAGGAGGAGCCCGCCCCCGCACCCGCACCCGCGCCGGCTCCGCAGGCGGCGCCCGGTTTCGCACCGCCCGCCGGACCGGCGCCCGGCTTCGCGCCCCCGGCGGCCCCCGCGGCTCCGCAGCAGGCGCCCGCACCGGCGCCCGCACCCGCGCCGGCTCCGCAGGCGGCGCCCCCGCCCGTACCGGCCCCCGCGCCCGCCCAGCCGCCCTTCGGACAGCCGGCGCAGCCCGCCGGACCCCCCTACGGGGGCGGGCCCACCCAGCCGGGCTTCCCCGGACAGGCAGCCCCGCCCGTTCCGCCTCCGTCCGCCCCGGCACCCGCCGCCCCGGGCCAGGCCGTGCCCAACCCCTTCGGGCAGCCGCCGGCTCCGCAGCAGCCCTTCGGGCAGGTCCCCGGCCACCCCGGCCACACCGGACACCCCGGTGCCCCGCAGATACCCCAGATACCCCAGGGACCGGCGGCCGGCATCGGCGCCGCGCTGGAGAAGTACCGCGAGGCGCCCACCGGGCAGCGCTGGACCCTGCAGAACCCGGCACTGGTCCGCGCCGACCTCTCCCACGACGGCCAGGGCGTCCTGGCGCGCCAGGGCAGCATGGTGCTCTACCAGGGCAAGGTCGACTTCTCCTACAAGAGCGCCGGATTCGCCGGCCGGATCGTCGGCAACGCCACCGGCCAGGAGATGCAGCTCATGCGCTGCACCGGCCGAGGCCAGGTGTTCTTCGCCGAGAACGCCGCGCACGTCCACCCCATCGAACTCCAGGGCGACGCCGTCTGCGTCTCCGCCGACAACGTGCTCGCCTTCGACGAGACCCTCCAGTACGAGGTGCGCCGGATCGACGGCCACGGCATCCCCGGCGGCGCGCTGTTCACCATGCAGTTCCAGGGCACCGGCACCGTCGTGGTCAAGACGCAGGGCACCCCGGTCGTCCTGCCCGTCACCCCGACCACCTTCGCCGACAGCCAGGCCGTCGTCGCCTGGTCCGCCGGCGCTCAGGTGATCATCTCCAGCCAGGTGCGACTGCGCCGCAACGCCTACCCGGGCCACAGCGGGGAGACCGTGAACCTCCAGTTCCGCGGCGCGCCCGGCAACTTCATCGTCGTCCAGCCCTACGAGGTCTGAGGGAGCCCGTCATGGACCAGACAGTGACCCCGGGGGTCTCGGGCTACGCCCCGACCCCGCCCGCCGCCCGCATGGAGAACCACGGCTCGCACATGGTGAAGATCGCCATGGCCGGCGGCCAGGACGTCTTCGCCCGCTCCGGCTCGATGGTCGCCTACGAGGGCTTCGTCCAGTACGAGGCCAACCCGCCGGCCGTCCGGCAGGCCGCCTCCCAGTGGCTCACCGGAGAGGGCGCCCCGCTGATGAAGTGCAGCGGCGACGGACTGCTCTACCTGGCCGACTACGGCGCCGACGTCGTCTGCCTGAACCTCGACAACGAGGCGATGTCCGTCAACGGCACCAACCTCCTGGCCTTCGACGCCCACCTCCAGTGGGGCGTCGAGCGCGTCAAGGGTCTGGCGAAGTTCTCCGGGCAGGGCATGTTCAACGTCGGGATATCCGGCACCGGCTGGGTCGCCCTCACCTCCCGCGGCACCCCGATAGTCGTGGACTGCGGACGCGGCGAGGACGAGACGTACGTCGACCCCGACGCCCTGGTGGCCTGGTCCTCGGGGCTGAAGATGAAGGGCAAGCGGAGCATGAAGGCGGGCGCGCTGATCGGCCGGGGCAGCGGAGAGGCGTACCAGATCGCCTTCTCCGGCCGGGGATTCGTCGTCGTACAGCCCAGCGAGGACAGCACCGACCGCCTGCGCGTGCGGGGCTGAGGGGGAAGGAAGAACCATGCAGAGTCCGCTCTTCGGCCACACCGAGGTGCAGAGCCAGGACCGCTACGTCCTGCAGAACCCGCAATTGCTGCGGGTCCTGCTCGGCGGCCAGGACGACGTACTCGCCCGCAAGGGCGCGATGGTCGCCTACCAGGGCCTGATGGAGTTCGACGGGGAGTACCGGAGCGGCCAGCAGCGCCGCAGGAAGGCGCGGACCGGTGAGGGCCTGGAGCTGATGCGCTGCTCCGGGCAGGGCACGGTCTACCTGGCCAACCTCGCCCAGTACATCCACATCATGGACGTGGAGTCCGAGGGCCTGACGGTCGACAGCGCCTACGTGCTGGCGCTGGACTCCTCCCTGCACTGGGAGGTGATCGCCGTGGACAGCCAGTTCGGGATCTCCGGATCCGGCGCGTACAACCTCAACATCACCGGGCACGGCAAGGTCGCGCTGATGACCTCCGGTCAGCCGCTGGCGCTCCAGGTCACCCCGGAGCGGTACGTCAGTGCCGACTCCGACGCGGTGGTCGCCTGGTCCAGCTCGCTGCGGGTGCAGATGCAGGCCCAGACCAGCTCCCAGAGCGTGTTCCGCCGGCGTGGCAGCACGGGGGAGGGCTGGGAGCTGAACTTCATGGGCGAGGGATTCGCCCTCGTCCAGCCCAGCGAGCTGCTGCCGCCGCAGAACGCGGCGGCCGGCCCGGGCGCGCAGTACGGCATGGGACAGCACGGCGCACGCGGTCAGAACCAGGGCAACATCTGGACCAACTGACCGGCCGGAGGAAGCAGGGGCGCGCGGGCCCGCTTCGGGGGACCGCCCGCGCGCCCAGGCGTCAGAGCAGTGCGCGGGTGCGCTCCGCCAGCCGTACGACGGAGTCGTCGGCCACGCCCGCGACCTCGTCCCAGCCGAACCAGCGCAGCTCCAGCGACTCCTCGCCGGCCTCCTCGGCCGCGTCCTCGGGCGCCAGGGCGGCGTACTGCACGTCCAGGTGCCAGGCGCACGGCGTGTGGTGCCGGTCGAGCCGTACAGGCCCGTCCGGCAGCAGGGCGAGCCCCGCGATGCCCGACTCCTCGACGGCCTCCCGCAGAGCGGCTCCGGCGAGGGCGGTGTCGCCGGGCTCGCAGTGCCCGCCCGTCTGGAGCCACATCCGCAGCTTGCGGTGGTGCGTCAGCAGGACACGGCCGCGGCGCGGGTCCACCACCAGCGCGCTCGCCGTGATGTGCCCGTCCGCGCAGGACCGCCACACGCCGTCCGGGCGGGCGGCCAGATGGTCGCAGTACGCCAGGCGCAGCGCCTCCTGCGCGTCGTCCGGCGCGGACCACTCCTTGAGCGTCCGCGCCGCGTCCTCGTGCAGGCTCACCGGGCGCCGCCGTGCTCGTCCCCGCCGTCCCCGCGCTCGTCCTTCTCGCCGTCCGAGTCCGAGTCCGGCTCCGGGCCGTGCCCGGCCTCCGCGCCGCCCTCCGCACCGGACTCCTTGCCCAGCAGCCCCTCCAGCTCGGAGAAGTCCAGCTGCTCGCGGTGGACGAAGCCGTCCGGGTCGTCGAGGTCCCCGGCGGTCGGCAGCATGTCCGGGTGCGCCCACAGCCCGTCGCGGCCGTCCACCCCGCGGGCGTCGGCGAGCGAGGCCCACAGCCGGGAGGCGTCGCGCAGCCGCCGGGGCCGCAGCTCCAGGCCGATCAGCGTGGCGAACGTCTGCTCGGCCGGGCCGCCGCCGGCACGGCGGCGGCGCAGCGTCTCGCGCAGGGCGGAGGCGGACGGCAGATGGGGCTCGGCCGCGGCGTGGACCACCGCGTCCACCCAGCCCTCGACCAGCGCCAGCGCCGTCTCCAGCCGGGCCAGGGCGGCCTTCTGCTCGGGGGTGTCCTCGGGCTGGAACATGCCCTGCTGCAGCGCCTCCTGCAGCTCCTCCGGACGTGAGGGATCGAGCTGCCCGACGACGTCCTCCAGCTTGGCGGTGTCCACCCTGATCCCGCGCGCGTACCCCTCGACCGCGCCGAACAGGTGCGAGCGCAGCCACGGGACGTGGGCGAACAGCCGCTGGTGCGCCGCCTCGCGCAGCGCCAGGTAGAGCCGCACCTCCTCCAGAGGCACGCCCAGGCCCTCGCCGAAGGCCGAGATGTTGGCCGGCAGCAGTGCCGCCCGGCCCTTCGGCCCCAGCGGCAGCCCGATGTCGGTGGAGCCGACCACCTCGCCGGCCAGCACGCCCAGCGCGTGACCGATCTGGGTGCCGAACATCGCGCCGCCCATGGAACGCATCATCCCCAGCAGTGGGCCGGCCATGGCCTGCATCTCGTCGGGGAGCACGTCGCCCATGGCCGCCCCGACCCGCTCGGCGACCGGGTCCACCAGGTCCTTCCACACCGGGAGGGTGGACTCCACCCACTCGGCGCGGCTCCAGGCGAGGGCCGAACCGGAACCCGAGGGCAGCGAGGTCACGCCGTCCAGCCACAGGTCGGCCAGGCGCACGGCCTCCTCCACGGCCTCCCGCTCCCGCGGGCCGACGCTCGGGTCCTTGGTGCCGTCGGGAGTGCCGGCGGCGACGGTCTGCCGGGCGATGTCCTTGGCCATGTCCCAGTTGACCGGCCCGCCCTCGTAGCTGAGCATCTGGCCGAGCCGCTGGAACGCGGCGCCCAGGTCGTTCGGGTCGAACCCGCCGGGGCCGCCGCCCAGCGATCCGAACATCGCCGCGAGCGGGTTGTCGGCACCGCCCGTGCCGCCGAACCCGAACGGGTTCTGCGGGCCGCCCTGGCCGCCCTTGTCGCCCTTCTTCCGCCCGTCGTCGCCCTCCTCGGGCTCCTCGGGCGGCATGCCGAATCCGAATGGGATGTCACTCACGGGGTTCCTCGGCTCTGGTGGATGGGACGGTGGGACGTCGGTGGGATGGTGTGCGATGTGGCGGGCTCTACGTCCAGCCTAGACACCTCTCGTGCAGGATGGAGCCTGCGCACGTCGTACCCACAGACAACCGCGGGAGACACCGGGTGAGTTCCCAGGAGCCAAACGTTCGCGGTCCGCGTAACGGAGCCGCAGGGTCCGTCGTCGCGGTCACCGGCGCCGCATCGGGGGTCGGCGCGCTGCTCACCGAGCGGCTCGTCGCCTCCTCCGAGGTGGGGCGGGTCATCGCGCTCGACGAGCGCCGCGGCGCGGTGGACGGCGCGCGGTGGCACGTCCTGGACGTGCGGGATCCGGCCATCGCCGACCGGCTGCGCGGTGACGGCGAGCCGGTGGACACCGTGGTCCACCTCGCCCTCGACCTGGACCTGGAGACCGACCCCGCCGCGCGGACCGCCTACAACGTGCGCGGCACCCAGACCGTGCTGACCGCGGCCGCCGCCGCGGGTGTGCGCCGGGTGGTGCTGTGCACCTCGGCGATGGTCTACGGGGCCCTGCCCGACAACGACGTGCCGCTGGCCGAGGACGCGGAGCTGCGGGCGACCGCCGAGGCCACCGGGGTGGGCGACCTGCTGGAGATCGAACGCCTCGCCCGGCGCGCCCCCCGCGCGCACCCGGGGCTGAACGTCACGGTCGTACGTCCCACCGTCCTGGTCGGCGGCACCGACACCGCCCTGACCCGTTACTTCGAGTCCCCGCGGCTGCTGGTCGTGGCCGGCTCCCGGCCCTGCTGGCAGTTCTGCCACGTCGAGGACCTGGCCGGCGCCCTGGAGTACGCGGCGCTGGAGAAGGTGGAGGGCGAGCTGGCGGTCGGCTGCGACGGCTGGCTGGAGCAGGAGGAGGTCGAGGAGCTGTCCGGCATCCGCCGCATGGAGCTGCCCTCCGCCGTCGCGCTCGGCGCCGCCTCCCGGCTCCACCGCCTGGGGCTGACGCCCTCCCCGGCCGGTGACCTGGCGTACACCATGCACCCCTGGGTGGTCAGCGGCTCCCGGCTGCACGAGGCGGGCTGGCGGCCGAAGTGGACCAACGAGGAGGTGCTGGACGCGCTGCTGGAGGAGGCGGCCGGGCGCCACGCGGTCGCGGGCCGCCGCCTGGGCCGCAAGGACGCGACGACGCTCGGCGCCGCGGGCGCGACCGTCGCCCTGGTGGGCACCGCGGCCCTGGTCCGGCGCGCCCGCAAGGCCCGCCGCCGGGTGTGACGCCGGAGGGTGGCACCGGCGTGTCGGCGGGCCGCCGCCGCGCGTCCGCGCCCGTACGGCACCATGACCCCATGGCACAGACGTACGACCACCCCGGGGAGCGGGCGGCGCCCGACCCGATCCGTCTCCTGGCGATCCGCGACACCCCGCTCTCCGTGGACGAGGTCCTCACGGCCGTCGGCGACGCCTCGGCGGGCGGTACCGCGCTGTTCGCGGGCACCGTGCGTGACCACGACGGGGGCACGGGGGTGACCGGGCTCGGCTACTCCTGCCACCCCACGGCCGGGGCCGAGCTCCGCCGGGTCGCGGAGGAGGTCGCGGACGCCTTCCCCGTACGGGCGCTCGCCGCGGTCCACCGGGTGGGGGACCTGTCGGTCGGCGATCTGGCCGTGGTCGTCGCCGTCTCCTGCGCGCACCGCGCCGAGGCGTTCGAGGCGTGCCGCCGACTGATCGACGATCTGAAGCACCGAGTGCCGATCTGGAAGCACCAGACCTTCGCGGACGGCACCGAGGAGTGGGTGGGGGCCTAGGAACCGGCCGGCAGGGACTGGCCGGAGGGAGCCGGCCGGAGTTCGCCGGTGCGTCTCCCGGGCGGCTGTGCCGGGGCCACCCGGGGTGTGCCGCGTCGGCGGCCGGGAACAGTCCCCGCAGAGCCGGCGCCGAGGAGCGGGCGGTTTCCCGGGGCGCGGAGTTGCGGAAGGGCACCCCTGCCGGAACGGTTGACTCATCCGGGATCTAGTCTGCTCATAGGCCGTATCTCCGGCGCACTCGAGGATCGGGAGGTCACTGTGGCGGCACTCGCCTGGTTGCTGATTCCGTTCGTCGCCGCGGTCGGGGCGGCCGTGTGGTCCGTGTGGGCCTCGCGCAAACCCAGCGGTTTCGGGGACGCCGACGGGGTCGCCGGATACGAGGCCTTCCGCGCGGCCATGGAACGCCCGCACGGCCACGGGACGGGCCGGGAGGACTCCGCCGCCGTGTCCCGCGCGGCCCCGGACGGACGGGCCCCCGCCGCCGACTGACGCGCGGTTCCCGTACTGTCGTGCCATGCCACGCCGCACCGCGACGATGCTCACCTCGACCCTGCTGCTCATAGCCGTGCTCTGCGCCGCGGTCCTCATCAGGGTGCCGTACGCCGAGATGTCACCGGGCCCCACCGTCAACACGCTCGGTGAGCACGACGGTGAACCGGTGCTGAGCATCGAGGGCAGGAAGACCTACGAGCCGTCCGGGCATCTGAACATGACCACCGTCCGCGTCACCGGCGCCGACTACCGGATGAACCTCGTGGAGGCCGTCCACGGCTGGCTGGCCGAGGACAGCGCCGTCGTCCCGCACGAGACCCTCTACCCCGACGACAAGTCGGCCGAGGAGGTGCGGGAGGAGAACGCCGAGGAGTTCACCCAGTCGCTGGAGAGCGCCAAGGTGGCCGCCCTGCGGGAGCTGGACGTCCCGGTCGGTGAGCGGGTGGTCGTCGCCTCCGTGGTCAGGGGCGGGCCGGCCGAGGACCGGCTGCACGCCGGGGACGTGATCACGGCCGTGGACGGCGAGGCGGTGAAGCAGCCGGGAGACGTCGCCGAGCTGGTGACCGAGCACGAGCCCGGCGAGGACGTGGTCTTCACCGTCGTTCCGGCCAAGGCCGCCCGGGCGGCCGAGAAGGCGGGCGAGGAGCCCACCGGCTCCCGGAAGGTCACCGTCACCACCGGTGAGGCCGACGACGACGGGCGGGCCGTCGTCGGAATCCGGGCGGGACTCGACCACACCTTCCCGTTCGCGATAGACATCGAGCTGGCCGACGTCGGAGGTCCCAGCGCCGGGCTGATGTTCGCCCTCGGCATCATGGACAAGCTCACCCCCGGCGATCTCACCGGCGGCGAGTTCGTGGCCGGTACGGGCACCATCGACGGCGAGGGGCGGGTCGGCCCGATCGGCGGCGTAGGGATGAAGACCATCGCCGCCCGGGACAAGGGCGCCGAGTACTTCCTCACCCCCGAGGACAACTGCGCGGGCGCCGCCCGCGACGTCCCCGAGGGCCTGACCCTGGTGAAGGTCGGCACGATCGACGACGCCCTGGGCGCCCTGGAGGACATCAGAGAAGGGGAGACGGCCGGCCTGCCGCGGTGCACGGCGGGCTGACCCCCTCCCCTCCCGCGGGCGCCCTCCCGGCGGGCACCCGTCCGCGGCCTCCGCCGCGGGCCGGCCGTCAGTCGCCGAAGGTCGCGGCCAGCGCCTCGGTGAGCCCGGGCACCAGATCGGGGCCGGTCAGCACCTCGGTCGGCGAGTCCTTCTCGCGCAGCCGCAGCGCGGACTCCCGGGCGCCGTCGCGCAGCACCGCCACGGTCATCCGGACCTCCTGGCGCTCGGGGTGCTCGGCCACCCAGCTGGCCAGCCGCTCCTCGGCGCCCTCCTCCTGGAGGTTCTCGGGAACGGACGCCTCCGCCGAGGGCGGCAGCATCAGCCGCTCCACCGTCATCGCGCATCCGGAGACCGCGTCGGGCCAGGCGATGGTGCCGAGGAACTCGTCCAGAGGGATCCCGGCGGGCAGTTCGTCCTGCTCGACCGGAGTGAGGGGGGCCGGGGCGTGAGGCTCGCCGCCCTGCCGTTCCTCACCCTCCAGTCCGAGCTGCTCGGCCAGGGCGGGTTCCTCGGTGCGCAGCCGGTCGGTGTCGACCAGGGCGAACAGTCGGGCGGGCTGGTCCCAGCCCAGGCCCGCGACGTACTCGTCGATCTCTAGTACGGCACGGGTCAGCGGGCTGGCGGCCAGAGGTGTGCCGTCGATTGGAAGGTTGTTCATCCTCATATCGTGCCGCTGAACCCCCCGGGACCGGGAACCGGGTAAAGGTTCAGTAAGTTGCATGGGTGGGGCCCTAGCATTCGGGGCCAGTCCCATCCGCTGCGATTCTCGAGGTGCGCACCTTGGCTTTCCAGATGCCGGACCGGGGCCCGGGCGGGCCCTCAGGACCACGGATCAGTGTCGGCAGGCCCTCCAGGCGCGCCAAGACCCTGCTCATGACGGTGGGAGCGCTGGCCGTGCTGGCCATGCTCTTCGTCATGTTCGCGGGGTTCTGGACCGACTGGCTGTGGTATCGCTCGGTCCGATACACCACCGTCTTCACCACCACCCTGTGGACCAAGATCGGCATGTTCGCCGTCTTCGGTCTGCTGATGGCCGCGGCCGTGGGCTTCAACATCTGGCTGGCCCACCGCCTGCGGCCCCCGCTGAGCGCGATGTCGCTGGAGCAGCAGAGCCTGGACCGCTACCGGATGGGCATCGCCCCGTACAAGAAGTGGGTGCTCCTCGGGGTCACCGCGCTGGTGGGACTGATCGCCGGCGCGTCGGCGGCCGGCCAGTGGCGCACCTGGCTGATGTGGGTGAACGCCGTTCCGTTCGGCACCGCCGACCCGCAGTTCGGCAAGGACGTGGCGTTCTACGCGTTCGACCTGCCCTGGTACCGCTTCCTGCTGAGCTTCGGCTTCGCGGCCGCGGTGCTCTCCCTGCTGGCCGCCGCGCTGGTGCACTACCTCTACGGAGGGCTGCGCCTGACCACCCCGGGCGCCCGCGCGACGTCCCAGGCCACCGGCCACCTGTCGGTGCTGCTCGGCGTCTTCGTGGCGCTCAAGGCGGTGGCGTACTGGCTCGACCGCTACGGCCTGGCGGTGAAGTCCGGAGACTTCAAGGCGACGGACAACTGGACGGGACTGCGGTACGTCGACGCCAACGCCTACCTCCCGGCGAAGACGATCCTGTTCTTCATCGCCGCCATCTGCGCGGTGCTCTTCTTCGCCACCCTGTGGCGGCGCACCTGGCAGCTGCCGGTGATCGGCTTCGGCCTGATGGTCCTCTCGGCGATCCTGATCGGCGGCCTCTACCCGGCGATCGTGCAGAAGTTCCAGGTCCAGCCGAACGAGCAGGCCAAGGAGGCGCCGTACATCAAGAAGAACATCGACGCCACCCGTGACGCCTACGACATCGACGACTCCAAGGTCTCGAACTACTCGGGGGAGAGCGAGGCGAGCAACGAGGAGTTGCGCGAGGCGGCCGACACCACCGCCAGCATCCGGCTGCTCGACCCGAACGTCGTCTCGCCCAGCTTCCAGCAGCTCCAGCAGGTCCGCAGCTACTACCAGTTCCCGGCCACCCTGGACGTGGACAGGTACTCCACCGAGGACGGCGCGGAGCAGGACACCGTCGTCGGCCTGCGCGAGATCAACATCAACGGCATCACCGAACGCAACTGGATCAACGACCACTTCAAGTACACCCACGGCTTCGGCATGGTGGCCGGCAAGGGCACCGAGGTGGCCTCGACCGGGGCGCCGGCCTTCATCGAGAAGAACCTCCCGCCGGAGGGCGAGCTCGCCGAGGACGGCTACGAGCCGCGGGTCTACTACGGCGAGAAGACCACGCAGTACTCCATCGTCGGCGGCCCGCAGAAGGAACTGGACTACATCGCCGGCAGCGAGGAGAAGACCTACAGCTACAAGGGCGACAGCGGGGTCAGCCTGGGCGGCATCGCCAACCGCGCGGCGTACGCGGTGGCCTTCAACGAGCCGCAGATCCTCTACTCGGGCGCGATCGGCGAGGGCTCGCGGGTCCTGTACAACCGCACGCCCAAGGAGCGCGTCGAGGCGGTGGCCCCCTGGCTGACCATCGACGGCGACCCGTACCCGGCGGTGGTGGGGGACCGCATCCAGTGGATCGTGGACGCCTACACCACGACCAACCAGTACCCCTACTCCTCCCGCACCACCCTGGGCGAGACCACGGCCGACGCGCTGACCGACGGCCAGCGGGCGGTCATCGCCCAGCAGAACCGGGTCAACTACATCCGCAACTCGGTCAAGGCGACCGTGGACGCCTACTCGGGCGAGGTGAAGCTCTACGAGTGGGACGAGCGGGACCCGGTGCTGAAGACCTGGACGAAGGCCTTCCCCGGCACGGTCGAGCCGAAGAGCGAGATCGACGAAGAGCTGATGGACCACTTCCGCTACCCGCAGGACCTGTTCAAGGTCCAGCGCGAGCTGCTGACGCGCTACCACGTCACCAGCGCGAGCCAGTTCTACAGCGGCAGTGAGCGCTGGCAGGTACCGGACGACCCGACGCAGAAGGGCAACGCGGTCCCGCCGTACTACCTGAGCATGAAGATGCCGGATCAGGAGGAGCAGACCTTCTCCCTGACCACGACCTTCAACCCCAGCGGCCGTGAGACGCTCGGCGCCTTCATGGCGGTCAACGCCGACGCCCGCAGCGACGACTACGGGACCATCAGGATCCTGAAGCTGCCCTCCAACACCACGGTGTCCGGCCCGCAGCAGGTGCAGAGCCGGTTCAACTCCGACACCGACATCGCCAACGAGATCAACATCCTCAGGCGCGGTGACTCGGAGGTCGAGTACGGCAACCTGCTCACGGTGCCGCTGGAGGGCGGCCTGCTCTACGTCGAGCCGGTCTACGTCCGCGGCGCGGGCACCAACTACCCGCTGTTGCGCAAGGTGCTGGTGACCTACGGCGAGGAGACCGCCTTCGAGGACACCCTCGGCGAGGCGCTGAACTCCGTCTTCGGGGTCGAGGGCACCGAGGAGCCGCCGGAGCAGGAGGAGCCGTCCCCGGGCGAGGAGGAGACCACTCCGCCGCCCGCGGAGGGCTCTGAGGACCCGACGGTCCAGGAGGCCCTCCAGGACGCCCAGGAGGCGTTCGAGGCGGGCCAGGAGGCGCTGGGCAACCAGGACTGGGACGCCTACGGCCAGGCCCAGCAGGATCTGGAGGACGCGCTCGAGCGGGCCGCCGAGGCGCAGGAGTCGGCGGGCGGCGACGGCGGATCCGACGGCAAGAACCCCGAGGGCGGGAACTCCGACAGCGACGAGGGACGCAAGGAAGAGTGAATCGGTGGTGAGCGAGCTCCCTCCGCGCCGTGGTAAGGTTGTGAACACAACGGCGCGGGGTGGAGCAGCTCGGTAGCTCGCTGGGCTCATAACCCAGAGGTCGCAGGTTCAAATCCTGTCCCCGCTACTGACGAAGAAGGACCCGGAGTCACTGACTCCGGGTCCTTCTTCATGTCCTGGGCATGTGAGAAGAGAGGCGCGTGGTAGCGCTTTGCGTTTGGATGGTAGCTGTATCGGGAAGTCGACAAAACGCTGAAGTGACTTCCTTGGCGGCGGTATACCAGATGTACGCGGGTTGCGGGTGGTGCGACGATGGGCCTCATGGGGGACAAGGCGAGAGATGAGGGCACGGGGGGTGGTGTGAGCCGCACGGACCTCCGGGACCACCGCGACACGGACGCCATCAGCGCGCTCGGCGCCCGGCTGCTGCGCCGGGGTGACCTGGAGGGGGCCGAGCCGTATCTGCGCGCCGCCACCGCCGCCGGCGACCGCGCCGCCGCGAACAACCTGGGAGTCCTGCTCCACCAGCTCGGCCAGGCCGAGGAGGCCGCCGGCTGGTGGCGGGTCGCGGCCGTCGCGGGTTCGGCGGCCGCCGCCCACTCCCTGGGCCGCCACCACCGCGAGCGCGGCGACGAGACGGCCGCCGAGTACTGGCTGCGGCAGTCCGCGGAGTCCGGCCACCCTCTCGGCGCGTACGCCCTCGCCGACCTGCTGGAGCACCGGGGCGAGGGCGGCGCCGAGCGGTGGTTCCGGGCCGCCGCCGAGTGCGGCCACCGCGAGGCGTCCTACCGCATCGCGCGGATTCTGGCGCGCCGTCAGGAGGGGAGCGCCGAGGCCGAGCAGTGGTATCGCCAGGCCGCGGCGCGCGGGCACCGGCGTGCCGCCCTGCGGCTGGGCACGCTCCTGGAGGAGCGCGGCGAACTGCGGGAGGCGGCCCGCTGGTATCTGACGGCGGCCAAGGACGGGGAGGCGCGCGCCGCGCGCGCCCTGGGCTTCCTGCTGCGCGACGCGGGCGACACCGACAGCGCCGCCGAGTGGTGGCGCCGCGCGGCCCAGGACGGCGACGGCAGCGCGGCCAACGCCCTGGGCGCACTCCACGCCGAGCGGGGCGAGCGGCAGACCGCGGAGCGCTGGTACCGCGCCGCGCTGGAGGCGGGCGACATCAACGGCGCCTTCAACCTCGCGCTGCTGTGCGCCGCCGAGGACCGCACCGCCCAGGCCGAGCAGTGGTACCGCCGCGCCGCCTACGCCGGGCACCGCGAGGCCGCCAACGCGCTGGCCGTGCTGCTGCTCCAGCGCGGCGACGCGGCGGGGGCGGAGCCGTGGTTCTCCAAGGCGGCCGAAGCGGGCAGCGTGGACGCCGCGTTCAACCTCGGCATCCTGCACGCGGGCCGCGGCGAGGAGGAGGCCGCCCGGCAGTGGTACGAGCAGGCGGCCGCGGCCGGTCACACCGAGGCGGCCCTCCAGGTGGGCATCGCGCTGCTGCGCGAGGGCGACACCCACACCGCCGAGCGGCATCTGCGCCGCGCGGCCGGCGGCGGCAGTGTGGAGGGCGCCTTCCGGCTGGCGGCGCTGCTGGAGCGCCAGGCCCCGACGGCCGACGCCCTGGACGCGCACGGTCCGCCGGCCGAGTACGAGGAGTGGTACGAGCGGGCCGCCGAGCAGGGGCACCGGCGGGCACAGGTACGGCTGGGCATGTGCGCGGCGGCGCGCGGCGACGTGGTCCGGGCCGCGCACTGGTACCGGGTCGCGGCGGAGGCGGGCAGCAGCAACGGCGCCTTCAACCTCGGGCTGCTGCTGGCCCGGGAGGGCAGCGAGCCGGAGGCCGCCCTGTGGTGGACGCGTGCGGCCGAGGCGGGCCACGGCCGGGCCGCTCTGCGTCTGGCACTGCTGAACGCCCGGCGCGGTGAACTGGCCGCCGGGCGCCACTGGTGCGCCCGTGCGGTCGAGCTGGGGCCGCCGGAGGTCGCCGACCGCGCCGCGCGGCTGAGCGAGGCCCTCCACGAGGAGCTGACGGCCTGAGGCGCAGTTGCAGGCGCAGGCGTGGGCGGTCGCGGGGCGCCCCCGCGGTTTGCACTGATCGCCACGGTGGGTTAAGGTTGTGAACACAACGGCGCGGGGTGGAGCAGCTCGGTAGCTCGCTGGGCTCATAACCCAGAGGTCGCAGGTTCAAATCCTGTCCCCGCTACTGATGGGCCGGAGCCCGGATCCGAATGAAGGATCCGGGCTCCGGCCGTTTTCATGTGCCCGTGCGGGGGAGGCGCGGTGCCCGGAGGGTTCCGGACGCGTCAGGCGGAGGCGCAGGAGGGACACAGCCCCCGGTAGGTGACCGTCGCCTCGTCGAGGGTGAACCCGTAGCGCTCCCTCTCGGGGAGCAGGGCGAGCGGATCGCCGGAGGGGCGTACGTCGCGGATCACACCGCACCGCGAGCACACCAGGTGCTGGTGGGAGTGGTGAGCGTTCGGGTCGTACCGCTTGGCGCGGCCGTCCGTGCTGACCTCGATCACCTCGCCGATCGAGACCAGTTCGCCGAGGGTGTTGTAGACGGTGGCGCGGGAGATCTCCGGCAGCTTCTCGGTCGCGCGCGCGTGCACCTCGTCGGCGGTGTAGTGGACATGCTCACCATCGAGGACCTCAGCGACCACCCGCCGCTGGGCGGTCAGCCGCCAGCCGCGATCCCGGAGACGTTGTAGCAGGTCACTCATGTTTCCACCTTAGCAGTGCGTGTCCATGGCCGGATCGTGTCAGTTCTTCGCCATCTTCTTGACTTAGACAATGTCCAATGTAGGATCGCGTTCGGCTCAAGCCAAGGGGACAGGACAGATTCAGGAGGCGCATGTGACTGCCCAGATCGAGAACACCGGGCCGCTGACCACGGAGGCCGGTGCTCCCGTCGCGGACAACCAGAACAGCGAGACCGCCGGTTCGGGCGGCCCGGTCCTGGTCCAGGACCAGCTCCTGCTGGAGAAGCTCGCCCACTTCAACCGTGAGCGCATCCCCGAGCGGGTCGTCCACGCCCGCGGCGCGGGCGCCTACGGCACCTTCACCGTCACCGCCGACGTGACGAAGTACACCCGGGCGAAGTTCCTCTCCGGGATCGGCAAGGAGACCGAGGTCTTCCTGCGCTTCTCGACCGTCGCCGGCAACCTGGGCGCGGCCGACGCGGTGCGCGACCCGCGCGGCTTCGCGGTGAAGTTCTACACCGAGGAGGGCAACTACGACCTCGTCGGCAACAACACCCCGGTGTTCTTCATCAAGGACGCCATCAAGTTCCCCGACTTCATCCACACCCAGAAGCGCGACCCGTACACCGGCTCCCAGGAGGCCGACAACGTCTGGGACTTCTGGGGCCTGAGCCCGGAGTCCACCCACCAGGTGACCTGGCTCTTCGGCGACCGCGGCATCCCGGCCTCGTACCGCCACATGGACGGCTTCGGCTCGCACACCTTCCAGTGGAACAACGAGGCGGGCGAGGTCTTCTGGGTCAAGTACCACTTCAAGACCGACCAGGGCATCAAGTGCCTCACCCAGGACGAGGCCGACCTCCTGGCGGGCAAGGACCCCGACAGCCACCAGCGCGACCTGCGCGAGTCCATCGAGCGCGGCGACTTCCCGAGCTGGACCGTCGGCGTCCAGATCATGCCGGCGGCCGAGGCGGCGAACTACCGCTTCAACCCGTTCGACCTGACCAAGGTCTGGCCGCACGCGGACTACCCGGTCATCGAGATCGGCAAGCTGGAGCTGAACCGCAACCCGCAGAACATCTTCGCCGAGGTCGAGCAGTCGATCTTCTCCCCGCACCACTTCGTGCCGGGTATCGGCCCCTCCCCGGACAAGATGCTCCAGGGCCGGCTGTTCGCCTACGGCGACGCGCACCGCTACCGGGTGGGCATCAACGCCGACCACCTGCCGGTGAACCGCCCGCACGCCGCCGAGGCCCGCAGCCACGGCCGCGACGGCTTCATGTACGACGGCCGCCACGGCGGGGCGAAGAACTACGAGCCCAACAGCTTCGGCGGCCCGAACGAGACCGGCCGCGCGCTGTGGCAGCCGGTCCCGGTCGCCGGGACCACCGGTGACACCCCCGCGCCCTCGCACGCCGAGGACAACGACTTCGTCCAGGCGGGCAACCTCTACCGCCTGATGACGGAGGAGGAGAAGGGGCGCCTGATCGACAACCTGGCCGGCTTCATCTCGAAGGTCTCGCGCGACGACATCGTCAAGCGGGCCATCGAGAACTTCCGCCAGGCCGACGAGGACTACGGCAGGAGGCTGGAGGCCGCGGTCAAGGCCCTGCGCGGCTGACCCATCGGCTCCTCGCCGTACGAACCCGGAGGGACCGGACGCCAGTGGGCTCCGGTCCCTCCGGTGTGCTGTGGGGCGTGCCGTGGGGTGCGCTGCGAGGCGTGTCCCCGGCGGCCCTCAGGCGGCCACCGTGCCGGCGGGCGCGGCCGGTGCGTCCCGGTGCGCCGAGGACCAGCAGCGGACGATGTCGCGCACCGACACCACCCCCACCGGCTCCCGGTCGTCGAGCACGATCAGATGGCGGAACCCGCCGAGGGTCATGGCCCGTGCGGCGTCCTCCAGGGTCCAGCCGGGGGCGGCGAAGACCACGTCGGTGGTGGTGTGCAGGTGCGCGGGTTCCCGGTCGGGGTCCTGCCCGGCTCCCACGGAGTTGAGGATGTCGCGTTCGGTGAGGATGCCGACGCCTCCGGCGTCGGGGTCGAGGACGACGGCCGCGCCGACCCGCCGGGCGGACATCAGCCGGGCGGCCTGGCGGAGGGTGTGGGCGGGGCCGATGGTGAGAACCACTGTGCTCATGGCGTCACGGACGAGGGTGGTCATGACGGTTGGTGCCACCTCCTTGGTGAACCCCCTTGGTGAACCCCGCACTGGAGAAGGGATTCACAAACTCACAAGCGGGCGGATTCTCATGTTCACATGCCGCGGGAGTCGCAACAAGGGTCGTGCGGAGGCGGATTGACCGGGATTCAACGGCGTGCTCAGTCGCCGATGTAGGCGAGCAGATCCTCGTGGAGCAGCCCGTTGGAAGCCGCCGCGTTCCCGCTGTGCGGACCCTCGCGCCCGTCCAGACCGGTGAAGGTGCCGCCCGCCTCCTGCACGACGATCGCGTTCGCCGCCATGTCCCACAGCGACAGCTCCGGCTCCGCGCACATGTCCACCGACCCCTCGGCGACCATCATGTACGGCCAGAAGTCGCCGTAGCCGCGGGTGCGCCAGCAGTCCCGGGTCAGGTCGAGGAAGCCGCCGAGTCTGCCGCGCTCCTCCCAGCCGCCGAGCGAGGAGAAGGCGAACGAGGCGTCCTGCACCCGGGCCACCCGCGAGACCGACAGCCGGGTCGCGGACGTCAGACTGCGGCCGGTGTACGCGCCGGCGCCCAGCGCCGCCCACCAGCGCCGGTTCAGGGCCGGGGCCGACACCACGCCGACCACCGGCCGGTCGCCCTCCTCGGTCCGCTCCATCAGCGCGATCAGCGTGGCCCACACCGGGACGCCGCGCACGTAGTTCTTGGTGCCGTCGATGGGGTCGACGACCCAGCGGCGCGGCCCGCGCCCCTCGCTGCCGAACTCCTCGCCCAGCACCGCGTCGCGCGGCCGCGCCCGCCGCAGGGAGGTGCGGATCAGCTCCTCGGCCGCCTTGTCCGCCTCGCTCACCGGCGTCATGTCGGGTTTGGTCTCGACCTTGAGGTCGAGGGCCTTGAACCGCTCCATCGTCGTGGCGTCGGCGGTGTCGGCCAGCACGTGGGCGAGACGCAGGTCATCGTGGTAGTCGGGCATGGACGAACAGTATCCAGCGGCGCGGGCGGCCAGCCACAGGGGAGTGGCCAACCGGGTGTGCGGCCGTACACCCGCGGCGGTGAGGCGGTGCGAGGCGTCTTGACACCCTCCGCCACCGCGCCGATGCTGTGCGCGACCGCCGTGTCCGGGGAGGCGCTGATGACCTCGGTGACGCCCTCTGCCGAAGACCCTGCCGAAGACCCCGCCGGAGGCTTCCCCGGGCGACCGGCCCGGCCGCCCACGGCGCGCCAGGCCCTGCTGCGCGCCGCCCGCGCCGCACTCCACGACAGACCGTGGCCCCGGGTCCGCATGGCCGAGGTCGCCGCGGCGGCCGGCTTCTCCCGCCAGACCCTCTACAGCGAGTTCGGCTCCAAGGACGGGCTCGGCACGGCCCTGGTGGCCCGTGAACTGGAGATCCTCCTCGACCGCGCCGCCCGTGCCGCGCAGCTGGCGGCGCGGTCCGCCTCCCGTCCCGCCTCCGGCCCGGCCCCCGACCCCGTCGCAGGCTGCGCCGCGGCCGCCGTCTCGGTGGTGCGCGCCGCATGCCGCGACCCGCTGGTGCGCGCCGCACTCACCGGCTGCTGGGATTCCCGGCTGCCGCCGCCCGGGCCGGAGGCGGACCGGGCGGCGGCGGGACTGCGCGACCGTACCGCCGCCGCGCTGGTGTCCGCGGGGGTCACCGCCGACGGCGCGACCGGACCCGCCGCGCTGTGCCACGCCTGCGAGGTGGGCCTGCGGCTGGCGCTGTCCTACGTCGTCGCGCCCTGCGACGGTCCGCCCGAGGCGACCGAGGAGGCCGCGGCCACCCATGTCACCCAGGTGTTGCGGGCCCTGCTCCGCTGATCCCCGCGGGCGGACCGGGACGGGACCGGGCGGACCGGGGGTGGGCGGCGTACCGCGGTCAGTCGCCCTCCCGGCGCTCCCGGGTGGCCAGCAGACGGCGCAGGGAGAACAGCCGGGCCGGGTCCGCGTGGCCGTCGGCGACCCAGGAGTCCAGTGCGCAGTCCGGCTCGTCGTGCCCGCAGGCGCGCGGACAGCCGTCCGTGCCCGGCTCCAGGTCCGGGAAGGCGTGGATCACCCGGGACGGGTCGACGTGGTTCAGACCGAAGGACCGCACACCCGGGGTGTCGATCACCCAGCCGCCCTCCGGTACCGGAGGGAAGGAGACCTCGCCGGGCAGCGGCAGCGCCAGAGCCGAGGTCGTGGTGTGGCGGCCGCGCCCGGTGACCGCGTTGACGTGACCCGTCGCCCGCCTGCGGTCGGGCGGGACGAGCGCGTTGACCAAAGTGGTCTTGCCGACACCGGAATGGCCCACGAAGGCGGTGGTCCGGCCCCACAGGAACTCGCGCACCCGGTCGGCGGCGGCGCCGTCGGCCAGCTCCTCGCGGTCGGTCACCACATACCGCACACCCAGCGGGGCGTACGTCTCCAGCAGCGTGTCGGGTGGCGCCAGGTCCGACTTGGTCAGGACCAGCAGCGGCTCCAGGCCCGCGTCGTAGGCGGCCACCAGACAGCGGTCGATCAGCCGGGGGCGGGGCTCGGGGTCGGCCAGGGCGGTGACGACGGCGAGCTGGTCGGCGTTGGCGACGACGACCCGCTCGTAGGGGTCGTTGTCGTCGGCCGTGCGCCGCAGCACCGAGGAACGCTCCTCGACCCGCACGATCCGCGCCAGGGTGTCCCTGGCCCCCGACAGATCGCCGACGACCGCCACCCGGTCGCCGACCACGACGCCCTTGCGGCCCAGCTCGCGGGCCTTCATGGCGGTGATCGTGCGGCCGTCCACCAGACAGGTGATCCTGCCCCGGTCGACGGTCAGGACGAAGCCGGAGGCGGCGTCCTCGTGCTTGGGCCGGATGCTGGTGCGCGGGCGGCTGCCCCGGCGGCCCGGACGGACCCGGATGTCGTCCTCGTCTGTGTGCTTGCCGTAGCGGCGCATGGCCGGTTTCGCCTCTTACCCTCTGTCCCCGTCCCCTTCGAGGTCCCCTTCGAGCATGGCGCTCCACAGCTCGGGGAAGTCGGGCAGGGTCTTGGCGGTCGTCGCGACGTTCTCCACCTCCACACCCCCGACGACCAGGCCGAGCACCGCGCCCGCCGTGGCCAGCCGGTGGTCCTCGTAGGTGTGGAAGATCCCGCCGCGCAGCGGACGCGGGCGGATGACCAGCCCGTCCCCGGTCTCGGTGACGTCGCCGCCGAGCCCGTTGATCTCCTTGGTGAGCGCGGCCAGCCGGTCGGTCTCGTGCAGCCGCAGGTGCGCCACGCCGCGCAGCCGCGACTCGGAGTCGGCCAGCGCCGCGACCGCCGCGATGCCGGGGGTCAGCTCGCCCACCTCGCTCAGGTCCACGTCGATGCCGTGGATCCGGCCGGTGCCGGTGAGGGTCAGACCGCGCTCGTCCAGCTCGCAGCGCCCGCCCATCTCGGTGAAGATCTCGCGCAGCGCGTCACCGGGCTGGGTGGTGTGCGCCGGCCAGTCCGGGACGGTCACCCGGCCTCCGGTGACCAGCGCGGCGGCGAGGAACGGCTGGGCGTTGGACAGGTCGGGTTCGACGACCAGATCGCGGCCGAGCAGCGCGCCGGCCGTGACCCGCCAGACGTTCGGCTCGCCCCCGGACTCGGGGGTGTCCACCTGGGCGCCCGCGGCGCGCAGCATCTCCACCGTCATCCGGATGTGCGGCATGGACGGCAGCGGGCCGCCGGTGTGGCGGACCTCCACGCCCTGGTTGAAGCGGGCGCCGGACAGCAGCAGGGCGCTGACGAACTGGGAGGACGAGGAGGCGTCGATCTCCACCGTGCCACCGGTCAGGGAACCGCCGCCGTGCACGGTCATCGGCAGCGCGCCGCGCCCTCCGTCGTCGACACGGGCGCCCAGCGCGCGCAGCGCGTCGATCACGCCGTGGAGGGGGCGCTCGTGGGAGCGCTTGTCGCCGTCGAAGTGGACCGGGCCGTCGGCCAGGGCGGCCACCGGTGGCAGGAAGCGCATCACGGTGCCGGCGTTGCCGACGTCCACGGTGGCGGGACCGTGCAGCCCCGCGGGGATGACGCGCCAGGCCTCGCCGCCGCCCCCGGGGCCGGCGGCGCCGGACGCGACGGGCGCGGAGTTGGAGGACACCGTCTCCTCGACGCCCGCCCCCATGGCACGCAGCCCCTCGGCCATCAGCAGGGTGTCACGCGAACGCAGCGGACGGCGCAGCCAGCCGGGCTCGGAGGCGAGGGCGGCGAGCACCAGACCGCGGTTGGTGACCGACTTCGATCCGGGCACGGTGACGGTCGCGTCGACGGCGCCGGACGCGAGCGGCGCAGGCCAGAGGGCGGTGTGGTCGGTCATGGGGCCAACTTTAGTGGTTCCGGCGGGGCGGGAATCCTGACCGGACACGGAGAGGGCGCGGACGAAGGCCGCCGCGTGGCGCACCGCCGGGCGGGACCGGGCGGCGTCCGGGTGAGCCGGGCCGGGCGGGAGGCCGCGGGCCGGGTCCAGGGGCTTTTCGCCCGGCGGGGGCGTCAGAGCCCCAGCAGCCACCGTCCGCCGCCGGTCAGCGAGCACAGCGCCACGGCGTGGAAGAGCAGCAGCCACAGCGGCGCGGGCGCGTTCGTCAGCCGCGCGAGCTGGTCGGCGTCGGAGTCCGGCGCCTCGCCCCGGCGCCGCTTGCCCTGGAGTTCGAAGACGGGCCGCACGCCGCCCAGCAGCAGGAACCACACCACTCCGTACGCGAACGCCGCCTGCACCTCGGTCCCGGTGAACCACGACACCAGGAAGAACACTCCGCCGGTGAGGACGACGGTGAGCACTCCGTAGGCGTTGCGCACCATCACCAGCATCGCCAGCAGCAGCGCCGTGGCCCCCCACAGCAGCGCGGTGACGTGCCCGGCGGCCAGCAGCCACGCCCCCGCCAGGCCGAGCAGCGACGGCGCGGTGTACCCGGCGGCGGCCGTCAGCACCATTCCGATCCCGTTCGGCCGCCCCCGGGAGACGGTCAGCCCGGAGGTGTCCGAGTGCAGGCGTATGCCCTCCAGACGCCGCCCGGTCAGCAGCGCCACGATCCCGTGCCCGCCCTCGTGGGCGATGGTCACCGCGTTCCGCGCCACCCGCCACGGTCCCCGCGCGGCGACGACGGCCAGGGCCACCAGCCCGGTGGCTGCCACGACCGCGAACGACGGGTCGGGCTGCGTCCCGACGACGCGGTCCCAGACCTCGGCGATGCTGTCCGTGTCCATGTCCGGCCGGCCCCTTCCCCTGCGGTTTCCCCCCGCGGTTTCCCCCCGCGGTCCGTTCCGCACCGTTCCGCCGCCCCGCGCGCCGCGCTCGTCCGGCCGCGAAGCGGTGCTCCGCAGTGTGTCACGGCCCCTGTGCGGAGCCCGTACGGCCGTTCACGGTGCCGCCGGCCGCACGGGCGTGGCAGGGTGGCGTACATGTGCGGACGGTATGCGGCGAGCCGATCGGCCGGTGAACTGGCCGGGCTCTTCGGAGTGGAGAAGCGGGATCCGGCCGAGGAGCTGGCGCCCGACTGGAACGTGGCCCCGACCAAGCAGGTGTACGCGGTGCTGGACCGGCCGCTGAAGGACAGCGGCGATCCGAGCCCCGTACGCCAGCTCAGGACGCTGCGCTGGGGGCTGGTGCCCTCCTGGGCGAAGTCCCCGGACGTGGGCGTGAAGATGATCAACGCACGGGCCGAGACGGTGCACGAGAAGCCCTCCTACCGCCGCCCCTTCGCCGCCCGGCGCTGTCTGCTGCCCGCCGACGGGTACTACGAGTGGGTCACCGGGACGGCCGAGCGGCAGGAGGAGGAGAAGGGCAGGCGCAAGCGGCCGCGCAAGCAGCCGTACTTCGTGACCCCCGCCGACGGCTCGGTGATGGCGATGGCCGGGCTCTACGAGTTCTGGCGGGACAGGACGCTGCCCGAGGACCACCCCCAGGCCTGGTGGTCCACCTGCACGGTGATCACCACCGAGGCGCAGAGCGAGCCGTTCGCGGGAGTCGGCGAGGACGGGCCGCGCTCCCTGGCCGACATCCACCCCAGGATGCCGCTGGTGCTCACCCCCGACCGCTGGGACGCCTGGCTGGACCCGGCCCGCACCGACGCCGAGGACGTGCGCGGACTGCTGGTCCCGCCGCCGGCCGGGGCCATGCGGGCCTATCCGGTGCGCGGCGAGGTCAGCAACGTGCGCAACAACGGGCCCGAGCTGCTGGAGGAGCTTGACGCGCCCGAGGCCGGGACGCTGTTCTGAGCCGGTGAGCACCGACAGCACCGACAGCACCGACAGCCCCGACAGCCCCGGAACCGGGACCGGAACCACCGGAACCACCGAGGAGGTCGCTACGCCGGCCGGCCCGGCCCGGATCACCTGGCGGCGTGCCGCCCGGCCGCGCCTGGTCCTCGCGCTCGGACACGGCGCCGGAGGCGGGGTCGAGGCGCGGGACCTGCGGGCCCTGGCGGACGCGCTGCCCGCGCACGGCGTCTCGGTCGCCCTGGTCGAGCAGCCCTGGCGGGTGGCGGGAAGAAAGCTGGCGCCCGCACCCGGGAAGCTGGACGAGGGATGGCGGGCGGTGTGGCCCGTTCTGGAGGGGGAAGGGCTGCCTGTCGTCTCCGGGGGGCGCAGCGCCGGGGCGCGCGTGGCATGCCGGACCGCCGCCGAACTCGGTGCGCGCGCCGTGCTCGCGCTCGCCTTCCCCCTGCACCCCCCGGGGAAGCCGGAGCGGTCCCGGGCCGGCGAGCTGCTGGAGGCCGGGGTGCGGACCCTGGTCGTCCAGGGCGGGCGCGATCCCTTCGGGCGGCCCGGGGAGTTCCCCGAGGGCACGGAGGTCGTCGAGGTGCCCGGGGGCGACCACGGCTTCGCCGTGCCGAAGAGGGCGGTGCCCGGCCAGGAGGAGGCGCTCGGCGTGATCACCGGCGCGGTGCGCGAGTGGCTGGCGCGGGAATGATCCTCCGCGCGGCCGTGTTGTCCTGCTGCAGGACACGTACGGACCGCACGCACGCGCGAGGAGAGGGAGTCCACCCGACATGGGTTCGATCGCATGCCCGTCCCGCCCTGTGGGTACCCGTGCCACAGCCGCCCAGGTGGACTGGGCGACACTGAGGCTCGCCGGACCCGTCGGGGACGTTCCCTTCCCGGCGGCGGAGGGGACGGACCGTCGTCTATTCTCCGGTTCGAATGGGTCCGGCAACGGACTCGAAGCCGCATCGGAGGAGGTGGGTCCGGTCGCCGCGACCGACGACGCTGCGCCCAGGGAGCCCGTGGAGACGGACGCCGAACGGAACGCGCGCTTCGAACGGGACGCCCTCGCCTTCCTGGACCAGATGTACTCCGCCGCGCTGCGCATGACGCGCAACCCCGCGGACGCGGAGGACCTGGTGCAGGAGACGTACGCGAAGGCGTACGCGTCCTTCCACCAGTTCCGCGAGGGCACCAACCTCAAGGCGTGGCTGTACCGCATCCTCACCAACACCTTCATCAACTCGTACCGCAAGAAGCAGCGCGAACCGCAGCGCAGCGCGGCCGAGGAGATCGAGGACTGGCAGCTCGCGCGCGCCGAGTCGCACATGTCGACCGGGCTGCGCTCGGCCGAGTCGCAGGCGCTGGACCGGCTGCCCGACTCGGACGTGAAGGAGGCCCTCCAGGCCATCCCCGAGGAGTTCCGGATCGCGGTCTACCTCGCGGACGTCGAGGGGTTTGCGTACAAGGAGATCGCGGACATCATGGGGACACCCATCGGCACGGTGATGTCCCGTCTGCACCGCGGTCGCCGGCAGTTGCGCGGCATGCTGGAGGACTACGCCCGCGAGCGCGGGCTGGTCCCGGCGGGCGCGAACGGCGCCGCCGCACCCGAGGAGTCGCACGACCGGAAAGGCTCGGGCTCATGAGTTGCGGAGAGCCGCACGAGACGGACTGCGCTGAGGTCCTGGACCACCTGTACGAGTACCTGGACCGCGAGATGCCCGACGGCGATCTGACGAAGTTCAGGGAGCACTTCGAGGAGTGCTCGCCGTGTCTGGAGAAGTACGGCCTGGAACAGGCCGTGAAGAAGCTGGTCAAGCGGTGCTGCGGGCACGACGAGGTGCCCGGTGGCCTGCGCTCCAAGGTGATGGGCCGCATCGAGATGATCCGTGCCGGGCAGGCCGTGCCGGAGCAGCCCGTGATGGAGCCCGAGGCGGGCCGGCCGGACCAGCCGGGCCGGCCCCGTACCGCTCCCCTCGGGAGCCCGGGCGAGGCCGGCGGGGAACGGCTCTGACGGCCGCCCGGGCCGAACCCGTGTCCGCGCCCCGCACCGTGCTCTGTGCCGTGCTCTGTGCCGTACGGCCGGCGCCCCGGCCGCGGTTCCGGCCGTAGTCCCGGCGCGGACGCCTCCGCGCGCCCTGTGCGCCGCGTCACCCCGCACCTCCACCACATCACCTGAACGTGTTAACCCGCTCGGCTTCCGCCCGGCTGTGACGCGGGCGGTCGAAGGCACCTCCGCGACGCCGTGCCGGGCGTGCCCGCGTGCCCCGGACCGCTCGGTACCCCCACGACCGACGGGTAATGAGCGCGCACCGGGGTGGGCATGGTTGGATGCGAACCGGGAACCGCGGCTGAGAGAAGATCGCGGCACGGACACCGCGGCGGGGACCGCGGGAAGACGGCCGCGAGGACGGTCGGGAGCAGCAGGCGGGAGTCAGGCGGGAACATCGTGAGGATCTTCGGCAAGGCAAGGCACCGGCCCTCCGCCGACTGGCGGGTGGTCACCGACCGCGCGTTCACGCTCATCGGTGACGGACGCTATGAGGACGCCGGCACGCTGCTGACCCGTGCCGCCGATCTGGAGCCGTGGCTGTCGGAGTCCTGGTTCAACCTCGCGCTGCTGCACAAGTTCCGGCACGACTGGGAGCAGGCGCGCGCGGCCGGACTGCGCGCCGTCGCGCTCCTGGACCGGTCGGCCGGGGCGCCCGACTGGTGGAACGTGGGCATCGCGGCCACCGCGCTGCAGGACTGGGCCCTGGCCCGGCGCGCCTGGCAGGCGTACGGCCTGCGGGTGCCGGAGACGGCGGCCGGCGGTGACGACGCCCGTACCGGCCCGCCGGCCGGCATGGGACTGGGCAGTGCCGCGGTGCGCCTGTCGCCGGAGGGCGAGGCCGAAGTGGTGTGGGGGCGGCGGCTGGACCCGGCCCGCATCGAGGTGCAGAACATCCCGCTGCCGTCCTCCGGGCGCCGCTGGGGCGAGGTGGTGCTGCACGACGGGGTGCCGCACGGGGAGCGGACCACGGCCGCGGGCCACGCCTATCCGGTCTTCGACGAGATAGAACTCTGGGCGCCCTCGCCGGTGCCCACCTGGGTGGTGCTGCTGGAGGCGGCGACCGAGACGGACCGGGACGCGCTGGAGCGGCTGGCGGCGGACGCGGGCTTCGCCGCCGAGGACTGGTCCTCGTCGGTGCGGCTGCTGTGCCGCTCCTGCTCGGAGAGCCGGATGCCCAGCGACGAGGGCGAGGGCGCCCCCCGGCACGATCCGCACGACCACAGCGTGCCCGGGCATCCGGGGCCGCTGGGGCACATGACGTCGGGAGAGCTGTGGGTGCCCGAGCGCGAGTGCGGGCTGGCGGCCCCGGCCTCCCTGGTGCGCGGACTGCTGGACGGCTGGGTCGCCGACAGCCCGGACACCCGTGAGTGGCGGGACCTGGAAGAGGTCTGCTGATACCGGTCGGCCGCGCACGGAGCCGGGAGTCTGCCCGTACTCTGTACGGGTTGTGGTGGAGCACCGAGGAAGGCGTACGGCGAAGATGGCGGAGCACGAGACCGGGCAGCGGGTGGACGACGAGGGGTTCGTCGTCGACACGGAGGACTGCGAGGAGCGCGAGCGGACCCACCGCGAGCGCGGCACCGCCCGTCCGATCACCGTCGTCGGCAACCCGGTGCTGCACCGGGAGTGCCGGGACGTCACCGAGTTCGACGGCGAACTGGCCAAGCTGGTCGACGACATGTTCGCCAGCCAGCGTGCGGCGGAGGGTGTCGGCCTGGCCGCCAACCAGATCGGTGTCGATCTGAAGGTCTTCGTCTACGACTGCCCGGACGACGAGGGTGTGCGGCACGTCGGCGTCGTCTGCAACCCCGTACTGGAGGAACTGCCCGCCGAGCGCCGGGTGCTGGACGATTCCAACGAGGGCTGTCTGTCGGTGCCGGGTGCGTACGCCTCGCTCGCGCGCCCCGACTACGCCGTCGTACGCGGGCAGGACGCCGAGGGCAGGCCGATCACGGTGCGCGGCACCGGGTACTTCGCGCGCTGCCTGCAGCACGAGACGGACCACCTCTACGGCCGCCTCTACATCGACCGCCTCTCCAAGCGCGAACGCAAGGACGTGCTGCGGCAGATGGCCGAGAACACCCCGCGCTACGAGACGGTGCCCAACGACTGAACTGAGCGGTGCGGTTCCCGGGCCCGCGGGCCGGCGGTGAACGGCGCGTGACGGTGGGCGGGCCTCCAGTGGCCCGCCCATTGGCATTTCCGGAAGCAGGTTGACGCGGGTAGACCTCCTCCGCCACTCTCGGAGTCCCCACTGTTCCAACACGGAGGCACCATGCTCAGAGGCACCGTCCGTCTCATCCTCAGTGTTGTCATGCTCGCGGCAGCAGCACTGGTCGGCACGGTCACCACCGCGGGCACCGCCCAGGCCGACACCTGCTACACCTGGAACCGCACCCTCTCCCAGGGCGCGTCCGGCTCGGACGTCGCCCAACTCCAGATCCGCATGTCCGGCTATCCCGGTTACGGCAACGTACTCGCCATCGACGGCTCCTACGGCCCGGCCACCGCCGCCGCCGTCAAGCGGTTCCAGGCCGCGTACGGCCTGTCGGCCGACGGCGTCGCCGGCCCGCAGACCTTCAGCAAGATCTACGCCCTCCAGGACGCCGACTGCACCCCGGCCCACTTCTCCTACGCCGAGCTGAACAGGTGCAACTCCACCTGGAGCGGCGGAGCGGTGAGCGCGGCGACCGCCAAGCGCAACGCCCTGATCTCCATGTGGAAGCTGGAGGCGATGCGCCACGCCCTGGGCGACGCGCCGATCCGGGTGACCAGCGGCTTCCGCTCCTACTCCTGCAACAGCGCGGTGGGCGGCTCCTCCAACAGCCGCCACCTCTACGGTGACGGGGTCGACCTCGGCGCCGGCTCGCACACCCTGTGCAGGATGGCGAAGCAGGCCCGCTACCACGGCTTCCGGGGCATCCTCGGCCCGGGCTACCCCGGCCACAACGACCACACCCACGTCGACCACCGCTCCAGCCGCTACTGGTCGGCGTCCAGCTGCGGCATCTGACCGCGCCCGTCCCCTCCTCTTCCGGAACGCACCTTCCCGGAACGGCGCGTGCCCCCGGAAAGCCCCGCACGGGGCTTTCCGGGGGCGGGCGTCCGCCGGGAGGCGGCAGATCAGAAGTCGTCGTCGAAGGAGACCGAGCCCTCGACCGCGACCTGATAGGCCGAGGCGCGGCGCTCGAAGAAGTTGGTCAGCTCCTGGACGTTCTGCAACTCCATGAAGGAGAACGGGTTGCGGGCGCCGTAGCGGGCCGGGAAGCCCAGCCGGACCAGCCGCTGGTCAGCCACGCACCGCAGGTACTCGCGCATCGACTCGGTGTTCATCCCCGGCAGGCCCTCGCCGCACAGGTCCCGGGCGAACAGCAGCTCGGCCTCGACGGCCTCCTCCAGCATCTCCTCGATCTGCCGCCGCAACTCGTCGTCGAACAGCTCCGGTTCCTCCTGGCGCACCGTGTCCACCACGTCGAAGGCGAACGACATGTGCATCGACTCGTCGCGGAAGACCCAGTTGGTGCCGGTGGCCAGCCCGTGCAGCAGACCGCGCGAGCGGAACCAGTAGACGTAGGCGAAGGCGCCGTAGAAGAACAGGCCCTCGATGCACGCCGCGAAGCAGATCAGGTTCAGCAGGAAGCGGCGGCGGTCGGCCCGGCTCTCCAGCCGTTCGATCGGCTTCACCCCCTCACCTCCTTCGAAGGCGGCCATCCACTTGAAGCAGAACCGCGCCTTCTCCCGGATGGAGTCGATGTTCTCCACCGCGTCGAAGGCGGCGGCGCGCTCGTCCGGGTCGGGCAGATAGGTGTCCAGCAGGGTCAGGTAGAACTGGACGTGCACGGCCTCCTCGAACAGCTGCCGCGACAGATACAGCCGTGCCTCGGGCGAGTTGATGTGCTTGTACAGCGTCAGCACCAGGTTGTTGGCCACGATCGAGTCGCCGGTGGCGAAGAAGGCGACCAGCCGCCCGATCAGGTGCTGCTCTCCCGGGGAGAGCTTCGCCAGGTCGGCCACGTCGGAGTGGAGGTCGACCTCCTCCACCGTCCAGGTGTTCCTGATCGCGTCCCGGTACCGCTCGTAGAAGGCCGGGTAGCGCATCGGCCGCAGGGTGAGCTCGAAGCCCGGGTCCAGCAGGTTCCGGGAGGCAGGGGTTCGGGCGGTGGTCACTGGCAGGCCTCGCAGGACTCGGGGTTCTCCAGGGAGCAGGCGCCGTCGGCCGGCGCCGCCTGCTCCACGGAAACGGGTACGGGAGTGGGGGAGGTGAGGGCGGGAACGGCCGCGGACGCGCCGCCCGCGGCTCGTGCGATACGGGTCGCGGGACGCGAGCGCAGGTAGTACGTGGTCTTCAGACCGCGCTTCCAGGCGTGGGCGTACATCGAGCTGAGCCGGCCGATGGTCGGCGACGCCATGAACAGGTTGAGCGACTGGCTCTGGTCCAGGAACGGGGTGCGGTCCGCGGCCATGTCGATCAGGGCGCGCTGCGGGATCTCCCAGGCCGTGCGGTACAGCGCGCGGATCTCCTGGGGGATCCAGGGCAGGTCGGCCACCGAGCCGCTGGACTCGCGCAGCGCCTCGCGGGTGCGCTCGTCCCACAGGCCCAGCCGCTTGAGGTCCGCCACCAGACAGGGGTTCACCTGGAGGAACTCGCCGCTGAGCGTCTCGCGCTTGAAGAGGTTGGAGACCTGCGGTTCCACGCACTCGTGGACGCCCGCGATCGAGGCGATCGTCGCGGTCGGCGCGACGGCCAGCAGCAGGGAGTTGCGCAGGCCCGCGGCGGAGATCCGCTCCCGCAGCGCGGCCCAGCGCTCCGGCCAGGTGATCTCCGCCTGCGGGTAGTGGTCGACGTGGAGCACGCCGCGGGCGGCGCGGGTCGCGGACCAGGCCGGGTGCGGGCCGTGGCGCTCGGCGAGGCCGGCGGACGCCTCGTAGGCGGCGAGCATGATCCGCTCGGAGATCCGGGTGGACAGCCGCCGGGCCTGGGGGGAGTCGAAGGGCAGGCGCAGCCGGAAGAACACGTCCTGCAGGCCCATCAGCCCCAGACCCACCGGACGCCAGCGGGAGTTGGAGGCGGCGGCCTGCCCGGTCGGGTAGTAGTTGACGTCCACCACGCGGTCGAGGAAGAGCACGGCGGTGCGGACGGTGGCGTCCAGCCGCTCCCAGTCCAGCTCCTCGCCGGGGCGCGGGTCCCCGTCGGCGCCGGCGCGCAGATGGGCGGCGAGGTTGACCGAGCCCAGGTTGCACACGGCCGTCTCGCCGTCGTCGGTCACCTCCAGGATCTCGGTGCAGAGGTTGGAGGAGTGGACGACGCTGCCCGGTTCGGCGGTCTGGTTGGCCGTGCGGTTGGCGGTGTCCTTGAACGTCATCCAGCCGTTGCCGGTCTGGGCGAGGGTGCGCATCATCCGGGCGTAGAGGGTGCGGGCCGGAACCGTCCGCACCGCCAGCCCGGCCGCCTCCGCCCGGCGGTAGGCGGCGTCGAACTCCTCGCCCCACAGGTCCACCAGCTCGGGGACGTCGGACGGGGAGAACAGCGACCAGTCGGTGTCCGCCTCGACCCGGCGCATGAACTCGTCCGGGATCCAGTGGGCGATGTTGAGGTTGTGGGTGCGGCGGGCCTCCTCGCCGGTGTTGTCGCGCAGTTCGAGGAACTCCTCGACGTCGGCGTGCCAGGTCTCCAGGTACACGCAGGCCGCGCCCTTGCGGCGGCCGCCCTGATTGACGGCCGCGACCGAGGCGTCCAGGGTCTTGAGGAACGGCACGATGCCGCCGGAGTGGCCGTTGGTGCCGCGGATCAGCGAACCGCGCGAGCGGATCCGCGAGAAGGACAGCCCGATGCCCCCGGCGTGCTTGGACAGCCGCGCGACCTGGTGGTAGCGCTCGTAGAGCGAGTCCAGCTCGTCCCGGGGGGAGTCCAGCAGATAGCAGGAGGACATCTGGGGGTGCCGGGTGCCGGAGTTGAACAGGGTGGGGGAGGAGGGGAGGTAGGACAGCGTGCTGGTGAGCCGGTACAGCTCGGCGACCTCCTCCAGCGCCCGCTCGGAGGAGTCGGCGGCCAGCCCGCAGGCCACACGCAGCAGGAAGTACTGCGGGGTCTCGATCACGGCGCGGGTCACCGGGTGGCGCAGCAGATAGCGGGAGTGGACCGTGCGCAGCCCGAAGTAGCCGAAACGGTCGTCGGCGCCGTCCGCGAGGGCGCTTTCGGCCAGCGCGTCGAGCCGCCGCGCGTGCTCGGCGACGAAGCCGGCCGTGCGGTCGGCGATCAGCCCCTGCCGGTGGCCGACCGCCACCGACGCGGAGAAGGACACCGCACCCTGCCCGGCCGCCTCCCGGCGGATCGCCGGAGCGAGCAGCCGCGCCGCGAGCCGTGAGTACTCGGGCTCCTCGGCGATGAGGCCGGCCGCGGCCTCGGTCGCCAGGGAGCGCAGCCGGGCCTCGTCCGCGCCGGGGTGGCGTCCGCGCAGCGCGGCGGCGGCGACCCGCCCGGGGTCGGTGGCGGGCAGGTCGGAGGCGAGCTCGGTCAGGGTGCGCAGCAGCGCCGCGCCCGGGAGGTCGTCCTGCGGTGCGCGGGCCGGTGCGGAGGCCGGCGCACAGGCTGTGGCGGGCTCCGCTGATGAGGCTGATGAGATGGTCACTCGGTGCTCTCCCTCGTGGGCCGACGGCCCCGGAGGGAGGAGGAGCAGGCGCGTACGGGCGCACCCGGCCGGAGGAGGGCGCACCGCTCGCGTCCGCCGGCCCAACCCACGAGGCCCGGACGTGTGAATGAACACCGTCGGCAGGTCCTCGGACTCGCGGGGGGACGGCCCGGGCCGTGCGGACGACACGGGGGCAGCCCGCCGCACACCGTTGCGGGACAGCTCCGGACTCACACCGGATTCCCCTGCGGCGACAGCGAGATGAGCATACATCTAGTGCCGCTCCGGCGAAGTAACCCCAGATGTTGTGTTGGAGGGCTCCTCAGGTGGAGTACCGCACCACGGCCCGGCGCCGTGTGCTCACGTCAGGTCCAGGGCGAAGGTCAGCAGCGGGACGTCCTCGACGGGGCGCCAGTCGCGGTCGGGGGTGCGGACGAACCCCAGCCGTCCGTAGAGGCGGTGGGCGGTGTGCATCATGGGGTGGCTGGAGAGCGCCAGCCGCTCCAGGCCCAGTGCGCGGGCCCGGTCCACGCACTCGCGCACCAGGGTCTCGCCCACGCCCCGGCCGCGCGCCCCGGGGCGTACCGCCAGCATCCGGAACTCCCCCTCGCCGGGGCGTGCGATCTCCGCGTACTCGCCGCCGTGCACCGTGAAGGTGACGGTGCCCAGAACCTCCTCGGCCCCGCCGTCCCCGGGGCCCGCGGCCACCAGCAGTTCGGCGTGCCCGGCCCGGCGCCGGGCGTCGCGCAGCACGGCGAGGTACGGGTCCCGCGCGCCGAGGTCCAGCAGTCCGTCCCCGAGGTACGCTGCGGCCGTCAGCTCCCCGACGGCCTCGAACTCGTGCGGGCGCGCGGCCCTGATGGTGATGTCCATGGCGGTCATCATGCGGCATCCCGGCCGTGGCGGTGCGACGGCTTTGCGCCGGTGTGACGGTGACGACCGGGAGAGGGCCGGGAGGAGGCCGGGAGGAGGCCGGGGCTTTCCCGCGGTCCGGGCCGGTGGCCGGCCCTCCGCTCACCGCCCCCGGCCGGGGCGCTGGAGGCGGGCGACGAACTTGTAGCGGTCGCCGCGGTAGACCGAGCGCACCCACTCCACCGGCTCGCCCTCGGTGTCGCGCGAGTACCGGGAGAGCATCAGCATCGGCAGGCCGACGTCCGTGCCCAGCAGGCCCGCCTCGCGCGGGGTGGCCAGGGAGGTCTCGATGGTCTCCTCCGCCTCGGCGAGATGGACGTCGTACACCTCGGCCAGGGCCGTGTAGAGGGAGGAGTACTTCACCAGACTGCGGCGCAGGGCCGGGAAGCGCTTCTGCGACAGATGCGTGGTCTCGATGGCCATCGGCTCGCCGCTGGCCAGCCGCAGCCGCTCGATGCGCAGGACGCGGCCCCCGGAGGGGATGTCCAGCAGCCCGGCGAGCCGGTCGTCGGCGGTGACGTAGCCGATGTCCAGCAGCTGGGAGGTGGGCTCCAGTCCCTGGGCGCGCATGTCCTCGGTGTAGGAGGTGAGCTGGAGCGCCTGGGCGACCTTGGGCTTGGCCACGAAGGTTCCCTTGCCCTGGATGCGCTCCAGCCGTCCCTCGACGACCAGTTCCTGGAGCGCCTGGCGCACGGTGGTGCGGGAGGTGTCGAACTCGCCGGCCAGGGTCCGCTCCGGCGGGACCGGAGTGCCCGGGGGCATCGTCTCGGTCATCTCCAGCAGATGGCGCTTGAGCCGGTAGTACTTGGGCACGCGCGCGGTGCGTCCGGCGGCGCCGCCCCCGGCGGAGCGGGCGCCCGCTCCGGCAGTGGTGTTCGTGGCCCCGTCGCCCTCCATCGCGCGCCTTCCCGACTCGTGTCGTGACTTCTCCAGTGCCGTCACCGGCTTCCTCCGTACGTAGCGGATCACATCGTGGCACGGCCGCCGTCCCCGGGGGCGTCCCGGCTCAGATGTCGGTCCGGTAACGGATGCGACCGCGAGCTTTATACACCGTTGACAGCGATATAGGTCTAGGCCAAGCTGCGGGCACTGGTCTAAACCACTACAGGCCAGCCCAGCCCCACGGGCCGTACTCGTCGCATGTCGACGCACCCCGGCGCCCGCCACGCACGGTACGGCAGACGCGGCCATCCGGCGGGAGCGGAGATCTCGGACGGCGGGCGGGGGGACTTCTGGCATCCCGAAGGAGAAGCACGTGAAGCACAAGCTCGTAGCGGCGATCGGCGCCGCGGCGATGATGACCGGCCTCGTCGCCTGCGGCGGGGACGGTGGGGACAACTCCTCCAAGGCCCCCGAGCAGCGTGACGAGACGCTCACCGTCTGGCTGATGAACGACGCCCAGAGCACCTGGCCCGAGCTGGTCGAGGACGTCAACGCCCAGTTCAAGAAGAAGTACCCCAAGGTCAAGGTCAAGGTCCAGTACCAGCAGTGGGGCGACAAGGCCAAGAAGCTCGACACCGCGCTGGGCGGCGACAAGTTCCCCGACGTGGTCGAGCTCGGCAACACCGAGACCATGACCTACATCCTCAACGGAGCCCTCGCCGAGATCGATCCGGAGAAGTACGACAACTCCGACACCTGGATCCAGGGCCTGAAGGACACCTGCTCCTTCGAGGGCAAGCTCTACTGCGTCCCCTACTACGCCGGGGCGCGCGTGGCGATCTTCAACCAGGAGATGTTCGACAAGGGCGCGGGCACCAAGGAGCTGCCGCAGACCGAGGACGAGCTGAAGAAGGCGCTGGAGAAGGTCGCCGACGAGTACGGCGACGACAAGGCCTTCTCCTCCCTCTACCTGCCCGGCCGCTACTGGTACGCCGCCATGTCCTACGTCGCCGCGTACGACGGCCAGATCGCCGAGTACGACGAGGGCAAGGGCGAGTGGAAGGCCACCCTGAGCACCCCCGAGGCGCGCAAGGGCATCGAGCACTTCATCGACCTGGTCAAGGAGTACAACAACGGCGACCGGACCAAGGACGAGCAGGACCACGCCAACGTCATGGCGAACAAGAAGGCCGCCCTGATCTACGGCAACGGCTGGGAGGCCGGCTCCGTCTACGGGGGCGAGAACGGCAACCCCGAGCTGGAGGGCAAGATCGCCACCGCCGGCATGCCCGGCCCCAACGGCAAGGCCCTGCCGTCCTTCATCGGCGGCTCCGACCTCGCGGTGATCCAGAAGTCGGAGGCGAAGGACCTCGCCGAGGAGTGGATCTCGCTGTTCACCAGCGAGAAGTCGATGGAGGTCCTGGCCTCCAAGAACATCCTGCCGAACAACACCAAGCAGCTCGAGCCGCTGAAGGAGAAGCCGGAGACCGCTCCGATCGCCAACGCGGTACCGGACGCCTGGTTCACCCCGATCGCCCCCGGCTGGACCGCGATCGAGAGCCAGAACGTGCTGGAGAACATGCTGCTGGACGTCCTCAAGGGCACCTCGGTGGCCGACGCCACCAAGAAGGCCGACGAGGAGATCGACAAGCTGATCAACAACGAGGTCTGAGCCGCGGCCGGGGGCCCGCACCCCCCGGCCGTCCCTGCGGCAGGCGGGGGCCGCGATCCACGGCTCCCGCCTGCCGCACCCCTTCGGTGAAGAGAACGAACGGAAGGCCAGCACCGTGACCGCCGCCGACACCAAAGCCGCCGACCCGCCGGCGGCCCCACCGCAGAAGCCGGGGAAGGTCGCCCCCGGGCCGTCAGGGGGCGGAGTGCGCCCCAGCCGGAAACCGCGCCCCAAGCTGCCGTACCTGCTGATCGCCCCGGCGATCGTGGCGATCGGCGCGGTCTTCGGCTATCCGCTGGTCGAGACCGTGATCATGTCCTTCCAGGACATGCGCCGCGCGCACCTGTGGGGCGGCACCACTCCGCCGTGGGTGGGGTTCGAGCAGTTCACCAACATCCTGGGCGACCCGGAGTTCTGGTGGGTCGCCTTCCGTACCGTGCTCTTCATGGTCGTCTGCGTAGTGGCGACCATGGGGCTGGGACTGCTGACCGCCCTGCTGATGCAGCGACTGTCCACCTGGGTGCGGCTGCTGCTCACCGGCGCCCTGATCGCGGCCTGGTCGATGCCACTGCTGGTGGCGACCTCGATCTTCCGGTGGCTCTCCGACTCCGACTACGGCGTGGTCAACAGCACGCTGAGCAAGATCCCCGGCCTGGACTTCCAGGGCCACAACTGGTTCCTCGACCCCTGGCAGGGATTCACCGTCATCGGCGCGGTGGTGGTCTGGGGAGCGATCCCGTTCGTGGTGGTCACCCTCTACGCCGCGCTCACCCAGGTGCCCAGGGAACTGGAGGAGGCCGCGCAGCTCGACGGCGCCGGGGTGATCGGGGTCTTCCGCAACGTCACCTTCCCGGTGATCAAGCCGGTCTTCCAGATGGTGGCCACCCTCTCGGTGATCTGGGACTTCAATGTCTTCGGCCAGATCTTCCTGATGCGCGGCAACAAGCCGGAACCCGAGTACGAGCTGCTGGGCCTGTACTCGTTCAGCAAGGCGTTCGACAGCGCCTCGTTCAGCCAGGGCACCGCCATCGCCCTCATCACCGTGCTGCTGCTCTCCGGTGTGGCCGTGTACTACCTGCGTCAGCTCATGAAGACAGGAGAGGTCGAGTGAGCACCTCCGTAACCTCCACCGCGCCCGCCAAGGCACCCGAGGCCGCCACCAGCAGTACGGGCGTCTACGAGCTGCGCCCCGACCGCAAGAAGCACCGCCTGGCCTACAACCTGGTGGGGCTGGGGATCTTCGTGGTAATGGCCTTCCCGGTCTACTGGCTTCTCGTCAGCGCCTTCCGGCCGAACCACGAGATCCGCAGCTACGACCAGACGCTGTGGCCCAGCTCGTTCACCGCCGACAACTTCGTCCGGGCCACCGAGGCCCCGAACTTCTGGACCGCGATCCAGAGCAGCCTGATCATCTGCGTCACCTCGGTCGCCGGCGCCATGCTGATCGGGACCATCGCCGCCTTCGCCATCGGGCGTTTCGACTTCTACGGCCGCAAGCCGTTCATGACGGTCCTCATCCTGGTGCAGATGCTGCCGCCCACGGCGATGCTCATCCCCATCTACATCCAGCTCAACAACATAGGCGCGCTCAACGAGTACTGGGGCGTGATCATCGTCTACCTGGTCTCCGTCCTGCCCTTCACCACCTGGATGATCCGCGGCTTCGTGATCAACGTGCCCAAGGAGCTGGAGGAGTCCGCGATGGTGGACGGCTGCACCCGGATGGGCGCGTTCTGGCGGGTCATCTTCCCGCTGGTCGCCCCGGGGCTGGCCGCGGCGTCCATCTTCGCCCTCATCACCGCCTGGAACGAGTACCTGTTCGCGTACATCCTCCTGCAGGACAACGAGAAGTACACGCTCAACGTGTGGCTGATGAACTTCACCACCGACCGCGGCACGGACTACGGCGCGCTGATGGCCGCCTCCGTCCTCATCTCCATCCCCGTGGTGGTCTTCTTCATGATCGTCCAGAAGAAGATGGCGGCGGGGCTCACCTCCGGCGCAGTGAAGGGATGACGTCGCCCATGACGACTCTCACCGGCACCACCGGCAGCACCCTGGTCCGCGACGCGCTGGCCGTACTCCAGCCGGGCTTCACCGGCACCACCGCGCCCGACTGGCTGCTGCGCCGCCTGGACGAGGGGCTCGCGGCGGTGGGCCTGTTCGGCCGCAACATCACATCCCCCGCGCAGCTGGCCGCGCTCACCGCCCAGCTGCGCGGTGTCCGCCCCGACGTGCTGGTGGCCATCGACGAGGAGGGCGGCGACGTCACCCGGCTGGAGGCGCGCACGGGCTCGTCCTTCCCCGGCAACCACGCCCTGGGCACGGTCGACGACACCGCGCTGACCCGAGCCGTCGCCCGCGAACTGGGGCGCAGGCTCGCCGAGTGCGGGGTCAACCTCAACTGGGCGCCCTCGGCCGACGTCAACTCCAACCCCGACAACCCGGTCATCGGCGTCCGTTCCTTCGGCTCCACCCCGGATCTGGTGGCCCGGCACACCGCCGCCTGGGTCGAGGGTCTGCAGTCCGCCGGAGTCGCCGCCTGCACCAAGCACTTCCCCGGGCACGGCGACACCTCGGTCGACTCCCACCACGCCCTGCCGCGCATCGACGCGGACCCGGCCACGCTCGCGGAGCGCGAACTGGTCCCGTTCCGGGCGGCGGTCGACGCGGGCAGCAAGTGCGTGATGAGCGCGCACATCCTGCTGCCCGCCCTGGACCCGGCGCTTCCGGCGACGCTCAGCCCGGCCGCCCTGACCGGCCTGCTGCGCGCGCCCCGCGGCGAGGGCGGGCTCGGCTTCGACGGCCTGATCGTCACCGACGGCATGGAGATGCGGGCCATCGCGGCGACCTACGGCATCGAGCGCGGCAGCGTACTGGCCGTCGCCGCGGGCGCGGACGCCCTGTGCGTCGGCGGCGGACTGGCCGACGAGGAGACCGTGCTGCGCCTGCGCGACGCACTGGTGCGGGCCGTGACCGAGGGCGAACTGCCCGAGGAGCGGCTGGCCGAGGCGGCCGACCGGGTCCGCGCCCTGGCCCGCTGGACCGCCGAGGCGTCGACCCGCGCCGGGGGAGCGGCACCCTTCGAGCCCGGGATCGGGCTGGAGGCCGCCCGCCGCGCGCTGAAGGTCACCGTCCGGCAGGACCACACCCCCCTGACCGGGCCGCCGTACGTCGCCGCCTTCACCCCCGTGGCCAACATCGCCGTCGGCGACGAGACGCCCTGGGGGCTGGCCGCCGAACTGGCGGAGCTGCTCCCGGGCACCGCGACCGGCTCCTGGAGCCGGTCGCGGGCCGAACGGGCCGGGCAGGGCGGGCCGGCCGCACAGGTGCTGGAGGAGGCGGCCGGCCGCAGGATCGTCGCGGTGGTGCGCGATGTCCACCGACACCCCTGGATGGCGAACGCCCTGGACGCCCTGCTCACCGCCCGGCCGGACACGGTGGTGGTGGAGATGGGCCTGCCCCAGGCGCCGCCCCGCGGAGCACTCCACATCGCGACCCACGGGGCCGCCCGCGTCTGCGGACAGGCGGCCGCGGAGGTCATCGCCGGCCGGGAGACCGACGGCTGAGCCCGCTCCCCCCACGACAGCCGGGCCCGCGCCTCCCCTGACCCGCGGGCCCGGCCACCGTCGTGTTCGCCTTCCGTACGCACGCCGCGGGGCCGGACAGGACGTGGCGGGAGGCAGGGGAAGACGGCGGGAGACGGGGGAGGCGGCGGGAGGCCCCGAGGGAGGCGGCACCGGAAAGCCCGAAGGATCCGCGGGGAGGCTTCTCAAGACACCCGCGGGCCGCGGCGCCGGGACGGGACCCTCAACCCGTCCGGCACCGCAGCCCGGAGCGATCGGAGACCCGGCGCGGTCAGGGCAGAGAGCGCCCGGTCTCGTTCCACCCTCCTGTGCGGGGAGGGCGGAAGCCCGCCGCCATTGTGGACTGGACCACAGGCCCGTGTCCACGCCTTGAACGCACCACTGGTTCGCCGGGGCGGCTGCCGTCAATTCTTGCGCACGACGGCGCGTATGCACAGACGTACGACCGGATCGTTCGCCGGTTAGGCTCACACCGTGCCCTCCATGAACGACCTCGTACGCCAGCACACCGCCCTCGGCGACTCCGACCTGGAGTGGCTGCACCTGCTGGTCTCAGAGTGGCAGCTGCTGTCCGACCTCTCCTTCGCCGACCTGGTGCTGTGGGTCCCGACCCGGGACGGCACGCGCTACGTCTCCGTGGCGCAGATGCGCCCCAACACCGGGCCCACCTCCCACCAGGACGACATGGTCGGCCATCTCGTGCCCAGAGGGCGCCGGCCGCTGCTGGACGCGGCCCTGGACGAGGGTCGGATCGTCCGCGAGGGCGACCCCGAGTGGCGCGAGGAGGTGCCGGTGCGGGTGGAGTCCATCCCCGTACGCCGTGAGGGCCGTGTCCTGGGCGTCATCGCCCGCAACACCAACCTGCTGACGGTGCGCACGCCCAGCCGGCTGGAGCTGACCTATCTGCAGAGCGCCTCGGATCTGGCGCAGATGATCGCCGCGGGATCGTTTCCCTTTCCCGACCAGCAGGTCGACATGGACGCCTCCCCGCGGGTCGGCGACGGACTGATCCGGCTCGGCGCCGACGGCGTCGTCCAGTACGCCAGCCCCAACGCGCTCTCCGCCTACCACCGGCTGGGCCTGGCCGCCGATCTGGTCGGGCTGCACCTGGGCCAGGCCACCGCCGAACTGGCGCCCTCCCGGGGCCCGGTGGACGAGTCGCTGGTCAAGCTCGCCAGCGGCTGGGCGCCGCGCGAGACCGAGATCGAGGGCAACGGCTGCGTCGTCCAGCTGCGGGCCATCCCGCTCAAACCGAAGGGGGTGCGCATCGGTTCGCTCATACTGCTGCGCGACGTCACCGAACTGCGCCGCAGGGAGCGGGAGCTGATCACCAAGGACGCCACCATCCGGGAGATCCACCACCGGGTGAAGAACAACCTCCAGACCGTCGCCGCCCTGCTGCGGCTCCAGGCCCGGCGGATCGGCGCGGGCACCGGCGGCACCGCACGGGAGGCGCTGGAGGAGGCCGTCCGCCGGGTCGGCTCGATCGCGATCGTCCACGAGACGCTCTCCCAGACACTGGACGAGCGCGTGGAGTTCGACGAGATAGCCGACCGGGTGCTGGCGATGGTGGCCGAGATCTCCCCGGGCATGGTCACCGGGCGGCGTACGGGCCGCTTCGGCGTGCTGGCGGCCGAGGTGGCCACCCCGCTGTCCATGGTGCTCACGGAGGTGCTGCAGAACGCCCTGGAGCACGGTTTCCGGCCGGGGGAACGGGGCACGGTCGAGGTCGCCGCGGTCCGCGGCACGGGCGCCGACCGCGGGGAGGGGCGGCTGCTGGTCACCGTGCAGGACGACGGGCGCGGTCTGCCGGAGGGCTTCGACGTGCGCACCGCGGGGAACCTGGGGCTGCAGATCGTGAGGACGCTGGTGGAGGGGGAGTTGGAGGGGGGCTTCGACATGCTCCCGGCCCCCGGGGGCGGTACCCGGGTGGTCCTGGACATCCCCGTGGAGCCGGAGAGGCGCTGACGGCTGACGCCGGTCCGGCGGGGTCCGGTGCCGGGCGGCGGTGCCGGACCCCGCACAGCACCGAGCCCCGGACCGTGGGCACGGTCCGGGGCTCGGCGTCGTCGTTGCGGTGCGCACGTGGGCACTGCGCGCTGCGGCTCGGGGGCAGCAGGTGGCGGGGTGGGCGTCAGGCAGTGGCCTTGCGCGCCCGGTTGCGGGCGGCGCGGCGCTTCATCGCGCGGCGCTCGTCCTCACTGAGGCCACCCCAGACACCGGAGTCCTGGCCGGACTCCAGGGCCCACTGCAGGCACTGCTCCATCACGGGGCAGCGGCGGCAGACGGCCTTGGCTTCCTCGATCTGCAGCAGCGCAGGACCGGTGTTGCCGATGGGGAAGAAGAGCTCGGGGTCTTCCTCGCGGCAAACGGCGTTGTGACGCCAGTCCATGGCTGCTCCATCTCCTACGCGTTGCGGTAATTGCTTGTGAATGTGAACGCTTTCACGAATCCCTCCACAAGGGAAGGGTCATCGCCCGGCTTCGCCGGGAGTGTCCCGAGGGATGAGGAGGTGGATTCGGGGCTCTCAAGGGGGTCGGCGTCGACCGTCCCGATCGCCATGAAGAGACTCGCAAACCTCGGCGGCGGATACAACCCCTTCCGGAAAGTTTTTTTTGATTCCTTGGTGTCGACTAGGTCACAGCCGTACTTCCAGGGGGTGGAACCTGGCCTAAACGTTCGAGTGAAAGGACTTTCACCACATCCACTTACACAATCACACGCAGTGCACGGCGTACGCCTGTGAACGTCACGCTCGTACGCAGTCCCAGGTGGTCACCGTCCATCTGAAACGGCAATGGCACCTGCGATTCCAAGGTGAAGTCGGTCAGGTCGTGGAGCGAGACCGCGTGCTTGCCGTGCGGGCCGCGATCGGGCGAGGAGGTCAGCAGCTGGGTGCCGTAGCGGGTCACCGCGGAGGGCGTGAGCCGGGTCAGTCCGAGCACGTCGAGGGCGGTGTCGAAGGAGGCGCGGGGGGCCGCGTACACCGGGCGGTTGCCCAGATAGGTCCAGGGCGCGGTGTTGCAGACTATGGACAGCGCCAGCTCCTCGACCGGCTTCTCGCCGGGCCGCCGCAGGGTGATCGTTCCATGACGGCGGTAGGGGTCGCCCAGGAACTGCCGTACCACCTGGCGCACGTAGAGGGCGTGCGTCGAGCGCCTGCCGCCCTCGCGCTTCTGTTCGACCCGCCCCACCACACCCGCGTCGAAACCGAGGCCCGCGCAGAAGGTGAACCACCGGGGGGGCACCTCCGCGTCCTCCGTCCCCGGCGTACCGGCCGCCAGGCCCAGGCCCACCGTGCGCTCGCCGCCGGAGTTCAGCGCGTCCAGCAGCGCGCCCGTGGCCTCCACCGCGTCGTTGGGCAGCCCCAGGGCGCGGGCGAAGACGTTGGTCGAACCACCCGGCACGACGGCGAGGCGGGGGAGTGCGTCGGGGGCGGGGCCGGCGTGCAGCAGCCCGTTGACGACCTCGTTGACCGTGCCGTCGCCGCCGAGCACGATGACCAGCTCGATCTCCCCGCGCTGGACCGCCTGCCGCCCCAGGTCGCGCGCGTGCCCCCGGTACTCGGTGGTGGCGACCTCCAGCTTGAGGTCGCTCGCCAGGGCGTGGATGAGTACGTCGCGGGTGCGGGCACTGGTGGTGGTGGCTGCCGGGTTGACCACGAGGAGCGCGCGCATGGTGTGCAGCGTACCCAGCCGTTCGCGGCCGAGACGGGCGGCCCCGGGGCCGCCCGTGGACGGACGGCGGTCCGGCGGACCCCGCTACCCTGGCGGTGTGACCACGGACGCATCCTCCGCAGACGCCCCCCGCGCCCCCGAGTCCCCCCGGCCCGGGCGGATCACCGCCGCGGCCGCCGTGGTGGCGGCACAGGGAGTGGTGGTCACCGGCCTGGGGGTGACCATGCTGGTCATGCTGCTGACCGGCAGCCGGGCCGACGACACGGTGCAGGCCCTCACCGGAGCCGCGACCGTGCTGGCACTGGCGGTGCTGCCGCTGGCCGCCGCACGGGGGCTGTGGCTGCGGCGCCGGTGGAGCCGGGGACCGGCGATGATCGTCCAGCTGATGGCGCTTCCGGTGGGCTGGCAGATGGCGCAGAACGGCGGTGTGTGGCTCGCGGCCGGGGCGGCCATCGCGCTCACCGCGCTGGCCGTGCTCGGCTCCCTGATGAGCCCGGCGGCCGCCGGGGCGCTGGGCGTCGGCCCGCATGAGCCCCGGGACGCCTGACCCGGCCGGCAGGCGCCCTGCCCCAAGCCCGCCCGGGGGCTCCCCGCCCCCCGCTACTCCTCGATCAGCAGCCGGTCGCGCAGCTGGGCCAGGGTGCGGGCCAGCAGTCGCGAGACGTGCATCTGCGAGATGCCGACCTCCTGGGCGATCTGCGACTGGGTCATGTTGCCGAAGAAGCGCAGCAGCAGGATCTTCTTCTCGCGCGGCGGCAGCTCCTCCAGCAGCGGCTTGAGCGACTCCCGGTACTCCACGCCCTCCAGGGCGTCGTCCTCCGCGCCCAGGGTGTCCGCGACGGCCGGGGACTCGTCGTCGGTGTCCGGGACGTCCAGGGAGAGCGTGCTGTAGGCGTTCGCCGACTCCAGGCCCTCCAGAACCTCCTCCTCGGAGATCGACAGCCGCTCGGCCAGTTCGTGGACGGTCGGGGCGCGGCCGTGCTGCTGGGACAGCTCGGCGGTGGCCGTGGTCAGCGACAGCCGCAGCTCCTGGAGCCGGCGGGGCACCCGCACCGCCCAGCCCTTGTCGCGGAAGTGCCGCTTGATCTCGCCGACGACCGTGGGGGTGGCGTAGGTGGAGAACTCCACGCCGCGCTCCGGGTCGAAGCGGTCCACCGACTTGATCAGGCCGATCGTGGCGACCTGCGTCAGATCGTCCAGCGGCTCTCCGCGGTTGCGGAAGCGCCGCGCCAGATGCTCCACCAGCGGCAGGTGCATCCGCACGAGGGCGTCGCGCAGCTCGGCGCGCTCCGGGGAGCCCGCCGGAAGGCCGCGCAGTCTGACGAACAGGTCCCGTGCGCCGCTGCGGTCCTGGGGATCCGGCTGGCGGTGCACATAGGCGGCCTTCTCGCCGCCCCCTTCGTCCTCGCGCATGTCGTGCTGCTGGTCCTCCATGGCAACCGCCCGCTCCGCCCGCTGATCAGGTTCGACCGGGTGGGGCCGGGCGTACTGCTCGGGAATGACCGGGCCCGCCGCCTTCTCGTGGCGGCCCGTCCGCGTTTCGCTCTCCAGGTCGTTCACACCGACCCCCTTGTCCCGTACCGGCCCGTGTGTGCCGGTCACGGCGCCCCTGGGCCGGCGCCGCGCTTCTTGTGCAGGCTGATGCTGACCGTGCGGTCCTCGGCCACGGCCGAGTCGACCTCGCCCGCCAGTGCGGAGAGCACCGTCCAGGCGAAGGTGTCGCGCTCGGGGGCGCGGCCGTCCGTGGTGGGTGCCGAGACCGTCACCCACAAAGAGTCCCCGACGAGGTTGAAGACGCAGCTCAGTACACTGCCGGGGACCGCTTGCTGGAGCAGGATGGCGCACGCCTCGTCGACGGCGATGCGCAGATCCTCGATCTCGTCGAGGGTGAAGTCCAAGCGGGCCGCGAGACCGGCGGTGGCGGTACGCAGAACCGAAAGGTAGGCGCCCGCAGCGGGCAGCCGGACCTCGACGAAGTCCTGCGTCCCGGGCTCGCCTGCGATCTGGGACACCCTCACCTCCAAGGTGACACAAGCTGGTGGCTGCCGTGTACGCCCGCCCGGCGACCCCGTCGCGACGGGGCAACAGGTCAACGGACGGGCGCGGCAGATCGTTCGACTGCGACGCTATCGCGATCCGGGGCATGCTGTCGCCCGGGCCGGGGAGGCACCCTTCCTGCGGTCGTCACCCATAGTAAACACATGGGTACTGTCCGTGGCTAGAGGGCTGCGGTGCCCAATTCATCTCCGCTCACGCCGGGTTCACAGCGCCGCGGGGCCGCGGTTTGTTCCCGGCCGCCCCGGAGATCCCGGTGCCGGGCCGGCGGCCGGCCCGGCACCGGGCGGCTCGTGGAAACCGCCGGCGGGCTCGTTCCAGTTCACTACCCACCACCGGAGGCGTTCGTAACTCCGCCCGGCGCGGACGCGCGTGAGTTCGGCCGGACCGGTCGCGGAGGGCTAACCGGTGACCACGGCGGCCACCGCCGTTCCCCGGGGGAAGGCGCCCTCGCCGGCCAGCGCCGCCAGGCCGTACAGCGTCTTGGCGACGTACACGCGGTCCAGGCCCGGCAGCCCGTGCCGGGCGGCGAAGCCCCGGGCGAAGGACTCCAGCGCGTCGGTGGTGCGGGCGAAGCCGCCGCAGTGGAAGCGGTCCTCCACCGTCCACGCGCCGCGGCGTCCGCCGAAGGCGGCCTGCTGGAGCCGCTCCACCTCCCCGGCGAGGAAGCCGCCGCGCAGGGCGGCGAAGCCGATCGCGCGCTGCCCGTCGGCGAGTCCGGCGGCGAGCCCGGCGAGGGTGCCGCCCGTGCCGCAGGCGACGGCCACCACGTCCGCCGCGCCGCGCAGCTCCCGGCCCAGCTCCGCGGCGCCCCGCACGGCCTCGGCGTTGCTGCCGCCCTCCGGTATGAGGTGGAACGGGCCGAAGCGTTCGCGCAGCGCGGCCGTCCACTCCGGGTCGTTCCTGCGGCGGTAGTCCGCCCGTGTCACGAAGTGCAGCCGCATGCCGTCGGCGGCGCAGCGGGCGAGGGAGTCGTTGAGCGGCCGGCCGGCGAGTTCCTCGCCCCGTACGACTCCGATCGTCGACAGGCCCAGCAGGCGCCCGGCGGCGGCGGTGGCGCGCAGGTGGTTGGAGTAGGCCCCGCCGAAGGTCAGCAGCGTGTGCTCGCCGGCCCGCGCGGCGGCGCGCAGATTGGGCACGAGCTTGCGCCACTTGTTGCCGACGAGGTCCGGGTGGATCAGGTCGTCGCGCTTGAGCAGCAGCCGGACGCCGTGGCGCGAGAAGTGCTCGTCGGCGGCCTCGCTCAGGGGGGAGGGCAGGCGTGGTGCGAGGGACTCCAGGGGCTCCAGGGACTTCGGGAGCGCCTGTGACGCGGGGGACCCCTGGGGTCCGGACGGGGGAGGCGGTGCGCTGCTCACCCCGCCATTGTCACGCCGGTGTGGCACCCCGTGTCACCGGTCGGCCGGGCACGGCGGGACGCCCGTGCGGGGCCACCGGGGCCGCGTCCGCCGCTCCGCCGTCGCCGCGTCCGCCGTGCGCCGGCAGGGGATTGCGTTCGTGACGGCATATGCCCACCGGAAGGCGCGGAGCCGGGACCTCCGGGGGCGCGTGGAGGTAAGGCCCCGTACGGAAGGGCGCGCCCGGCACGGGGGCGCGGGGGACGGGAACCCCGCCGCCTCTTCGAGGCCGGATGTGATATCGGTCATACGATGCATCGGGCCATTCCTTCCTCAAAGCACCCCGAGGTGCGGGCCGGTGGCCCGGGAGGCGGAGGGAAGTCGAGGTCAACGCCGCGGTGGGCGGAAAGGAGAGGACGTCGGACGGGTGCGCCTCCGTGCACCGTCGTCGCAGGTGATCCGTATGCCTTCGCGAACGCCGCGACCCGTGCCGTATGAAAGCGCTTTTCCCGGGCACATGGGTGTTACGTCCCGGTCGACGGAAGCTCGATGTCGCGCCTCCCCCGGACCAGGGCTGATACGAGGTGGCTGCGTACCTCTGAGCCGACTGTTGTCAGGTTTTCTTGACCTGGGCTATACAGATGGACGGAGGGCATTGCACTCAGTGCCGCACCGCCGACTGCCCCGCGCTCCTGGCGGGGCAGCGGGCGACGGCCCGTGCCGACCACCTCACCGGTACCAGTCAGTACGGAAGGGGAGATGGATCATGCGGTGGAGCGAGTTCGTGGCGCAGGTACGCGAGCGGGGGCAGTACCCGACGGCCAAGGAGGCGGAGCGCGTCTCCCGGATCGTGCTCTCGGCGCTCGGCGGCCATCTCACCGGTGCTGAGCGCACGGAACTGGCCGTCCGCCTTCCGCAGGAGGGAGTGCGTGTGCTGACCGACCAGCTCAAGGTGGTCAAACCGCTCAGCGGCGCGCAGTTCGTCGACAGCGTCGCGGCCCGCATCGAGGGCGCGACCCCGGCGACGGCGCGCTGGGACGTCAGCTCGGTACTGAGCGTGGTCGCCGAACTCGCCGACGAGGACCTGCTCGACCGGATCATCGACCGGCTGCCGCCCGGCTACGCCCTGCTGTTCGGGCGCGCCCAGCTCGCCCGCAGGACCGGCCAGCTCGTCTGAACGACGACGACCGGCCGGGCCGGCGGCCCGCGGTGTCCGGAGGCGAGTATGGCTCCCGCGAGCCCCCCGACCATGGGCGGGGTGGCGCCGGGGGGCCTCGGCGGCCAGCATGGCCCGCATGACGGACACAGGGGGACCGGACAGCGGTCAGGGCGGCATGCCCGCCGCGGCGTCGGACAGCCTGCGCGGTCTGGCGCTGGGCGACGGCTTCGGGCAGCGGTGGTTCTTCCGCGAGCCGCCCGAGGCGGCCGCGATGATCCGTGCCCGCCGGATCCCGGACGAGGCACCGTGGCACTGGACCGACGACACCGCCATGGCGCTGTGCGTGGTGCGGGTGCTGCTGCGGGCACGGGCGGTCGACCCGGAGGCGCTGGCGCGCGAGTTCGCCGCGGCGTACGCGGCCGATCCGGGACGGGGCTACGGCTACGGCATGCACGAACTGCTGCCGCGGCTCGCACTCGACCCGGGCGGCTGGGAGAGCGGGGCGCAGGCGCTCTTCGGCGGCGGAGGCAGCCTCGGCAACGGCGCCGCCATGCGGGCCGCCCCACTGGGCGCCTGGTTCGCGGGGGACCCGGAGCGCGCCGCCGCCGAGGCCGCCGCCTCGGCGGCCGTCACCCATGCCCACCCCGAGGGCGTCGCCGGGGCCGTGGCGGTCGCGGTGGCCGCCTCCCTGGCCGCCGGCGGACGCGGCCGCGAGCCGCACGCTCCCGGCGACCTGCTCGGTGAGACGGCCGGGGCCACTCCCGGGGGACCGGTGCGCGACGGGCTGCTGGCGGCCGCCGCCCTGCCGGCCGGAACCCCGGCCCACCGTGCCTCGGACATCCTGGGCAACGGGGCGCGCGTCCGAGCCGCGGACACCGTGCCGTTCGCACTGTGGAGCGCCGCCCACCACCTCGACGATCTGGTGTCGGCGCTGTGGAGCACGGCCGAGGGACTGGGGGACGTGGACACCACCTGCGCGATCACCGGCGGCGTCGTGGCCGCCCGTACGGGCCTGGAGGCCGTCCCCGCCGCCTGGCGTGAGCTGTGCGAGCCCCTCCCGGACTGGGTGGACGCGCCGGGGAACGGCGAGACGCCCTGAGCGGGGCCTCACGGACGGGCGGAGGGCCGGGCTGGTTACTGCAGTTCGCTGAAGCGCTCGGTCTGGCGGGTGTGGCCGGCGACGATGATGGTGTCGCCCTCCTCCACGACGGTGTCGGCGGTGGCGTAGGTGAAGCCCTCACCGGGGCGCTTGACGGCGACGACGGTGACGCCGTGGCGGGTGCGCACCCCGCTGTTGCCCAGCGTCAGGCCGATGATGTCCTCCGGAGGGCTGGTCTTGACCATGGCGAAGTCGTCCTCGAACTCGATGTAGTCCAGCATCCGGCCGCGCACCAGATGGGCGACGCGCTGGCCCATGTCGTGCTCGGGGTAGACGCGTGCTGGACACCGAGCTGGGTGAGGATGCGGCCGTGGGGCTCGCTGATGGCCTTGGCCCACACGTTGGGGATGCCGAAGGAGACCAGCAGGGAGGCGGTCAGGATGCTGGCCTCCAGATCGGTGCCGATGCCGACCACGGCCCGCTCGAACTCGTGCACGCCGAGCTGCCGCAGGACCTCCTCCTTGGTGGAGTCGGCGCGTACCACGTGGGTGAGGGAGCCGGACAGGCCCTGCACCGCTTCGGCCCGGTGGTCGATGCCCAGGACCTCGGTGTCCTCGTCGGCCAGTTCCAGGGCCAGGGCGCTGCCGAAGCGGCCCAGGCCGATGACGACCACGGAGTCGCGGCGGGCCTCGCGGCGACGCGCCTCGCGATGACGGGGTCTGCCACCGCGGCCCTGGTCCGGTGCCGCCTTCTTGCTCGACGCGGGGTGCTTAGCCAATGACGGGTCGCTCCTCGGGCAGGTCGTACATGCGGACACGGGGGCGCAGGGCGAGCGCGGAGGCCACCGTGATCGGGCCCAGACGGCCTATGAACATCAGCATGACCAGCAGGATCTGCTCGGTCGCGGGCAGGTCCGCGGTGATACCGGTGGAAAGCCCCACGGTGGCGAAGGCGGAGGTGACCTCGAACAGGGACCGGTCGAGGTTGATGTCGGTGAAGACCATGAACACGATCGTGGAGGCGGCCACGGCGGCCACCGACAGCAGCACCACCGTGAGCGCCTGCCGCTGGACGTCACCGGGCAGACGGCGGTTGAAGATGTTGACCGCGCCCTCGCCGCGCACTTCGGCGTATATGACGAAGAACAGTACGGCGAAGGTCGTGATCTTGATACCGCCGGCCGTTCCCGCGCTGGACCCCCCGACGAACATCAGCACGTCCGTGACCAGCCAGCTGGCGGGATTCATCTGCCCGACGTCGAGGCTGTTGAAGCCGGCGGTGCGCGGCATCGCACCGCCCTGGAAGAAACCGGCCAGCAGCTTCCCCGGTACGTTCAGCGGTCCGAGAGTGGCGGGGTTGGACCATTCCAGGGCCGTGATGAACACGGTGCCGCCCGCCAGGAAGATCCCGGTGCCCCACAGCACGATCTTGGTGTGCAGGGACCAGGCGCGCGGTCGGCGCAGGCGGCGGCGCAGTTCGAACAGCACGGGGAAGCCCAGGCCGCCGGCGATGACGGCGAAGGCGATGGGCAGGCAGATCCACGGATCGGTGACGAAGTCCATCAGACTGTCGGTGTAGAGGGCGAAACCGGCGTTGTTGAACGCGGAGACCGCGTGGAAGACGCCCAGCCACACCGCCCGCGGCCAGGGCTCGTCGTAGCCCAGCCCGAACCGCAGGGTCAGTACCAGGGCGGTGACCGCCTCCAGCGCCAGGCTGAACTTGACCACCCCGGCCACGACGGAGCGCACCTCGCCCAGTCCCAGGGTCTTGGTCTCCGCCGCGGCCGTGAGGCGGGCGCGCAGCCCGAGGCGGCGGGAGACCAGCACCACCAGCAGGGACGCGAAGGTCATGATCCCGAAGCCGCCGACCTGGATCAGCGCCAGGATCACCCCTTCGCCGAAGCCGGTCCAGTAGACCGGGGTGTCCACCACCACCAGCCCGGTCACGCAGACGGCGGAGGTGGCGGTGAACATCGCCTCCAGCACGCTCGCGCCGCCGGGCCCCTCCTTGGCGATCGGCAGCATCAGCAGCACCGTCCCGACCGCGACGGCCGCGGCGAAGCCGGCCACGACGACCTGGGCCGGATGCCGGAACCGCAGCCGACGCAGGCCCGGGCGGGCTACCACGGCGTCCCCGTTCCGCCACAGGGACGGCTCTCGCTCGTATGCACCAGAAGACGATAGCCACCCCGGTGCCGGGGCTCGTGCCAGGGGCGCGACTTGCCTACAGTGTTGCTCATGACACCTGTTCTCCGGCTGCCGCCGGAGCTGTCCACGGCGGCAGCCGGGAGGCCGGTAGGCGTCCCCGCCCACCGGGCGTGCGCCGCCGGTCGGCCGCACCGGTGCCCGGGCGCGGCCGGATGAGGGGCCCCCTCTTCGACAGCGGCGTCCGCAGGACCATCGCCGCCCTGGCCGTCGCCGCCCTGGTCCTGGTCACCGCGGGCTTCGTCCTGGAGATGGTCTGGCTCTTCGGCATCGGCGCGTGGTTCCTGATCACGGCGGGCCTGCTGGAGATGATCTACCGCCCCTGAGGCCGTGCCCGCGGTCCCTGCACGGGTGCCCCGGCCGCAGGCCGGGGCAGGGACGGGACGTCACAGGCGGGCGATCAGCGCGTACCGCTCGTCGTCCACGGCACGGCCCCACAAGTCGGGTTCGTCGTCGAAGGAGGGCGCGGCCGCGTCCCAGTAGCCGGCGATCGCCGAGGAGGTGTCGGTCATGGTCACGACCCTGCCGGCCGCCTGTGACAGCGCCTCTTGCCCGCAGGGGCTCCCGGAACGCACCTGCGAGCGTGTCGCACCTGGTCACAGCCTGTATATCGGCAGTAGCCGCAATGGGTTCCCTGTGCCACGGTAGGCCGCATGGAGGGGACCGGGCACGCACACGACCACGGATCCGCCCACAGGCACGGGCAGGGCGGGCGCCGTCATGACCACGGACCGGGCGGCCGGTGGCCCCGGATGCGCCACCGGGCGGCGCACCTGTTCACCCCGCACTCGCACGAGTCGGCCGACAGGATCGACCGTGCGCTGGAGTCCTCGGCCCGCGGGCTGCGCGCGCTGTGGGTCTCCCTGGCCGTGCTGGGCGCCACCGCCCTGGCCCAGCTGGTCGTGGTGGCGATGTCCGGGTCGGTGGCTCTGCTCGGCGACACCGTGCACAACTTCGCCGATGCGCTGACCGCGGTGCCGTTGGGGATCGCCTTCCTGCTCGGGCGCCGGGCGGCGACCCGCCGCTTCACCTACGGCTACGGCCGGGCCGAGGACCTGGCCGGCGTCGTCATCGTGGCCACCATCGCCGCCTCCGCCGCACTGGCCGCGTGGACCGCGATCGACCGGTTGGCCGACCCCCGGGACATGGAGCACATCCCGGCCGTGGCCGCCGCCGCGGTCACCGGCTTCGTCGGCAACGAGTGGGTGGCCCGCTACCGGATCCGCGTCGGCCGGGAGATCGGCTCGGCCGCCCTGGTCGCCGACGGCCTGCACGCCCGCACCGACGGCTTCACCTCGCTGGCGGTGCTGCTCGGCGCCGGTGGCGCCGCACTGGACTGGCGGCCGGCCGACCCGATCGTGGGCCTGGCGATCACCGTGGCGATCCTGCTGGTGCTGCGCCACGCCTGCCGGGAGGTGTTCCACCGGGTCATGGACGCCGTCGACCCCGGCCTGGTCGACACCGCGGAGAAGGCCCTGCTGGGCGTCGAAGGCGTACGCGGGGTGGGCGAGTTGAGGATGCGCTGGATCGGCCACCGGCTGCGCGCCGAGATCGCCGTCGTCGTCGACGGAGATCTCAGCGTGCGCCGGGCGCACCGGATCGCGGTGGAGGCCGAGCACGCGCTGCTGCACGCGGTCCCGAAACCGACTGCGGCACTGGTGCACGCCGACCCGGCACCCGCCCCGGGCCATGCGGACCCGCACCTGGCGCTGGCCCACCACCACCCGGCCGCCTGAGCCCGCGCCGGCCGGTGGTCGTCGTTACGGCGGTGGCGGGAGGGGCCGCACTCGGCCGCGCCGAGTTTCGGGTGCACACATGCCCGGGTCCTTACAGGACGCGCTCAATCTGAATGGCGAGGGCGCCGAGAGCTTCTTTCTCGGGCGGGTAGATGGTGCGGATGTTGACGAGCTGTTCCCCGCGGGTGGCGGTGGGGTTGATGTTGGCGGGGCCTTCAGCGTCGAGGAGGGCTTCGAAGTCGTCGTACGCGGTCACCCGCTTCACCCGTACGTCGCAGACCTCGTCGGTGCCCTTGATCCGGAAGCGGATGGTGTCGCCGGCGGCCATGTCGGCCAGGTGCGGGTAGCGCACCCGGACCTCGATGTTCTTGCGGCCCGCGGCGACGAGGTCGAAGTAGCGGCGGTAGAGGTTGAGGTGGTGGACGCGGGTGGTGGTCTCGATCATGTGCGGGTGTGGCTCCTTGGTGCGGGTGAGGCCATCAGACGGTCGATCTCGGCGGCCGAGCAGCCTGCTGGCGTACTCGTCTAACGAACCGTTCTGCAGCCGGGTATCGAGCGTCCAGAAGCTTTACCCACGGGTAGCCCGTCTGCGCGCCTGTATCAGGAGGCCAGGGCTGCGATCCGTTCGGACGCTTCTTTGACCTTCGCTTCGTTGCGGTAGGGGGCGAATGCCTTGCGGACTTCCTGGAGGCGTTCCACGCCGCGCTGGGAGTGGATGCCTTCCTCGATGAGGTGGGCTGCCTTGTGGGTGGCGTCCAGTGCGCCGTCGAGGTCGCCGTTGCGCTGGTGGGCGAGGGCGAGGGTGCCGTAGCGGACCGCGCGGTCGCGGGGGGCCGCCTGGTTCACCGAGCGTTCCAGGGCCTCGGTGGCCTTTGCCGCCTGGCCCGTCGCCAGGAGGAAGCGGCCCTCGGTGGAGCGGAGCTGGGCTTCGCCGAACCACTCAAGGTAGGGGGGTGTGTCGGAGCGGTCGTCGCGGTCGAGGGCGTCGAAGGCTCGGTTGAGGGCCGCTGCCGCTTTCCGCTTGTCGCCGGTCTTGGTGTAGACGGTGGTCTGGTGGGCGGCGAGGGAGGCTCGCATCGTGGCCGGGACGCGGTCGCGTACGGCGTCGGCGGATTCCATCAGGCCGACGGCGGCACGTTGCTCGCGCTGGTTGGCGGCCTGGGTGGCCATGAAGCACAGGGTGTGGGCGCCGAGGGTGTCGTCGCCCGCCGTCTTGGCGGCCCGGAGGGCGGCGGTGTAGTGCTGCTGGGCGGCGGTGTGCAGGCTGGCGTCGTAGCTCATCCAGCCCAGCAGGCAGCACACTTCCGCGGCCAGGGTGTAGAGCCGCTGGGCGGTCTCCTCGCTGTACCGGCCGTTTTTGAGCATGCGGCTGATCAGGCTCAGGTCGGTGCGTGCGGAGTCCAGGTAGTCGCCGCCTCCGGTCTCCTGTTCCATGGCGCGCAGTGACTCGACCCGGTCGCTCATCCGGTCCACCGTGGCGGACGTGACCTTGTCTCCGGTCGCGGCCGCGGCGATGGCAGGGTCGGCTGCTGCCCACTGCGTACCAATGCCGACGAGTGCCGCACCGCCGATACCGAGAAAGCCTCTCCGGTCCATGGGTCCACTCCCCGCAAGTGAGGTCAGGGCTTCCAGCGTAGCTGTCTGGGTCCACGGTGCGGCAAAAGTCAGGGAGTCCCAGGCGGGGAGCCAGCGGGGCCAGGGGGTTGCTTTCCGGACCGACTCGGGGATCTGCAGCAGGTGGGCGATGACTTCCTGAGTGGGGTCGTCCGGCACGTGGTCGCCCCGTTCCCACTTGAAGACGGTCGAGCGTGTGGTCCCCAGGTTGTGGCCCAGGAGCTGTCCGTGGAGGCGGACCGTCTCGGCGAATCTCGCCTTACCCATTCCGAGCGCGGCTCGCGCGTAGGACAGTGGGTGCTGGAGCACTTCTTCCGGCTGACCGGTCATCAGGACCCCCGTCGCGGCCTGTTTACGTCATCGCCTGTGTGCATGCTCAACGTAGCGCGGCCGATACGCCCTGCGCATGAAGTCGGCGCGGCATTGAAACCCCCGTGAAACCTTCCAGAGCCGGCGGGCGCCGGTGGATGGTCGTAGCCCGGCCCGGTTCTTCGGGCGTCGAGGCGAGAGGGAAGCGGAGTGTGGTCTGCCGTGCCGAAACGAGTGGCCGAGTCCAGGCGCTACGGCTTCCTGGTGACGCCCACTGACGAAGCCGTGTCGGCGGCGCGGCGTCGGGTTGTGGACACGGTCCGCAGGTGGGGACTGGACGTCCCCGAGGGCCGGATGGATGACCTGCGGTTGCTGACCAGCGAGGTGATCACCAACGCCGTGGTGCACACCGGCTCCACCTGTGCTGTCTGTGTCCGCTGGACCGGCGTCCGAGTGCGAGTTGAGGTGACCGACGCCGCTCCGAACCCCCTGCGGGTGGAAAACGAAGTGCTGGACGCGGAGTCGGGACGGGGGCTGCTGCTCGTCTCCGCACTGTCCGCAGCATGGGGAACCAGACCGGACCGCGCCGGAAAGGTGGTCTGGTTCGAGATCGCCCCTGATGATGCCGGGCTCCGAACAGGGCCGTTGACCGACCAGGCCCGACCGACTGCGGCGGCCTGACGCTTCAACAGTCCGCTCCTTCGGGCGACCGCGTAGCCAAGCACAACTCCTCGCCTTACCCCCACCAGCACCGGCGCAGGCGGACTCGCGTGCGCCAAGCAGGGATATCTCACCAGAAAGGCCCATCTGTGAAGGCTCTGTCATCTGTTGGTCGACGAGTCAGCGCCCACGTCCGGCCGCCCGGGGACCTCGAGACCTGCCTGGGATGGCTGTGGGCACTGGGTTCCGGTGCCACGGCTCTGATGCTGGTCCAGGTCGCCGAGCACGACCTGGACCAGCACACGGCCGAGCTGCCCCGCGCCGCGCACACCACCCCCGACGCATTCGCCTCGCAGAACTGACTCGCCTCGGCATGCCGATACCGATCCCGCACACGGTCCCCTTTCGGCCGTGAGAACCGGACCTTGACGCCCCGCCCTTGCCAGTGCGTATGCCCGTACCCCCTACGGCGGCCCGAGCCTGGCAGGGGCGGGGTTCCACAACCACTCCCATGATGCGAAGGAGCATCACATGTTCCAGCACCGCGCCTTACGAGGTCTCAGCAGTGCTGTTCCCGTCCGGGTGTCGATGGACCGCACCCTGCGCGTAAAGGTCATCGACTCGTGCGGCATGACGTGCACGTTCTGCCACAACGAGGGCACCCCGGTCAGCGTGGACAACCGCGCACACCGCCCCGGCAGCTTCGCCACCACCGGCCGCTCCGGGCGCGTCTCGATCTATCTCGCCACGAACGGTGCCCGCTTCGTCAGCGCCCCGGTCTTCCCCGACGACTCCTTCCGCACCGCCCTCACCCAGCTCCGCGACGCCCTGGACCTGAACGAGATCCACCTCACCGGAGGAGAGCCGACCCTCCACCCTCGGCTGCCGCAGCTCGTCGCCCTGGCGAGAGATACGGGCTACGCGGTCAGCGTCACCTCGAACGGGGAGAACGGCGCGAAAGTCCTGCCCGGGTGTGCGCAGGCGGGACTCGACCACGTCAACTTCTCGATCTTCGGCACCACCCCGGAGGAACTCGCGCAGGTACAGAACGCACGCCTCCGGACACGGCCTCTTACGGCACGCAAGATCGATGCACTGGAGGAGTCGATCCGCCTGACGACGGAACTGGGAGTGGGAGCGCGGGCGAACATCGTCATCCCCGACCGCGGCCACGTCCACCGGGTTCACCGGCTGCTGGAGAAGTACTCCCCGCAGTTGTCCGTCCGGATCCTGACCTCCCTGGCCGACGGGGACGCCTCCTTGGACGCCATCGATCTCCTTCTGGACGAGCTCGGCGCCCAGCCGCAGGAGGTGAAGCTGATCGCCGGTACGTCCAGCTTCCGCATCTCCTACCGGCTCCCCGGCTGCCGTCCGCTCGTGGTCAAGCACATCCGTTCGCTGCGACTGCCCCAGACGTGCGCCGGCTGCCGGTTCAACAACAGCGTCGACTGTCAGGAGGGCTACTACGGGGTGCGGCTCTACCGCGACCCGAAGGGCACCTTTCACGTTGGTGTGTGCATTCAGCGCATGGACCTGTGCCTGCCCGTGGAAGAGTTCGTGGGCAGCGACGTGTGCGCCGAGGTCAGAAAGCTGCGCGAGCAGGACCTCCACGACCTGACCGCATAGGCCCCACCCACCGAGGAAGAACAGGAAGCGATGGCACAGCACGAGTATGAGGCGAAGTTCCTGGCGATCGACGTGGACGCCGTACGCGACCACCTCCGGTCGGCCGGAGCCGAGCGGGTCCTCGACAAGACCCTGTTCACCCGCCTGATCTTCGAGAACGACGCCGTCCAGGGCGAGCAGTGGCTGCGACTGCGGGACGAGGGCGGCAGGACCACGCTCACCCTGAAGCAGGTCACCGACGCCACCCACATCAACGGCACCACCGAGATCGAGGTCGAGGTCAGCGACCTGGAGAAGACCGCCGAACTCCTCACCGCCCTCGGCTTGCGCCAGGTGCGCTACCAGCAGAACTACCGCGAGGAGTGGCGGCTCGGCATCGTCACCTACGACCTCGATACCTGGCCGGACCTGCCCACCTTCCTGGAGGTCGAGAGCACCTCCGAGGACGCCGTCCGCAAGGCGGTCGCCGAACTCGGCCTGGACTACGGCCAGGCCCGCTTCGGCAGCATCGACCTGATCTACAAGAGCGAACTGGGCCGCGACATCCTCGCCGAACCCACCCTGCTGTTCACGCGGCAGGTTTCCTGAGCGACCGAGGCCTGCCGTGCGGCCCGTGACCGGCCGGAGGGGGCCGCGCCCGGCCCGCGGGGTTCCGGGTGGGGAACCCGCGGGCCGGGCGCGGAAGGAAGGACCGGTGGGTCCTGGATGGGCCGGGGCCGGGCCCCGGAACCCGGGTCAGGCCTTCTTGGTCTCCCAGAAGATCTTGTCGATCTCGGCGATGAGGTCCAGCAGCTTCTGGCCCGTGGCCGGGTCGGTGGAGCCCTTGGCGGCCGAGGCGGCCTTGAGGGCGTCGTTCACCAGCTGGTGGAGCTGCGGGTACTTCTCGAAGTGCGGGGCCTTGAAGTAGTCGCTCCACAGCACCGAGATGTGGTGCTTGGCGAGCTCGGCCCGGTTCTCCTTGATGTACGTCGCACGAGCCCGGTAGTGCGGGTCGTCGTTCGCCTGGTACTTCTCCTGGATGGCCTTGACCGACTCGGCCTCGATGCGGGCCTGGGCCGGGTCGTAGACGCCGCAGGGAAGGTCGCAGTGGGCGCTGACCTTCACCTTCGGGGCGAACAGGCGGGAGAGCATAGAGCTGTCCTTCCTCGTGATCGTCTTCTCACGTGCGAGATTACTCCGTGAGGAGCGCCTTTTCGCGTGTGCCCCCACTCGCCTGCGACAAAAGTCCGAGGGATGTGGGGACCAGGAGGGTACACGGGCAGGGCGCAGGGGCGAGCACGGGAGCGGAGGTGCGGCGGATGCCGGAGCGGGCGGACGAGCAGGAGGGCCGCGGGCTGCTGCGGATCGGGCTGGCCGAAGTCTACAACCCGTCGATGGAGCCGACGCTGCGCCCCGGCGATCTGCTGGTGGTGCGCTACGGGGGAGCGGTGCGGCCCGGGCACGTGGTCGTGGTGCGGCATCCCTTCCAGCACGACCTGCTGATCGTCAAGCGGGCCGTGGAGCGGCGGGACGGCGGCTGGTGGGTGCGGGGCGACAACCCGTCGGTGCGCAACGACAGCCGCGAGTTCGGGGTGGTGCCCGACGAGCTCGTGGTGGCGCGGGCGTGGGTGCGGCTGCGGCCCCCGCGGCAGGTTCAGCGCACCCCGGGCGCGTTGCTGGGCTGGGTGTTCTCGGCGCTGCGGCCGCTGCTTTCCAGGCGTTTGCGGGCCCGGTAGGCGGCGACGTTGGCGCGGGTGGCGCAGCGGTCGGAGCAGTAGCGCCGGGAGCGGTTGGTCGAGGTGTCCAGGTAGGCGTTGCGGCAGGGGTCGGCCTGGCAGACGCCCAGCCGGTCCACGCCCAGGTCGGTGAGGTGGAAGGCCAGACCCATGCAGGCGACGGCCGTGTATCCGGCGGTGGCGTTGGCGGGGTGGTCGGCCAGGTGCATGTGCCAGCGGGGGCGGCCGGCGTCGTCCAGGTAGTCGTGGCCGGAGATCTGCGGGCTGGCCGGGAACTCCAGCAGCAGGGCGTTGAGCAGGTCCACGGCCCTGGTCTCGTCGCCTTCCGAGGCGGCGGTGAAGACCGCGCGCAGCCGGGTACGCACCCCCCGCAGCCGGGTCACGTCGGCCTCCGTGGCGCGCCGCGCGGCGCTCTGGCCCGGGCCGAAGAGGGCGCGTACGGCCTCCACGGAGGTGAGCGTGTCCTCGCCGCGCCGCGGCTGCTCGGTGTTGACCAGCCGCACGGCGAAGTCCGAGTAATAGTTCAGTTCCACTTGTGGTCCTTACAGTCTCGCTCTATGGTCGGGGAGAGGGGCGGGTAAGGGGCGCGCCTCAATACAGGCTATTACGTATCCAGGGTGCGGGAGATTGTCGTGACACAGGCGGACACGGAGGCCGGGACGGGGACGGGCGGGCCGGCGGGTACGGCCGAGGGTGAGCGGTGGAGGCACTGGCAGGAGAGCTGGGACCGGCAGCAGGAGTGGTACATGCCCGACCGGGAGGAGCGCTTCGCGGCGATGCTCGACGCCGTCGAGGCGCTGGTGGGGACCGAGCCGAAGGTGCTGGACCTGGCCTGCGGCACGGGGAGCATCACCGGCCGGCTGCTGCGCCGGTTCCCCGGGGCCGCCGGCACCGGGGTCGATCTGGACCCGGCCCTGCTGACCATCGCGCGCGGCCACTTCGCCGCCGAGCCCCGCGCCGCGTTCGTCACCGCGGACCTGCGCGACCCGCGGTGGACGGACGCCCTGCCGCACCGGTCGTACGACGCCGTGCTCACCTCCACCGCGCTGCACTGGCTGCGCACCGACGAGCTGCGGGCGCTGTACGGGCGGCTCGCGGGCGTCCTGCGGGACGGCGGGATCCTGATCAACGCCGACCACATGCCCGACCCCGCCACGCCCCGGATCAACGAGGCCGTCAACGCCTTCCACCGGGCGCGGCGCGAGCGGGAGAAGGCCGCGGGCACCCAGGACTGGGCGGACTGGTGGGCGGCGGCGGCCGCCGACCCGGTGCTGGCGGAGCCGGCCGCCGAGCGCTTCCGGATCTTCGGCGACCCGGTGGCGGGGGACCACGCCGACGGTGAGACGCAGTCCGCGGCCTGGCATGTGGAGGCGCTGCGCGCGGCGGGCTTCGCCGAGGCGCGGACGGTGTGGGCGTCGCCGGCCGACGCGATGGTGCTCGGCCTGAAGTGACCGGGGCCGGCGGCCCGGAGACGGCTCGCGGGTGGAAAGGCCGCGGGGGCGGTACGGGACCAGGCCCGTACCGCCCCCGCGCGACCGTGTCACACGGTGGGCGCTCGACCGGCGCTCAGCGCCGCGCCACGCCCTCCGCACGGGCGGCGGCGGCGACGGCGGAGGTCACCGCCGGGGCGACCCGCTCGTCGAACGGGGAGGGGATCACGCAGTCGGCGCTCAGCTCGTCGGAGACCACCGCGGCCAGCGCCTCGGCGGCGGCCAGCTTCATGCCCTCGGTGATCTTCGAGGCCCGCACCTGGAGGGCGCCGGCGAAGATGCCGGGGAAGGCCAGGACGTTGTTGATCTGGTTCGGGTAGTCGCTGCGGCCGGTGGCGACGACCGAGGCGTAACCGCGGGCGACGTCCGGGTGGATCTCCGGAGTGGGGTTGGCCATGGCGAAGACGAAGGCGTCCTTCGCCATCCTCGCGACGGCCTCCTCGGGGACCGTGCCGCCGGACACGCCGATGAAGACGTCCGCGCCGTCCATCGCGGACTCCAGCGATCCGCTCAGCTTGGCCTTGTTGGTGAAGCCCGCCAGCTCCCGCTTGACGTCGGTGAGGTCGGTGCGGCCGGCCGAGACGATGCCCTTGCGGTCGCAGACCGCCACGTCGCCGATGCCGGCCTCCACCAGGATCTTCGCGATGGCCACCCCGGCCGCGCCGGCCCCGGAGATGACCGCGCGCAGTTCGCCGAGTGCGACGCCGCGCAGCCGGGCGGCGTTGCGCAGCGCGGCGAGCGTGACGATCGCCGTGCCGTGCTGGTCGTCGTGGAAGACCGGGATGTCCAGGCGCTCCTGGAGCCTGCGCTCGATCTCGAAGCAGCGCGGAGCGGAGATGTCCTCCAGGTTGACGCCTCCGAAGGAGGGCGCGAGCCGGACGACGGTCTCCACGATCTCGTCCACGTCGGTGCAGTCCAGCGCGATCGGGACCGCGTCCACGCCGCCGAACTGCTTGAAGAGGATCGCCTTGCCCTCCATCACCGGCAGCGACGCCTGCGGGCCGATGTCGCCCAGGCCCAGCACCGCGGTTCCGTCCGTGACGACCGCGACGACCTGCGACTTCCAGGTGTAGTCGTGGACCAGTTCCGGCTGCTCGGCGATGGCGCTGCACACCTTGGCCACACCCGGCGTGTAGGCCAGGGAAAGGTCGTCCGCGTCCCGCACCGGCACGGTCGCCCGGACCGCCATCTTGCCGCCGCGGTGCAGGGCGAACGCCGGATCGATGGCCGACTCGACGCCGCCGTCCAGCTTGCCCTGGGAATTGACGATCTCCGCTGCCACTTTTTGACCCCTTTGCTGAAATTCCTGATCGAGGGTGGCCGCTGCCTGGTCGAGGCGCGGGCGGGCACCACGTCCGCGGCCTCTCCGGCGGATGGGGCCGCCGTCGAGGTGGTAACGGACGCCGGGCGCGTCGCACTCACGCCCTGGTCCCCGGGTGAGGGGTGTAACTGCTCTTTCTACCGGATGAGCGCCACCGTGCACGAATGTCTTCCGTCTCACCGGCTGCCCGCGAAGTGCGCCGGACATGGGGCATCCTGGGCAAAGAGCCTGTAGAGAGGGTGGAAGGCCGATCGACGCCGCGGGAGGGGAGTGATGAAGCTCTCTCCCCCTGTGTGCGCGCCGCCGCTCATTTGAGCGAGGCGGCCGGGCGGGTGGTGGCATACGTCTCGTCAGGCGCCGATCTTTCCCGGTCGCCCGTTATCCGATTTTGACATGCCAGGCATCCTGACCTCGGGTGTCCGGATGGCAAGATGCCCACATCACGCAGTGTCGCCGCGCGCCCCGGGCGTGCCCGGACGACCCCGGACACTCCACATCACCCCGCAGGAGGACCCCCTCATGACCGCACGCACCAACCGCCCCCTGCCCTCGGTGGAAGGCTCCCGCGGGCCGTCCGCGCGCCGGCGCCTGGCCGCCGCCGCGGCCGTCGCGATCACCGGCTCCCTGCTGCTGACCGCGTGCGGGGACCAGACCGACGAGGGCGGCAAGGGCGGCGGCGAGGCCAAGAGCTCCGAGGCGCCGCTGTTCGACAAGCTCCCCAAGGACATCCAGTCCGCCGGCGTCATCAAGGTCGGCTCGGACATCGCGTACGCGCCGGTCGAGTTCTACGACGAGAACGACGAGATCGCCGGTATCGACCCCGACCTGGGCGAGGCCCTGAGCAAGCAGCTCGGCGTCGAGTTCGAGTTCGGCAACGGCACCTTCGACGGGCTGATCACCGGTCTGAACTCCGGTCGCCACGACATCATCATGTCGGCGATGACCGACACCAAGCAGCGCCAGGAGGGCCTGGACGACAAGGGCGAGAAGGTCGGCGAGGGCGTCGACTTCGTCGACTACTTCCGGGCCGGCTCCACGATCCTGGTCAAGAAGGGCAACCCGGAGGGCATCAAGTCCCTGGACGACCTCTGCGGCGAGACCGTCGCGCTCCAGCGCGGTACGGCGAACGAGGAGCTCGCCGAGGCGCAGAGCGAGAAGTGCGACAAGCCGATCAAGATCCTCGCCTTCGACAAGGACACCGAGGCGCTCCTCCAGGTCAAGCAGGGCCGCGCGGTCGCCGACATCAACGACTACCCGGTCGCCGCGTACAACGCCAAGACCTCCGGCGGCGGTGAGGACTTCGAGGTCGTCGGCGACCAGATCGACGCCGCCCCCTACGGCATCGCCGTCAGCAAGGAGAACACCGAGCTGCGCGACGCCATCAAGGCGGCCCTGGACGCCATCATCGAGAACGGCGAGTACCAGAAGGTGCTGGAGAAGTGGGAGGTCACCGACGCCGGGGTCGAGGAGGCCACCGTCAACGGCGGCAAGTGAGCCGCAGCGAACCTCCGTAGTTCCACAGCAAAGGTAACTCTCCGTGTCCGAACCTGAAGACAAGGCACCATCCGCGCCGGTGCCGGCCTCCAACACCGAGGGCGGTGGAGCCGGGGCGGGCGGTGCGGTGCCGGTGGCCAAGAGCTCCCCGGTGCCGCCCGAGGCCGTCAAGGCCATCCCGGTGCGCCACTACGGCCGCTGGATAAGCGCCGCGATCGTGCTCGTCCTGTTCGGCCTGGTGGTGGCGGCCTTCGTGGGCGCCGACATCACCTGGCCGACGGTGGGGCGCTACCTCAACCACGAGACGATCCTCACCGGTGCGGTCAACACCCTGTGGATCACCCTGCTCGCCATGCTCATGGGCGTGGTGCTCGGCACCCTCCTCGCGGTGATGCGGCTGTCGAAGAACCCGGTGATGTCGTCCGTCGCCTGGGGCTACATCTGGGTCTTCCGCGGCACCCCCGTCCTGGTGCAGCTGCTGATCTGGTACAACCTGGCGCTGATCTTCCCGATCCTGGACCTGGGCTTCTACCGCGACGAGATGAACGACGTGATGACGCCGTTCCTCGCCGCGCTGCTGGGCCTGGGCCTGAACGAGGCCGCCTACATGGCCGAGATCAGCCGCGCGGGCATCCAGTCGGTGGACGAGGGCCAGACCGAGGCGGCCCACGCGCTCGGGATGACCGGCTCGCGCACCATGCGCCGCATCGTGCTGCCGCAGGCCATGCGGGTCATCATCCCGCCGACCGGCAACGAGTTCATCAACATGCTCAAGACCTCGTCGCTGGCCTACGCCATCCAGTACAGCGAGCTGCTGTTCTCCGCCACCAGGATCTCCTCGCGGAACCTGGAGGTGATGGAGCTGCTGCTGGTGGCGACCATCTGGTACCTGATCCTCACCACGATCCTCAGCGTCGGCCAGTTCTACCTGGAGCGCTACTTCCAGCGCGGCTCGTCCCGCAGCCTGCCGCCCACGCCGTGGCAGCGGATCAGCAAGAGCCTCACCTCGTTCCGCACGCCGAGCCGGGTGGGAGGGAAGACGGTATGACCACCCCAGCTGTCCCGATGGTGAAGGCGGAAGGCGTCCACAAGTCCTTCGGCCACGCCCACATCCTCAAGGGCATCGACCTGGAGGTCGCCGCGGGCGAGGTGTTCTGCCTGGTCGGCCCGTCCGGCTCCGGCAAGTCCACCTTCCTGCGCTGCATCAACCACCTGGAGAAGATCAGCGCCGGGCGGCTGTCGGTCGACGGCCATCTGGTCGGCTACCGGCAGAAGGGCGACAAGCTCTACGAGCTCAAGGAGCGCGAGGTCGCCGCCCAGCGCCGCGACATCGGCATGGTCTTCCAGCGCTTCAACCTCTTCCCGCACATGACCGCGGTGGAGAACGTCATGGAGGCGCCCGTCCAGGTCAAGGGCGAGTCGAAGACGGCGGCCCGGGAACGGGCCCTGAAGCTGCTGGAGCGGGTCGGACTCGGCAACCGGACCGACAACTACCCCTCCCAGCTCTCCGGCGGCCAGCAGCAGCGGGTGGCCATCGCCCGCGCGCTGGCGATGGAGCCCAAGCTGATGCTCTTCGACGAGCCCACCTCGGCGCTCGACCCGGAGCTGGTCGGCGAGGTGCTGGACGTCATGCGCGGACTGGCCGAGGACGGCATGACGATGGTCGTCGTCACCCATGAGATGGGCTTCGCCCGGGAGGTCGGCGACTCGCTGGTCTTCATGGACGACGGCGTGGTCGTGGAGTCGGGCCATCCGCGCGATGTGCTGACCGATCCGCAGCACGAGCGGACGAAGGCGTTCCTGTCGAAGGTCCTCTGAGAGGCGGACGCCGTCGCGAGGGCGGTGCGGACCCCGGGCCGGGGCCCGCACCGCCCTTCCGTCCTTCCGGCGCCGTCCGTGCCACCCGGCCGTTCACCCGGCCGTCGGTGCGGGCCGGCGGCGAGTGTCACACGGCTGTCCTGTTCCGCGGCGGCCCGGCTCGGCCTAGGGTTTGGATCATGTTTGCTGCCTATGCCGCGCGCATCGACCGAGACAATCCGCTGACCGGACTGGAGCTGGGCGAGCGTCCGGAGCCGGACGTTCCGCTCGGCTGGACGACCGTCGACGTCAAGGCGGCGTCCCTCAACCACCACGATCTGTGGTCCCTGCGCGGTGTCGGCCTGGACGAGGAGTCGCTGCCGATGATCCTCGGCTGCGACGCGGCCGGGGTGGACGCCGACGGCAACGAGGTCGTGCTCTACTCCGTCATCGGCGCGACCGGGCACGGGGTCGGGCCGCGCGAGCGGCCCTCGATCCTGACCGAGAAGTACCAGGGCACCTTCGCCGAGCGGGTCGCCGTACCGCAGTGGAACGTCCTGCCCAAGCCGAAGGAGCTCTCCTTCGAGGAGGCGGCCTGCCTGCCGACGGCCTGGCTGACCGCGTACCGGATGCTCTTCACCAACGCCGAGGTGCGCCCCGGGGACTCCGTCCTGGTGCAGGGCGCGGGCGGCGGCGTCGCCACGGCCGCCATCGTGCTGGGCGCCGCGGCGGGCCTGCGGGTCTTCGCCACCAGCCGGGACGAGGCCAAGCGCGGGCGGGCCGAGGAACTGGGCGCCGAGGCGGCGTTCGAGAGCGGCGCACGGCTGCCGCACCGGATGGACGCGGTGATCGAGACGGTCGGGGCCGCCACCTGGTCCCACTCGGTGAAGTCCCTCAAGCCCGGCGGCAGGCTGGTCATCTCGGGCGCCACCAGCGGCCCGAACCCGCCGGCCACCGAGCTGAACCGGATCTTCTTCCTGGAGCTGAAGGTCGTCGGCTCCACGATGGGCTCCAAGGAGGAACTGGCCGGGCTGCTGAACTTCTGCGCGGCCAAGGGCGTCCGCCCGGTGATCGACTCCACGCTGCCGCTGGGCCGGGCACGCGAGGGCTTCGAGAAGATGGCGGCGGGCGACCTCTTCGGCAAGATCGTCCTGACGGTCTGACGGCCCGCCACCGTCCCCGGGGAGGCGGGCCACCGTGCTTTCAGGCCCCGGGGCAGCCGGTGCCGTTCGGGCCGTTCGTGCCGTCCGTGCCGGGCGAGCGCAGCAGGGAGACGATGCGGGCCGCCGCCGTCGACAGATGGCGGCGGGCCTCGCGCAGCCGCTCCTCGTCCACGCCGTGGTCGCGGGCCGCGTCCCGCACGTCGTCGCGGAACCGGTCCAGCAGCCGCTCCAGATCGCGCCGGGGGTCGCCGGACGGCGTGGCGGGCTCCTCGGCCCACTCCGGGGCCGACGTCCGCTCCGCGCCCGCCCGTTCGTCCGGCTCCGCTCGCTCCGGCCGGGGCTCGCTCCGGCCGGAGCGAGCGGAGCCGCCCAGGTCTCCGAGGTCTCCCAGGTTGCCCAGACCGTTCAGGCCTCCCAGACCGCCCAGGTGCCTGCCCAGCTCCGACATGCCCGCGCGCACCGCTCCCTGCCAGTCACCCTGCTGGACGTGTGACTGGACCTGCTCCTGGACCCGGCGGGCGATCCGCTCGGCCTCCTGGCGGGCGGCGTCCCGCGCCTGCCGGGCCTTGCGCGCCTGGAGCCTGGCCTGCTGGGCCTCCTGGCGGGCGCGGCGGGCCTGCTCCTTCCACTGCTCACCGGCCCGGCGCATCTCCTCGCGCGCGGCCCGCAGCGCGTCCTCGTCGCCCCAGGAGCCCTCCCGGACGCTCTCCCAGGCCTTCTCCCAGCCGGGCGCGGACGTACCGTCGCCCTCGGTACCTTCGCCTCCCCCGGAACCCGGAGCCTGCCCGGAACCCGGAGCCTGCCCGGCGCCGCGGGTCCGCTCGGCCGCCTCGCGCATCTCGCGGCGCAGGTCGCCGGCCGCGCCGCTGACGTCCTCGCGGATGTCGGCGGCCAGGGCCGCCAGCGACTGGTGGATCTCCAGTTCCAGCTCGGTCAGCTCGCCCTGCCTGCCGGCGAGCTCGGCGCGGCCGGCGTCGGTGAGCGAGTAGACCTTGCGGCCGCCCTCGGTGGTGTGGCTGACCAGCCCCTCGGCCTCCAGCTTGGCCAGCCGCGGGTAGACGGTGCCGGCCGAGGGCGCGTACAGCCCCTGGAAGCGTTCCTCCAGCAACCGGATCACCTCGTAGCCGTGGCGCGGCGCCTCGTCGAGCAGCTTCAGCAGGTACAGGCGCAGTCGGCCGTGGGCGAAGACGGGGGGCATGTCACACGTCCTTACGGGGGGAGGGCTCGGCCGGCGCGGATGTGCCGCCGGCCGCGAAGGGGGCACCGGCCTCCTCGCCGGTGTCCGGCTCCGGGCGGCGCAGCAGGGCGATCGAGCCGGAGACGGTGGCGGCCCGCAGCAGCCCGTCGCCCGTGCCGAGGGTGCCGGTGACCCGCCTGGCGCCCCACTGCCCGGAGATCCGCAGCTCCTCGAAGGCGCAGGAGACCGCGCCCGCGGCGGTGCCCGCCTCCACGGCGGCGTCGGCCGGCTCCGGCAGCCGCAGCGCTATCCCGCCCGACACGGAGTTCAGCCGGACGTCGGTGCGCCGCCGCTCCCGTGCCGGGGCCAGATCGACCGCCATGTCGCCGCTGACGGAGTCGGCCCGCACCGGCGAGCCGCCGCCGTCGATGACCGTCAGATCGCCGGAGACGGAGTTGAAGCGCAGGCCCCCCGTCACGCCCTGCGCCTGCACACCGCCGGAGACCGTGTGGGCCCGTGCGTCGCCGCGCAGGCCCACCAGCGTGACGCCGCCGGTGATTCCCCGCACCTCGGTGCCCCCCTCGATGCCGGTGACCATCGCGTCGGCCCCGACCACGCCGACCTCGACCCGGACGCCGGCGGGCACGGCGAGCGAGACGTCGGCGCTGTGCCGCCGGGCCTCGCGGTCCAGGAGGGTGAGGAGCCCCTTCCAGGGCAGGTCGTCGTAGGCGACCGTGAGCGTGCCGTTCTCCAGCCGGACGGTCAGCGGGGGGCCGGTGACGGCCCCGACCTCCAGCCTGGCGGGCGGGGCGTCGGTGCCGACGACGTTCACCGCGCCGCCCACGACGCGCACCCGCAGGGTGTGGACCTCCTCCTCGAAGACGAGCTCGCACGGCGCGTCCACGGACCACTCGGACCGGCCTGGCACGGCGGCCTCCCCTGCATCGGCGTACGACGACATATCGCGTCCCTGAAGAGACACGATATATCGCGGTGGCGCGAAGTCAAGGAGAGGACACGGCCGCACCGCGGGCGCGGGGGCCGCCCGCCGTCACTCGTCCTCGTCGTCCAGGCGCGCCAGCCAGGTCGCCAGCCGCTCGACGGGGACCTCGAAGTCCGGGTTGAGGTCGACGAAGGTCCGCAGCTGCTCGGAGAGCCACTCGAAGGTGACCTCCTCCTCGCCGCGCCGCTGCGCCAGCTCCTCGATACCGCGGTCGGTGAAGTACATGGCCGTCTCCTGTCGGGGCCGGATGGTCGTGCGTCGGTACCACGGGCGTGGGGCCCGTACCGTCGAGGTGACGGTACGGGCCCCACGGGGCCTGCGGACGGCGGCGGGCCGCCCTCGGCCCCTCTGCCGGTCTTGCCGGCCTCAGAGCCTCAGAGCCTCAGAGGTCGAAGACCTCGTTGACCAGCTGCTGCTGCTCGGCCTGGTGGCGCTTGGCCGAGCCCACCGCCGGGGAGGAGGACGACGGACGCGAGACCCGGCGCAGCCGGTCCGCGTTCGGGGCCTTCCCCGAGCCGATGAACAGGTCGAGGTGGTCCACCAGGTTGAGCGCGATGAACGGCCACGCGCCCTGGTTCGCCGGCTCCTCCTGCGCCCACACGATCGTCGAGGCGCCGGAGTAGCGGGCCATCTCGGCCTGGATCTCCTTGCTGGGCAGCGGGTACAGCCGCTCCAGCCGGATGATCGCGGTGTCGGTCACGCCCCGCTTGCTCCGCTCGGCGGCGAGGTCGTAGTAGACCTTGCCGGAGCAGAAGACGACCTTGCGCACCTGGGCCGGGTCCACCGAGGAGTCGCCGACGACCGGGCGGAAGCCGCCGGAGGTGAACTCCGCCGCCTTCGAGGTAGCCGCCTTGAGCCGGAGCATCGACTTCGGGGTGAAGACGATCAGCGGCTTGTGGTGCGGGTTGTGCACCTGCCAGCGCAGCAGGTGGAAGTAGTTCGACGGCAGGGTCGGCGCCGCGACCGTCATGCTGTTCTGCGCGCACAGCTGGAGGAAGCGCTCGATCCGGGCCGAGGAGTGGTCCGGGCCCTGGCCCTCGTAGCCGTGCGGCAGCAGCAGCGTGACGCCGGAGGTCTGGCCCCACTTCTGCTCGGCCGAGGAGATGAACTCGTCCACGACCGTCTGCGCGCCGTTGACGAAGTCGCCGAACTGCGCCTCCCACATCACCAGCGCCTCGGGGCGGGCCAGGGAGTAGCCGTACTCGAAGCCCATCGCCGCGTACTCGCTCAGCAGCGAGTCGTAGACGTTGAAGCGGGCCTGCTCCTCGGACAGGTACAGCAGCGGGGTGTAGTCCTCGCCGGTCTCCCGGTCCACCAGCACCGCGTGGCGCTGGCCGAAGGTGCCGCGGCGGGAGTCCTGGCCGGCCAGCCGGACGGGGGTGCCCTCCATCAGCAGCGAGCCGACGGCGAGCGTCTCGCCCATCGCCCAGTCGATCCTGTCCTCCTCCACCATCGCCGCGCGGCGCTGGAGCTGCGGCAGCAGCCTGGGGTGGACGGTGATCCGCTCGGGGATGTTGACCTGGGACTCGGCGATCCGCTTGAGGACCTCCGCGCTGACGCCGGTGTCCACCGAGACCGGGAACTCCGCCCGCGGGGCCGGAACCTCCGCCGGAGCCGGCTGGCTGGTGGCGTCGCGGACCTCGGTGAAGACCTTCTCCAGCTGCCCCTGGAAGTCCTGGAGCGCCTGCTCGGCCTCCTCCAGCGTGATGTCGCCCCGGCCGATCAGCGACTCGGTGTAGAGCTTGCGCACCGAGCGCTTCTTGTCGATCAGGTTGTACATCACCGGCTGGGTGAAGTGCGGGTTGTCGGCCTCGTTGTGACCGCGGCGGCGGTAGCAGATGAGGTCGATCACCACGTCCTTGTTGAACGCCTGGCGGAACTCGAAGGCCAGCCGCGCCACGCGCACGCAGGCCTCCGGGTCGTCGCCGTTGACGTGGAAGACCGGCGCCTCGATCATCCGCGCCACGTCCGTGGCGTACATCGAGGAGCGCGCCGACTCCGGCGGGGCGGTGAAGCCGACCTGGTTGTTGATGACCACGTGCACGGTGCCGCCGGTGCGGTAGCCGCGCAGCTGCGACATGTTCAGCGTCTCGGCCACCACGCCCTGGCCCGCGAAGGCCGCGTCGCCGTGGAGCTGGACGGGCAGGACGGTGAAGTCCGTGCCGCCCTTGCCGATGATGTCCTGCTTGGCGCGGGCCACGCCCTCCACCACCGGGTCCACGGCCTCCAGGTGGGAGGGGTTGGCGGTGAGGGAGACCTTGATCTCCTCGCCGTCCAGGCCGGTGAAGGTGCCCTCGGCGCCCAGGTGGTACTTCACGTCGCCGGAGCCGTGCATCGACTTCGGGTCGAGGTTGCCCTCGAACTCGCGGAAGATCTGGGCGTAGGACTTGCCCACGATGTTGGCCAGCACGTTGAGGCGGCCGCGGTGGGCCATACCGACGACGACCTCGTCCAGACGCGCCTCGGCGGCGGCGTCGAGCACGGCGTCCAGCATCGGGATGACGGACTCGCCGCCCTCCAGCGAGAAGCGCTTCTGGCCCACGTACTTGGTCTGCAGGAAGACCTCGAACGCCTCGGCGGCGTTCAGCCTGCGCAGGATGCGCAGCTGCTCGTCGCGCTCCAGCGAGGAGTGCGGGCGCTCGACGCGGTCCTGGATCCACTTGCGCTGCTTGGGGTCCTGGATGTGCATGTACTCGATGCCGGTGGTGCGGCAGTACGAGTCGCGCAGCACGCCCAGGATGTCGCGCAGCTTCATCAGGGACTTGCCGGCGAAGCCGCCGACCGCGAACTCCCGCTCCAGGTCCCACAGGGTGAGCCCGTGCTCGGTGATGTCGAGGTCGGGGTGCTTGCGCTGCTCGTACTCCAGCGGGTCGGTGTCGGCCATGACGTGGCCGCGGACCCGGTAGGAGTGGATCAGGTCGAAGACACGGGCGGCCTTGGTGACGTCGTCGTCGTGGGAGACGTCGATGTCGCGCAGCCAGCGCACCGGCTCGTAGGGGATGCGCAGCGCCTTGAAGATCTCGTCGTAGAAGTCGTTCTCGCCGAGCAGCAGCTGGTGCATGATCCGCAGGAACTCGCCGGAGGCGGCGCCCTGGATCACACGGTGGTCGTAGGTGCTGGTCAGCGTCATGACCTTGGAGACGCCCAGCTTGTTCAGGGTGTCCTGCGAGGTGCCCTGGAACTCCGCCGGGTACTCCATCGCGCCGACGCCGATGATCAGGCCCTGGCCGGGCATCAGGCGCGGCACCGAGTGGACGGTGCCGATGCCGCCGGGGTTGGTCAGCGAGGCGGTGACGCCGGAGAAGTCCTCCATCGTCAGCTTGTTGTTCCGGGCGCGGCGCACGATGTCCTCGTAGGCCTGCCAGAACTCGAAGAAGGTCAGCGTCTCGGCCTTCTTGATGGCGGCCACCACGAGCTGGCGGTCACCGTTGGGCTTGACCAGGTCGATGGCCAGGCCGAGGTTGACGTGGTCGGGCTTGACCAGCGTCGGCTTGCCGTCCTTCTCGGTGTACGAGTGGTTCATCGACGGCATCGCCTTGAGCGCCTGCACCATGGCGTAGCCGATGAGGTGCGTGAAGGACACCTTGCCGCCGCGGGCGCGCTTGAGGTGGTTGTTGATGACGATGCGGTTGTCGATGAGCAGCTTCACCGGGATCGCGCGCACCGACGTGGCGGTGGGCAGCTCCAGCGAGGCGTTCATGTTCCGGGCGACCGCGGCGGACGGGCCGCGCAGCGGCACGTACTCCGGTCCGGCCGCCCGGCCGTCCCCGCTCCCGGCGGGCGCGGCCTCGGTCGCGGGCTTGGCGGGCTCGCTCTTGGGAGGAGCGGCCTTGGCGGCCGGCTCGCTCTTCGCGGGCGCGGCCTTGGCGGGCTCGGCCGCGGGGGCCTTCGCGGCGGGCGCCGTCTGCCGCGGCTGAGAGGCCTGTGACGCCTGGGGCTCACCCGCGGGCTTCGACGCGCTGGGGGCCGCGGCACCTCCGGCGGCCTGTCCCGGCTTGTAGTCGGCGAAGAAGTCCCACCAAGCCCGGTCCACTGAGTTCGGGTCCTGGAGGTACTGCTGGTAGATCTCGTCGACGAGCCACTCGTTGGCACCGAAACCGGCGGCAGGACTCTTGCCCTGCCCGTCCTGTTCGGTCCTGGGAGAACTCGAAGTCTTGGGGGCCTGTGGCGACACGGCGGCAACCGCCCTCTTCCGCTTACCTGTGTGGGTGGACAGCAGAAATAAAGGCTACGCTCCCTGCGCCGTTCGGTGCAGTCGGCATGGTGTTTGCGTCGCCTAAGTCACATCCGCAGGTGCGTTTCGGCGCTTTCTTCGGCGGGAAACGAACATGGTTCGACTGCTTCAGGGAAGGGGCACCCCAGGGAGTGGCCCCTGCCTCGCTCCCTCACCTCGCGGCTGCTTCGAGCCTACGTCAACTCCAGTCCGGACGTATCGCCGGGAAGGGTGACGAGGATCCGGCAGCCGCTCGGGGATTCGGCCACCCCGATCCGCCCGCCGTGCAGATCCACCGCCCAGCGCGCGATGGCCAGCCCCAGCCCCGTGCCGCCGTCGCCGCCCTCGGCCGAGGCGGAGCGGCCGAAGCGCTCGAAGACCCTGGCGCGGTCCGCCTCCGGGATGCCCGGGCCCTCGTCCAGCACCTCCAGCTCCAGGCTCAGCGGGGCCCGGCCGGGGCGTGCCCGCACCGTCACCCGGCCGTGGGGCGGGCTGTGCTTGACGGCGTTGTCGATCAGGTTGGCGACCACCTGGTGCAGCCGCTCGGTGTCGGCGTACGCGACCATGTCCGAGGGGGTCACCTCCAGATGGAGGTGGACGTCGGTGCGGGAGTGCCCCTGACCCTTGGTCATGTTGGCCTCCTTGAGCACACCCGCCAGATAGGGCCACACCTCGAAGCGGCGCGAGTGCAGCGGCACCACGCCGTTGTCGAGTCTGGACAGGTCCAGCAGGTGTTCCACCAGGCGGCCCAGGCGCTCGGTCTGCCGCAGCGCGATGTCCATCGTCGCCGGATCGGCCTCGGAGACCCCGTCCACCACGTTCTCCAGCACCGCGCGCAGCGCCGCGATCGGGGTGCGCAGCTCGTGCGAGACGTTGGCCACCAGCTCCTTGCGGTGCCGGTCGGCGGCCTCCAGGTCGGCGGCCATGCGGTTGAAGGTCCCGGCCAGCTCGCCCAGCTCGTCGCGGCGGTCGACGCGGACCCGCCGGCTGTAGTCGCCGCGGGCCATCCGGCGTGCGGCGTTCGTCATCTCGTCCAGCGGCGCGGCCAGCCCGTGCGCCACGAACTGGGTGACCACCAGCGAGGCGATCACCGCGAGCAGGGCGATCACCCGCAGCTCGATGGCCGAGTGGACCGCGACGATGGTCAGCAGGGTGGTGATGGCCACCGTGACGATCACCAGCGCGCCCAGCGCGGCCTTCACGGAGCGGAACGGGTCCACGGGGCGCACGCTCTCCCAGAACCGGTTCCACAGGGAGCGCCGACGGCGGCCCGCGCCCGCCTGGCTCATGCCCAGTCGGGGGCCGGGGCGGGCGCCTCCAGCGCGTAGCCGACGCCGTGGACGGTGCGTATCCGCTCCGCGCCGATCTTCCGGCGCAGCGCCTTGATGTGACTGTCGACCGTACGTGTGCCCGAGGCGTCCGCCCAGTCCCACACCTCGGCCAGGAGCTGCTCGCGCGAGAGCACCGCGCGGGGGGAGTTGGCCAGGCAGACCAGCAGGTCGAACTCGGTCGGGGTGAGGTGGACGTCCCGGCCGGACACCCGCACCCGGCGCTGGGCGTTGTCGATCTCCAGCTCGCCCAGCCGCAGCGTGCCCGAGCGGGGGGAGGACGCGGCGATCGCGGCCCGCTCCACGCGGCGCAGCAGGACGTGGGCGCGCGCGACCAGCTCCCGCATGGAGAAGGGCTTGGTCATGTAGTCGTCCGCGCCGACCCCCAGGCCGACCAGCATGTCGGTCTCGTCGTCCCGGGCGGTGAGCATCAGCACCGGAACCGGCCGCTGCGCCTGCACCCGGCGGCAGACCTCCAGGCCGTCGAAGCCCGGCAGCATCACGTCCAGCACCAGCAGGTCGGGCTGCCACACCTCGGCCGCCTCCACCGCCGCCGGGCCGTCCCCGGCGGTGCGGACCTGGAAGCCCTCGGCGCGCAGCCGGGCGGCGACCGCCTCGGTGATGGTCGGGTCGTCCTCCACGACCAGAATCCGGCGCTGGGCGCCCGGGGTGGCCGCCGCGGCGGCGGTGCCGCCGTGGGACTGCGTGGTGTTCCTGAAGTCCATACGTCTCGCCCTACCGCTCGGTTTCTCGCTAGAGCGTAAACGGCACGTGTGCGGTGCGCTACGCCGGTCGGGTGGCGAGGTGGACCACGTCCGGGACGCCTCGGGCGACGGGCACCTCTTCGGTGCGCACCCGCGCGAACCCGGCATTCCGGAGTGCTTCGCCGAACGCCCGGGACGGCTGTGCGGACCACACGGCCAGCACCCCGCCCGGGGTGAGCCGCCGGGCGCAGGCGGCGAGCCCGGCGGGGGTGTAGAGCGAGCCGTTGTCCTCGGTGACCGTCCAGTCGGGGCCGTTGTCGACGTCCAGGCACAGCGCGTCGTACGTTTCGCCGCCGCCGGGGCCGCCTCCGGTCAGGTGTGCCAGGAGGTCGCCGGGGGCGATCCGCACCCGGGGGTCGGCCAGCGCCCCGGAGGAGATCTCGCCGAGCGGGCCCTCGCGGTGCCAGTCGATCACCGCCTCCTCCCGCTCGACCACGGTGATCCGCCCCCAGCGCGGCTCGGCCGCAGCCTCGGCCAGCGAGAAGCCGACGCCCAGTCCGCCGATCAGCACGGCCGGGGAGGGCCGGCCGCCGCCGGCGTCCAGCTCCTCGAGCGCGGCCCGCACCAGCAGGCGCTCGGAGCGGCCGTCGGAGGTGTCCATCAGGAAGCAGCCGTTGGCGATGATCTGGAGCAGCTCACCGTGCCGCCGCAGCACCACCTCGCCGTGGGGGCCGTCACGGCGGTCCAGGACGCGGGGGGCGCCGGTCCCGTGGCCGGCCGCCGTCTCGTACGCGGGGCGCGGGGAACGCGGGTTCTGCGTGTCGGCCGTCATGCCGACCATCCTGCCGGTGGCGGGCGGAGCGGGGCGGGCGGGCCGGTGAGCGCGGTGATCGCTCGCAGCGAACACGTGACGGGGAACACGGCGCGCCCTCCGGACATTGAACAGGCATTGAGTCGCTTCAGCTCAACTTGTCTGCCGAGGGAGAGATCATGGCTCTGTCGCCCGCAACGCTCACCCTGCCCGTGCTGCCGCTCGACGACGAGGTGGTGTTGCCCGGGATGGTGGTGCCGCTGGACCTGTCCGACACCGAGGTGCGGGCCGCGGTGGAGGCCGCCCAGTCCGCCGCGGGAGACGCCGCGGCCGGCCCCGACGGCCCCGACGGCCTCGGCGGCAAGGAGGGCAAGGAGGGCAAGGGGGAGAAGCCGCGGGTGCTGCTCGTGCCGCGCATCGACGGCTCCTACGCGGGCATCGGGGTGCTCGGCCGCGTGGAGCAGGTCGGCCGGCTGGCCGACGGCGACCCCGGCGCCCTGATCCGGGGCGTGAGCCGGGTCCGGATCGGCGCGGGCACCACCGGGCCGGGCGCCGCCCTGTGGGTGGAGGGCACCGAGATCGAGGAGAGAGTCCCCGATCCGCTGCCCGGCGCCGTCGCCGAACTCGTCAGGGAGTACAAGGCGCTGGCCACCAGCTGGCTGCGCAGGCGCGGCGCCTGGCAGGTCGTGGACCGCGTCCAGCAGATCGACGACCCCGGGCAGCTCGCCGACAACTCCGGCTACAGCCCGTTCCTGGGATCCGGGCAGCGCGTCAGGCTGCTGGAGACCACCGACCCGGTGGAGCGGCTGAGACTGGCCGTCACCTGGCTGCGCGACCACCTCGCCGAACAGGACGTCGCCGAGGCCATCGCCAAGGACGTCCAGGAGGGCGTGGACAGACAGCAGCGCGAGTTCCTGCTCCGTCGCCAGCTGGAGGCCGTCCGCAAGGAGCTGGCCGAGCTGAGCGGACAGGCGGAGGGCGAGGGCGACGACTACCGCGCCCGGGTGGAGGCGGCCGACCTGCCGCCCAGGGTTCGCGAGGCCGCCCTGAAGGAGGCCGACCGCCTGGAGCGCGCCCCCGAGCAGAGCCCCGAGAGCGGCTGGATCCGCACCTGGCTGGACACCGTCCTGGAGATGCCGTGGAACGAGCGGACCGAGGACGCCTACGACATCCCCGGCGCCCGTGCCGTCCTGGACGCCGACCACGCCGGCCTGGAGGACGTCAAGGAGCGCATCACCGAGTACCTGGCCGTCCGCAAGCGCCGGGCCGAACGGGGCCTGGGCGTGGTGGGGGGACGCCGGGGCGGGGCGGTGCTGGCCCTGGTCGGGCCGCCCGGGGTCGGCAAGACGTCCCTGGGCGAGTCCGTGGCCCGGGCGATGGGGCGGAAGTTCGTCCGCGTCGCGCTCGGCGGGGTGCGCGACGAGGCCGAGATCCGCGGCCACCGCCGCACCTACGTCGGCGCGCTGCCGGGCCGGATCGTGCGGGCCGTCAAGGAGGCCGGCTCGATGAACCCGGTCGTACTGCTCGACGAGATCGACAAGGTCGGCAGCGACTTCCGCGGCGACCCGGCCGCCGCCCTGCTGGAGGTGCTGGACCCCGCGCAGAACCACACCTTCCGCGACCACTACCTGGAGGTCGAACTCGATCTGTCCGACGTGGTGTTCCTGGCCACCGCCAACGTCCTGGAGGCGATCCCGCAGCCCCTGCTGGACCGCATGGAGCTGGTGCGGCTGGACGGCTACACCGAGGACGAGAAGGTCGTCATCGCCCGCGACCACCTGGTGCCCCGCCAGCGCGAGCGCGCCGGGCTGGAGGCCGGCGAGGTGGTGCTGGAGGAGGACGCGCTGCGCAGGCTCGCCGGCGAGTACACCCGCGAGGCGGGGGTGCGCGACCTGGAGCGGTCCGTGGCGCGGCTGCTGCGCAAGGTCGCGGCCCAGCACGAGCTGGGCGAGCGCGAGCTGCCGTCTACGGTCGGCGCGGACGATCTGCGCGCCCTGATCGGCCGCCCGCACCACACCCCGGAGTCCGCCCAGGACCCGGCCGGGCGGCGCACGGCCGTCCCCGGCGTGGCCACCGGGCTGGCCGTCACCGGCGCGGGCGGGGACGTCCTCCACGTCGAGGCGTCGCTGGCCGATCCGGAGACGGGCGGCTCCGGCCTGACGCTGACCGGGCAGCTGGGCGAGGTGATGAAGGAGTCCGCGCACATCGCCCTGTCCTACCTGCGCTCGCGGGGCGCCGAACTGGAGTTGCCGGTGGGTGATTTGAAGGACCGCGGCGTCCACCTCCACGTCCCGGCGGGCGCGGTGCCCAAGGACGGGCCGAGCGCGGGCGTCACCATGACGACCGCGCTGGCCTCGCTGCTGTCGGGCCGCCGGGTCCGCCCGGACGTGGCGATGACCGGTGAGGTGTCGCTGACCGGCCGCGTCCTGCCGGTCGGCGGGGTGAAGCAGAAGCTGCTGGCCGCCCACCGCGCCGGGATCACCACGGTGGTCATCCCCAGGCGGAACGAGCCGGATCTGGACGACGTGCCCGAGGAGGTGCTGCGCAAGCTGGAGGTCCACCCGGTCTCGGACGTCCGCCGGGTGCTGGAACTGGCCCTGGCCCCCGCCGAGGCGGACCTGCCGGTCGCGGCCTGAGCGGGCGGGCCGGGAACGGGCCGGGAAACCGGCCGGTGCCGTGTCAGCCGGGGTTCATCCCGGCTGACACGGCCCTAGAACTCCACCAGAACGGCCGTCGCGTCGTCGTGCGCCTTGCCACGGGGGAAGGCCGTGCCGGCGCGGTCGGCCGACTCGGCGGTGCGCACCCGCCCGATCAGTGAACGGGGCCCCTCCTTGCGGAGCACCGCCATCAGCGCGGTCCAGTCGCCCAGGCGGAAGGTGTCGGTCCAGCGCGTGACGCCGTCGCTCAACGCGGCCAGCGCGCGCACCCGTTCGCGTGGCGCCGAGCCCACCACCGCGCGCCCGGCCACCGCCGGGTCGGCCGCCGCGGTGAAGAAGCCGCCCTCGGCGTTGCGCAGGGACTCCAGATACGCGGCCCGCTCGGCCGGCGGCAGCGCCCGCGCGGCGGGCCGCAGCCCGTCCAGCCGGGGATCGAGGACGGGTGTCACCGATCCGTCCGCGCCCTCCACCAGCAGCGCCGAGTCCGAGAGCACCAGATACTCGACGGTCGAGTCGTCCCAGCGGACCAGCACCACCGTCGCCTGCGGAGTGCGGGGGTGAGAAAGGTCACACCCCGGGCCGTGGGTGGAGGCGGTCCGGCCGATGGCGGAGGCGAGGCACTCCCCGAGCTTCATATCCCGCCGCGAACCGGACAGTTCGAGCAGCGCCCCGCCCAGCCGGGCCACGTACCACGGCACGTCGTGCGCGCATCCGGTGTCGTCCGGGGGCGGGGTCACGCCGTCCAGCACCACCAGCGTCCCGCCCCTTCCCGCCGCAGGTAGGGCTACCGACGCGTAGTCCTCGTTGGGGACCTCGGGGCTGCCGGGCTCGCTCGCCATCTCGATCCGCATGCGCGCCAGTGTGCCGGAGGGGCCGGAGGGGAGGCGAGGGGCGGGCGCCGGCGGCAGGGCGGGCGGGGGAGCGGAATACAGGTCTGAACCACTGTCACGACCTGCGGGTTCTTCGCCGGAGTTCTACCGGAATCAGAGTGTCCGTGAAACGGTGGGCGCGAATATTGCCAAAAGGCCGGGCGGATTTCCAACCCCTGACCGGTGTGTGGCCGAACCGGTCGCGGCATCGGAGTTGTTCGGCAACTCCCCCGTGATGTTCACTCCTTCGAGTGGCCCGGCAGGGGGACCGCCTCCGCACCCGCCGCGACGATGGAAACGTCGGCCGCCGCGGGCAGCCGTGAACGGACGGGATACGGTCCCCTGCCGCACACATTGGACTGTCGCGTCCCGGACTGGTCCGGGACCGCGGAACGAGATTGCGAGCACGGGTGGGGAAGAAGCGACACCGGAGCAGCCGGCAGGACCTCCAGGACGGCACGGCCTCCGCACCGCCCCCCGCCGGGCGCCGGGCGCGGGTGCGCAACAGACTCCTCGCCTCCGTCGTCCTGTGCGCCGCCGCCGTGCTCGCCGCGGGCGCGCCCTCGGTGGCCACGGCCTCGCGCGATCTGACCGACTCCCAGCGGCTGGTCGACCGCGCCGACCTGGGCCGCCGCGCGGTCTCGCTCTCCCACGCCCTGGCCGACGAGCGCGACGCCGTCGTCCGCCGTATCGCCGCGGGCCGCACGACCGGGGACGGCGAGGGGCTCTCGGAGCGGGAGCGCGCCAGGGTGGACCGCGCCATCCGGGAGCTGGGCGCCGACGCCCCCGCCGACATACGCAGGCTGCTCGACGCCTTCCCCGACACCCGCCGGCAGGCCGTGGCCGGAGAGGGCGGCGCCGTCGAGACGTACGAGGCGTACACCCAGCTCATCCAGTCCCTCGGCGGCATCACCGCCGCCACCACCCGCGCCCTGCCCGCACGCGCCGAGAACGCGACGGCCGACGCGCTGCCCGACCTCGGACGCGCCGCCGAGCAGGCCTCCGCCGCCCGCGGGCTGCTGCTGGCCGCGCTCGCCGGCGAGGGGGAGCAGCCGCGTCTGACCGCCGCCGCCCAGCAGGCGCACCTGCGCGAGCAGGCCGCCCTCGCCGACTTCGACCAGACCGCGCTCGCCGACGACCGCGACGCGTACGCCAGGACCGTCACCGGAACCGACGTGACACTGGCCGAGCGCTATCTGGTCCGCCTCACCGACCAGCCGCGACTGGACCACCAGGACCGCTCCCTGAACTCCGATCGCGTGGCGTCCGCGCTGACCGCCCGGGTGGACCGCATGCGCAGCATGGAGTCCTCGCTGGCGGCCGCCGAGGTGAAGAGGCTGGAGGGGCTGCGCGACGACGACGTCACGGCGCTGGAGCTGCGCGCCGCCCTGCTGGGGGTCTGCCTGCTGCTCGCGGTGGGCATCAGCGTGCAGACCGCCCGTTCGATGGCCCGGCCGCTGGCCGTCCTGCGGCGCGGCGGCGAGCGGGTGGCCGCCGATCCGGTGGGCGAGGAGCCGGTGGTGTACACCGGCCGCAACGACGAGTTCGCCGATGTCGTACGCGCCGTCAACCGTCTGCGGGCCACCGCCGCCGAGCTGCACGAGCGCGCCGTCCGGGCGGAGACCGCGGCCGGCTCCGAGGCGGCCGGCTCCAAGCGGTCCGCCGACCCCGCGGGCGAGGCCGGAGCCGCCCCACTCGCCGCCGAACTCGCGGCCGTGCGCGAGCGGTTGACCGCTCTGACGACCGAACACGAAAGGCTGCTGCGCGAGCACGAGTCCGTCGGGGGAGAGCCCCCGGAGCGCCGCCAGGGCGCCTCCAACGGCACGTTCGTCCACCTCGGGCTGCGGACCCTGGGGCTGGTGGAGCGGCAGCTCGCCCTGATCGAGTCCATGGAGCACGAGGAGAAGGAGCCGGAGCGGCTCGCCTCCCTGTTCAAACTCGACCACCTCGCCACCCGGATGCGCCGCCACAGCGAGAACCTGCTCCTCCTGGCGGGCTCCGAGCACACCACCGGCCATCTGGAGCCGGTGCCGCTGCTGGACGTGCTGCGCGCCGCGGTCAGCGAGATCGAGCGCTACGAGCGGGTGGAGATCGCCACGCTGCCGCCGCACGCCCAGGTCTCCGGCTCAGCCGCCGACGACATCAGCCACCTGATCGCCGAACTGGTGGACAACGCCACAGCCTTCTCGCCGCCGGAGGCCGAGGTACGGCTGTCGGGCTGGATGCTGGAGAACGGCGAGATCATGCTCTCCGTCCAGGACGAGGGCATCGGCTCCTCTCCCGAGCGGCTGGCCGAGCTCAACGCCAAGCTGGCCGACGGGGCCTTCGCCGCACCCGAGGACGACGACGCGCTGGGCATGGGCCTGTACGTGGTGGCCCGGCTCGCCGCGCGGCACGGCGTACGGGTGCAGCTGCGCGAGCAGAAGCAGGGCGGCATCGCCGCGGTCGCCGTCCTGCCGCGCGCCCTGCTGCCCGACCGTCCGGTGCCCGGGGCCCTCGCGGGGGCCAGGACCGCCACCGCGGGCACGGCGCAGCCCCTGCCGGGCACGGTCGCCGAGGCCAACGGCAACGCGCTGCCGCCCCGGCCGGACCGCGCACGCCCGGCGGTGACGGACGCGCCGGACACGGGAGCGGACGCCACCGACGGCGCCGCCGCCCGCACCGCCGATGTCACCGAGACCGCGCCGATCCCCCGGATCACCGAGGACACCGTGCCGCCCCGGGCAGCCCGGGGCGCCGATGCCGCCGACACCGCCGACGACGCCGCCACCGGTGTCGCCGGTGGCGCGGAGGCCGGCGAGGCCGCGGCCGACCCCGCGCGCGATGCCCTGGTCCGGGCCGCAGGCCCGTACTACGTCGAGCCCGGGGACTTCCGCGAGCACAGCCGGACCCCGGACGAGGCACCGGCGCAGGCGCCCGAACCCGCCCCGGCCTCCGCTCCTGAGGACGGGACCCCGCCCGCCCCGCGGACCGTCACCGCCAAGGGGCTCCCCAAGCGCACACCGCAGACCGTGGAGACCGGAGCCGACGTCCCCCGCCCCCGTAAGGGCGGGCTGAAGGCCGATGAGCTGCGCAGGCGGCTCGGCGGCTTCCAGCAGGGCGCCCGGGACGGCCAGCGCGACGCGGAGGCGCAGATCGCCGCCGAGCAGGTCGCCGCCGGCCGGAGCGACGGCCCGGCGGACGACCGCGCGGAGGCGACGGACACGGGTGGCACTGTCGAGGAGGCACGCAAGTGAACGCGCCCACCACCGCACACACGCCCAGCAGGCAGGCACGCAACCTGCGCTGGCTGCTGTCCAATCTGGTCGACGAGGTCCCCGGCGTACGGTCCGTCGCCGTGGTGTCCTCCGACGGCCTGCTCCTGCTCTCCTCCGAACCGGGCGGAACGGCCGGCGCCACCGGTCCCGGCGGCGGACCGGACCGCGGGGAGAACGGTGGCGGGGAGCGCGCGGACGGCGCCGCCCCGCGCCGGGAGCCGGGCGGGCGGCCGGAGCGCGGTCCCAGGGACTCCGGCGCCGACCTGGCCACCATCGTCTCCGGCCTCGGCTCCCTCACCCAGGGCGCGTCCAAGCTGATGGACGCCGGGCCCGTCAAGCAGACCATGGTCGCGATGGACGAGGGCAGCCTGTTCGTGATGTCGATCAGCGACGGCTCGCTGCTCGGCGTCCACGCCGCGCCCGACTGCGACATGAGCGTCGTCGCGTACCACATGGCCCTCTTCGTCGGCCGGGCCGGACACGTCCTCACCCCCGAACTCCGCACCGAACTGCGCACGTCGATGGAGCTGGACCAGTGACATCCCACAGCCCGCTGCCCGTACGCAAACCCGCGCGCGTGCGCCCCTACTCCCTGACCGGCGGCCGCACCCGCTTCGGGCACGTCCTGCTGGTGGAGACCCTCGTCGCCGCCATCGAGGCCCCCGAAGCACGTCTGGAGCTGACCTCGGGGGGCCTGCGCGACCGGGTGATGCCCGAGATGCGGGCCATCGTCGAGCTGTGCCGCCGGATGCGCTCGGTCGCCGAGATCGCCGCCCGCCTGCGGATGCCGCTGGGCGTGGTGCGCGTACTGCTCAGCGACCTCGCCGACCAGGGGCGCATCCGGGTCTACGGCACCGGCTACGACAACGACCGCCCCGACCGCGCACTGCTGGAGAGGGTGCTGGGCGGACTCCGAAGGCTCTGACGAGCCCCTCCCGTACCTCCTCCCGCACCCCGTCCGGCGCGGAAGCCGGGCACAGACACCGAAGCAGACCCGACGCAGACCCGACGCAGACCCCGAGAAAGACCCGTGGTGGACGCCGTGAACGACCCGGCACAGAGCGCCGAGAAGCTCCAGCCCTGGCAGGAGGAGCGCGGACGCGCCCCGATCTCCGTCAAGATCGTGGTGGCGGGGGGCTTCGGCGTGGGCAAGACGACCTTCGTCGGCTCGGTCTCCGAGATCGAACCGCTGACCACCGAGGCGGTGATGACCCAGGCCAGCGAGGACACCGACGACCTCACCGCCACCCCCGAGAAGACCACGACCACGGTCGCCATGGACTTCGGCCGCGTCACCCTCGACGCCGACCTGGTGCTGTACCTGTTCGGCACCCCCGGCCAGCGGCGCTTCTGGTTCATGTGGGACGACCTGGCGCGCGGCGCGATCGGCGCCGTGGTGATGGCCGACACCCGGCGGCTGGAGGACTGCTTCCCGGCGCTCGACTACTTCGAGAGCTGCGCCCTGCCCTACGTCGTCGCCGTCAACCACTTCGAGGGGACGGAGTACTACGAGGCCGAGGACGTGCGTGAGGCGCTGTCCGTCCCCGACCGCGTGCCCGTCGTCATCATGGACGCGCGCAAGCGGGACACGGTCATCGACTCGCTGACGGCGCTCGTCGGCCACGCGCTGGACCTCACCCCCGCCTGACCGGCGACTCACGGTCCCGCACCGGCGCTCCACGCACCGGCGCCCCACGAACCCCCCACACCCAGGAACCCCATCACCCAGGCACTCCAGGGGAGAACCGCCATGCGGAAGATACTCATCGTCGGAGCCGGCCAGTCCGGTCTCCAGCTCGCGCTCGGCCTCCAGTCGCACGGCTACGAGGTCACCGTGATGTCGAACCGCACGGCGGACGAGATCCGCGGCGGCCGGGTCATGTCCACCCAGTGCATGTTCGACCAGGCCCTCCAGCACGAGCGCGACCTGGAGATCAACTTCTGGGAGGACCAGAGCCCGCGCACCGAGGGCCTGGGCGTCTCCGTCGTCGGCCCCGAGGGGTCCCGCCCCATCGACTGGGTGGGCCACCTGGACGGCCACGCCCAGTCGATCGACCAGCGCGTGAAGATGGCCGGCTGGCTGGAGACCTTCGCCCAGCGCGGCGGCCAGCTCGTCATCCACGGCGCGGCCGTCTCCGACCTGGACTTCTTCGCCCGCACCTACGACCTGGTGCTCGTCGCGGCCGGCAAGGGCGAGCTGGTGACGATGTTCGAGCGCGACGCCTCGCGCTCGCCGTACGACAAGCCGCAGCGCGCGCTGGCGGTGTCCTACGTGCACGGACTGGAGCGGCGCCCGGAGCACCCCGACATGCTGGCGGTGCGCTTCAACCTGGTGCCGGGCGTCGGCGAGCTGTTCATGATCCCCGGCTACACCGTCTCCGGCGCCTGCGACATCCTGTTCTGGGAGGGGATCCCCGGCGGCCCGCTGGACGTCTTCCAGGGCGTCAAGGACCCCGCCGAGCACCTGGACCTCACGCTGGAGCTGATGAAGCGCTTCACCCCGTGGGAGTACGAGCGGGCCCGCAAGGTCGAGCTGACCGACGCGGGCGGCACACTCGCCGGCCGCTACGCGCCGACCGTCCGCAAGCCGGTCGGCCGCCTCCCCTCGGGCGGCGCGGTGCTGGGCGTGGCGGACGTGGTGGTGGCCAACGACCCGATCACCGGCCAGGGCTCCAACACTGCCTCCAAGTGCGCCGCCTCCTACCTGGCCTCCATCCTGGAGCACGGGGACAGGCCGTTCGACGAGGAGTGGATGCGGGCCACCTTCGAGCGCTTCTGGGAGGACACGGCCCGGCACGTCACCAAGTGGTCGAACGGGCTGCTGGCGCCGCCGCCGGAGCACGTGCTGCAGCTGATCGGCGCGGGCATGGAGCACCAGGAGCTGGCGAACCGCTTCGCCAATGCCTTCAGCGACCCGTCCGACCTGGAGAACTGGTTCTTCGACCCGGAGAAGGCGCAGGCGTACCTGGCGAGCCTGGCCTCGGCCTGAGCGGCCCTCTCGCCGCCCTGCCGGGCGTCCGTCACCGGCCGCGCCGCGCCGCCTCCGCACGGCGCAGCGCGGCCAGTTCACCGTCGCCGAGCGAGGCGAGCGCCCGCTCCACCTCCGCCAGCCGCCGCCCGGCCGCGTCCCGCCGCCGCCCGCTGTCGGCGGCGAGCGTGAGCTGCCGGTCCAGGGCGCCGCGCGCCCGGGTCGCGAGCCGGTCCAGCCGCCGCTCCTCGGCCGACAGCCGGGCCGCCGCGGCCGCCCGGTCGCCCAGCACCCGCTCCACCGCCCGTCCGTGCTCCAGCAGTGTCCGCACCTCCCGCTCGTCGCGGCCGAACAGCAGCCGCAGGGAGGGCGGAAGCACCTCGGAGGAGCTCCGGTAGCGCTGCCTGGCCAGCCGTCCGGCCTCGTCGCGGGCCTCGGCCAGCCGTACGCGGACGCCGGCCAGTTCGCGCTGGAGCCGGTCGACCTTCCCGCGCCGCTCGGACGCCTCCTGTTCGACGGCGCCGTGCGTCTCGCCGGCGGTCTCGGCCCGCCGGTACAGGTCCCGCATCCGGGTCAGCAGTTCGCTGACGGGCGCGTCACCGGCCGCCGGGGCCGAGGGAGGGGGCGGGGGAGAGGGGGCAGCGGCGGCGGTCGGCCCCGGCCCCGCGGCGACCGCGGCACCGGTCACCGCCGCCACCACCGCCCGCACCAGACGGACCCGCACCCTCGACACCGGATCACCTCCGCGCTCCGCACCGCCACCGCCTTCGCGGGTTTCCCCGCGAAGGCCCTGCGGCGATCGTGGCACGCGGGGCCGGGACTGGCCTCCGCAGCGGCGCCCCGGCTGCGGCAAACGCGTCAGAACTCCGCGACAGGGGCGCCGGCCGGGCGAAGCGGCCCGGCCGGCGTCTCAGACGGGCCGCTTGACGGTGATGGCCAGAGCCCAGTCGCCGGGCCGCTCGGTGTACATCACCGCACCCGCCAGGTCGCTCTCCTCGGTGGGCGTGACGTCGTCGTAGGGGAAGGCGTAACCGCGGCCGTCGGCCGCGAGCTCGTGCACGGCCCGCGCGTACTCGTGCCGGGGGCCGTGGGTGTAGAACTCCGCGGAGGTCGCGTCGGGCTGGGAGGGGTTGCTCAGCAGCGTGGTGCGGCACAGCGCGGCGCCCAGCACCGCGGCGATGCGCCCCTGCTGGGTGGCGTTGATCCCGTGGAGGGTGCCGTCGCAGCCGAAGATGTCGGCCTCGGCGGTGGTGCCGGCCGTCCCCGGCCTGGCGAAGGAGTTCGGGGAGCCGTCCGTGATGCCCTCGAAGACCAGCCTGTCGCCGTGGGTCCGGCCGGTGACGGTCCTCCCCGGCCAGACGTCGCCCAGGGCGATCCGCAGGTCCCGGCCGCCGTCGGCGCGGTAGGCGTGCCACACCTGGTCGACGTAGGAGCGGTAGTGCCCGGCGAACACCTCCGTGCCCAGGCCCGGGAGCTTGGCGGGACTGGAGACCCGCACCAGCCGGCCGCCGTCGTACAGCGCGCACCTCCCCCAGTCGCCACCCGCCCGGCTCAGCCGCTCGGCCAGCGCCGCGGTCCCGCCGGCGGGCATGCCGCCGACGTGCTGGACCTGCCCGCTGCCGGGGGTGAGGGTGAGGGAGATGGGGAGGGCGACGCCGTCCACGCAGGTGATGTTCCCCCAGATCCCGCCCGGGTTGTAGGTGAACTCGCAGTAGTCCCAGGCGATGCGGTACGAGGGATCGGCGGGGTTGGCGGCCGACGGCTGGACGAGGGCGCCGGCGGCGCCGCCGGCGTTGGGATTGGCGAAGAAGGAGACGCTCTGTCCGAGTGAGACGTACGCCCGTCCGCCGGTGAGGTGGTCGTTGAGGGGGATGTCCCGGTCGAACGGGACCCGGTGCGAGTCGAGGAAGCCGCTCAGGTCGTACATCCGCTCGGCCGGGTTGGGGATCGGGTCCAGGCGGCCGGTGGAGGGGTTGAGGAAGCCCTGTCCGCCGCCGGGCACGTCGGCGTGGACGTAGGCGAACGCGGTGGCCCGGCCGGTCTCGTTGACGAACCGCACGGTCGGGACGGCGGCGGTCCCGCCGGCGGGCGGGCCGGCGGCGAAACCCGGGGAGGTGGCGGCGTAACCGATGACGGGGGCCGAGACGGCCGCGGCGGACAGGCCGAGGAACCTTCTGCGTGACACCACGGTGGGGATCTCCTGACGGACGTGGTAACGGCATGGGCGCGACAGGCAGAGCCGTGCGTCCGGCCGCGGCTCGGAGGGGCGAGGGGCCGGATGGGCCCACTGTGCTGAGAGCGCGTTCAAAGGTCAAGACTTTTGCCTGAGAGCGCTCTCACTTAAGGTTCTCCTACAACTCCCCAAGAACCGGGGTGAGTTGGGTCGCCGCTCCGCGCTCTGTGCTCAGCGTTCCCCGGTTCCCCCGGCCCCTGTGCCCGGTCGGCTCCACGGCCACCTCGGAGTGCGCCGCTGCCTGCCCTCCGGCTGGTACACGTACCGCCAGCCGCGCGGCAGCACCGACCACCTTCCGCCGCCGGTCACCGCCTCCAGCCGGTAGACGTGGATGACGGGCCGGCCGCCCGCCGGACCGGGGACGGGGATCTCGTAGTACTTCGGCGGGCGCCCCGTGGGGCCGAGCAGGACGGGCAGCACCCGCCCGTCCATCGGCCCGCCGGTGAACGCCGTCTCCTCGCTTCTCACCGCTCCAGTGTCACAGCAGGTGGAGGGCGTCGCCGACCACCGGGGCCACCTGCCGGACCAGCCGGCCCGCCGGCCCGTCCGGCCGCTCCAGCGCCAGCGCGGCGCGGGCGATCCGCGCCGCCCGCGGATCACCGGCGGCGGTGGCGGCGAGCAGGGCGAGGAAGTGGTCCACCAGCCAGTCGCGCAGCTCGGGCAGCGGCGGCTGCTTGCCCTCGTCGAGCCAGATCAGCGAGGCGGCCTCCACCGCGGCGATCCAGGTGCGGACGGCCATCCGCAGTCGCGGGCCCGGCTCCAGACCCGGCTCCACCCTCAGATGCAGCAGGATCTGCTCGGCCGCGGCCCGCCGCACCCCGTCCACGATCGCGTCCGTCCGGGACGTCTCGGCCACGCTGCCGCCCCTCAGCAGGGCGGCGAACCCCGCGTCGTGCCCGTCGACGAAGGCGAGGTAGCGGTCCAGCGCCCGCGACAGCCTGCGGCTGAGCGGACCGCTCTGCGGCTCGGCGAAGCACCGCCGCAGCTCGTCGGCCGCGCTGCCGAGGGCGGCCTCGTACAACTGCTGCTTGCCGCCGGGGAAGTAGCGGTAGACCAGGGGGCGCGAGACGCCGGCCGCGGCGGCCACGTCGTCGAGCGAGACGTCCTCGGGGGCGCGGTGTGCGAAGAGGACCAGCGCGGCGCCGATGAGCTGGTCGCGCCGCTCCTCCACGGTGAGCCTGCGGTATGCCGGGGCGGTCATGCGGGCAGCGTAACCGCCGCCGGGCGCCCCCGTCCCGTCCGCACGGTCCGCCCCGCACCGCTCCCCCCGTACCGCCCTACGCCAGCAACCCGGAGCTCCGCCACAGCCTGCGGCCTGCCCCGCGCAGCACCCCGATCTCGTCCAGGAACTCCGTCAGCCGCCGCGCGCCCGTCTGCATCACCTCGCGGCGGTGGCCACTGGCCCTCACCTGGGCGACCGCCTCGCGGCGGTCGAGTCCGACGTCCGTGTAGACCTGCGGGTTGACGAAGGATATGGACATCACCCGGGCCGCCTGGCCGGAGCTGATCCGGGTCAACTCCGCCTCCCAGCGCGGACAGCTCACCATCTGGCGGCGCAGCTCCTCGCGCGCGTAGCGCACGTGCCGGGCCTCCTCGACGACGTGGATGCGGGTGATGCCGCGCACCAGCGGCTGGACGCGCTCGTCGGGGAACGTCAGCCGCTGCATCCAGTCCAGGACCTCCTCGCCCAGCAGGGTCGCGGTGAACGAGCCGGGCGTGGTGGAGACGGTCTTGAGGAACCGGGCCAGATTGTGGTGGAACCGCGAGACCGGGTACGGCCGCACGCCCGCCCGGGAGATGAAGCGGGTGAACATCTTGGAGTGCCGGCACTCGTCCTCGATCTCGGTGAGGGCGTAGCGCACGTGCGAGCTGTCCATGGGCTTGTCGTAGATGTGCCGCACCAGCAGCTGGATGAGGATGATCTCGAACCAGACGCCGAGCGAGGCGAGCGAGGCGGCCTCGCGGCGGGCGAGGTCCATCCGCTGCTCCTCGGACATCCGCTTCCACAGCGGGGTGCCGTAGAGGGAGACCAGCTCCGGCGGCCAGAACCACATGCCCTCCTCGAAGGGCGCGTCCCAGTCCAGCTCCCGGTCGGGGTCGAAGGAGTGCTTGGCCGACGACTCGAGCAGGCGCTCGGCCACCTGTTCGCGGTCCTTGAGCAGCCCGAGGGCGTCCCGGAGCCGTCCGGCATCGGTCGCGGTCGTCATCGCACGGCCACCTCACTGTCGGGTTACTGACGGTCACACCTGAGTCGCCTCTTATGAGACCGCTTGTCAGCAAACCCGTCAATCCCCCGCGCACGACCGGCCGGACGTGCCCGCGCGTCCGGCCGGCCGTGGATCAGTTCCTCCGGCCGTGCGGATCGAAGGTCGTGCGCAGGTCGAACGCGTACGGCGTCGGCCCGTGCTCCCGCAGGTGCAGCAGGCGCTCCTCGGCCTCCGCCACGGTGGGCCGGTGCCCGTCCGCCACCCACCACAGGGCGGCCATCGCCTCGCCGACCCGCTCGAACCACTCGTGGCGCCGCTTGAGCAGTTCCCGGTGGCGGCCGGTGTACATGAAAGCCGTGAGCGAGGGGAGGCCCCGCCACACCGACATGTTGATGATCAGCCAGTCGTCCCCGAGCACGGGCACGTCCGTCGCGTTGCCCGAATCGCTCTGCAGCCGCCACACGAAGCCGTCGGCGCCGTCGGCGGTGGCGTTGACCGGGTCGAGGGCCTCGGTGAAGTCCCGCAGCAGGGGAGAGTCCAGTGGAGCCTTGAGTCGTGCGATGTTGACCTGGGCGAGGTGGTGCGCGGCATTGGTCGTCATGGACCGCACGCTAGCGGCGGACACGCCGGCGGCGCGGGGGTTTTCGTCCCTCGGACGGCCCGCGCACGGCGGCGCCCGCCCCCGTCGCCGGATGGGCGACGGGGACGGGCGCTCGGGGGGCCGGCCGCGGCCGTCAGCGGTGGCAGTACTTCGGGGCCGGACCGATGTTCTCCACGTAGCGGGCGGAGACCCAGCCGTTGTGGTGGTGGTACTTGCGGTCCAGCTTGTACCAGCGCGGGTTGCCGTCGATGTTCTGGCTGTTGACCTTGCACTCGATGTGGACGATCTTGCCGTAGGGCAGGGTCGCCAGAACCCGGCTGTGGGTGGTGGGCTTGCTGCGGACGTTCAGGCCGGTGCGGGCGATGACCCGACCCTTGTAGGTGTGGTGGTGCCTGTCGTCCATCGACTCCGGCGCCATCTCCGGGTTGCGCGTCTCGGCACCGGCGCGCGGGGCCTCGACGCTCTGCCGGCCGAGGTCGGCGGAGGGGGCGGGCGGCTCGGCGAAGGCCGGCCCGGCGGCGGTGGCGAGTGCGACGGCGCCACCGGCGGCGACCAGGGCGAGCTTGCTGAGCTTCGACTTGACCATTGTGGAGAAACCTCCTGGGAGGGGAGGGCCCGGTGCGGGACCGGGCCCGGGGAAAGGACACATGGACTGCGTCACGGCCCGTGATGAGCCGATCACTACCACGCGCAATTCACGTTAAATCGGCACATATGCGCGCGCAATCCATCACAGCCGGTAGTCGAATCGGCTAAGTCCCAGCTCAGAGCCCTTGTGGCCGCCCCGGGGCGCCTCCCGTCCCATTGCTCCGCACGAGTGAAGAGGAAGGTGCTTTCCCGCAGGTCAGCGGCCCGTCCCGTCACCCGGACACCCTCGCCGCGCCGCGGCGGGTGCGTCAGTGCCCGTCCGGAGGCGCGGGTCGCCGGACCGGCCGAATCCGCGGGGCCCGTCCATGCGTGTGCCCCGCAGGACACCTCCTGCGGGGCACACGCATGGACGGGCCCGGGCGGACGTGGGCGGGCACGGAAGAGCCCCGCCGGAGGAGTCCGGCGGGGCCCGGTGGGATCAGCGCGTCCCCGGTGCGGAGCGCCTCCCGGTCACCACGTCACGTTGCCGTTGCCGCCGTCGAAGACGACGTCGGAGCAGGAGTAGAAGTTCTCCTGGCTGTCGGAGCGGGTCCAGTGGATGTACATGAGGTGCTGGCCGGAACGCTGCGGCAGCCGGACGTCCCAGTAGTAGTGACCGGTCTCGGAGCCGACGTTGCCCGACTGCGGCGGGTTGGTCACGGTGTTGATCTTCTCCAGGTCGCCCCAGGCCAGGGCCTTGTTCGGGGACCAGCCCTGCTTGGTGATGTAGACGTCGAAGCGGCCCGGGTGGTGCGCCCAGTTGCTGTGCTTGATCCGGACGTTCGCGCCGGAGGTGAGGTGGGTCTTCGGCCAGTCGCCGCGGGCGGCGTTGTACGAGGAGAAGTCGAACGGTCCCCGGTCGCCGCCGCTGCACAGCTTGCCGTCCGGGATGTAGCCCGTGGTGCGTCCGCCGCCGTTGGAGTCGAGCACGGCGAACCAGTTGTACAGCCCGGTGGTCCCGTCCTCCCGGACCGCGGCCGCGCAGGCCGGGTTGGCGGGCGTCTGGTGTCCGCTCCTGACCAGGTCCTGGTAGCACAGGTAGGTGCGTGAGCCCGGCATCATGGTCGCGCCGTGCGCCGTCGCCGGAGTGGGCGCGGAGGCCATGACGAGGCCGAACAGGGCAGCCCCGAGGAGGGCTAAGGAGCGGGGGGAGCGGGCCGGCGCCATGCGCCGGGCGGTGTGCTGAACAGCCATGGTGGGGGGTCTCCTTCGGAGTCTTCCGCGTCGGCGGGCGGCTGCCGGCTCCCGCCCGCGGAGCGGGCCGGGCCGGCAGCCGCCCGCCGGCGGGTGTGCGGCCATACACGGGGCGCTCCCGTTGCCGGAACCGGCGGGAAGGGCGTGGGGGTCATCCGCCAACCGGCGCTGGGAGCGCTCCCATTGCTTCAAGTTATCGCCGTATGAAGCGCTCGTAAACGTCTTCTCGCGACACGGCTTCGAAGGTTCCGTGAGATCTGGGCGGAAACCACCGCGAAACGTCCCGCGTCACCGGCCTCCGGCCCCCTGCACCGCTCCCCGGCCCGGCCGTGTAGGGCGGCACCGCTCCGGCGCCGCCCTACACGGCCGGGCCGGCGGCCTCCCCCGCCAGATACGCGCGCATCACCTCGGTGTGCGCCGGGAAGGCCAGCTCGGCCGGCTTCTCCAGCACCATCCACTCCGTGGCCTCGGCCGTGGGCGCCGACGGGGGGAGGGAGGCGGCGTCCCGCTCGGGCAGCAGACCGAAGACGAGGAGGCTGGTGCCCCCGTTGTGGACGTCGACGAGGGTCACGTCCCGCGCCGCGGCCTCGAGCCCGGTCTCCTCCCACAGCTCGCGCACCGCGGCCTGCCGCCAGTTCTCGCCCAGCTCCATGTAACCGCCGGGCAGCGCCAGCTCGCCGCGGAAGGGTTCGATGTCCCGCCGCACCACCACCAGCCCCCGGCCGCCCCCGGCGGTGGCGACGGGCTGGAGCGCGACCGCCACGGGCAGGGGATTGGCCCAGCTCGTCTCGCCGCAGCCCGCGCAGTCCCTGGGCCACCCGGCGCCGTCCGCGTAGCGCGTCCCGCAGTAGGGGCAGTGGGTGATGCGGCGGCCCGGCGTGAATCCCATGTGCTGACTGCCCCTCTTCCGTGCAATGCCCCCGCCGACGGCTCGGCGGCGCTCCGCCCCATCCAACCCGATCGGCCGGACGAGGGGAGCCGAGGGGGCCCGGCCACGGCGGCCGGGCCCCTCGCGTCACGCTCCGTCGCGCCGCGTTCCGTCGCGCCGCGCGTCAGCAGTTCGGTACGCCCGGCAGCTTGGCGTAGGGATGGTCGATGTAGATGTTGGAGATGAAGCCGCCCTGGTCGCGGAGCTTGCTCCACCAGTTGTTGGTGTAGCCCTCGGCGTTGACGGTGTCGCCCTGCTTCTGGCAGACGACCGTGACCCGGGTGGGGCCGGCCAGCGTGGTCACCACGGCCGAGGAGAGGTAGGCGTCGGCGCGCACGCGTACGCCCGAGCCCCAGGTGGTGAAGTTGCTCCCGCCGCCGCAGCCGTTGTCGCTGGTGAGGTAGTACTGGTAGTAGCTGCCGGGGTAGGCCAGGGCCGAGCCGTTGATGCGGATGTTCTGCCCGACGCCGTTGTAGAGCTGCTCGTAGTGGATGTGGGCGCCGGAGGAGTTGCCGGTGCTGCCGGTGGTGCCGATCTGCTGCCCCTGCCCGACCCAGGCGCCGCTCGCCACGGAGAAGGACGCCAGATGGAAGTAGTACGTCTTCCAGCCGCCGCCGTGGTCGATGACGACGTAGTTGCCCGCGCCGCCCGCCTGGTAGTGCCGGGTGGCCGTGCCCGCCGCCGAGGCCAGGACGGGGGCGCCCGCGGTGGAGCCGCCGTCGGCGCGGACGAAGTCCAGCGCGCGGCGCACCTCCGCGGAGTGGTGGCTGTAGGTCCATCTCTGGCCGCAGGCGTAAGGGGCCTTGAAGTTGGGGGCGGCCAGCGTGCCGGCCTCCGCCGCCGCGGCGGCCGGAGCCGCGGTGAGCGTTCCGGCCAATACGGCCAGCATCCCGGCCAGCGCGGCCAGGAGCCGCCCGAGCGGCCGGCGCCGTGAGGCGGGGGGTGTGAGGGATCGCGAAGACATGCGGTGGCTCCTCGTGGTGTGAGGGTGGGGGACGCAGCCCGCGGAACGCGCCGGCCGCCGACTGCGGGACGGTGGGAACGTAGCCGGACCGGCGCCGGCTCACAACGGGCGGCGGGAGCCTTTCGAGCCAGCTGGAATGTCTTGCACCTGACAAGCTCTGGCTCTCATGATGACCGCGCCCGTCCGCCGCGACCGCGGCTCCTTCCCATACCCCTTTCCCCCACCCCCACCCCTGCCCCGAGGAGCCCGCACACGATGCACGCACACCTCCCGGCCGCGTCCCCGCCCGTACCACCGTCCACACCGTGCGGGGCGGCCCGGCGGCCCACCACCCCGCGCCGCGTACGGGCCCCGCTCGCCGTCCTCCTGCTCGCCCTGGGAATGCTCGGCACGGGCCTTGCGGCCCCCGCGTCGGCCGCCCGGAACGGGCCGGGGCCACAGGCCCGCGTCCCGGCCGGGGTCACCGCGGGCGTCGCCGTCTTCGACCGCGGCACCGGCGCCTTCACCGAGCGGATCAACGCGGACACGCGCTTCCGCGCCGCCTCGGTGATGAAACTGCTCATCGCGCTGGACCTGCTGTGGGACCGCGGCCCGGACACCCTCCCGGACGCCGACCGCGTCCGACTGACGGCCATGCTGCGCAGCAGCGACGACTCCGCCGCGAGCCACTACTGGTCCACCCGGGGAGGCGCCGCGATCGTGAACCGGATGGTCTCCCGGCTCGCCCTCACCGGCACCGCCCCGCCGCCGTCCACCCACCCCGGCTACTGGGGCTACACCGCCACCACCGCCGCGGACACCGTACGGATCTACCGCCACGTCCTCGACGCCGCACCCGCGGCCGTACGCGACTTCGTCATGGGCAACCTGCGGCAGGCCACCCGCTGCGCGAGCGACGGCTACGACCAGTACTCCGGCATCGCCTCCGCCTTCGAGCGGCCCTGGGCGGTCAAGCAGGGCTGGTCCGGCTTCGGCTCCGGCGGCTGCACCGCCGACACCCCGGTCACGGCGTCCGCGTCCACTGCCTCCGCCGCGTCCGCCGCCTCCACTGCATCCGCCGCATCCGCCGGGGAACTGGACCTGGTGAGCGAGGCCCTGCACTCCACGGGCACGGTCGGCGGCGACGACCGCGCCATCGTGGCGGTCCTCACCCTCCACCCCGACGGCACCCCGTACGGCACCGCCTACTCCCGGCTCACCGAGCTGACCGGCTCGCTCGACGTCCCCGGAGCCCGGCGCCCGGCGGGTGCCTGGGTCGGCACCTGGGGCTCCGGCGTCCGCGTCCGCACCGGGCCCACCACCGGCTCCTCGGTGGTGACCACCCTGCCGGCCGGCGTCGACGTCCTGGTCGGCTGCCAGAAGCGCGGCCAGACGGTCTCCGTGCCGCCCTACACCAACGACTGGTGGGCCTATCTGCCCCAGTACGGCGGTTACATGACCAACATCTACGTCGCCACCCCGGACAACAGGATCCCCGGCGTCCCCGACTGCCCGTAGGGCCGCGTGACCCGTGCCCGGGCGCCCGCCCGCCGGCGCCCGGCTCAGGGCACGGGCCCGTCCAGCAGAGCGGTGCCCAGCGGGGTGCGGCGGTGCAGCACCCGCATCCCGTCCCGCCGGGAGGCCACCAGCCCCGCGTCCCGCAGCACCGCCACGTGATGGCTCACCGTCGACGGCGCCAGGCCCGTGAGCGATGCCAGGCCGGTGGTCGTCACCGGCTCCTCCAGCAACTCCAGCACCCGCGAGCGCGTACCGCCGATCAGCTGCGCCACCGGCGGCGCCGCCTCGTCCCGCCGCAGCCGGGCCAGCCAGCCGGGCGCGGGGGAGAGGGGGTGCACCAGGACCGGTGGCAGCGAGTCGTCCGCCAGCACCAGTGGGGTGCGGACGCAGAAGAAGCCGGGCATCAGCGTCAACGCTCTTCCCTTCAGGTGCAGTTCGCGCTCCAGCGGATAAGGCGCCCGCAGCGCGTGCCCGCCGTACTCCCACCCCTCGGGCGCGGCGTAGCTCGCCAGCAGCGCCTCCGCGCCCCCCGCCAGGGCCGCCTCGCCCCGCCGGGCGCGGTCGGCCGCGGCCCGCGCCCGGATGGCCGCCAGGTACGGGGCCACCGCCACGTCGTGGTAGCGGCGCAGGGCCTCTCCCAGCCATCGCAGCGCCTCGGCCTCGCCCTGGGCCACCCACCGCACGCTCCGCGGCACCGGACCGCGTACGTACACCCGCGCCAGCTCGTCGGCCAGCCGCCGCCGGGGCGTGGCCAGCACCCGCTCCAGGGCCGCGTCCACATCGTCCTCACCGCGGCCGGGGGTGAGGAAGTCGGGGAAGTACGGGGCCGGCGGGCACAGCCGCATCAGCTCCCGGACCACCGGCACCATCCGGTGCCGCTCCAGCGCGGCGCGCACCTCCCGCCGCCACGGATCGAAGACGAGCGCCGCCTGCCGGTTCTGCAGCAGGTGCAGGCTGAGGACGGCCTCCCACAGCGGATCGGTCCGCCGCGCCACCCGCAACCGGGCCAACTCCCCGCTGTCGAAGCGCACATGCAACATGGCACATCCCGTCGAGGCCGCGGCCCCGCCGGGCCGCACCCACCGGGCGCGCCGCCTTGCGGCCGCCCCGATTCCCCGGTGAACCTTCCCTCCGCCAGGCCGACTTGAACAGCCCCGAGTGACCGGTTCAGCCGCCGTGGTAGAGGCGGACGGGATCGATCAGCTGGACGGTGGGGTCACTCTCGGCGAGACGGCGCAGCTCGCCGGCCGGCTCAGGGCGTCGACTTCAGTGGTCTCGGTGGGGGTGGACATGAAGGCGCCGCTCGCCCGTGTGACGGTGTCCGGAAGGAAGGTCCTGCCCTGGCGACGCCGGCCGGAGACCACGCCCAGGGCGGCGCGTGGGTTGGGCAGAGTGGCGAAGCGGGTCAGTTCAACTACCCGAAGTCGCGGTCAAACACCTCGAAAGGGCCTGTCCACAGTGCGCATTTGCACGTATAGGAGCACTTATTGCAACTCCGCTTATTCATCGTTCCGGCCCTCTTTCGCGGGCGGGCAGACGCCGCCGAACCGCCGGTACCCGGCTCTACAGCACTTACATAGTGGAGATCCCCGAGGAAGACGCAGAGGCGCAGGGGCTCAAGCCCTGCCGACAGTGCAAGCGGTAGCAAGCGTGATCGTTCCGCACAGGGCCGCGGCATCAACTCGAGGAGGAAAGCGTGGCGTTGAGGCGGAAAGGATCACGGCGCATCGTGGTCGACGGCACGGCCTACCGCTGGCGTCTGCGCGGAAGGCCTACATACGGCCAGGGCATGTGCTGGTCTCCCCGCACCTACGCCGTAGAGGACGCCGACCGGTCGGGCACCGTGCTCGTCGTCACCACCGACCGGCCGCATCCCGGCAACTGGGTCGGTGTGCCCGCCGCTCCCGTGCTGCCCGGGGAGGTCGCGGATGCCGTTCGTACCGCCCTCGCGCGCGGCTGGACGCCAAAGCGCCCCGGTTCCCCGTTCCATCTGGACCGGTCGGCCGGCTTCGTCCCGTGGGGCTGAAGGGGCGGGCGATGTCCTGAGACCGCAGGTCCAAGTGCACATACGAAGACCCCGCACCCAGCGTGGTGGCTGGTGGCGGGGTCTGTCGGCACCTTCTGCGAGGTGCCCCCGGCAGGATTCGAACCTGCGCACACGGCTCCGGAGGCCGTTGCTCTATCCCCTGAGCTACGGGGGCGTGTCGGCGGCGGTCGGTTGATCGCGGCGACGGGTAGAACACTACCAGCTTCCCGGGGGTGGATCGGACAGGGTTCGCCGTTGCCGGGCGGGCGGAAAAGGGCGAAAGCCGGACGCGGGCGGAGGTGCGGGCCTACTCTCTGGGGTGTGCCTGGCATGTCCGGCCGGATCCTTGTGGTGGACGACAGCAGGGTCATCCGGCAGCTGATCAGGGTCAACCTCGAACTCGAAGGCTTCGAGGTCGTGACCGCGGCCGACGGTGCCGAGTGTCTGGAGATCGTGGAGCGGGTGCGGCCCGACGTGATCACGCTTGACGTGGCCATGCCCCGGCTTGACGGCCTGCGGGCCGCCGAGCGGCTGCGCGCAGGCGAGCGGACGCGCGGCATCCCCCTGGCGATCGTCAGCGCCTGTACGCGGTCGGAGCTGGCCGGCGAGCGGGCGCGGGCGGCGGCGGTGGACGCGTTCGTGGCCAAGCCGTTCGAGCCGGTGGAGCTGGTGCGGACGGTGCGGCGGCTGGCCGCCGCCCGGCGCGGCAGCGGCGGTGCGTGCGGGACGGAGCCCGCCGTGGGGCGGCCGGGCTGAGCCCGCGGGGCGCACCGGCAGGGGCCGACCGGAGCCGGCCGGTGCGCGGTCGGCCGGTGTGAGGTGCGTGTCATCCCTTGAAACACGTTCGCGCCTCCCCGCCCTCCCTCCCATACCCTTGACGCGTGACTCCCGCCCAGCTCTCGCGCACCGTGCTGCGCACCGTGCGCCGCGCTGCCGGCGACGGCGCGCTGGGGGAGCTGTCCCCGGGTGCGCTGGAGGCGCTGGACGGGCTGCCGGAGCGGATCACCGTGGGGCGTCCACCGCGGCCGGGCTGCGGGGACTACGCCACCAACGCCGCGCTGCGGCTGGCCGCCGTCACCGGACGGCCCGCCCGGGGCGTGGCCGAGGTCCTGCGGGAGAGGCTGGCGCGTGAGGCCGGCATCGCCGAGGTGGCGGTCGCCGGGCCCGGGTTCCTCAACATCACCGTGGCGGGCGGGGCCCGCGCGGAGCTGGTGGAGGCCCTGGCGGCGCGGCACGGGGAGTACGCCGCGGCGGAGCGCACCGACCCCGCGCGCGACGTCCGCAACTGGGCCGCCGCCACGGGCGGGGAGCCCGGCCCGGGGCTTCTGGAGCAGCGCGAGTCCAACCCCCTCTTCCTCGTCCAGTACGCCCACGCCCGCGCCCGCGCCCTGCTGCGCGGCGCACGCGCCCTCGGCTTCGCGCCCGAGGCCGGGGCGGGCGGGTACGCCTACGACGCGCCGCGCGAGGCGGAGCTGCTGGGGGCGCTGGCCGAGTACGAGCGGATCGCCGCGCTGGGAGACACCGGCCGGCTCGCCCGCCGTCTGGAGACGGTCGCCGACGGCCTCCTCGGCATACACGCGTCCGTGCTGCCGCTGGGGGAGCACAAACCCCTGGCCGCCCACCGCGCCCGGCTGGCCCTCGCCCAGGCCGCCGGGACGGTGCTGGCCGGCGGCCTGTCCCGGCTGGGCGTCACCGCACCCGTACATCTGTGATGGAGAGCACGAAGCGACCATGAGCCGTTCCGCACACCCCGCCGGGCCCCGCCACGCCGACGTCCTCCCCGAGGGCCACTACACCCCGCCGCCCGCCGACCTCAACGCCCTCGACCCGCGCGTGTGGGCCCGTACCGTCGCCCGCGACGAGCGGGGGGTGACCACCGTCGGCGGGCTGGACGTCGTCGCGCTGGCCGAGGAGTTCGGCACCCCCGCCTACGTCCTGGACGAGGACGACTTCCGGGCCCGCTGCCGCGCCTGGCGCGAGGCCTTCGGCGACGAGGCCGACGTGTTCTACGCCGGGAAGGCCTTCCTGTGCCGTGCGGTGGTGCGCTGGCTGACCGAGGAGGGCCTCAACCTAGACGTCTGCTCCGGCGGTGAGCTGGCCACCGCGCTGGCCGGCGGGATGCCCGCCGAGCGCATCGCGCTGCACGGCAACAACAAGTCCGCCGCCGAGATCGAGCGGGCCGTGGAGGCCGGGGTCGGCCGGATCGTGCTGGACTCCTTCCAGGAGATCGCCCGCGTCGCGCACATCGCCGAGCGGCTCGGCAGGCGCCAGCGGGTGCAGATCCGGGTGACGGTGGGTGTGGAGGCGCACACCCACGAGTTCATCGCCACCGCCCACGAGGACCAGAAGTTCGGGCTCGCGCTCGCCGACGGGCAGGCCGCCGAGGCGGTACGGCGGGTGCTGAAGCTGGACAGCCTGGAGCTGGTGGGCATCCACTCCCACATCGGCTCGCAGATCTTCGACATGGCCGGCTTCGAGGTCGCCGCGCGCCGCGTGGTGCAGCTGCTGACCGAGGTCCGCGACGAGCACGGCGTGGAGCTGCCCGAGATCGACCTCGGCGGCGGTCTGGGCATCGCCTACACCCCCGAGGACGACCCGCGCGAGCCCCACGAGATCGCCGGGGCGCTGCACGAGATCGTCGCCCACGAGTGCCGGGCCGCCGGGCTGGCCGCGCCGAGGCTGTCGGTCGAGCCGGGCCGGGCCATCGCCGGCCCGACGACCTTCACTCTCTACGAGGTCGGCACCGTCAAGGAGCTTGCGGGCCTGCGCACCTACGTCAGCGTGGACGGCGGCATGTCCGACAACATCCGCACCGCGCTGTACGACGCCGAGTACTCCGTGGCGCTGGTCTCCCGCACCTCCGAGGCCGCGCCGATGCTCTCGCGCGTGGTCGGCAAGCACTGCGAGAGCGGCGACATCGTGGTGCGCGACGGCTTCCTCCCCGCCGACCTGGCCCCCGGCGACCTGCTCGCCGTCCCGGCCACCGGCGCGTACTGCCGGTCCATGGCGAGCAACTACAACCACTCCCTGCGGCCGCCGGTGGTGGCGGTCTCGGGCGGGGAGGCCCGGGTGATCGTGCGGCGCGAGACGGAGGAGGACCTGCTCGGCCTGGACGTCGGCTGAGCCCGGCCCGGACGGCGTCCGGACACCGCCCGGGCACCGTCCGGGCGGCCGGCCCCTCACCGGGGCATCTCAAAAACGGAGGATGACGTCTCGCATGCTGGATGGAGCGGGGGATCCCGCCAACCGTGCGTGAGACTTGAGTCCTCAGGACTGTGGAGAAGCGAGGTCTGATGATGCGTACGCGTCCGCTGAAGGTGGCGCTGCTGGGCTGTGGGGTCGTCGGCTCAGAGGTGGCACGCATCATGACGACGCACGCGGAGGATCTCGCCGCCCGGATCGGGGCCCCGGTCGAACTGGCCGGGGTCGCCGTCCGCCGTCCCGGGAGGGTCCGCGAGGGCATAGCGCCCGAGCTGGTCACCACCGACGCCGCCGCCCTGGCGGCCCGGGACGACATCGACGTGGTGATCGAGGTCATCGGCGGCATCGAGCCGGCCCGCACTCTGATCACCACCGCCTTCGAGCACGGCGCCGGTGTCGTCACGGCCAACAAGGCGCTGCTGGCCGAGGACGGTCCGGCCCTCCACGAGGCGGCCGAGAAGCACGGGGTGGACCTCTACTACGAGGCAGCCGCCGCGGCCGCGATCCCGCTGGTGCGCCCGCTGCGCGAGTCCCTGGCCGGTGACAAGGTCAACCGCGTCCTGGGCATCGTCAACGGCACCACCAACTTCATCCTCGACCGGATGGACTCCACCGGCGCCGGGTACTCCGAGGCGCTGGACGAGGCCACCGCCCTGGGGTACGCCGAGGCCGACCCGACCGCCGACGTCGAGGGCTTCGACGCCGCCGCCAAGGCCGCGATCCTGGCCGGCATCGCCTTCCACACCCGCGTCCGCCTGGACGACGTGCACCGCGAGGGGCTGACCGAGGTCACCGCCGCCGACATCGCCTCCGCGCGGCGCATGGGCTGCACGGTCAAGCTGCTGGCCATCTGCGAGCGCGCCGCCGACGGGCGCTCGGTCACCGCCCGCGTCCACCCGGCGATGATCCCGCTGACCCACCCGCTCGCCTCCGTCCGCGAGGCGTACAACGCGGTCTTCGTCGAGGCGGAGGCCGCCGGCCGGCTGATGTTCTACGGGCCCGGCGCGGGCGGCGCGCCCACCGCCTCGGCGGTGCTGGGCGATCTGGTCGCCGTCTGCCGCAACAAGCTCGCCGGCGCCCGGGGGCCGGGGGAGTCGGCCTACGCCCAGCTCCCGGTGAGCCCGATGGGCGAGGTGGTCACCCGCTACCACATCAGCCTGGACGTCGCCGACAAACCGGGCGTCCTCGCCCAGTGCGCCACCGTCTTCGCCGAGCACGGGGTCTCCATCGACACCGTGCGCCAGCAGGGCATCGACGGCCCCGGCGACGGTGCGTCGCTGGTCGTCGTCACCCACCGCGCCTCGGACGCGGCCCTGTCGGCGACCGTCGAGGCGCTGCGCAGACTGGACACCGTACGCGGCGTCGCGAGCACCATGCGGGTCGAAGGGGAATGAGGAAGATGACCGTCACCACCGCCAGTCCTGGCAGCACCAGCACTCCTCGAATGTCCGGCACCCACCAGTGGCGGGGCATCATCGAGGAGTACCGCGACCGGCTTCCGGTCACCGACGACACCCCCGTCGTCACCCTGCGCGAGGGCGGCACTCCGCTCGTGCCCGCACAGGTGCTCTCCGAGCGCACCGGCTGCGAGGTCCACCTCAAGGTCGAGGGCGCCAATCCCACCGGGTCCTTCAAGGACCGCGGGATGACGATGGCCATCAGCCGCGCCAAGGAGGAGGGCGCGAAGGCCGTCATCTGCGCCTCCACCGGCAACACCTCCGCATCGGCCGCCGCCTACGCGGTGCGCGCGGGGATGGTCTGCGCGGTGCTGGTGCCGCAGGGCAAGATCGCGATGGGCAAGATGGGCCAGGCGCTGGTGCACGGCGCCCGCATCCTCCAGGTCGACGGCAACTTCGACGACTGCCTCACCCTGGCGCGCGGCCTGTCCGACAACTACCCGGTGTCGCTGGTCAACTCGGTCAACCCGGTGCGGATCGAGGGCCAGAAGACCGCCGCGTTCGAGGTCGTCGACATGCTCGGCGACGCCCCCGACATCCACGTCCTGCCGGTCGGCAACGCGGGCAACATCACCGCCTACTGGAGGGGTTACCGGGAGTACGCGGCGCCGGGTCCCGACGGCGGGGTCCACGCCTCGCGCACACCGCGGATGTGGGGCTTCCAGGCCTCCGGCTCGGCGCCCATCGTGCGGGGTGAGCCGGTCAAGGACCCGCGCACCATCGCCACCGCCATCCGCATCGGCAACCCGGCCTCCTGGGAGTACGCGGAGGCGGCCCGCGACGAGTCCGGCGGGTTCATCGACGAGGTGACCGACCGTCAGATCCTGGCCGCCTACCGGCTGCTGGCCGCGCAGGAGGGCGTCTTCGTCGAGCCGGCCTCGGCGGCCTCGGTCGCCGGCCTGCTCAAGGCGGCCGAGCAGGGGAAGGTCGACCCCGGCCAGCGGATCGTCTGCACCGTCACGGGCAACGGACTGAAGGACCCGGACTGGGCCGTGCAGGGCGCTCCGCAGCCGACCGTCGTCCCCGTCGACGCGGACGCCGCGGCCGAGCGCCTCGGCCTGGTGTGAGGGCGCCGGACCTGTGACCCCCCGCGCCGGGTGCGCGCCCGCCGGGGCCGCGTCCGGCGCGGGGGCGCACCGACGGCGCGCGACACGCATCGTGCGCCTCCCGTACGCCCTGTACCGTCACCGAACCGTCCTTCGATAGGGTGGGGGCACGTCCCGACCTGTCATACGGCATGTGCCAGAGGTCAGTGGACCGGTCCGGCGCCAGCCCGGTTTTCGAAGGCGTCGCGCCGCGCGTCCGCGACCCGCGCCGGACCGGCGTCCGCCCGCACATCCGACCGAGCATCCGAGCAGCACAGTCCCCCGCAGTCCCACAGGACAGTCACATCAAGGAGAGTCAACGAGCGATGGCCGGTCCCGCGTTCCGCGCCGCCGCCGTCCGGGTGCGCACCCCCGCCACCAGCGCAAACCTCGGCCCCGGCTTCGACGCCCTCGGTCTGGCCCTCGGCCTGTACGACGACGTCGTGGTCCGCGTCGCCGACTCCGGACTGCACATCGACATCGCCGGCGAGGGCGCCGACACCCTGCCCCGCGACGAGAGCCACCTGCTCGTACGCTCGCTGCGCACGGCCTTCGACCTGCTGGGCGGCCAGCCGCGCGGCCTGGAGGTCGTCTGCGCCAACCGCATCCCGCACGGCCGCGGCCTGGGCTCCTCCTCCGCGGCCATCTGCGCGGGCATCATCGCCGCCCGCGCGGTGACCACCGGCGGCGCCGAGAAACTCGACGACACCGCCCTGCTGGAGCTGGCCACGGAGATGGAGGGGCACCCCGACAACGTGGCCGCCTGCCTGCTCGGCGGCTTCACCCTCGCCTGGACGGACGGCGGCGCCGCGCGGGCGATCAGGATGGACCCGGACCCCGCCGTCGTCCCGGTGGTCTTCGTCCCCGACCGGCCGGTGCTCACCGAGACCGCCCGCGGACTGCTGCCCCGTACCGTCCCCCATGTGGACGCCGCCGCCAACGCGGGCCGCGCCGCCCTGCTCGTCGAGGCGCTGACCCGCCGTCCCGAACTCCTGCTGCCCGCCACCGAGGACCGGCTCCACCAGGAGTACCGGGCCCCCGCGATGGAGGAGAGCGTGGAACTGGTGCACCGGCTGCGCGCCGACGGGGTGCCGGCCGTCATCTCGGGCGCCGGGCCCACGGTCCTGGCGCTGGCGCAGGAGGCCACGGCCGACAAGGTCGCGCGTCTGGCGGGCGACGGATGGGCGGCCAACCGGCTGTCTCTCGACACGGCGGGAGCCGGTGTGCTGCCGCTGGCCGGCACGGGCCGGTGACACGAATGCGGGCCTTGGAGAGGGGGAATGTTTGTTGGGTCCGGTAGTGTTAACCTCAAGTCTGCACTCGCAGCCTCCTGGGACGACCCGAGGGCGGTGCGGTGCTCTCCGTGATCCCATGGGTACAGTCCCATACGGGGCCACTCCTTCTTCCGGGAGCCTCCAGAACTGCCTGAGCAGCCTGCCGAGCAGTGCCGAGCTCGCTCCGGAACGGCGTGATTGACGCACGTCATCCCCTCACGCCACACCATGTATTGACCATGTCCTGATTCCTCCGCCGTACATCCGGGCGGAACCACCGCCCCGGCCCGGTCGAGACGAAGACCGCCGCCGGACAGCACAACCGGTCGCCGAGCCAGACAGGCCGACGCCCGCTCCAGGGAAGGACCCTTCGTGAGCGATACCACCGATCTGATGGGCGTGGACGCCGCCGAAGCCGCCGCGCCCGCCACGGACGCCCCTGCCGCGCCCGCATCCGGTACCGCCCCCAGGCGTCGCCGCTCCGGCACGGGCCTTGAGGGCATGGTTCTCGCCGAGCTGCAGCAAGTCGCCTCCGGTCTCGGTATCAAGGGCACGGCGCGGATGCGCAAGAGCCAGCTGATCGAGACGATCCGGGCCAAGCAGGCCGAGAACGGCTCGGGCTCCGCCCCCGCCGCCGAGGCCCCGGCCGCCCCCGCCGAGAGCAAGCCGCGTCGCCGCGCGACCTCCAAGGCGCGTACGGGCGAGAGCGCCGAGGGCGCCGCCGGCGAGGCCGCTCAGCAGCAGATCGACATCCCCGGCCAGCCCGTCAGCGACGAGCCCGCCGGCGAGCGCCGCCGCCGCGGCGGCAAGGGCGGCGAGAGCAGGGGTGCCGAGGCCCAAACCGCCGCCGAGACCGCCGAGGACAGGCCCGCCGAGGGCCGGGGCGACGGCGGCAGGCAGGACAAGCAGCAGGACAAGCAGCAGGACAAGGGCGGCGACCGCCAGGACAAGGGCGGCGACCGCCAGGGCAAGGGCCGCCAGCGTGACCGTCGCGGCAAGGACGGCGGTCAGCAGCAGGGCCAGGACGGCGGCAACCGCCAGGGCCGCGACCGCGACAACCGCGGCGACCGCGACGACGACTTCGAGGGTGGCCGCCGCGGACGCCGGGGCCGCTACCGCGACCGCCGGGGCCGCCGGGGCCGCGACGACTTCGCCGCCGAGCCGCAGATCTCCGAGGACGACGTCCTGATCCCGGTCGCCGGAATCCTGGACATCCTCGACAACTACGCGTTCGTGCGCACCTCCGGCTACCTGCCCGGCCCGAACGACGTGTACGTCTCCCTGGCCCAGGTCCGCAAGAACGGCCTGCGCAAGGGCGACCACGTCACCGGCGCGGTCCGCCAGCCGCGCGAGGGCGAGCGGCGCGAGAAGTTCAACGCGCTGGTGCGCCTGGACTCGGTGAACGGCATGTCGCCCGAGAGCGGCAAGGGCCGGCCCGAGTTCGGCAAGCTCACCCCGCTGTACCCGCAGGAGCGGCTGCGGCTGGAGACCGAGCCGAACCACCTCACCTCGCGGATCATCGACCTGGTCTCGCCCATCGGCAAGGGGCAGCGCGGTCTGATCGTGGCCCCGCCCAAGGCGGGCAAGACCACGGTCCTGCAGTCGATCGCCAACTCCATCACCCGCAACAACCCCGAGTGCCATCTGATGGTCGTGCTCGTGGACGAGCGGCCGGAGGAGGTCACCGACATGCAGCGGTCGGTCAAGGGCGAGGTCATCTCCTCGACCTTCGACCGCCCGGCCGAGGACCACACCACCATCGCCGAGCTGGCCATCGAGCGGGCCAAGCGGCTGGTGGAGCTCGGCCACGACGTGGTGGTGCTGCTGGACAACATCACCCGCCTGGGCCGCGCGTACAACCTGGCCGCCCCCGCGTCGGGCCGCATCCTGTCCGGCGGTGTCGACTCCACCGCGCTCTACCCGCCGAAGAAGTTCTTCGGCGCCGCGCGGAACATCGAGGACGGCGGCTCCCTGACGATCCTGGCCGCCGCGCTGGTCGAGACCGGCTCGCGGATGGACGAGGTCATCTTCGAGGAGTTCAAGGGCACCGGCAACATGGAGCTCAAGCTCGACCGGAAGCTCGCCGACAAGCGGATCTTCCCGGCGGTGGACGTCGACGCGTCCGGCACCCGCAAGGAGGAGATCCTGATGGGCTCCGACGAGCTGGGCATCGTCTGGAAGCTGCGGCGCGTCCTGCACGCGCTGGACCAGCAGCAGGCCATTGAGCTGCTGCTGGACAAGATGAAGCAGACGAAGTCGAACGCCGAGTTCCTGATGCAGATCCAGAAGACGACGCCGGCGCCCGGCAACGGCGACTGACCGGCGTCCCGCACGGACAGCACCACGGCACAGCGCACCACGGCATAGCACGGCACAGCACGGCGAGGGCCGCCCCACCGCACACGGTGGGGCGGCCCTCGCCGTGTGCCACCGGCCCGTCACCGCCGGGCCCGTGCCGCCCGCCGGAGCAGGCGGCACGGAGTGATCAGGCCCGATGGGGGTACGCCGTCGCAAGTGGAGAGGGAGGTCCCTCGCCGACCGCTGTCCGTCCGGCCCGCCCCGGTCCGACGGCTCCGACAGGCGCCGGACGGCCCCGCGGCAGCCCCGCACGGCAGGGGAGACGCACGGCAGACGAGGAACGACATGGCGGACGAGGACACCACCACCGGCGGCGGGGAGAGCGCCGGGCAGGAACGCCCAAGCCCGCGCCCGCGGCGGCGCAGGGGGCTGTACGCGGCCGCGTGGGCCGCGGTCGGCGTCCTCGTGCTGGCCGGGGCCGGACTCGGGCTCGTCTACTCCAGGATCGACGGCAACATCGCCGGCGTCGACATCGACTCCGTCCTGGGGCCGAACCGGCCCGCCGACGTCCCCGACGGCACCCTGGACATCCTCCTGCTGGGCTCCGACACCCGCGCCGGGGACAACTCCCGCTACGGCCGCGACGACGGCACCGCCCGCTCCGACACCGCGATGATCGTCCACATCAACAAGGAGCACGACCGGGCGTCCATCGTCTCCATCCCCCGCGACACCCTCGTCGAGCGGCCCGAGTGCGAGAAGACCGACGGCGGCACGGCGCCCGCCGCCCGGCGCACGATGTTCAACCGGGCGTACGAGATCGGCGGCCCGGCCTGCACCGTCAAGACGGTCGAGTCCATGACCGGAATCCGCATGGACCACTACGTGGAACTCGACTTCGACGGCTTCGAGAAGGTGGTCGACGAACTGGGCGGGGTGGAGATGACCGTCACCGAACCGATCGAGGACGACGACAGCCGGCTGGACCTGGAGCCGGGACGCCACACCCTGGACGGGGAGCAGGCCCTGGCCCTGGTCCGCACCCGCAAGGGTGTGGGCAACGGCAGCGACCTGGGCCGCATAAAGCTCCAGCACGCCTTCGTCAGGGCCCTCGCCGACCGGGTGAGGGACGTCGGGGTGTTCTCCGACCCCAAGAAGACCTACGACCTCCTCGACGCCGTCACCTCCCATCTCACCACCGACGCGGCCCTGGCGTCGGCCTCGGACCTGGCCGGTCTGGCCGGCGCCGTGAAGGGCGTCGACCCGGACGACATCGAGATGGTCACCCTGCCGGTGCGTTACTCCTCCGCCGACCCCAACCGTGTGGTGCCGATCGGGGTGCAGACGGAGCGGGTCTGGGACGCGCTCAAGACGGACCGGCCGATCCCCGACTCCGCCACCAAGGGGTCGGCGGCCCGGGAGGCCACGGAGGCCGAGGACGCCGTGGGGGCCGGGGAAGCCGGGGAAGCCGGGGAGGCCGGGGAATAGCATCCTTTGCCATCTGGTTTTGGGAGGTGCGGCCAGTAATGGCAGACTGGTGCGTCGGTCCCGGTTCACGCGCAGGCAGCCATCCCCGTCGTCCGACCGTCGGACGCGAGGAGCCGGTGCGACCCGGAACCCTCCCGATACCTAGGAGAGACCTTGAAGCGCGACATCCACCCGGAGTACGTGGAGACCCAGGTCAGCTGCACCTGCGGGAACTCCTTCACCACCCGTAGCACCGTCACCGAGGGCGCCATCCGCGCCGACGTGTGCTCCGCGTGTCACCCGTTCTACACGGGCAAGCAGAAGATCCTCGACACCGGTGGCCGTGTGGCCCGCTTCGAGGCCCGCTTCGGCAAGAACGCCGGGTCGAGGAACAAGAAGTAGCGACCCCGAACGCCGGTCCTCGGCCGTCCCCCAGGGAGGGCCGGACCGGCGTTTTGCCGTCCCGGCAGCCCTCTCTCCACACGAAGGACTCAACGATGTTCGAGGCGGTCGAGGAACTGATCGGCGAGCACGCCGACCTCGAGAAGCGGCTCGCCGACCCCGCCGTCCACGCGGACCAGGCCAACGCCCGCAGACTGGGCAAGCGCTACGCCGAGCTGACCCCGGTCGTGGGCGCCTACCACGAGTGGAAGCGCACCGCCGACGACGTCGCCACCGCCCGCGAGCTGGCCGCCGACGACCCGGAGTTCGCCGCCGAGGTCAAGGAGCTGGAGGCCCGGCGCGAGGAGCTCACCGAACGGCTGCGGCTGCTGCTCGTCCCGCGCGACCCCGGCGACGACAAGGACGTCATCCTGGAGATCAAGGCGGGCGAGGGCGGCGAGGAGTCCGCGCTGTTCGCCGGCGACCTGCTGCGCATGTACCTGCGCTACGCCGAGCGGCAGGGCTGGAAGACCGAGGTCATCGAGGCCAACGAGTCCGATCTCGGCGGCTACAAGGACGTCCAGGTCGCGGTGAAGACCAGGAACAACACCGAGCCCGGCCGGGGCGTGTGGGCCCGGCTGAAGTACGAGGGCGGCGTCCACCGCGTCCAGCGGGTGCCCGCCACCGAGTCCCAGGGCCGCATCCACACCTCCGCCGCCGGCGTCCTCGTCCTGCCCGAGGCCGAGGACGTCGACGTCGAGATCAATCCGAACGACCTGCGCATCGACGTCTACCGTTCCTCCGGCCCCGGCGGCCAGTCCGTGAACACCACCGACTCCGCCGTCCGCATCACCCACGTGCCCACCGGCATCGTCGTCTCCTGCCAGAACGAGAAGAGCCAGCTGCAGAACAAGGAGCAGGCGCTGCGCATCCTGCGCGCCCGCCTGCTGGCGGCGGCCCAGGAGGAGGCGGACAGGGAGGCCTCCGACGCGCGCCGCAGCCAGGTGCGTACGGTGGACCGGTCGGAGCGGGTGCGCACCTACAACTTCCCGGAGAACCGGATCTCGGACCACCGGGTGGGCTTCAAGGCGTACAACCTGGACCAGGTGCTGGACGGCGACCTGGACGCGGTGATCCAGGCGTGCGTGGACGCCGACTCCGCGGCCAAGCTGGCCGCGGTTCAGTAACCGTGCGGCGCCCCGGGGCGGGGCGCGCAGGGACGGGTGGAGGACGAGGAACGTGAACGTACTGCTCGCCGAGGTGGCCCAGGCCACCCAGCGGCTCGCCGACGCCGGAGTGCCCTCCCCGCGCTTCGACGCGGAGGAGCTGGCGGCGTACGTGCACGGCGTCAGGCGCGGGGAGCTGCACCGCGTCGCCGACGCCGACTTCGACGCCCGCTACTGGGAGGCCGTCGCCCGCCGCGAGGCCCGCGAGCCGCTCCAGCACATCACCGGCCGGGCCTTCTTCCGCTACCTGGAGCTCCAGGTGGGTCCGGGGGTGTTCGTGCCGCGCCCCGAGACCGAGTCCGTGGTCGGCTGGGCGATAGACGCCGTGCGCGCCATGGACGTCGCCGAGCCTTTGATCGTCGACCTGTGCACCGGCTCCGGAGCCATCGCGCTCGCACTCGCCCAGGAGGTGCCGCGCTCGCGCGTGCACGCCGTGGAACTGGACGAGGGCGCGCTGGAGTGGGCCCGGAAGAACACCGAGGGCTCCCGCGTCACCCTGCACCACGGCGACGCGACGACCGCCCTGCCCGAGCTGGACGGCCAGGTCGACCTCGTCATCTCCAACCCGCCCTACATCCCGCTCACCGAATGGGAGTACGTCGCCCCCGAGGCACGTGACCACGACCCGCAGATGGCGTTGTTCTCCGGCGAGGACGGACTGGACGTCATCCGCGGCATCGAACGCACCGCGCACCGCCTGCTGCGCCCCGGCGGCCTGGTCGTCGTCGAGCACGCCGACACCCAGGGCGGCCAGGTCCCCTGGATCTTCACCGAGGACCGCGGCTGGGCGGACGCCGCGGACCACCCCGACCTCAACAACCGGCCCCGTTTTGCCACAGCCCGCAGGGAGGTGCCGTAAATGGCACGGCGTTACGACTGCTCCGACGCGACCGACCGCGCGACCGGCCTGCGCGAGGCCGCCTCGGCGGTCCGCCGAGGCGAACTCGTCGTGCTGCCCACGGACACGGTCTACGGCATCGGCGCCGACGCCTTCACCCCGGAGGCCGTCGGCGACCTGCTGGAGGCCAAGGGACGCGGGCGAGGCATGCCCTCGCCCGTCCTGATCGGCTCCCCGAACACCCTGCACGGCCTGGTCACCGACTTCTCCGAGCAGGCGTGGGAGCTGGTGGACGCCTTCTGGCCCGGCGCGCTCACCCTCGTCGCCCGCCACCAGCCGTCGCTGACCTGGGACCTGGGCGAGACCGGCGGCACGGTCGCCGTCCGCATGCCGCTGCACCCGGTGGCGATCGAGCTGCTGACCGAGACCGGCCCGATGGCGGTGTCGTCGGCCAACCTCACCGGCCACCCCGCCCCGCAGACCTGCGACGCCGCCCAGGAGATGCTGGGGGACTCCGTCGCCGTCTACCTCGACGGCGGCCCCACCCCCGACTCCGTGCCCTCCTCGATCGTCGACGTCACAGGCCCGGTGCCCAGGCTGCTGCGTGCGGGCGCGATCAGCGCGGAGGAGCTGCGCAAGGTCGTACCCGGCCTCGAGGCCGCCAGTTGACCCCGCCCGCCGGGGCGGCCGAGGAGCATGGCATACCGGTCTTCCGCATCCTCCACGTCTCCACCGGAAACGTCTGCCGCTCGCCCATCACCGAGCGGCTGACCAGGCATGCCCTGGTGGCCAGACTCGGCGACGAGCGGGCCGGCGGGCTGGTGGTGGAGAGCGCGGGGACATGGGGGCACGAGGGCGCGCCGATGGAGGAGCACGCGGCGGAGGTCCTGCTGGAGTACGGCGCGGACCCGTCCGGCTTCCTCGGCCGCGAACTGCTGGACGAGCACGTCATCAGAGCCGATCTGGTGCTGACCGCCACCCGGGACCACCGGGCGCAGGTGATCTCCATGGGGCACTCGGCGGGGCTGCGCACCTTCACGCTCAAGGAGTTCACCCGTCTGGTGCGGGCGATCGACCCCGCCACGCTGCCCGGCCCGGACGCCGACGGCGGGGTGGTCGGGCGCGCCCGGGCCCTGGTGCGGGCCGCCGCGGCGCTGCGCGGCTGGCTGCTGGCGCCCAGCGCGGAGGCCGACGAGGTCTACGATCCCTACGGCGCCCCCATCACCTACTTCCGCAGTGTCGGCGAGGAGATCAACGCGGCGCTGGATCCGGTGGTCACGGCCCTGACGGGGGTCCCGGCGCGGACGTGAGACCGTGCCGGGCGGTGTCAGGCGGTGTCAGGCGGTGCCGGGCGCGCAACCGTCCGGACCGGGCCGTTGTCTAAGGTGTGGTGGTCCCGGGCGTGAGCCCGGGAGCCCGCGAGAGTTCTGGGGAATCCGTGCGTGAATACCTGCTGACGCTGTGCGTCACGGCCGCGGTCACCTACCTCCTCACCGGCCCGGTGAGGAAGTTCGCGATCGCGGCGGGCGCGATGCCCGAGATCCGGGCCCGCGACGTGCACCGCGAACCGACGCCCCGGCTCGGCGGCATCGCCATGTTCGGCGGGCTGTGCGCGGGTCTGCTGGCCGCCTCCCAGCTCACCAACGTCGGCGACGTCTTCCGGCTCTCCGACGAGCCCCGCGCGCTGCTGGCCGGCGCCGGCCTCATCTGGCTGCTGGGCGTCCTGGACGACAAGTGGGGCGTGGACGCGCTGATCAAGCTCGGCGGCCAGATGATCGCCGCGGGCGTGATGGTCTGGCAGGGCCTGACGATCCTGTGGCTGCCGGTTCCGGGCGTGGGCAACGTCGCGCTGACCCCGCTGCAGGGCACGCTGCTGACGGTGGCGGTGGTCGTCGTCACCATCAACGCGGTCAACTTCGTCGACGGTCTGGACGGCCTGGCCTCGGGCATGGTCGGCATCGCGGCCGCGGCGTTCTTCATGTACGCCTACCGGATCTGGTACGGCTACGGCATCGAGGCCGCGGCCCCCGCGACGCTCTTCGCCGCCGTCCTGATGGGTATGTGCCTGGGCTTCCTGCCGCACAACATGCACCCCGCGCGGATCTTCATGGGCGACTCCGGGTCGATGCTCATCGGCCTGGTGCTGGCCGCCGGGGCGGTCTCCATCACCGGCCAGGTCGACCCGGACGTCATCACCGACACCACCGGCTCGGTCAAGACCACGGTCCAGACGATGGTGCCGGTCTACATGCCGGTGCTGCTGCCGCTGACGATCATCGCGGTGCCCATCGCCGACCTGGTGCTGGCGGTGGTGCGGCGCACCTGGCGGGGCCAGTCGCCGTTCGCCGCCGACCGCGGCCATCTGCACCACCGGCTGCTGGAGATCGGCCACTCCCACAGCCGCGCGGTGCTGATCATGTACTTCTGGTCGGCGCTGATCGCCTTCGGCGCGGTGGCCTTCTCTGTGCGCTCCTCCAGCCTGGTCATCGTGCTCGCGATCGTGCTGCTGAGCGCGGTGGGGCTGGTGATCCTGCTGCTGCCGAGGTTCACCCCGAGGGTGCCGCACTGGGCGCAGCGGCTGGTGCCGCCGCGCTACCGCGCCCGGCGCGGTCCGGCGGCGGAGGAGCGGCCCGGGGCGGACGCGGCGCAGCGGCCCCCGGCAGGAGCGGAGGGCGCGGACGAGGACGCGCTGCCCGGCCCGGAGGCCGGGCGGCGGCCCGCGGGGGCGACGGCGCTCGGCGAGTACGATCGCCGGGTGCGCGACGGCCGCCCCAGGGTGGAGAACCGCTCATAGCAGTCCCGCCGCCGTTCGTCACCACGGAGTACCGCCGGCTGACCCGCTCGTGTGACAGTCCGCACACGAACTAGGTAAAGACCTCATCAAATAGTTTGTGATACCGTTCACGAGTCCGGTGAGAAGGCCGGTGGCCTCCAGTGCCCCCGATCAGCGAGTCCGTTCCGCCGGGCGACCACAGCTTTCGAAGGTCACGCACCGCCCCCCGTAGACCACCCTGCTGGAGCAGCGTTTATGCAGTCGAACGACGCCCGGATCCTTCGTGGCGCCGCGATTCCCTCAGCCGGTGCCGGCCTGGTCGGCGTGATCGTCGGCGCGGTCGTCTCGGGAGGCGAGGGCGCCCTGGGAGCAGGCCTGGGCACCGCGGTGGTCCTCGTCTTCTTCAGCGTGGGCCTCCATGTGCTCGGCCGGATCGGGCGGCAGTGGCCCGAACTCCTCCTCGGGGCCGGGTTCCTGGTCTACACGACCCAGGTGATCGCCATGTTCGTGGTGATGAGGCTCCTGCGGGACGCCGCCTTCATGGACGGCCGCGTGTTCGGTTTCACGGTGCTGGCCTGTCTCCTGGTGTGGCTGGCCGCCCAGGCGTGGACGCAGACCCGGCTCAAGACCCCGTACGTGGAGCCCTCCGGGACCGGCAAGGGCTCCCCGGGCTCCCCCGCCGCGGAATCCCGCGCGTGATCGCGAACAGCGCGAAGGCTCGGGCAGGGGCGGTGGTAAGCCGCGCCCGCCGGGCTGCTATCGTCCGACGCCGAGAGGGCCGCGAGCCTTGGCGAAGGCGCTGTGCGGGACAGCGCCGGACGCTCCTCGCCTCTTCACGGGGCCGTCCTGCCGCAGAGCCGGCCGGTCCCTTCCCGCCCACCCCCAGTCCAGTGCCGCCCCGTGGCCCAGCGCCATGCCGACACCCCGAGGTAGCCGTACCCATGCGTCCGATCGAAGGAGCTCGCGGTGAGTAGTGACCAGTTGCTCGCCTTCGAGGTTGACTGCCACCTGTTCAAGGACTGTGGCTTCCAGGCCCCCAGTGTGTGGTCGTTCCTCTTCGACCCGATCTTCGAGGTCGGCGGCGTCGAGTTCAACAAGCCGATGCTCCTCGCGCTCATCGGCACGGCCGCGATCCTCACCTTCTTCTGGATGGCTTTCTCCAAGCCCAAGGTGGTCCCCGGCAAGCTGCAGATGGTCGCCGAGGCGCTGTACGAGTTCGTGCGCCGGGGCATCGCCCGAGAGGTGATGGGGAAGAAGGGCGATCCCTTCATCCCGCTGCTGGTGTCGCTGTTCTTCTTCGTGTGGATGCTGAACCTCTGGGCGATCATCCCCATCGCCCAGTTCCCGGTCAGCTCGGTCATCGCCTACCCGGCCGGCCTCGCGGTCGTGGTCTGGATCACCTACATGACGGTGACGTTCAAGACGAACGGATTCGTCGGCGGCATCCGCAACCTCTGCGTCCCCGGCGGACTGCCGAAGCCGATCTACGTGCTGCTCACGCCGATCGAGTTCATCTCCAACATCTTCGTGCGGCCCTTCACGCTGGCGGTCCGGCTCTTCGCGAACATGTTCGCCGGCCACATCCTGATCCTGATCTTCACGATCGCCACCTGGTACATGCTCGGCACCTTCCTCGGCACCCTCTACGCGACCGCCTCGTTCGCGATGACCGTGGTGCTGACGGTCTTCGAGCTGTTCATCCAGGCGCTGCAGGCCTACGTCTTCACCGTGCTGACCGCCACCTACCTCTCCCAGGCCCTGGAAGAGGCGCACTGACCGGACCGGTCCGCGGTCCCGACCAGCCACCACCCGCCCAACCCCAGACGTCCGGTGGACCAACCACCCACCGGCCCACCAAGAGAAGGAACCCAAGGAATGTCTGCTCTGGAGACCCTCGCAGCTGTCGAAGGCAACGTCGGCACCATCGGCTACGGCCTCGCCGCGATCGGCCCCGGTATCGGCATCGGCATCATCTTCGGTAACGGTGTGCAGGCCATCGCCCGCCAGCCCGAGGCCGCCGGCCTCATCCGCCAGAACATGCTGCTCGGTTTCGCGGTCGTCGAGGCCCTGGCGCTGATCGGCTTCGTCGTTCCCTTCATCCTCAGCTGACATCGGCAGCTGAAACCGACGAAAGGTCCACCATGATGAACCTGGCAGCTTCGGAAGCGCAGTCCCCGCTGCTTCCGGTCTGGCCCGAGGTCGTCATCGGCCTGATCGCCTTCGGCATCGTCTTCTTCGTGTTCGCCAAGAAGCTCCTCCCGGCCATCAACAAGGCCCTGGACGAGCGCCGCGAGGCGATCGAGGGGGGCATCGAGAAGGCCGAAGCTGCTCAGGCCGAGGCGCAGCAGACGCTTGAGGAGTACCGAGTCCAGCTCGCCGAGGCTCGTCACGAGGCCGCGCGCCTGCGCCAGGAGGCGCAGGAGCAGGGCGCCGCGCTCATCGCCGAGATGCGCGAGGAGGGCCAGCGGCAGCGTGAGGAGATCATCGCCGCGGGCCACGCCCAGATCGAGGCCGACCGTCGGCAGGCCGCGCAGTCGCTGCGCCAGGACGTGGGCAAGCTCGCCACCGACCTGGCCGGCAAGCTGGTCGGCGAGTCCCTGGAGGACGTCGCCCGGCAGAGCCGCACGATCGACCGCTTCCTCGACGAACTCGAGGGGAAGGCGGCCTCCGCCGAGTCCTCTGGAGCCGCCCGATGAACGGAGCGAGTCGCGAGGCACTGGCCGCCGCCCGCGAGCGACTGGACGCGCTGACGGACTCCACGTCCGTCGACGCGGCCCGGCTCGCCGAGGAACTGGCCGCGGTCACCGCGCTGCTCGACCGCGAGGTGTCGCTGCGCCGGGTCCTGACCGACCCGGCGCAGCCCGGCGAGGCCAAGGCCGAGCTGGTCGGACGCCTGCTGGGCGGCCAGGTCGGCGGCGAGGCCGTCGATCTGGTCTCCGGTATGGTCCGCTCCCGCTGGTCGCGTTCGCGCGACCTGGCGGACGCGGTCGAGCAGCTCGCCGACGTCGCCGACCTCACCGCGGCCGAGCGCGACGGCACGCTGGACGACGTGGAGGACGAGCTGTTCCGGTTCTCCCGGACGGTGGCCTCCTCCCCGGAGCTGCGTGCGGCTCTCGGCGGCAAGATCACCGACGACAGCCTGAAGGCGGCCAAGACCGAGCTGCTGCGGCGGCTGCTGGGTGGCCGGGCCAAGCCCGCCACCGAGCGACTGGTCGTCCGCCTCGTGCGCCAGCCGCGTGGCCGTAGTCTTGAAGGAGGGCTCGAAGCCCTCTCCGGGCTGGCCGCCGAGCGTCGCAACCGCTCGGTCGCGGTGGTCACCTCGGCCGTACCGCTCAGCGACCGCCAGAAGCAGCGCCTCGGCGCCGCTCTGGCGCGGCTCTTCGGACGCGAGATGCACCTCAACCTGGACGTGGACCCGGAGGTCCTCGGCGGAATCCGGGTGCGGGTCGGCGACGAGATCATCGACGGCACCGTCTCGGAGCGCCTCGAAGGGGCGACCCGGCGGATGGCGAGCTGAGCCCACGGCCGGCGGACACCGCGGGCGGTAGGCCACACCAACTCAAGAAGCAGTACTGGCGGCCCGAGTTGGGCCGTAGCAGACACATACGGGCCCAACAAGGAGAGCAGGGAACCCAGATGGCGGAGCTCACGATCCGGCCGGATGAGATCCGGGACGCGCTGGAGAACTTCGTCCAGTCGTACAAGCCGGACGCGGCCTCGCGCGAAGAGGTCGGGACGGTCAGCCTTGCCGGTGACGGCATTGCGAAGGTCGAGGGTCTTCCCTCGACCATGGCGAACGAGCTGCTGAAGTTCGAGGACGGCACCCTCGGCCTCGCCCTCAACCTCGAGGAGCGCGAGATCGGCGCGGTCGTCCTCGGCGAGTTCAGCGGCATCGAGGAGGGCCAGACGGTGCGCCGCACCGGCGAGGTCCTCTCCGTCGCGGTCGGCGACGGTTACCTCGGCCGTGTCGTCGACCCGCTGGGCAACCCGGTCGACGGCCTCGGCGAGATCGAGACCGAGGGCCGCCGCGCCCTCGAACTGCAGGCCCCCACGGTCATGCAGCGCAAGTCGGTGCACGAGCCGATGGAGACGGGCTACAAGGCCGTCGACGCGATGACCCCGATCGGCCGCGGCCAGCGCCAGCTGATCATCGGCGACCGCCAGACCGGCAAGACGGCCCTGGCGATCGACACGATCATCAACCAGCGCGACAACTGGCGCTCCGGCGACCCGGGCAAGCAGGTCCGCTGCATCTACGTCGCCATCGGCCAGAAGGGCTCCACCATCGCCTCCGTGCGCGCGGCGCTGGAGGAGAACGGCGCGCTGGAGTACACCACCATCGTCGCCGCCCCGGCGTCCGACCCGGCGGGCTTCAAGTACCTGGCGCCCTACACCGGCTCGGCCATCGGCCAGCACTGGATGTACCAGGGCAAGCACGTCCTGATCATCTTCGACGACCTGTCCAAGCAGGCCGACGCCTACCGCGCCGTGTCCCTGCTGCTGCGCCGTCCGCCGGGCCGCGAGGCCTACCCGGGCGACGTCTTCTACCTGCACTCCCGGCTGCTGGAGCGCTGCGCCAAGCTCTCGGACGAGATGGGCGCCGGCTCGATGACCGGTCTGCCGATCATCGAGACCAAGGCGAACGACGTGTCGGCGTTCATCCCGACCAACGTCATCTCCATCACCGACGGCCAGTGCTTCCTGGAGTCCGACCTGTTCAACGCGGGCCAGCGCCCGGCGCTGAACGTCGGTATCTCCGTCTCCCGAGTCGGTGGCTCGGCCCAGCACAAGGCCATGAAGCAGGTCTCCGGTCGCCTCCGTGTGGACCTCGCCCAGTTCCGCGAGCTGGAGGCTTTCGCCGCCTTCGGCTCCGACCTGGACGACGCCTCCAAGGCGGCGCTGGAGCGGGGTAAGCGCATGGTCGAGCTGCTCAAGCAGTCGCAGTACGCGCCGTACCCGACCGAGGACCAGGTCATCTCCATCTGGGCGGGCACCACCGGCCGTATGGACGACGTCCCCGTCGAGGACATCCGGCGCTTCGAGAGCGACCTGCTGGAGCACCTGCACCGCGAGCGCAAGGACCTGATGACCGGCATCCGCGAGGGCGGCAAGATGTCCGACGACACCCTCCAGGTGCTGTCGGACGCCATCGCCTCCTTCAAGAAGCAGTTCGAGACCTCGGACGGCAAGCTGCTGGGCGAGGTCTGAGCATGGGCGCGCAGGTCAGGATCTACAAGCGGCGGATTCGCTCCGTCAGCGCGACCAAGAAGATCACCAAGGCGATGGAGATGATCTCCGCGTCGCGCATCGTCAAGGCACAGCGCCAGGTGGCCGCGTCGACTCCGTACGCCGAGGAGCTGACCCGGGCCGTCGCGGCCGTCGCCACCGGTTCCGACACCCAGCACCCGCTGACCACCGAGACCGAGAAGCCGACCCGGGCCGCGGTCCTGCTCGTCACGAGCGACCGCGGTCTGGCGGGCGGCTACTCGGCCAACGCGATCAAGGCGGCCGACCGGCTGACCGAGCGGCTGCGGGCCGAGGGCAAGGAGGTCGACTCCTACATCATCGGGCGCAAGGGCGTGGCCTACTACGGCTTCCGCGACCGGAAGATCGCCCAGTCGTGGACGGGCTTCACCGACCGGCCGTCGTACGCCGACGCCAAGGCCGTCTCCGGGCCGCTGATCGAGGCGGTCCGCAGGGACACGGCCGAAGGCGGCGTGGACGAGCTGCACATCGTCTTCACGGAGTTCGTGTCGATGATGACGCAGAACCCGGTCGAGAAGCGGATGCTGCCGCTCAGCCTCGACGAGGTCACGCGGCAGGTGGAGAAGCAGGAGCGGATCCGCCCGCTGTACGACTTCGAGCCGTCGGCGGAGGAGGTTCTGGACGCGCTGCTGCCGCGGTACGTCGAGAGCCGCATCTACAACGCGCTGCTCCAGTCCGCCGCCTCCGAGCACGCCGCCCGCCGGCGCGCGATGAAGTCGGCGACGGACAACGCCGAGGACCTCATCAAGTCGCTCACGCGGCTTGCCAACCAGGCCCGCCAGGCCGACATCACCCAGGAAATCAGCGAGATCGTCGGTGGTGCCAGCGCGCTGGCCGACGCTTCTGCGGGGAGTGACTGACAACTATGACCACCACTGTTGAGCCGACCGCTGCGGCGGGCGTGGCCACCGGCCGCGTCGCGCGGGTCATCGGCCCGGTCGTCGACGTGGAGTTCCCCGTCGACGCGATGCCGGAGATCTACAACGCGCTGACCGTCGAGGTCGCCGACCCGGCCGAGGAGGGTGCGAAGAAGACCCTCACCCTCGAGGTCGCCCAGCACCTGGGCGAGGGCCTGGTCCGCGCGATCTCCATGGAGCCGACCGACGGCCTGGTCCGCCAGGCCCCGGTGACCAACACCGGCCGCGGCATCACCGTGCCCGTCGGCGACGTCACCAAGGGCCGGGTGTTCAACACCCTGGGCCGCATCCTGAACGAGCCGGAGGCCGAGTCCGAGGTCACCGAGCGCTGGGAGATCCACCGCAAGGCCCCGGCCTTCGACCAGCTCGAGTCCAAGACCGAGATGTTCGAGACCGGCCTGAAGGTCGTCGACCTGCTGACCCCGTACGTCAAGGGCGGCAAGATCGGTCTGTTCGGCGGCGCGGGCGTCGGCAAGACCGTCCTCATCCAGGAAATGATCATGCGTGTGGCCAAGCTGCACGAGGGCGTTTCCGTGTTCGCCGGCGTCGGCGAGCGCACCCGTGAGGGCAACGACCTCATCGAGGAGATGGCCGAGTCCGGCGTTCTCCCGCAGACCGCGCTGGTCTTCGGCCAGATGGACGAGCCCCCGGGCACCCGTCTGCGCGTGGCCCTGGCCGGTCTGACGATGGCGGAGTACTTCCGCGACGTCCAGAAGCAGGACGTGCTGTTCTTCATCGACAACATCTTCCGCTTCACCCAGGCCGGTTCCGAGGTCTCCACCCTGCTGGGCCGCATGCCCTCCGCGGTGGGCTACCAGCCGAACCTGGCGGACGAGATGGGTCTGCTCCAGGAGCGCATCACCTCCACCCGCGGCCACTCGATCACCTCGATGCAGGCGATCTACGTGCCCGCGGACGACCTGACCGACCCGGCCCCGGCGACGACCTTCGCCCACCTGGACGCGACCACCGTTCTGTCGCGTCCGATCTCGGAGAAGGGCATCTACCCGGCGGTGGACCCGCTGGACTCCACCTCCCGGATCCTGGACCCGCGCTACATCTCGCAGGAGCACTACCAGTGCGCCACCCGCGTCAAGGGGATCCTGCAGAAGTACAAGGACCTCCAGGACATCATCGCCATCCTCGGCATCGACGAGCTCGGCGAGGAGGACAAGCTGGTCGTCCACCGCGCCCGCCGTATCGAGCGCTTCCTGTCGCAGAACACCCACGCGGCGAAGCAGTTCACCGGCCTGGACGGATCGGACGTTCCGCTGGACGAGTCGATCGCGGCGTTCAACGCGATCGCCGACGGCGAGTACGACCACTTCCCGGAGCAGGCGTTCTTCATGTGCGGTGGCCTGGACGACCTCAAGGCCAAGGCCAAGGAGCTGGGCGTCTCCTGACGTCCGCGCCCCACGACAGGGGGCGGGTGAAGCCCGTCCCCTGTCCCGCGCACCGTTATTCTGTGAAAACCCCAGTTTCGAGGAGCCACTGTGGCTGAGCTGCACGTCGAGTTGGTCGCCGCGGACCGCAAGGTCTGGTCGGGCGAGGCCAGCCTGGTCGTCGCGCGCACCTCGTCGGGTGATATCGGCGTCATGCCCGGCCACCAGCCGCTGCTCGGTGTGCTGAAGCCGGGCCCGGTGACGATCCGTACGACCGGCGAGAGCGGGGGCGGCACCGTCGTCGCCGCGGTGCACGGCGGCTTCATCTCCTTCGCGGACAACAAGCTGTCGCTGCTCGCGGAGATCGCGGAGCTGTCCGAGGAGATCGATGTCCAGCGCGCTGAGCGCGCGCTGGAGCGGGCGCAGTCGGAGGCGGACGCCGCCGCCGAGCGCCGCGCCGAGATCCGGCTTCGGGCCGCCTTGGCGAGCGCACGCTGAGACCCGCGCGCATGTACGTGCCTCAGCCGCGGACCGCTTCGGAGCATCGCTCCGGCGCGGTCCGCGGCTGAGGCGATTGCTGGCTGCTGTACGGACGGACGAGGCGAGGAGGTCGGTGAAGATGGTCCTCGCTCTCGTGCTGTCCGGGGCGGTGCTGGCTCTGGTGCTGCTGGGGCTGTTCGCCTTCGGGTTGCGGCGGCGGCTGATCCAGCGGCCGGGCGGCACCTTCGACTGCAGTCTGCGGTGGGACGCGCCGGATCCCGGCGAGGGAGCCGAGGCCGGCGGCAAGGGCTGGGTGTACGGCGTCTCCCGCTACAGCGGGGATCGGGTCGAGTGGTTCCGGGTCTTCTCCTACGCGCCGCGGCCGCGCCGGCGGCTGGAGCGGGAGGCGATCGAGGTGCTGGAGCGCCGCAGGCCCGAGGGGGACGAGGAGCTGGCGCTCCTGTCGGACTCGGTGATCCTGGCCTGCTCGCACCGCGGCACCCGGGTGGAGCTGGCGATGAGCGAGGACGCCCTGACGGGCTTCCTCGCCTGGCTCGAAGCAGCCCCCCCCGGTCAAAGAGTGAATGTCGCCTGAGCGGTGCCCCCGTTGCCTGGGGGTCCCCCCGGACGGAGTCTGGGGGAGAGTGAATGTCGCCTGAGCGGTGCCCCCGTTGCCTGGGGGTCCCCCGGACGGAGTCTGGGGGAGAGTGAATGTCGCCTGAGCGGTTTCCCCGGTGTCTGGGGGTCCCCCCCCGGACGGAGCCCGGGGGAGGTACGGACAGCGAACCGGGGAGACGGCGTGCGGGCCGTCTCCCCGGTTCTGTCACTCCAGGTGGTGCGTGGGGCGGATCACCGCCCGGGCGTCACTTGTTCAGCCCGTTGTGGATGGCGGTGATCAGCTCGCCGTTCGCGGTGTCCCCGCTGATCTCCCAGAAGAAGGCCCCGCCGAGCTTCTGCTGCTTGGCGTAGTCCATCTTCCCCGCGATGGTGGCCGGGGTGTCGTAGCTCCACCACTCGTCGCCGCAGTGCGCGTACGCGGTGCCGGCGACGGTCCCGTTGGCCGGGCAGCGCTCCTTGAGGATCTTGTAGTCCTCGATGCCCGCCTCGTACTTGCCCGGTGCGGCGCCGGTGGCGGTGCCGCCCGGCTCCTTCTGGGTCACGCCGGTCCAGCCGCGGCCGTAGAAGCCGATGCCGAGCAGCAGCTTCTCGGCCGGGACGCCCTTGGCCTTGAGCTTCTTTATCGCGGCGTCGGTGTTGAACGCCTCGTTCGGAATGCCGGCGTACGAGGTCAGCGGTGAGTGCGGGGCGGTCGGCCCGGTCTTGTCCCAGGCGCCGAAGTAGTCGTACGTCATCACGTTGTACCAGTCGAGGTACCGCGCGGCGCCGCCGTAGTCCGCGGAGTCGATCTTGCCGCCGCTGGAGGCGTCGGCGGTGATCGCGGCGGTCACGAGCTGGTCGCCGAACTCGGCGCGGAAGGCCTGGGCCATGGTCCTCATCACGGCCGGGCCGCTGGTGTCACAGGTCAGACCGCAGGCGTTGGGGTACTCCCAGTCCAGGTCGATGCCGTCGAACAGGCCCTCCCAGCGGGGGTCGTTGACCAGCTCGTTGCAGGACTTGGCGAACGCGGCCGGGTTCTTCATGGCGTCGGGGAAGCCGCCGGACCAGGTCCACCCGCCGAAGGACCACAGGACCTTGATGTGCGGGTACATCTTCTTCAGCTTCAGCAGCTGGTTGAAGTTGCCGCGCAGCGGCTGGTCCCAGGTGTCGGCCTTGCCGTCGACGCTCTGCTCGGCGGTGTAGGCCTTGTCGGTCGCGGCGAAGGCGTCACCGATGGTGCACTTGCCGCCCTGGACGTTGCCGAAGGAGTAGTTGATGTGGGTCAGCTTCTCGGCGGAGCCGGAGGTGACGATGTCCTTCACGTGGTAGTTGCGGCCGTAGATGCCCCACTCGGTGAAGTAGCCCAGGTTGACGTACTCGCCCGGGTCGCCGCCACCGCCGTCGCCGCCGGTGGTCTTCACCGTGACGGAACCGCTGGCCGGTCCGGTCTGGTCGGCGGTGTCGCGTGCCACCACCGAGTAGGTGTAGGTGGTGCCCGCCGTCAGGCCGGAGTCGGTGTACGAGGTGCCGGTGACGGTGGCGACCTTGGCGCCGTCGCGCAGGACGTCGTAGTTCTTGACGCCCTTGTCGTCGCTCGCGGCGCCCCAGCTGAGCTTGGCGGAGGTGTCGGTGATGCCGCTCGCGGTGGGGGTGCCGGGCGCTCCGGGCGGGGCGTCGTCGGGGTTCCCCCCGTCCGAGCCGTCGCACGGGCGGCCGTTGAGGGTGCAGTCGGAGGGGGAGCCGGTGCCGGTGCCGTTGAAGCCGAAGCTGACGCTGGCTCCGGGGGACAGGGTGCCGTTCCAGCTCATGTTCTTGGCGGTGTAGGTGTTGCCGGAGCTGGTGACGGCGGCGTCCCAGGCGGAGCCGACCTTGGTGCCGGTGGGGAAGTCCCACTTCAGCGTCCAGCCGCTGATGGTGGTGTCACCGGTGTTCTTGATCGTCCACTTGCCCTCGAAGCCGCTGCCCCAGTCGGAGGGCTTGGAGAAGGTGGCGGTCGCCTGCTCGGCGGCCTGGGCCGGGGAGGCCAGGGCGACCAGGGCACCGAGGGGCATCAGCATCGCGGCCGCGGCCGCTACGGCTTTCCGTCTGATGCGGTGTGCGGTGGTGTTCGTTCTCAAGAGCGCTCCTCGCACAGGGCCCGGTGCCGGACCGGGCCGTTGGGGGTCTCCTGCGCCGCTCGTGGAGAGTGCCATGTGCATGGCATGGGCGTGCAGTTGAACTGGAGCGTAGATTGGTCTGGACCACCGGTCAACAGGTATGCACCAATGAGGAATTCATTCCCCGGCCACCCCCAACTCCTGCGCCAGCACCGCGGCCTGCACCCTGCTGCGCAGCTCCAGCTTCGCCAGCAGCCGGCTGACGTGCGTCTTCACCGTCGCCTCCGCCATCGACAACCGTGCGGCGATCTCCGCGTTGGACAGCCCCTCGCCCAGGCACGCCAGTACCTCGCGCTCGCGCCGGGTGAGGGCGTCGAGCACGGCGGGATCGGCCCGGCGCCCGCCCCCGGGCGCGGCGGAGGAGCGGGCGAACTCCCGGATCAGCCGCCGCGTCACGACCGGGGCGATCACCCCCTCACCGCGCGCCACCGCCCTTACCGCGTCCACCAGTTGCGCCGCCTCGCTGTCCTTGAGCAGGAAGCCCGCGGCCCCCGCGCGCAGCGCGCCGAAGACGTAGGCGTCGAGGTCGAAGGTGGTCAGCACCAGCACATCGGCCAGCCCCTCGCCGACCACCCGCTCGGTCGCCGACACCCCGTCCAGACGCGGCATCCGCACATCCATCAGCACCAGATCCGGACGGAGTTCACGGGCCAGCCGCACCGCCTCCTCGCCGTCCGGCGCCTCCCCGACGACCTCGATGTCCGGCGCACCGCGCAGGATCAGGACGAGCCCGGCGCGCACCGCCGACTGGTCCTCGGCCACGAGCACCCGGATGGTCATGCTCCGTACCTTCCCCTCGTTCCGTCCCCGCCGGTCCTGCCGTTCCCGCCGCCCCCGCCGTCCGTGGCGTTCCGGGCGGCCTCCCCCAGGGGCAGCACCGCCCGCACCTCCCACCGTGTGCCGCCGGCCGTCTCGACCGGGCCCGCGCCGAAGACGCCGTCCAGCAACTCGGCGCGCTCGCGCATCCCGACCAGCCCGGTGCCCGAGCCGGGGGCACGCGGGCCGGGGCGCCGGTCGCAGGGGCTGGTGACGGTGACGGTCAGCGCGCCCTCACCGCCGCCGTGTCCTCCTCCCTCCCCGTCCCCGCCGGGCGAGGTCAGGACGACGGTCACCTCTCCGGGAGAGGCGTGCTTGAGCGCGTTGGTCAGGGACTCCTGGGCGATGCGGTAGGCCGCCAGTTCCACGGGGGCCGGGAGGGGGCCGCCGGAGCGCTCGTCGCGCAGGGCGAAGGAGAGACCTCCGGCCGCACCGTGTCCGCGGGCATGGGCCAGCAGCGCGTCCAGGCCGTCCAGGGTCGGCGCGGCGGACACCTCCTCGTCCCCTCCCGCGGTCCGCAGCAGACCGATCAGACGGCGCATCTCGGCCAACCCCTGCACACTGTTCTCACGGATCACGGCCAGCGCGTCCCCGGTGGCGGCGCGGTCGTCGAGCGACTGCGCCGCGGTGGCGTGGATGGCGATGGCGGAGAGGTGGTTCGCCACCACGTCGTGCAGTTCGCGGGCCATCCGGGAGCGCTCGGCGGTGACGGCCTGGACGCGGTCCATCTCCGCCAGCAGCGCGGTCTGCTCGGCGCGCAGCCGCTCGGCGGCGGCGGCGTTGCGGTGGTCGCGGACGATGACGCCCGTCCACGCCGGACCGACCGTGACCAGCCCGCAGACGAACCCCACCAGCAGCGCCTGCGGGTCGCGGGAGGCGGCCAGGGCGCCCACGGTCACGGCGGCGGTCAGCGCGGCGCTCGCGGGTGGCACGGCCCGCGACAGCCTCGGTCCGCCGTAGAGCACGGCCGCGTAGACCACGTCGGAGAACATCACGATCGTCGCCAGCAGCGACCGGGTGAGCAGGTCGCCGACCAGTGCGGCCGTCCCGAGCGCCAGCGCCGCGGACGGAGCGGTACGGCGCAGCGCCTCCGCCAGTCCCATCATCGTCAGCGGCAGCAGCACCCAGCCACCCTCCAGCGGTGGGCGCGGGTTGTTGAACAGCCCCAGGGCCCACATCGCCATCCCGCCCGCCAGGCCGGCGGCGGCGATCAGCAGGTCCTCCCGGGGCGGGAGGGACAACGGGGAACGGGCGGTGCTCACCCCGCCATCCAACACCGCCGCACCGGCCGCCCGCCTCCGCGTCCGGGCCGGTACGGAAGCGGGCGGAGTACATCGAAGGATGCAGTCCGGGATCGTCGCGGCAGACGACGTGCCGGGGCCGGAGGGCGGCCAGGCTGGAGGCAGCGAGGGAAGAGGAGTGGTCCGCCGTGGTCGTCACACTGATCATCGTCTGCGAGGTGGCCTTCTGGGTGCTGCTGGCCGCCGGGCTGGTGCTGCGCTACCCCGCCCGCAAACCCCGTCTGGGCGCCGCCGTGCTGCTGTGCGAGCCGCTGCTGGAGGTGGTGCTGCTGGCCGTCACCGCGATCGACCTGAGAAACGGCGCCGAGGGCGACTGGAAGCACGGTCTGGCGGCCGTCTACATCGGCTTCACCGTGGCCTACGGCCACTACATGGTCAAGTGGGCCGACGGGCACTTCGCCCACCGCTTCGCGGGCGGCCCGCCGCCGGTGAGGCCGCCGAAGTACGGGATGGCGCGGGCCGTCCACGAGTGGAAGATGTGCGCCCGATCGGTGCTCGGCGCGGTGATCGCCCTGGCACTGCTCCAGGGCGCGGTCTGGTACGTCGGCGACGCCGGGCGGAGCGAGTCGCTGACGCAGTGGCAGCACAAGATGCTCTTCGTCATCGGCATCAGCGTGGTCATCGCGGCCAGTTACACGCTCTGGCCCAAGAAGCCGAAGACGCCCTCCGGCGAACCGCGTGACCCCGCCGGTGCCCGGCCCGCCGGGCGGGAGGCTGCCGGGCGGGAGACGGCCGGGCACTGACACCACGCGCCGGCGCCGCGCGTCGGAGACGACCGAGGCCCCCGTCCCCGGAAGGGGGGACGGGGGCCTCGCACGACGGCGGCCGCGGTACCCGCGCGTCAGCGGTTCTCGCCGGGGACCCAGAGGATGTCGCCCACCTCCTTGTTGGCGGACCTGGCCAGGATGAACAGCAGGTCCGACAGCCGGTTGAGGTAGGTGGCCGTCAGAGGGTTCATGACCTCGCCGTGCTCCTCCAGCGCCGCCCACGTCGAGCGCTCGGCGCGGCGCACGACCGTGCACGCCTGGTGGAGCAGGGCCGCGCCCGGGGTGCCGCCCGGGAGGATGAAGCTGCGCAGCTTCTCCAGATCGGCCAGGAAGCGGTCGCAGTCCTCCTCCAGCTTGTCGATGTAGCTCTGCCGCACCCGCAGCGGCGGGTACTCGGGGTTCTCCGCCACCGGTGTGGCCAGATCCGCGCCCACGTCGAACAGGTCGTTCTGCACCCGGACCAGGACCTTGGTGATCTCCTCGGGCAGGTCGCCGAGCGCGATGGCCACCCCGATCGAGGCGTTGGCCTCGTTGGCGTCGGCGTATGCGGAGATGCGGGAGTCGGTCTTGGCGGTACGGCTCATGTCGCCGAGGGCGGTGGTGCCGTCGTCGCCGGTGCGCGTGTAGATGCGTGTCAGATTGACCATGGACCGAGCCTAGCCACGCGCGGGCTCCGCGGAGCGCAGGTGTGCCCACCGTCACGGGGCCCGCCGTGCGCCCGCCCGCCGCACCGCCCAACTGCGCGCGGCGGGCCGCCGAATGGCCCGCGCGAGTGTGATGTCCGCCATGTGAGACGTGACGCGCATCTCTTCCCCGCCCACCGCGCGCTCACGGGCGCTAGGGTCCGCCTGAGAGTCGCACCGCAAAGCCGCAGAGGGGACATACACGTGGCCAAGAAGCTCGCCGTCATCGGAGCCGGACTCATGGGATCGGGCATCGCCCAGGTCTCCGCCCAGGCAGGCTGGGACGTGGTGCTGCGCGACGTCACCGACGAGGCGCTCAGGCGCGGCACGGACGGGATCCGGGCCTCGTACGACAAGTTCGTGTCCAAGGGGAAGCTGGCCGCCGAGGACGCGGAGGCGGCGCTCGGCCGCATCACCGCCACCACCGACCTCGACGCCGCGTTCGACGCCGACATCGTGGTCGAGGCCGTCTTCGAGCGGATCGACGTCAAGCAGGAGATCTTCCGCACGCTCGACGGCCTGGTGAAGGACGAGGCCGTGCTCGCCTCCAACACCTCCGCCATCCCGATCACCAAGATCGCGGCGGTGACGGAGCGCCCCGAGCGGGTCGTGGGCACCCACTTCTTCTCCCCGGTGCCGATGATGCAGCTGTGCGAGCTGGTGCGCGGGTACAAGACGAGCGACGAAACCCTCGCGGCGGCAAGGGAGTTCGCCGAGGGCGTCGGCAAGACCTGTATCGTCGTCAACCGGGATGTCGCGGGCTTCGTCACCACCCGGCTGATCTCCGCCCTGGTCGTCGAGGCCGCCAAGCTCCACGAGTCGGGTGTGGCGACCGCCGAGGACATCGACATCGCCTGCAAACTGGGTTTCGGGCACGCCATGGGCCCGCTGGCCACCGCGGACCTCACCGGTGTCGACATCCTGCTGCACGCCACGGAGAACATCTACACCGAGTCGCAGGACGAGAAGTTCGCCCCGCCGGAGGGGATGCGGCGCATGGTGGACGCCGGGGACATCGGCCGCAAGAGCGGCCAGGGCTTCTACCGTTACTGAACGGACCCGTACGGAACACAGGCGGGTCGCCCCTACGGGTGAATTCGGCGCCGATTCGGCGGCGGACGGCAACTCCGCCGCCGAACAGGCGGTCAGTTGTGGTGAGACATAGGCAGACAGCAGTCACAGACGGACCACTTCTTTTCCGGGGGAGCGGATATGCACATCAGGGGCGACCACGCTGAACTGGTCGTCGGAGGTCGCCTCGACGTCCGCAGCGCGGCGGACGCCCGTTCGGTCCTGCACACCGCGGTCGACTCCGGAGAGGGCGATCTCGTGCTGGACCTCGCCGAGCTGGACTCCTGGGACGCCACCGGTCTCGGCGTGATCATGGGCGCGCACCGGAGGGCGGGCCGGTGCGGGCGCCGCCTCGTCCTGCGGGACGTGCCGCCCCAGATGCAGCGCCTGCTGGTGGCCACCCGTCTGCACCGCATCCTGGCCATCGAGGGAGGCGGGCTCGCCGAGGGCGGAACCCTGACCAAGCCATAACTATTGGGTCAGGGCGCCCGCTCGGGCTTGCCCCCACTCCCGGGCCAGGCAATAGGGTTCTGGAACCCGCCGCCTACACTGCGCTGCGGACGGCCACCGGACCACGAGCGAAGGCCAGCGTACGGTCGGCCCTGGAGAGCTGAGCTTCGAGTACGCACCGCATCTGGGGGCACCCACCATGGACCCGAACGACCGGGGATCCGAGGAACAGGACAGCGGGAGCACCACCCGCGCGATCCCGCTCATAGCGGGTGAGTACCTGCTGACCGTCAATCCCGTCGACGGCAGCGAGATCGAGCCCTGCCCGCCCGGCGAGCACCCCGGCGCGCCCCGCAGGCGCACCCCGGCCTCCCGCGCCGAGCGGGAGCGTGCCGCCGTGGCCCCGCTCCCGACCGGGATCTCCCTGCCCGACCTGCCGCTGCTGGAGCGCACGGCGGAGCGCGAGCGCCTCCTCCAGCTGCTCAGGCGCGGACGCTCGGTCCGGCTCACCGGGGCGCCCGGCTCCGGACGCAGCTCCCTGCTGGCCGCCGTCGCCGCCGAGTGCGCCGACCTCGCCCCGGACGGCGTCATCCGGCTCAGCGGCTGCCGGCGCACGGCCTCGGACGTGCTGTACGAACTGTTCGCCGCCGTCCACGACGCGCCCCGGCACCGGCCCGACCGCGCCGAGCTGGAGGAGGCGGTGCGCGGCGTGGGAGCGATCGTCCTGCTGGACGACGCCGAGTTCGGCGGTCAGGCGCTCGACTCCCTCCTCGACGCCACCCCCGAGTGCGCCTTCCTGATCGCGGCCGCGCCCGGCGCCCCCGCTCCCTCCGCCGACGCGCCCCTGGAGGAGGTCGCCCTCTCGGGCATCAGCCGCGCCGCCTGCCGGGAGCTGATGGAGTACATCGTCCGCCGCCCGCTGACCGAGGACGAGGCGGGCTGGGTCGGGGACCTGTGGTTCGAGTCCGAGGGACTGCCGCTGCGCTTCGTCCAGGCCGGCGCGCTGCTGCGGCAGCGCGACGCGGAGGCGGCGGAGGCGGCGGAGGCCGCGCGGACCGCGGCCGACGGCGGCGGTGACAGTGACGGAGCCGACGGCGGTGACGACGGTTACGACGGTTACGACGGTTACGACGGCGAGACGGGTGCCGAGGACGCCGGGAGCACCGAGGGGAACGGCCGGGCCGGCGCACCGCTGCCGACGCTGGCCGAGGGCGCGGCCCCCGCCGCCCTCCTGGCCGCCCGGCTGTCCGGGAGCACCCGCGAGGTGCTGCGCTTCGCCGTGGCGCTCGGCGGCGTGCTGCCGCACCCGGCCCATCTGCCCGCGCTGGTGGACGACGCCGACGCCGACGCCTCCCTGGGCGAACTGCTCGCCTGCGGCCTGGTCACCACCGCCGGCACGTACTACCGGCTCGCCCCGGACGTGACCGGGCAACTGGCCGACGCCGGATACGCCGACGGAGCCGACGACCGCGCCCGTACCGCCGCCCAGCACTACGCCTGGTGGACCGGTCACCCCTCGGTCACCCCGGAGCGGGTGGCGCAGGAGGCCGAGGCGGTGCTCGCCGCCGTCCAGGGTGCCCGGCGCGGCGGCCACGCGAGCGCGGCCGTGCTGCTGGCCCGTACCGCCGCGCCCATCCTCGCCGCCTCGCTGCACTGGGGCCCCTGGGAGCGGATCCTGCGCGGCGGGCAGGAGGCGGCGCGTACGGCGGGCGAGGTCGCCGAGGAGGCGTACTTCCACCACGACCTCGGTGTGCTCGCCCTGTGCACCGGCCACCTGGACCGGGCCCGCGCCGAACTCGAGGCGTCCATCGGGCTGCGCGGAGTGCTCGCGGACCGCCGGGGCACGGTCGCCGGACGGCGTGCGCTGGCCCTGGTCGAGGACCGCTTCACGATCGAGGCCGAGGGCGGCCCGGACAAGGCGGCCGGGGGATCCGGGGACGGCGGGAAGGCCCTCGGCGGGCCGCTGCCGGCCGTCGCCGTACCGCCCGCCGCGCCCGACGCCTCCACCCCGCCCGCGCTCCCCAGACGCCAGAGCACGGCGAAGCCGCCCGGGGCCTCCGTACCGCAGCCCGTGGCGCCGGCCGCGGCACAGACCCCGTCCGGACCGCAGATTACCGGCAGCACGCCGGCGCTCGACAAGCTTCCGCCCGCCCTGGCGGTTCCGCCGGTGACGGTGGGCAGCGCCTTCGACGAGACTCCCGGCGGCGGCACTTTCGGCAGCGAGGCGCTGACCCGGCCGACGCCGCTGGCACGGACCGCGCACGGCGCGGCCGGCCCGGACGACGGCCGCCGCGGCCCGCGCGGGCTCGCCCTCCGGGGAGCCCGGCGCAACGTCTTCGCGGCGGGCGCGGGCGCGCTGCTGGCCGCGCTGGTGGGCACGGTCGTCACGATCGGCATGACCTCGGGGAGCGAGGAGCCCGCCGGCAGCGTCAACCCGGCGGTCACCTCCCGGGAGGACGACGGCATCACCGTCGACGAGCCCGCGCCGAGCTCCAGCGACGAGCGGGGCGAGAAGCCCGGCGCGAGCAGCGCGCCGGCCGTCCCCGGCGGACCGTCCGGCAGCGGGACGGCCCCGGCCTCTCCGGGAGCCTCCGAATCGGGTGACACGTCCGAGGAGACGGAGGAGGAGAACGGCACGACCTCCGGGGGCGGGGAGAAGGACACCGAGAAGCCCGGTGGGTCGACCACCTCGGGCGGTGGTTCGGGCGGTGCAGGTGGTTCGGACTCCGGTGGCACGGATTCCGGTGGCTCTGACTCGGGTGGCACGGATTCCGGTGGCTCCGACTCGGGTGGCACGGATTCCGGTGGCTCCGACTCGGGTGGCACGGATTCCGGTGGCACGGATTCCGGTGGCTCCGACTCCCCGTCCCCGTCCCCGTCCGCATCCACTCCCTCGGAGCCGACGACGGGCGGAGCCGGCGGGAGTGTCACCGCCAGTGGGACCGCGTCGAGCACCGCCGCGCCGAGCAGCGGTCAGGCGTCCCAGGACTCCGCGGAGAGCCCGGTCATCTGATCCGGAGCCCGGAAGCCACGCACGCCGGGGCCGCAGCCGCGCGTCGAGCGCGGTCGCGGCCCCGGCGTGCGTGGCGGGCGGGTCACGGGGATCAGAACAGCCGCAGCTTGTCGTCCTCGATGCCGCGCAGCGCGTCGTAGTCGAGGACGACGCAGCCGATGCCGCGGTCCGTGGCCAGCACGCGCGCCTGCGGCTTGATCTCCTGTGCCGCGAACACCCCCCGGACCGGGGAGAGGTGGGGGTCGCGGTTGAGCAGTTCCAGATAGCGGGTGAGCTGCTCGACGCCGTCGATCTCGCCGCGCCGCTTGATCTCGATCGCGACGGTGGTCCCCTCCGCGTCCCGGCACAGGATGTCCACCGGTCCGATGGCGGTGGGGTACTCACGCCGTATCAGCGACCAGCCCTCGCCGAGGGTCTCCATTCGGTCAGCGAGGAGTTCCTGAAGGTGTGCCTCCACACCGTCCTTGATCAGGCCGGGATCGACGCCGAGTTCGTGCGAGGAGTCGTGCAGGACCTCCTCCATGGTGATGATGAGTTTCTCACCCGATTTGTTGACAACCGTCCAGACGCCGACGCCGTTCTCCTCGCCCTCCTTGAGGGTGCATGGCGGAGACATCCAGTTGAGGGGCTTATAGGCCCTGTCGTCCGCATGGACCGAGACCGATCCGTCGGCCTTCACCAGAATGAGGCGGGGGGCCGAGGGGAGGTGGGCGGTGAGCCTTCCGGCGTAGTCCACGGAGCAGCGGGCGATGACGAGACGCATGGTCGGTCACGCTACTGGACGACGGGCGGTCCACGCGATTCGCCCCTGCTTCTCCCTGTTCGATCACCGTTCGGGCGTGGCTGGTTGTGTGCCCACAAGCCTGGTGCGGCGGTACGCGCAGGCATAACGTTGCAGCCCGGGGGTCGCCGTACGAGATCGTTTGATTACGCGCAGCCCCGACATCCCGTCCCTGAGGTCCTGGTATGTCCGGGATCGCGAGAGGAGAACTCATGTCGCTCGACGTCTCACCGGCCCTCCTGGAGCAGGCCGAGCGAGGCGAGGTCGATGAGGCGGCCTTCGTCGACTGCGTCCGTACGTCCCTGCCCTACGCATGGGACATGATCAGTTCTCTGGTGGCCCGACTCGGGGTGGACGGCGGGGAGTTCGCCGACAACCAGACGCCGCCGCCGGACGAGCGGGCGCGGGGCCAGCTGCTGCGCGCACTCGCCAGCGACGCGATACGCGGCGCGCTGGAGCGCCACTTCGGGGTGAGACTGGCCTTCCAGAACTGCCACCGGGTCGCGGTCTTCCCGCTGGACTCCTCCGCGGACGAGCGGCTCGCCCGCTTCACCTCCGTCCGCGGCCAGCTCCTCAACCAGTCGCCGGAACTGCGCGACTGCTGATCGTGGGCGGACGGCGAGCGGGCGGGCGGCCGGTCAGGGTGCCGCGCCCGTCCCCGCGCCCTCGTCGTCCGGCGTTGTTTCCGGCGCTATTTCCGGCGTTGTGTCCGGAGTTGTGTCCGACGGCGCGGGAGCTGCCGCTGCTCGGGGGAGGAGCGGCAGCACCTCGGAGCCCAGCCGCCAGATGTTCAGTTCGGTGGCGGCCAGGTCGCCGGAGCCCTCGGCCAGCAGCGCGAACCGGCCGATCCCGGTCCGTTCGGCGGTGGCCGCGAGCCGGTCCGCGCACAGTCGCGGCGGGCCCACCGGGTGCAGAGAGCACAGCATTTCGGTGTAGGCGAGCGGGTCGCGCATCGAACGCGCCCGGCCGTCCACGGTCGTATGGGCCTCCAGCCCCTGCCGCAGCCAGCCGGGCATCGCCTTGGTGAGCGTCTCCACGGCCTCCTCGCGGGTGTCGGCCACCTGCGCCACCCCGGCAGACACGTGTCCGGCCGCCGCCACGGCCTCCGGGTCCGCTCCCGCCGCCAGCGCCTCGCGCCGCCACAGGGCGACCATGTCCGCCTTCTCCTCGTCCCCGCAGTGCATCCCCAGCAGCATCGGCAGCCCGCGCGCCGCGGCCAGCCGCACGGAGGCGGGAGAGGTGCAGGCGATCAGCACGGGCGGCGCCTCCGGCCCGCCGAGGCCCTGGTCCGGGCGCGGTACGACGGGGACCTCACGGAAGTGGTAGCGCTCGCCGTCCGCGCCGACGCGCGGCTCGCGCAGCCAGCGCAGCAGCAGGTCCAGCGACTCGGGGAAGCCCCGCTCGTACGCCTCGACGCCGCCGCCGAAGACCTCCAGGTCCACCCAGGGGCCGCCGCGGCCGACGCCGAGGGTGAACCGGCCGCCGGAGACGAGGTGCAGCAGCGCGGTCTGCTCGCCCAGGGCGACCGGATGCACGGTGGGGAGCACGCTCACGGCCGTGCCCACCCTGATACGCCGGGTGCGCCCCAGCAGCAGCGCGGCCAGGGTGATCGCCGAGGGGCAGACCCCGTAGGGGACGAAATGGTGCTCGGCCACCCACACGGAGTCCAGGCCGGCCCGCTCGGCGGCTTCCGCCGAGCGCAGGGCGCGGTGGAGCGCCTCTCCCTGCCCCTGCCCCGGGAACTGCCCCGCCGGCACGAAAGTCCCGATGTGCATCGCCACAGCCTCCTGCCCGGTACCGGGACCGCCCCGGCGCCCTCCCGGCACCGCCGCGCGAAGGCCTGCGACGGCCTGTGACGGCCTGCGACGGCCCGCGGTGGTCTGCGGCGGCCCTCCGAACGGACCGCCGGACGGTCCCCTTGAGGCAACAACGTCTGACACGTGCCAAGGGCACGGCCTGCCGGGAATCCGCCGGGAATTTTTTCGGACCGCACGGGAGGACGAGGGGAGAGGCGCCGCGGGTGCGCGGCACAAGGCCCCCCGCGACCTGCGTAGGCTGGACGGAGCAGTCCGCCGACGGGCCCCGTAGGCCCCCGAGACCAGGTGAGGTGCCTGTTGTCCCCGCGTCGAAACCGCCCGCGCGGCGGTGGCAGGTCCGCCCGCCGCGACGGTGAGGCGGACGGCCGCTACGGCATGGAGAACACCGACGAGTGGCGCGGTGAGGAGTGGGTGGTGCGGCAGGTCAGCGGACAGTCCGCGGCCAAGCACTACCGCTGCCCCGGCTGCGACCAGGAGATCCCGCCCGGGGTGCCGCACGTGGTGGCCTGGCAGCGCGAGGGGCGGGTGGACGACCGGCGGCACTGGCACCGGGCGTGCTGGAACGCCAGGGACCGCCGGAGCGCGCGGCTCCAGCGGTCCCGTCAGGCCCCCAGGTACTGACCCCGCGGGGCGGCGGCGCCCGTCAGACGTCGCGGGTGGAGATGCGGGCGTACGCGCCGATCAGCGCGGCGAGCGTGACGCCCGCCAGCAGCCACAGCAGCGGCCACCCGGTGTCGGCCGAACCGCCCTCGAACGGGATGCGGAACAGCGAGGACAGACCGTTGAGCACCGAGTACTCGCGCAGCTTCTCGCCGAACTCCCGCACGCTCTCGGTGAAGAGGAACAGCGAGACGATGAAGGGCAGCAGCACCAGCCCGATCATGGTGGTGATCGCGCCCGGGGTGCTGCGCAGCAGCGTGCCGACCGCCAGCGACAGCAGGCCCAGCAGCGCCACGTAGAGCGCGGCGCCGACCGTCGCGCCCAGCCACTCGCCGGCGGACGCGACGGCCTGCCCGGTGGCGGCCGTCTCCTCGTTGAGCATCCGCGGGTCGATGTACTCGGGGACGGGCTTGCCCTCGATCATCGCCGTCTGGACCAGCGCGGTCAGCGTGCAGGCGGCCAGCGTCACCGTGAAGGACAGCAGGAAGAAGACCAGCGCCTTGGCGAGCAGCACCCGGCCGCGCTGCGGGCAGGCGGTGAGGGTGGTGCGGATCATCCCGGTGCTGTACTCGGAGGTGATCACCAGTACTCCGAGCGTGATCACGCACAGCTGGCCCAGCATCAGGCCGAAGAAACCCCCGGCCAGCACCGGCATCTCCAGGGTGTCCTGGCTGCCGAGGGCGAAGGCCGTGAGGAGGCCGATGCCGAGGACGAGGACGAACATCACCGCGAGCGTCCACACCGTCGAGCGCACCGAGCGGATCTTGGTCCACTCCGAGGCGACGGCGTGCCCGAGATGGGTGCGCCGGACGGGGATCGGCGAGGCGTAGCCGTGGCCGCCGGGGTGCGGTCCGGGGAACGCCTGCGACGCGGCCCGGGGGGCACCCGGCTGCGAGGGGGGTACGGGGGGTACGGCCTGGCTCTGCCGGGGAGTGCTCATCGGGCGTCCTCGCTGTCACGCTCGGTCGGGTCGGCGGGGGCGGGCACCGGCGCGGCCGCGGGCGGCTGCGGCGGCTGCCAGGCCTGCTGCGGCGGTACCGCGTACGGGTTGGGCTGCCCGGGGGCCTGCCCCGGCACCGGCGCCGCGTGCCCCGCCGGCGGGCCCGCGTGCCCCGCCGGCGGCTGCGCCAGGAGCCCGGCCCGCGTGTCCTCGGTGGACCGGTAGTCCACCGCGCCCTGCGTCATGCGCATGTACGCCTCCTCCAGGGAGGCCGAGTGCGGGGAGAGCTCCCACAGCCGTACGTCCGCCCCGTGCGCCAGGTCGCTGATCCGCGGCAGCGGCAGCCCGGACACCCGCAGGGCACCGTCCGGCTCCGGCAGGACGTGGCCGCCGGCCTCGGCGAGGGCGGCGGTCAGCTTGTCGCGCTGCTCCGGCGCGCCGTCCGGGGTGCGGACCCGGGCGAACTCGGCGGAGTTGTGCGCGATGAAGTCCTTCACGGACATGTCGGCGAGCAATTGGCCGCGGCCGATGACGATCAGATGGTCGGCCGTCAGGGCCATCTCGCTCATCAGATGGCTGGAGACGAAGACCGTGCGCCCCTCGGAGGCCAGTCTCTTCATCAGGTTGCGGATCCAGAGGATGCCCTCCGGGTCCAGGCCGTTGACCGGCTCGTCGAACAGCAGCACCTGCGGGTCGCCCAGCAGCGCCGCCGCGATGCCCAGCCGCTGGCCCATGCCGAGCGAGAAGCCCTTGGAGCGCTTCTTCGCCACGTCCCGCAGGCCCACGACGCCCAGCACCTCGTCCACGCGCCGCGCGGGGATGCCGGAGAGCTGCGCCAGGCAGAGCAGGTGGTTGTAGGCGCTGCGTCCGCCGTGCACCGCCTTGGCGTCCAGCAGGGCACCCACCTGCCGGGGCGCGTTGGGGAGCCTGCGGTACGTGTGGCCGCCGATGGTCACGTGCCCCTCGGTGGGGGCGTCCAGACCCAGGATCATCCGCATGGTGGTGGACTTCCCCGAGCCGTTGGGCCCCAGGAAGCCGGTGACCATCCCCGGCCTCACCTGGAAGGAGAGGTTGTACACGGCCGTCTTCGCGCCGTAGCGCTTCGTCAGGCCGACTGCTTCGATCATGCTTCTTCCGCCCCTGCTGGCCGTCGCGGTCCGGGCGCTGGGCCCCCGTCTGGACTAGGAGGCTACCGGGAGGGGTTCGGTTCCCGTCCGCCCGCGGGGCTCCTGCGGGGCGTGCGTGGGGTGCGGCGCACCCGGGATCCGGGGCGGGAGACGGCGGCGCCCCGCACCGCACGAGGGCGGTACGGGGCGCGGTGTCCCACCGTCTGCAGGCGCTGCCGGTCCGTGTCCGGCCTCAGCCTCAGCCTCAGCGCGACTGCTGGGCGGGAACGCCCAGCGACTCCTCGCCGCTGTCGGTGTTCGGCTGCCCGGTCGCGGCGACGGCCGCGCCGGTGAGCGTGGCCAGCATCTCGCGGACGTTGGTGAGCTGGGCGTTGATGCTGTCGCGGCGGTTGGTGAGAGCGGCCAGCTCGCGCTCGGACTCGCTGCGGATGCGGTCGGCCTTGGCGTTGGCGTCGGCCACGATGTCCTCGGCCTGGCGCTGGGCGGTCTCCACCGTCTGGCGGGCGCGGCGCTCGGCGTCGGTGCGCAGCTTCTCGGCCTCCAGGCGGAGCTGCTCGGCGCGGTGCTCGATCTCCGCCAGCCGCTTCTCGGCCTTGGCCTGACGGGAGGCCAGGTCGCGCTCGGACTGCTCGCGGCGCTTGGCCAGGTTGGTCTCGAAGTCGGCGGCGGCCTGCGCGGCCTTGGCCCGGGTGTCCTCGAAGAGGGCGTCGGCCTCCTCGCGCTTGGCCTGGGCGTCCTTCTGCGCGTCCGCGCGCAGCGTGGCGGCCTCGCCCTTGGCCTTCTCGACGATCCGGGCTCCCTCGTCCTCCGCCTTGGCCTTGCGGTCGGAGGCGTACGACTCGGCATCGTTGCGCACCTGCTGCGCGGCGGACTCGGCCAGCTCCCGGTGCTGCTCGGCGGCCCGGCGGGCCTCCTCGCGCAGGTCCTTGGCCTCCTCCTCGGCGAGACGGAGGATCTTCTCGACACGGGCGCCCAGTCCGGCGTACGACGGCTCGGAGTCGTTGATCTGCGCCTGTGCGTTCTGCGTCTCGAGGTGCAGCTCCTCGATCCGCTTCTCCAGCGAGGCGATACGGGCCAGTGCGTTGTCACGGTCGGCGACGAGCTTCGCGATGCGGTCGTCCACCTGACCGCGGTCGTAGCCGCGCCGCACGAGCTCGAAGCCGAAGGGAGAGGTGTTGTCGCTCATGGGGTTCCTGTCGGTCAGACGGGGTCGGACGGGAGAGTGATAGAGGGAATCCTAGGGGGGAAAACGGCGTGTCTTCGAGAAGATGCCGGTTTGATATGCAGAATGTACGTCCGTTCGAGTGGCTCAGTTCTTGCCCTGTTTGCCGCCGCCATGCGCCGCCCCCGCTCCCGCACCGGCCTTGACCGCTCCGTTCGATCCTCCGTCAGAACCCTTTCCCCCCTTGCCGTCCTTGTCGGACTTGCCCCTTCCGGGTGACTCGAAGGACTCCAGCGCCTCCAGCACGTCCTGCACGCGCGAGATCTCGGCGTTGATGTCCTCGCGACGGCGGGTCAGCACATCCAGCTCGCGCTTGCCCTTCTCCAGGGTCCGCTTCGCCTCGGCCTCCGCCTCGGCGAGCACCTTCTCGGCCTCCCGGACGATCGCGGCCTTCTTCTGCTCGGCCTCCTTGAGCAGCCCCTCGGCCTTGCGCACCGCGGCGATACGGACCCTGCTCGCCTCGGAGTCGGCCTCCGAGCGGGTCTGACGGGCCTTCTCCTGAGCCTCGGCCAACTGCTCGTCGGCCGCCTTCACCAGCTTGTCAACACGCTCGCCGGCGGACCGCACCGCCTCCGCGGCCTCCCGGCGCGCCCGCTCGTGCAGCTCCTCGACCTCGGCCTCGGTACGCGAGCGCAGCTCCTCGGCCCGCTCCCGGATGGCGCTCGCGTCGCGGCGGGCCTCCTCCAGCATGGTGTCGGAGTCGCTGCGGGACTTCTCCACCAGCGAGGTGCTCTCGGTCCGCGCCCCGGCCACCAGCCGCTCGGCCTCCTTTCGGGCGGCGCCCACCATGGTGTCCGCCTGCTCCTCGGCGGACGCCGCGATGCGCACGGCCTCCTCGCGGGCCTCGGCGACCAGCCGGTCGGCCTGCTCGGCCGCCTCGCCCAGCCGGCGCGCCGCCGCCTCACGGGCCTCGTCCCGTACGCGGTCGGCCTCCGAGCGCGTACGCTCGGCCTCCTCGTCGGCGGTGGCCCGGACCCGGTCCGCCTCGGCGATCGCCTCCGAGACGGTGCGCTCCGCCAGCGACTTGGCGGCGTCCGTCTCCTCCTTCGCCTCCTGGCGCAGGGTGGCCGCGGCATGCTCGGCCGCGGAGCGCAGACCGGCGATCTCCTCCTCGGCCTGCCGGCGCAGCCCCGCGACCGAGTCGCGCACCTGCTGGGCCTTCTGCTCGGCGGCGGAGACCAGTTCGGCGGCCCGCCGCTCGGCCTCGGCCACCAGCCGCTCGGCCTCCGCCTGCGCCTCCTCGACCCGCTTGCGGGCCGAGGCGAGCAACTCCTCGCTCTGCTCCCGGGCCTGGGCCCGCTCCCGGTCCGCCTCCTGGCGGGCGCCGGTGAGCAGCTCCTCGGCCTCGCGGCGGCGCCTGGAGGCCTCCTCCTGGGCGGCGGTCAGCGCCTCGGCGGCCTCGGCGCCCATCCGCTCGGCGGCGGCGTCCGCCTCCGCCCGCACCCGGTCGGCGGTCTCCTGCGCCTCGGCGCGCAGCCGCTCGGCCTCGGTCGCCGCCTCGGTGCGCAGCCGCACCGCCACGGCCTCGCCCTCGGCGCGGGCCTGCGCGGCGTCGGAGACCGCCTCGGTGCGCAGCCGCTCGGACTCCTCCTCGGCCTGCTCGCGCAGGTCGCGCAGCCGCTGTGCCGACTCCGTGCGCAGCCGCTCGGTCTCGGCGCGGGTCTCCTCGCGCAGCCGCTCGGCCTCCTCGTGGGCCCCGCGCAGCTCCTCCTCGGCGGCGGTCAGCCGCTGCTCGGCCTCCTCGCGCAGCCGCTCCAGCTCCGCGTCGGCCTCGGCGCGGCGTGCGGCGACGGCCTCCTCGGCCTCCTCGCGCAGCCGCCGGCCGGCCTGCTCGGCCTCCTCGCGGGCCCGCTCGGCCTGCTGCTCGGCCGCCGTCCGCAGCTCCTCGGCCTCCGCGCGGGCCCGCTCCAGGGCCTCCTCGGCCTGACGGCGCAGGGCGGTGGCCCGCTCGATCGCCTCGGTGCGCACCCGCTCGCCCTCGGTCACCGCGGCGCCGCGGGTCTCCTCGGCGTCCGCCTTGGCCTGGCTGAGCAGTTCCTCGGCGCGGCTGGCGGCCTCCTCGATCTGCTGGACGGCCTCGCGGCGGGCCTCACCGCGGATCCGCTCGCCCTCCTCGACCGCGTCGGCGCGCAACTGCTCGGCCTCGCCGCGCAGCCGCCGCGCGTCCTCCTGGAGCTCGACGGTCCTGGCGCGGTACTCCTCGGTGTCGTCCTTGGCCGCGCCCTTGAGCTGCTCGGCCAGATCGTGCGCCTCGGCGCGCAGCCGGTCGGCCTCCGCCTCGGCCTCCGCGCGCAGCCGCTCGGCCTCCTCGGTGGCGGCCCGGGTGGTGGCCTTGGCCTCCTCGGACGCCTTGGTGAGCACCTCCTCGGCCGTACGCGCGGCCTCGGCGAGCTGGGCGGCCGACTCCTCCGCCGACTTGGCGCGGGCGCTCTCGCGGGCCTCGGCGATCAGCCGCTCGGCCTCGGCACGGGCGTCGGCCCGCACCTGCTCGGCCTCGGCCTTGGCGGCCTCGGCGTCCTTGGTGGCCTCGGCGACCATGCGCGCGATCTCGGCCTTGGCGGTACGCCCGCGCTGCTCGTTCTCCGACTCGGCGTCGGCCAGCCGCTTCGCGGCGGCCTCGCGCGCCTCGGTCAGGACGCGGTCGGCCTCGGCGCGGGCCTCGCGCAGCGCCGTCTCGGCCTCCTGCATCCGCTGCTCGGCCTGGCGGGCCAGCGTGGTGGCCTCGCGGCGGGCGGTCTCGGACTCGGCGGCGGTGGAGGTGCGCAGCCGCTCGGCGTGCTCGGTGGCCTCCTGCGCCTGGGTGGAGGCCGCGTTCAGCAGCCGTTCGGCGTCCGCGCGGGCCCGGCGCAGCACCTGCTCGGCCTCGGCCTTGGCGGCCTCCGCCTCCGAGTTCAAGCGCTGGCGGGACTGCTCGGTCAGCCGCTGCACCTCGGCGCGGGCCGCGGCCAGGGTCTGCTCGGCCTCGGCCCGTGCCTCGTCCGTCAGCCGGCGGGCCTGCGACTCGCTGCGGGCGCGCAGCTGCTCGGCCCAGGCGACGTTCTCGTTGACGTGCGACTCGACGGTCGCGCGGCGCTCGGCCAGCTCCTCGTCCAGCCGCTGGCGGCGGGCGACCGCCTCGGCGTGCAGCTCGGCCTCCATGCGGGCCTGCCGCTCGGCGTGCTCCTGGAGGATCCGCTGGGTCTGGGCCCGGGCCTCGCGCAGCTCGCGCTCGGCGTCGGCGCGCAACTGCTCGGCCTGCGCCTGGGCGTTGCGCAGCAGTTGCTCGGCCTGGTGCGACAGGTTGTCGTAGCCGGCCGGGCGCGCGGCGAGAGCGCGGCGCGCCTCGTGCAGCTTGGCGCGCAGCACTTCGACCTGGTAGCCGAGGTCGTCGGCGTGGTCGACCGCCTTGTCCCGCTCGTCCTTCAGCCGCTTCATCTCGGCTTCGAGCTGAGAGAGGTGGTCGTCAGCCTCGTAGCGGTCGTAGCCCCGCACTGCGCGGTCCCATCCGTCCCCTGGTCGTGGTGAAGGTGAACTGACCCTTCGGAGAAATGGTGTCAGATCATCGGCGGAACATGGGACGGGCCCCTGCCGGCCCGCAGCCCCGGCCGAACGGCCACTCTACCGGCCGGGGGAGCGGTCGTCAGTGGTGTGAGGAAGCGGAGGTGACCAGTTCTGTGAGTACGCCGTGGCAGTCCTTGGGGTGGAGGAAGGTGATCCGCGACCCCATCGAACCGGTGCGCGGCTCGTCGTACAGCACCCGGACGCCCTTGTTCCGGATCGCCTCGGCCTCGCCGTCGACGTCCGCCGTGCCGAAGGCGATGTGGTGCACGCCCTCACCGTTCTTCGCCAGCCACTTGGCCACCGTGGAGTCGTCGCGGGTCGGTTCCAGGAGCTGGAGGTAGGAGGCGCCGCCGTCGTCCGTGCCGTTGATCCGCAGCATGGCCTCGCGCACCCCCTGCTCCTCGTTCACCTCGGTGTGGAACACCTCGAAGCCGTAAGTGGCACGGTAGAACTCCACCGTCTTGTCCAGGTCGAAACAGGCGATACCGATGTGGTCGATGCGCGTCAGCATGGAAGACAGTGCACCGTCTCGAAGTGTGGTTACGCAACGTGCGCACGGTCACACCGACCGACCGGTGACCCGGGACGGTACCGCTCAGTACATTGGCGATAACCCTCGTTAACTCCCTGCTCCGAAGGGGCCGCACCGTGACCGAAAAGACGAACCCCGAGACCCGTTCGGCGTCCGCCACCACCTCCGTGATCGTCGCGGGCGCCCGTACGCCCATGGGCCGCCTGCTGGGCTCGCTGAAGACCTTCTCCGGCGCCGACCTGGGCGGCTTCGCCATCAAGGCCGCCCTGGACCGCGCGGGCATCGGCGGGGACCAGGTCGAGTACGTGATCATGGGCCAGGTGCTCCAGGCCGGCGCCGGGCAGATTCCCGCGCGCCAGGCCGCGGTCAAGGCCGGCATCCCGATGAACGTCCCCGCGCTGACGGTCAACAAGGTCTGCCTGTCGGGCCTGGACGCCATCGCGCTGGCCGACCAGCTCATCCGCGCCGGCGAGTTCGACGTGGTCGTCGCCGGCGGCCAGGAGTCCATGACCAATGCCCCCCACCTGCTGCCGAAGTCCCGCGAGGGCTTCAAGTACGGCGCGGTGCAGATGCTGGACGCCATGGCCCACGACGGCCTGACCGACTCCTTCGAGAACGTCGCCATGGGCGAGTCCACCGAGAAGCACAACACCCGTCTGGGCATCGGCCGCGCCGAGCAGGACGAGATCGCCGCCCTCTCCCACCAGCGGGCCGCCGCCGCGCAGAAGAACGGCCTGTTCGACGCCGAGGTCACCCCGGTGGAGATCCCGCAGCGCAAGGGCGACCCGATCCTGTTCTCCAAGGACGAGGGCATCCGGGCCGAGACCACCGCCGAGTCCCTGGGCAGGCTGCGCCCGGCCTTCGCCAAGGACGGCACCATCACCGCCGGCACCTCCTCACAGATCTCCGACGGCGCCGCCGCGGTGGTCGTGATGAGCAAGGCCAGGGCCGAGGAGCTGGGCCTGGAGTGGATCGCCGAGATCGGCGCCCACGGCAACGTGGCCGGCCCGGACAACTCCCTGCAGTCGCAGCCGTCCAACGCCATCCGCCACGCTCTGAGGAAGGACGGCCTGGAGGTCGGCGACCTCGACCTGATCGAGATCAACGAGGCGTTCGCGGCCGTCGCGGTGCAGTCGATGAAGGACCTCGGCATCGACCACGAAAAGGTGAACGTCAACGGTGGCGCGATCGCGCTGGGTCACCCGATCGGTATGTCCGGCGCGCGCATCGTGCTCCACCTCGCCCTGGAGCTCAAGCGCCGCGGCGGCGGTGTCGGCGCCGCGGCGCTGTGCGGCGGCGGCGGCCAGGGCGACGCCCTGATCGTGCGGGTGCCGAAGAAGTGACGGCGCGGTCGCACGGGCCCGTGACACCGCACATGACGGATGCGGGCCCGTGTGACCGGCGGCACGGCGGCGCGCGAGCGGCGCGGGAAGAATGACGGCTGGAACAGGTGGCCGACCACAGCGGCCGCCCGGCGGCCGACGAGGGCCGACGAGGGCCGGCGACGGCCGAGTATCGCGAGGAGCGCAGCACGTATGGCGGTGGACGTCCCCGGACTGGTGGAGCAGGCACGGCAGGGCAGGCCCCGGGCCGTGGCCCGGCTGATCTCGCTGGTTGAGGGGGCTTCCCCGCAGCTCAGGGAGGTCATGGCGGCGCTGGCGCCGCTGACGGGCAACGCGTACGTCGTCGGTCTGACCGGCTCGCCGGGGGTGGGCAAGTCCACCTCCACCTCGGCGCTGGTGACCGCGTACCGCAAGGCCGGCAGGCGGGTCGGCGTCCTCGCGGTGGACCCCTCCTCCCCCTTCTCCGGCGGCGCGCTGCTGGGCGACCGGGTGCGGATGTCCGAGCACGCCTCCGACCCCGGCGTCTACATCCGCTCCATGGCCACCCGCGGCCACCTCGGCGGCCTGGCCTGGGCCGCCCCGCAGGCCATCCGCGTCCTGGACGCGGCCGGCTGCGACGTCGTCCTGGTCGAGACGGTCGGCGTCGGCCAGTCCGAGGTCGAGATCGCCTCGCAGGCCGACACCTCCGTCGTTCTTCTGGCGCCCGGCATGGGCGACGGCATCCAGGCCGCCAAGGCCGGGATCCTGGAGATCGGCGACGTGTACGTGGTCAACAAGGCCGACCGCGACGGCGCGGACGCCACCGCCCGCGAGCTCAACCACATGCTGGGCCTCGGCGAGGCACGGAAGCCCGGCGACTGGCGCCCGCCGATCGTCAAGACCGTCGCCGCGCGCGGCGAGGGCGTCGACGAGGTCGTCGAGGCGCTGGAGAAGCACCGCGCCTGGATGGAGGAGCGCGGAGTGCTCGCCGAGCGCCGCCGGGCGCGCGCGGCCCGCGAGGTGGAGACCATCGCGGTGACCGCGCTGCGCGAGCGCATCGGCGACCTGCACGGCGACCGCCGCCTGGAGGCGCTGGCCGAGCGGATCACGGGCGGGACGCTCGACCCGTACGCGGCGGCCGACGAGCTGGTGGCGGGGCTGACGGGGGAATGAGCCCCGCCGGGGGCGGCCGTCAGTCCTCGCGGCGGTCGTCCCGGTCGTCGTCCCGGTCGTCGGCGTCGTCCCGGTCGTCCGACTCGGTGTTCCGCTCCAGCACGTCGGCGCTGTCCGTGCCCACCGAGACCTCGTACCGGGAGCCGTCCTCGCCCAGGATCTCGACCTCCCAGGCCGGCCGGTCGCTGTCGTCGTCCTCCAGTTCGGCGGACTCCGCCGAGCCCGGTACGGCCTTCAGCGCGGCCGCGACGGCCTCCTGGAGGGTGACCTCGGCGCCGCGCAGCGTCTGCGGCTCGTCCCTGTCGTCGTCCTGGTCGTCCCGGTCGTCGTCCTGGTCGTCGTCCCGGTCACCGGTGTCGGCGCCGGCCCGCAGGCTCGCGGCCAGGGCGTCCTGAGCGGCGTCGTCGTCGGCGAAGGCGAGGGTGCTCCCGCCGACGGCGAGGGCGGCGGTGGCGACGGCGGCGACGACCAGCTTGCGGTTCATGGTGGTTTCCTCCCTGGAGACGGTGTTCCGTGCCTGACGTGGAACACCGTCGCAGGGCGCGGCTGAAGGCATCCTGAAAGCACCTGAAGATCTCTTCAGGTGGCTTTTGGCAGGCTGGCCCCATGCGCGTACTGATCGTGGAGGACGAGAAACGGCTCGCCCTGTCGCTGGCCAGGGGCCTGACGGCCGAGGGGTTCGCCGTCGACGTGGCCCACGACGGGACCGGCGGGCTGCACCGGGCGACCGAGGGCCCGTACGACCTGATCGTCCTCGACATCATGCTGCCGGGCATGAACGGCTACCGCGTCTGCTCGGCCCTGCGCGCCGCCGGGGACGAGACGCCGATCCTGATGCTGACCGCCAAGGACGGCGAGTACGACGAGGCCGAGGGGCTGGACACCGGCGCCGACGACTACCTCACCAAGCCGTTCTCCTACGTGGTGCTGCTCGCCCGGGTGAGGGCGCTGCTGCGCCGCCGCACCCGGGGCGGGGCGTCGGTGCTGCGGGTGGGCGGGCTGACCGTGGACCCCGCCGCGCGGCGGGTGACCCTGGACGGGCGTGAAGTGGCCCTGACGGCCAAGGAGTTCGCCGTGCTGGAGTACCTGGCGGTACGCGCCGGGGAGGTGGTCTCCAAGTCGGAGATCCTCGAACACGTCTGGGACTTCGCCTACGAGGGTGACGTCAACATCGTCGAGGTGTACGTCAGCGCGCTGCGCCGCAAGCTGGGCAGCGCGGCGATCGCCACGGTGCGCGGCGCCGGATACCGGCTGGTGAGGACCGGTGCGTAGGCCCGTGCTCTCCCCGCTCGCCCGGCTCACCGTCCGGGTGCGCGCCGCGCTCGGCGCCACGCTCGTGGTGGCGGTCGCCCTGGTGGTGGCCGGGATCGCGGTGGTCGAGGTGCTCCGCGGGGGGCTCACCGAGAACGCCCGGCTGCACGCCGAGACCACCGCCCGTGAGGTCGCCGCCGGGGTCGCCGACGTGCCGGCGGCCGAGGTGGGAGGAGTGGAGGCGCTGGCGGACGACGAGCCGGTGCAGGTCGTGGACGCCTCCGGCGAGGTGCTCGGAGCCGGCGACCCACTGCGCGGACGCGGGCCCGTGGCCGACTTCAACAGGCCGGACGAGCCCCGGCAGGCGCCCGTCACGCCCTCCCCGGAGGACGGCGGCGGCAGTGACGACGACCGGGACGACGACCGGGACGACGACCGGGACGATGACCGGGACGATGACGATGACCGCGACGACGACCGCGACGACGGCACCACCCCGGCGCCGTCCGACGAGCCCGTCGCGGTGGACCGCAACAGCGTCACCCGGACCGTCGCCCTGCCCGTGGACGGGGACGGCGAGGTGACCTACGACCGCTCCCGGGCGGTGACGACGCAGGCCTTCCGCCTGGTCGCCGTGCAGAGTGTCACCCGCGACCGCGTCCCCGTCACCGTCTACGCCGGCGCCTCCCTCGCCGAGCAGGAGGAGGCCGTCTCGACCGTCACCGGCACCATGCTCGCCGGGCTGCCCGCGCTGCTCGCCGTCGTCGGAGGCGTCACCTGGCTGGTCACCCGGGGCGCGCTGCGCCCGGTGGAGGGCATCCGGCGGGAGATGGCGGCCATCGCGGCCGGCACCGACCTGTCCCGGCGCGTACCCGAGCCACCCTCCCGCGACGAGGTGGCACGCCTGGCGCGGACCACCAACGAGACCCTGAGCGTCCTGGAGGCGTCCGTCGAGCGGCAGCGCCGCTTCGTCGCCGACGCCTCGCACGAACTGCGCAGTCCGATCGCCTCCCTGCGCACCCAGCTGGAGGTCGCCGCCGCCCACCCCGGGCTGCTCGACATCGACGGCGCGGTCCACGACACCGTACGGCTGCAGGCGCTGGCCGCCGATCTGCTGCTGCTGGCCCGCCTGGACGCCGGGGAGCGCCCCGGGGAGGCGCGGGTGGACCTGTACGCGCTGGTGCGGGAGGAGCTGGCGCAGCGCACCGGGGACCGGATCACGGTCGTCCTGGAGGACGGGGGTGACGGGGGTTACGGCGGTGGCGGGGAGGACGGGGAACCGGTGGAGGTGACGGGCTCGCGCGGCCAGCTCGCCCGGGTGCTCGGCAACCTCCTGGACAACGCCCGGCGCCACGCGGCCTCCCGCATCCGGGTGCGAGTGGCCCGTGAACACGGGCAGGCCGTGCTGGAGGTCGCCGACGACGGCGCCGGGGTGCCGGAGGAGGAGCGGGAGCGGATCTTCGAACGGTTCGTACGGCTGGACGACGCGCGCAGCCGGGACGAGGGCGGCGCCGGGCTGGGGCTGGCCATCGCCCGCGACGTGGCGGCCCGGCACGGCGGCGGCCTCACCGCCGGCCGGGCGGCCGAGGGCGGCGCCCTGTTCACCCTGCGGCTGCCCGCCGCGGCCCCGGCCTCGCCCGGGCGGGCCGGGTAGCCCGGGCGAGGCCGGAAGGCTCCGGGGGGTACGGGAGGTTCACCGGAGGTTGTCGTCGCCGATCCAGTCGAGGGTGTCGGTCCCGCCCCCGTCGTCCCACTTGATCTTGATGCTCTCGCCGTCCGAGGTCTTGCTGGCGGTGCCGGCGATGTACTCCTCGTCGTCACCCTCGCCGCACTTGAGCGCCATCCGGTAGCCGCGGCTCTGGTTCTCGCCGATCCCCACGCATATGCCGTCGCCGCCGAACTCGATCCAGGAGACCGAGTTCTTCCCCTCGGCCTCCCCGCTCTCGAACGCCTTGCCCACGGTCAGCGTCCTGGCGCCCTCGCCCTGCCACTGTCCCCTGAAGTCGTTCCCGGCGGGCGGCTCCCCGGCCGGTTCGTCGGTGGGCTCGTAGTCGTCGAGCGGATCCTCCGCCGTCTCCTCGGGGGTCGGCTCCACCGGCTCCTCCGTCTCCTGCGCCGGTTCGGAGGAGGCGCTCGGGGACGGGCTCACGGTGGCGGCGGCGCCGGGCTCGCCGTCGTCGACCGCCAGATAGACCCCGCCGCCGATGAGGGCGAGCGCCACCACGGCGCCACCGACGATGAGGGCCGCCCTGCCCTTCGCGCCCTTCGGCCCGCCTCCCTGCGGGGGCGGCGGATAGGCGGCGTACGGGTTGGGCTGCCCGTAGGGCTGCTGGGGCGGCTGCCCGCCCTGGGGGTAGGCGTAGCCGGACTGCCCGCCCTGGGGGTACGCCGCCGGGCCGCCGTAACCCGGCGGTGGCGCCTGCGACGGCCCGGCCTGCGGCGGGGGCGGCGGCTGTTGGGGCTGCTGCTGCGGCTGCTGCGGCTGCTGCGGCTGTCCGCCCGGATACTGCGGGGGGCCGAAGCCGTCGTGCGGGGGCTGGCCCGGTGGTGGCTGGCTCATCGGAGGTCACCTCTGGCGCGGGTCCGGCGGCAGAGGACCCTCCCGCTCGTCCGGTCCAGCGCTCCCCCGGAAAGGGCCGGTCAGCCGCGGACCCGCCGCGTCTTGTCCGTCACGGCAGTTGAGCGGGTCGCCCTCATCATCCCCCAAGAACTCCCCCCGGGGCGCGGGGGTTCGGCGGGGTGCCTCAGCCGCGCCCGCGCAGCGACCGCAGATGCTCGGCGACCGGCACCAGCGAACCGTGCAGTCCGTCGAGCGCCCCGGGCGGGAGCAGATCGATGAAGTGGCGCCGCACGGAGGCGACATGGTGCGGCGCCACCTCGCGCATCGTCCTCCAGCCGTGCTCGGTCAGTACCGCGAACAGCCCGCGCCTGTCGGACTCGCAGTTCTCCCGGCGCACCAGCCCGGCCTTCTCCATGCGGGTGATCTGGTGGGACAGACGGCTCTTGGACTGCAGGGTGGCGGCGGCCAGATCGCTCATCCGCATCCGGTGGTCGTCCGACTCGGAGAGGTTCACCAGGATCTCGTAGTCGTTCATGGTCAGCCCGAACGGCTGGAGATCCCGCTCCAGTTGGTGCGTGAGGAGCCTGTTGACGTCGAGGTGGACGCGCCAGGCACGCTGCTCCTCTCCGCTCAGCCAGCGGGTTTCCTTGTCGCTCTCCATGCCGTTGGACTCTACCCGGCGACCGGGAGCGCTCTCACCGAGGCCTCTCACCGAGGGAAGTGATCCGGTCACAACCCGAAGCGGCGCTGGATGTCGCCCAACTGCCCCGGGAGTTGCGGCATCTGCTGCCCGCCGTGCCTGCCCTGCCCGCCGTGGCCGCCCTGCCCGCCGCCCGCGCCGGGGACGCCCGGCTGCGACGGCGGGGGCGCGCCGGTGTCCCGCTCCGCCATCAGCACCTCGGTCGACTGGATCAGCACCGTGCCCGCACCGGTGAAGTCGAACTGGTGCTCCTCGCCGGAGACGCCGCCGATCCCGGTCATCGCCCGCAGTCCGCCGAGCACGCCGCGCATGTACTGGTGGTCGTAGTGGTGGCAGGGCGAGGGGCAGTCCGCCCAGCCGACCAGCGCCTGCGGATCGACCCGGACCGGCGGCTCCACGAAGTGCACCTCGCCGTTGGAGGCCGCCACGAACTTCCCCGTCCCCAGCAGGGTCACGAAACCGGGGACGATGGACTGCTTCAGCGCCAGGCTCGGCTCGAAGGCCAGCAGGTTGCCCGAGCGGATGGTGAGGTTGCCGTCGTCGAGGTCGTAGGAGTTGACGTCGAAGGCGCGGTCGGCGAGCAGCATCCTGCCCTTGCCCTCGGCGACCACCCAGTCCGAGGCGTGCAGCGGGGAGTGGAAGCTGGTGGCGACCAGCCGGTCCAGGGGGCCGTGGCCGATGCCGTTGAAGGTGATCTGCCCGTAGTAGGCGATCATCTTCCCCTTCTGCAGGAACCACCGGCCCGACAGGTCGACGCAGAACGCGTAGGGGTTGACGTTGTCGTTCGACGGCAGCGTGTGGGCGTCGTGGACGATCGGACCGTTCAAAGCTTCTCCTCGCTGGCCTGTACGAACACCTCGCCCTGCCCGGACAGCTCCAGCTGGAACGCCTCGCCCGAGCCGCGCCCGATCATGTCCCGCCAGCCGAGCGCCGTGGAGAGCTTGTTCCGTACGTCCCCGTGGTGGGCGACGTACGCCTGCGGGTCGACGTGGACGGGGCGGCCCGGAGCGATCGGGAGCCGGATCACCCCGCCGTGGGCCATCACGGCCACCGAGCCGTGCCCGGAGAGCGTCGTGGTGAACAGCCCCTGCCCGGTCACCTGGCCGCGCACCATGCCCATGACCCCGCCCTGGGAGCCCATGAACATCGTGCCCTGCTCCAGCGTCCCGTCGAACGCGAGCAACCGGTCGGCCTCCACGTAGAGGGTGTCGCCGGACAGTTCGACCACCTCGACGTGGTGGCCGCCGTGGCCGAACAGCACCGTGCCGTCACCCTCGACCGTCATCAGCGGAGCCGCCTCGCCGGCCAGCCGCCGCCCGATCATCGAGCCGATGCCGCCCTGGCCGCCCTGGATGCTGGGCGTGAAGGAGACCTCGCCCTTGTAGGCGATCATCGCGCCGCGCTGGCTGAACATCCGCTGCCCGGGCGCCACCCGGGCCTCGACCATCTTGGAACCGATCTCCCGGAACGGCATCAAGCACCCCCTTCGTGAGCTTCTCCGCCCGTGCGGCGGGCGGGTGCGGGTTTGGTGGTGGTCTGCGGGCCGGTGGCCGCACGTGCGTCGCTCACGGTGTTTCTCCGTTCGCTTCTCCGCCCGTGCGGCGGGCGGGTGCGGGTTCGGTGGTGGTCTGCGGGCCGGTGGCCGCACGTGCGTCGCTCACGGCTAGACGTCACCGCCGATCGTGTTCCGCTCGCTGGGCTGGACGTAGACCAGCCCCTCGCCCTCGAAGCGGATCTGGAAGGACTCGCCCGACCCCTCGCCCATGAAGGTCCGGAAGTTCACGCCCGTCTGGAACTCCTGCCGCAGGCCTCCGGTGTGGGCCACGTATGCCCCCGGGTCCACCTGGAGCGGCGTCTGCGGTGTGACGCGCAGCACCACCGCCGGGCCGTCCGACATCAGCGCGGCCGTGCCGGTGCCCTCGACCGTGGTGGTGAACAGGCCGTTGCCCTGGGAGGCGCCGCGCAGCCCGGTGAAGGTGGTGCCGGTGCGCAGGGAGCCGTCGGCGCACAGCAGGTTGCTGGACTCCACATGGAGCTTCTGCCCCTGGAGCGCCACCAGGGCGATGTCGCTCGCGCGGTCGGCGAAGTAGCAGGTGCCCTGCCCTTTCACCTCCATCATCTCCATCTGCTCGCCGGTGAGGCGGCGGGTGACCATGCCGCGCAGGCCCTCGCCGCCGCCGGTGAGCTTCTTGAAGGCCATCTGGCCGTCGTAGGCGACCATCGAGCCGTTCTTGGCCCTGACGGTGTCGCCTGCCAGGTCGACGGCGAGGACCTTGCCGCCTTGGAGTCGGAACTGAGCCACGGTGCGAATCTACCCGGACGCGGGCCTTTGGCGGGAGGCTGCCACAATGGCAGAGCTTGTGCATCCCTTCACAAAGGATCTCCCGTGGACCTCAAGACCGCTTCAGCGCTCCGCCGCCTCCGGCTGATCTCCGCCCCGGAGGCAGTCTCCTTCCTGCTGCTGCTGGTGTGCTCCGTGCTCAAGCGCACGACCGAGTTCAACGCGGTGCCGGTGATGGGCGCCGTCCACGGCGCCCTCTTCGTGCTCTACGTGATCTTCTGGCTGGACGCCTGGAACCGCGCCAGGTGGCCGATGAGCCGCGCCGCGCTCTACTTCGCGCTCTCGGTGCTGCCCGGGGGCGGTTTCTACGCCGACAGGCTGCTGCGCCGCGAGGCCGAGGCGAGCGTGATCGCCGCCCGGGCCCGTGCCGAGCGGGCCGGGCGGGACGAGCGGCCCCGTACGGGGGCGGTGGACGCGTGATCGTCGCCTTCTCGGTCACCCCGCTCGGGGTCGGCGAGGACGTGGGGGAGTACGTCGCCGACGCGGTGCGCGTGGTCCGCGAGTCCGGGCTGCCCAACCGCACCGACGCGATGTTCACCTCGGTCGAGGGCGAGTGGGAGGAGTGCATGGAGGTCGTGCGGCGGGCGGTGGCCGCCGTCGAGGCCCGGGCGCCGCGCGTGTCGCTCGTGCTGAAGGCCGACATCCGCCCCGGTGTCACCGACGGTCTGACCTCCAAGGTCGCCACCGTCGAGCGGCACCTGGGCTGAGCGCCGGCCCTCCCCGCCCGGCCGCCCGGCGGCGACGCCGCCGGGCGGCCCGAGTGCTGAGACGGGGCTGACCACGATATGACCGGCCGGTAAGGTCGTAGCCGTGCCGAAGCCGCTCAGCCTGACGTTCGACCCGATCGCCCGCGCCGACGAACTGTGGAAGCAGCGATGGGGTTCCGTGCCCTCGATGGCCGCGATCACCTCGGTCATGCGCGCGCACCAGATCCTGCTCGCCGAGGTCGACGCCGTCGTCAAGCCCTACGGTCTGACCTTCGCCCGTTACGAGGCGCTGGTGCTGCTGACCTTCTCCAAGGCGGGCGAGCTGCCGATGTCGAAGATCGGCGAGCGGCTGATGGTCCACCCCACCTCCGTGACCAACACCGTCGACCGCCTGGTGAGGTCCGGTCTGGTGGCCAAGCGCCCCAACCCCAACGACGGCCGCGGCACGCTCGCCTCCATCACCGACCGGGGGCGCGAGGTCTGCGAGGCGGCCACCCGCGACCTGATGGCGATGGACTTCGGGCTCGGTGCGTACGACGACGAGGAGTGCGACGAGATCTTCGCGCTGCTCAGGCCGCTGCGTGTGGCCGCGGGTGACTTCAAGGAGGGCTGAGCCGGGCCCCCGCCGGGTCCCGCGGAGCGCCGGTTACGCTCGTGTGCATGAAGAAGAGCGTGCTCACCCGCTACCGGGTGATGGCCTACGTCACCGGTGTCCTGCTGGTCCTGCTGGTCATCGGCATGATCGGCAAGTACCTGCTGGAGACGGACGGCGCCGAGGGCTTCACCTACGTCGTCAGTCTCGCCCACGGCTGGCTGTACGTGCTGTACCTGATCTTCGCCTTCGATCTGGGCTCCAAGGCGAGGTGGAAGTTCGGCAAGCTGGCCTGGGTGCTGCTCGCGGGCACCGTCCCCACCGCCGCGTTCTTCGTCGAGCGGAAGGTGTCGCGCGAGGTCGAGCCGCTGATCGAGGACGACGAGGCCGTCCCGGCCGGGGTCTGAGGGCTCCCGGGAGCCCGGGGCCCCGCGGTCGAGGCCCGCTGGACCGTCCGTGTGCGCCACGCCGCACCGGGCGGTCTTCCATCGACAAATACTTGGACGTCCTAGTAAATTTGTGCGTATGGACGCTGACGCCATCGCAGAGGGCCGCCGCCGCTGGCAGGCCCGGTACGACGCCGCACGCAAGCGGGACGCCGACTTCACCACGCTCTCCGGCGACCCCGTCGAGCCGGTCTACGGCCCCGCGCCCGGCGACACCGTCGAGGGGTTCGAGAGGATCGGCTGGCCCGGGGAGTTCCCCTTCACCCGCGGTCTGTATCCCACCGGCTACCGCGGCCGGACCTGGACCATCCGCCAGTTCGCGGGCTTCGGCAACGCCGAGCAGACCAACGAGCGCTACAAGATGATCCTCGCGGCCGGCGGCGGAGGGCTGTCGGTCGCCTTCGACATGCCCACCCTGATGGGCCGCGACTCCGACGACCCGCGCTCGCTGGGCGAGGTCGGCCACTGCGGTGTCGCCATCGACTCCGCCGCCGACATGGAGGTTCTCTTCCGGGACATCCCGCTGGGCGACGTCACCACCTCGATGACGATCAGCGGCCCGGCCGTACCGGTGTTCTGCATGTACCTGGTGGCCGCCGAGCGGCAGGGCGTGGACCCCGCCGTCCTCAACGGCACGCTCCAGACGGACATCTTCAAGGAGTACATCGCGCAGAAGGAGTGGCTCTTCGAGCCGGAGCCGCACCTGCGCCTGATCGGCGACCTGATGGAGCACTGCGCCCGGGGCATCCCGGCGTACAAGCCGCTGTCGGTCTCCGGCTACCACATCCGCGAGGCCGGCTCGACGGCCGCGCAGGAGCTGGCGTACACCCTCGCCGACGGCTTCGGCTACGTGGAGCTGGGCCTCTCGCGCGGCCTGGACGTGGACGCCTTCGCGCCAGGCCTGTCGTTCTTCTTCGACGCGCACCTGGACTTCTTCGAGGAGATCGCCAAGTTCCGCGCCGCCCGGCGGATCTGGGCGCGCTGGATGCGGGACGTGTACGGCGCGAAGAGCGAGAAGGCGCAGTGGCTGCGCTTCCACACCCAGACCGCGGGCGTCTCGCTCACCGCCCAGCAGCCGTACAACAACGTGGTGCGCACCGCTGTGGAGGCGCTGGCGGCGGTGCTGGGCGGCACCAACTCCCTGCACACCAACGCCCTGGACGAGACCCTCGCCCTGCCCAGCGAGCAGGCCGCGGAGATCGCGCTGCGCACCCAGCAGGTGCTGATGGAGGAGACGGGTGTGGCCAACGTGGCCGACCCGCTGGGCGGTTCCTGGTACATCGAGGCGCTGACCGACCGGATCGAGGCCGACGCCGAGAAGATCTTCGAGCAGATCAGGGAGCGCGGCCGGCGCGCGGTGCCGGACGGCAAGCACCCCATCGGCCCGATCACCTCCGGCATCCTGCGCGGCATCGAGGACGGCTGGTTCACCGGGGAGATCGCCGAGGCCGCCTTCCGCTACCAGCAGTCGCTGGAGAAGGGCGAGAAGAAGGTCGTCGGCGTCAACTGCCACACCGGCTCGGTCACCGGGGACCTGGAGATCCTGCGGGTCAGCCACGAGGTCGAGCGCGAGCAGGTGCGCGTGCTGGCCGACCGCAAGGCAGCGCGCGACGACGCGCGGGTGCGCGCCGCCCTGGACGGGATGCTGGCCGCCGCCCGGGACGGCTCCAACATGATCGAGCCCATGCTGGACGCGGTGCGCGCCGAGGCGACGCTGGGCGAGATCTGCGGGGTGCTGCGCGACGAGTGGGGCGTCTACACCGAGCCCGCCGGTTTCTGAGGCGGTCCGGTACACCGCGGGCCACGCCCCACGCGCCCGGTCCTGTCCGGCTCCCGTCCTTCCGGGACGGGAGCCGGATATCCGGCCTGTCACGGCAGGCCGGAGGCCCGCCGGAGGGCACCAGAGGCCCGTCCGGGGCCGTCTGGGGCCGTCAGGCGTCCACGGGGCCGCCAGAGCCTCCCGGGGCGGGCCCGGCGGGTCCGGCGGCGGAGGGCAGGCCGTGCAGCAGCAGGGCGGTCAGGGCGCGGGCCCACACCGGGGTGACGCTCTCCGCGCTGACCAGTGAGCGGTGGACGACCGCGCCCGCGATCACGTCGAAGATCAGGTCGGCGGCGCGGTCCGCCGCGGCGGCGCCCTCCGGGCCGGGCGGGTCGGGCGGGAGTTCGCCGCGGGCCTGGGCGCGGCGGCGACCCTCGACCACCAGATGCTTCTGGCGCTCCACGATGGCGGCGCGGATACGGGCGCGCAGCGCGTCGTCGCGGGTGGCCTCGGCGACGACGGCCATCAGGGCCGTCTTCGCCTCCGGCCGCTCCAGCAGCGCGGCGAAGGCGAGCACCACGCTCTCGACGTCCGCCCGCAGGCTGCCGAGGTCGGGCAGCTCCAGCTCGTCGAAGAGGACGGCGACGGCGTCCACGACCATCTCGCTCTTGTTCGCCCAGCGGCGGTAGAGGGTGGTTTTGGCCACCCCCGCGCGCAGGGCCACGTCCCCCATGGTCAGTCCGCCCCATCCCAGCTCGACCAGCGCCGAGCGCGTCGCGTCGAGGATCGCGCGGTCGGCCGCGGCGCTGCGCGGCCTGCCCGTGCGTCGAGCGGAATCGGCCATGGGGTGACTGTAGCCGGGGCCATGAGTTACGCTACGGGGCGTATCGAAACGCTGGTTCCGGCACCCCCGGAACGGGCGGCGATCACGCGACAACCACTGGCGCCGGACGGGGACCCGGCGCCGATGTGCGACACGCTGCACGGAACGGTCCGGGAACGGGGGAGACTGGTCACATGCAGCCACGCAACATGTCCATGAGCGGAGTGGTCGACCTCGCCGCGGTGAAGGCGGCCGGGGAGGCCAAGCAGAAGGCCGAGGAGGCCCGTGCCCGGGCCGCACGGCAGCAGGGCGGTGCCGGCGGTGCCGGTGCGGAGGGAGCGGCCGGAGCGGCCGGAGCGGCTCCGGTGTCCCTGGTGATCGACGTCGAGGAGGCGGACTTCGAGCAGGAGGTGCTCCAGCGCTCCGCCGAGGTCCCGGTGGTCATCGACTTCTGGGCCGAGTGGTGCGGTCCGTGCAAGCAGCTCGGGCCGCTGCTGGAGCGGCTGGCCCACGAGTACGCCGGGCGCTTCCTCCTCGCCAAGATCGACGTCGACCGTAACCAGGCGCTCTTCCAGCAGTTCGGGGTGCAGGGCATCCCGGCCGTCTTCGCGGTGGTGGCCGGTCAGGCCCTGCCGCTGTTCCAGGGCGCGGCGCCCGAGCAGCAGGTGCGCGAGGTGCTGGACCAGCTCGTCCAGGTCGCCGAGCAGCGCTTCGGCATCACCGGTATCTCCGTGGAGGGCGGCGAGGACGCCGGGCGGGCCCCGGCCGCGCCAGTCGTTCCGGAGGACCCGGCGCTGGCGGCCGCCCACTCCGCGCTGGACGCGGGGGATCTGGGCGGCGCGGTCCAGGCGTACCGGAACGTGCTCGCCGACGACCCGGCCAACACCGAGGCCAAGCTGGGCCTGGCCCAGGCCGAACTCCTGCAGCGCGTCCAGGGGCTGGACGCGGCCCGGGTGCGCAAGGAGGCGGCCGAGGCGCCCGCCGATGCCCGGGCACAGTTGAGGGCGGCCGACCTCGACCTGGCCGGCGGGCACGTCGAGGACGCCTTCGGGCGGCTGGTGGAGACGGTCCGCCGTACGGCGGGGGACGACCGGGAGGCCGCCCGCGTCCGTCTGCTGGAACTCTTCGAGGTGGTCGGGCACGAGGATCCGAGGGTGGTCGCGGCACGCGGTGCCCTTGCCCGGGTGCTCTTCTGACCTGCCGGTTCCGGTGGTCCGGGACTTATTGACATAACGATCAACAGCGGCCGCGGCTTTACCGAAACTTGGTAATCGCGGCCGCTGTTACTCGTAGTAAGCCGCCTGGGGTGTTCAGTCCCGCAAAGTCCGTTTGATCCGATCGCCCATCGTTTCTTCCGGCAACCCTGGGTGCATGTGTGATCACTTTCGGCGCAACCCCTGTCATCTTCCCGTTACTCGCAAGTAACGAGCCCCTTGTGCCCCGGCCTCTCATGCACCACGATCGGCCACGCTCGGTCCATCGTCCGCAGCCCGGCACACCACATCCGGGCAGAGCCGGACCATGGGTCCCCACCGGGTGGGCCGGCGTCGGTGACGCCGGCCGCGGACAGGGGGGTCTCTGCCGAAGGGCAGGGCCTGTCCGGCAGGTTGCGCGAGAGCGTGGCCAGTGGTTGTCGCTCGGGGGTGATCGCCGGCGCTCCGGAATCAGGTGAGTCCGGGGAACGGCGCTCTCCTTCCCGAGGACGTAGCACTTCTCCCATCCCGTCCGGGTCCGGCCCGGGCCGGAGATGTACGTCCGAGAAGGAGGAAAGTCATGGAGTCTGTGGCTCGTGGCGGGACCAGATGGAAGCGGTTCGCCGTCGTCATGGTCCCCAGCGTCGCCGCCACGGCGGCGGTCGGGGTCGCCCTGGCACAGGGTGCACTCGCCGCGTCGTTCAGCGTTTCCGGTCAGCAGGCGAAGGTCTCGGTTGACCGGCTGGACGGCAAGGGGTTCGTGCAGTACGGCACGATCGACACCGTGCACGGGGGCAAGAAGGTCCCCGTCGCCGTGTCGGCCTTCAAGAGCGCCGAGCTCAGGGGCCTGTGCCAGTCCGTCGTGATCCCCGTTCCGGTCTTCGGCGATGTCTCGGTGAAGCTGAACGCGGGCAACGACGGCAAGGTCGTCGAGGCGAAGAACCTCTACATCGACCTCGACCAGCTCGACGCCGATGCCACGTTCAAGAACATCAACATCGGTGTCTCGGCGAACGACACGAGCAAGGGTCCGGGTCTGAAGGACGGCGACGCCGTGCTTCCGGGCTCCTTCGCCCAGGAGGCCGACGAGGCCCTGCTCACCGACGTCAAGCAGACGTCCTGGGCCACCAGCGCCGGCACCTTCAAGCTCTCCGGCCTTTCGCTGAACGTCGCCAAGGGCAAGAACGAGTGCTTCTGACGCACTGAGCGGAGAGGGGGCGGGGGACCGCCGAGCCGGTCCCCCGCCTCCCCCCCCAGTGCCATCGATCTTTATGGACAGTTCGGCCCTAGGGAGCTGTTTTCTGATGAGTGCCGAGTCGCCGGGAGCGCGTGAACGCATCAGCCACTGGCGGCAGTCGTTCCGCCTGTGGCGCTGGCAGCGCCCCTTCTGGGCGGGACTGCTGACGCTGCTGGGCGGCGTGCCGATCATCTGGATCCCGTACGCCGATCCCAGCCTGAGCCAGCTGTCCTTCCGGCTGGCGACCACCACGGGCTCCGGATCGCTGATCATCGGCGTGCTGCTGTTCGTGCTGGGCCTGACCCTGTGGTTCCAGCCGCACTCCCGGGTGTTCAGCGGAGTCGCCGCCATCCTGCTGGCCCTGGTCTCGCTGGTGGTCTCCAACCTCGGAGGTCTCTTCGTCGGCTTCCTGCTGGCGATGATCGGCGGCGCGATGGCCGTCTCCTGGGTGCAGAGCAAGGAGCGGCCGGCCGATCCCGCGGAGACCGGGGAGGTCCCCGGTGGCCCCGCACCCGAAGAGGCTCCGCAGGAGGTGGGCCTGGCCATCGTCGAGCCGGCTCCCGCCGGGGCGGACGACGGACAGAACGGGGCGCACCGTGACGCCTGAGGAGTTGAACCGGAAGGACCGGGAAGGCCGGGAGGACGCGGCCGCGACCGCGCCGGACCGGCGTACGAGGACCGGGCCGCGCCACGCGGCCCCGAGGAAGCCGCTGCTGACCCGGCTGCACGTTCCCGCGGGCAAGGCGATAGCCCTGGCCGCCATGCCGTCGGCCGTGCTCATGGGCATGGGGCTCACCCCCAAGCTCGCCCTCGCCGAGCCGCTGCCCAAGAACCCCTTCAGGGACGGGCCGTGCGTGACAGCGCCCGACAGGGAGGTGGAGCAGGACAGCGGGCGGAAGGCGGAGAAGGACGAGCCCGGCCGGGACGGCGGGGACGGCCGGGACGGCGGGGCCGGCCGGGACGAGTCCGGCCGGGAGGCGAAGCCGGGCACCACCCCCGCACCGGAGCCCGGCACCACGGCACCCGCCGAGCCCCCGGCCGACGGCGGCACCGGAGGCGGGGAGGAGGGGGGCGCCGGTACGCCGGAACCCGAGCCGAGCCCCTCGGAGTCCGAGAAGCGCAACCCGCTGGACCCGCTGGGCATCGGCGAGGCCATCAAGGACCTGTTCACCCCGGACGACGAGGAGGACGAGAGCGCCGAGGCCGCTGCCGAGCCCTCCGCCTCGCCGAGCCCGTCGCAGTCCGGGGAGCTTGCGGACGGCGGCTCCGACACCCCGGTGAAGGACGCCGTCGAGGGCGCCGCCGACAGCGTCGAGAAGGGCCTGAAGGACACCACCGACCGCGCCGGCGACACGGTGGAGGACACCGTCGGCAAGGCGCGCGAGAAGGCCGAGGAACCGGCGGACGAGGCGACCGTCCCGGGTGCGGACGCCTCGGGCAAGGAGCCCTTCCCCTGCCCGACCTACGACGCCGAGGCGCTGGCCGACGCCGAGGAGGAGCAGACCGAGGCGGTGCTGCCCAACGCCCCGTGGCTGCTGGAGACCAGCCTGCTCGCCCTCCACGGCCTGGACTACCACGGCATCGTCAAGGTCCGTACCCACAATGGCACGGTCAAGAACGTCCTGAAGTTCACCGCCCGCTCGGTGGACATCCGGGACCTGCACCAGCTGGTGGAGGGCCCCGGCGGCAGCACCGCGCACGTCAAGGCCGCCAAGGGCAGCACCTCCACCATCCGCAACGGCACGGTGACGATGTACACCGAGGAGCTGAAGGGCAAGCTCTTCGGGCTCATCCCGATCACCTTCAGCCCCGAGTCGCCGCCGCCGCTGAACATCCCCGAGGTGTTCTTCACGGACGTGTCGGTCAGGCAGGCCGGCCAGTTCGGCGGAGACCTGCACATCCCGGGCATGAACCTCTACAACGAGAACTGACGCCCGCGGCGAACGGCGGCGGCCCGCGCACCCCCCGGAGGTGCGCGGGCCGCCGCCGTTCATCGCGCCGCGGAGGAAGGGCCGGGAGGCCGGCCGGTCAGCGCTGTTCGCTGCCCAGGTGGTGCACCAGCACCATGTTGGTGGTGCCGGGGATGCCCGGAGGCGAGCCGGCCGTCATGATCATGGTGTCGCCGGTGCTGTACCGCTGGAGCTTGAGCAGTTCGGCGTCGACCAGGTCCACCATGTCGTCGGTGTGGTCCACATGCGGCACCACGAAGGACTCCACGCCCCAGCTCAGCGTGAGCCGGCAGGCGGTGGAGGGCTCGGTGGTGAAGGCCAGGATCGGCTGGGCGGCCCGGTAGCGGGAGAGCCGCCGGGCGGTGTCGCCGGACTTGGTGAAGGCGACCAGCGCCTTGCCGTTGAGGAAGTCCGCCATCTCGCAGGCCGCACGGGCCACCGAACCGCCCTGGGTGCGCGGCTTCTTGCCGGGCACCAGCGGCTGGAGGCCGCGCGAGAGCAGCTCCTCCTCGGCGGCCTGGACGATCTTCGACATCGTCTTGACCGTCTCGATCGGGTACTGGCCCACCGAGGACTCCGCCGAGAGCATCACCGCGTCCGCGCCGTCCAGGATCGCGTTGGCCACGTCGGAGGCCTCCGCGCGGGTGGGCCGGGAGTTGGTGATCATCGACTCCATCATCTGGGTCGCCACGATCACCGGCTTGGCGTTGCGGCGGCACATCTCGATCAGCCGCTTCTGCACCATCGGCACCTTCTCCAGCGGGTACTCCACCGCCAGGTCGCCGCGGGCCACCATCACGCCGTCGAACGCGAGGACCACGGCCTCCATGTTCTCCACCGCCTGCGGCTTCTCCACCTTGGCGATCACCGGGACCCGGCGGCCCACCTCGTCCATCACCCGGTGGACGTCGCGGACGTCGGCGGCGTCGCGCACGAAGGACAGCGCCACCATGTCGCAGCCCATCTCCAGCGCGAACCTCAGGTCCTCGACGTCCTTGTCCGACAGGGCCGGGACGTTGACCGCCACACCGGGCAGGTTGATGCCCTTGTGGTCGGAGATCACACCGCCCTCGATGACGATGCAGCGCACCCGGGAGCCGTCCACGTCGATCACCTGGAGGGCGACGTTGCCGTCGTTGATCAGAACCGTCTCGCCCTTGGAGACGTCGCCCGGCAGGCCCTTGTAGGTGGTGCCGCAGATGGTGCGGTCGCCGGGGACGTCCTCGGTGGTGATGGTGAACTCGTCACCGCGCACCAGCTCGACGGGACCGTCGGCGAAGGTCTCCAGACGGATCTTGGGGCCCTGGAGGTCGGCGAGCACACCGATCGCGCGCCCGGTCTCCTGGGAGGCCTTGCGCAGACGGTGGTAGCGCTCCTCGTGTTCGGCGTGGCTGCCATGGCTCATGTTGAAGCGGGCCACGTTCATGCCGGCCTCGATCAGTGTCTTGAGCTGATCGTAGGAGTCCACGGCGGGGCCCAGGGTGCAGACGATTTTGGAACGGCGCATGGGGCGATCCTATCTTTTGTTCAGCGGCGGAACGTTCCCGGCGGTGAGCCGGCTCACTTCCGTTCCATCGTGCCGCCGCCCACCAGCGCATATGTCTGGCCGGCGATCTCCAGCTCCTCGTCGGTGGGCACCACGGCCACCGCCACCCGTGCGGTGGGCGGGGACACCAGCCGGGGCCCGCCGCCGTGCGCGGCGTTCAGCTCCGCGTCCACGGCCAGGCCCAGGCCCTCCAGCCCGTCGACGGCGGCCTGCCGCACCGGTGCGGCGTTCTCGCCGACCCCGGCGGTGAAGGCCACCGCGTCCACCCGGCCGAGCACCGCGCAGTAGGCGCCGATGTACTTCTTCAGCCGGTGGACGTAGACGTCGAAGGCCAGTCTCGCCGACTCCGCGTCCGGCCCCTCGCCCGCCATCCGGCGCAGGACCTCCCGCATGTCGTTGTCCCCGCACAGGCCCAGCAGGCCGCTGCGCTTGTTCAGCAGGACGTCGATCTCGTCGACCGACATCCCGGCGACCCGTGCCAGATGGAAGACCACCGCCGGGTCGACATCACCCGAACGGGTGCCCATCACCAGGCCCTCCAGCGGGGTGAGCCCCATGGATGTGTCCACGCACCGCCCGCCGCGCACCGCCGAGGCCGACGAGCCGTTGCCCAGGTGCAGCACGATGACGTTCACCTCGGACGGATCCCGGCCCAGCAGCTCGGCCGCCCTGCGCGAGACGTACGCGTGCGAGGTGCCGTGGAAGCCGTAGCGGCGCACCCGGTGGGCGTCGGCGACGGCGGTGTCGATGGCGTACCGGGCGGCGTACTCCGGCATCGTCGTGTGGAACGCGGTGTCGAAGACCGCCACCTGCGGCAGATGCGGCGCCAGCGCCATGGCCGTGCGGATGCCCGCCAGGTTGGCCGGGTTGTGCAGCGGCGCGACGGGCACCAGGCGCTCGATCTCGGCCAGCACCGCGTCGTCGATCACGGTCGGCTCGGTGAAGCGGCGCCCGCCGTGCACCACCCGGTGGCCGATGGCGGCCAGTTCGGGGGAGTCCAGCCCCAGCCCGTCGCGGGCCAGTTCGCCGGCGACCGCCTCCAGTGCCGCCTGGTGGTCGGGCACCGGCTCCTCGCGCTCGCGCCGCGGGCCGCCGGCCGGGGCGTGGCGCAGGTACGAGGTGCGCTCGCCGATCCGCTCGACCAGGCCGGCGGCCGGGCGGGAGCCGTCGGCCATGTCCAGGAGCTGGTACTTCACCGACGAGGAACCGGTGTTCAGGACGAGGACGCGGGTGCCTCTCACTCGTTCGCAGCCTTCCCCTCGGGGCCGGTCGGTCCGGTGGACCGCGCGGACCCGGTGGATTGGGTGGGTTCGGTGGGCTCAGCGGGTTCGGTGGGTTCGGTGGGTTGCGCCGGGCCGGCCACCGCGCCCGCGGCACGCCGGCTGTGCTGGGCCTGGATCGCGGTGATCGCCACGGTGGTGACGATGTCCTGCACCAGCGCGCCGCGCGAGAGGTCGTTGACCGGCTTGCGCAGACCCTGCAGGACCGGGCCGACGGCCACCGCGCCGGCCGAGCGCTGGACGGCCTTGTAGGTGTTGTTGCCGGTGTTCAGGTCCGGGAAGACCAGCACGGTGGCCCGCCCCGCGACCTTCGACTCCGGCAGTTTGGTCGCCGCCACCGACGGCTCCACCGCCGCGTCGTACTGGATCGGCCCCTCCACCAGCAGGTCCGGGCGGCGCTCGCGCACCAGTTCCGTCGCCCGCCGCACCTTGTCCACGTCCGCGCCGGAGCCGGAGGTGCCGGTGGAGTACGACAGCATCGCGATCCGCGGGTCCACGCCGAACCGGGCGGCGGTGGCGGCGGACTGGACGGCGATGTCGGCGAGCTGCTCGGCGTCCGGGTCGGGGTTGACCGCGCAGTCGCCGTAGACCAGTACCTTCTCGGCCAGGCACATGAAGAACACCGAGGAGACGATTCCGGCGTCCGGCTCGGTGCGGATGATCTCGAAGGCCGGCCGCAGCGTCGCCGCCGTCGAGTGGGCCGCGCCCGAGACCATGCCGTCGGCCAGCCCCTCCTGGACCATCAGGGTGCCGAAGTAGGAGACGTCGGCCACCTGGTCGTAGGCCAGTTCGTGGGTGACGCCCCGGTGGGCGCGCAGCTTCGCGTACAGCTCGGCGAAGCGCTCGCGCAGCGGCGAGGTGTACGGGTCCACGGCGCGGGCGGAGGCGCCCGTCCCCTCGGGCAGTTCCTCGGGCCCCAGCAGCCCCAGGTCGATGCCCAGTTCGGCGGTGCGCTTGCGGATCTCGGTCTCGTCGCCCAGCAGGGTCAGATCGCACACGCCCCGGCGCAGCAGCACCTCGGCCGCCCGCAGCACCCGCTCCTCGGTGCCCTCCGGCAGGACGACATGGCGGCGGTCGGACCGCGCCCGCTCGATCAGCTCGTGCTCGAACATCATCGGGGTGACCCGGTCGCCGCGGACCACCGAGAGCAGTTCGGTGAGCCGGGCGGTGTCCACATGGCCCTCGAAGAGGCCCAGGGCGATCTCCGCCTTGCGCGGGTTGGCCGTGGTCAGCCGGCCCTCCAGGGACATCAGCTCGCCGGCGGTGGAGAACGACCCGCCGGGCACCGACAGCACCGGAGTGCCCGGGGAGAGCCGGGCGGCCAGCGCCATCGTCTCCTCGCCGGGCTCCTGCCCGACGGTCAGCAGCACCCCGGCGATGGCGGGGGAGCCCGCGGAGTGGGCGGCCAGCGCGCCGACGACCAGGTCCGCGCGGTCGCCGGGGGTGAGGACCAGGCATCCCTCGGTGAGGGCGGGCAGGAAGGTCGGCAGCGTGGCGCCGCCGAAGACGAAGCCGCGCACATCGCGGGCGAGCCCGGCCGGATCCCCCTGGAGCACCTTCGCCCCCAGCGCCTGGGCGACCTGGACGACGGTCGGCGCGGCCAGCGCGGGGTCCTCGGGCAGGGCGTACACCGGCACCGGCAGGTTCCCGTCCAGACCGACGGCGCCGACCGCCGCGCCGTCCGCGACCCGGTTGGCGATCATCGCGAGGACCTCGCAGCCCAGCGAGGCGTACGCGTGGTAGGCGTTGCGGATCTCGGAGGTCAGGGAGTCGGTGTCCTGGCCGGTGCCGGCCACCACCGGCAGCACCGGGGCGCCGAACTCGTTGGCCAGCCGGGCGTTGAGCGCCAGCTCGGCGGGCAGGCCGGTGTCGGCGAAGTCGGTGCCCAGGACGAGTACGGCCTCGTAGCCGCGGGCGACGGTGTGGAAACGGTCGACCAGCCGGGACACCAGTTCGTCGGTGCCCCGGTCGGCCAGGACGGCCACGGCCTCGTCGTAGCCGAGCCCGACCACGGTCCCGGCGGGCTGGGAGAGCCGGTAGCGGCTGCGCAGCAGGTCGTAGATGGGGTCGGGGCCGTCGTGGGCGAGCGGGCGGAAGACACCGACCCGGCCGGTCCGCCGGGACAGGAGTTCCATGACTCCCAGCTCCACGACCTGGCGGCCGTCCCCGCGACCGATACCGGTCACGTACACGCTGCGCGTCACGTGTGCTCTCCCTGCTCGTCGCGCCCGGGCCCTTACCGGCCCGGCTCTTCCCGTCGGGTACCCGGGCACGCCGTGGCGGAAAAGTGCCGGAGGGCCGAAGAGGCCGCGGGGGACCGCGGAGATCCGGCGGGGACCCCGCCGGAGGCCGCGAGAACCCGCCAGAACCCGCGGAAACCAGCCGGGACCAGCCGGACCAGCCCTGGAAGAACCCGTTCGGGCACTTGTTCCTCTGACTGACCTCGACCCTACCGCCGTGCCCGTCGATGCCGTGTGCCGGTCGTGTCTCGAACGGTATGTGAGACGGAAGGCGGGAATGCGTTCAGGGCGTGAAACAATCGCGGCGGCGCACCCCCGAACCAGCAGCGAGCAGGAGAAGCGATCCCCATGCGCATCGGAGTCCTCACCGCAGGCGGCGACTGCCCCGGTCTGAACGCCGTGATCCGTTCGGTCGTGCACCGCGCCGTGGTCGACCGGCACGACGAAGTCATCGGCTTCGAAGACGGCTTCAAGGGCCTGCTCGACGGCCGCTACCGCGAACTCGACATCGACTCCGTCTCCGGCATCCTCGCCAGGGGCGGCACCATCCTGGGCTCGGCCCGGCTGGAACGCGACCGGCTGCGGGAGGCGTGCCAGAACTCCGAGGAGCTGCTGGGCAGGCTCGGCCTCGACGCGCTCATCCCGATCGGCGGCGAGGGCACCCTCACCGCCGCCCGGATGCTCGCCGACGCCGGGCTCCCGGTGGTGGGCGTGCCCAAGACGATCGACAACGACATCTCCGCCACCGACCGCACCTTCGGCTTCGACACGGCCGTCACCGTGGCCACCGAGGCCATCGACCGGCTGAAGACGACGGCCGAGTCCCACCAGCGGGTGATGGTCGTCGAGGTCATGGGACGCCACGCGGGCTGGATCGCGCTGGAGGCCGGGATGGCCGGCGGCGCCCACGGCATCTGCGTGCCCGAGCGGCCCTTCCAGATCGACGACCTGTGCAAGATGATCGAGGAGCGCTTCGCGCGCGGCAAGAAGTTCGCGGTCGTCTGCGTCGCCGAGGGCGCTCGTCCGGCCGAGGGCTCGATGCCCTACGAGAAGGGGCAGATCGACCAGTACGGGCACGAGCGCTTCACCGGCATCGGCAACCGGCTCGCCATCGAGCTGGAGCACCGCCTGGGCAAGGAGGCCCGCCCGGTCATCCTCGGCCATGTGCAGCGCGGCGGCACCCCCACCGCGTACGACCGCGTGCTGGCCACCCGCTTCGGCTGGCATGCCGTGGAGGCGGCGCACCGCGGCGACTTCGGCATGATGACGGCCCTGCGCGGCACCGAGATCGTCATGGCGCCGCTGGCGGACGCGGTCACCGAGCTGAAGACGGTGCCGCAGGACCGGATGGACGAGACCGAGGCCGTCTTCTGACCGGTGGGACCGGGGGACCGGTGGGACCGGAGCCGATCCCACCGCCGTATTCGCACCGCCGTCCTCGCCGCCGCGCCCGTCGCGTGCCCCCTCGGCCGGGGCCGCGCGACGGGCGCGGCGCCCACCGCGGCGGCGTACGGCTCAGGCCGGGACGAGCCAGATCGTCGCCAGCGGCGGCAGCGTCGGCGCGATGCCGGCCGGGCGGCCGTGCGCCGGGGCCGCGTCCGCCTTCAGCGGCCCGGGGTTGCCCACGCCGCTCCCGCCGTACCGCGCCGTGTCGGTGTTGAGGACCTCCCGCCAGGCGGGGAACCCCTCGGGGGCACCGATCGGGTACTCGTGCCGGACGACGGGGGAGAAGTTGGAGACGGCGATCAGCGGCGATCCGTCGGCGGCGTACCGCAGGAACGCGAGGACGTTGTCGTCGGCCGCGCCTCCCTCGATCCAGGAGAAGCCGGCCGGATCGGTGTCCAGCTCCCACAGGGCGGGCGTGGCGGTGTAGACGCGGTTGAGGTCGCGGACCAGATCCCGCACCCCCTGGTGGTCGCCGGCGGCCGAGTACGCCGGGTCCAGCAGCCACCAGTCCGGCCCGTGCGCCTCCGACCACTCCGCGCCCTGGGCGAACTCCTGTCCCATGAAGAGCAGTTGCTTGCCCGGGTGGGACCACATGAAGCCCAGGTACGCCCGGTGGTCGGCCCGCTGCTGCCACCAGTCGCCCGGCATCTTCGACACCAGCGACCGCTTGCCGTGCACCACCTCGTCGTGGGAGATGGGCAGGATGTAGTTCTCCGAGTAGGCGTACACCATCGAGAACGTCATCTCGTTGTGGTGGTACTTGCGGTGGACCGGCTCCCTGACCATGTACTCCAGGGAGTCGTGCATCCACCCCATGTTCCACTTGAAGCCGAAGCCCAGCCCGCCGAAGCCGCCCGGCCCGGTGTGGTGGGTGGCGCGGGTGACGCCGTCCCAGGCGGTGGACTCCTCGGCGGCGGTGATCACGCCGGGGCAGCGCCGGTAGACGGTGGCGTTCATCTCCTGCAGGAAGGCCACCGCGTCCAGGTTCTCCCGGCCGCCGTACACGTTGGGGGTCCACTGGCCGGACTCGCGCGAGTAGTCCAGGTAGAGCATCGAGGCGACGGCGTCCACGCGCAGGCCGTCGATGTGGAACTCCTCGCACCAGTAGACGGCGTTGGCGACCAGGAAGTTGCGGACCTCGGTGCGGCCGAAGTTGAACTCCAGCGTCCCCCAGTCCGGGTGCTCGGCGCGGGCCGGGTCGGAGTGCTCGTACAGTGCGGTGCCGTCGAAGCGGGCCAGCGCCCACTCGTCCTTGGGGAAGTGCGCGGGCACCCAGTCCATCAGCACCCCGATGCCCTCCTGGTGGAGGCGGTCGACCAGGTACCGGAAGTCGTCGGGGGTGCCCATGCGCGCGGTGGGCGCGTAGAAGCCGGTGACCTGGTAGCCCCAGGAGCCGCCGAAGGGGTGCTCGGCGACGGGCATCAGCTCCACATGGGTGAAGCCCAGGTCCTTCACGTACGCCGGAAGCTGCTCGGCCAGTTCGCGGTAGGTCAGCCCGGGGCGCCAGGAGGGCAGGTGCACCTCGTAGACGGACAGGGGCGCCTGGTGGGGCGCGCGTTCGGCGCGGCGCGCCAGCCACTCCTCGTCGTGCCAGGTGTACGCCGACTCCTCCACGATCGAGGCGGTCGCCGGCGGGGTCTCGGTGCGGCGGGCCATCGGGTCGGCGCGCAGGGTGTGGGAGCCGTCCGGACGGGTGATGTCGAACTTGTACAGCGCGCCCGCGCCGACCCCGGGCAGGAACAGCTCCCACACACCGCTGCCGCCCAGCGAGCGCATGGGGGCGGCCGTGGCGTCCCAGCAGTTGAAGTCCCCGGCGACCCGCACCCCCAGGGCGTTGGGCGCCCAGACGGTGAAACGGGTGCCGGCCACCCCGTCGACGGTCATGGGACGCGCGCCCAGCGCCCGCCACAGCTCCTCGTGGCGGCCCTCGCCGATCAGGTGCAGGTCCAGCTCGCCGATCGAGGGCAGGAAGCGGTACGGGTCCTCGGTCTCCAGCTCGTCCTCGCCGGGTTCCTCCCCGTAGCGCACCAGCAGCCGGTAGGAGGGCATCGAGGGCTCGGCGGCCAACGGGAGCACACCGGAGAACAGCCCGTCCCCGTCGTCGTGCAGCTCGGCCCGCACGCCCCCGGTCAGGACGGCGACACAGCGGGCGTAGGGCCGCAGCACCCGGAACAGCACCCCGCCTGGCACCCGGTGTGCGCCGAGCACCGTGTGCGGGTCGTGGTGGGAGCCGTGCAGCAGGCGCTGCCGCTCGCCGGGGTCGAGCGCGGCGGCGCGCCCGACGCCCTGCCCGGCCGGGGCGTCGTCGCTCCGGCGCGGTGCGGGCGGGCGGGCGCCGGGCCAGTTGGGGGCATGGTCCTTCAGCGGCTCGTCCTGGCGCAGGGCCACGGGCTCGGACGCCGCCGTCTTCCCGGCGGCGGCCTTCCCGGTCACCGCCTTCTTCCCGGCCACGGTCTTCTTCCCGGCCACGGTCTTCTTCGTGGCGGCCTTCGTGGCGGTCTTCTTCGCCACCGCCTTCTTCGCCACGACCTTCTCGGTCGCGGTCCTCTTGGCGGCCGTCCGTTTCGCGGCGGTCTTCCCGCCGGACCCGGACACCGTCTTCTTCGCGGCGGTCTTCTTCCCCGCGGTCTTCTTCGCGGCGGCCTTCCCCCCGGCGGGGTCCGCGGCGCCGGCCGGGTCCTTCGGGCCGGCGGCTCCCGGGGAGGCGGCCGGGGCGGCGTCCTCGTCCCGGCCGCCGGTGCGGACGGGCCGCGGGGAGGTTTCGGAGAACGGTCGGCTGTCGGGACGGGGGGTCACGGAAGGGGCCTCCTGTGCACGGAATCGTTCAGGTGTCCGCGAGCCGCTGGACGGCGGACATCGGGATGGCGAGCCAGGCGGGACGGTGCCTGGCCTCGTAGAGCACTTCGTAGACGGCCTTGTCCGTCTCGTACGCGCGCAGCAGGACGTCCTCGTCGCGCGGGTCGGAGCCGGAGGCGTCGGCGTAGCCGGAGCAGTAGGCGTCACGATTCTTCTCGGACCACTCGCGGGCCCACCCGGTCTCGCCGGGGGAGGACCGGGCGTGCTGGCACGCCGCGTAGTCGAAGGAGCGCAGTATGCCCGCGATGTCCCGCACCACCGGCTGGGGGCGGCGGCGTTCGGCGATGGGACGGGCGGGCTCGCCCTCGAAGTCGATGACCGACCAGCGGCCGTCGTCCCCCGCGCACAGCGCCTGGCCCAGATGGAGGTCGCCGTGGATGCGCTGGGCGGACCAGGAGCGCCCGCCGCGGCCGAGTCCGGCGACGGCGTCGAACACGGTGTGCAGCTTCCCCCGGTAGGGGCGCAGGGCGGGTACGGCGGCGGCCGCGGCCTCCAGCCGCTCGTTCATGCCGGAGGCGATGAACTCCAGCTGGCGGCGGCCCAGCGCCGTCACCGGCAGCGCCTGCGCCAGCGTGGTGTGCACCTCGGCGATCGCCCGGCCCAGCGCACGCGCGGAGCCGGAGAAGTCGCCGTGCGACGCCAGCGATCCCAGCGCGAGCTGCCAGCCGTCGCTGGTGCCGGGCAGGAAGGGCTGGAGCACGCCCAGCGTCATCGGTTCCCCCGCCTCACCGCCCTCGCCGGGGCGTTCGCCGGTGCGCGCCTCGAACCAGGCGGCCGGCGCGGGCACCCGGTCCGACCCGGCCCGTGCCAGGGCGAGCGGCAGCTCCAGATCGGGGTTGACGCCGGGGCTGACCCGGCGGAACAGCTTGAGGATGTGGCTGTCGCCGTAGACCACCGAGGAGTTCGACTGCTCCACGCTCAGCGGCCTGGGCGGCAGCCCCTGCGGGATCGTGGTGCCGCGCTCCCGCTGGAAGAGCAGCGGTCCCAGCCGGCCGGGGGAGCGCAGCCGCTCCAGCAGTACGGCGGCCAGCCGGGGATCGTGCAGGGCCTCGTACACCGTGCGGCCGGCCAGCGGCCCGCCGGCGGGGTGCCCGATCAGGGACCCGGCCAGCGGCGGCGGCAGGGCGTCGCGCACGCCCAGCAGCAGCTGGTAGCAGTCGGCGGGAACCGGATGGGTCTGCTCCGGCCCGCCGGGCTGGCGGGCCCGCACCAGCAGGTGCAGCAGACCCGGCGCGGCGCCGCTCGTGCACGGCAGCAGCTCGGTGGCGGCGACGAGGGCGAATCCGCTGACGGGCCGCCCCTTTCCGGCGAACCAGCGTTGCCGCGGAAGCCATTCGGTGAGCAGTGGCGTGAGCGAACGCAGCAGCGCCGCGCCCTCCGGCTCGCGCGTGGCGACGACGGCGGCGCGCGGCGAGGAGCTGTCCGACATGGCGTCCTTTCCCCGGGCACACGAAAGGTACGGCAGAGTGTCCCGGATTGCGGCTGTGGCTGTCCGGCGGTGCGGGACGTGTCGGGGAGTACCCACCAAGCGGGCTAGCGAACTGCTTCGAGCGGTGCGATCGGTGGTGGGAGGAATACTGCCCGCGGCGGCCCGGGCCCAATCCGTGTCCGGGCTTGTTCCCGGGCCGCCGCAGTCCATGCCTGCCCTACTTCCGCCTCACGCCTGCTCGCGCAGCCGGAACCAGTAGAAGCCGTGCCCGGCCAGCGTCAGCAGATACGGCAGCTCCCCGATGGGAGGGAACCGCACCCCGCCGATCAGCTCCACCGGGTGGCGTCCGCCGAAGGCGTTCAGATCCAGCTCGGTGGGCTGCGGGAACCGCGAGAAGTTGTGCACGCACAGCACCAGGTCGTCCCCGTACTCGCGCAGGAAGGCGAGCACCGCCGGGTTGGACGAGGGCAGTTCGGTGTACGTGCCCAGCCCGAAGGCCGGGTTCTGCTTGCGGATCTCGATCATCCGGCGGGTCCAGTGCAGCAGCGAGGAGGGGCTGCTCATGGCGGCCTCGACGTTGGTGACCTGGTAGCCGTGGACCGGGTCCATGATCGTGGGCAGGAACAGCCGGCCCGGGTCGCAGGAGGAGAAGCCCGCGTTGCGGTCGGGCGTCCACTGCATGGGGGTGCGCACCGCGTCCCGGTCGCCCAGCCAGATGTTGTCGCCCATGCCGATCTCGTCGCCGTAGTACAGGATCGGCGAGCCCGGCAGGGACAGCAGCAGGGCGGTGAACAGCTCGATCTGGTTGCGGTCGTTGTCCAGCAGCGGGGCCAGCCGCCGCCGGATGCCGATGTTGGCGCGCATCCGCGGATCCTTGGCGTACTCCGCGTACATGTAGTCGCGCTCCTCGTCGGTGACCATCTCCAGGGTCAGCTCGTCGTGGTTGCGCAGGAAGATGCCCCACTGGCAGCCCGAGGGGATGGCCGGGGTCTTGGCCAGGACCTCGGAGACCGGGTAGCGCGACTCGCGCCGCACCGCCATGAAGATGCGGGGCATGACGGGGAAGTGGAACGCCATGTGGCACTCGTCGCCGCCCCTGGAGTAGTCGCCGAAGTAGTCGACGACGTCCTCCGGCCACTGGTTGGCCTCGGCCAGCAGAACGGTGTCGGGGTAGTGGGCGTCGATCTCGGCGCGGACCTTCCTCAGGAACTCGTGGGTCTGGGGGAGGTTCTCGCAGTTGGTGCCCTCCTGCGCGTACAGGTAGGGGACCGCGTCCAGCCGGAACCCGTCGATGCCCAGGTCCAGCCAGAACTTCAGTGCCGAGATCATCTCCTCCTGGACCTGCGGGTTCTCGTAGTTGAGATCCGGCTGGTGGGAGAAGAAGCGGTGCCAGTAGTACTGCTTGCGCACCGGGTCGAACGTCCAGTTGGACGCCTCGGTGTCGACGAAGATGATGCGGGCGTCCGGGTACTGCTTGTCGTCGTCGGCCCACACGTAGTAGTCGCCGTAGGGGCCGTCGGGATCGCGCCGGGACTCCTGGAACCACGGGTGCTGGTCGCTGGTGTGGTTCATCACCATGTCGATGATGATCCGCATGCCGCGCTGGTGTGCGGCGTCCACGAACTCCACGAAGTCGGCGAGGTCGCCGAACTCGGGGAGGACGGAGGTGTAGTCGGCGACGTCGTAGCCGCCGTCCCGCAGCGGGGACTTGAAGAACGGGGGCAGCCAGAGGCAGTCCACGCCCAGCCACTGCAGGTAGTCGAGCCGGGCGGTGAGGCCCTTCAGATCGCCGATGCCGTCGCCGTTGCTGTCCTGGAAGGAGCGGACCAGCACTTCATAGAAGACGGCCCTTTTGAACCAATCGGGATCGCGGTCCTTGGCGGGCGTGTCCTCGAACGTGTCGATGACGGGTTCATTGACGGTCATGGTTGGGTGACCCTCCGGTCTGTGGGGACGGTCGCAGGGAGAGGATGTGCGCGGGCGCCGCACCGCGGCCCGGCTCCAGGCGCACATAGTTGTCCCTGCCCCAGTGATAGGTCTCGCCGGTGAGCTCGTCGCGCACCGGGAAGGGTTCGGCGCCACTGGCCTGAGCGGTCGTGAGGCCGAGTTCCGCCAGGTCCAACGAGACCGTGGCCTCGTGGGTGTGGTGGGGGTCGAGGTTGACCACCGTGAGAACCGTGTCGGCGTGCGGGTGTGCGCAGTGCTTGGAGTAGACGATGATCGACGGGTTGTCGCTGTGGTGGAAGCGCAGGTTGCGCAGCTCCTGCAGTGCCGGATGGCGGCGGCGCAGCCGGTTCAGTTCGGTGAGGAGCGGGGCGATGGTGGTGCCCGCACGCTCCGCGGCCGCCCAGTCGCGCGGGCGGAGCTGGTACTTCTCCGAGTCAAGGTACTCCTCGCTGCCCGGCCTGACCGGTGCCGACTCGCACAGCTCGTAGCCCGAGTAGACCCCCCAGGTGGGAGAGAGGGTCGCGGCGAGCACCGCGCGGACCTCGAAGGCGTGGCGACCGCCGTTCTGGAGGTAGGCGTGGAGGATGTCGGGGGTGTTGACGAAGAAGTTGGGCCTCATGTACGAGGCGGCGTCCCCGGAGAGTTCGGTGAGGTACTCGGTCAGCTCTTCCTTCCCGTTGCGCCAGGTGAAGTAGGTGTAGGACTGCTGGAAGCCGATCTTGGCGAGGGTGTGCATCATCGCGGGGCGGGTGAACGCCTCGGCCAGGAAGAGGACGTCGGGATCGGTCCCGTTGATCTCGCCGATCACCTTCTCCCAGAAGACGACCGGCTTGGTGTGCGGGTTGTCCACGCGGAAGATCCGCACCCCGTGGGACATCCACATCCGCAGGATCCGCACGGTCTCGGCGACGAGCCCGTCCATGTCCGCGTCGAACGCGATGGGGTAGATGTCCTGGTACTTCTTCGGGGGGTTCTCGGCGTAGGCGATCGTTCCGTCGGGGCGGTGGTGGAACCACTCCGGGTGCTCCTTGACCCACGGGTGGTCCGGGGAGCACTGCAGGGCGAAGTCCAGGGCCACCTCCATGCGCAGCTCGCGGGCGCGCGCCACGAAGCGGTCGAAGTCCTCGAAGGTGCCCAGGTCCGGGTGGATCGCGTCGTGCCCGCCGGCGGCCGAGCCGATGGCCCAGGGGCTGCCGACGTCGTGGGGGCCGGCGGTCAGGGAGTTGTTGGGGCCCTTGCGAAACGATTCGCCGATGGGATGGACGGGCGGCAGGTAGACCACGTCGAAGCCCATGTCCGCGATCGCGGGCAGCCGCTCGGCGGCCGTGCGCAGGGTGCCGGAGACGGGCGGCTCACCCTCCCGCACCACCGCGCCCTCCGAGCGGGGGAAGAACTCGTACCAGGAGCCGAACAGCGCCCTCCTGCGCTCCACCAGCAGCGGCAGGGGGCGGGTGGCGGTGACCGGTTCGCGCAGCGGGTGGCGGTCCAGCGCGGCCACCACCTCGGGCGCCAGCGCCGCGGCCAGCCGCGCGGCGACCGGGCGGGAGGTGTCGCGCAGGGCCTCCACCGCCTCCAGCACGGCCGTGCGGCCGTCGTCCCCGGGCACCCCCGCGGCGGCCCGCTCGTGCAGCAGCGCGCCCTCGGTGAGGGTCGGCTCGGCGTCGATCCCCGCCGGGACCTTGATCCTCGCGTTGTGCCGCCAGGTGCCCACCGGATCGCCCCACGCCTCGACGGTGTAGGACCAGCGGCCCTCCGAGCCGGGGGTGACGTCGGCGCCCCAGCGGTCGGTGCCCGGCGCCAGCTCCCGCATCGGTGTCCACGGGCCCGGGCTTCCGCTCGGGTCGCGCAGGACGACGTTCGCGCCGACCGCGTCATGGCCTTCGCGGAAGACCGTGGCCGAGACCCGGAAGGTCTCGCCGGCCACGGCCTTCGCCGGGCGGCGCCCGCAGTCGACGAGCGGATGGACGTCCAGTACGGGAATGCGACCGATCATTGGATCACCTGGTGGCGTTACGGATGGTTTTGTTCTTTCTATCTGTTCCACAGACCGTTGACGGGCCGGGGGCATGGCCGCTCCTGTCCGCTTTCACTCGGCTGGCGTGACGGTTGTTCCGCAAGTACCCGGGAAGGGCGGTAGGAGGAGAGACTGCCCGCCCGGACGGGACGGGCATCCGCCTCAATGTGAACTACTCGTAAGCAAAAGTGCCCAACCTGACCGTTCCCGCCACGGGCCGGGAAACTCCTTCTCTCTTCGCACCGGTGGCGGCACCCGGTGCCAGGCGGAGGGCCGGCGGAAGACGGACCGGGCGCCGCGCGCGGGCGTACGACGATTGCGCGCATATGCGCCCATGGGGTCTTTGGTGATGTGATGACGGGTTACCGGGCGAAAAGAGCGGAGATCCGGCTACCGTCTAGGTGTGAAGGCCATTCGTCGATTCTCTGTACGTCCCGTCCTTCCGGAGCCCCTACGACCGCTCAGCGACCTGGCGCACAACCTGCGCTGGTCCTGGCACCCCGAGACCGGAGAACTCTTCCGCCGCGCCGACCCCGACGGCTGGCGCGCGTCCGGCGGCGACCCGGTGCGGACACTGGGCACCGTCTCCGCCCGGAGGCTGGAGGAGCTGGCCCACGACCGCGACTTCCTGGAACGGCTGTCCGCCGCCGCGGGGGATCTGCGCAAGTACCTGACCGAGCCGCGCTGGTACCAGCGCGCGGAGGGCGAACCGCCCGCCGCCATCGCCTACTTCTCCCCCGAGTTCGGCATCACCGCAGCCCTGCCCCAGTACTCCGGCGGGCTCGGTATCCTCGCCGGGGACCACCTCAAGGCCGCCAGCGACCTCGGCGTCCCGCTGATCGGGGTGGGCCTGCTGTACCGCCACGGCTACTTCCGCCAGAGCCTGTCGCGCGACGGCTGGCAGCAGGAGCACTACCCCGTCCTGGACCCCAACGAGCTGCCGCTGGAGGTGCTGCGCGAGCCGGGCGGCGCCCCGGTCCGCGTGGACCTGCGGCTGCCCGGCACATGCACCCTGCGCGCCCACGTCCGGCAGGCCCGCGTCGGCCGCGTCCCCCTGCTGCTGCTCGACTCCGACGTGGAGGACAACGCCCCGCGCGAACGCGACGTCACCGACCGGCTCTACGGCGGCGGCAGCGAACACCGGCTGCTCCAGGAGATGCTGCTGGGCATCGGCGGGGTGCGGGCGGTGCGCGCGTACTGCCGTGTCACCGGCCACCCGGAGCCCGAGGTGTTCCACACCAACGAGGGGCACGCCGGCTTCCTCGGACTGGAGCGCATCCGGGAGATGGGCGGGGAGGGCGTGCCCTTCGACACCGCGCTGGAGGCCGTGCGCGCCGGGACGGTGTTCACCACCCACACCCCCGTCCCCGCCGGTATCGACCGCTTCGACCGCGCTCTGGTCGCCCGCCACCTCGGCGACGACGGCGAGCTGCCCGGCGTGGACGTGGAGCAGGTGCTGCGGCTGGGCACCGAGACCTACCCCGGCGGCGACCCGGGGCTGTTCAACATGGCCGTGATGGGACTCCGGCTCGCCCGGCGCGCCAACGGCGTCTCCACACTGCACGGCGCGGTCAGCCGGGAGATGTTCGCCGGGCTGTGGCCGGGCTTCGACGCCGCCGAGGTGCCCATCACCTCCATCACCAACGGCGTCCACGCCCCCACCTGGACCGCCGGCGAGATGCGGGCGCTGCCCGCCGACGCCGGCGGCGCCGGACTGTGGGGGGCCCGCCGCGCCCTGCGCGAGCAACTCGTGCACGAGGTGCGCCGGCGGCTGCACGCCTCCTGGCGGCAGCGCGGCGCCTCGGACGCCGAACTCGGCTGGATCGACGGCGTCCTGGACCCGGACGTGCTCACCGTCGGCTTCGCCCGCCGCGTCCCGTCCTACAAGCGGCTGACGCTGATGCTGCGCGACCGCGAGCGGCTCACCGAACTGCTGCTGCACCCCACCCGGCCCGTCCAGCTCGTGGTCGCGGGCAAGGCGCACCCGGCCGACGACGGCGGCAAGCGGCTGATCCAGGAACTGGTGCGGTTCGCCGACGACCCCCGGGTGCGCCACCGGATCGTCTTCCTGCCCGACTACGGCATGGCCATGGCGCAGAAGCTCTACACCGGCTGCGACGTCTGGCTGAACAACCCGCTGCGCCCGCTGGAGGCGTGCGGGACCTCCGGGATGAAGGCGGCGCTCAACGGCTGCCTCAACCTCTCGGTGCGGGACGGCTGGTGGGAGGAGTGGTACGAGCCGGACTTCGGCTGGGCCATCCCGACCGCCGACGGCGGCGGGCCCGGCGCGGCGCACGAGAGCGCGCAGGACCGCGAACGGCGCGACGACATAGAGGCGGCGGCCCTCTACGAACTGCTCCGCGAGCATGTGGCGCCGTGCTTCTACGACCGCGGGCCGGCCGGCGACGGGCTGCCCGAGCGGTGGATCGAGATGGTCCGCCAGACCAGGCAGAGGCTCGGGCCGAAGGTGCTCGCCGACCGGATGGTGCGCGAGTACACCGAGCGGCTGTACACCCCCGCCGCCCACGCCCACCGGGCGCTGGACGCCGGCGCCGCCGGGCGGCTGGCGGCGTGGAAGGCGCGGGTGCGCGCGAACTGGCCGCGGGTGGCGATCGACCATGTGGAGTCGGTCTGCGAGTCCGTGGAACTGGGCGGCTCGCTGTCGCTGCGGGTACGAGTGGCCCTGGGCGGCCTGGAGCCGGACGATGTGGAGGTGCAGGCGGTCGCCGGGCGGGTGGACGAGTCGGACTCCATCGCGGGCGACGAGGCGGTGCGCGTACCGCTCAAGCCCTCCGGCGGGCCGGAGGAGGACGGGAGCCGGCTGTACGAGGGGCCGCTGGCGCTGGACCGCACCGGGCCGTTCGGTTACACCGTCCGCGTCCTGCCCTCCCATCCGCTGCTGGCGGGCCCGGCCGAGATGGGGCTGGTGACCCTGCCGCCGGACGACCTCGGCGCCCGGGAGGCCGCCGGGGTGCTGCTGCGCTGAGAGGCCGGGAGAGAGGGGGACGGGAGACGGGGAAGGGGAGCCGCGCCGGTGGCGCGGCTCCCCCTCGTCGTGGATCAGAAGGTGAGCTTCCAGCTGTTGATGTAGCCGGAGTCGGTGCGGTAGACGTCCTGGACGCGCAGCTTCCAGGTGCCGGAGGCCGCCTCGGTGGAGGCGTTGACCGTGTAGGACGCCCGGACGTCGTCGCCCGAGTCCCAGCCGGAGTTCTTCAGCCGGTAGGTGCTGCCGTCCGGGGCCACCAGATCGATGACGAGGTCACCGCGGTAGGTGTGGACGATGTCCACGTCCACCTTCAGGCCGCTGGGCGCGTTGCCGGCCCTGTTCACCGTGATCGGCGACTCCACGGTGCCCGGGTCCGGGATCTGGTAGTCGCCGGTGTTCTCGAAGACGTTGTCGCCGGGCTCCTCGCCGCCGCCGTCGTCGGGCCGGGATCCGACGTTGACCGCGGCCCAGGCGTGGGCCACCGCCTTGTGCTGGACGCTGTCGGTGCCGAACAGGTCGGCCGCGGCGGAGAGGGTGGCGGTGCGGGCGCCCGCGTAGTTGGTCGTCGACGTCATCTTCTCGGTGAGCGCCTTGAACCAGATCTTCTCGGCGGCCCCGATCCCGATGCCGGTCACCGGCTTGCCGTCGGAGGTCGGCGAGTCGTAGGAGACGCCGTTGACGGTCTTGGCGCCGCTGCCCTCGCTGAGCAGGTAGAAGAAGTGGTTGGCCGGGCCCGAGGAGTAGTGGACGTCCACGCTGCCGATGCCGGAGTACCAGTAGTCCTTGGAGTTGCCGTCCCGGCTGGGCTTGTCCATGTAGCGCAGCGGGGTGCCGTTGCCGCGGATGTCGATCTTCTCACCGACGAGGTAGTCGCCGACGTCCGAGCTGTTGTTCGCCCTGAACTCCACGGCGGCGGCGAAGATGTCGGAGGTCGCCTCGTTCAGGCCGCCGGACTCGCCGCTGTAGCGCAGCCCCGCGGTGTTGGAGGTCAGACCGTGGGTCATCTCGTGGGCGGCGACGTCGATGGAGGTGAGCGGCTTGGAGTTGTTCGCGCCGTCGCCGTAGGTCATGCAGAAGCAGGAGTCGGACCAGAAGGCGTTGACGTAGGCGTTGCCGTAGTGCACCCGGCTGTACGGGGCCTTCCCGTCGCCCCGGATGCCGTTGCGGCCGTGGACGTTCTTGTAGTAGTCCCAGGTCAGGGCCGCGCCGTAGTGGGCGTCCACGCCCGCGGTCTGACGGTTGGACGGCGAGCCGTTGCCCCAGAGGTCGTCGGCGTCGGAGAACAGGGTGCCGGTGCCGGAGGAACCGCCGTTGAGGTCGTAGGTCCTGTGGTTGCCGCGGTTCGCGTCGGTCATCGTGTAGGAGCCGCCGGACCCGCTGGTGCCCAGGGAGACCCGGCCGCTGTACATGCTCTCGCCGGTGCCGGTGTGGACGCCCTCCCACTGGGCCAGCTTCTCGCCGGTGGCCGCGTCGGTGACGATGTGCAGCTCGCTGGGGGTGCCGTCCTCCTGGGTGCCGCCGACCACGCGCTCCCAGGCGAGCACGGGCTTGTCGCCGGCGGCCCAGACCACCTTGCGGGGCGCGGTGCTGCCCTCGGCCGCGGCCTTGGAGGGCTTCTTCGAGGCCGCGGCCGCGGTGGAGGGGACGGCGATCTTCGCCGCGGTGGCCTTGGCGACCTCGGCCACCGCACCGCCGGGCGACTCCTCCACGACCAGGTCGCCGCCGAGTACCGGCAGCCCGTCGTAGGTGCGCTCGTAACGGGTGTGGACGGTGCCGTCGGCGTTCTTGACCACGTCGCGGACGACGAGCTTCTCCTTGGCGCCGAGGCCGAGGGCTCTGGCGGTGGCGGAACTGCCGGCCTCCGCGTCGCGGAGCAGTTCGGCCCGCTGGGAGGGGGAGAGCTCGACGGAGAGGGCGCCGGGGTCGGGCTTGGCCTGGGGCGCGGCGGTGGAGACCTGCGACTGGAGGCCGACGGCCAGCAGCGCCGAGGCGGCGACGAGGGCGCCGGTGGCGGTGGCACGTCTGCGGGGGGTGGATCTGCCTATCACGCTGAACTCCTCGCTGGAGAGCGGTGTGGAGAGGGAGATGGTGCGCCTGAGGGTGTGGGGATCCGTGGGGGGATCGGCTGTGCACAGCGAGGAGAGAGTGGCACCGAAACGGTGATGATGACAGGGTCAGGTCAAGAAAATGGCCGGAATCTGTCCGCTGTCGGAAAATCGCTGTCCGCTGAGCGAACGCGATGGAAACGGCGGAGAAACCGGGCCGTCACCGGCGTCCGCCAGGATGGGGGAATCGGGTGCGGGAGTCCCGTCCGGCGGGTGCGGCCCCGCCGGGCGGGACACCAGGCGGTGTCCCGCCCGGCCCGTGCGTCCGGCCCGTGCGTCCGGCCCGTGTGCTCGGTCAGGCCAGGCTGTCGCGCCAGGCGCGGTGGAGCCCGGCGAAGCGGCCGTCGCCCGCGACCAGCTCGGCCGGCGAGCCGTCCTCGACGACGCGCCCGGCCTCCATGACCAGCACCCGGTCGGCGATCTCCACCGTCGACAGCCGGTGGGCGATCACCACGGCGGTGCGCCCGCGCAGCACCGTGTCCATGGCCCGCTGGACCGCCCGCTCACCGGGGATGTCCAGGGAGGAGGTCGCCTCGTCCAGGATGAGCACGGCCGGGTCGGCCAGCAGCGCCCGGGCGAAGGCGACCAGCTGCCGCTGCCCGGCGGAGATCCGGCCGCCGCGCTTGCGCACGTCGGTGTCGTACCCCTCGGGGAGGGCGGCGATGAAGTCATGGGCGCCGATCGCCCGCGCCGCCCGCTCGATCTCCTCCCGGCTCGCCTCCGGGCGGCCGATCGCGATGTTGTCGGCGACCGTCCCGGAGAACAGGAACGCCTCCTGGGTCACCATGACCACCCCGCGCCGCAGCTCGGGGGTGGCCAGCTCCCGCAGATCGGCGCCGTCCAGCAGCACCCGGCCCGCCGTGGGGTCGTAGAAGCGCGCCAGCAGTTTGGCGAGCGTGGACTTGCCCGCGCCGGTGGAGCCGACCACCGCGACCGTCTGACCGGCCGGGATCTCCAGGTCGAAGCGGGGCAGCACCTCGCCGCCCGTGCGGTACGCGAAGCGCACCCCCTCGAAGACCACTGCGCGGCCCGGCCGCCCGCCGGACGGCGGCGGCAGCCGCCGGGGGTGCTCCGGCTCGGGGACGCCGGGCGCCTGGGCGAGCAGCCCGGCGATCTTCTCCAGCGAGGCCGCCGCGCCCTGGTAGGAGTTGAGGAACATCCCCAGCCGGTCGATCGGGTCGTACAGCCGCCGCAGGTACATCGCCGCCGCCGCCAGCACGCCCAGCTCCAGCGAGCCGGACGCCACCCGGTACGCGCCCCACAGCACGATGGCGGCCAGCGCGGTGTTGGCCACCAGCCGGGAGGAGACCACATAGCGGGCCATCTCCAGGATGGCGTCCCCGTTGAACCGCAGGTGACGGTCGTTGAGACGGCCGAACTCCGCCTCGCCCGCCCGCTCGCGGCGGAACGCCTGCACCGGGCGGATGCCGTTCATCGTCTCCACGAACTTCACGATCATCGCCGCGGTGGCCGTGGACTTCCTGCGGTAGACCCGCATCGAACGGCGCCGGAAGTTCCGCACGATCAGCAGGAGCGGAACGAAGGAGAGCAGGGCCGCGCCGCCCAGGCCCAGGTCGAGCCAGAGCAGCACCGAGCAGATGTAGACCACCGACAGGATCACGCCCAGCAGCTCCTGCAGACCCTCGTCGAGCAGCTCGCGCAGCGCCTCGACGTCGGTGGTGGCGCGGGAGATCAGCCGCCCGGAGGTGTAGCGGTCGTGGAAGTCCACGCTGAGCACCTGGGCGTGCCGGTAGATCCGGCCGCGCAGCTCCAGCAGCACGCTCTGGTTGACCCGGGCGGCGGCGCGGACGAAGGCGTACTGCAGGCCGCCCGAGGACAGCGCGCACACCGCGTACCCCGCCGCGACGGCGGCCAGCGGGCCGCCGTCGCCGCCGCGCAGGGCGGGCACCGCCCGGTCGATGGCGTACGCGACCAGCAGCGGACCGGCCTGTACGGCGGCCTGCTGGAGCAGCAGCAGGAGGGCGGCCACCGCGACCCGCGGCCGCAGCGGGCGCAGCAGCGAGCCGAGCAGCCGGAGCGAGGCGCCCTTCGGCGCGGGCAGCACATCGCGGTCGAAGGCGTCGGGCGCCCCGGGCGGCCCGGACTCCTTTGCCGGTCCGGACGGGCCGGACGGTCCGGCGGGCTCCGGGCCCGCGGCCGTCCTCGCGTCCAGTGGGCCCCGCGCGTCCCCGTCCCCGGAGGACGGCTCGGTGACGGTGGCGGTCATCGCTCCTCCTCGTAACGCTCGTGCCGCTCGTACTGCTCGCCGGACATCAGATGGCGGTACTCCGCGCTGGAGCGGAGCAGTTCGGCGTGGGTGCCGACGGCGGCGATCCGGCCCCGCGACAGCAGCGCGACCCGGTCGGCCAGGAGCACCGTGGAGGGCCGGTGCGCCACCACCAGGGCGGTGGTGCCGGCCAGCACCTCGCGCAGGGCGGCCTCCACCAGCGCCTCGGTGCGGACGTCGAGGGCGGAGAGCGGGTCGTCCAGCACCAGGAAGCGGGGGCGGCCCACGACGGCGCGCGCCAGCGCCAGCCGCTGGCGCTGCCCGCCGGACAGGCTCAGCCCCTGCTCGCCGACCTGGGTGTCCAGCCCCTGCGGCAGCGCCGCGGTGAACTCCTCGGCCTGGGCCACCCGCAGGGCACGCGCCAGATCTTCCTGCGCCGGGCCTCCCGCCGGGCCCCCCGCCGAATCCTCCACCGTGCTCTCCACCGCGCCCATCAGCACGTTCTCGCGCACGGAGGCGGAGAAGAGCGTGGCCTCCTCGAAGGCCACGGCGACCAGCGAGCGCAACTCCTCGCGCGACATCGCGGCGATGTCGCGGCCGTCGAGGGTGATCCGGCCGGATGTCACCTCGTGCAGCCGGGGGATCAGGGCGGTGAGCGTGGTCTTGCCGCTGCCGGTGGCGCCGACCAGAGCCATGGTCTCGCCGGAGCGGATGTGCAGATCGACGCCGTCCAGCACGGGCGGGGCCTCCGGTGGGGTGTCGGGGTGGCGGAAGACCACACCCGTCAGGCGCAGACCGTCCCTCACGTCCCCGGCCTCCCCGCGCGGAGCGGGGGAGGTGCGCTCGGTGGCGAGGACGTCCGGCGGCACCGGCTCGTCCAGCACCTCGAAGTAGCGGTCGGCCGCTGTCGCCGACTCGTTGCTCATGGCTATCAGGAAGCCGATCGACTCCACCGGCCAGCGCAGTGCCAGGGCCGTGGTGAGGAAGGCGACCAGGGTGCCCGCCGACAGCTCGCCGTCGGCCACCTGGACCGTGCCCCACACCAGAGCGGCGCCGATGGCCAGTTCCGGCAGCGCCGTGATGACCGCCCAGATACCCGCCAGCAGCCGCGCCTTGCGCAGTTCGGTGCCCAGCAACCGCCGCGAGAGCTCGCGGAAGGCGCGGGCCTGGCTGCGGTGGCGGCCGAAGCCCTTGATGATCCGGATGCCGAGGACGGCCTCCTCGACGACCGTGGTCAGATCGCCGATCTGGTCCTGGGCGCGGCGGGCCTGGAGGGAGAACTTCGTCTCGAAGAGGGAGCAGAACACCACCAGCGGCGCCACCGGGGCCAGCAGCACCAGCCCCAGCGTCCACTCCTGGGACAGCAGCACGGCGAAGCCGACGACGATGGTGGTGCCGTTCACCAGCAGGAAGGTGAGGGGGAACGCCAGGAAGATGCGGATCAGGTGCAGGTCACCCGTGGCGCGCGACAGCAGCTGCCCGCTCGCCCAGCGGTCGTGGAAGGCGACCGGCAGCCGCTGCAGGTGCCGGAACAGGGCGGCGCGCATCGACGCCTCCACCCCGGCCAGCGGACGGGCCACCAGCCAGCGCCGCAGCCCGAACAGCGCGGCCTCCAGCACACCGACGGCCAGCAGCAGCGCGCCGCCCAGCCACACCCCGCCCGTGTCGCGTGCGGCGATCGGCCCGTCGACGATCCACTTCAGGATCAGGGGGATGACCAGGCCCAGGCAGGAGGCGAGGATCGCGACGAAGGCCGCCGTGAACAGCCGGGCCCGCACCGGGCGGACGAAGGGCCACAGCCGCAGCAGCGAGCGTACGGCCGAACGGCTCCGCTCCCCGGCCGGTGCGGGCCCGGCGGGCGCGCCGGGGCCGGGGCCGGGGCCGCCGGGTTCGGGATGAGGTGGACCGGGACGCGGTGGACTGGCGGCGGTGGCAGACATCACGAGTGAGACTACGTTTCATCACTGACAGGACACACTCGGTTTTCCGCCGTAGGACTGACGGCCGAGCCCGCCCCGGCCGAAGGCCCCGTACGGCCGGGCCCCGTACCGCCCGCACCGACAAGCAGCGGGCGGCCTGTCGGTGCGGGCACCTACGCTGCCCGGTATGAGTCAGGCAGAACTGAGAGAGCTGCGGGCCGCGCTGCACACCGCCTCCGACATCGTCTTCACGCTGGACGGCGAGCCCTCGGCGGAGCAGGCGGACCAGCTGACCGACGCGCTGCGCCGGGCGCTGGACGCGGCCCGGTCGCTGGGCGAGGACCGCGGCGGCACGGGCTGCCGGGAGCATCCGCGCGGGGCGGTCGATCCGCTGTACGGGGACAAGGACGATCCGCTTCCGCCGGGCTGGGGGCGGTGTCTGCTGTGCAACGACCGGCGCCGCCGGGCGGGCGCGCGGCGGTACGCCGCGCGCTGAGGCGATCGCCGAGGCGGGCGCAGGGTCGGGCGCAGGGCCGGCGGGTGGGGCGTCGGCGCCGGTCAGGGCTCCTCGTCCCGCAGTTCGAACCAGGTCGTCTTGCCCAGCGGCAGCAGGTCCACGCCCCAGCGGTCGGAGAGGTGGTCCACCAGGAACAGTCCGCGCCCGCTGACGTCGAACTCGTGCACGGGCAGCAGGCAGGGCAGTCCGCGCGAGGGGTCGCGCACCTCCACGCGGATCCGGCCGCGCTGCCGCCGCAGCCGCAGCCCCAGGGACTGGGCCCCGGTGTGCCGTACGGCGTTGCCGACCAGTTCGGAGACGAGCAGCACGGTGTCCTCGGCCAGGGCCTCGGACAGTCCCCAGCGGGTCAGCAGGACGGAGCGGACCAGCCGGCGCGCGGTGCGCGCGGACTCGGGGCGGTTGGGCAGCCGTACCTCCGCGGCGGCCGGATCGCCGAACTCGCGGAACCCGGTGGACTCGTCGAGTGAACCGGTCCCGGTGAACGAGCCGGCCCCGCCCGGCCCGTCGTCGGGGATCGCGGGGGCCGGTTCCTCCCCCGGTGCCGATGCCATGTACGCCGTGTTCGCTCCCGCCATGGGCCAATCATGGCCGCGAAATGGTCGCCTCGCGGCCGTACAGCGCGAATTCCCTTTCGGTGGGGGGCCGTTCGGGGCTCGTCGTGCGGTACGCGCACCGGTTGCGTGCGCCGGGGCGGGGGCGCGGAACGGCGCGCGCCGTTCCGCGCCCCCGCCCCGGCCGGGCGTCAGCGGAACCTCGCCTTGCCCGGCCCCTCCTCGACGAAGCTGCGCATGCCGATCTCGCGGTCCTCGGTCGCGAACAGCCCGGCGAACCAGGTGCGCTCGATCGCCAGCCCGGTGTCGATGTCCGCCTCCAGCCCGGAATCGACGCACTCCTTGGCGGCGCGCAGGGCGATCGCCGGGCCGGCCGCCAGCCTCGCCGCCCAGGCGTGCGCCTGCTCGTAGACCTCGGCCGCGGGCACGACCTTGTCCACCAGGCCGATGGCCAGGGCCTCGTCCGCCTTCACCTGGCGGCCGGTGAAGATCAGGTCCTTGGCCCTGGAGGGGCCGACCAGCCGGGACAGCCGCTGGGTGCCGCCGGCGCCGGGGATCAGCCCCAGCAGGATCTCGGGCTGCCCGAGCTTGGCGTTGTCGGCGGCGATCCGGATGTCGGCGCACAGCGCCAGCTCGCAGCCGCCGCCCAGCGCGTAGCCCGTCACCGCGGCCACCACCGGCTTGGGGATGCGGGCCACGGCGGTGAAGGAGTCCTGCAGGCCCCGGGACCTGGCGACCATGGCCGCGTGGTCCATCTCGCGCATCTCCTTGATGTCCGCGCCCGCCGCGAACACCTTCTCCCCGCCGTAGATCACCACGGCCCGTACGTCGTCGCGGTGCGTCGCCTCCTCGGCCAGCTCGCGCAGCCGGTCCTGGGTGGCGATGTCCAGCGCGTTCATGGGGGGACGGTTCAGTCGGATGGTGCCGACGCCCTCGGCGACATCAAGAGTCACAGTCATGGGGGCAGGTTAGCCCCCGTTAACGCCGCGCGGTCCGCCGCCTCCCGGCCGTACGGTTCCCGCCCGGTCCCGGTCCGGCCCTCACCCGGCCCTCACCCGGCCGGAGCAGCGCGGTGGAAAGAAGACGATCACATGAGTGAGGCGGGCGGTCCGAACGGGAACACTCCTGCCAGACCCGGGCACCGGACCCGTGCGGCGGACACGCCGCGCGGGCCCCGAAACCGCCCCCGCCGCGAGCCGCCGGAGGCCACAACGTGTCGGACGTGTCGAGCGCACCCGAACAGCACACGCGCCGGGAGCCCCGGTACGCCGGGGCCCCCGCGATCCCCGCGGCCGCCCCCACCGTCTGGCCCGGCAGCCCCCAGCCGCTGGGAGCCCGCCACCACATCGGCCCGGGCGGGGTGGCGGGCACCAACTTCGCCCTGTGGTCGGCCGGCGCCGAGGCCGTCGAGGTCTGCCTCTTCGACGACGACGGCAACGAGACCCGCTGCCCGCTGACGGAGCACACCCAGGAGATCTGGCACGGCTTCGTCCCCGGCGTCGGACCCGGGCAGCTCTACGGCTACCGGGTGCACGGCCGCTGGGACCCGTGGACGGGCGCCCGCTGGAACCCGGCCAAGCTGCTGCTCGACCCGTACGCCCGCGCGGTGGACGGCGAGTACGCCCTGCCACCGGAGGTCTACGGCCACGTCCGCGACTGGCCGCAGCGGCAGCTGGCCGACACCGTCCGCGACGAGAGGGACTCGGCGCCGTACGTGCCCAAGGGCGTCGTCGTCGACTCGGCCCTCGGAGCCGGGCCGGGAGGCGGGGACGAGTGGGCCGAGGACCGCCGCCCCAAGACCCCCTGGCCCGACTCGGTCATCTACGAGCTGCACGTGCGCGGCTTCACCATGCGCCATCCCGGCGTCCCGCCCGAGCTGCGCGGCACCTACGCCGGACTGGCGCACCCGGCCGCGATCGAGCACCTGGTGAAGCTGGGCGTGACGGCGGTGGAGCTGCTGCCGGTGCACCAGTTCGCGCACGAGGACCACCTGCTCCGCCGCGGCCTGCGCAACCACTGGGGCTACAACTCCATCGGCTACTTCGCGCCGCACGCCGCGTACGCCGCTGGCGGCACGCGCGGCCGGCAGGTGGGGGAGTTCCGGGAGATGGTCCGGGCGCTGCACGCCGCCGGGATCGAGGTCATCCTCGACGTGGTCTACAACCACACCGCCGAGGGCAGCGAGCCGGGGCCGACCCTCTCCCTGCGCGGCATCGACAACCGCGGCTACTACCGGCTGGCCGACGACCCGCGCCACTACGCCGACTACACCGGCTGCGGCAACACCCTGCATGTCGTCCAGCCCCAGGTGCTGCGGCTGATCACCGACTCGCTGCGCTACTGGGTGCAGGAGATGGGCGTGGACGGCTTCCGCTTCGACCTGGCCGCCGCGCTGGCCCGCTCCATGCACGACGTGGACATGCTCTCCCCCTTCCTGGCCGTCATCGCCCAGGACCCGGTGCTGCGCCGGGTGAAGCTGATCGCCGAGCCCTGGGACGTGGGCGCGGGCGGTTACCAGGTGGGCGCCTTCCCACCGCTGTGGACGGAGTGGAACGACCGCTACCGCGACACCGTCCGCGACTTCTGGCGCGGCGCCCTGCCGGACGTGCGGGACCTGGGCTACCGGCTGTCGGGCTCCAGCGACCTGTACGCCCGGGGCGGGCGGCGGCCGTACGCCTCGGTCAACTTCGTCACCGCCCACGACGGCTTCACCCTGCGCGACCTGGTGAGCTACGAGCGCAAGCACAACGAGGCCAACGGCGAGGACAACCGCGACGGCACCGACGACAACCGCTCCTGGAACTGCGGCGCGGAGGGCGAGACCGGCGACGAGGCGGTCCTCGCCCTGCGACGGCGCCAGCTGCGCAACCTGCTGTCCACCCTGCTGCTGTCCACCGGCGTGCCGATGCTGGTGGCGGGCGACGAGATGGGCCGCACCCAGGGCGGCAACAACAACGCCTACTGCCAGGACAACGAGACCGGCTGGGTGGACTGGTCGCTGCTGGCCGAACCCGCCTGGCGCGAGCTGTACGCCCTGACCTCGCGGCTGATCGCGCTGCGCCGCTCCCATCCGGTGCTGCGGCGCAAGGCCTTCTTCTCCGGGCGCGCGCACGGCCCGGAGGGGCTGCGTGACCTGGCCTGGTTCACCGGGAGCGGTCAGGAGATGAGCGAGTCCGACTGGTACGCGCCCGGTGCCACGCTGGGCATGTACCTGTCCGGCCGGGACATCCCGCAGCGCGACGAGCGAGGCGGCCCGATCGTCGACGACAGCTTCCTGGCCGTCCTCCACGCCGGGCACGAGGACGGGCGCTTCAGGCTGCCGGGGCCGCCGTGGGGACAGGGCTACGAGCTGCTGGTGGACACCGCCCGGGAGGATCAGCGGGAGGAGCCGGGCACGGTCCACCCGGCGGGCGAGGCGGTCGTGCTTCCGGCGCGCTCGGTACTGGTGTGGCGTGTGCTGCCCTGAGATATGCGCGCTGCCCCAAGATACGCGAGTGACTCGTGTGGCTCAGGTGATGGCCCGTTAGAGTGAGCACGTCACGACCGCACGAGGGAGGGGACGACAGGCGATGGCCGACATGGAGACCGCGCGCGAGGCGTTCGACCGCTTCGACCTGAACGGGGACGGACTGGTCACCGCGGCGGAGTTCCGCAAGGTGCTGGGCGAGCTGGGGGACCACACCCTCACCGTGGACATGGCCCAGACGCTGATCAACCAGCACGACAGCGACGGCGACGGACTGCTGTCCTTCGAGGAGTTCTGGCAGGCCCGCCAGAAGACCGCCACCCGGTCGGCGTAGGGCTGCGGCGCGGTCCTCGCGGCGCGGCGGGGGGGGGGCACAACACGGCACGGCGGGGCGGCCACCACAGGGAGCAACCCAGGGTGACCGCCCCGCTTTTCTGTGTCATAAGTGGCTTTTGTCGGTTGACGCACCCGATGCGGCGCCGACCGGTGCGGCGGTGCCACCGAGCCCCGCCGCCCGCCGAGCCCGCCGTGTCCCCGTTCCCGACCGGGGCCGGGCGCGCGGCACGACACGGAAGGACCACGATGCGCACCAGACGCCCGGCCCGCCACCGCTCCGAGTCCCGGACTCCCCGCCCGCTCCGCACCACCCGTGCCACCCGTACCGCCCTGCCGGCCGTGGCCTTGCTCTGCCTCGGTCTCGGCCTCGCGCCGCCGGCCGCCCCGGCCCCCGCTCCCGCCGCGCGCGAGGCGCCCGGCCCCGCCCAGACCTGGGCGGCCGACCTGTCCCGGGTGGACGCCGACGACAGCGGTGTGCGCCACACCGGTGGGGAACTGCGCACGACCGGCGACTACGGCGTCCAGGTCCTGGCCCCGCACCGGCTCGACCGGCAGGCCAACCGCGTCCGGGTCAGGCCCGACGCACAGGTGCCCGGCGACGCGGGGATCGCCTTCGACGTCCGCGGCCGCACCGGGAGCGGCCCGTGGACCGAGTGGCGCGAGGCGGGCGACGCGGCCGGCGGCACCGCCGTCCTCCCGCGCGCCGTCACCACCGTCCAGGTCCGGCTGGCGATGTGGGACCCCGAGGGCGCGATCCGGCTGCGCGGCCTGGAGGTGAGCGCCGACACCGACCCGGACGCCCGGCCGGAGCCGCAGGCGGCCGCCGCGTACGGTGCCCATGTCTTCGCCACCCGGATCGGCCTGGTAGGCCGCACCACCGCCAACGGCCACGTCATCCGGGAGAACGACCGCTTCGTGGCCCTGCCCTCCCGCCGGGGCCTGTCACGCAAGGGCGGCCGGGAGTACTCGGTGCGGGTCTGCGGCCCGGCCCGCTGCGTGACCGCCCCCGTGTGGGACGTCGGGCCCTGGAACATCCGCGACGACTACTGGAACCCCTCCTCGGTGCGCCAGACCTTCCGCGACCTGCCGCGGGGGGTGCCCGAGGCGGAGGCCGCGTACTACACGGGCTACAACGGCGGACGCGACGGGAAGGGCCGCCGGGTGCTCAACCCCGCCGGCATCGACCTGGCCGACGGCACCTTCCGCGACGTCGGGCTGCGAGACAACGGCTGGGTGACCGTCACCTACCTGTGGACGGGCCGCTGACCGCTGCGTGTCCTGCCCTCGTTTCCGGCCGCCCGGGTCAGCGCACGATGCCGCTGCCCCGGGCGGCCCGAAGCCAGTCGGGGAACTCGCCGGTCAGCCGGTCGTACAGCTCCGCGTCGGGTATGGCGCGCGGGTCGGGGCCGGCGGCGAAGAACCCGGCGTTGTCCACCACCCGCTTCCCCGGCACGGGCAGGTCGTCCAGCTTCCGCAGGAAGCGGAACTCGTCCTCCCCGAACCCGACGAACTGCCAGAACATCGGCAGGCGCGAGGCCTCGCACAGCACGCGCTCGGCGGCGGCCTTCGAGGTGGGGCCGCCGTCGGTCTGGAAGACCACCAGGGCCGGGTCGGTGGAACCGCTCGCCCGGTAGTGCTCGATCACCGCCTCCATCGCGAGGTGGTAGTTGGTGCGGCCCATGTGCCCCAGGGACGAGTGGAGGGCCTCGACGCGCCCCGCGTAGTCCTCCAGCGCCACCTCGGCGCTCCCGTCCACGCCGGTGCTGAAGAAGACCACCGGCACCCGCCCGTCGTCGTCCAGGTGCGCGGCCAGCCCGAGGACCTGCTCGGCCAGGTGCTGGACGGTGCCGTCGCGGTAGTACGGCCGCATCGATCCGGAGCGGTCCAGCACCAGGTAGACCGCGGCCCGCTGCCCCGACAGCCGGTGCTTCTCCAGGCTGACAGCGGCCTGCTTGTACAGGCTCACCAGCCCGGGGGCCGCGGCCTCCACCTTCTCCAGACTGATCGCGGACCCGGACCCGGACCCGGAACCGGAACCCGCCCCCGGCCTCTTCACGTAGTCGACGGCCATGACGCCCCCTTCGTACTCGGTGCTGCGGACGCCGAGGTTAACCGAGGTACGGGCGGCGGCAGGACCCCTGTGGAAAACCTGCCGCCCCGGGCCCCCGGGGCGGCAGGCCCGTGAACGCCGTGGCGCGGCGGCCGGGGGCCACCGCGCCACGGGTGCGGTGCTCGGAGCGCTGCCGGTGGCTAACCGGCGCTACAGGACACCGATGGCCAGGTCCAGTTGCCGTTGTGCTTGATGGTGACCCCGAAGTTGTTGCCGCTGCCGTTGGGTCTGGCCACCATGACCTGGCTGCTGGGCCAGGTGGCGGTGGTGTTCCAGGTCGACAGGATCGTGGCGGGGGAGGGGACGTTCATCGTCACGGTCCAGTTGCTGGAACCGGACACCGAGACGTTGAGGTTGTACCGGTCGTCCCACCTCTCGCCGGCGGACAGAGTCGCGGTGCAGCCGCCGCCACCACCGCCGCCGCCACCGCCGCCACCGCCGCCGCCACCGTCGGAGGTGCCGCCGACGGTGATGTTGGAGTTGCCGCTGCTCTGGTAGCCCTCGGTCGCCATGATCATGTAGTCGTGGCTGCCCAGCTGCATTCCGGCCCGGGCCCACGCGTCGAAGTGGTTGCCGGTGGTGATGGTGCCGCCGGTCCTCTTCTGCTGCCGGACGCTCCAGTACTGGTCGAAGGTCCTGGTGCCCTCGATCGAGGGGGCGTTGTACCGCGTCGTCTTGTAGATGTCGTACGTACCGCCGTCGGTGGTCACCGTGCCCATGAAGGTCCCGGTGGGCCGGTAGGTGCCCCAGTTGTCGACGATGTAGTACTCCACCAGCGGGTTCCTGGACCACCCGTAGAGCGTCAGGTAGGCGTTGCCGGACGGGTTGAAGCTGCCCGAGTAGGTCACGGTCCGGCGGCCGCCGGTGCTCCAGCCCTTGCCGATGACGAAGTTGCCGGTGTTGCTCCACGAGGTGCTGTAGTTGCCACCGGACCCCATGGTGGCGGAGACCGTCCCCGGGGCGTCGGTCCAGAACGAGTAGAAGTACCCGTTGTGGTTGCCCGTCTGGTTCGAGGTGATGGTCTGGGCGTGGGCGGCACCGGGCGGAAGGGCCAGGACCGCGAGCATTGCGGCGCAGGCACTGGCGATGAGCAGCTTCAGCCGGGCGAACCGGCTGTTCCTCGGCAGCAGCCCGGTGCGGCCGGGTCTGCGTCTCTTCCGCTGTGCGGGTGCGTCGTGCATGTGCGTGCCTCCTCGTAGGGATCGGCGGCGATGCCGGGCATCGCGTACGGATCTGCGGGATCTTCGGCGGCCGGCCCCGTCCGGGGCCGGCCGCCGTGTGCCGGTGCCGTACGACGACGGTGAAGGTCGGTCGATCGGTCGGTCACCGCACGGCCGGCAACCGAAGGGCCGGACCACGGCAGGGGTGGCCCGGGTCGACAACGGTCGGGGCCTGTCGACGCCGACAGTGTTGATTCGCCCTGATGGGTTGTCAATGGTTTCCGCAAGGATTACGGAAGGATCCTGACGCCCCGAATCTTCATGGAGTCAGAAAGAACCTGCTCAGGCACCACAGAGGATCGGAGGCTCTCGCCGGCTTCCATGGATGGCTTCGATCATGTGGGAGATGAGCGAGGGATCTCCTCCGTAATTTCCGGAGCCTTTCCGGAACTTGTGGAGGCGGGGGCGGCCACCCATGGTGGGGCCGGGGGCGGAACGCGGCCGTCCCCGGCCCGAGAGGCACGGACCGGGGACGGAGCGGGAGATGGGGTGAGGGTGTCGGTGAAGTTTCCCCGTGATCTTGGACATTCGTTCGTTATGCCGCGAGGGCGTGTTGACGCCGTTGCCTGGTCTCGGCTGGTGTGAGTAGCCGAAGATCTTGTGCTTGCGCAGGCGGCGGCGGTTACGGTTCTCCCTGCGCAGCCGGCGCAGTTCCTCACGCTCACGCCGGTCAACTCGCCCGGGGCACCCTCGGCCCGGTCGGCCTTGGCCCGGCGGTACCAGCCGCGCAGGGATTCGGAGCTGATGCCGAGTTCCCGGGCGACGGCGGTGACCGTCTTGCCCGAGGAGTCGACGAGCGCGATCGCGTCCCGCTTGAACTCCTCGGTGTACCGCTTCGTGTACTTGCCTCCCACCTGGTGCTACTTCCTCTGGTGGAACCTCAGGTCCCAGTCTCCAGGTGTCCACGATCAAGGGGAAGCTTCACCAGCCATGTAGCAGTTTGTTGAGGCGAGTCGCAGGAGAACTGGTCTCGCTGACCAGGGGGTTTGCCTACGCACAGCGAGTGGTTCTGCGGAGATTGAAACACCACCCTTGATATGTGAAATGTCACCCGCCATATTGTTCCCTGTCATGCTCCTGACGCCGGATGTTCATCGACGCGCTGCGTGAGGTGTCCACTGCATCCGGTGTTCGCTCCATCACACGGAGGTGCTCGATGCACGGTGCTTCACTACGGTTGTCGGGGGCGGTGTGGGCGGCTTTGGCTGCTCTCATCGCCGCGGTCTTCCTGGCTCCGCCGGCTTCGGCCGGTGAGGCGGTCCAGGCCCAACCGCGCCTGGACGCCCAGCAGAAGGCCGCAGTGACCCAGCTGGCCAAGGATTACGGCATCCCGGCCGAGGAAGGGCAGCGGCGCATAGCGCGGCAGGACGAGCAGGCCGCTCTCGCCACCAAGCTGCGCAAGAGACTGGGAGCGCGTTTCGGCGGGGCGTGGGTGGACCACGACCGAGGCGGCAAGCTGATGGTCGCGGTGACGGGGAAGTCGGCGGTGCCGACGGTGAGCGCTCTTGCCTCGAAGGCGGCGGCCGAGGCCGTGGTCGTCCAGCGCGGCATGAGCGAACTGCAGAAGATGTCGGAAGAGCTGGGCAAGCGGATCGCCAAGGCCAACAAGGGCGCCGAGTACGGCCTGCAGTCCGCGGTGGTGACCGAGAAGAACGTGCTGCGACTGGACCTTCCGCAGGGGAGGGAGCTCACGGGGGAGCAGCAGCGGACCGTGCGCTGGGCCGAGCGGAAGTTCGGGGACGCACTGGTCATCGACACCTACCAGCACGCCTCCGAGCCGCTGTACTGCGGCGGGCAGTACTCCTGTGACCCGCCGCTGCGCTCGGGGCTGGCCATCTATGGCGGCAACACCCGCTGCACCAGCGCCTTCATGGCCTACGCCGGTTCCAGCTACTACATGCTGACCGCCGGGCACTGCACCGAGGCCGCCTCCTACTGGCAGGTCCCGACCTACAGCTATGGCTACCAGGGTGTGGGCAGCACCGCGTCCTACCACTTCGGCTACTACGGCGACTACGCCGCCGTGCGGATCAGTGATCCTGCCTTCTGGCAGCCGCGGGGGTGGGTCTACACCACCCAGCCCATCCGGAGCTGGAACTACGACTACGTGGGCCAGTACGTGTGCAAGCAGGGCTCCACCACCGGCTACACCTGCGGGCAGATCACCGACACCAATGCCACCGTCTACTACCCCGGCCGCACCCTGACCGGGATGACCTGGAGCACGGCGTGCGTGGCGCCGGGCGACAGCGGTAGCGGTGTCTACAACGGATCCACCGCGCACGGCATTCTCAGCGGCGGCCCGAACAGCGGCTGCGGCATGATCCACGAGCCGATCAGTCGCGCGCTCTCCTCTCTGGGAGTCACGCTCCTGGCCGGCTGACCGGGCAGAGGCCGCCGCGCTCGGCGCAGAGGGAGCGCGGCGGCTCCTCGCCGGAGGCGCCGAACTCCAGGCGCGCTTTCCATTCCTTCACTTCGGACTCTTCCCACCCGAAGTGACATGTGCAATATTACCTGTCACATCTTATAGATGTGCCCATGACAACCCGGGGGAGTGTGCCTCCCCGCTGCTCCTCCGGGCCCGTCGTGTGGACACCCCACCCGGCCGTGCCCCCATACGGCCCTTCCTCCCGCTGGAGGCAGCGAGTGAGAACAGAAAATGCCCGACTCCCTCTCGCGAGGCTGAGTGTGCTGATCCTGGCGCTGTGCCTCGGGATCGGGATGCTCGCCGCTCCGGGACACGCCGCCCCGAGCCGCGTAGGTGAGAAGTCAACCGAACAACAGGCCCCCAAGGACGTACCGCCTCAGGCTTCGGTGCAGACAGAGGCGGGCGACGATCCCGAACACGTTCGCCACAAGCCGCTGAAGGTCGAGGACCGCGCCCCGCTGCCCTCGACGAAGGACGCGCTGCGCCGGGACTACGATGACCCCGCCTCCCTCGCGCCGCGGCAGAGGCCGTCCATGCAGGCGGCCCCGGAGAAGAAGGCCTCCAAGAAGGGGAAGGCCTCGGCGGCAGCGGTGCCCGGCTGCAGCACGAGCGACTTCACCAGCCGCACCGGCAGTGCTCTGGTGCAGCAGATCAAGGCATCCACGACCGACTGCATCAACACTCTGTTCAGCCTCACCGGAAGCGACGCCTACCACGCCTTCCGCGAGGGCCAGATGACGAGCGTCGCCTACGCGCTGCGCGACGGCTCCGCCTCCTACCCCGGCAACGGCAGTACCGGGATGCCGCAGCTCGTGCTCTACCTGCGCGCCGGCTACTACGTGCACTGGTACAACGAGGCCACCGTGGGCACCTACGGACCGGGCCTGCAGACCGCCATCCGCGCCGGACTCGACGCGTTCTTCGCCAACCCCCGCTCCCGGGACGTCACCGACGCCAACGGTGAAGTGCTCGCCGAGGCCGTCACCTTGATCGACAGCGCCGAGGAGAACGCCCGCTACCTGTACGTCGTCAAGCGGCTGCTGAACGACTACAACAGCACCTACAACTCCTCCTGGTGGATGCTCACCGCGGTCAACAACGTCTACACCGTCCTCTTCCGCGGTCACCAGGTGCCCGCCTTCGTCGCCGCGGTGTCCTCTGACCGCAGCATCCTGGACACGCTGCACAACTTCGCCTCCTCCCACAAGAACCTCCTGGGTACCGACCAGAGCTATCTGGCTTCCAACGCCGGGCGAGAGCACGCCCGGTTCCTGCAGCACACCTCGATGCAGAACACGGTCCGGCCGCAGGCGGCCGGGCTGCTGAACCAGAGCTCCATCAAGGGAGCCACCGCCCCGCTGTGGGTCGGCATCGCCGAGATGACCGACAACTACGACAAGGCCAACTGCGGCTACTACGGCACCTGCAACCTCCAGCAGCGCCTGATGGCCGACGTCCTGGTGATCAACCACACCTGCAGTGCCAGTCTCCGCATCCGCGCACAGCAGATGACCTCGGCGCAGCTGGCGGACACCTGCCGCAGCCTGGCCGACCAGGACGCCTACTTCCACAGCATCGCCAAGGACAGCGGCCCGGTCGCCGGCGACCGCAACACCAGCCTCGAGGTGGTCGTCTACGACAGCAGCACCGACTATCGGACCTACGCCGGGGCGACCTGGGGCATCGACACCAACAACGGCGGCATGTATCTGGAGGGCAACCCCTCCGCCGCCGGCAACCAGGCCCGCTTCATCGCCTACGAGGCCGAGTGGGTGCGTCCGGCCTTCGAGATCTGGAACCTCAACCACGAGTACACGCACTACCTCGACGGCCGCTTCAACATGTACGGCGACTTCAACGCCAACGTCGCCACCCCCACCATCTGGTGGATCGAAGGCTTCGCCGAGTACGTGTCCTACTCCTACCGCAACCTGCGCTACGACGCGGCCATCACCGAGGCGGGCAAGCGCACCTACGCGCTGAGCACCCTGTTCGACACCACCTACAGCCACGACTCCACGCGCGTCTACCGCTGGGGCTACCTCGCCGTGCGCTACATGCTCCAGTCCCACCGCGCCGAGATGGACACCGTCCTGGGCTATTACCGCACCGGCAACTGGAACGCGGCCCGCTCCTACCTGACCGGCAGCATCGGCACACGCTACAACAGCGACTGGTACAGCTGGCTGTCGCGGTGTGCAGCCGGCGACTGCGGCGGCTCCACCAACCCGCCCGGCAACCAGGCGCCCACCGCGTCCTTCACCGTCGCCGTCAGCGGTCTGACGGCGAACTTCACCGACCGCTCCACGGACTCCGACGGCACCATCGCTTCGCGCTCGTGGAACTTCGGCGACGGCACCACCTCCACCGCCGCCAACCCCTCCAAGACCTACACGGCGGCGGGCACCTACACCGTGAAGCTGACCGTCACCGACGACAAGGGCGCCACCAGCACCGCCACCCAGAGCATCGCCGTCGGTGGCGCGGACCCCACTCCCGAGTGCACCGGCAGCGACACCCGGGAACTCGACCGCAACTGCAAGCGCAGCAACCTGACCGCGACCGCCGGGAACTACGCCTACCTCTACATCTACCTCCCCGCCGGCACCCAGCAACTGAAGATCACCTCATCCGGCGGGACCGGCAACGCCGACCTCTACTACAGCAACAGCACCTGGGCGACCACCACCACCTACACCAGCCGGTCCACGGGCGCGGGCAGCAGCGAGACGCTCACCATTACCAACCCGGCGGCCGGCTGGAACTACATCAGCCTGGCCGCCGCGGAAGACTTCTCCGGGGTGACCGTCAAGACCGAGTACTGACCCCTCCGCCTCCTCGCCGACCGCCGGGCGGGCGAAGGAACCCCGCCCGTCCCGGCACCGTGGCCTTGCCACAGGGCCCGGGCAGAGCACCACGCACATCAATGAGGTGTGACATAGTATTACCGCGCCTAAGAGGCGCGGAGCCGGAACAGCGGGGCGACGCCTCCCGTCGCCGCGCAACCCGACCAGTCTCGGTCCTGTCCAGGTAGCCGCTCAGGTGGCACCGGCCCGCTCCGCCTTCCGGTGATCGCCGGGGCGGGCGTGAGGAATCCCTCGCGCCCGCCCCGGCTTCTGCGTTCCCTTCCGAAAGGAAAACGGTGCCTCCCGGGCTATCGCAGAAGCATGTGACATATTACTGTGGTGCTCATGAGACAGACCGTCGATGCCGTCGTCATCGGCGCGGGAGTCGTCGGTGCCGCGTGCGCCTACTACGCCACCCGCGCCGGACTCGCCGTCGCCGTCGTCGACCGCGGCAGCCCGGCCGGTGGTACGACGGGGGCGGGGGAGGGGAACCTGCTGGTCTCGGACAAGCCCCCGGGCCCCGAGCTCGATCTCGCCCAGCTTTCTGCGGGCCTGTGGCGCGACCTGGCCGCCCAGTTGCCCGAAGGGATCGAATACGAGGCCAAGGGCGGAGTCGTGGTGGCCGCGGACGACACCGAGTGGTCCGCGCTGCGCCGCATGGCCGCCGGGCAGGCCGCAGCCGGTGTCGTGGTCCGAGAGGTGCCCGCCGACCGGCTGCCGGACCTCGAGCCGCACCTGGCCCCCGGCCTGGCCGGGGCCGTCCACTACCCCCAGGACGCCCAGGTGCAGCCCGCCCTCGCCGCGTCCCGCCTGCTGCGCGCCGCCCAGAACTCGGGCGCCGCCCTCCACTTGCGGGAGGCGGTCACGGAGGTGCTGGTAACCCCCGCGGGGCGGATCGACGGAGTGCGCACCCCCCACCGCGAGCTGAAGGCCCCGGTGGTGGTCAACGCCACCGGCACCTGGTCAGCGCAGATCGCCGCGCTGGCCGGGACGACCCTGCCGGTCATGCCGCGCAAGGGCTTCGTCCTGGTGACCGAACCCCTGCCCCGCGTGGTGCGACACAAGGTCTACGCCGCCGCCTACGTCGCCGACGTCGCCAGCGACTCCGCCTCCCTCCAGACTTCCCCCGTGGTCGAGGGCACACCGGCCGGCCCCGTACTGATCGGGTCCAGCCGGGAGCGCACCGGATTCGACAGGACCCTGTCCACCGAGGCCCTGCGGCGCATGGCTGACAGCGCGGTGACCCTCTTCCCCATCCTGGCCCAGGTCTCCGTCCTGCGCGCCTACCACGGTTTCCGGCCCTACCTGCCCGACCACCTCCCGGCGATCGGCGCCGACCCCCGCGTCCCCGGCCTCCACCACGCCTGCGGGCATGAGGGCGCGGGGATCGGGCTGGCACCGGCCACGGGGCTGCTGCTCGCACAGGCCCTGACGGGGGAAAAGCCCTCGCTGGACCTCGCCCCCTTCCGCCCCGACCGCTTCGAATCAGAGGTCCAGCACGCATGAGCACGCGGCACCGCACCGGCGACCACCGCCCGCCGAAACCCCAGGGAGGTCCCATGTCACGCACCCCGGCCGGGCTGGTGCGGGCTGAACCCCACTCCGCCATCAGCATCGACTACGACGGCAGAAAGCTCCCGGCACTGCCCGGCCAGAGCATCGCCGCTGCCCTGTGGGCCGCGGGCATCGTCTCCTGGCGCACCACCCGCCGCGGCGGGCGCCCCCGCGGTGCCTTCTGCGGGATGGGAGTCTGCTTCGACTGCCTGATCACCGTCAACGGCCGCCCCAACCAGCGCGCGTGCCTGGTGCCGGCGCACGACGGCGACACCGTCACCCCCCAGGAAGGAGACGGCCGTGCCGACCTCGCCTGCTGAGCCCTCCGGAGCCCCGTACGACCTGGCAGTCGTGGGCGCCGGACCCGCCGGACTCGCCGCGGCCGTCACCGCGGCCGATGCGGGGCTGACCGTAGCCCTGGTGGACGCCGAACCCAGGCCGGGCGGCCAGTACTACCGCCACCCCGCGCCCGGCCTGGGAGCACGACGCCCCGAGGCCCTCCACCACGGCTGGCCCGCCTTCACCACCCTCGAGACCCGGCTGCGTCAGCACAAGCAGGTCGGCCGGGTCCGCCACCTGCCGGGACGACAGGTGTGGACCATCCAACAATCATGCGACCACGCGGGCCGCTGGACACTGCTCACCACCGCGACCGTGCCACCGCACGACCGGGCCGCGCCTGGCGACCAGAACACCGGCGAGGCACCGGGAGAGAGCGTGCCGGCGCACCACCTGCTGCTGGCGACCGGAACCTACGAGCGCCAGCTGCCCTTCCCCGGCTGGACACTGCCCGGAGTCGTCGGCGCCGGAGGAGCCCAGGCCATGATCAAGTCCGGCCTGGTCCTGCCGGGCCGGCGCGTGATCGTAGCCGGAAGCGGCCCCCTGCTACTGGCCGCGGCCGCCTCGCTGTCCGCCGCCGGGGCCCGCGTGCCATACGTCCTGGAGGCGAGCAGCTACCTGCCCTACGCCCGCCGACCGGGACCACTGCTGCGCAACCTCGGCAAGCTCGCCGAAGGAGCCCGGCACGCGGCGGCGCTCGCCCGCCGGAGGGTAGGGCTGCGCACCCGGACCGCCGTGGTCCAAGCCCATGGGACCGACCGGGTCACCGGCGTGACCGTGGCGAGGCTGGACGGCGACTGGCGGCCGCTGCCCGGGACCGAGCAACACCTGTCCTGCGACGCCCTGGCGGTAGGCCACGGTCTGGTACCCCAGCTCGAACTCGCCGTGGAACTGGGCTGCGCTACCCGCACCGCACCCGACGGCACACCCGCCCTCGTGGTGGACTCCTTCCTGCGCACCAGCGTCGAAGGCGTATGGGCGGCAGGCGAGACCAACGGCGTCGGCGGCGCCCAGCTCGCCCTGTGCGAGGGAGAGCTGGCCGCCCATGCTGTCGCTGCCGCAGCGCACGGCGAAACCACTGCCGCGCGCACGGCTGCGGCGCTGCGCACACGCGCCACTCGGCTGCGGGCCTTCGCCGACCTCATGGCGCGGGTTCACCGGCCCGGACCGGCCTGGCCCCAGTGGCTGCGAGGCGACACCGAGATCTGCCGCTGCGAGGAAATCGACGCATCATCCGTGCGCGAGGCGGTCGACACCTTCGGCGCGGGCGACACGCGCACGGCCAAGCTGCTGACCCGGGCCGGCATGGGCTGGTGTCAGGGACGGATGTGCGGCCCCGCGGTCTCCTGCCTCGTGTCCGGCGACGGCAGCGCACCGGTGAGCGCGGATCGGCGCCCCCTGTCCCGCCCCGTCCCCCTCGTCCAGCTCGCCAGGCACCGCCCCCAGGGGCGCCCCTGACCGGCGCAACCCGACCAGAACCTCCCACCCCCTCGAAAACCGGCCCGGCCGGATTCGCCCAACCCAAGGAGAACTGAACGTGAGCGCATCCCAGCACAGCCCCGAACACCCCTGGCGCGGTGTCATGGTGGCCACCGCCCTTCCCTTCAGGGAAGACCTGTCGGTGGACTACGACGCCTACGCCGAACACGTCCGCTTCCTGCTGGACGCCGGCTGCGACGGCGTCGTCCCCAACGGCTCCCTGGGGGAGTACCAGACCCTCACCGACGACGAACGCGCCCGCGTCATCCGCACCGCGGTGGAGGCCGCCGGGGACGGCAGCCGGGTCATGGCCGGAGCGGCCGCCTACGGCAGCACCGAGGCCGCGCGCTGGACTGAGCAGGCTGCCGAGGCCGGCGCCGGGTCCGTCCTGCTGCTGCCCCCCAACGCCTACCGCGCCAACGACGCGGAGGTCCGCGCTCACTACGCCGAGGTCGCGGGTGTCGGGCTGCCCGTGGTGGCCTACAACAACCCCTACGACACCCGTGTCCACCTCACCCCGCAGCTCCTGGCCGATCTGCACGCGCAACAGCACATCGTCGCGGTCAAGGAGTTCAGCGGCGACGTGCGACGGGCCTACGAGATCGCTGAGTGCGCCCCCGGCCTGGACCTGCTCATCGGCGCCGACGATGTCCTGCTGGAACTGGCCCTGGCCGGCGCCGTCGGCTGGATCGCCGGCTACCCCAACGCCCTGCCCCACTCCTGCGTCGCACTGTACCGGGCCGCCATCGCCCAGGACCTGGAGACCGCACTGCCCCTCTACAGAGCGCTGCACCCGCTGCTGCGCTGGGACACCAAGCACGTGTTCGTGCAGGCCATCAAGCTCTCGATGGACATCGCCGGACGACACGGCGGCCCCTGCCGCCCGCCGCGCTCCCCGCTGGACACAGAGGCGGAGGCCGCCGTGCGATCCGTGACGGAGAAGGTCCTGGCCGAGGGTCTGAACTGATCCGTCCCGCACCCCCGACACCCCAGTCCGCAGGAGAACAGCCATGCGTAGTCGCCGTGTCTTCCACGCCGTCGACTCCCATACCGAGGGCATGCCCACGCGCGTCATCACCGGAGGAATCGCACCGCTCCCCGGGGCCACCATGGCCGAACGACGCACGTACTTCATGCGCAACCTGGACCACATCCGCACCCTGCTGATGTACGAACCGCGCGGGCACGCGGCGATGAGCGGGGCGATCCTGCAGCCTCCGACCCGCCCCGACGCGGACTGGGGGGTCATCTACATCGAGGTGTCCGGCTGCCTGCCCATGTGCGGGCACGGCACCATCGGGGTCGCCACCGTCCTGGTGGAGACCGGCATGGTACCGGTGACAGAGCCGGTGACCACCGTCCGGCTGGACACACCGGCCGGGCTCGTCACCGCCGAGGTCCACGTCCACGACGGCGCCGCCCGCGCAGTGACACTGCGCAACGTCCCCTCTTTCGCCGTTGCCCTGGGGGAGAAGGTCGAAGTTCCCGGCTTCGGGCGGATCACCTACGACCTGGCCTATGGCGGCAACTTCTACGCCATCCTCCCCGTCGAGGAACTGGGACTGCCCTTCGATCGGTCACGCAAGGAGAAACTCCTGCGTGCGGGCCTGGAGGTGATGGCTGCGATCAACACCGCAGGCGAACCGGTGCACCCGGAGGATCCAGGGATCACGGGATGCCATCACGTCCAGCTCCTCGCCCCGGGGTCGGATGCCCGACGATCACGGAACGCGATGGCCATCCACCCCGGATGGTTCGACCGGTCGCCCTGCGGCACCGGCACCTCGGCGCGAATGGCGCAGCTCCACGCCCGGGGGGAACTTCCTCTGCACCGCGATTTCGTCAACGAGTCCTTCCTGGGCACCTCCTTCACCGGCCGCCTGGTGGAGGAGACCGAGGTCGCCGGCAGGGCGGCCGTGGTGCCGACGTTCACCGGAAGCGCCTGGATCACCGGTACCGCCCAGTTCTTCCTCGATCCCACAGACCCGTTCCCGGAAGGCTTCCTGCTGTGAACACCCCTCCCGCCCCGGCGGCCGACAGCCCGGTGATCTCCCGCAACCCCGCCGACCCCAGCGACATCCTCATCGAGTTGTACGGCTGCGGCCCCGAGACCGCTACCCGTGCCGTGCGGCGGGCTGCCCGAGCCCAGAGCGAGTGGCTCGCTGCCGGCGCGGCCGCGCGATCCGCAGCCCTGCGCCGTGCCGGAGACGCCGTGGAGATCGCGTCCGAGGAACTGGCCGGACTCCTGGTGAGGGAAGTCGGCAAGCCGCTCGCCGAGGCCCGCGGCGAGCTGGCGCGCACGGCGGCGATCTGGCGCTACTACGCTCAGCTTCCCTACGACGCCACCGGGGCGGTGCACGAGCCGGCCTCGGGGCCGGGGCTGCTGCTCACCCGGCGGCGCCCGCACGGCGTCGCCGGCCTGATCACCCCGTGGAACTTCCCGCTGGCCATTCCGTCCTGGAAGGCCGCTCCGGCCCTGGCCGCCGGCAATGCCGTCGTCCTCAAACCCGCACCGGAGGCGACCGCGTGCGCTCTGCGGCTGGCCGAGATCCTCAAGGAGGTCCTGCCCGCAGACGTTCTGCAGGTCGTTCCCGGAGGCGCCGAAGCCGGCGCCGCCCTGATCGGCCTGGCCGATGTCGTCTCCTTCACCGGCTCGACCGCCGTCGGCGCTGTGGTGGCCCGTGCCGCCGCAGCCCGCGGCATCCCCGCCCAGGCGGAAATGGGCGGCCACAACGCTGCCGTGGTCCTGCCGGACGCCAACATAGGGAAGGCGGCTGCGGACATCGCCGCGGCGATCGCCGGTTACGCGGGGCAGAAGTGCACCGCCACCAGAAGAGTGATCGCAGTGGGCAGCGCTCTGCCGAAACTGCGCGAGGCGCTGGCGGAGGCCCTGCGGGAGCTGCCCGCCCGCGACCCCCACGCGGCGGCCGCGGTCTGCGGTCCCGTCATCTCCAAAGCGGCCCGCGACCGTGTCGTCCGAGCCCGGGACAGCGCCCTCAGCACCGGGGCACGTGCGCTAGCAGGGGGCGGTCGGCGCGGTTCGGGCGCAGCAGCGGGCTGGTACGTCGATCCGGTGCTGCTGGAGAACGTGCCCGCCGCACACGAGCTGCACCGCCGTGAGATCTTCGGCCCCATCGCGGTGCTGTCGGGGGCAGCGGACTTCGACGAAGCGGTCCAGGCCGCGAACAGCGGTCACTACGGCCTGGTCGCGTCGCTGCACACGGGTGACCTGGCGAAAGCGCTCTCGGCGGTCGACCGCCTCACCGCGGGCATGCTGCGGGTGAACGCTCCGACCACCGGTGTCGACTTCCACCTCCCCTTCGGGGGAGAGAAGGACTCCAGTTACGGAATGAGGGAACAGGGACACGCCGCGATGGACTTCTACACCTCCAGCCGCACAGTGTCCCTCCTGCCCGCCGCATCAGCCTGAAACGCCGCGAGACGGGTCCCCTCCCGATCCCCGGCGCGACCTGGCCGGTCGCGCCGGGGATGGCGCAAGTACCGCGCAACGTGACATTGTATAGTGGGATCACAAACCCACGGAGGGGAACCCATGAGCGAGCTGAAACCCCGGAAACTCGTTTCGGTGCAAGAGCACTTGCGCGACCAGGTGGCCAACGCCCTCCGGGCCGCGCTGATCGCGGGCGAACTGCGGCCCGGGGTGATCTACTCCGCCCCCACCCTTGCCGCCGAGTACGGCGTCTCCGCCACTCCCGTCCGTGAGGCCATGCTGGACCTGGCGCACGAGGGGCTGGTCGAATCGGTGCGCAACAAGGGCTTCCGTGTCACCGAGTTGTCCGAGCGCGACCTGGACGAGTTCACCGAGATCCGCGCCCTGATCGAGATCCCGACCGTCGGCAAGGTGGCCAGGTCCGCCACGCGGGAGCAGTTGGAGGCCCTGCGCCCCACGGCCGAGGAGATCGTGGCCGCCGCGCGCGCCGGCGACCTCATCGGCTACCTGGAGGCGGACCGCCGCTTCCACCTCGGCCTGCTCGCCCTGGCCGGCAACTCACGCCTCGTAGAGACGGTGGGCGACCTGCGCAAACGCTCCCGGCTCTACGGACTCACCGAGCTCGCGGAAGCGGGCGCGCTGGTGGCCTCCGCGCGGGAACACGCCGAGCTGCTGGATTTCATGCTGGCCGGTGACGCCGCGGCGGCCGAGGAACACATGCGCCACCACCTGGCGCACGTCCGCTCCCTGTGGGCCGCACGCAAGCAGGAGACGCCCGAGCAGAAGTCCCCGGCTCGGAAACTGAACGCACGCTGACCTCGCAAAGTCGGCGCTGTCCCCGCAGAGTCCGCGGAGCCTCGCGAACAGGGTGAGGAGTGTGTCCGGTCGGACACGCTCCTCACCCAACAGCAGGTGGGCCCGTCACCCCTGAAGCAGCGCGCCCATCCACTCCTCGATGCCGTCCGCGGTCCTGGGCAGCGCGGAGGACATCAGCCGCGCCCCGTCCTTGGTGATCACCAGGTCATCTTCGATGCGCACGCCCATGCCCCGCAGTTCGGCCGGCAGGGTCTCATCGTCGGGTTGCAGGTACAGACCCGGCTCGACGGTCAGGACCTGACCTTCCTTCAGCACTCCCTCAACGTACGCACCGGCACGGGCCTTGGCACAGTCATGCACGTCCATGCCGAGCATGTGGCCGCTGCCGCAGAGGGTGTAGCGGCGATGCAGGCCGCTGTCCCCGCCCAACTCGTCGGCGGGAGTCTTCAGCACGCCCCAGTCGCACAGGCCTTCGGTGATCACTCTCATGGCAGCGCGGTGGAAATCGCGGAACGAGGCGCCTGGCCGCAACGCGGCGATGCCGGCCTCCTGGGCTGCCAGCACCAGGTTGTAGACCTGCCGTTGCACGGGGGAGAAGCGTCCCGACAGGGGAAGGGTACGGGTGATGTCGGCGGTGTAGAGGGTGTCGGTCTCCACCCCGGCATCCAACAGCAGGAGTTGGGAGGGGTCCAAGGGGCCGTCGTTCCGTACCCAGTGCAGTACGCAGGCATGTGCTCCGGCGGCCGCGATCGTCTCGTACCCCACACCGTTCCCCTCGGCACGGGCCCGGAGATTGAAGATCCCTTCGACCCACCGCTCACCGCGGCGGTGGCGCAAGGCTCGGGGCAGGGCCCGCACCACGTCCTCGAAGCCCACCGTGGTGTGGTCCACGGCCAGTTGGAGCTGCTCGACCTCCCAGGCCTCCTTGATCAGACGGAGCTCGGACAGACAGGCCTCCAGCTCCTTCTCCCGCAACCGCTCGGCTTCGCTGGAGACGCGGGGCTCGACCAGGGCGTCAACGGCACAGTCGATCCCGGTCAGAACCCGGGCGAGGGGCTGGGGCCCGGACAGCGCAACGGCCAGCTCGTCCAGGTGGCGGCATTCGATGCCGGTGAGCTGCGCCGCCTCGTCGAGGTCAGGGCGGCGACCGACCCAGAACTCGCCGTACCGGCGATCACGGTAGAACTCCTCGCCCGTGCGCGAGGACCGAGGCCGCATGTACAGCACGGGGTGATGCCCCTCGGGGCCGGAGGGCTCCATGACCAGCACGTTGCCTGGCTGGTCCTCGCCGGTGAGGCCGGTCAGCCAGGCGTAGGCGGTATGGGGGCGGAAATGGTAGTCGCAGTCGTTGGACCGCACCTTGAGATCACCGGCCGGCAGGACGAGCCGCTCGCCGGGGAAGCGTTCCGAGAGCCGTGCCCGCCGAGCCGAGGTGGCTTGGTAGCCGGGGACGCGTACGTCGCGAGGCAGATGGGAGGGAGCCCAGCCGCTGCTCATGAACGACGACAGGGCGGGGGAGGTCGGGAGGTCGTGGCTGCCCGTGGTAGGGCGGGCTGAGGGCGGGGGCATGCTGGCTCCGGGAGATCGGGGGCGACCGGACTCGGCGATGCGCCATGCCTGGTGCAGGGGAGGTGTCACGGACGCCGTTGGGCACGGGAAGGTAACGGGAGTCCTGCCTTCTTGCCAATGCAATTTTACATTATTATGTTACACACCACTTCAGTGGAGGGGTGCACGACCTGCCGCCCGGCAGGGCAGACCTGGCCTCTTTGCGCACTGTTACCGGTCTCCCACGACGGAGTGGCACGATGACCAAGCTCCTACGCACGACCCTGGCAACCACACTGTCGGTCTGCCTGGCTGCCGGCCTCGGCGCCTGCTCCATGGATGACGACCCGAGAGAGGGGCTGGCACAGCACACCCCTGGCGCTGTCGGAATCGTCGGCGGAACACCCCAGCGAGGCGGCACTCTGACAGTCCTCGCCGATCAGGACTTCCCTCACCTCGACCCTGCCCGCAACTGGGTCATGCCCGCCATGGACTTCGGGATCCGCCTGCTCTACCGGACCCTGGTCACCTTCAAAGCGGAGCCCGGCAGAGGCGGCACCGAACTCGTTCCAGACCTCGCCACCGACCTCGGCCGGCCCTCCCAAGGCGGGAGAGTGTGGACGTTCACTCTGAAGAAGGGTCTGAAGTACGAAGACGGCAGCCCCATCCGGGCTCAGGACGTCAAGTACAACGTCGAGAGGTCCTTCGCCCCCCAACTCAGTGGCGGGCCCGACTACGCCCGCAGGTACCTCGCTGGTACCGAGGGGTATGAGGGCCCCCTCGACGGCGAGCACCTGGACTCGATCGAAACTCCAGACGACCGCACCATCGTCTTCCGCCTCAACCGCCCCGTCAGCGAGTTCTCCCAGACCGCGACCCTGCCGACCTTCTCGCCGGTTCCTCCCGCCCAGGAGAAGGGCACCCGCTACGACCTGCGGCCCTTCTCCTCAGGACCGTACAAGATCGAAAAATATAGCAAGCGTGAACGCATGGTCCTGATACGCAACCCGCACTGGGACCCGGCCACCGACCCTGTTCGCAAGGCCTACCCCGACAAGATTGTCGTGCGGATGGGACGGAACGGCGCACACATCGACGATCGGCTCATCGCAAGCGAAGGCGAGGACGCCTCCTCCGTCCAGTGGTCCGACACGCAGCCCGACAGCATGCCCGAACTACTGGCCGACACATCCAAGAGCGCACCACGCAAGCGACTCGTCGCCGAGATCACCGGCTGCACCGACATGCTGCACCTCAACACATCCAAGCCGCCCTTCGACGACTCCACGGTCCGCAAGGCCGTCCAGTACGCGATCAACAGGGAAGACCAGGTCGCAACTCGAGGCGGCCCCGCACTCAACGAGCCCGCCACCTCTTACCTCCCCCCCACCTTGACCGGCGGCGACAGAGTGAACCCCCTCGACCTGTCGCCCACCGGCAACCCGGGGCGGACCAGGGAACTACTGACCGAAGCCGGATTGAAACAGCGAGTCACCGCCGACTTCACCGTATCCAGGGAAGACACAGCCCGCGCTCAGGCCATCCAAAAGGACCTCTCCCGCATCGGAATCAACGTCAGAATTCAGATCGTGGACCCGGCCGTCTATTTCGACACCATCGGCGACGCGAGGAAAGCGCCTGATATGTCCTTGAGCGGATGGTGCCCCGACTACCCGTCAGGAGCCACATTCCTCCCCTTCTTGTTCGACGGACGCACGATCAAAGAGAAGGGAAACCAGGGCAACTATTCGCAGTTCCGTGACGGCGAAACCATGGAACGAATAGACGAAATCTCGGTCATGGCCGACGCCACCCAAGCCAACCAGGCATGGAGAGAACTGGACCGGCAGATCATGCGGAAGTCGCCGGCCATCCCTCTGCTGTGGGAACGCAGACCGCTCCTGGTCGGCAACAACATCGCGGGTGCCTTCGGACACTCCGTGTGGAGCGGCCAGCTCGACTACGCGGTGATCGGTCTGAAGCACCCCGAAAAATCCTCGAGCGACCGAGGATCCAACGCATCATGACCGCCCGATCCGGACCCGACACGGCACAGCGCGCGCAGAGGACCCCACATGTCACCGCTCAAGACTCCTGCTTCACAGCGGAACCAGCCAGCCGACCATAGCCACCACCCCGAGGAAAACTTCACAGAACCCTCCGGGAAGAGGCCGGCCAACAGCTCCGCACCTGGTCACCACATGTCGCGAGACAGCGAGGGAAGCAAGGTCACAAGCCTGCTCCCGCACACGAACCAGGCTCCAGGCCTGGCACGTAGGTATGTGCGTGCGGCTCTGGAAACCCACCTGGAACCCGAACTGCTCGACAACACCCTCCTGGTGATCACGGAGATGGTCACCAACGCCGTCCAGCACGCCCTGCCCCCCGTCATCCTGGAGGTACGCCACACTTACGGCCACCCCAAGGCCATCCACATAGAAGTCACCGACACAGGCCCCAATCCGAGGGCGGTCCGGTTGGCCAAATACTCCTCGCAAGAAGAGAACGGCCGAGGTAACAACATCATCGCAGCCCTATCGGAAGAGAACGGAACGCGGCTCCACAGCGGGACTGCCACCCGGTGGGCGTACCTGACCGCTGCGGAGGAGTAAGGCCGCTCAGCTCCTGACTCCCGCACCGAGAAACCCTGCCACCGCTCCAGAGGAGTCTCCTCACGGACGACCGCCTGGAAAGAACCCCCCGGAACACAAGGAACCGAACAGCGTCGGCTGTCGATGCGCCCCCCTCACTGATTTACACCGCTGAGCCGTCACCACGGAAAAATCAGCCTTCGGAAACCACACGCCAGAGGCACCACACCAGCTCTCAACAAGGCGCCCTGTTCATCGGCCACCGACCTCACCACCCTGACGCCGGTGGCCGACTGGAACCAGATCACGTTCGTGGCATGTGTACGCCAAAGGAAGTCAAGCATGAATTTCCTCACCTCCCTCACCGACTGGCTGTGGAGCCCGCTGGTAGTGCTAGCCCTGGGCCTCGGCTTGGTATTCACCATCCTGACCCGCGGTGTGCAGATCCGGCGAATCCCCGACATGATCCGCCACATATGGAAAGGAGAGCGCTCGGAGGCAGGCATCAGCTCATTTCAGGCCTTGACCTTGACCCTGTCAAGTCGGGTCGGCGTCGGCAACATAGCGGGCGTGGCGACGGCCATCGCGGCAGGCGGACCGGGAGCCCTGTTCTGGATGGCAGTGATGGCTCTTCTCGGAGGAGCCACAGCTTTCATCGAGTCGACACTCGCCCAGATATACAAGATCAAATCTGAGGGAACCTTCTGGGGCGGCATTCCCTACTATCTGGAGAAAGGCCTGAGAAGGAAGTGGCTCGGAGTCGTCGCCGCATCTGCCGCCCTGGCTCTGTACGCGGTACTGGCGCCCGGGGTCCAATCCAACGCCATCGCAGCCAGTTTCGACCAAGCGATGGGCATCAAGCCATGGCTCACCGGTGTAGTCCTCGTCGGTCTGCTCGGCTTCGTCATCTTCGGCCGGCGAGGACGCGTGGTCGGTGTCGCCGATGTACTGGTGCCGTTCATGGCCATCGGCTACATCATCGCGGCGCTCATCGTCCTGGCCGCCAACCTCACTGAGGTGCCAGCCGTCTTCCTCCTGGTGGTCAAGAGCGCAGCCGGGGTGGACTCCGTGTTCGGCGGAATCGTCGGAGCAGCGATCGCCTGGGGGGTGCGCCGCGCTCTCTTCTCCAACGTCGCCGGCGTCGGCGAAGGAACCTATGGGGCGGCAGCGGCTCAGGTGTCTCACCCCGCGAAACAGGGTCTGGTCCAGGCGTTCTCGATCTACATCGACACGCTTTTCGTCTGTACGGCTACGGGGTTCATGATTCTCGTCACCGGAAACTATAACGTCCACACCGAATCCGGAGAGCACATCATTACGCACATCAAGGGCGTCGAGGCAGGCCCCGCCTACACGCAAGGAGCCATTGACTCAGTAATCCCTGGTATCGGTCCTCACTTCGTGGCCACTGCCATCGGGCTGTTCGCCTTCACCACGCTCGTCGCCTTCTATTACATCGCCAACACAAGCTTGACCTACCTGACTCGCGGTGTACGGAACGAGTCACTCCTGCACGCCCTCCGCGTCGCGATGCTCGCCATGGTCTTCTACGGTGCGGTCGAATCGGCAGACATAATGTGGGCGATCGGCGATGTCGGCTATGCCACCCTCGCTTGGATCAACATGATCTGCCTCGTCTTCTTGGCCAAGCCCGCCCTGATCGCTCTGCGGGACTATGAGAGTCAGAGGAAACTTGGAGTGGACCCAGTCTTCGATCCTGTGAAGCTGGGAATCGACAATGCCGACTACTGGGTTGCAGAAAGCAGCCCTGAAAGAAACCCAAGCATGTGAACTTCTGATACCCGGTGCGAGGCAATGCGAGTTCTTTTTCCTCGCACCGGGGTCGGTTGGCAAAACCCTGACAGGCGCCAGAGGGGAATTTAACATTGTATTTCAAGACTGGTCGGGGAGGGGGTTCGGGCCGGCATGTCAGCGCAAGTCGTTCAGGTTGCGCAGGCAGGCGTGTTCCCCAAGCCTTGACCTAAGGAGTCTTGGTGTCAAGCCATCATTTCAATGTGGTCGCATTGCGCCGTCGCCTCGACTTCCATAGGGAATGGCGCAAAATCGCCTGGAGGCAGGTAGCTGCAGAAACCGGCCTGAATCCAGTTGTGTTAACCGGCATCATTCGCGGACAGGCCCCGTCGGTCGACGATCTGGTGACCGGGACGACAGCATTATGCCGATCGCCCCTCGGAGAGGGGCGGTGGGCAACAGCCCAACCGGACCGCTGCCGTAGCCGAACGCATGGACGGGCGACTAGCCGACCAAGGGCTCAATGAGGAGTAACCAGCCCCAGATCCATGGCACGAGTCGGGTATCGACGCGAATCCGGGCGAACTGCGCCTACCGCCGGAACGGCGGAGCGCACGGGCAGACAGCCCACCACACCGATGCGGCTCACGGGCCGAGGCCCGCCCGCGCCCGTCCACCCACAACCAGAGCTGCTCGCCCGAAGGCAGCCTGGAGCCATTCGAATCAGGAGACGGTTATGACTGAGCGGACAGCCGAGAGTCAGGTACCCGAGGACCTCGAGAGCGAGCGCGGGAGCCGGAAGAACGGCCTGCTCGGGAAGGTGAGCGACGAACTCGCCGAGAACATGAAGCGGGGCTGGGCCGACACCGAGCGACACGACCTCAAGACCATCCCACAGGCCGCGTACACCGCGCGCCGCCGGGCCAGACTCTCCGCCCGCTTCCCCGGCGAACTGCTGGTGATCCCCTCCGGTAACCCCAAGGTTCGCTCCAACGACACGGACTACCCATTCCGGCCTTCCTCCGACTACGTCTACCTGACGGGTGACCAATCGCAGGACGCCGTGCTGGTCCTGGAGCCCGGCCAGGACGGCACACACAGAGCGATCGCCTACATGCTGCCCCGATCGGACCGCGAGAGTGGCGAGTTCTGGCAGGACTACCACGGCGAGCTCTGGGACGGCCGGCGCAACAGCCTCGCCGAGAACGAGCAACTCCTGGGGCTGCCGTGCCGCGATGTGCGCACGCTGACCGGGCGGCTGGCCGAGGCCACCGGCCCGATCCGCCTGCTGCGCGGCTACGACGCCGGTGTCGAGGCCGCCCTGCATGACAAGGTCACCGCGGAACGCGACGGTGAGTTCCACGTCTTCCTCTCCGAGATGCGCTTGGTCAAAGACGAGTTCGAGATCGCCGACCTGCGCTTCGCCTGCGAGGCGACCACCCGCGGCTTCGAGGACGTCGTGCGCGTCCTCGGCACGGACGAGCCGACCCTGGAGCGCAGGATCGAGGGCACGTTCTTCCTGCGCGCGCGGATCGAAGGCAACGACGTCGGCTATGCCTCGATCTGCGCCGCGGGCGAGCACGCCACGACGCTGCACTGGGTCCGCAACGACGGCGCTGCCCGTCCCGGTGATTTGCTGCTGCTCGACGCCGGAGTGGAGACCAACAACCTCTACACCGCCGACGTCACCCGCACCCTGCCCGTCAGCGGCCGCTTCACCCCGATCCAGCGCAAGGTCTACGAAGCGGTGTTCGCGGCGCAGGAGGCCGGCATCGCTGCGGTCAAGCCCGGCGCCGCCTACCGGGACTTTCACGACGCTGCCCAGCGGACCCTGGCCGAGCACCTGGTCTCCTGGGGCCTGTTCGGCGACCGGTCGGTGGACGAGGTCTTCGCGCTCGGCCTGCAGCGCCGCTGGACTCTGGCCGGCACCGGTCACATGATCGGTCTGGACGTCCACGATTGCGCCAAGGCCCGCACCGAACTGTACGTGGACGGCACGCTGGAGCCCGGCATGGTGCTCACCGTCGAGCCGGGGATGTATTTCCAGTCTGACGACCTGACCGTGCCCGAGGAGTACCGCGGCATCGGCGTCCGGATCGAGGACGACATCTTGGTCACCGCCGACGGCAACGAGAACCTCTCGGCCGACCTGCCCAGGACGGCGGACGAGGTCGAGGCCTGGATGGCCCGGCTGCGGGGCTGACGACCGCCACACGTCCCCCCGCGTCCGCTACAGCAGGCCGAGCAGCTTCAGATCCGCGACGCACTTACCGATGAACCCTGGTGAGAGCGAGGGTACGGCACCGCCACCGACCCCCAGGGTCCCGGCTCGCCCGGGCGGGCGTACGCCGACAGCAGCGGCAGCACGGCGACAGTCGGCGCTGGTGGTCGGGCAGGCCCCGCATCGCCGCCTCGAAGCGCATGTGCCACTCTCGGCGATCGTCGAGCCGGGTGATTGCGACCGGATACAACGCCAAGCCCCTGGAGCGTCTCACCTGCCTCGTCCTGCCCGCTGCCGACAAACCCTTCCTCGTAGTACCGGAGCTGGAGCGGGCCGAGGCGCACGCCTCCCCGGCCGGGGGCCTCGGTATCGAGATCACCGGCCGGGGCGGGACCGAGGCCCCGTACGCTCTCGTCGCCGCCCGCCTTCCCCGCAGCACGGTGCGGGTCGCGGTGGAGCATCACATGTGGGCCGAGAAGGCCGCCGCCTTCCGCACCGTGCTGCCCGACGCCCGGCAGGAACTCGACGGGCAGGTGCTCGACGCGCTGCGGATCCGCAAGACCCCAGCTGAGGCCGAGGTGCTGCGTCGGGCCGGAGCCGCTATCGACCAGGTGCACGCCCGCATGGGGGAGTGGTTGCGGGCCGGGCGCGCGCCGCCGGGCCGACCGGGGCGCGGTCCAGTCGGTCCAGGGCCGTCCAGGCGAGGTCGAAGCGCCCGGCCGCCTCGGCATCCCGGGCGGCGACCAACAGGTTGGGCCGGGAGCCGTCGGCGCGGCCGCACGTCAACAGGCAGAACTCGGCGTCCCAGGCCCAGTCGCCGCTGTCCCGCGCGGCGGCGGCATCGGCCAGCGCATGGACCAAGCAGACCGGGATCCCGGCCGGGGCCAAGCCCTGTCTGACAAATGAACACCGAGCGGGTGCGTGCTTGGTCCGACTGCCTTGCTGTCCTGACGACAGTCAGTGATTCTGGGCGAGTGCCAGGGCAGAGGAAGAGAAGGCGGCGGCAAGGGGACGCGCGGCAGCGGCTTGCTGCCCGCACCGCGCCGAACCCGGAACGGTTCAGTCACCACCACGGCCGCCGTCCCGTCCGCCGGGCCCGCGACGGTCGACGCGGCGGCCCCGGAGTAACCACCGGCGGCCGAAGCCGGACCACCCCCGCTCGCGCGGGGACCAGCTTCCTGACCTGCGGAGTTAGAACGGCTTTGCTGTTCCTTGACCTGGGTTTCTCTCTGTCACCCGTACATGGTGACAGAGAGGAGGCGCTGTGATGGGCATGGAGAAAGAAGGGTGAGGCGGAAGCTTCATGAGGCGGGCCAGCCAAGTGGTTGGCCTGCTGCGCTGCGCTTTCCGAGACAGCCAGTCCCCGGGCGGGCATCCGTACGGCTGCCCGCCCGGAGACTCCGGAGCTGATCAGGTGCTGTGCGGGTGCTCCGCCCGGCCCCTTCCCAGGGAGTTTTCAGGGACTCTCCGCTTCTTCCGAGGGACTTCTCAGGGACTTTCCGTCGTGTAGACGAGAAAGGGCCCGACAGTTCCGAAAGGACAGGAACCGCAGGTCAGGGCGGCCGCCCCTTCAGCACTCGATGACGTTGACGGCCAGCCCGCCGCGGGCGGTCTCCTTGTACTTGACCTTCATGTCCGCGCCCGTCTCCTTCATCGTCTTGATGGCCTTGTCCAGGGAGACGTGGTGGCGGCCGTCGCCGCGCAGGGACATCCGGGCCGCGGTGACCGCCTTGACCGCGGCCATGCCGTTGCGCTCGATGCAGGGGATCTGGACCAGGCCGCCCACGGGGTCGCAGGTCAGGCCCAGGTTGTGCTCGATGCCGATCTCGGCGGCGTTCTCGACCTGCTCGGGCGAGCCGCCCAGGACCTCGGCGAGACCGCCGGCGGCCATGGAGCAGGCCGAGCCGACCTCTCCCTGGCAGCCGACCTCGGCGCCGGAGATGGAAGCGTTCTCCTTGAACAGCAGGCCGATGGCACCCGCGGTCAGCAGGAAGCGCACGACCGTGTCGTCGTCCGCTCCGGGGACGAACTCCATCGCGTAGTGCAGCACGGCCGGGATGATGCCCGCCGCGCCGTTGGTGGGAGCGGTGACGACGCGCCCGCCGGCGGCGTTCTCCTCGTTGACCGCCATCGCGTAGAGCGTCAGCCACTCCATGGCACGCGCCGCGGCGTCCCCCTCGGCGCGCAGCCGCCGCGCCGAGGCGGCCGCGCGCCGGCGGACCTTCAGACCGCCGGGCAGGATGCCCTCCCGCGACAGGCCGCGGGCCACGCACTCGCGCATCACCCGCCAGATCTCCAGCAGGCCCGCGCGGATCTCCTCCTCGCTCCGCCAGGCCCGCTCGTTCTCCAGCATCAGCGCCGAGACGGACAGGCCCGTCTCGCGGGTGGCGCGCAGCAGCTCGTCACCGGTGCGGAAGGGGTACTTCAGCGCCGTGTCGTCGAGTTTGATGCGGCCGGCTCCGGCCGCCTCCTCGTCCACCACGAAACCGCCGCCCACCGAGTAGTAGGTCTTCTCCAGCAGCGGCGCGCCGTCGGCACCGTACGCGGCCAGGGTCATGCCGTTGGCGTGGTACGGCAGCGAGCGGCGGCGGTGCAGCACCAGGTCGCGGTCGACGTCGAAGGCGATCTCGTGGCCGCCACCGCCCTTGCCGTCTTCGGAGCCGCCCTCCCCGCCGGCGGTGAGCAGGCCCAGCCGGCCCGAGCGCCGCACCCGCTCGACCTCCGCCTCCGCGGCCTCGACGTCGACGGTGCGCGGCGAGTGGCCCGCCAGGCCCAGCAGCACGGCCTTGGGCGTGCCGTGGCCGTGGCCGGTGGCGCCCAGGGAGCCGAACAGCTCGGCCCGCAGCGAGACGGTGCCGGCCAGCACGCCTTCCTTTTGCAGCCGGCGTGCGAACATCCCGGCCGCCCGCATGGGGCCCACGGTGTGCGAGCTGGAGGGGCCGATGCCGATGGAGAAGAGGTCGAAGACGGAGATGGCCACGGTGGCGGACTCCCTTGTCTGCTCGTGGTTCGCGGCCCGCCGGGTAAGGCGGGCGTGGAGCCCCGCGGGTGTGCGGGACGGGGGACACGGTGTCGGTGGCCGGGAGGGCCGGTGAGCCGGGTGGACTGGGCGGACCGGGTGCGCCGCCGGCGGGGGCGGCGCACCCGGGTGCCGCGCCGGGGCCTACAGGCCCGGGTACAGCGGGTGCTTGTCGGCCAGCGCGGACACGCGGCCGGCCAGCTGCTTGGCCTTCGCCTCGTCGAACGAGGGCTTCAGCGCCTCGGCGATGACGTCCGCGACCTCGCGGAAGTCGTCGGTGGTGAAGCCGCGCGTGGCCAGCGCCGGGGTGCCGATGCGCAGACCCGAGGTGACCATCGGCGGGCGGGGGTCGTTCGGGATGGCGTTGCGGTTGACGGTGATGCCGATGGCGTGCAGGCGGTCCTCGGCCTGCCGGCCGTCCAGCTCGCTGTCGCGCAGGTCCACCAGGACCAGGTGGACGTCGGTGCCGCCCGACAGCACGGCGACGCCCGCCTCGGCCGCGTCCGGCCGCGTCAGCCGCTCGGCCAGCAGCTTCGCGCCCTCCAGGGTACGGCGCTGGCGGTCCTTGAACTCCTCCGTCGCAGCGATCTTGAAGGAGACGGCCTTCGCCGCGATGACGTGCTCCAGCGGGCCGCCCTGCTGGCCGGGGAAGACCGCGGAGTTGATCTTCTTGGCGTGCTCCTGCTTCGACAGGATCACCCCGCCGCGCGGACCGCCCAGCGTCTTGTGGGTCGTGGTGGTGACCACGTCCGCGTACGGCACCGGGTTGGGGTGGAGGCCCGCGGCCACCAGACCGGCGAAGTGCGCCATGTCCACCATCAGCAGCGCGCCCACCTCGTCGGCGATACGGCGGAAGGCGGCGAAGTCGAGCTGCCTGGGGTACGCCGACCAGCCGGCGATGATCAGCTTCGGGCGGCGCTCCCGCGCCAGCCGCTCGACCTCCTCCATGTCGACCAGGCCGGTTTCGGCGTCGACGTGGTAGGCGACCACGTCGTACAGCTTGCCGGAGAAGTTGATCTTCATGCCGTGGGTCAGATGGCCGCCGTGCGCCAGGTCCAGACCCAGGATGGTGTCGCCCGGCTGCAGCAGGGCGAACATCGCCGCGGCGTTGGCCGAGGCGCCCGAGTGCGGCTGGACGTTGGCGGCCTCGGCGCCGAAGAGGTCCTTCACCCGCTCGCGGGCGATGTCCTCGATCACGTCGACGTGCTCGCAGCCGCCGTAGTAGCGGCGGCCGGGGTAGCCCTCGGCGTACTTGTTGGTGAGGACCGAGCCCTGGGCCTGGAGGGCGGCGACCGGAGCGAAGTTCTCCGAGGCGATCATCTCCAGGGTGCTCTGCTGGCGGCGCAGCTCGGCGTCGACGGCTGCGGCGACGTCGGGATCGACCTCGTGCAGGGAACTGTTCAGAAGCGACATCCGGGTCTTTCCGATCGTGGTGGGATGGCGGCGGACGGCGGATCCGGGCGCGGAAGGGGCGGGCGGGCCGCCGCTCACTCGCCGGTGAAGGCGGCGTACTCGTCAGCGGACAGCAGGTCCGCCGGCTCGTCCGTCACCCGGACCTTGAACAGCCAACCGCCCTCGTAGGGGGCGGAGTTCACCAGCGCCGGGTCGTCCACCACGTCCTGGTTGACCTCGGTGACCTCACCGGTGACCGGCGCGTACAGGTCGCTGACCGACTTGGTCGACTCCAGCTCGCCGCAGGTCTCACCCGCGGTCACCGTGTCGCCGACCTCCGGGAGCTGCACGAAGACGACGTCGCCGAGGGCGTTCGCCGCGTGCTCGGTGATGCCGATCGTCGAGACGCCGTCCTCGGCGGCCGACAGCCACTCGTGCTCCTTGCTGTAGCGCAGCTGCTGGGGGTTGCTCATGACGTGATTCTCCTGATCAGGGGTGTGGTGTGAGAAACGGGTCTTGCCAGGTGGGACGGGATCCCGGGCGGGGGCGCGGGAAGGGGCGGTCGGTCGGGCGGTACGGCTGGTGGTACGGCTGGTGGTACGGCGGTGGCCGGGGCCGTCAGCGCTCGCGCCGGTAGAACGGCAGCGCGACGACCTCGTAGGGCTCATGCGTACCGCGGATGTCCACCGCCACACCCCCGGTGCCCGGGGCGGCGTGGGCGGCGTCCACGTAGGCCATGGCGATCGGCCTGCCCAGCGTGGGGGAGGGAGCGCCGGAGGTGACCTCGCCGATCACCGAGCCGTCCGCGTCGACCACCGCGTATCCGGCGCGCGGCACCCGGCGGCCGGCGGCGACCAGGCCGACCAGCTTGCGCGGCGGGTTCTCGGCGGCGCGCGAGGCGGCGGCCTCCAGGGCGGCGCGGCCGGTGAAGTCGCCGGACTTGTCGAACTTCACCACGCGGCCGAGCCCGGCGTCGAAGGGGGTGGTGGAGCGGGTCAGCTCGTGCCCGTACAGCGGCATGCCCGCCTCCAGCCGCAGCGTGTCGCGGCAGGACAGCCCGCACGGCACCAGGCCCTCGTCCGCGCCGGCCTCGGTCAGCGCCCGCCACAGCGTCTCGGCGTCGCCGGGGGCGACGAACAGCTCGAAGCCGTCCTCGCCGGTGTAGCCGGTGCGGGCGATCAGCGCGTCCACGCCCGCCACCGTGCCGGGCAGCCCGGCGTAGTACTTCAGACCGTCGAGGTCGGCGTCGGTGACCTTCGCCAGGACGACGGCGGCCCGCGGCCCCTGGACGGCCAGGAGGGCGTAGGCGTCGCGGTCGTCGCGCACGGCGGCGCCGGTGAGACCGGAGCCGTCGAGCCGCTCGGTGAGGGCGTCCAGCACCACCTGGGCGTTGGAGGCGTTGGCGACGACCAGGTACTCCTCGTCGCCCAGCCGGTAGACGATCAGGTCGTCGAGGATGCCGCCGGACTCGTCGCAGATCATGGTGTAGCGCGCCCGGCCCACGGCGACGGCGGACAGATGGCCGACCAGGGCGCGGTCCAGCAGCTCGCCGGCCTGCGGGCCGGTGACGGCGATCTCGCCCATGTGGCTCAGGTCGAACAGGCCGGCGCGGGTGCGCACGGCGTTGTGCTCGTCGCGCTCGCTGCCGTAGCGCAGCGGCATGTCCCAGCCCGCGAAGTCCGTCATGGTCGCGCCCAGGGCGCGGTGCACGGAGTCGAGGGCGGTACGGCGGGGGGAATCACTCATGGTCGGCAGGCTCCCAGGCGAGGTGGCGATGTCGTGCGAGGACGGCGGGAAGGACACGTCCTCCCCATCTGTCATCGGAACCTGAGAGGTTCGCCACGAGTCCGCACGGGCGGGCCACGGCTTGCACCTTGGGTGGGACGGCCCGCTCGGGGACCGCCCGCTTTTCAGATCTGCCTCGTCCACACGGTATCGGGGCCTGAGAGATTCAAGGGAGGACTTGCTCCTTCGGCGCCCCGGAAACCGTCGTGACCAGCGTTTTCCGGGAACTCTCCCGTGCGGACTCGATCGGCCGGTATGCAGTTGACCCGCTCATCATCGCACGCCCGGCGCGCACCGCCCCCCGGGCGGGCGCGAAGCCGTGCCGCCGCGTCCGGGACGAGGGGGGTGACGTGACGGGTACGGCACCGTGACACACCTGGTGAGCTGCCGTCTTGTCCACCGTCGTCCTTCTTGACACGCTCAGGGTGACGCCGCGAGCACGTGGCGCGAAAGCGGGGAGGGCGTATCCGGTGAGCAGCCTGGAGAGTGCTTGTGCGGCACAGGGCGGAGCGCCGCCCCGGCGCAGGGTGACGCCGGGGAAGGCGGTGCCCGCGGCAGTGCCCACGGCAGCACCGGAGAGAGCGGGGAGAGCCGGCGGACGCGATCTGCGCGGCACCGCGGCGGTGCGGATCCTGCGCTTCCCCGCGGGCGACCGGGTGGTCGTCTCCGGGCTGCCGGGCAGCGGCAAGTCCACCCTGATCCGCCGCGTGGTCGCCGAGGGCGACGCGGTGGTGCGGATCGACTCCCAGGACATGCGGGAGCGCTGGGAGCGGCGGATGCCCGCCCGGCTGCCGTACGCCGCCTACCGCCCCCTGGTGAGGGCCGCGCACTATCTCGCGCTGTGGCGGGCCCTGGCCTCGGGCGCCGGTGTGGTGGTGCACGACTGCGGGGCCCAGGGCTGGGTGCGCCGCTGGCTGGCCCGGGACGCGCGGCGGCGCGGGCGGGCCGTGCACCTGCTGCTGCTGGACGTACCGCCTCGGGTGGCGCTGGCCGGGCAGGCGGAACGGGGGCGCGGAGTGTCGGCGTACGCCTTCGCCCGGCACCGGCGGGCGGTGCGCCGGCTGGTGGCGGACGCGGAGGCCGGGCGGCTGCCCAGGGGCTGCGTCGCGTCGGTGCTGCTGGACCGGGGAGCGGCGGGGGCGCTGCGCGGGGTGGTGTTCGACTGAGGTCCCGCGCCCGGCGCCCCGTGCGCCCCGTGGACGCGGGCGCGGGACGAGGGCGGACGCACCCACCCGGTGCCGATAGGGTTTTCCCATGACCATCCCGCAGCAGTACGGACCGGGGCACGGCGGCGACTGGCCCGGCAACGAGCTGGAGGAGACCCTCGCCGCCTCCCTCGGCGCCCCGGGAGCGGGCGCCCGGCTGCTGGAGGTGCTCGGCCGCAGCAGTCTGTGGGTGCCGCTGCCCGAGGGCGGCGGGCCGGAAAGCCCCAACCTCGACCTGCCCACGATCCAGCTCGACGGGGCGCCCTATGTGCCCGTCTTCAGTTCCGAGCAGCAGTTCCTGCGGTGCGTCGGCTCGCATCTGCCCTTCGCCGTCGCGCCCGCGCGGGAGTTCGCCCGCGGCCTGCCGCCGCAGGTGGGAATCGCGGTCAACCCCGACGGCACCGTCGGCGTCCCGCTGCCCCCGGAGGCCGTGGCCGAACTGTGCCGCGAGGGCGGGGCCGAGGGGATCCCGGGGATGGCGAGCGGCGCCCGGGTCCGGCTCTTCGAGCCCGACTGGCAGGAGGAGCCGGTGGACTTCCTGGCCGCCGCGGCCGGGGAGTTCGCGGTGCTGCCGCAGGTCCGCACCGCCCGCCGCGGTCTGGCCAGCGTCGAGGGGGACGCGCCCGCGCTGTTCGTCGGGGTGGAGCTGGACCTGCTGGACCCGCAGGCCCGCGCGGCGGCGCACGACGCGCTCGGCCGCGCGCTGGGCCGGGAGCCGGTGCGGTGGCCGGTGCAGATGGTGCTGCTGGACGCGGCCCAGGACCCGGTCGTGGACTGGATGCGCCAGTGCGTGCGGCCCTTCTACGACCGCCAGGACCAGCCGTACTGACCCCCCGGGCCGCCCGGTGTCCCCGCGGCCGGGCGCCCGGCCAGGGCGCCCCTGCCCGGAAACGGCCGAGTGGTCCGGACCCTGTCGGGTGCGGACCGTAAGCTGGTTGGATGTCGGGACGGGACGCGCGCGCGGCCCGGTGAGCGAGGACGACGCGAGAAGGGGCGGCCCACGTGAGCGCGGGTGGAAGCGTTGAGCAGCTGCTGCGGCAGGTGGCGCCCGGGCGGTACGACACCTATGAAGCGCTGTTGGGCGCCCTCGCCTCCGGCCGGGTGTGGATGCTGCTCTGGCACGGCCAGGCCGGTTCCCCCGACGCCCAGTACGGGAACATGGAGGTCGCCGGGCACGGCTACGCACCCTGTGTGACCTCCGAGCACGAGTTGACGGCCTCCGGCTGGACCAGGGCCCACGAGGTGGTCGGCGGGCGCGACATCGCCGCCGCCCTCTTCCCCGACCGCTGGGGGCTGTGGCTCAACCCGCACGCGCCCGGCGGCGGCGTCGGCATCCCCTGGCTGGACCTGCGCCGGATCGCGGGCGGGCTGGAGAGGCTGCCGGCCGGACCGCTGCGCATCGGCGAACCGACCGTGGACGTACCGCACTTCTACGCCCAACTGGTGCACAACGCCCACCGCACGCCCGCCGTGCGCACCCTGCGCCGGGCCTGGGTACAGCCCGCCCTGGGCGCGCCGCGGCTGGTGATCGGGCTCGACCTGTACGACTTCGCGCCGCAGGCGGTGGAGTCGGTGCGCTCGATGATGCGGCAGTCGGTGGCCGCGGTGCCGGACGGGCTGGCGGTGTCCACGGTGTCGATGTCGGACGAGTACGACCCGGTCGCCATGTGGCTGCGGGCCAACTCCCGCCCGTTCTTCGACCGTGACGCCCATGCCGCCGCCCCCGCGGCGGCCCCCGGACACGGCTACGGCTACCCCCGCCCCTACTGACCCCCTACTGACCCCCTACTGACAAGCCCCCGCGGCGCCGGACCCCGCCCCGTCGGCGACCGGTGGTTTCGCCCGGTATCAACGCTTTGACCTGCACTGCCGCCGTTTCGGGCGCCAGGGTCTCAGGTCTATATCACCGACATGCGGACAGTTCACACCGATGGTTGGGCGCAGTACTGTTCGGGCGACCAGCAGTCAAACCGTCACCGACCCCTGAGGTGGAACATGCGAATAACCGGTTCCAGGGTCGTCCAGACGATCGCGGCGACCCTCGCGGTTGGTGTGATCGCCACTGGATGTGCCAGTGAACGAGGCGAGAAGGACGAAGGCAAGGGTGGTGACACCTTCGTCTTCGGCGCCGCCGGAGACCCGGGCTCGCTGGATCCGGCGCTGGCCAGTGACGGTGAGACGTTCCGGGTCACCCGCCAGGCCTTCGAGGCGCTGATCGAGCACGAGCCGGGCGGCACCGAGCTGGTCGGTGGCCTCGCCGAGTCGTGGAACGCCGACGAGACCGGCACCGAGTGGACCTTCAACCTCCGCAAGGGCGTGAAGTTCCACGACGGCGAGAAGCTCACCGCCGAGGCGGTGTGCAAGAACTACGACCACTGGTTCAACTGGACCGGCACGTACCAGGAGAGCGCGGTCTCCTACTACTGGCAGAAGGTCTTCCTCGGCTTCGCGAAGAACGAGAACAAGGACACGCCCGAGGCCAACTACAAGGGCTGCGAGGCGAAGGACGAGCACACCGCCGTCATCAGCGTGCACGAGGCCACCGCCAACCTGCCCGGCGGCTTCTCGCTCCAGGCGCTGGCCATCCACTCCCCGAAGGCCATCGACGCCTACGAGAAGCAGGAGCTGAGCGGCGAGGGCGACGCCATCTCCTACCCCAAGTACAGCCAGGAGGCCGGCACCGTCGCGGGCACCGGCCCCTTCAAGATCACCGAGTGGGACAAGGGCAACAAGGAAGTCACCCTCGAGCGGTTCGACGACTACTGGGGTGAGAAGGCCGGCGTCGAGAAGCTGGTCTTCCGCACCATCGCCGAGGAGTCCGCGCGCCGCCAGGCGCTGCAGGCCGGCAACATCCACGGCTACGACCTGGTCGCTCCCTCGGACGTGAAGACCCTGGAGAAGGAAGGCTTCCAGGTCCCGGTCCGCGGCGTGTTCAACATCTTCTACATGGGCATGTCGCAGGAGGCGAACAAGGCCCTGAAGAAGAAGGACGTCCGCCAGGCGATCACCCACGCCATCGACCGCGAGAACGTCGTCAAGACGCAGCTGCCCGAGGGCGGCACGGTGGCCACCCAGTTCATGCCGGACACCGTCGACGGCCACTCGGACAAGGTCGCCACCTACGAGTTCGACACGGACAAGGCCAAGGACCTGCTGAAGAAGGCCGGCGAGGAGAACCTCAAGGTCACCTTCTGCTACCCGACCGAGGTCACCCGCCCGTACATGCCCGCCCCGGCCGACATGTTCGAGCTGATGAAGTCCGACCTGGAGAAGGCCGGCGTCAAGGTGCAGCCCAAGCCCATGAAGTGGGCCCCGGACTACATCGACGCCACCGAGGCGGGCACCTGCGACCTGCACCTGCTGGGCTGGACCGGTGACTTCAACGACGCCTACAACTTCATCGGCACCTGGTTCGCCGGGTACGACAAGCAGTGGGGCTTCCGCGACGACAAGGTCTTCGACGCGGTGAAGAAGTCCAGCGCCGAGCCGGACGTCGCCAAGCGGGTGGAGCTGTACAAGAAGGCCAACGAGGCCATCATGGAGTACATCCCGGGCGTCCCGGTCTCCTCCTCCCCGCCCTCCATCGCGTTCGCCAAGGACGTCAACCCCCCGAAGGTCTCCCCGCTGACGCAGGAGAACTTCGCCGAGGTCTCCTTCAAGTAAACGCATGACCGCGCGCAGGTCCGCCCGGCCACGGCATCCGAAGTGGCCGGGCGGACCTGCCCATGAGGACCAAGAAAGGGGCATCGCGGGGTGTTGCGTCTCGTCGTACGAAGACTGCTCCAACTGATACCCACCCTGCTGGGTCTGTCCGTTCTGCTGTTCATCTGGCTGAACCGGCTGCCCGGCGGACCCGCCGCGGCCATGCTCGGCGAGCGTGCGACCGAGGCGGACAGGGCCCGCATCGAGGCGGCCCTCGGGCTCGACCAGCCCGTGTGGGTCCAGTACGGCCGCTTCCTCAAGCGGCTGTCCGAGCTGGACCTGGGCGTCTCCACCCAGACCGGCCAGCCGGTGTGGGACGAGTTCACCCGGGCGTTCCCGGCCACGGTGGAGCTCGGCGTCTCGGCCATGATCATCGCCATCGCCGTCGGTGTCCCGCTGGGCTACTTCGCCGCCCGCCGGCGCGGCAGCTGGCTGGACGTCACCGCGGTCTCCGGCTCCCTGCTGGGCATCTGCATCCCGGTGTTCTTCCTGGCTTTCCTGCTCAAGGCGGTCTTCGCCGTCCAGCTCGGCTGGTTCCCCAGCTTCGGCCGCCAGACCACCGGCATCGACGCCACCGAGATCACCGGCTTCTACGTCCTGGACGGCCTCCTCACCGGCGAGTTCGACGCGGCCTGGGACGCGGCGATGCACCTGGTGCTCCCGGCCCTGGCGCTCGCCTCGATCCCGCTGGCCATCATCACCCGTATGACCCGGGCCAGTGTCCTGGAGGTGCTCGGCGAGGACTACGTGCGCACCGCGGAGTCCAAGGGCCTGAGCCGCCAGGTGGTGCGCGGCCGCCATGTGCTGCGCAACGCGCTGCTGCCGATCGTCACCGCCGTCGGCCTGCTCACCGGCGGTCTGCTGTCGGGCGCGGTGCTCACCGAGTCGGTCTTCGCCTTCGGCGGCATCGGCTCGTTCATCAAGACCGCCATCGACGAGCGCGACTACCCGGTCCTGGTGGGCTTCATCATGTTCATCGCGGCTGCGTACGTCGTCATCAACCTGCTGGTTGACCTCGCCTACAGCCTTATCGACCCGAGAGTGCGGGTGCACTGATGAGCACCAAGACCGACAAGATCGACCGGCTCGCAGAGCTCACCGCCTCCACCGAGACCTCCACGGGCGCCAGTCTGTGGGTCGAGGCCTGGCGCAGGCTCAAGAGCAGCAAGATGGCCGTGATCGGCGCGTGCATCATCGGTGTGTTCGTGGTGGTCGCGATCGTGGGCCCGTGGGTGGCCCCGTACAGCCCCACCGCCCAGCTGTGGCGCGGTGAAGTACTCACCAACCAGAACGTCTTCGTCGGCCCCCGCGCCGAGAACTGGCTCGGCCTGGACCACCTGGCCCGCGACGAGTTCTCCCGGATGCTGGTGGGAGCCCGCCAGACGCTGCTGGTCGGCATCGTCGCCACGCTGCTGGGCTTCACCGTCGGCGCGCTGGTCGGCGGCGCCTCGGGCGCCGCCCTGGTGCTGGGCGGCAAGGTCGGCCGCCGGATCGACACCGTCGTGATGCGCGTCATCGACATGATGCTGGCGCTGCCCTCGCTGCTGCTGGCCGTGTCCATCGCCGCGGTCCTGGGCCAGTCCCTGACCACTGTGATGATCGCGGTGGGCGTGGTGCAGATCCCCATCTTCGCCCGGCTGCTGCGCGGCGCCATGCTGGCGCAGGGCGGCTCGGACTACGTGCTGGCCGCCCAGGCCCTCGGAGTGCGCAAGCGACGCATCGCGCTCGGACATGTGCTGCCCAACTCGCTGAGCCCGGTGATCGTCCAGACCACCCTGAGCCTGGCCACCGCCATCATCGAGGCGGCGGCGCTGTCCTACCTCGGCCTGGGCAACCCCGACTCCGCCGTGCCTGAGTGGGGCGTCATGCTGGCCCAGGCACAGAGGTACTTCGACAGCGCACCGATGCTCGCGGTCTACCCCGCGCTGGGCATCATCATCACCGCGCTCGGCTTCACCCTGCTGGGCGAGGCGATGCGGGAAGCCCTCGACCCGAAACTGCGGAGTTGATCACATGGCCCTGCTTTCCGTGGACGAACTGACCGTCACCTTCACCGGGCGCGGCCGGCGCGATGCGAAGGCCGTGTCGGGAGTGTCCTTCGACGTCGACCAGGGCCAGGTCGTCGGCCTGGTCGGCGAGTCGGGCTGCGGCAAGTCCGTCACCTCGCTGGCCCTGATGGGCCTGCTGCCCTCCAGGGGCGTGAAGACCGGCGGCCGGGCCGACTTCGACGGCACCGACCTGCTGACCCTGAGCCCGAAGGGGATGCGCGACCTGCGCGGCTCCCAGATGGCGATGATCTTCCAGGATCCGCTGTCCTCGTTGAACCCGGTGGTGCCCATCGGGGTCCAGGTCACCGAGATCCTGGCCCGGCACCGGGGGATGAAGGGCGAGGCAGCCCGCAGGGAGGCCGCCTCCCTGCTGGAGCGGGTCGGCATCCCCGACCCCACCCGGCGGCTGAAGGAGTACCCGCACCAGCTCTCCGGCGGCATGCGCCAGCGCGCCCTGATCGCCATGGCGGTGGCCTGCGCGCCGCGGCTGCTGATCGCCGACGAGCCGACCACCGCGCTGGACGTGACGATCCAGGCCCAGATCCTGGAGCTGCTCAAGGAACTGGTCGACGAAGAGGGCACCGCCCTGCTGATGATCACTCACGACCTGGGCGTGGTCGCGGGTCTGTGTGACCAGGTCAACGTGCTCTACGCGGGCAAGGTGGTGGAGTCCGCCGAGCGGCGCGAGCTGTTCGACGCGCCGACCCACCCGTACGCCAACGGGCTGCTGGGGTCCATCCCCCGGCTCGACGGGCCGCGCGGCGAGCCGCTGAGGCCGGTGCGCGGCTCCATCAACGACACGATCGCCTGGGAGGACGGCTGCGCCTTCGCCCCCCGGTGCGACCACTACACGCTGGAGTGCCTCCAGGGCACCCCGGCGCTGGGCGAGCCCCGCAAGCCCGGACACCAGGTGCGGTGCGTCAACCCGGTGCTCTCCGACGGCGCCGCCGGTCTGCGCGAGTCCGCGCTGCCCGAGCCGGACGAGGCGCCCGGGACGGACACCGTCGGCGACGACGGGTCCACGGAGGCCGCCGCGGTCGAGAAGGACGCGGCGGTCGGGACGGCCGGCACGGCCGAGAAGGAGGCCGGAGCATGAGCCTGCTCCAACTGAACGGTGTGAAGGTCCACTTCCCGGTGAAGAAGGGCATCCTCTTCGACCGCACGGTCGGCCACGTCTACGCCGTCGACGGTGTGTCGCTCTCCGTCGAGCCCGGCCAGACGTACGGCCTGGTGGGCGAGTCGGGCTGCGGCAAGACCACGCTGGGCCGGGCGGTCCTGCGGCTGGTGGACATCACCGACGGCGAGGTGGTCTTCGACGGCACCGATCTGGCGAAGCTGCCGGACGAGGAGATGCGCCGCTTCCGCCGCCGGCTCCAGATGGTCTTCCAGGACCCGCTGGGCAGCCTCAACCCCCGGCAGAACATCGAGTCGATCCTCTCCGAGGGCATGGAGGCCCACGGCATCGGCGCGGACCAGACCGAGCGCCGCGAGCGGATCCGGAAGATCCTGGCGAGGGTCGGGCTGCCGGCCAACGCGCTCTCCCGCTACCCGCACGAGTTCTCCGGCGGGCAGCGCCAGCGCATCGGCATCGCCCGTGCGCTGGTCCTGGAACCGGACGTGATCATCTGCGACGAGCCGGTCTCCGCGCTGGACGTGTCCATCCAGGCACAGGTGATCAATCTGCTGGAGGAGCTCCAGCAGGAGATGGGGCTGACCTATGTGGTCATCGCCCACGACCTGGCCGTGGTGCGGCACATCTCCGACGTGGTCGGGGTGATGTACCTGGGCTCGCTGGTGGAGGAGGCGCCCAGCGACACGCTGTACGCCGAGCCCCGCCACCCGTACACCCGGGCGCTGATGTCGGCCGTGCCGGTGCCCGACCCGGAGGTCGAGGACAACCGCGAGCGCATCCTGCTCACCGGCGACCTGCCCTCCCCGGCGAACCCGCCGGCGGGCTGCCGCTTCCACACCCGCTGCCCGTGGAAGCAGGACACGCTCTGCGCTACCGACCGCCCCGAGCTGCGGGACCTGGGCGGCGGGCACAAGGTGGCCTGCCACTGGGCCGAGGAGATCGCCGACGGCCGGATCAGCCCCACACACAACGCGGCCCAGGTCGTCCCGGCCGGACACGACGGGCACGGTGGAGACGACGGGGACGGCGGGAGCACCGGGCCGGCCGAGGCCGTGAAGACGGAGAAGGCCGCGACCGCGGCCGAGTGAGCCGCGCGCCGCGCCCTCCGGCTCCTTTGGAGCTGTCCGCCCCCACCGCACCGCCCGCTTCCCGCCCCATGGGCGCGGAGGCGGGCGGTGCGGCGCGAGGGGCACCTGTTACAACCGGGGGGTGGATCTGTTCACCCCTTCCGTCCAGCACTGGCTCGACCTGGCCGGGATCTTCGTCTTCGCCGTCTCCGGCGCGCTGCTCGCCGTCCGCAAGAACTTCGACGTCGTCGGCATGCTGCTGCTCGCCTCGGTCACCGGGCTGGGCGGCGGGCTCTTCAGGGACCTGGTGATCGGGGCGGTGCCCCCGGCCGCCTTCACCGACCTCGGCTATCTGCTGACCCCGCTGGCCGCCACGGTGCTGGTCTTCTTCCTCCATCCGCAGGTGGAGCGGATCAACCGGGCGGTGATGGTCTTCGACGCGGCCGGGCTCGGCCTGTTCTGCGTCACGGGCACGGTCAAGGCGCACGCCTACGGGCTCGGCCTGACCGCCTCGGTCGTCATGGGGCTGGCCACGGCCGCCGGCGGCGGCGTGCTGCGCGACGTCCTGGCCAACGAGGTGCCCTCGCTGCTGCGCTGGGACCGGGAGGTCTACGCGGTGCCGGCCGTCGTCGGGGCGGCGGCGGTGGCGCTGCTGATCAGGGCCGGGGAGCTGAACGGGGTGACCAGCGGCGCGGCGGCCGCCCTCGCCTTCGTCCTGCGGCTGCTGGCCCTGCGCTACAACTGGCGCGCGCCGAGGGCCTGGCACCGCCGCAGCCGGCGGACCGAGGAGAGCGAGGGGGAGGCGTGAGAGGCCTGCCGGAACTTGGCTACTAGCCGGTAATAAAAGCCTGTACCGTGTACTGCCATGACCGAGGCAACCATCGGTACCAGCGCGTTCGATCGCGACACGGCCGTCACAGCACAGGGGGAGGGCGTCTACGGCGCCGATCTCTCCGCCCAGTGGACCATCGGGCACGCAGTCAACGGCGGCTACCTGCTGGCCCTGCTCGGCCGGGCCCTCGGCGACGCACTGTCGCACCCCGACCCCTTCACCATCACCGCGCACTACCTCACCGCCTCCCGGCCCGGCCCGGCCACCGTGCGCACCACCGCCGTACGCGCCGGCCGCACCCTGTCCACCGGCGCCGCCTCCCTGCTTCAGCGGGACGAGGACGGGCGGGAGGTCGAGCGCATCCGCGTGCTGGCGAGCTACGGGGACCTGGCCGCGCTGCCCGACGACGTCCGCACCAGCGTCAAGCCGCCGCAGATCCCGCCGTACGAGAACTGCCTCGGAGCCCGGGACGGCATGGACCCGTCCGCCGTTCCGCCCATCACCCACCAGGTCGACCTGCGCCTGGACCCGGCCACCGTCGGCTGGGCGGTCGGCGCCCCCAGCGGGCGCGGCGAGATGCGCGGCTGGTTCGGGCTGGCCGACGGCCGCGACCACGACCCGCTCTCCCTGCTGCTGGCGGTGGACGCCCTGCCGCCGACCGCCTTCGAACTGGGCCTGTCCGGCTGGGTGCCGACGGTGGAGCTGACCGTCCACGTCCGCCGCCGCCCGGCCCCCGGGCCGGTGCGGGTGGCCATCACCACCCGCAACCTGGCCGGCGGCTTCCTGGAGGAGGACGCCGACGTCTGGGACAGCCAGGACCGGCTGGTCGCCCAGTCCCGGCAGCTCGCCCGCGCCCTGCCGGTCTGAGCACGGACCGGATCGGACCTGACCGTCTCCGTCGCGCGCTCCGCGGCCCCGGCCCCCTCGCTGAGGGGGCCGGGGCCGCTTCCGCATGCGACGGGCGGCGCGGGGCACACGTGACGGTGTCGCCCCCGTGCCCCGGCACCCGCCGTGACCGGCGTGAACGCGGTGCGCGACCGGATCGGCGGAGCCGGTGGCGCGGGAGTGGCGGAGCCCTTCACGGGTAGCCTGAAAAGGGACGAGCAACGCGAAAAACGTGAATGGCGCAATACGCTGCAAAGCCCCCCGTGAGAGAAGCGAAGGTGGTCAACGGATGTACACCGTGAAGAGCACACTGCCCGACCAGGACCTCAAGGTCGTCGGAGAGGCGCTGCAGGGCGCACTGGTGGACCTGGTCGATCTGTCGCTGGTGGCCAAGCAGGTCCACTGGACCGTGATCGGTCCGCGGTTCCGCTCCATCCACCTCCAGCTCGACGAGGTCGTGGACACCGCGCGCACCTACTCCGACACCGTCGCCGAACGCGCCGCGGCCCTGGGCCTGGCCCCCGACGGCCGTGCCTCCGCCCTCGCCTCCGGCAGCGGCATCACCGGGGTGGAGAGCGGCTGGCACCAGGACGACAAGGCCGTCGAGGTCATGGTCGGCGCGCTGGCCTCCGTGGTGAACCGGATGCGCGAGCGCATGGACGCCACGGAGAAGCCCGACCCGGTGACCCAGGACATCCTCATCTCGATCATCGCCGACCTCGAGAAGCACCACTGGATGTTCCAGGCCGAGCACAAGGTCGACTGAGGACGTCCGAGGGCGTCAGAGAACGTCCGAGGCGCCCCGCCCGCCCCCGCGGATTCCGGAGCGGGCGGGGCGGGAGAAGCGAGGACCGGCCACTCGGCCGGTCCTCGCTCTCGTCCCGGCCCGGTCGGCTCGTAGAATCGGTTAACCATGGCCTACCTTGACCACGCCGCCACCACCCCCATGCTTCCGGAGGCGGTGCAGGCGATGACCGCCCAGCTCGGCCTCGTCGGCAACGCCTCCTCCCTCCACGCGGCGGGAAGGCGGGCCCGCCGCACGGTGGAGGAGGGGCGCGAGGCCCTCGCCGCGGCGCTGGGCGCCCGGCCGAGCGAGGTGGTCCTCACCTCCGGCGGCACCGAGGCCGACAACCTCGCCGTCAAGGGCCTGTACTGGGCCCGGCGCGCGGCCGATCCCGTCCGCACCCGCGTCCTGGCCAGCCCCGTGGAGCACCACGCGGTCCTCGACGCCGTCCACTGGCTCGCCGACCACGAGGGCGCCCGGGTGCGGTGGCTGCCGGTCGACTCCCTGGGGCGCGTTCACCCGGAGGCGCTGCGCGAGGCGGTGGAGGAAAAGCCCGAGGACGTCGCCCTGATCACCGTGATGTGGGCCAACAACGAGATCGGAACCCTCCAGCCCACAGCCGAACTGGCGGCGGTCGCGGCCGAGTTCGGCATCCCGATGCACGCGGACGCCGTCCAGGCCGTCGGCCAGGTGCCGGTGGACTTCGCCGCCTCCGGCCTGGCCGCGATGACGGTCAGCGGCCACAAGATCGGCGGCCCGTACGGCATCGGCGCGCTGCTGCTGGGGCGCCAGTGGGCCCCCACGCCGCTGCTGCACGGCGGCGGCCAGGAGCGAGACGTGCGCTCCGGCACCCTCGACGTACCCGCCGTCGCGGCCTTCGCGGTCGCCGCGCGGCTGGCGGCCGAGCGGCGCGAGGGGTTCGCCCGGGAGATCGGCGCGCTGCGGGACGCGCTGGTGGCGGCCGTCCGCGAGGCCGTGCCGGACGCCGTCCTGGGCGGCGACCCCGACCCGGCCGGACGGCTGCCCGCCAACGCGCACTTCTCCTTCCCCGGCTGCGAGGGCGACTCGCTGCTGCTCCTGCTGGACGCCCAGGGCATCGAGTGCTCCACCGGATCGGCCTGCACCGCCGGCGTCGCCCAGCCCAGCCACGTCCTGCTGGCCACGGGCACCGACCCGGAGCTGGCCCGGGGCACCCTGCGCTTCTCGCTGGGCCACACCTCCACCAGGGCGGACGTGGACGCGGTGGCCGCCGCCATCGGCCCGGCCGTGGAGCGCGCCCGCGGCGCCGGGCTGTCGTAACCCCCGCCCGGCACGGCTCCCGGCCCGCTCAGCCCTCGCGGACGGGGACGTCCCGCACCATCCGCATGTACCGGTCCCAGTCCCAGTGCGGCCCGGGATCGGTGTGGTCGGCGCCGGGCACCTCGATGTGGCCGATGATGTGCTCACGGTCCCGGGGCAGGCCGTACCGGTCGCATATCCCGGCCGTCAGCGCCGCCGACGCCCGGTAGGTGGCGTCGGTGATCGTCTCCGGGCGGTCCACGAAGCCCTCGTGCTCGATGCCGACACTGCGCTCGTTGTACTCGCGGTTGCCCGCGTGGTACGCCACGTCCAGCTCCCGCACCATCTGCGTCACCTTCCCGTCAAAGGTGCGCACCACGTAGTGCGTCGCGGCGCGGTGGGACGGGTCCTGGAAGACCTTCAGGGCCACCGCGTAGGGGCCCTGGATGACGTGCACCACCACCCGGTCGATGGTGTAGTCGTAGGGACGGTCGGCCCGCCGCCAGTTCGCCTCGGACGCCGGCAGCCAGTCCGCTCCCGGGTGGTCCACCTCGCCCTCGGTGCGCGGCCGGTCCACGCCCGGTACCTTCCACCACGTCCGGGCCAGGTCGTCGCGGGCCGTGTACCCGAGGGCGCCCAGACCCACCGCCGCGCCGCCGACCAGCAGGGCGCGGCGGCCCACCGGCCGACCCTCCCCGTCCGCCCGGCGGTCTTTGGGGGCTTCCTTCTCGCTCACAGACCGCACAACGCCCGGGAACACCCGTACGGTTCCATCGGCCCGCGCCCGGACCCGTACCCTGGAGGGCGCTATGACTGACACGACCGGTGCGCCCAGCCCCGCCCCCCGCCTCCGCGTCCTCGCCGCCATGTCCGGCGGGGTGGACTCCGCCGTCGCCGCCGCCCGCGCGGTGGAGGCCGGCCACGATGTCACCGGCGTCCACCTCGCCCTCTCGGCGAACCCGCAGTCCTTCCGCACCGGCGCCCGCGGCTGCTGCACGATCGAGGACTCCCGCGACGCCCGCCGCGCCGCCGACGTCATCGGCATCCCCTTCTACGTGTGGGACCTGGCCGAGCGCTTCCGCCAGGACGTGGTGGAGGACTTCGTCGCCGAGTACGAGGCCGGCCGCACCCCCAACCCGTGCCTGCGCTGCAACGAGAAGATCAAGTTCGCCGCGCTGCTGGACAAGGCCCTGGCGCTGGGCTTCGACGCGGTGTGCACCGGCCACTACGCCACCGTCGTCCTGCGCGAGGACGGCACCCGCGAGCTGCACCGCGCCACCGACATGGCCAAGGACCAGAGCTATGTGCTGGGCGTGCTGGACGAGCGGCAGCTCGCCCACGCCATGTTCCCCCTCGGCGACACCGCCACCACCAAGGAGGAGATCCGCGCCGAGGCCGAGCGCCGGGGCCTGGCGGTGGCCAAGAAGCCCGACAGCCACGACATCTGCTTCATCGCCGACGGCGACACCCAGGGCTTCCTGGCCAGGCACCTGGGCACCGCCGAGGGCGACATCCTCGACGAGGACGGCAACAGGCTCGGCACCCACTCCGGCGCGTACGGCTTCACCGTCGGCCAGCGCAAGGGCCTGCGCATCGGCCACCCCGCCCCCGACGGCAAGCCGCGCTACGTGCTGGACATCTCCCCGGTGGACAACACCGTCACCGTCGGCCCGGCCTCCGCGCTGGACGTGGTCGCCCTGAGGGCCATCCGCCCCCGCTGGTGCGGCACCCCGCCCGCCGGGCCGGGCACGTACACCGCCCAGCTGCGCGCCCACGGCGGCGAGACGCCGGTGACGGCGGAGCCGGTGGACGGCCCGGACGGCTACGAGCTGAAGGTGTCCTTCGCCGAGCCGGTGCGCGGCGTCGCCCCGGGCCAGGCGATCGTCCTCTACGACGGCACCCGCGTGGTCGGCTCGGCCACCATCGCCGCCACCGAGCGCCGCGCCGCGGCGGCCGCCGGCCGGTAACCCGTCTGCCGGATGAGTGTCAGACCATCTCCAGCGGGAGGTGCGGCTCGGCGGGAAGTTCGACCCCGATCGTGTCGCCGGGGCGGACCACGCCGCCGGTCCGCACGACGCCCATGATCCCGGCCCTGCGCACCACGCTGCCGTCCTCGTCGCGGCCCACGACCCGCTTGAGCAGGCCCCGCCGGAAGCCGTCGATCTGGAAGCACGGGTTGCGCAGGCCGGTGACCTCCACGACCGCCTCGGCGCCGATGCGCAGCAGCGTGCCGGTGGGCAGGCCGAGGAGGTCGAGGCCGCAGGTGGTGATGTTCTCGCCCAGCTCGCCGGGCCCCACGGTGAAGCCGGCCTCGCCGACCTCGGCGAACAGCTCCTCGTGGATGAGGTGCACCTGACGCAGGTTCGGCTGGGTGGGGTCCTTTGCGACGCGGGAGCGGTGTTTGACCGTCTGTCCGGCATGCGCATCCCCCTCCACCCCGAGCCCGGCGAGCAGTGTGACGCTCTCCCGGTTCGGCTTGCTGAACGAGTGCTCACCGCTGCTGCTGACCGCGACCACGGTCCCTGTCCCGCTCATGGAGCGGCCCCCTTCGCCGGTGGTGTCCCGCCGGGAGCCTAACCCGGGTCCCCCGCGGCGCGAAGGGCGCGGGCGCCGGCCTCGCGCAGGTGCGCCACCAGCTCGGGAGGCCCGTGCACCTCGAAATCGCAGCCCAGCATGAGCAGCCGGGCCGCCAGCCAGTCAAGGGTGTCGACGCGTCCGCGCAGCAGGCAGCTGCCGGAGTCGACCGGTTCGATCTCGTCCGGTGCGGCGCCGAGCCGCCGGGCGGCCTCGTCCGCCGGGAGGCGCAGGGTGGCCCGGACCTCGTAGGTGGGGGCGAGGGAGAACAGCTTGCGGGTGACGAACGCGGCCGCGTCCCGCCCGGGCACCTCGCGCGGCGGCACCCGCACGCCCGTCGGGCGGGGGCCGGTGATCCGGTCGATGCGGAAGATCCGCCAGTCGCCGCGCTCGTTGTCGTACGCCAGCAGATACCAGCGCCGCCCCGCCGCCACCAGCCGGTGCGGCTCGACCAGGCGCGCGCTCACGGTGCCGTCGCCCGCCCGGTAGGAGAACCGCAGACGCTCGCGGCCGGCCGCTGCCCCGGCGAGCACCGCGAGGCCGCGCGGATCCACGCCCGGACCCTCCGCGGGCGGGGCGGAGACCGTGGCGGCCCGCAGCGCCCCGACCCGGTGCCGCAACCGGGACGGGAGTACCTGCTCCAGTTTGGTCAGGGCCCGCACCGACGCCTCCTCGATGCCGTCCACCGGGTTCCCGGCGGTGGTACTGAGGGCGACCGCGATCGCCACCGCCTCCTCGTCGTCCAGCAGCAGCGGCGGCATGGCCTTGCCCGCGGCGAGCCGGTAGCCGCCCGCGGTGCCCATGGCCGCCTCCACCGGATAGCCCAGTTCGCGCAGCCGGTCGATGTCGCGGCGGACGGTACGGGCGCTGACCTCCAGACGGCCGGCGAGTTCGCTGCCGGGCCATACGCGCGGGGTCTGGAGCAGGGACAGCAGTCTCAGCAGCCTGGCCGGTGTGTCGGTCATGGCACCCAGCATGCACCGGGAAATGGGACGGATTCTGACCTATATGCCGTCTAGCGTCGGTACGGTCGGCAGGAGTTCCTGCCGGGCACCTGACGAGGAGAAGGCCATGGGCAGCGAGGAGATCCGTCCCTTCCGCATCGATGTCCCCCAGGAGGACGTGGACGACCTGCGCGACCGTCTGACCCGCGCCCGCCTGCCCCGCGGGCTGCCCGGCGAGGGCTGGAGCCGGGGTGTCCCCGGGGCGTGGTTGAGGGAAGTGGCCGAATACTGGCGCGACGGCTACGACTGGTGTGGCCAGGAGGCGCGGCTGAACGGCTTCCCGCAGTTCACCACCGAAATCGGCGGGCAGGAGATCCACTTTCTGCACATCCGGTCCGCCGAGCCCGGCGCCCTGCCGGTCCTGCTCACGCACGGCTGGCCGAACTCCTTCGTGGAGTTCGCCGATCTCGTCGGGCACCTCACCGGCCCCCGCGCGCACGGTGGCGACCCGTCCGGGGCGTTCCACGTAGTGGTGCCCTCCATCCCCGGCTTCGGGTTCTCCGAACCGCCGCGCGAGACCGGCTGGACCACCGCCCGGGTGGGGCGGATCTGGGCCGAGCTGATGGACCGGCTCGGGTACGACCGCTACGGCGTCCAGGGCGGCGACCTCGGGGCGTACATCGCTCCCGAGGTGGCGAGGGCCGCCCCGGAACGCGTCGCGGGTGTCTACGTCATCGGCGGGCTCGGCTTCCCCGCCGAGGAGGACCTCCCCGGCATGACGCAGGAGGAGCGGGCGGCGTACGAATGGCTCCAGGAGCAGGACTGGATGAACGGCGTGGACCACCACGCGCTGCTGCGCGCCGCGCCGCAGACCTTCGCCTACGGCTGGCACGACTCCCCGGTCGCGGCGCTGGCCTGGATGGCGCAGAAGTTCCACGAGTTCAACGCTTCCGGCAAGCCGCTGGAGGAGGCGATCGACCGCGACCTGTTCCTGACAAACGTGAGCCTGTACTGGTTCACCGGGACGTGGGGGTCCTCGTCCTGGCCCATGTACGACAGCCCCGGAGGTATTGGCTGGCCCGAGGGGCAGAAGGCGGTGCCCACCGGCGTCTACAGCGGTCTGCCCGAATTCCGTCGGCTCGCCGAGCGGCACAACACGATCGTCCACTGGCCCGAGGACAACCCCGGCGGCCACCACTTCCTGGCGATGGACGCGCCGGACGCCCTGGCGGCCGACATGCGCGCGTTCTTCGGCAAGGTCCGCTGAAACCCTGCCCGCTCCGGCCGTGCCGGGCGGCTACCGCGCGAGGCGGTCGAACGCTCCGGCCCCCGCTCCCCGCAGGAGGGCGCGGAAGGCGGCGCGGTCGGTGGTGAGGACGCGGCCGGGGTCGGTGCTCTCGCGGACGGCTGTGCCGTCACCGTCGGCTGCGGCCACCTCCACGCAGTTGTCGCCGCCGCCGGAGAACGAGGGCTTCTGCCAGGAGGGTTCGGACACCGCTGTTCTTCTCATACGTCACGGGCGATCGAGTGGACGAAATCCCGTGATTCGGCCGGAGGCAAGGAGCGCTGCCGGGTCGGGCGCGCAAGGTGCGGTAGTCGGTCGGCGGTGTCTCCGGTGCGGGCCCCGCACCCGTCCGACCTGGTGCCCGCCGCCTGACGGGGAGCCGACTGCGCCCGGCGGGCGGCGGGTCAGCTCCCGAGGAGGGCGGCGAGGGTGTCGCGCAGCGGGGTGGTGGGCCGGCCGATGAGGCGGGAGAGCTCGCCAGGGGTGTCGCCGAGGTCTCCGGCGGCGATGGCGGCGTCGGTCCCGGCGAGGAACCGGGCCGTCTCCCCGGGCAGCCCGGCACCGGCGAGCGCCTTGGTGTACCCGTCCGTCGACAGGTCGCGGTAGACGACCTCGGTACCGGTCAGGTCGGTGAGGACGGCGGCGAAGTCGGCCATGGTCCAGGCGGTGTCGCCGGACAGCTCGTACACGGCGTTCGTGTGGGCCCCGTGGCCGTCGGTTCCCTCGTCGGCCAGGACGGCGGCGGCCGCCGCCGCGTAGTCGGCGCGGGAGGCGGACGCGATCCGGCCGTCTCCGGCGGCACCGGCGATCACCCCGGTCTTCAGGCCCTGGCGGGCGGCCTGCTCGTAGTTCTCGGTGTACCAGCCGTTGCGCAGCAGGCAGTGGGGTGGACCGGAGTCGCGCAGGTACTCCTCGGTCTCGCGGTGCTCGGGCGCCACGGGGACGGTGGTGGTGTCGGCGTGCAGGACGCTGGTGTAGGCCAGCAGCTCCGCCCCGGCCTGTCCGGCGGCGTCGATGACGGCCCGGTGCTGCGGGACGCGGCGGCCGACCTCGCTGCCGGAGACCAGCAGCACCCGCCGGGCGTCCTCGAACGCGGCGGCCAGGGTGGCGGGCCGGTCGTAGTCGGCCTCCCGTACCTGTACGCCCCGCCGGGCGAGGCCGGCGGCCTTCTCGGGCGAGCGCACGGCGGCGACGACCCGGGACGCGGGCACGCCGCGCTCCAGAAGGGCCTCGACGGTGAGACGGCCGAGCTGTCCGGCGGCTCCGGTGACGACGATCATGATCTGCTTCCTTGCCGGGGGAGGGGGCCTGGGCCGGACGGGTACCACGCCGCCCCGGCGGCCATGCCCTTGTCCGGTCCGCCGGGCGAGGGCTTACCCGGGGCTCCCGGCGGGCACCCGATCGGATCAGCCGGAGGGTGCGGCGAGGGTGCCGCGCCCATACTGACGCCACCGGCCCGACCCCGAGCGACGCGGAGGTCTCCATGGGAACCAGGACCCCATCCGACCCCAGGCTCTCCCGGAACCGCGCCACCCTCGCCCACAAGGTGCGCTACGCGATCGGCCACCCGGGGCGCGTCCCCGCCCATCTGCGCCGGGCGGCCCGCGACGCCTGGCTGCGGGCGAGGTACCGCGACGACCACATCGGGTACTACCGGGCCGTGATGGCCTCCGACGCCGCCCGCAGCCCGGAGGCGGCGGTCGGCGGCGGGCCGTCGTACGAACGGTGGCTGGCCCTCGGGCAGATGCAGTTCGACTACCTGCTGGAACACGGGCTGAGGCCGGACGACCGGATGCTGGAGATCGGCTGCGGCAACCTGCGGGCCGGCCGGCTGTTCATCGACCACCTGGAGCCGGGCCACTACTACGGGATCGACATATCGCCCCACATCCTGATCGAGGCCAAGCGGACCGTCGTGCGCCACGGGCTCCAGGACAAGCTGCCCCATCTGGCGATCGCCGACGACCTGACCTTCGACTTCCTGCCCGAGGGGCACTTCACGGTCGTCCACGCCCACAGCGTGTTCTCCCACTCGCCGCTGGACGTCGTCGACCAGTGCCTGGAGAACGTGGGGCGGATCCTCGCGCCGGGCGGCTTCTTCGACTTCACCTTCGACCGCACCGAGGGCCGCGAGCACCATGTGCTGCGCGAGGACTTCTACTACCGCACCGAGACGCTGACCGACCTCGCGGCCAGCCACGGCCTGACGGCGCGTCTCATGGAGGACTGGGAGCGGCTCCCGCACGGCCAGTCCAAGATCCGCGTCACCCACCCGGCGCCCGACCGGGCGGAACCGGAGCGCAGCCCCGTGTAGCACGCGCCGCCACCGGACGGCGCGGGCCCGGCCCCGCGCCGTCCGGTGGCGGAAAACCGCTCGTGACGCCGGGCTCGGCCCGGTAGAAAACGGGGATGGGAACCGAACGGCTCGATCCGGTGGAACGGCTGCTCGCCGAACGCGCCTGCGAACGCGTGGTGCTGGACTTCGTCCACCGGCTCGACCTGGGCGAACCGGCCTCGGTGGCGGAGCTGTTCACCCCGGAAGGGGTGTGGCAGTGGCCGGGGGGCGGCCGCCGGGTGGCGGGGCGCGAGGCGCTGCGCGCGTACTTCGGCTCCCGGCCCGCCGACCGGCTCTCGCGGCGCATGTGCACCAACGTCCGGGTCACCGTCGAGTCGCCCGACACGGCGGCCGCCACCACGTACTTCGCCACGTACCGGGCCGACGGGCACACCGGCGGCCTCGTGCCGCCCGGTCCGCCGGTCAACGTCGGACACTACGAGGACGCCTTCCGCAGAACCGGGGAGAGCTGGCTCATCGAGCGGCGGACCCTGGTCCTGGCCTTCGGCGGGCACACCCCGCGCATCGACCGCGACGCCCGGCCGTAGCGGGGGCGGGAACCGCGGCCGGGCGCGGGCGGTACGCGCGGCTCACGGGGCCGGGGCGGGAGAACCGGCTCCGGCCCCGTCCGTGCTCCCGCCCCCGTTCCCGCTCGTATCCGCTCCGCGCGGGTCCTCGCCCGAGAGGAGGACGCCCAGGCCCTCGCGGGTGGCGGCCACCACCACGCGGTCGCCCGCCGTCAGCACGTAGCCGTCGTGCAGCCGCCAGGCGAGGTCGCCGGTGAGGGTGTAGGTGCGGGCGCCGGAGGTGAGGGAGCCCAGGTCGGCGCGGCGGCGGTCGGGCGGGGCGGTGTCCAGGGCCAGGATCCGCCAGGAGCCGGGGCGGAACGCTTCGCCGACGGTGCGGCCCTCCAGCAGCCGGTTGCCCTCCACCGAGACCGCGGCGAAGACCAGCACCCGGCGGCCCACGGGGATGGCGCCCAGCACCTGGCGGCCCATCATGGCGCCCGCGAAGGCCGGGGCCGCCAGCGCCGAGACGCTGCGGCTGCGGGTCTGCGCGCCGGGGTAGGTGTCGCGCAGCGTGCGGTAGACGGTGGCGGCGAACTCGTCGTCGAACAGGCGCATCACCACCCGCAGGTCGGGGTTGACCTGGCGGGCGTAGAGCGTGGCCTCCAGATTGGTGCCGCTGTCGCTGGTCAGCGCCAGCAGGGCGCGGCTGCGCGCTATCCCCGCCTCCTCCAGCACCCCGTCCTCGGTGACGTCGGCGACCAGGGTCGGCACCCGGCGCGCGCGGGCGGTGGCGATGCCGCGGGCCTCGTCGTCGCGCTCGATGCACACCACGGGGATGCCCAGTTCCAGCAGCTGGCCCAGCACACGGGTGCCGACCTTGCCCAGGCCCAGCAGGACGACGTGCTTCTCGATGCCGCGCGGCGGGGGCGGCAGGGTGGCGGCCCGGCGGAAGGTGCCGTAGCTCTCCAGCACGACGGCGAACATCAGCGGCAGCAGCGCGGTGCCCGCCAGCCCGCCCAGCAGTTGCAGGACCTGCTCCCCGGTGCCGCCCTCCAGCTCGGGCTCGTTGATGGACATCACGTTGAGCAGGGTGATGTAGGCGGCGTGCAGCGGCGTTTCGCGGGTGACGTACCAGTTCGCGGCGGCGAGCAGGACGACCACCGCGGTGAGCCCGAGCAGGGCGGCCCGCAGCTTCCGGGAGAAGAAGCTGCCCACCGGTAACCGCGGCACGCGGGGGGCGGGGGCGCCGGCCCGGTCGGGGCGGCGGGTGATCGCCTCCAGGACGACGGTGCCGCGCTCGTCCGGCAGCCCTTCCAGCTCGCGCGGATCGGGCAGCAGTACGGGGCCGTCGTGGTCCTCGGGGTCGGTGTAGACGTCGCCCTCGTCGGAGTCCGGGGAGTCGGGCAGCAGGGCCAGGGTGCACAGCGGGTCGCGGCGGTCGGCGGTGCCCACGGTGCGCTCCTTGGCCCGCAGCAGCAGCCCGCCGGCGTGGATGACCTTGCTGGTGCCCACCACGGCCGCCGCCACCATGGAGGGGGCGGCGGTGTCCGCGTCGGACAGGACGGTGGTGGAGGCGTCCACGGCCCTCTGGTCCAGGCCGGGGACGCGGGCGGCGATCGTCCGGTCGAGCAGGTCCTCCAGATAGCTTCCCAGGGTCCGGTTGAACATCCGGATGACCAGGCGCAGTTCGGGGTTGATACGGCGGGCGCGCAGGGCGGTGTGGATGTTGAGCTGGTCGTCGCCGGAGGTCAGCGCCAGCGCGGCGGCGTGCTCGATGCCCGCCTCCCGCAGCGCCTCGTCGTCGGGTATCTGGGCCTCCACCGCCCGTACGTCCAGGCACCGGTCGCCGACCAGCGCGGCGATCTGCGGGCCCTGGTCGCCACCGCGCAGCGAGGGCAGCACGACGGTGACCTTCTGGCCGTAGACGGAGGCGAGTTCGCGCACCAGCCGCTGGGACAGCGAGTTGTCGCCGCACACGACCATGTGGCCGGAGCTCCCGCCGCCGTCCTGCCGCGGGCCGCCCTGCGGAGGGACGGCGGGAACGGGAACGGGAGCGGCGGGAACGGAGACGGTGGCGGGGGCGGTGGCGGGGGCGGGCGCGGAGGGCTCCGGCCGAGGGGACTGCGGCTGAGGGGGCTGCGGTACGGGAGCGGCCATGGGACCTCATTCGATCACGCCCGCCGCGGTGGACGGCACCATTCCCGCCACCCGGGGCGGCGGATGGGACGATGTGCGCATGGGAACGCATGTGATCACCGGGGCGGGCTCCGGCATCGGAGCCGAGATCGCCGAGCGCCTGCGGGAGCGGGGCGAGGAGCTGTGGCTGCTGGCGCGGAACGCGGGCCGTGCCAGGGAACTGACCGAACGCTTCCCCGGCGCCCGCACCCTCGTCGGCGACCTGGCCGAGCCCGAGAGGCTGTCGTGGGCGCTGTCCCACCAGGAACTGCCGGAGCGGGTGGACTCGCTGCTGCACGCCGCCGGGGTGGTGGACCTGGGGAAGGTCGGTGAGCTGACGCCGAAGGTCTGGAACGCGACCCTGGCGGTCAACCTCGTCGGCCCGGCCGAGCTGACCCGGCTGCTGCTGCCGCAGCTCCGCCCGGCGCACGGCCATGTGGTCTTCGTCAACTCCGGCGCGGGTCTGAACGCCAACGCCGACTGGGGCGCGTACGCGGCCAGCAAGCACGGGCTGAAGGCGCTCGCCGACTCGCTGCGCGCGGAGGAGGGCGGCGCCGGGGTGCGGGTGACCTCCGTCTACCCGGGCCGCACCGCCACGCCCATGCAGGCCAAGGTGCACCGGCAGGAGGGCAAGGAGTACGACCCGGCGCGCTGGATCCCCCCGTCCGCGGTGGCGACCGCCGTCCTGACCGCCCTCGATCTGCCCGCGGGCTCGGAGATCACCGATCTGAGGGTGAGGCCGTCGGCGTGAGGGAGCATGTGTGGGGCACGGGGGCCGCGACCGGCGTCGGGTCGATGCCCGGCACCGACGCCAGAGAGGCCGCCAGGACCGTCACCGGCAGCCTGGAACACTTCCCGTACCTGCCGGAACTGCCCGCGCGCGGGCCCGGCGCGGACATGATCGGGCGGACGGCCGGGCTGCTGGTGGAGCTGTACGCCCGTCTGGAGCCCAGCGGATGGCGGGTCGGCGACGCGCCCGGGCGCGACACCCGGCGGGCCCGGTCCTGGCTGGGGGAGGACCTGGACGCGCTGGAGGAGTTCACCCAGGGCCACACCGGGGCGCTGAAGGTCTCCGCCGTCGGGCCGTGGACGCTGGCGGCGTCGCTGGAGCGCCGCGGCGGCGAGGCGATGCTCGGCGACGCGGGCGCCTGCCGCTATCTGGCCGAGTCCCTGGCCGAGGGGCTGCGCGCGCATCTGGCCGAGGTGCGGCGCAGGGTGCCGGGAGCCCGGGTCGTCCTCCAGCTCGACGAGCCGTCGCTGACGGCCGCGCTGCTGGGCAGGGTGCCCACCGCCAGCGGCTACCGCACCCATCCGGCCGTGGACCGCGGCGTGGCCGAGGGCGCGCTGCGGCAGGTGGTCGGGGCGGCACGGGAGGCGGCGGAGGGGACTTCCGTGGTGGTGCACTCCTGTGCTCCGGGGGTGCCCTTCGGGCTGCTGCGCCGGGCGGGCGCGGACGGGATCTCCTTCGACCTCTCGCTGCTCACCGAGCGTGACGACGAGGCGGTCGGGGAGGCGGTCGAGGCGGGCACCGCGCTGTTCGCCGGGGCCGTCCCGGCGGTGGAGCCGGACTCGAGCGCACTGTCAGACCCTGCCGGTAGCGTCATGGGTGTCAGGACGCTGTGGCGCAGGCTCGGGCTGTCTCCGAAGCTGCTGGCGCGATCGGTGGTCGTCACGCCCGCCTGCGGTCTGGCCGGCGCCTCGCCGGCCTACGCGCGGGCCGCGCTCGCGCACTGTGTCCGGGCCGCACGCTCGCTCGTAAACGACCCTGAGTAACGGGAGGCTTGGATACATGGAGACGGTGAGCCCGGACAGCGAGACGCGCGAGCGGCACGCGCGGCTGGCCCAGGAAGTCGACGAGCACCGCTTCCGGTACTACGTGACGACACCGGTCGTCAGCGACGCCGAGTTCGACGCCCTGATGCGCGAGCTCCAGGAGCTGGAGGCCAGGTACCCGGAGCTGGCCACGCCGGACTCGCCGACGCAGAAGGTGGCCGGCTCCTACGAGACGGAGTTCACCGCCGTACAGCACCGCGAGCGGATGCTGTCGCTGGACAACGCCTTCGACGACGAGGAGCTGGACTCCTGGGCCGACCGGATCGCGCGCGAACTGAGCGGAGTGCCCTACCACTTCCTGTGCGAGCTGAAGGTGGACGGGCTCGCGGTCAACCTGACGTACGAGCACGGCAGGCTGACGCGCGCCGCGACCCGCGGCGACGGACGCACCGGGGAGGACATCACACCCAACGTCCGCACCATCGCGCAGATCCCCGAGCGGCTGGAGGGGGACCGCGTCCCGGATCTGGTGGAGATCCGCGGCGAGGTGTTCATCCCCATGGAGCGCTTCGAGGAGCTGAACGCGCGGCTGGTCGAGGCGGGCAAGCCGGCGTTCGCCAACCCCCGCAACGCGGCCGCCGGCTCGCTGCGGCAGAAGGACCCCAAGGTCACCGCGGAGCGCCCGCTGCACATGGTGGTGCACGGCATCGGCGCCCGTGAGGGCTTCGACATCGACCGGCTGTCGCACGCCTACGAGCTGCTGCACGAGTGGGGTCTGCCGACCGCCGCGCACGCCAGGGTGGTCGGCTCCGTCGAGGAGGTGCGGGAGTACATCGCCCACTACGGCGCCAACCGCCACTCGGTGGAGCACGAGATCGACGGGGTCGTCGTCAAGCTGGACGAGATCCCCCTCCAGGGGCGGCTGGGTTCCACCTCGCGGGCGCCGCGCTGGGCGATCGCCTGGAAGTACCCGCCGGAGGAGGTCAACACCAGACTGCTGGACATCAAGGTGAGCATCGGCCGCACCGGACGTGCCACGCCGTTCGCCGTGGTGGATCCAGTGACGGTGGCCGGTTCGGAGGTGGAGTTCGCCACCCTGCACAACCAGGACGTGGTCAGGGCCAAGGGCGTGCTGATCGGGGACACCGTGGCGCTGCGCAAGGCGGGCGACGTCATCCCCGAGATCCTTGGCCCCGTCGCCGATCTGCGGGACGGCAGCGAGCGGGAGTTCGTGATGCCCGCCGAGTGCCCCGAGTGCGGCACCGGGCTGAAGCCGGCCAAGGAGGGGGACGTCGATCTGCGCTGCCCCAACGCCCGCTCCTGTCCGGGGCAGTTGCGCGAGCGGCTCTACTACCTGGCGGGGCGCAAGTGCCTGGACATCGAGCACTTCGGGTACGTGGCGGCCACCGCGCTGACGCAGCCGCTGGAGCCGGCCGCACCGCCGCTGCGGGACGAGGGGGATCTGTTCGACCTCACCGTCGAACAGCTGCTGCCCATCAAGTCCCTGGTGCTGGACCAGGACAGCGGCCTGCCCAAGCGGGATCCGAAGACGGGGGAGGAGAAGGTCGTCACCTTCTTCGCCAACCTCAGGGGTGAGCCGAAGAAGAACACGCTGGCGATGCTGGAGAACATCCGGGCGGCCAAGGAGCGCCCGCTGGCCAGGATCATCACGGGGCTGTCGATCCGCCACGTCGGCCCGGTGGCGGCCGAGGCGCTGGCCAGGGAGTTCCGCTCGCTGGACAGGATCGCGGAGGCCTCCGAGGAGGAGCTGGCGGCCACCGAGGGGGTCGGCCCGACGATCGCGGCCTCGCTCAAGGCCTGGTTCGCCGAGGAGTGGCACCGCGAGATCGTCGAGAAGTGGCGGGCGGCCGGCGTCCGGATGGAGGAGGAGGGCGGCGCCGAGGAGGGGCCGCGTCCGCTGGAGGGGGTCACCGTGGTGGTCACCGGGACCCTGAGCTCGTACACGCGGGATGGCGCAAAAGAGGCGCTGCAGAGCCTGGGAGCGAAAGTGACCGGTTCTGTTTCAAAGAAGACCGGTTTTGTTGTGGCGGGCGACAGCCCGGGGTCGAAATATGACAAGGCCGTGCAGTTGAAGGTCCCGATCCTGGACGACGACGGTTTCGCCGTCCTGCTGGAGCAGGGGCCCGACGCCGCACGGGAGGCCGCCGTCACACCCGTCGAACCCGCCGCGGAGCAGCCCGCCGGGTGACGGAGCGTCGGCGGCGGTGGTGCCACCGTCGCCAAATCCCTTTTCAGCCAATGCCGTTGACTGAGTGATGAGGAGAGGCTGCGCGGCGCTTATCAGACGGACGCGATCGACCGGTCGGCATTCGGGCAACCCCGATCGATCACTGCCCAGCCGGCCGTCCGCGTCCTACTGTTGACGGGGTGCGCCTGCCGTGGCGTGGGCACCGACGGCTGTGAGAGGGACGCGCATGCAGCACAAACCCCGGGACCGGGGACAGCGGGGGCTCCGCCACGGGCGGCCCCGACCGATCTCCGCCCCGCCGGGCGACAGCCCCGACGGCGCGCCGAAGCTGCAGCGCGTCGCCTCCCTGGAGGTCCCCGGGCTCTCCCGCGCGGTCGTCGCGGTCGCCGCCGCCGCGCTGGCCGCCGGGATCCACCGGGTGGTCTCCGGAGGGCACGCGCTCTTCCCCAGCGGCACGGCGGGCTGGTCCTTCGCCCTCCTCACCGGCCTCATCGTCGGCCATCTGGTCGCCCTCGGCCGCGACCGCTGGTGGGGCGGCACCGGCTCCGGCGCCGCCCTCACCCTGGCCATCCTGCTGCTGTACGGCTGGATCCCGGCCACCCTGGTCAGCCTCGCGGTGGTGGTCCTGGTCGGCGCGGCCCGGCGGCACCGCTGGCGCCAGGCACTGCGGCACGGCGCGGTGGACATCCTCGGCATCGGCGCCGCGGCGCTGTGCCTGGCGGCCTTCGGCGTGCACCCCTCGGTGGAGCAGCCCTGGCACCCGGCCGCCTGGAGCGTGTACGCGCTCCCCGAGGTCCTTCTGGCCGCCGCCGCCTACCTGCTCGTCACCCGGACACTGCTGTGGTACATCCTGGCCCCGCGTCAGGCGGGCCTGCCCACCGTCGCCCGCACCGCCCTGGCGCGGCAGGGACTGGTCGCCCTCGCACTGCTGGCCATCTCCCCGCTGATCGTCGTGGTCGCCGTCCACATGCCGCTGCTGCTGCCGCTGTTCTCGGTGCCGCTGGTCTCGCTGGACTCCGCCCTGTGGATCGCCCGCGCCCGCGCCGAGGAACAGCTGCGCGACCCCCTCACCGGACTCGCCAACCGCCAGTGGCTGCTGGAGCGCACCTGGTCCGCGCTGGACGAGGCGGACCGGCTGGGCGCCCGCTCCGCCCTCGTCCTCATCGACCTCGACCGCTTCCGCTCGGTCAACGACACCCTCGGCCATCTGGCGGGCGACCGGCTGCTGCTGCAGATCGCCGACCGGCTGCGGACGGCGCTGCCCCGCGGCGCCGAGGTGGCCCGGCTCGGCGGCGACGAGTTCGCCGTACTGCTTCCGTTCGCCGACTCGCCCACCAGCGCCCAGCGCATCGCCCGCGCGCTCGTCGGCGTCCTCGGCTCGCCGCTGGACCTGGACGGACTGACCCTGGAGCTGGAGGCCAGCGCCGGGGTCGCGGTCTTCCCCGACCACGCCGGCGAGGCGGAGGGCCTGCTGCGCCGCGCCGACGTCGCGATGTACCAGGCCAAGCGCGACCGCAGCGGTGTGGAGGTCTACGAGGCCACCCGCGACGGCAACACACCCGACCGGCTGGGCCTGCTGGGCGACCTGCGCCGCGCCCTGGACGCGGGCGAGGTCGAGCTGCACTACCAGCCCAAGGTCTCCTTCGACGGCTCCGTCTGCGGTCTGGAGGCGCTGGTGCGCTGGGTGCACCCCGAGCGGGGCAGGGTGCCCCCGGACGAGTTCATCGCCATCGCCGAGTCCTCCGGCCTGATGCCGCGCCTGACCGACTACGTGCTGGAGACCGCGCTCGCCCAGGTCGCCCGCTGGCGCTCCCGGGGCCTGACCGTGCCGGTCGCCGTCAACGTCTCGCCCCGCGACGTCCACAGCCCCGGCTTCGCCGGATCGGTGGCCGCCCGGCTGGCCCGGCACGGCGTCCCGGCCGGGGCGCTCCAGCTGGAGATCACCGAGCACGTCCTGCTGGAGGACCCGCAGCAGGCCGCCGACACCCTCGCCGCGCTCACCGGCCACGGGGTGCGGATGTCGCTGGACGACTTCGGCACCGGCTACTCCTCCCTGGTGCACCTGCGCAGACTGCCGGTGAGCGAGCTGAAGATCGACCGCTCCTTCGTGGCACGCCTGGCGGTGGACGCCGAGGACGCCGAGATCGTGCGCTGCACGGTGGACCTCGCGCACTCCCTGGGCCTGCTCGTCGTCGCCGAGGGCGTGGAGGACGACGAGACCTGGGAGCGCCTGCGCGACCTGGGCTGCGACGCCGTGCAGGGCTGGCTGGTGTCGGCCGCGATGCCCCCCGCCGAGGCCACCGCCTGGCTGCGGGCGCGCGACGGAGCGCCGCCGCCGGTCGAGTCGGCGCACCCCGCGCTGCCGGGCCCGGCCGGGAAGGCAGCCCCGGGGCGCCGCGGGCAGCCCACGCGGTAGGCACGCGGCAGCACGCGGCACCCCTGTCCGGGCGCCCGGACAGGGGCGAGGGCCGCCTCCGCCCCCGTCCCGGCGCCGCCGTGCGCCGCGGCCAAACTGTTAGCATGCTGTTCTGCCCTCCGGGCAGCGGTCAGGACTTGGCCGCGCCCCGGCCGGAAGGCCGGGGGGAAAGCCGTCCCGCTCAGGAGACGGAGGAGTCACAGGATCGGGGCGGACGGCGGGAAGAGTCCGCCAAGCCCCGAAGGATCCACCACTCACCCCGAGGAATCGCTGCATGCCTGGCATCACGCGCGAGGAGGTCGCCCACCTCGCCCGGCTGGCACGTCTGGAGCTGAAGGACGAAGAGCTCGACCACTTCGCCGGACAGCTCGACGACATCATCGGCGCGGTCGCCCGCGTCTCCGACGTCGCCGACGAGGACGTACCGCCGACCTCCCACCCGCTGCCGCTGACCAACGTCATGCGCCCGGACGAGGTCCGTCCGTCGCTGACCCCCGAGCAGGCGCTCTCCGGCGCCCCGGCCCAGGAGCAGCAGCGTTTCAAGGTGCCGCAGATCCTGGGGGAGGAGTGAACGCCATGACGCATTCGAGCGATCTGACCAGGCTCACCGCGGCCGAGACCGCCGCGCGCATCGCCTCCGGCCGGGCGAGCGCCGTCGAGGTGGCCGAGGCCCACCTCGCCCGTATCGAGGCCGTGGACGAGAAGGTGCACGCCTTCCTCCACGTGGACCGCGAGGGCGCGCTGGCCCGTGCCCGCACCGTGGACGCCAAGCGCTCCCGCGGCGAGAGGCTCGGCCCGCTGGCCGGCGTCCCGCTCGCGCTCAAGGACATCTTCACCACCGAGGGCATGCCCACCACGGTCGGCTCCAAAATCCTCGAGAGCTGGATCCCGCCGTACGACGCCACGCTCACCAAGCGGCTCAAGGACGCCGACGTGGTGATCCTGGGCAAGACCAACATGGACGAGTTCGCCATGGGCTCCTCCACGGAGAACAGCGCCTACGGCCCGACCGGCAACCCGTGGGACCTCACCCGCATCCCGGGCGGCTCCGGCGGCGGCTCCTCCGCGGCGCTCGCCTCCTACCAGGCCCCGCTGGCCATCGGCACCGACACCGGCGGCTCCATCCGCCAGCCGGCCGCCGTCACCGGCACCGTCGGCGTGAAGCCGACCTACGGCGCCGTATCCCGCTACGGCATGGTCGCCTTCTCCTCCTCCCTCGACCAGGGCGGGCCCTGCGCCCGCACCGTCCTGGACGCGGCCCTGCTGCACGAGGCGATCGCCGGGCACGACCCGCTGGACTCCACCTCCGTCGACGCCCCCGTCCCACCGGTGGTCGAGGCCGCCCGCAACGGCGACGTCAAGGGCCTGCGTGTCGGCGTGGTCAGGGAGTTCGCGGGCGAGGGCTACCAGGCCGGGGTCATGCAGCGCTTCAACGAGTCGGTGGAGCTGCTGCGCGAGCTGGGCGCCGAGATCGTCGAGATCTCCTGCCCGTCCTTCGACAAGGCGCTGGCGGCCTACTACCTGATCGCGCCGTCGGAGTGCTCCTCCAACCTGGCCCGCTTCGACGCCATGCGCTACGGCCTGCGCGCCGGCGACGACGGCACCCGCTCGGCGGAGGAGGTCACCTCCCTCACCCGTGAGGCGGGCTTCGGCCCCGAGGTCAAGCGCCGCATCATGCTGGGCACCTACGCGCTGTCCTCCGGCTACTACGACGCCTACTACGGTTCCGCCCAGAAGGTGCGCACCCTGATCAAGCGCGACTTCGACGCCGCCTTCGGGAAGGTGGACGTACTGGTCTCGCCGACCACGCCGACCACCGCGTTCCCCATCGGGGAGCGGGCGGACGACCCGATGGCCATGTACCTGGCGGACCTGTGCACCATCCCGTCCAACCTGGCGGGCAACGCGGCCATGTCACTGCCGTGCGGACTGGCGCCCGAGGACGGGCTCCCGGTGGGCCTGCAGATCATCGCCCCCGCCATGGCCGACGACCGGCTCTACCGTGTCGGAGCGGCGGTCGAGGCCGCGTACCACGCACGCTGGGGACACCCGCTGCTGGAGGAGGCGCCCTCGCTGTGAGCGTCGCGCGCGCGGCCGCCGGGTCGCAGATGACGATGATGCCTGCGCTGTTGTGCCGCGTGGGCGGAGAAGCGAACGGAGACAGGCTGTGAGCGCGCTGAAGAAGGCCAAGGGCTTCAAGAAGTCCCGGCCCGGCCTTTACCTGTCCATCGGCACCTCGCTCTTCGGCGCCTTCGGCGTCGTCAAGCAGATGCAGCTCGCCCGGCGGGAGGACGACAGGCTCCAGCTCCTGGACGCCGTCGTCTCCGGCGCCGCGATCCTGACCAGCGTCGCCATCCTCGTCCGCGAGGTGCGGCGCCTGGACATCGACGACGTCCTCGCCGACGACTGACCGCAGCGCCTGAAAGGTTTGACTTTCGTGACTGTCACCGAACTGGTGTCGTACGAGGACGCGCTGGCCTCCTACGATCCCGTCATGGGCCTTGAGGTCCATGTCGAACTGGGCACCAGGACCAAGATGTTCTGCGGCTGCTCCACCTCGCTGGGCGCCGATCCCAACACGCAGACCTGCCCCGTCTGCCTCGGGCTGCCCGGCTCGCTGCCGGTGGTCAACGCCACCGCGGTGGAGTCCGCCGTGCGTATCGGTCTCGCGCTGAACTGCGAGATCGCCCAGTGGTGCCGCTTCGCCCGGAAGAACTACTTCTATCCGGACATGCCGAAGAACTTCCAGATCTCCCAGTACGACGAGCCGATCGCCTTCGACGGCTACCTGGACGTCCAGCTGGAGGACGGAGAGGTCTTCCGCGTCGGCATCGAGCGCGCCCACATGGAGGAGGACACCGGCAAGTCCACCCACATCGGCGGCGCCACCGGCCGTATCCACGGCGCCGTGCATTCGCTGCTGGACTACAACCGCGCCGGCATCCCCCTGATCGAGATCGTCACCAAGCCGATCACCGGAGCCGGGGAGCGCGCGCCGGAGGTGGCCAAGGCGTACGTCGCCGAGCTGCGCGAGCTCATCCGGGCCCTCGGGGTGTCCGAGGCCCGGATGGAGATGGGCCAGATGCGCTGCGACGTCAACCTGTCGCTGCGGCCGCACGGCACCGAGACGTTCGGCACCCGCTCGGAGACCAAGAACGTCAACTCGCTGCGCAGCGTGGAGCGGGCCACCCGCTTCGAGATCCAGCGCCACGCCGCGGTGCTGGGCTCGGGCGGGACGATCGTCCAGGAGACCCGCCACTTCCACGAGGACGACGGCTCCACCACCTCCGGCCGGGTCAAGGAGGAGGCGGAGGACTACCGCTACTTCCCCGAGCCGGACCTGGTGCCCGTCGCGCCCGCGCGCGAGTGGGTGGAGGGGCTGCGGGCCGGTCTGCCCGAGCTGCCGCGCCTGCGCCGCAACCGGCTGCGCGAGGAGTGGGGCATCTCCGAGCACGAGATGCAGTCCGTCCTCAACGCCGGCGCCATCGACCTGATCACCGCCACCATCGACGCCGGGGCCCCGGCCGACCAGGCCCGCAAGTGGTGGATGGGCGAGCTGGCCCGCCGGGCGAACGAGCAGGGCACCGAGCTGTCCGCCCTGCCGATCACCCCGGACCGGGTCGCCCGGGTGTGCGAGCTGGTCGCCGACGGTTCGCTCAACGACAAGCTGGCCCGGCAGGTCATCGAGGGCGTCCTCGCCGGCGAGGGCGGGCCGGACGAGGTCGTGGACAAGCGCGGCCTGAAGGTCGTCTCGGACACCGGGGCGCTGAGCGCGGCCGTGGACGAGGCGATCGCCGCCAACGGGGCGATCGCCGAGAAGATCCGCGGCGGCAAGGTGGCGGCGGCGGGCGCGCTCGTCGGTGCCGTCATGAAGGCCACCCGGGGCCAGGCGGACGCCGCCCGGGTGCGCGAGCTGATCCTGGAGAAGCTGGGCGTGCAGGGCTGACGCCCGTCCGGCTGCCACGGCCCGGCCCCCGCGCTCCCGGACAGGGAGCGCGGGGGCCGGGCCGTTCGCTGTGCGGGGGCCGGTGTGCGGGCCGGCGCGAGGGGCCGGTGCGCGAGGTCAGGCCGACTTCGGGGCGGAGCCGCGGGTCCTGATCAGAACATGCCCGGAGGAGAGATCGATCGGACCGCGCCCCGGATCGTGGCTGCCCTCCTCCACTCGGGTGTTCTCCAGCCGCCTGCGCTCGTCGTCGGCGTGGCGGCGCCCGGGGTTGAACAGCTCCTCGATCAGGTTGAACATCAACTGACCTCCAGCTTCAGGATGCGGTCGTCGTCCTCGGCGGGCGTACCGCGCGAGTCGGTCTCACTGGTCACCAGCCACAGCCCGTCGCCGCCGTCGGAGACGACCGTCCGCAACCGCCCGTACTCACCTTCCAGGAACGCCTGCGGCTGTGCCACCTTTTTCGCGCCATCCAAGGGAACGCGCCACAGCCGCTCCCCCCGCAGCGACGCCATCCACACCGAACCCTTCGCGACGGCGATGCCGCTGGGGGAGGCCTCGGCGGGCTTCCACTGCGCCACGGGGTCGATGAAGCCCTCCTCGCCGGCCTCGCCCTCCACCTCGGGCCAGCCGTAGTTCCCGCCTGGCCGGATCAGGTTGAGCTCGTCCCAGGTGTTCTGGCCGAACTCCGAAGCCCACAGGCGCTTTTCCGCGTCCCAGGCCAGTCCCTGGACGTTGCGGTGGCCCCAGGAGTAGACGACCGAGTCCGCCTCGGGGTTGCCGCGGCCGGGAGGTTCGCCCTCCGGCGTCATGCGCAGGATCTTGCCACCGAGGGACTCCCGGTCCTGGGCGAGGCTCCGGTCGCCGGAGTCGCCGGTGCCCACGTAGAGCATCCGGTCCGGGCCGAAGGCGATCCGGCCGCCGTTGTGGACCATCCCCTTGGGGATGCCGCGCAGGACCGTGCTGGGCGCGCCGAGCCGGTTGCCCTCCTCCTTGTCGGCGTCGTAGAGCATGCGCACGACCCGGTTGTCGGACGCGCTGGTGAAGTACGCGTAGATGTAGCGGTTCTCGGCGAAGTCGGGCGGTACGGCGATGCCCAGCAGGCCGCCCTCGCCGCCCGGCTCGACGCCGGGCACCGAACCCAGTTCGGTGGCCTTCCCGCTCTCCGGGTCGACCAGCGAGATCGTGCCCTCGTCCCGGGAGGAGACCAGCAGATCGCCGTCGGGCAGCGGAGCGAGCCCCCAGGGGGAGTCCAGGTTCTTTGCCACGGTGCCGGTGATCTCCGCCGAGCCCTCGGCGGGCGCGGCCGAGGAGCCGGGGGAGCGGGACTCACCGGGGGAGGGGGACGGGGAGGAGGTGGTGCCGGTGCGGTCCGGGGCCCCTTCACCGGACCCGCCGTTCGAACAGCCCGCCGCCAGCAGGGCGAGCCCGGCGAGGGCGGCGGCGGCCTTCCGCAGCGGCGGCCGCGGGCGCGGACGTACGGACGGGGGACGGCTTCGCGGCATCGGTGCGCCTTTCGACTACTCGACTGCGGGCAGCTCTCGCCTGCGGTGCGGGGCCGGTCGTGCACGCGGTGCGCACCACCGGCCCGTACACCCGACCGTACGCCGTGACGGCGCCGGGTGTTCCCGGCTCAGTCCCACGACCTCTGGGCGGCGGGCAGCGCGGCGATCTCCGCCAGGTCCCGCGCGGTCAGTTCCAGACGCGCCGCCGCCGCGTTCTCCACCGCCCAGCGCTCCTTCTTGGTGCCCGGCACCGGCACCACGTGCCGCCCCTGGGCCAGCAGCCAGGCCAGGGCCACCTGCGCCGGGGTGGCGTCGCCGTGCCGGGCGGCGACGCGCCGCAGCCCGGCGACGATCGGCTGGTTGGCCGCCATCATCTCGGCCGTGAACCGCGGGTGCCGGGCGCGTACGTCGTCGCGCTCGAAGCCGCCGCCCGGGGTAAGGGTGCCGGTCAGGAAGCCGCTGCCCAGGGGCATCGCGGCCAGAAGGCCGATGCCGCGCGCCTCGCACCAGGGCAGCAGCGAGGCCAGGGCCTCGGGCGACCACACCGACAGCTCTGCCTCCACACAGCTGACCGGGAAGACCTGCTGGATCCGCTCCAGTTGCCGGAGCGTTCCGGCGTACGCGGGTGCGCTCGACCCGCGGCGCCGCTCCCGCGCGCCCACCGCGCACAGCCCCAGCGAGCGCACCTTGCCGGCCGCGACCAGTTCGGCCATCGCGCCCCAGGTCTCCTCGATGGGCACCTCCGGATCGGCGCGGTGGAGCTGGTAGAGGTCGATCACATCGGTCTGCAGCCGGCGCAGCGAGGCGTCGCAGGCGCGCTTGACGTAGCCGGGGCGCCCGTTGGCGACGATGTGCTGCTCGCCGACGAGGAGACCGCACTTGGTGGAGACGAACACGTCGGCGCGGCGCCGCCGCAGCACCCGGCCCAGCAGCAGCTCGTTGGTGAACGGCCCGTACATGTCGGCGGTGTCCAGCAGCGTCACCCCGCGGTCGAGGGCCGCGTGCACCGTGCGCATCGAGGACTCGCCGTCCCGCTCGGACTCGGTGTAGGCCCAGCTCATCGGCATGCAGCCGAGCCCGATGGCACCCACCTCCAGTGCCGCCGCACCGATTGTCCTGCGCTCCACCTGGACGTGCTCCCTCCTCGCCCCCGCGGGGTCGCCCCCGTAGGGCGCTCCCAACCTAACGGGTGGCTTCCGGCGCCTCCGCACAGCCTCCGGATAGCCTCTGGCCATGGCTTCCGCAGATGTCTGGCTGCCCATCCCGCCCGCCGAGATGGGCGGGCTGCCCGAGTCGTTCCGCTACGTCCACTGGGACGGGGAGGAGGAGTTCCCGGCGGACCCCGCGGACTGCGTCTTCTACGCCGTTCCCTATCTGAAGGGTCAGGCCGTCGCCGTACGGCCGTTGGCGCACATGCCGAACGTACGGGTGGTGCAGACGCTCACCGCGGGCATCGACCACGTGGAGTCCGCCGTACCGCAACTGCCCCGGGGCACGCTGCTGTGCAACGCCCGCGGCGTCCACGACGCGAGCACCGCCGAACTGGCGCTCACCCTCGCCCTCGCCTCGCTGCGCGGCATCCCCTCCTTCGTCCGCGCCCAGGACGCCGGACGGTGGACGCCGGGTTTTTGGCCCTCCCTCGCCGACCGGACGGCGCTGATCGTCGGCTACGGCTCCATCGGCGCCGCCATCGAGGACCGGCTGGCACCCTTCGAACCGGAGGCGGTCCACCGGGTGGCCCGCAGCGCCCGTACCGTGCCGCGCGGTCCGGTGCACACCCTCGCCGACCTGCCCCGGCTGCTGCCCGGGGCCGACGTGGTCTTCCTGGTCACCCCGCTCACCGAGGCCACCCGCCATCTGGCGGACGCGGACTTCCTGTCGCGCATGAAGGACGGAGCGCTGCTGGTGAACGTCGCGCGCGGCGCCGTCGTGGACACCGAAGCGCTGCTGGCGGAGCTGGAGTCCGGGCGGCTGCGGGCGGCGCTCGACGTCACCGATCCCGAGCCGCTGCCCGCCGGCCACCCGCTGTGGAAGGCGCCCGGCACCCTGATCTCACCGCACGCGGGAGGCCCGACGTCCGCGTTCCTGCCGCGCGCCAAGCGGCTGCTCCGCGCCCAGCTGCGGCGCTTCGCGGACGGGGAGGAGCCGGAGAACGTCGTCGCCTCGGCCGGGTGACGGCCCCGCCGGGCGGTCGGGCGGTCGGGCGGCCGTGCGGCGGAGGAAAGGGGCGGGTGGCCGGGGGTGTGAGACGGGTGGTGCAGACGCGAACGACCGCCCGCACGGCCATCCGTACGCTCCGAACACGGATGGCTGCGTATTGTATCGGCAATTCCCTCATCAGTCACGCTGTGTAGAAGGGGTATGTCCCTGAGTGACCGGTCTGGTGTATCGTCCGACCCGGGGGCGTACCAGACCAGCGAGGGGGGACGGGCGACATGCACGGCCACCGGACGAACCACCGGACGCACGAACGGTGTTGGACACGGCCCCGGCCCGCGGAGCCCGGGCCGGGGCGGGGACTGCCGCACCCGGAGGCGGCGCGATGAGCGCCCGGGGGGTGGAACAGCCCCGCTTCCCGCGGCCGCCCCGCACGGCCCGCACGGCCCGCCCGCACGACGGGACGGGCGCCGGGGAGCGGAGGGCGTTCCCGCGGCTGGCGCTCGCCGCCCTGTGCGGGGCGTACGCGGTGGGCGCGCTGCTGGGCTGGGGATCGCCGGCGGTGGCGCTGTTCATGGGCGACTTCGGGCTGAGCGCCGCGGCCTTCGCCGCCGCGGGGTCGTGTGTGCACTACGCCCGCACCCACCCGGACACGCCGTTCCGGCCCGCCTGGACGCTGTTCGGGATCTCCTCGGCGATGGCCGGGCTCGGCAACGGGATCTGGGGCTGGTACGAGGTCGTGCTGGGCGAACCCGTGCCCAGCCCCTCCGCGGCGGACTTCTGCTTCCTGCTCTTCGCGCCACCGGCCATCGTCGGACTGCTGGTCCTCGCCAAACGGCCGGTCACCCGGGCCGGCTGGACGCGCCTGGTCCTGGACGCCTGGCTGGTCGGCGGCTCGCTGCTCACCCTCTCCTGGAGCCTGGCGCTGGACCACCCCTCGTACTGGCAGGGCGAGTCCCTCTCCCTGGTGGCCCTGTCGCTGGCCTACCCCCTGATGGACATCGTGCTGATCAGCATGGTCCTCGCACTCCACTTCCGTCGCTCGTCCGCCCACCGCTCCGCCGTCAACACCGTCATCGGAGCCCTCGCGCTCACCGTGCTCTGCGACGCCCTGTTCACCTCGCCCCTGCTGCGGGAGAGCTACACCTCCGGCCAGATCCTCGACGCCGGCTGGTTCGCCGGCTCGCTGCTGCTCGCGTACGCCCCCTGGGTCGGCTGCCGGGAAGGGGACGGCAGCCGGCACGCGCCCGGCCGCCCGGCCGTCCGGCCGCCCGCGCCCGGGAACGGAGCGGTGGCCGGGTCGCTGGCCGCCCTCGCCCCGTACCTGGCGGCCGCCGTCTGCACCCTGGGGATCCTCTACAACGTCCGCGACGGCGGGGCCATCGACCCGGTGGTGCTGCTGACCGGCTGCACCGTCGTCCTGGCCCTGGTGGTCCGCCAGGGCATCATGCTGCTGGAGAACATCCGCCTCACCCAGGAACTGGCCCAGAAGGAGAACCACTTCAGGTCGCTGGTGCAGGGGTCCAGCGACGTCATCATGATCGCCTCGCCGGCCGGGATGCTGCGCTACGTCTCCCCGGCCGCCGCGGGTGTCTACGGCCGGGAGCCGGACAAGCTGGTCGGCTCCGAGCTGGCCTCCCTCATCCACCCCGAGGACCTGGGCCGGGTCCTGCACGAGGTGCGCCGCTTTCTGGCCACCCCGCCCCGGGAGGAGTCCTCCACCCGCGTCGAGTGCCGCATCCGACACGCCTCGGGCCGCTGGCTCAACGTCGAGTCCACGGTCAACCGCTACCAGGGCGGCCTGATCTTCAACAGCCGTGACGTGACCGAACGGGTGCGGCTCCAGGCGCAGCTCCAGCACAACGCCTCCCACGACCCGCTGACCGACCTGCCCAACCGCTCGCTGTTCACCGAGCGCGTCCACCAGGCGCTCGGCGGCCGGCGCCGGGGCGACGCGAGGGCGGGCCACACGGCGGTGCTCTACATCGACCTCGACGGCTTCAAGGCCGTCAACGACACCATCGGCCACCAGGCGGGGGACGAGCTGCTGATCCAGGCGGCCCGCCGTCTGCGGGAGGCCGTACGGGCCGGTGACACCGCGGCCCGGCTCGGCGGGGACGAGTTCGCCGCGCTCATCGTCGGCGACGGGAAGTGCGACCGGGCCGAGCGCGAGTACCGCGTGCTGGAGATCGCCGAGCGGCTGCGCACCACTCTCTCCCGGCCCTACCGGGTCGAGGGCGGCGAGGCACGGGTCGCCGCCTCCATCGGCGTGGCCTTCGCCGAGCCCGGAGTGACCCCGGCCGTGCTGATGCGCCATGCCGACCTGGCGATGTACCGCGCCAAACAGGCGGGCAAGAACCGGGTCGAGCTGTACGCCTCGCAGCCGCAGGCCGAGGCCGTCCGCCGGGCGGAGCTGACCACCGACCGGCTGCGCGGAGTGCTGGCGGAGAGCGAGTTCGCGCTGCTCCACCAGCCCGTGGTCGAGCTCTCCAGCGGGAAGATCGCCTCGGTCGCGGCCCAGGCCCGCAGGCGTTCCGCCCGGGGCGTGCTGTTCCCGCCGGGCGGGCCTCAGCCCGCCCCCCAGGCCCGGCCCGCACCGCCGGCGCGGTACGGCCCGCAGCCCCCGCACGTCCCCACCGCGGCGGACGCCCGCGGCGACGGCGGCGGGGATGCGGGCCGGTGGCTGCTGCGCAGGGCCGTCGAGCAGGCCGCCGAACGGCACCACGCGGGCTACCGCGTGCCGGTGTCCGTACGGCTGGACGCGTGCCGCCTCACCGACCGCTCCACGACCCCGGCCACCGTCGAGGCGCTGCTGTCCCGGCACGGGCTGCCGCCCGACGCCCTCGTCGTCGAACTGGCCGACACCGACCCACGCGTCCCCCTGGACGAACTGGAGCTGTGGGTCACCGCACTGCGGCGGATCGGGGTCGGCATCACCCTCGACGGCTTCGGCGGCGCCCACTTTGGTCTCGCCGCACTCCGCAGACTCCCCGCCGACGCGCTGAGGCTGGACCGCGCGCTGGTCGACGGTGTGGTGAACTCCCCCAGGGTGCGGAAAATCACCTCCGGGCTGCTGCGGATCGCCGACGACCTCGGGATGCTCTCCGTCGCCGACGGCGTGGACCTGCCGGAACAGGCCGCGGCGCTGCGCGCGCTGGGCTGCACCCACGCCCAGGGCGCCGCCTTCTCCAAGCCCCTGGACGAGCACCGTCTCAGGCGTGCCCTGGCCCGTGGGAGCTACCCCGTCTCCGGTGAGGAGCAGCACTTCCCGGGCGTCGGCCGCTCGGTGGTGGTCGCCGGTTCGCTGCCGGCGCACAGGAGCGGACCGGCCGCGCACGGCCCGGTGGCGCATCCCCCATTGAGATCAAATAGTGAGACGTCCGTCCCACCCACTTGACACCTCGGGCACCGCGGGAGGAAGGTCGGTGCCATGCGCACCCGACTTCTCGTAATTGGACAGCGCGTCGACTGACACAGGGCATGTCCGCCCTGTGGACGACATCGACGCGCTCCCCTCGCTTGCCTGACGGCACGAGGGGTTTTTTGTTGCACCGGTGCCAGCGGCACTCGAGCGCGACCCACCCACAGCCATCTACAACGAGCGTCAAACCCTCAACTCTCCGAGAAGAGACAAGTGATGACCGAGCAGGCCACCGGGGCCCCCCGCCCGCAGCCGCGGGCCCGTACCGGCGGAGCACAGCCGCAGCCCGCCACCGTCGAGCACGTCACGGGAGCCCAGTCCCTCATCCGTTCTCTCGAGGAAGTCGGCGCCGACACGGTATTCGGCATTCCGGGGGGCGCCATCCTGCCCGCCTACGACCCGATGATGGACTCCTCCCGGGTGCGCCACGTCCTCGTCCGCCACGAGCAGGGCGCGGGCCACGCCGCCACCGGCTACGCCCAGGCCACCGGCAAGGTCGGCGTCTGCATGGCCACCTCCGGTCCCGGTGCCACCAACCTGGTCACCCCGATCGCCGACGCGCACATGGACTCCGTCCCGCTGGTCGCGATCACCGGCCAGGTGGCCTCCAAGGCGATCGGCACCGACGCCTTCCAGGAAGCCGACATCTGCGGCATCAGCATGCCGATCACCAAGCACAACTACCTGGTCACCGACCCGGCCGAGATCCCGCGGGTGATCGCCGAGGCGTTCCACATCGCCTCCACCGGCCGGCCCGGCCCGGTCCTGGTGGACATCGCCAAGGACGCCCTGCAGACGCAGACGACCTTCTCCTGGCCCCCCGCCACGGACCTGCCCGGCTACCGCCCGGTGACCAAGCCGCACGCCAAGCAGATCCGCGAGGCCGCCCGGCTGATCACCGAGGCCGCCCGCCCGGTGCTGTACGTGGGCGGCGGCGTCCTGAAGGCCGGGGCCACCACCGAGCTGAAGGTGCTGGCCGAGCTGACCGGCGCCCCCGTGACCACCACCCTGATGGCGCTGGGCGCCTTCCCCGACAGCCACCCGCAGCACCTGGGCATGCCCGGCATGCACGGCACCGTCGCGGCCGTCACCGCCCTGCAGAAGGCCGACCTGATCGTCGCGCTCGGCGCCCGCTTCGACGACCGCGTCACGGGCAGACTGGACTCCTTCGCGCCGTACGCGAAGATCGTGCACGCCGACATCGACCCGGCCGAGATCGGCAAGAACCGCACCGCCGACGTCCCGATCGTCGGCGACGCCCGCGAGGTCATCGCCGATCTGGTCGTGGCCGTCCGCGCCGAGCACGAGGCGGGCAACACCGGCGACCACACCGAGTGGTGGCAGCAGCTCAACCGCTGGCGCGATACGTACCCGCTGGGCTACGAGCACCCCGAGGACGGCTCCCTGGCCCCGCAGCAGGTCATCGAGCGCATCGGCTCCCTGGCCCCCGAAGGAACGGTCTTCGCCGCCGGTGTGGGCCAGCACCAGATGTGGGCCGCCCACTTCATCAAGTACGAGAAGCCCGCCACCTGGCTGAACTCCGGCGGCCTGGGCACCATGGGCTACGCCGTCCCGGCCGCGATGGGCGCGAAGGCCGGCGTCCCGGACCGCACCGTCTGGGCGATCGACGGCGACGGCTGCTTCCAGATGACCAACCAGGAGCTGGTGACCGCCGCGCTCAACGGCATCCCGATCAAGGTCGCGATCATCAACAACGGCGCCCTGGGAATGGTCCGCCAGTGGCAGACCCTCTTCTACAACCAGCGCTACTCCAACACCGTGCTGCACAGCGGCCCGGACGCCGTCAGCCCCGAGAACAGGGGCACCCGCGTCCCGGACTTCGTGAAGCTGGCGGAGGCCATGGGCTGCGTCGGCATCCGCTGCGAGGACCCCGCGCAGCTCGACGCGGTGATCGAGAAGGCCAACTCCATCAACGACCGCCCCGTGGTCGTGGACTTCATCGTCCACGAGGACGCGATGGTCTGGCCGATGGTCGCGGCCGGCACCTCCAACGACGAGGTCATGGCGGCGCGCGGCGTCCGTCCCGACTTCGGCGACGGCGACGACTGAGTCCCGGACGACAGAGCCCCAGAGGAACCCGAGGAACGGAACACCACACCCGATGTCCAAGCACACGCTCTCCGTCCTGGTGGAGAACACCCCGGGCATCCTCGCCCGGATCGCCTCCCTGTTCTCCCGTCGCGGTTTCAACATCGACTCGCTCGCCGTCGGCGTCACCGAGCATCCCGACATCTCCCGCATCACCATCGTGGTGAACGTCGAGGACCTCCCACTGGAGCAGGTGACCAAGCAGCTCAACAAGCTCGTCAACGTGCTGAAGATCGTCGAGCTGGAGCCGGGGTCCGCCGTCCAGCGCGAACTCGTCCTGGTGAAGGTCCGCGCCGACAACGAGACCCGCTCGCAGATCGTCGAGATCGTCCAGCTCTTCCGCGCCAAGACCGTCGATGTCTCCCCGGAGGCCGTCACCATCGAGGCGACCGGCAGCAGCGACAAGCTGGAGGCCATGCTCAAGATGCTGGAGCAGTTCGGCATCAAGGAGCTGGTCCAGTCCGGCACGATCGCGATCGGCCGCGGAGCGAGGTCGATCACCGACCGTTCGCTGCGCGCGCTCGACCGGACCGCATAGCGAGACCCCAGCCCGTCCCCGCCCGCACCGGCATACGGTGGCTTCGGCGGCGGCTGCGGGGACGGGCCCCGCACCCCCGACCCGTACGGCGAGACCGCCGGTGCGGCAGGAACAACAAGGAGATATCCCAAGTGGCCGAGCTGTTCTACGACGACGACGCCGACCTGTCCATCATCCAGGGCCGCAAGGTCGCGGTCCTCGGTTACGGCAGCCAGGGCCACGCCCACGCCCTGTCCCTGCGCGACTCGGGCGTCGACGTCCGCGTCGGCCTCCCCGAGGGCTCCAAGTCCCGGGCCAAGGCCGAGGAGCAGGGGCTGCGCGTGGTCACCCCGGCGGAGGCCTCCGCCGAGGCCGACGTGATCATGGTCCTGGTGCCGGACCCGATCCAGGCCAAGGTCTACGAGGAGTCCATCGCCCCGAACCTCAAGGACGGCGACGCCCTCTTCTTCGGCCACGGCTTCAACATCCGCTTCGGCTTCATCAAGCCCCCGGCCGGTGTGGACGTCCTTATGGTCGCCCCCAAGGGCCCGGGCCACCTGGTCCGCCGCCAGTTCGAGGAGGGCCGCGGCGTCCCCTGCATCGCGGCCGTCGAGCAGGACGCCACCGGCGGCGCCTTCCAGCTGGCCCTGTCCTACGCCAAGGGCATCGGCGGCACCCGCGCCGGCGTCATCAAGACCACCTTCACCGAGGAGACCGAGACCGACCTGTTCGGTGAGCAGGCCGTGCTGTGCGGCGGCGCCTCGGCCCTGGTCAAGGCGGGCTTCGAGACCCTGGTCGAGGCCGGTTACCAGCCCGAGATCGCGTACTTCGAGTGCCTTCACGAGCTGAAGCTGATCGTGGACCTGATGTACGAGGGCGGCCTGGGGAAGATGCGCTGGTCGGTCTCCGAGACCGCCGAGTGGGGCGACTACGTCACCGGCCCGCGGATCATCAACGAGAACACCAAGGCCGAGATGAAGAAGGTCCTGGCCGAGATCCAGGACGGCACCTTCGCCAGGAACTGGATGGCCGAGTACGACGCCGGCCTGCCCAAGTACAACGAGTACAAGAAGGCCGACGGCGACCACCTGCTGGAGACCACCGGCCGTGAGCTGCGCAAGCTCATGAGCTGGGTCGACGACGAGAACTGAGCGGATTCGCCGGGCCGTCGCGGACGGCCCGGCGCCGCCCGACCCGCCCGCAGGTGGACGCCGCGGCCCGCCGACGGGGCGGAGCGGCCCGGTGATCGGCCACCGGGGCCGCCCCTGCGCCGATACACTGCACGCACAAGCGCGTCACAGGCTCACAGCGTCGTGCGTCTCCACGCGGCTGCCCACCTCCACCGCCCTCGGCCGTCGGGACGCGGCCGCCGGCACGGACCAGTGAGGACTGAAGACCGAAGTGAGCAAACCCGTAGTACTCATCGCCGAAGAACTCTCCCCGGCCACGGTCGACGCCCTCGGCCCGGACTTCGAGATCCGGCACTGCAACGGGGCCGACCGAGCCGAGCTCCTGACCGCCATCGCCGACGTCGACGCGATCCTGGTGCGCAGCGCCACCAAGGTCGACGCCGAGGCCATCGCCGCGGCCAGGCGGCTGAAGGTCGTCGCCCGCGCGGGAGTCGGCCTGGACAACGTCGACGTCTCCGCCGCCACCAAGGCCGGTGTGATGGTCGTCAACGCGCCGACCTCCAACATCGTCACCGCGGCCGAGCTGGCCTGCGGCCTGATCGTCGCCACCGCCCGCAACATCCCGCAGGCCAACACCGCCCTGAAGAACGGCGAGTGGAAGCGCAGCAAGTACACCGGCGTGGAGCTGTCGGAGAAGACCCTCGGCGTCGTCGGCCTCGGCCGCATCGGCGTCCTGGTCGCCCAGCGGATGTCCGCCTTCGGCATGCGGGTCGTCGCCTACGACCCCTATGTGCAGCCCGCCCGGGCCGCGCAGATGGGCGTCAAGCTGCTCTCCCTGGACGAGCTGCTGGAGACCGCCGACTTCATCACCGTCCATCTGCCCAAGACCCCCGAGACGCTGGGTCTGATCGGCGACGAGGCGCTCCACAAGGTCAAGCCGGGCGTGCGGATCGTCAACGCCGCGCGCGGCGGCATCGTGGACGAGGCGGCGCTGCTGTCGGCCCTGAAGGAGGGCCGGGTCGCGGGCGCGGGCCTGGACGTGTACGCCACCGAGCCGTGCACCGACTCCCCCCTGTTCGCCTTCGACAACGTCGTGTGCACCCCGCACCTGGGCGCCTCCACCGGCGAGGCACAGGAGAAGGCGGGCATCGCGGTCGCCCGCTCGGTGCGGCTGGCGCTCGCCGGCGAGCTGGTCCCGGACGCGGTCAACGTCCAGGGCGGCGTGATCGCCGAGGACGTGCGGCCCGGGCTGCCGCTGGCCGAGCGGCTGGGCCGGATCTTCACCGCGCTGGCGGGCGAGGTCGCCGTCCGGCTCGACGTCGAGGTCTACGGCGAGATCACCCAGCACGACGTCAAGGTGCTCGAGCTCTCCGCGCTCAAGGGCGTCTTCGAGGACGTCGTCGACGAGACGGTCAGCTACGTCAACGCGCCGCTGTTCGCGCAGGAGCGCGGGGTGGAGGTCCGGCTGACCACCAGCTCGGAGTCCCCGGAGCACCGTAACGTGGTGACCGTGCGCGGCACCCTGGCCGACGGCCAGGAGGTCTCGGTCTCGGGCACCCTCTCCGGCCCCAAGCACGTCCAGAAGATCGTCGCCGTCGGCGAGTACGACGTCGACCTCGCGCTGGCCGAGCACATGGCCTTCCTGCGGTACGCCGACCGTCCCGGCGTGGTCGGCACCGTCGGCCGCGTCCTGGGCGAGGCCGGCATCAACATCGCCGGCATGCAGGTCTCCCGGGCCGAGGAGGGCGGTGAGGCACTGGTCGCCCTCACCGTGGACGGCCCCATCCCGGCTCCGGTGATGGGTGAGATGGCACAGGAGATCGGTGCCACCTCGGCCCGCAACGTCAACCTGGAGGACTGATCGAAGATCCCTCCTCCGGGTGAACTCCTGGGGGCGGGATCCGGAGGCCGCCGCGGCCCCGGCGCGGGCATCCGCGCCGGGGCCGCGGCGTTCCGCCGCACCGGTCGGCCGCGGCGGGCGTCCTGCACGGAGGCTGACGGTCAGCCCCTCAGCAGCCGCGCCGTCTTCAGCGCCATGTGCAGCAGCAGCCGGTCCTCGCCGTCGTCCAGGTCGAGACCGGTGAGCTGCTCCACCCGCGACAGCCGGTAGTACAGCGTCTGCCGGTGGACGCCCAGCAGCGCCGCGGTGCGGCCCGCCTGGCCCGCACAGTCCAGGAACGCCTCGGCGGTGCGGGCCATCTCCCGGTGGCCGGGTTCCAGCAGCGCACGCACCGACGGGTCCGGCGCACCGGCCGCCGACGAGCCGGAGGGGCGGGCGAGCAGGGCCAGCAGCCGGTACGGCCCGATCCGGTCCCACCGCGCCACCGGCCCGAACCTGCTCTCCGCCCGCGCCGCCCGCGCCGCGGCCAGCGCCTGCCGCCAGGCGCCGGGCACTCCGCCCAGCCCCGTGCAGGGCCGGCCGATTCCCGCCGTCGCCCCGGCGCGCGGCGAGCGCAGCAGCCGTTCGGCGGCGGTGTGGGCCGGGTCGAGACCGCCGGGGGCGCGCAGCCGCACCAGCACGGCCAGCCCCTCCGTCCCCGGCACCGCGCACACCGCGACCGCGCCGGGGATCCCGGGCGCCGCCGCCGACCGGCCCTCCGCGTCCCCGTCCTCCGCCCATGGCACCACGGCCACCACCGCCAGCGGACCCGCCGCCACCGGCCCCAGCTCCCCGGCCAGTTCCGCCTCCGCGAGCTCCGCGGCCGCCCGGTGCCCCGGCGCCGCCGTGAGCAGGGCGCACAGCAGCTCGCCCCGGCGTGTGCCCGCCCGGGACTCGTCGGCCAGCAGTGAGCCGATGCGGCGCGCGACGGCCTGTACGTCCGCCAGCCGGGGGTCGGACAGCTCCAGCGCACCGTCGTCCAGCAGCCAGATGTAGCCCAGCACCACACCGCCGTGCCGCACCGGCACGCAGATCCGGCCCCGCAGCACACCGGCCGACGGGTCCGGCGGAATCCGTACGGGTTCCACCGCCCGGGTGATGCCGAAGCTCTCGAACCAGGCCCGCACCCGGGCGGTGGAGCGGCGCCGCAGGATCGAGCGGGTGCGCACCGGGTCCATCAGGAGGGCGCCGTCCTCCCCGTCGTCCTCCCCCTCGTGGGCCCCGAAGGCGATCAGCCCGAAGTCGCGGTTCTCCAGTGTCGCGGGGGTGCCGAGGAGGGCGGTCACCTCGTCGATCAGCACCTGGTAGTCCTCGCGCACCGCTTTGCGCCGCCTTCCGTACACCGCCCGCGGCACTCCCGCGGACACCGCCATTGTCATACAGATGTCTGAGATCCGGGCCACGGAAGCGTGACAGCTGTCGATGGCGGGAAAGCGGAGCGATCCTTAGTTTCGACGGTGGCTCACCAGCCGTTCGACCACCGTCAGAGAACCACCCGTGGAGGTGCCCCGTGCTGGGTCCCGTGCTCCTCGCGGCCGCGCGCAGCGACAGCATCCGCCGCGTCGTCTCGGCCGCACCGGTCACCCGCCCCGTGGTGGACCGCTTCGTCGCCGGAGAGCGCCTCGACCAGGCCATGGAGACCGTCCGCTCCCTGACCGGCCGGGGCCTGGAGGTCACCCTCGACCACCTGGGCGAGGACGTCACCGACCGCACCGAGGCCCTGCGCGCCCGCGACGCCTACCTGGCCCTGGCCGAGGCGCTGCGGGAGGCCGGCCTGGGGGCGCGGGCCGAGATGTCGGTGAAGCTCTCCGCCTTCGGACAGGCCCTCCCGGGAGGCGACGACATCGCCTACGAGGGCGTCCTGCGGGTCGTGGAGGCCGCCGCCGAGGCGGACACCACCGTCACCCTGGACATGGAGGACCACACCACGGTCGACTCCACGCTGGCCATCCTGGCGAAGCTGCGCGAGCGCTTCCCCGCCACGGGCGCGGTGCTCCAGTCGTACCTGTACCGCACCGAGGACGACTGCCGCGCCCTGGCCGGGGAGGGCTCCCGGGTCCGGCTGGTCAAGGGCGCCTACAAGGAGCCCGCCTCCGTCGCCCTCCAGGACAAGCACGAGGTGGACCGGGCGTACGTGCGCTGCCTGCGGATCCTGATGGCGGGCGAGGGCTATCCCATGATCGGCTCCCACGACCCGCGGATGGTGGCCATCGCCCGGGAACTGGCCCGCCGCGCCGGCCGCAAGCCGGACGAGTACGAGTTCCAGATGCTGTACGGCATCCGCACCGCCGAGCAGGAGCGGCTGGCCGCCGCCGGCCACCGGATGCGCGTGTACGTCCCCTACGGCACCGACTGGTACGGGTACTTCATGCGGCGCCTGGCCGAGCGCCCCGCCAACCTGGCGTTCTTCCTGCGCTCGCTGGCCACCAGAGGCTGAGCGGGACACGGCCGCGCACGCCCCTTTGACGTACGACGACAGATCCGACCCCTCGAAGGAGACACGGCTCATGGACGCTGTGACCCAGGTCCCCACGCCGGTGAACGAGCCGGTGCACACCTACGCACCCGGCACGCCGGAGCGCGCCCGTCTCGAAACCAGGCTCAAGGAGCTGGCCGAGAACCCGATCGACCTGACGATGACCATCGGCGGGAAGCGGCGTCTCGGCGGCGGTGAACGCTTCGACGTCGTGCAGCCCCACAACCACAAGGCGGTGCTGGGCACCGCCGCCCACGCCACCCGGCAGGATGCGCGGGAGGCCGTCGACGCGGCGCTGGCCGCCGCCCCGATGTGGCGCTCGCTCTCCTTCGACGACCGCGCCGCGGTCTTCCTGCGGGCCGCCGAACTGCTGGCCGGCCCCTGGCGCGAGACGATGGCCGCCTCCACCATGCTCGGTCAGTCCAAGACGGCGCAGCAGGCGGAGATCGACACCCCCTGCGAACTGATCGACTTCTGGCGCTTCAACGTCCACTACGCCCGCCAGATCCTCGCCGAGCAGCCGGTCGCCAACTCCCCGGGCGTGTGGAACCGCACGGACCACCGCCCGCTGGAGGGCTTCGTCTACGCGATCACGCCCTTCAACTTCACCGCCATCGCGGGCAACCTCCCCACCGCACCGGCGCTGATGGGCAACACGGTGATCTGGAAGCCGTCCCCGACCCAGACCCACGCCGCCGTGCTGCTGATGCGCCTGCTGGAGGAGGCGGGGCTGCCGGACGGCGTCATCAACCTGCTGACCGGCGACGGCAAGGAGGTCTCGGAGGTGGCGCTGACCCACCCCGACCTCGCCGGCATCCACTTCACCGGCTCGACGAAGACCTTCCAGTACCTGTGGAAGACGGTCGGGAACAACATCGAGAACTACAAGACCTACCCGCGCCTGGTCGGCGAGACCGGCGGCAAGGACTTCGTCGTCGCCCACCCCTCGGCCGACCCGGCGGTGCTGAGGACCGCGCTGACCCGCGGCGCCTTCGAGTACCAGGGCCAGAAGTGCTCGGCGGCCTCGCGTGCCTACGTGCCGCGCTCCCTGTGGGAGGGCGGCCTCAAGGAGGAGTTCGCGGCCGAGGTCGAGGGCCTGACCATGGGCGACGTCACCGACCTGTCGAACTTCATGGGCGCCGTCATCGACGAGCGCGCCTTCGCCAAGAACAAGGCCGCCATCGAGCGCGCGAAGTCCGACCCGGCCTGCGAGATCGTCGCCGGCGGGAACTGCGACGACAGCGTCGGCTACTTCGTCCGCCCGACCGTCATCACCTGCACCGACCCGGCGAGCGAGGTCTTCCGGCAGGAGTACTTCGGCCCGATCCTGGCCGTCCACGTCTACGAGGACGCGGAGTACGAGGCGGTGCTGGAGCAGATGGAGTCGGTCGCCCCCTACGGCCTGACCGGCTGCGTCATCGCCCAGGACCGCGCCGCCGCCGCGCACGCCTGCGAGAAGCTGCGCTACGCCGCCGGAAACTTCTACATCAACGACAAGCCCACCGGCGCCGTCGTCGGCCAGCAGCCCTTCGGCGGCGGCCGGGCCTCGGGCACCAACGACAAGGCGGGCTCCAAGCAGAACCTGATGCGCTGGACGTCCACCCGCTCCATCAAGGAGAACCTGATCCCGCCGACCGACTACCGCTACCCCCACATGGGCTGACCTCCCCGACCGGCCCGTGAAGCGACCCGTGAAGCGGCCATGAACGGTGCCCCCGCCCGGATCCGTCCGGGCGGGGGCACCGTCGCGTGCGCGGGGCCGACGGGGTCAGGCCGTGTCAGGCGCCGCGGCGCGGGCCGGTGATCGCCTCCCCGATCACGAAGCCCTTCGCCGCGCCGTCGGGGATCGCCACCTCCGTCCCGTACGGGACGCGGGTCTCGGCGGCGTAGACGGCCTCGCCGGGGGAGGGGGAGGTCAGCACGGTGACGGTGCCGTGGCCGTCGTGGTCGTCGATCAGGACGTACACCGGAACTCCCGCGCGGGCGTACGCGCGGCGCTTGTGGACCCGGTCGCGCTCGATCGCGCGGTGCCCGGGGGAGACCACCTCCACGACCATCTCCACACAGGACGCCTTCAGCCCCAGCCCGTCCTCGGTGACGTGCTCGGTGTCGTCCTCGGGGGCGACGAACAGGTCGGGGACATAGGCCGTCAGCTCGTGGATGACGTTCATGTCCTGGTAGGCCACGTGGTCGCCGTCGTCGAGGAACCTCTCGAGGGCGCGGCGCAGGCGGTTGACGATCTGACCGTGGCAGTGGCGGCCGGTGGGAGACACTTCGATGGACCCCTCGACGATCTCGGCGTGAAAGCCCTCGGGGAGTTCCAAGGTTTTCCACGCCTGCCACAGGGCCTCGTCCAGGCCGGCCCGGGGCGGGGCCTGCGGGCCGCCGTGGGACCCGGGGTCCTCCTCGGTCTCCTCGGTCTCGTCGACCTCGGTGACCTCGGGCGCCTCGTGCGTGAGAGCGGTCATGGCGTAGCACCTCCTCCTTGAAGTATGGGCGGGCTCTTCGTCGCGGTACAGCGCGTACGGCGGTACGGGTGCGACGTCAGTGACGCCAGTGACGTTAGGGATCTTCCGCCCGCGCGCGCCCACAAGGGACCAGCCCTCGTCCGAAAGAGTGAAGTGTGCGGCGTCACAGTGACAAAACCGCAGGTCGGAGAAGGCGCCGTCTCAGATAGTAGGAAGGCCAACTAATCGGCGGGACATCACAGCTTTCAGCCCTTACTTTGGTAGAAGCCGAACGTCTCGCTCCATCAGCGAATGGCGGATGAGGCGCCGTGCCCGTCGCAGGTGACCCCTGCCGCACCGGTCGCCCCCGCCCTTACGGCGCGTTGGGAATCCCTCCTCTTTCCACCCTCCGGTTCTTCCGCCCCCTCAGGGAGTTCGCCATGGACGCGACCGCACGCCGCCGCCCCCGTCACACCGCCCGCGACCACCACGACAACGCCGACCGCCGCAACGCGGCCGCCGCCCTCCAGCGGGCGCTGGACCGCCGGGACAACGGGGGCGCCACCGGCCACTGAGGCCGGCTCCGCCGCCCGCCCGGGCCGTACCGCCCCACGAGCCGCCGCCCGGAACCGAGAGTCCCGGCCGCGGCTCGTGCGGCGCCGCAGCGGCGCTCGTACGGCACTGGAGCGCCCGGTCCGCATCGCGGACAGCGCGTGTCATCCCCTGGGACGAGCGGTATGGTCCCTCCCATGTCTCGCAGCATCGACCTCGCAGTGATCCCCGGTGACGGCATCGGCCGGGAAGTCGTGGCCCAGGGCCTGAAGGTCCTGTCCGCGGTCCTTCCGCAGGACGCGAAGCTGCGGACACGGGAGTACGACCTCGGCGCGAAGCGCTGGCACGCCACGGGGGAGACCCTGCCGGACGCGGAGCTGGAGCGGCTCAAGGGCCACGACGCCATCCTGCTCGGCGCGATCGGAGACCCCTCGGTCCCCTCCGGCGTGCTGGAGCGCGGGCTGCTGCTCAAGCTGCGCTTCGCCTTCGACCACTACGTCAACCTGCGCCCCTCCAAGCTCTTCCCGAACACCGCGACCCCGCTGGCGGGCCGCCCCGACATCGACTTCGTCGTCGTCCGGGAGGGCACCGAGGGCCCGTACACCGGCAACGGCGGCTCCCTGCGCACCGGCACCCCGGCCGAGGTGGCCACCGAGGTCAGCGTGAACACCGCCTACGGCGTGGAGCGCGTGGTGCGGGACGCCTACGAGCGGGCCAAGGCCCGCCCGCGCAGGAAGCTCACGCTGGTCCACAAGAACAACGTCCTGGTGCACGCCGGCCACCTGTGGAAGAACATCTTCGACCGGGTCGGCGAGGAGTACCCCGAGGTCACCACCGACTACCTGCACGTGGACGCCGCGACGATCTTCTTCGTCACCCAGCCCGAGCGCTTCGACGTGATCGTCACCGACAACCTCTTCGGCGACATCCTCACCGACCTCGCCGCCGCCGTCACCGGCGGCATCGGACTGGCCGCCTCCGGGAACATCAACCCCACCGGCGCCTTCCCGTCGATGTTCGAGCCGGTCCACGGCTCCGCGCCCGACATCGCCGGCACCGGCAAGGCCGACCCCACCGCGACGGTCCTCTCCGTCGCGCTGATGCTGCGGCACCTCGGCCTCGACCCCGAGGCGGCCCGCATCGAGGACGCGGTCTCGGCCGATCTCGCGGAGCGCTCCGCGCCCCGCACCACCGACGAGATCGGCGACGCTCTCGCGGCGCGAGTAGCCGGCTGACGCCCGGCCGTACGCTCCGTCCGGCCGGGCCGCAGGCGCCCGGCCGCTGGGCTACTCGGCGGTTGGGTGCGAACATCTATCACCAGGACCGCCCACCCGTGACCCCATGCGGTCTGCCATCCCCGATAATCGGACATGGGGCCGCTGTATGCAGGGAAGCTCGGACGTCCTGGTACCGATCGGGGCGACGGGAGCGCGGTCCACCACGACACCCAGTGAAGGACGCGCTCACCATGACGACGCCCCGTATCGAATTCGCCCTCAAGCCCTCCGCGCAGCCGCTGCCCGCCGCGGAGCGCGAGGCGGTGCTCGCCGCCCCCGGTTTCGGCCGGCACTTCACCGACCACATGGTCACCATCCGGTGGACCGAGGGCCGCGGCTGGCACGACGCGCAGCTCCAGCCGTACGCCCCGTTCCAGATGGACCCGGCGAACATGACGCTGCACTACGCCCAGACGATCTTCGAAGGGCTGAAGGCTTACCGCCAGCCCGACGGCTCGGTCGCCGTCTTCCGCCCCGACGCCAACGCCCGGCGCTTCCAGCGCTCCGCGCGCCGCCTGGCAATGCCCGAGCTGCCGGTGGAGACCTTCGTCGAGGCGTGCGACCTGCTGGTGCGGCAGGACAGGGCCTGGGTGCCCGGCGAGGGCGAGCAGTCGCTGTACCTGCGCCCCTTCATGTTCGCCACGGAGGTCGGACTCGGTGTCAAGCCCGCGAACGAGTACCTGTTCGTGGTGATCGCCTCGCCCGCGGGCGCCTACTTCCCGCGCGGCGTCAAGCCCGTCTCGGTCTGGCTGTCGCAGGAGTACGTGCGCGCCGCCCCCGGCGGTACGGGCGAGGCCAAGACCGGCGGCAACTACGCGGCCTCCCTCGTCGCCCAGGCCGAGGCCGCCGGGCACGGCTGCGACCAGGTGGTCTGGCTGGACGCCGGAGAGCGCCGCTGGATCGAGGAGATGGGCGGCATGAACCTGTACTTCGTGAAGGGGTCGGGCAAGGACGCCACCATCGTCACGCCCAGGCTGACCGGCACCCTGCTGCCGGGTATCACCCGCGACTCGCTGCTGACGATCGCCTCCGACCTGGGCTACGGCACCGAGGAGGCCCGCATCTCCGTCGACGACTGGCGCGAGGGCAACGCCGACGGCTCGATCACCGAGGTCTTCGCCTGCGGCACCGCGGCCGTCATCACCCCGGTCGGCACGGTGAAGTCCGCCGCCGGGAACTGGACGGTGGGCGACGGCGAGCCGGGTGAGATCACGATGGAGCTGCGCGAGGCGCTGCTGGCGGTCCAGACCGGCCGCGCGCAGGACACGCACGGCTGGATGCACAGGCTGGGCTGAGTCCGGCGGGACGGGAGGGCCGAGAGCGTTCCGGTCCTCCCGGTCCTCCCGTCCCGCCTCTCCTGCCACTTCCCGTCCCGCCGTCCGCCTCCGCGGACCACGACGACCACATCGTGAGACCACCCGATCCGCGGAGCGGATCCGTGCCAGACTGTGTCCGTGCCTCACCTCGCCATGATTATCGGCAGCAGGCGCGCCGGTCCGCAGTGACCGCCTACGCACACACCCGGTGCGGTGGCGGACACCGTGTCCCAGACCCGCGCGCAGACCTCTCGCACCCGCGAGGGGTTTTTTCGTTTTCCGGTACCACCCGGCCGGAACGAGGGCGTGAGGGATGATGGGGACAAGTAGGGCCAAGCACTCCGGACCTACATCCATCGACAGGAGCCAGACCAGCATGACCGACGCCGCGGCCTCCCGGCAGCCGGGGGACGCGTCCCTCGGCGACGCGTTCCACGTCTTCGACACCACGCTCCGCGACGGGGCACAGCGGGAGGGCATCAACCTCTCCGTCGCGGACAAGCTCACCATCGCCCGTCACCTGGACGACTTCGGTGTCGGCTTCATCGAGGGCGGCTGGCCCGGTGCCAACCCCCGGGACACCGAGTTCTTCCGGCGCGCCCGTGAGGAGATCGACTTCCGCCACGCCCGGCTCGTCGCGTTCGGCGCCACCCGCAGGGCGGGCGTCGCCGCGGCCGACGACCCGCAGGTGCGGGCACTGGTCGACTCGCGGGCGCCGGTGGTCACCATCGTCGCCAAGGCGCACGACCGCCATGTCGAGCTGGCGCTGCGCACCACGCTGGAGGAGAACCTGGCGATGGTCCGCGACACGGTGGAGCACCTGCGGGAGCGGGGCCGGCGGGTCTTCGTCGACTGCGAGCACTTCTTCGACGGCTACCAGGCCGACCCCGAGTACGCCAAGCGGGTCGTGCGCACCGCGTACGAGGCCGGCGCCGACGTGGTCGTGCTGTGCGACACCAACGGCGGCATGCTCCCCGCCCAGATCCAGGCCGTGGTGCGGACGGTGCACGCCGACACCGGCGCGCGACTGGGCATCCACGCCCAGGACGACACCGGTTGCGCCGTCGCCAACACCCTGGCCGCGGTGGACGCCGGCGCCACCCATGTGCAGTGCACTGCCAACGGCTACGGCGAGCGTGTGGGCAACGCCAACCTCTTCTCGGTGGTCGCCGCCCTCCAGCTCAAGTACGGCATGAAGGTCCTGCCCGAGGGCGCGCTGCGCGAGATGACGCGGATCTCCCACGCCATCGCCGAGGTCGTCAACCTGACGCCCTCCACCCATCAGCCGTACGTGGGTGTTTCCGCGTTCGCCCACAAGGCCGGACTGCACGCCTCCGCCATCAAGGTGGATCCCGACCTCTACCAGCACATCGACCCCGAGCTGGTCGGCAACCGCCTGCGGATGCTGGTCTCCGACATGGCCGGCCGGGCCTCCATCGAGCTCAAGGGCCAGGAGCTGGGGATCGATCTGAGCGGCGACCGCGAGCTGGTCGGCCGGATCGTGGAGCGCGTCAAGGAGCGCGAACTGCGCGGGTACAGCTACGAGGCCGCCGACGCGTCCTTCGAACTGCTGCTGCGCGAGGAGTTGCTGAGGGGTGGGGCGGAGGAGCGTTTCCGGAGCTTCTTCACCACCGAGTCCTGGCGCGCCATCGTGGAGAACCGCCCCGACGGTTCCCACGCCAACGAGGCGACCGTGAAGCTGTGGGCCAAGGGTGAGCGCATCGTCTCCACCGCCGAGGGGAACGGCCCCGTCAACGCCCTGGACCGGGCCCTTCGGCTGGCCCTGGAGCGGATCTACCCCGAGCTCGCCCAGATGGAGTTGGTGGACTACAAGGTCCGCATCCTGGCGGGCACCCACGGCACGGAGTCCACCACACGGGTGCTGGTGTCCACCGGGGACGGCGGAGGCGAGTGGTCCACCGTCGGAGTGGCCGACAACGTCATCGCCGCCTCCTGGCAGGCCCTCGTCGACGCCTACACCTACGGCCTGCTGCGCGCCGGCGTCGAGCCGCAGGGCTGACCGGCCGTCACGACACGCCCACCCAGGCCTGAATGCTCCTTTGGCGCGGACTGTGGGAATCCCACAGTCCGCGCCCGGGGAAACTGGGGATCCTCCCTGGTGTAGCGGCCCCAGAGGCGTGGTTCTGTCCAGCGTGGCCATGAATCACGGGCTGAGACTGTACGAATCCGACGACGGCGAACAGTGCGGTGGTTTCGTAGGGTCTGAACATGACCGATCTGTCCCAGACGCCGCTCGCGGCGAGTGACGCCCGTGGCCGTGTGGCGGAGTTGCACGCCATCCGTGAGCAGGTTCGACGCGGTCCGAGCGAGCGAGCCACCGAGGCCCAGCACGCCAAGGGCAAGCTGACCGCGCGCGAGCGGATCGAACTGCTGCTGGACGAGGGGTCGTTCCAGGAGGTCGAGCCGCTGCGCCGGCACCGCGCCACCGGCTTCGGCCTGGAGGACAGGAAGCCGTACACCGACGGGGTGGTCACCGGCTGGGGCACCGTCCACGGCCGGACCGTCTTCGTCTACGCCCACGACTTCCGGATCTTCGGCGGGGCGCTGGGCGAGGCCCACGCGCAGAAGATCCACAAGATCATGGACCTGGCCGTGGCGGCGGGCGCGCCGCTGGTCTCCCTCAACGACGGGGCCGGCGCCCGCATCCAGGAGGGCGTGGTGGCCCTGGCCGGCTACGGCGGCATCTTCCGGCGCAACACCGGGGCGTCGGGGGTGATCCCGCAGATCTCGGTGATGCTGGGCCCGTGCGCGGGCGGGGCGGCCTACTCCCCGGCGCTGACCGACTTCGTGTTCATGGTCCGCGACACCTCGCAGATGTTCATCACCGGCCCCGACGTCGTCCAGGCGGTCACCGGTGCGCAGGTGAGCCAGAACGGGCTGGGCGGGGCGGACGTGCACGCGTCGACCTCGGGCGTGGCGCACTTCGCCTACGACGACGAGACCGCCTGCCTGGAGGAGGTCCGCTACCTGCTGTCCCTGCTGCCGTCCAACAACCGGGAGAACCCGCCGCGCACCGAGTGCGCCGACCCGGCCGACCGGCGCGGCGAGGTGCTGTACGACCTGGTGCCGGCCGACGGCAACCGCCCCTACGACATGCGCGCGGTGATCGAGGAGATCGTCGACGAGGGCGAGATGCTGGAGGTCCACGAGCGCTGGGCCACCAACATCATCTGCGCGCTGGCCCGGATGGACGGCCAGGTGGTGGGGATCGTCGCCAACCAGCCCCAGCAGCTCGCCGGCGTGCTGGACATCCACGCCTCCGAGAAGGCCGCCCGCTTCGTGCAGATGTGCGACGCGTTCAACATCCCCATCCTCACACTGCTGGACGTGCCCGGCTTCCTGCCCGGCGTGGACCAGGAGCACGGCGGGATCATCCGGCACGGCGCCAAGCTGCTGTACGCGTACTGCAACGCCACCGTGCCGCGGGTCTCGGTGGTGCTGCGCAAGGCCTACGGCGGCGCGTACATCGTCATGGACTCCCAGTCCATCGGCGCGGACCTGACCTACGCCTGGCCGACCAACGAGATCGCGGTGATGGGCGCCGAGGGAGCGGCCGGCGTGATCTTCCGGCGGCAGATCGCCGCCTCCGACGACCCCGAGGCCACCCGGGCGGAGCTGGTCAAGGAGTACCGGTCCGAGCTGATGCACCCCTACTACGCGGCCGAACGCGGTCTGGTCGACGACGTCATCGACCCCGCCGAGACGCGCTCCGTACTCATCGGCGCCCTGGCCATGCTCCGCACCAAGCACGCCGATCTGCCCGCCCGCAAGCACGGCAACCCGCCCCAGTGACACCTGTGAGGATCAGCCCCGTGAACGTTTCCGCCACCGCCACCGCAGCAGCCACGGCCGTCGCCGACGTGGTCCGTGTGGAGAAGGGGCACGCCAGCGAGGAGGAGCTCGCCGCGGTCACCGCCCTGCTCCTGGCCCGCGCCGCCGCCCACCGGGCCGGTCCCGCCGCCTCCCGCCCGCGCCGCAGCACCGCACCCTGGCGCCGCCTGGAGCGCACCTCCGGTTTCCGCGCCCCCCACAGCTGGCAGGGCTGACCGGAGACCGGGAGAGCCCGGGGAGGGCCCGCCGCCGGGGCCGGGCGAACCGGCCTTCGGCGCGAACTCGCACGGGCCGGCCCCCGTACCCCTCGGGTGTACGGGGGCCGGCCCGTGCGAGTTCGCGGAGCCGGTCAGCCGACGGGGGCGTCCATCAGAACGGTCCGGCGCGGGTTGGCGGTCCGGGCCGGAAGGTTCCCCGCGTCCTCCCCGCTCCCCGCGCGCTCGGCCGGGACGACCGTCGGCTCGTCGGCGTCCTCGAGGTGGGCCAGGGTGGTGCGCTGCGGGTTGGCAACGCTGCGCGTGATCATCGTCGTCTTCACCAGGTCTGCCTCGTTCGCCTTCTTGTCGTTTACATACCTTGTGTAAAGCTGAGCGTAAGGGGCCCCGTTCCCCTCCAGGGATGACTCGTATAACGATCCGCCTGTGATTTTACTCACGAAACGGCGGGCAAAAGCCGCATAACGGACCGCCCGAATCGGTCATTCAAACGGACATACTCAGCCAAAATTGGGCTATTCACCCTCTGGTGTCGCTACCGGGGCAGTGGGCACTGTAGCGGCTCGCGTGTGGCGCCAGCTGCCAAAAGTCCGTGATGCGCCGTATGCGTCTACACCCTCCGCCACAGAGTGTCTGCGTAGCGTCACGCATGTCACAGCCTTATCCACGGACCTTGTTGGAGATCCGGCACTGTGCTGGAATTCCACGGACCGCCGCAGGAGAGACCCGGCGCGCAAAGGGCGCATAGGAGCGCCGCGCGGCGGAGACTTGGGGGCGCGCCGGTCACTCACGACCGTCAGGGGGGTCCTTCGGACCTTCCCGACTCGATACCGTTCCGCCGTTCGCGGGGGGACGCCTGGTCCAGAGGTTGCGACGCTAGTGCAGGGACGTTTCAAGAGGGATGGCAGCGCTGTGGGGGACCCGGAGCTGCGCGGTGCGACCGACCGCGGCTCCTCACCACAGCGCGCCCAGGAGAGCGGTGGCCGGGAGCAGGCCCTCGACGCCGACAAGGGCAAGCGCGCGAAGGCGCGACCGGACGGCGAGGCCGAGGGTGCCCCGAAGCCCAAGGAGCCCGGCGCCACGGGCTCCCGTCTGGCCCTGCGCAACTGGCGCATCAGTACCCGTCTGGTCTCGCTGCTGGCCCTTCCGGTCGTCACCGCCACCTCGCTGGGCGCACTGAGCATCAACAGCTCGCTCGCCGAGGTCGACCAGCTCGACAACATGAAGCTCCTCACGGAGATGACCGAGCGCGCCACCGAGCTGGCGACGGCACTCCAGGAGGAGCGGGACCGCTCGGCCGGCCCCCTGACCGGCACCGGCAACCCCAAGGACGACGCGGTCGTCGGTCCGCGCGAGGAGACCGACCAGGTCAAGGCCGCGTTCTTCGACGCCACCCCCGCGCTCGACACGGCCGACGCCGGGCTCCTCTCCGGCGTCCGTGCCACGATCACGGACATCACCCGGCAGCTGAACCGGCTCAAGACCATCCGGGAGCGGGCGTACGACAACCCGGACAACATCTCGCAGACGGTCAACGACTACAACCAGCTGATCGAGTCGCTGCTGAGCCTGTCCCAGGACATGGCGCAGGCCACCAGCAACCCGGAGATGATCCAGAGCACCCGTGCGCTGGCGGCGTTCTCCTCCGCCAAGGAGTACGCCTCCATGCAGCGTGCGATCATCAGCGCCGGCCTGGCCCGCGAGGACGGCCCCAAGCTGTCGGACAACGACCACCTGTACATCAGGACGGCCTGGGAGAGCGAGAGCGCGGCCCGTAAGCGCTTCGACGACATCTACGGCAACAACGAGGCGGCCGAGCTCACCAAGCCGCTCGACGAGGGCATCGTCAACATCACCTCGGCCGACGAGTACGCCGAGCGTGTGGTGAAGGACCCCAAGGGCATCTCGCGCGAGAACCGCTCCTACCTGGACTGGTTCGACCAGGACCAGGTCAAGATCGAGCAGATGCGGAAGATCGAGGCCTCGCTGCTCACGCAGATGGACGAGCAGGCCCGTACGCTGCGGGCCGAGGCCCAGCAGTCGGCCCTCTTCAACGGTGTCCTGGTGCTGCTCGTGCTCGGCATCTCGCTGGTCGGCGCGTTCGTCGTGGCCCGCTCCATGATCCGCTCGCTGCGCCGGCTGCAGGACACCGCGCAGGACGTGGCCCGCCGCCGCCTGCCCGAGCTGGTCAAGCAGCTCTCCGAGGCCGACCCGCAGGACGTCGACACCTCCGTGGAGTCCGTCGGCGTCCACAGCCGCGACGAGATCGGCCGGGTGGCCGCGGCGTTCGACGACGTGCACAGCGAGGCCGTCCGGCTCGCCGCCGAGCAGGCGCTGCTGCGGGGGAACGTCAACGCGATGTTCACCAACCTCTCGCGCCGCAGTCAGGGCCTGATCCAGCGCCAGCTCTCGCTCATCTCCGAACTGGAGTCCCGCGAGGCCGACCCGGACCAGCTCTCCTCCCTGTTCAAGCTGGACCACCTGGCGACCCGTATGCGCCGCAACGGCGAGAACCTGCTGGTCCTCGCGGGCGAGGAGCCCGGCCGCCGCTGGACCCGCCCGGTGCCGCTGGTGGACGTGCTGCGCGCCGCCGCGTCCGAGGTGGAACAGTACGAGCGCATCGAGCTGAGCGCCGTTCCCACCACCGAGGTCGCGGGCCGGGTCGTCAACGACCTGGTGCACCTGCTGGCCGAGCTGCTGGAGAACGCCACCTCGTTCTCCTCGCCGCAGACCAAGGTCAAGGTCACCGGCCACGCGCTGCCCGACGGCCGGGTGCTGGTCGAGATCCACGACACCGGCATCGGACTGTCGCCCGAGGACCTTGCGGCGATCAACGAGCGGCTCGCCAACCCCCCGACGGTCGACGTCTCGGTCTCCCGCCGCATGGGCCTGTTCGTGGTCGGCCGCCTGTCCCTGCGGCACGGCATCCGCATCCAACTGCGCCCCTCCGACTCCGGCGGCACGACCGCGCTGGTCATGCTCCCGGTCGACGTCGCCCAGCGCGGCGGCCAGCACAACGGCCAGCAGAACGGCCAGCAGAGGAAGCCCTCCGGCGACGGCGGCCAGGGCGCCGGTCCGTCCGCCACGCTGCGGCGAGAGCCGCAGGGCGGCGGCGCGCCGGCCGGTACCAGCCGACTCGGTGCGCTGCCCACCCGCAACCAGGTCCAGGGCGGCTCCTCCTCGCGTGCCGCGCTCCCCGGCGGTCCCGCGGCAGGCGGTCCCGCGGGCGGTGGCTTCGGCGCCCCCGGCCGCCCCGGCCCCGGGCAGTCGTCCCGCCCCGGGCAGCCCGGCCGTCCCGGAGAGGGCGTGCCCGCGGGGGCCTTCGGCTCCGGCGCGCGCCCCGAGCCCCGCACCGGCCAGCAGCCGCCGCAGCGGCGCGACGACGCCTCCACAGGTGAACTGCCCGCCGGACCGGGCGAGAGGCGCCCCAGCTGGGCCGACGGCCGCGACGACCGGGCGTCCGGCCGCTACGAGGCCCCCGACGCGCCGCGCGGTCACGAAGAGGCGGAGAGCACCTCGCAGTTCGCCCGTCCAGGCGGCCCCGGCGCGTACCCGCAGCAGCCCGCCGGACCCGGCGAGACCGCTCCGCTTCCGCGTGTGGAGCCGCAGGGCGGCCCGCGCGGTCCGCAGGACACCGGCCAGTACGCCCGGCCCCAGAGCCCGCAGGACACCGGCCAGTACGCCCTTCCGGGCGGCCCCCAGGACACGGGCCAGTACCCGGTGCCTCAGGACACCGGCCAGTACCCGGCGCCTCAGGACACCGGCCAGTACCCGGCGCCTCAGGACACCGGCCAGTACCCGGCGCCCCAGACCCAGCAGGACCCGCAGGACACCGGGCAGTACGCCGTCCCCCGGCAGGGCGCCTCCACCGCCCGCGAGTCCTCCGCCTACGAACTGCCCGGCAGCAGCCCGGCCGCGACGGGCTCGGACGAGCGCACACCGATCTTCGAGTCGATGGAGACGAACTGGTTCAGCGCCCGCCAGGCCGCCCAGCAGGCTCCCGCGACCGCGTCGTCGGGCGAGTCCCCGTCGGCGGGAGCGCCCGGTCCGGCATCCCCCCAGCGGCCCGAGCGGCCCGCCCGGCCGGCGCCCCAGCGGCGGCAGCCCACCGGCGGGTCCGCCGGCGCCGACGGCGGCACCGGCGCCGGGTGGCAGGAGACCCCGAACGACGAGCGCTGGCGCCGGGCCGAACAGCTCCGCCAGCCCGCGGCCGGCGGGGTCACCACCTCCGGTCTGCCACGCCGCGTGCCGCGCGCCAACCTCGTGGCGGGCACCGCGCAGCAGCGGCCGTCCGCACCGGCCGGCCCGCAGGTCTCGCGTGCGCCCGATGACGTACGCGGTCGGCTGACCAATCTCCGCCGGGGCATCCAGCAGGGCCGGCAGGCCGGAAGCGGCCAGGCCGGCGGCAGCCACGGCACAGGCCCCACCTACCAGCAGGAGCGTTAGTTGAGTCCGATGAGCCAGGCGGCGCAGAATCTGAACTGGTTGATCACCAACTTCGTGGACAACACCCCGGGGGTGTCGCACACGGTGGTGGTCTCCGCCGACGGTCTCCTTCTGGCCATGTCCGAGGGGTTTCCGCGGGATCGTGCCGATCAGTTGGCGGCGGTCGCGTCGGGGCTGACCTCGCTGACCGCTGGTGCGTCGCGCATCTTCGAGGGGGGTGCGGTGAATCAGACGGTGGTGGAGATGGAGCGTGGGTTCCTCTTCATCATGTCGATCTCCGACGGTTCCTCGCTGGCGGTGCTGGCGCATCCGGAGGCGGACATCGGTCTGGTCGGGTATGAGATGGCCCTGTTGGTGGACCGTGCGGGTACGGTGCTGACGCCGGACCTCCGCGCCGAACTGCAGGGAAGTCTGCTCAACTA
>NZ_FOSG01000045.1 GCF_900114215.1 Streptomyces mangrovi | reverse complement strand
CGGGGCCCCTCCGGGCGCTTCCCTTCGGTGTCTCCGACACTATCAGACTCGCTTTGGCCAATCGAAATCGGCTTCGCTTTCCGATGAGTATTCGGATTGCTTCACCGGAGCCGTGGGCTCCTGGTGGAAGCTGGATAGATTTTCACCGTCTGCCTTCGAGGGTACCACCCTCAGGGCAACTTCTAAAATCTACCTCCCGCAGAGCTCCCCGTCAAGGGCGCCCTCCGGAACGATCAGAACCGTAGCAGGTCCGAGGGCCTCGATGCACATCGGCCCGTGTCACGCCGCCAGAGGCACCTCGGCGGAGCGGTCGGCGGCCTCCACGTCACCCACCTCCCCGCTCCTCACAGCCCTGGCCCCCAGCAGGTAGACGTAGGCCAGGAAGGCCAGCTCGGCGACCACTCCGATGGTGATCCGGGCCCAGGTGGGCAGTCCCGAGGGGGTCACGAAGCCCTCGATGACACCCGATACGAAGAGCACCGCGGCCAGGCCGAGCGCCATGCCGATGGCGGCTCGCCCCTCCTGCGCGAGCGCCGTGCGGCGGCTGCGCGGTCCCGGGTCGATGACCGTCCATCCCAGGCGCAGCCCCGTGCCGGCCGCGACGAAGAGAGCGGTCAGTTCGAGCAGGCCGTGCGGGAGGATGAGGCCGAGGAAGACATCCAGGCGGCCCGCCGAGGTCATCAGGCCGATGCCGATCCCGATGTTCAGCATGTTCTGGAACAGCACCCACAGCACCGGTATCCCGAGGAAGGCGCCGAAGATCAGGCAGATCGCGGCGGCCTGGGCGTTGTTCGTCCACACCTGGGCGGCGAAGGACGTGGCCGGGTTGCTGGAGTAGTACGTCTCGTACTGGCCTCCGGGCCGGGTCATCTCGCGCAGTTGCTCCGGGGCCGCGATGGAGGCCTGGATCTCGGGGTGGGTCCCGATCCACCAGCCGATGAGGACGGCGACCAGTGTGGAGAGCAGGGCCGTCGGTATCCACCAGTGCCGGGAGCGGTAGACGGCGGCGGGGAAGCCGACCGTGAAGAAGCGCGCCACGTCGCGCCAGGTCGAGCGGCGGGTACCGGTGACCGCGCTGCGCGCGCGGGCGACGAGCGAGGTGAGCCGGCCGGTCAGCGCGGGGTCGGGGGCGGTGGACTGGATCAGCGACAGATGGGTGGAGGTGCGCTGGTAGAGGGCGACGAGTTCGTCCGCCTCGGCTCCGGTGAGGCGGCTTGGGCGACGCAGCAGCTCCTCCAGGCGGTCCCACTCGGCGCGGTGGGCGGTGACGAAGACATCGAGGTCCATGGGGAGAGCTTTTCAGATGGGGGGCGGTCGGTCTCGGGCTGCTTGGCCGTCGGTCGGCCGTGGGCGGCAGACTGTGTACGTACCCGGCGTACGGCGTAGGAGGCGTACACGGGTTTGAAGCGAGGGCGAGGAGGCGTGCCGGGTGAGTCAGCTCGTGACGGGTGATGCGGTGGTGCTCGGGCTGCGGCCCGCGCGGCTGCCGAGCCGGGCCCTGGCCGTCTTCATAGATCTGGTCGTGCTCTGGGGGGTCTATCTGGCGCTGTCGATGGCGGTGCTGTCGGCCGCCGGGTCGCTGGACGACGCGGCCACCGCCGCGATCGCCGTCGCGCTGCTGCTGCTGGTGCTGGTGGGCGGGCCGGTGGCGGTCGAGACGCTGTCCCACGGCCGTTCGCTGGGGAAGGCGGCGTGCGGACTGCGGGTGGTACGGGAGGACGGCGGGCCGATCCGCTTCCGGCACGCGCTGGTGCGCGGAGCGCTGGGCTTCGTGGAGATCCAGATGACGGTGGGGGTCGTCGCGTGCATCGCCTCACTGGTCTCCGCGCGGGGCCGGCGGCTCGGTGACGTGTTCGCCGGGACACTGGTGGTGCGGGAGCGGATCCCGGTGTCGCGGCCGGTGCCGGTGCCGCCGCCGCCTCCGTGGGTGGCCGGGCACTTCGCGGAGCTGGACCTGTCGCGGGTGCCGGACGGGCTGTGGCTGGCCGTACGGCAGTACCTGCTGCGTGCGGACCAGCTCGATCCGCAGGTGGGCTGGTCGATGGCGCAGCGTCTGGCGGCCGACGTGGCGGGCTTCACCGGGGCCCCCGCCCCGGAGGGGATGCCTCCGGCCGTGTACCTGTCCGGTGTGGTGGCCGAGCGGCAGGGGCGGGAGGCGCAGCGGGCCTTCGGGGAAGGGGTCCGGCCGGAGGCCGGGCAGAGCGGCGCCGCGCTTCCGCCGACCGCCCCCGGGAGCGGCCCCGGTCCCGGTCCCGGTCCCGTATGGCCTGCCTCCCCTCCCCCTCCCTCTGCCCCTCCGGCGCCCGCGCCGTCTCCGCCGCAGCCATCGGCCGGTGGCGGTGACGGCGGAGGGGAGGCGGACGGGCCGCGCACCGGCTTCGTTCCCCCAGCCTGACCTGCCCAGCCTGACCTGCCCGGCCGGGCGGGTCAGGCGAACGTCGAGGGCGGTGACTCCAGGTCCTCCAGCTCGATGCCGGGGGCGGCCAGGACGACGTCCCCGGCGATGTGGACGGAGTGCCGCTCGCCCGTCTCCAGATCGTCGACCCGATAGTGGTCCACGGTCAGCGGGCCGCTGTCGGTGGCGTGTGCTTCGCTGTCCACCAGCGCCCAGGCCTGGTCGAGGGTGCGGGGGGCGAGCACGGGGGGTGCGAAGGCGACAAGGCGGACGCGGGTGGCCGGTGCGCCAGGAACAGGGCGCAGCAGCCGGGCGACGGCGACGAGGAACGCGGGGGACGCCCCGGTGAAGGCGTGGGCGGGCGCGTTGTCCTCCTGTGCGTGCTCCCCGGCCGGGTCGGCGCGTACCCAGGTCACGCCGTCGAGGGCGGCGCCGCGCACCTGCCAATGGGGGGTGGTCAGTTCGAGGCGGAGAGGGCGGCCGAGGCCGTCCAGGGTGAGGTCGACCGAGCCCGCGTGGTCGCCGGGGGGTGCGGTGAGCTGTGAGACGTACCGCCAGCCGGACGGGCCGGTGGCGCACTGGAAGTGCTCCTCGCCCAGGGGGGCACGGTCGTGCGGGTCGTGGAGTGAGTAGCGGCCACGGGGCATGAGGAGTCATTCCTTACGGGTCAGGCCCCCGCCGTGGAGCGGGGGCCTGACGGTGTCGCCTACCTGCTGTGTGACCTGCCGTGTGCCGGCATCGGTGTCGGCAGTGGTGGTTCAGTAGCGGTAGTGGTCGGGCTTGTACGGACCCTCCACGGGAACGCCGATATAGGCGGCCTGCTCCGGGCGCAGCACGGTCAGCCTCGCCCCCA
>NZ_FOSG01000035.1 GCF_900114215.1 Streptomyces mangrovi | reverse complement strand
AAGTTGCGGGCGTTCTCCTTGCCCTGCCCCAACTGGTCGCCCTCATAGGTGTACCAGGCACCCGACTTGCGGATGAAGCCGTGCTCCACCCCCATGTCGATCAGCCCGCCCTCCCGGCTGATCCCCACCCCGTAGAGGATGTCGAACTCCGCCTGCTTGAACGGCGGCGCCACCTTGTTCTTGACCACCTTCACCCGGGTGCGGTTGCCCACCGCGTCCGTGCCGTCCTTGAGCGTCTCGATCCGGCGGATGTCCAGCCGCACCGAGGCGTAGAACTTCAGCGCCCGCCCACCGGTGGTCGTCTCCGGCGACCCGAACATCACCCCGATCTTCTCGCGGAGCTGGTTGATGAAGATGGTGGTGGTCTTGGACTGGCTGAGCGCACCGGTGATCTTGCGCAGCGCCTGGCTCATCAGCCGCGCCTGCAGGCCCACGTGCGAGTCGCCCATCTCCCCCTCGATCTCCGCGCGCGGCACCAGGGCGGCCACCGAGTCGATCACGATCAGGTCCAGCGCCCCGGAGCGGATGAGCATGTCGGTGATCTCCAGCGCCTGCTCGCCGTTGTCGGGCTGGGACAGGATCAGGGAGTCCACGTCCACTCCCAGCCGCTTGGCGTACTCCGGGTCCAGCGCGTGCTCGGCGTCGACGAAGGCGACCGTGCCGCCCATCCGCTGGGCGTTGGCCACCGCGTGCAGGGTCAGGGTGGTCTTGCCGGAGGACTCCGGGCCGTAGACCTCCACCACCCGGCCGCGCGGCAGACCGCCCACGCCCAGCGCCACGTCCAGGGCGGTCGACCCGGTCGGGATGACCTCGACGGGCTCGTTCGGCCGCTCGCCCAGGCGCATCACCGCACCCTTGCCGAACTGCCGTTCAATCTGTGCGAGCGCGGCGTCGAGCGCCTTCTCGCGGTCGTTTCCTGCCATGGGTGCCACCCGGTTCGCTTGAGTCGATCGCTTCACATCAGAAGACGCTAGCGCCTGCCACTGACAATCGGCCCGGACACCGTTTCCAGCAGCCCGGCCCAACCATGAGAATAGCTGTTCGATTTCTGTGTCAAGTTGCTCCGTGCTCCTGTGGAAAACCGGAAGAACCCGGAGAACCAGCAGCTCAGGAGTGCTGCGCGCGGTCGGCCCCCGGACAGCGCGCGCCCTTTCGGGAGCTCACCTCAGCTCGGCCGGCACGTCCACGGCCACGCAGACCGCGCGCCAGACCTCCTTCGCCCCCCACCCCGCCTCCAGGGCCTCGTGGACCGTCCGGCCGCCCAGCTCGGACATCACGTGATCGCGTGCGAAGGAGTCGGCGTACGCCTCACCGAAGTGGGCCGCCATCCGCTCCCAGAAGATCGTCAAACGCATACACCCAGTATCCGCCCGCCCGGCCGGTCCCCTGCCGGCGGTGGGGAGCCGGGGGGCCGGGAGCGGTTACCCCAGGGCCCGCAGCCCCGCGGTGACCAGGACGGCGGCGGCGACCACCACGAGGAAGGGCGCGCGCAGCACCAGAGCGACCGCCGCCGCCGCGAGACCTCCCGCGCGTGCGTCGGCCACCAGTGCGCCGCCCTCGCCGCCGAAGGTCTGCTGCGCGGTGAGCGCCGCCAGCAGCGCCACCGGCAGCAGGGCCGCCAGCCTCCGCACCAGCGGGCGCTCCAGCGCGCCTGCCGGCACCGACAGCCCGAGCAGCTTGACGAGGTAGCAGCCGGCGGCCGTCGCCCCGATCGCGATCCACACGCCCTCCGGGCTCATCGGCCCTCCCCTCCGTCCGACCCCTTGGCCCGCAGCCCCCGCGCCAGCAGTACCAGCGGCGCGGCGAGCGCCGCCACCAGCACCGGGACCCCGGCCGGGAGAACCGGCAGCAGGCCCAGCCCCAGCAGCACCGCGAGCCCGGCCGTGGCGCGCTCGGCAGCCGTGCGCAGCATGGGCGCCAGCAGCGCCAGGAAGACGGCCGGACCCGCCGCGTCCAGCCCCCAGGCGGCGGTGTCGCCGAGCGCGGCGGCGCCCAGCGCGCCGAGCAGTGTGGTGAGGTTCCACAGCAGGTAGAGGGTGATACCGGTGACGGTGAACCCGATCCGTGCCGCGCGCCGGTCCCGCTGGGCGAGGGCGACCAGGGAGGTCTCGTCGATGACCAGGTGGGCCGCCGCCGGCCGCACCGCGCGCGGCAGTCGCAGCAGCGAGGACAGCCGCAGCCCGTAGAAGGCGTTGCGGGTGCCGAGGAAGAAGGCCCCGGCCGCGGCGGTGAGCGGACCGCCGCCCGCGGCGAGCGCGCCGACCAGGGCGAACTGCGAGGCGCCGGTGAAGACCAGCAGGCTGAGCGCACAGGTCTGCGCGAGGCTCAGCCCGGCTCCGGCGGAGGTGACCCCGAAGGCGAACCCGGACAGGCCCACGGCGACACCGACTCCGAGTGCGTCACGGGCCACGGCCCTGTCGTTCCCGCCGCGGTCGGCGGCAGGCGGCGACGCGGTGGGCGCGGTGGGCGCGTCCCTTCCGTCCGGACGGGCCGGAACGGTCCGGGGGGTCTGGGTCGTCTGGTTCGTCTCGGGCACGGCGCGATGCTAGGCGCGGCCCTCCTGCCCGGTCTTGTACGTTCTTGCGCGTTCGCGCCGGTAGGCGCCCGGCGGCACACCGACGATCCGGCGGAAGTGCCGCCCCAGGTGCGGCTGGTCGGTGAAGCCGACGGCGACGGCCGCCTCGGCGGGCGGCGCCCCCTCCTCCAGCAGCCGGCGGGCGCGGCGGACCCGGGCGCTGGTCAGCCAGGCGTGCGGCGGCATGCCGTACCGCTCGCGGAAGGCCCGCAGCAGCGAGAACGGACTCGTACCCAGCTCCGCGGCGAGCGCCTCCAGAGTGGGCGGATCCGTCATCCGTTCCAGGAGGATCTCGCGGGCGCGCGCCGCCTTCCACGCGCCCGCGGTGCGGACCGTACGCGCGGGGAGCGCGGTGCCGTTGCGGCGCAGCAGCCGGGTGACGGCGACCCGCAGCAGGGTGTCGGCGGCCAGGGCGTTGCCCTGCTCCGCGGCCCGGTGCACCTCGGTGATCAGGCGCGCGGCCTCCGGATCGTGCACGACGGACTCGGCGAACCCCGCGGTGCCCCGGATGGCCGTCGTCTCGGCGGCGATGGCCGCGACCGTGCGCGAGGAGGGGTAGAGCGTGGCGTACGCCCAGCCCTCCGGAACCCCGGCGCGCGCGGTGTGCGCCACCTCCGGATTGATCATGACGACGGACCCGGCGCCGGCCCGCTCCACACCCTGCGGCAGCCCGACCTCCTCGACACCGCCGGTGATGGCCCCCAGCACATAGCCGTCATGGGCGTGCTGAGGGAAGGCGTGCCTTATGTAGCGGGCGCGCAGCAGGTCCGTGTCCGGCAGCCGGTCGTACCGCCAGTGCCGTGCCCACTCCTCCGTCCCCATGCCCTCCATTGTGCGGGGGCCGGTACGAAGCCGGTGCCGGAACCTCCTGTGCGGGGATGTCAGTGAGGGGGTGCACGATGGAGGCCATGGACCGGTCACCGGCTCTCGACGCCTTCTCCCCCGCGACCCGCTCGTGGTTCACGGGGGCGTTCCAGGCCCCCACCGCCGCCCAGGAGGGCGCCTGGCGGGCGATCGCCGAGGAGCGCGACGTCCTGGTCGTCGCGCCGACCGGCTCCGGGAAGACGCTGGCCGCCTTCCTCGCCGCCCTGGACCGGCTGGCCGCCACGCCGTCTCCCGCCGATCCGGTCCGCCGCTGCCGTGTGCTGTACGTCTCACCGCTGAAGGCCCTGGCGGTGGATGTCGAACGCAACCTGCGCAGCCCGCTGACGGGCATCCGCCAGGAGTCGGCGCGGCTCGGGCTTCCCGAGCCCGGCATCCGCGTCGGGGTCCGTTCCGGCGACACCCCGGCCGCCGAGCGCCGCGCGCTGGCCCGGCGCCCGCCGGACATCCTGATCACCACGCCCGAGTCGCTGTTCCTGATGCTCACCTCCGCCGCCCGCGAGGCCCTGCGCGGAGTGGAGACGGTGATCCTGGACGAGGTCCACGCCGTGGCCGGGACGAAGCGCGGCGCTCATCTGGCGCTCTCCCTGGAGCGCCTGGACGAACTGCTGGACCGCCCGGCCCGCCGCATCGGGCTGTCGGCGACGGTGCGTCCGGTGGACGAGGTGGCGCGCTTCCTCTCGCCCCGGCGCGGCGCGCACGTGGTGCAGCCCCCCTCGGGCAAGGAGTTCGACCTGTCGGTCGTGGTGCCCGTGCCGGACATGGGCGAGCTGGGCGGCTCACCGGTGCGGGACGCGGGCGGCGAGGGGCCCGGCGGCCAGGGGGACCGGCCCTCCATCTGGCCGCCGGTGGAGGAGCGGATCGCCGACCTCGTCCAGGCCCACCGCTCCACCATCGTCTTCGCCAACTCCCGGCGCCTGGCCGAGCGGCTGTGCAACCGGCTCAACGAGATCGCCTACGAGCGGGCCACCGGCGAGCCCGTTCCCGAGGGGCACTCGCCCGCCGAGCTGATGGGCGGGTCCGGGGTGGCGGGGGGCGCTCCACCGGTACTGGCCCGCGCCCACCACGGCTCGGTCTCCAAGGAGCAGCGCTCCCAGGTCGAGGAGGACCTGAAGGCGGGCCGCCTGCCGGCGGTGGTGGCCACCTCCAGCCTGGAGCTGGGCATCGACATGGGCGCGGTGGACCTGGTGGTCCAGGTGGAGTCCCCGCCCTCGGTCGCCTCCGGGCTGCAGCGGGTGGGCCGCGCCGGGCACCAGGTGGGCGCGGTCTCGGCCGGGGTGGTCTTCCCCAAGTACCGCGGCGATCTGGTGCAGTCCGCGGTGGTCACCGAGCGGATGCGCGAGGGCGCCATCGAGGCCCTGCGCGTCCCGTCCAACCCGCTGGACGTGCTGGCTCAGCAGATCGTCGCCATGGCCGCCGTGGACACCTGGGACGTCGACGAACTGCTCGCGGTCGTACGGCGCGCCGCGCCCTTCGCCTCGCTGCCGGAGTCGGCGTACACCGCCGTGCTGGACATGCTCGCCGGGCGCTACCCGTCCGACGCCTTCGCCGAGCTGCGCCCCCGCCTGGTGTGGGACCGTGTCGCCCACACCGTCGCCGGTCGTCCGGGGGCGCAGCGGCTGGCGGTCACCTCCGGCGGGACGATCCCCGACCGCGGGCTGTTCGGCGTCTTCCTCGCCGGCGCCGACCCGAAGAAGGGCGGCGGACGCGTCGGGGAGCTGGACGAGGAGATGGTCTACGAGTCGCGGGTGGGCGATGTGTTCACCCTGGGCACGACCAGCTGGCGCATCGAGGACATCACCCGCGACCGCGTCCTGGTCACCCCCGCCCCCGGCGTCCCCGGCCGGCTGCCGTTCTGGAAGGGCGACCAGCTGGGCCGCCCGCTGGAGCTGGGCCGTGCGCTGGGAGCGTTCCTGCGCGAGGTCGGCGGTCTGACCCCGCAGGCCGCCCGGGAGCGGCTGGCGACGGCCGGACTGGACGAGTGGGCCGTGGACAACGTCCTGGCCTATCTGGACGAGCAGCGCCAGGCCTGCGGTCACGTCCCCGACGACCGCACGATCGTGGTGGAGCGCTTCCGCGACGAGCTGGGCGACTGGCGGATCGTGATCCACTCCCCCTTCGGCGCCCAGGTGCACGCGCCCTGGGCGCTGGCGCTGGGAGCGCGGCTGGACGAGCGGTTCGGCATGGATGCGCAGGTGATGCACGCCGACGACGGCATCGTGCTGCGACTGCCCGACACCGATCTGATGGGCTTCGACCTCGGCGATGACTTCGGCACGGCTCCGGTCCCGGGTTTCGCGGACACCCCGGACCGCGACCCCGACCAGCCCCCCGTCGGTGCCGCCGACGTCCTGTTCGACCGCGACGAGGTGGAGCGGACCGTCACCGACCGGGTCGGCGGCTCGGCCCTGTTCTCCTCCCGCTTCCGCGAGTGCGCCGCCCGCGCCCTGCTGCTGCCCCGCCGCGACCCCGGCCGGCGCACCCCTCTGTGGCAGCAGCGCCAGCGGGCCGCCCAACTACTGCAGGTGGCAAGCGAGTTCGGGTCGTTCCCGATCGTTCTGGAGGCGGTGCGCGAGTGTCTCCAGGACGTCTTCGACGTACCCGGACTGGTCGAGCTGATGGGCGATGTCGAGTCGCGCCGGGTGCGTCTGGTGGAGGTCACCACCTCCGAGCCCTCCCCGTTCGCCCGCTCCCTGCTGTTCGGATACGTCGCCCAGTACCTGTACGAGGGCGACTCCCCGCTCGCCGAGCGCCGCGCCGCCGCGCTGTCACTGGACTCCTGGCTGCTGGCCGAGCTGCTGGGCCGGGCCGAACTGCGCGAGCTGCTCGACCCCGAGGTGCTGGCCGGGCTGGAGCGCGAGCTGCAGTGGCTCCCCGGCGAGGGCGCCGACGGCAGGATCGGCGCGGTCCCCCGGATCAAGGACGCCGAGGGCGTCGCCGACGTACTGCGCCTGCTGGGCCCGCTCACCGAGGAGGAACTGGCCGAGCGGGGCGCCGAGCCGCGGTGGGCGCGGGAGCTGGAGCGCGCCCGCCGCACCATCCGCGTCCGTATCGCGGGCCGGGAGCACTGGGCGGCGGTCGAGGACGCCGGGCGGTTGCGCGACGCGCTGGGCGCGGCGCTGCCCGTCGGCGTGCCCGAGGCCTTCACCGAGCCCGTGGCCGACCCGCTGGGCGACCTGCTGGCCCGCTACGCCCGCACCCACGGCCCGTTCACCACCGCGCGGGCCGCCGGGCGGTTCGGTCTGGGCACCGCGGTCGCCGACGGGGCGCTGCACCGGCTGGCGGCGGCCGGCCGGGTGGTCCAGGGCGAGTTCCATCCCTCGGGGATCGAGCAGGAGTGGTGCGACACGGGTGTGCTGCGGCGGCTGCGCCGCCGCTCCCTGGCCGCGCTGCGCCAGGAGCTGGAGCCGGTCCCGCCCGCCTCGCTCGCCGCGTTCCTGCCCCAGTGGCAGCACCTGGGGGCCGGGGCCGGCGGGCTGCGCGGCATCGACGGGCTGCTGCGCGCCGTCGAACAGCTCCAGGGCGCCCCCGTACCCGCCTCCGCTCTGGAGAGGCTGGTCCTGCCCTCCCGGGTGGCCGACTACCACCCGGCCATGCTGGACGAGCTGACCGCCGCCGGAGAGGTACTCTGGGCGGGCGCGGGCGCGCTGCCGGGCAAGGACGGCTGGATCCGCCTCCATCTGGCCGACGCCGCCCCGCTGCTGCTGCCCGACCCCCTGCCGATGGAGCCCACCCCGCTCCACCGGGCGGTCCTGGACGCGCTCTTCGGTGGTTACGGCCTGTTCTTCCGGCAGATCTCCGACCGGGTGCGCGCCGACGGGCACGAGGCGTCCGACGCCGAGCTGGCCGAGGCCATGTGGGACCTGGCCTGGTCCGGACGGCTCACGGGCGACACCCTGGCCCCGCTGCGCGCCCTGCTCGGCTCCGGCCGCACCGCGGGGGCCACGGCACACCGCGCCAGGCGGAGCACCCCCCGAGGCCGGTACGGCTCCCCCGTCCCCCTGTCCCCCGTCGCGCCGACCGGTGCGCCCCGCCGTCCCACCGCTTCCCGCGGCGGACCCCCGACGGTGGCCGGCCGCTGGTCGCTGCTGCCCGACCGGGAGACCGATCCCACCCACCGGGCCCACGCCCTGGCCCGCACTCTGCTGGACCGGCACGGCGTGGTCACCCGGGGCGCGGTCGCCGCCGAGGGCGTCGAGGGCGGCTTCTCGGCCGCCTACCGCGTGCTGTCGGTCTTCGAGGAGAGCGGCCGGGCCCGCCGCGGCTATGTGGTGGAGGGCCTGGGCGCCGCCCAGTTCGCCGTGGACGGCGCGGTGGACCGGCTGCGCGCGATCAGCACGGCCCGGGAGAAACCCGAGGGCGCCCGCCCTCGTACCGCCGTACTCGCCGCCGCCGACCCCGCCAACGCCTACGGCGCCGCCCTTCCCTGGCCCGAACCGCCCTCGACGGCCCCCACGGAGGACGGCGGGCCGGGCCGGGGCATGACGGCCGCGTCCCACAAGCCGGGTCGCAAGGCGGGCTCTTTGGTGGTGCTGGTCGACGGCGAGCTCGTCCTCTACCTCGAGCGCGGCGGCAGGACGCTGCTGGCCTGGCGGGCCGAGGGGCCGTCGCTGACCGCCGCCGTCGAGGCACTGGCCGGGGCCGCGCACCGCGGCATGCTGGGCACCCTCACCGTGGAGCGTGTCAACGGCTCCCCGGCCCTGACCTCTCCCGTGGGCTCCGCCCTGGAGGCCGCGGGCTTCCACGCCACTCCGCGCGGGCTGCGGCTGCGCGCGTGACGGCTTGACGACCGGCGGCGGACGGCCGGGCCCGAGGGGACGCCGCCGGGCGCGTAGGGGCGAAGGCGCGTAGGGGCGAAGGCGCGTAGGGATGAAGGACGACGGGAAGCGGTCGAGGAGCGGACGTCCGAAAACGACGGACGAGAGACGAGAAAGGACGGCCCGGTGCCCGAGGGAGACACCGTCTGGCGCACCGCCCGGCAGTTGCACCGGGCGCTGTCGAAAGCGCCTCTCGTCCGCTGCGACCTGCGAGTGCCCAAGCTCGCCACCGTCGACCTCACCGGGCGCGAGGTGCTGGAGACGAGCGCGCGCGGCAAGCACGTCCTCACCCGTTTCGAGGGCGGTCTGACGCTCCACTCCCATCTGCGGATGGAGGGCGCCTGGCGCGTCTACGCACCCGGCCGGCGGTGGAGCGGCGGCCCCGGCCACCAGATCCGCGCCGTCCTCGCCACCGGCGCCCACTCGGCCGTGGGGTACCGCCTCCCCGTCCTGGAGCTGCTGCGCACCGCCGATGAGGACAGGGCGGTCGGTCATCTGGGCCCGGACCTCCTGGGCCCCGACTGGGACGAGGCGAAGGCCCTGAGCCGCCTGCTGGCGGATCCCGCCCGTCCCGTCGCCGAGGCGTTGCTGGACCAGCGCAATCTGGCCGGGATCGGCAACGTCTACGCGGCGGAACTCTGCTTCCTGGTCGGGGTGACGCCCTGGCTGCCGGTCGGCGAGGTCCCCTCCCCCGAACGTCTGACGGCCCTGGCGAAGAAGCTGCTGGAGGTCAACAGGGCCCGTACGCTCCGCGTCACCACCGGCGACGTGCGCGCCGGCCGGAATCTGTGGGTGTACGGCCGTGCGGGCAAACCGTGCCCGCGCTGCGGTACGACCGTCCGCACCTGGGTGCCCGGGCCCTCCTCCACCCGGCGCGTGGCGTACTGGTGTCCCGGCTGCCAGACGGGACCGCCTCCCCCGTCCGCCTGAACGCCCGCTCCGCCCGGAAAGACGCCCGGACCGCGGTTCGGGCGCCGCACCCGGCCGTGGCTCTGTCCGGCGACGGGCCCGGCCCGGACGCGTGTCACGCGTCCGGGCCGGGCCCGTGTGGCTCTCTCGCAGGGTACGTCCGCTACCGCACCGGTCAGGCGGCGACGACGTCCACGGCCTCCGTCGGCGCCTTGATGGTCACCCGCTCCCCCGACCGCTCCGTGACGGACGTCACGGTCACCGGGTTGAGAACGGGACGGCGCATCGGTGCGGGGACCGTGTCGCTCGCCGCGGACTGCGCCAGCTCCGCGAGCGCCAGCTCGTCGCTGACCTCCCGCATCAGCTCGGACATCCGCACGTCCAGGGCCTCGCAGATCGAGGCGAGCAGTTCGGAGGAAGCCTCCTTCTGCCCTCGCTCGACCTCGGAGAGGTAACCGAGCGACACCCGGGCGGACGAGGAGACTTCGCGCAGGGTACGGCCCTGGCGCTGGCGCTGCCGACGCAGCACGTCACCCAGCAGGCGACGGAGCAGAATCATCGGTGGCTCCCTCCTAGGACCGCTGACCCGGATCCTTCTTGCCCCACCGTACCGCCTTGGGCCGCGGCCGTGCGGGGAGCGATGCTGTGTTCACTCAGGGCTGCAAACATCCATTCCCCCCACTGTGTTCCGTATCCTTTGTCGGCGCATTTTCCATGAGTTCGCTCAGGAGCAGCCGGATGACGGCTCGTACGCTCCCGTCGCGGATCTCCGCGCGGTCACCGTCCAAACTCAGCCGCAGCGCCACGGGACGGGTCCCCCGGCCGCTCTCCTCCGACCCGGCCGGCGTATCCGACGCGTCCGCCGTATCCGACGCGCCGGGCGCCTCCGGTCCGGCGACCGCCACATAGACCATGCCCACCGGCTTGCCGTCCTGCGGCTCGGGACCGGCCACCCCGGTGGTCGCCACGCCCCAGTCCGTGCCCAATGCGCGTCTGACCCCGGCAGCCATCTGCCGGGCCACCTCCGCGTCGACCGCGCCCCGCTCCCGCAGCAGTCCCCCGTCCACCCCGAGGACCTGGTGCTTGACCTCGGTGGCGTAGGCGGTCACCGAGCCGCGCACGGTCGCCGAGGCACCGGGAGCGGCGGTCAGCTCGGCCGCGACGAGCCCGCCGGTCAGCGACTCGGCCGCGGCGACGGTCTGACCGCGGTCCGCCAGCAGCTTCAGCGCCCGCGCGGTGATCTCCCCGGTCTCGTCTGCACCGTCGCCGGGTCCGGGCTCGGTTTCCCTCTCACCGCTCATCGGCGCGCTCCACCGCCAGACCGCCCCGCCGCAGGACCAGCGCCTGCCGTACGTAGTCCAGCCCGGTGCCGACCGTCAGCACCACGGCCGCGGCCATCACCCACCAGCGCAGCGTGGCGAGCGGCCCGGTCAGGGCCAGGATGTACATGCCCACGGCGACGCCCTGGGTGAGGGTCTTCATCTTCCCGCCGCGGCTGGCCGGGATGACGCCGTGCCGGATCACCCAGAAGCGCATCAGGGTGATGCCGATCTCCCGGAAGAGGATCACCCCCGTGACCCACCAGGGCAGGTCGGAGAGCGCCGACAGGCAGATCAGCGCCGCACCCATGATCGCCTTGTCCGCGATCGGGTCCGCGATCTTGCCGAAGTCGGTGACCAGGTCGTACCGCCGCGCCAGCTCGCCGTCGAAGAGGTCGGTGATCATCGCGATGGAGAAGGCCGCCCAGGCGAAGGCGCGCCAGGCGGGGTCGTGTCCTCCGTCGGCGAGCATCAGGATCACGAAGGCCGGCACCAGAAGGAGCCTCACCATGGTGAGGATGTTCGCGATGTTCCACAGGCTCACCGTGCGGACCGCGGCGGTCTTCCGCTGCGCCATGGCTCCACCACCCGCTGCTGAGGCCGGGATGTCCGTCATGCCCCCGCCTCCTCACTGTTCTCGGAGCACCCCCAGACGACGTCCGGGGGCGGCTCGGCAACGAGATCCACACCCTCGGTCGCCACCACCTTCGCTTCGACCATCTGTCCCACGGAGAGCCGCGAGGAGCCGGGGAGACCGGCCAGGAGCGTCTGTCCGTCGGTCTCGGGAGCCTGGTGTGCCCCGCGCCCGACCGGGCCGTCCTCGCCGTCCACCGACTCGACCAGTACCCGTACGGTCTCGCCGACGCGCTCCTCCGCGCGCTGCGCGGTCAGCTCCTCGGCGAGTCGCGAGATGTGGTCCAGCCGTTCGGCCACCGTCTCGGGATCGGTCTTGTGCTCGTAGGTCGCCGCTTCGGTACCTTCCTCGTCCGAATACCCGAAGACTCCGATCGCATCCAGCCTGGCCGCGACCAGAAAACGCTCCAGTTCCGCGAGGTCCGCCTCGCTCTCGCCGGGGAAGCCGACGATGAAGTTCGAGCGGACGCCCGCCCGCGGCGCCCTGGCGCGGATGGTGTCCAGCAGTTCGAGGAAGCGGTCGGTGTCGCCGAAGCGCCGCATGGCGCGCAGCACGCCCGGGGCGGAGTGCTGGAAGGAGAGGTCGAAGTAGGGGGCGACCTTCTCCGTCCCGGTCAGGACGTCGATCAGCCCGGGCCGCATCTCGGCGGGCTGCAGATAGCTCACCCGGATCCGCTCGATGCCGTCCACCGCGGCCAGCTCCGGCAGCAGCGTCTCCAGCAGGCGGATGTCGCCGAGGTCCTTGCCGTAGGAGGTGTTGTTCTCGGAGACCAGCATGATCTCCCTCACCCCCTGCTCGGCCAGCCAGCGGGTCTCGCCCAGCACGTCCGAGGGGCGCCGGGAGACGAAGGCCCCGCGGAAGGAGGGGATGGCGCAGAACGAGCACCGGCGGTCGCAGCCGGAGGCCAGTTTCACCGAGGCGACCGGACTGCTGTCCAGCCGCCTGCGCAGCGGCGCCCGCGGGCCCGATGCCGGGGCCACCCCGGCGGGCAGGTCGGCGGGGGCCGGGGCGGCCGCGGCGGCGTCCCCGTGGCCGGGCAGCGCGACGGCGGCGCCCTGCCGCTGTGCCGGACTGACGGGCAGGAGCTTGCGGCGGTCCCTGGGGACGTGGGGGACGTGGGCGCCGCCGGAGAGGATGGTCCGGAGGCGGTCGGAGATGTCCGTGTAGTCGTCGAAGCCGAGCACTCCGTCGGCCTCGGGCAGCGCCTCGGCCAGTTCCTTGCCGTAGCGCTCGGCCATGCAGCCGACGGCGACCACGGCCTGGGTGCGGCCGTGGTCCTTGAGATCGTTGGCCTCCAGCAGGGCGTCCACGGAGTCCTTCTTGGCGGCCTCGACGAAGCCGCAGGTGTTGACGACGGCGACGTCCGCGTCGGCGGCTTCCTCGACGAGCTCCCAGCCGTCCGCCGCCAGACGGCCTGCGAGCTCCTCCGAGTCCACCTCGTTGCGGGCGCATCCAAGGGTGACGAGGGCGACGGTACGGCGTTCGGGCATGGGCTCAAGACTACTTCGTTCCACCCGGCCCACCCGCCGCCAGGGTTGCGTCACCCCTGTTCCGGGTCTCCCTTGGTGTAGCTGACGCGCTGCACCTGGCCGACCTCGCCGACCTTGTCGACCTCCTTGCCGTTGACGAAGAGGGTGACCGCGCCGGCGTTGCCGAGCACCAGGTCGATCCGCTTGTCGTCGGTGAAGGTCCTGGAGTCGCCGTCCTGGAGGACGCCCTCCTCCAGCAGCCGCCCGTTGTGGGCCTCGGCCGAGAACCAGCTCTTGCCGTCCTCGGCGACCAGCTTGACCGTGACCTTGTCGGCGGGCGCGGCGGCGATGGCGCTCTCGGACACGGAGGGTTCGGGGTCGGGCTTGGGATCGGCGGGCTTGGCCGGATCCGGCTCGCCGGCGGAGTCCGGCGACGGGCCGTCCTGGGCCACCGGGGGGCGCGCCGAATCGTCGCCGCCGCCGAAGAGGGTGAAGCCGACGAAGCCCACCACGGCCACGATCGCGGCGACCATGGCGGCGGTCCAGTTCGGACGGCCCGGCTCGGGGCGGATGCGTTCGGCCTCGAAGAGGGCGGCCGCGGGGGTGGGCGCCGGACGGCCGCCGTGCTCGGCGTCGTACTGCGCCACCAGCTCGTCCGGATCGAGGCCGACGGCCTTGGCGAGGGTGCGGACATGGCCACGGGCGTAGACGTCGCCTCCGCAACGGGAGAAGTCGTCCTGTTCGATGGCGTGCACGATCGGGACGCGCACACGGGTGGTCGCACTGACCTCGTCCACCGTCAGTCGCGCGTCGATACGGGCTTTCTGGATCGCCTGACCGACGGAAGGCCGGTCTTCTGGGGGAGAGTTGCCGATGGACACGGGGGCGCCTTTCGAGCGTGTAGCCACCTGCTGGATGTTCAGTCTAGAGGGGGTACGGAAGGGTGGGGCAAGCGGGCGGAGGGAGCCTGTCCGCCATAGGGATGGCCGTGCCGCCCATCGGTGAACACCGACCGCGCCCTCCTTCACGTTGACGTCTTGCCAGGGGAAAGGGTTGCCTAGCTCATTCCTACGAGTGAGTTTCTCCGCGAATCGTCGCGAGTACGTCACCCAGGTCGTCGGGTTTGACCAGAACATCCCGCGCCTTGGAGCCCTCGCTGGGGCCGACCACCCCGCGCGACTCCATCAGGTCCATCAGCCTTCCCGCCTTGGCGAACCCCACACGCAGCTTGCGCTGGAGCATCGAGGTGGACCCGAACTGCGTGTTGACCACCAGTTCGGCCGCCTGGCACAGCAGGTCCAGATCGTCGCCGATCTCCTCGTCGATCTCCTTCTTCCTGCTCCGCCCGACCGTGACGTCGTCGCGGAAGACCGGGGCCATCTGCTTCTTGCAGTGCGCCACGACGGCCGCGACCTCGTCCTCCGTCACGAAGGCGCCCTGCATACGGGTGGGCTTGCCGGCCCCCATCGGCAGGAACAGCCCGTCGCCCTTGCCGATCAGCTTCTCGGCGCCCGCCTGGTCGAGGATGACCCGGCTGTCGGCGAGCGAGGAGGTGGCGAAGGCCAGGCGCGAGGGCACGTTCGCCTTGATCAGGCCGGTGACGACGTCGACGGAGGGACGCTGGGTGGCCAGCACCAGATGGATGCCCGCCGCCCGCGCGAGCTGGGTGATCCGCACGATCGCGTCCTCCACGTCGCGCGGCGCCACCATCATCAGGTCGGCCAGCTCGTCCACGATGACCAGCAGGTACGGGTAGGGGGCGAGCTCCCGCTCACTGCCCTCGGCCGCCTTCACCTTCCCCGCGCGCACCGCGGCGTTGAAGTCGTCGATGTGGCGGAAGCCGTAGGCGGCCAGGTCGTCGTAGCGCAGATCCATCTCGCGCACGACCCACTGCAGCGCCTCGGCGGCCTTCTTGGGGTTGGTGATGATCGGGGTGATCAGATGCGGGATGCCCTCGTACGCGGTCAGTTCCACCCGCTTGGGGTCCACCAGCACCATCCGGACGTCCTCCGGGGTGGACCGGATCATCACCGAGGTGATCAGGCAATTGATGCAGGACGACTTCCCGGAGCCGGTCGCGCCCGCCACCAGGATGTGCGGCATCTTCGCCAGATTGGCCGTGACGTAGCCGCCCTCGACGTCCTTGCCCAGCCCGACCAGCAGCGGGTGGTCGTCGCCGGCGGCCTCCGCCAGCCGGAGCACGTCGCCGAGGTTGACCATCTCGCGGTCGGTGTTGGGGATCTCGATGCCGACCGCCGACTTCCCCGGGATCGGGCTGATGATCCGCACATCCGGGCTGGCGACGGCGTAGGCGATGTTCTTGGCCAGCGCGGTGATCTTCTCGACCTTCACCGCCGGGCCCAGCTCCACCTCGTAGCGCGTGACCGTCGGACCGCGGGTGAAGCCGGTGACGACGGCGTCCACCTTGAACTCGGTGAAGACGGTCGTCAGCGACTCCACGACCGCGTCGTTGGCCGCGCTGCGGGTACGGCCCGGCCCGCCGCGCTCCAGCAGGTCGAGCGAGGGCAGCGCGTAGGTGACGTCCCCGGCGAGCCGGAGCTGCTCGGCACGTGACGGCAGGGTGTCGGCGGGCGGTTCGGCCGGCGCCTTGGTCAGGTCCGGTACGGAAGTGGTCCGCCCCTCCCGCTGCGTGCTCTCCCGCTCCGCGCTCCCCTGTTCCTGCCCCTGCCCCTGCCCCGCACTCTGCCGCTCGCCCCGGCCGTCCCGCTCCGCGCGGACCGAGCTGGTGAGGTCCGCGACCAGCGGCGAGGGCTGTACGCCGTGCAGGACGGCGCCCTCCAGCTGGGCCGCCGCGGCGGCGGCCACGTCCACCGCGCCGGGGGAGCCGTCCGGGGTACGCGGGGCCCGGGGTGTGCGGCGGGTGCGGCGCCGGCCGTCCAGCGCCTCCTTCTCGGCCTGGAACGCGTCGTCGCCGTCCTTGCGCAGCCTCGCCCGCCGCGGCCGGGGGTCCTCCTCGCCGTACGCGTCGCGGTCGTCGTAGCCCTCCGGCCCGCCCCCGCCGCCGGGAACGGCGTCTTCTGCCACCAGCCCCAGTCGCACGCCCAGTTGGCGCAGCCGCTGGGGAACGGCGTTGACGGGGGTGGCGGTGACGACGAGCAGCCCGAAGACGGTCACCAGCAACAGCAGCGGTACGGCCAGGGCCGCGCTGACGGTGAGGACCAGCGGCTGGGAGACCGCCCAGCCGATCATGCCGCCCGCATCCCGTACCGCCTCGTGGCCCTCGCCGCGCCCCGGCGAACCGCAGGCGATGTGCACCAGCCCCAGTACGCCGACGGCCAGGGCGGACAGCCCGATGACGATGCGTCCGTTGGCCTCCGGCTTCTCCGGATGCCGCATCAGCCGCACCGCGACGGCGCCCAGCAGCACCGGCGCCACCAGGTCCATACGGCCGAAGGCCCCGGTCACCAGCATCTCGACCAGCTCGCCCACCGGCCCCTGCAGATTGGACCAGGTACCGGCCGCGATCACCAGGGCGATACCCAGCAGCAGCAGCGCCACCCCGTCCTTGCGGTGCGCCGGGTCCAGTCCCCTGGCCCCGCGGCCTATGCCGCGCAGCAGCGCCCCGACGGTGTGCGCGACCCCGAGCCAGACGGCCCTGACCAGCCGGAAGATGGCGTTGGTGGGAGACGGCGCGGGTCTGGGCGGAGCCTTCGCCGCCGTTTTCCTCGCCGCTTTCCCGGCCGCCGACTTCCCGGCCGCCGGCTTCCTGGGCGCGGCAGGCCTCGGTGCCGGGGCCTTCCTGGCGGGAGCCTTCTTGGCGGGCGCCTTCCTGGCAGCCTTGCCGGACGTACGTGAGGCCATGGTGCCGAGATTACCCGCGAGAGCCCCTCAAGACACGGACGCCCGTGCGGTCGGCGGGACGGGGGTGCGCCCGGTCCGCGGCACACCGGACCCGGCGAGGTGACAACCCGTCGGAGCGTCCGTCCGCCTGGCGCCGGATCAGTTCTGCGACGGGAGCGAGGCCGACCGGCCGTCGTTGCCCGGCTCCAGCGCGTCCAGTGCCCGCCGCAGACCGGTGAGCTTGCGCTCCAAATGGGCGGCCGTGGCGACGGCCGCGGTGTCGGAGGACTCGTCCAGGTGCTTGGACAGCGCCTCGGCCTGTTCCTCCACCGCCGCCAGCCGCGCGGAGAGTTCGGCCAGGAGGCCCGAGGCCTCCGTTCCCCTGTCGCCGTCCTCGCCGGAGCGCCGGCCGTCCAGCTGCAGCCGCAGCAGGGAGGCCTGCTCACGCAGCTGAACGTTCTTCATGTACAGGTCGACGAAGACCGACACCTTCGCCCGCAGCACCCACGGGTCGAACGGTTTGGAGATGTAGTCCACCGCGCCGGCCGCGTAGCCGCGGAAGGTGTGGTGCGGGCCGTGGTTGATGGCCGTGAGGAAGATGATCGGGATGTCCCGGGTGCGCTCCCGCCGCTTGATGTGGGCGGCGGTCTCGAAACCGTCCATGCCCGGCATCTGCACATCCAGCAGGATGACCGCGAAGTCGTCCGTGAGCAGCGCCTTGAGCGCCTCCTCCCCTGACGATGCCCGCACCAGCGTCTGGTCCAGCGCGGAGAGGATGGCCTCCAGCGCCAGCAGATTCTCCGGTCGGTCATCGACCAGGAGGATCTTGGCCTTCTGCACCATGGCCCGTCCTCCTCGCCCCGGCAGCGCTCTGGTCGCCGCCACCGGCAACGACTCCTTTGCGCCGCCCGTTCCTGTGCCGGTCATGGTAGCCCCACCTCGCGGCCCACCACACCCTGTCACCGAGATGTCACTGTGCACGTACCTGAAACGCTGTGAGAGACCCCAAGGTTCCCCGATCGCAGCATTTCCACACCTAATGTGTCGCCCTTCGCCGGCACGCCGCCGACCACGGAACCATCGCACATCACTCCCCACGCATCCACTGCGCCATGACGGACAGCAGGTGATCGGTGTCCACCGGCTTGGTGACGTAGTCGGACGCCCCGGCATCGATGCTCTTCTCCCGGTCGCCCTTCATCGCCTTCGCCGTCAGCGCGATGATCGGCAGCCCGGCGAACTGCGGCATCCGCCGGATCGCCGCGGTCGTGGCGTACCCGTCCATCTCCGGCATCATGATGTCCATCAGGACGACCGCCACGTCGTCGTGCTGCTCCAGCACCTCGATGCCCTCGCGCCCGTTCTCGGCGTAGAGCACCTGCAGGCCGTTCTGCTCCAGCACGCTGGTGAGCGCGAAGACGTTGCGGATGTCGTCGTCGACGATGAGCACCTTCTCGCCGTCGAAGGCGCCCCGCGGGCGCTCCTGCGCTTGCTGGACGGTGTCCTGCCACGCCTCCGCGCCGCTCTCCGTCTCCTGCGGCGCGGGCCGCTTCCGCGGCATGGGGGGCAGCTGGCGGCGGCGGGACGCGAGAGCCGCCGCGGCGCGCTCGGCGGCGGGCACGTCCAGTGCGCCGCCCGCCTCCCGGACCGTCTCCTGCCCGGCGCCGGAAGTGCCGGGCACACCGGACCCGGCGGAGGGCGCCCCGGACCCGCCGTCCGGCTCGCCCCCGGACGCGGGCGCGGCCTCCGGGGAGCCCTCGCCCGGCTGCGGATAGCCCTGGGGCGGCAGGTCGCTGGTGGTCAAGGGCAGGTAGAGGGTGAACGTCGAGCCGCGGCCCGGCTCGCTGACCGCGTGGATCTCGCCGCCGAGCAGCCGCGCGATCTCCCGGCTGATGGACAGCCCCAGCCCGGTGCCTCCGTACTTGCGGCTGGTCGTGCCGTCCGCCTGCTTGAAGGCCTCGAAGATCACACGCATCTTGCTCTGCGCGATCCCGATGCCGGTGTCGGTCACCGAGAAGGCGATCAGGTCGGAGTCGGCCTCGCGCAGCGAGCCGTGCTCCAGCATCTGTTCGCGGATCGACTCCGGCACGTCCGATCCGGCCGAGCGGATCACCAGCTCCACCGCGCCGCTGTCGGTGAACTTCACCGCGTTCGACAGCAGGTTGCGCAGCACCTGCAGCAGGCGCTGCTCGTCGGTGTGGAGAGTGGGGGGCAGCTCCGGCGAGACCCGTACGGAGAAGTCGAGCCCCTTCTCCGCGGTGAGCGGCCGGAAGGTCGCCTCCACGTAGTCCACGAGCTGCACCAGCGCGATACGGGTCGGACTGACGTCCATCTTGCCGGCCTCGACCTTGGACAGGTCCAGGATGTCGTTGATCAGCTGGAGCAGGTCGGAGCCGGCGCCGTGGATCGTCTCGGCGAATTCCACCTGCTTGGGCGAGAGGTTCCCCTCGGCGTTGTCGGCCAGCAGCTTGGCGAGGATCAGCAGCGAGTTGAGCGGGGTGCGCAGCTCGTGCGACATGTTCGCCAGGAACTCGGACTTGTAGCGCATCGAGACCGCCAGCTGCTCGGCGCGCTCCTCCAGGACCTGCCGGGCGTCCTCGATCTCGGAGTTCTTGATCTCGATGTCGCGGTTGGTCTTGGCCAGCAGCTCGGCCTTCTCCTCCAGCTCCTCGTTCGAGGCCTGCAGGGCACGCTGCCTGCTCTCCAGCTCCACCGACCGCTCCTGGAGCTGCTCGGCCAGCTCCTGCGACTGCCGCAGGAGCACCTCGGTCTTGGTGTTGACGCTGATGGTGTTGACGCTCGTGGCGATCATCTCGGCGATCTGGCTCAGGAAGTCCTTCTGGATCTGGGTGAAGGGTTGGAAGGTGGCCAGTTCGATGACGCCGAGCACCCTGCCCTCGAAGAGCAGCGGCAGCACGATCACCTGGGCGGGCGGCGCCTCGCCGAGCCCGGAGGCGATCTTCAGATAGCCGGGAGGCGCGTGCTCGACGAGGATCGTGCGCTTCTCCTCGGCCGCGATGCCCACCAGGGACTCGCCGGGCAGGAAGGTGGTGGGCATGGCGCCCGGGGAGTATCCGTAGGTGCCGATCATCCGCAGCTCGTACGAGCCGTCCTCGCTCGCCCCCACCCCGAGCTCCGGGCCGCCGCCGGTCGGGGCCGCCACGAAGAAGGCGCCGTGCTGGGCGGAGACCACCGGGGTCAGCTCGCTCATGATCAGCCGTGCCACGTCCTCCAGGTCGCGGCGGCCCTGCATCAGACCGGAGATGCGGGCGAGATTGCCCTTGAGCCAGTCCTGCTCCTGGTTGGCGAGCGTGGTCTCGCGCAGCGTGGCGATCATGGTGTTGACGTTGTCCTGGAGTGCCAGGATCTCGCCGGCGGCGTCCACGTCGATCTTCACGTTGTGGTCGCCGCGGGTCACCGCGGCGGCGACCGCCGCGATGGCGCGCACCTGGCGGGTCAGATTGCCCGCCATCTCGTTCACCGACTCGGTGAGGTCCTTCCAGGTGCCCGAGACGCCGTCCACCCGCGCCTGGCCGCCCAGCTGCCCCTCGGTGCCCACCTCGCGGGCGACCCGGGTGACCTGCTCGGCGAACGACGAGAGCTGGTCGACCATCGTGTTGATGGTGGTCTTCAGCTCCAGGATCTCGCCACGCGCGTCGATGTCGATCTTCTTGGTGAGATCACCCTTCGCGATCGCGGTGGTGACCATCGCGATGTTGCGGACCTGGCCGGTGAGGTTGGACGCCATGGAGTTCACGGACTCCGTCAGGTCCTTCCAGGTGCCCGACACCCCCGGCACCCGCGCCTGGCCGCCCAGGCTTCCGTCGGTGCCCACCTCGCGCGCCACCCGGGTGACCTCGTCGGCGAACGACGACAGGGTCGTCACCATGGTGTTGACGGTGTCGGCGAGCTGGGCGACCTCGCCGCTGGCCTCCACGGTGACCTTCTTGGTCAGGTCGCCGTTGGCGACCGCGGTGGCGACCTGGGAGATGTTGCGCACCTGGCCGGTCAGGTTGGACGCCATCAGGTTGACGTTCTCGCTCAGGTCCTTCCAGATGCCGGTGACGCCCGGCACATGGGCCTGGCCGCCGAGGATGCCCTCGGTGCCCACCTCACGGGCGACCCGCGTGACCTGCTCGGCGAACGACGACAGCTGGTCCACCATCGTGTTCACGGTCGTCACCAGGGCGAGGATCTCCCCCTTGGCGTCGACGGTGATCTTCTTGGACAGGTCGCCCCGGGCGACCGCGGTGGTGACCTCGGCGATGTTGCGCACCTGCGAGGTGAGGTTGTTCGCCATGCCGTTGACGGACTGGGTGAGGTCCTTCCAGGTCCCGGAGACCCCCTCCACCTCGGCCTGGCCGCCCAGGATGCCCTCGGTACCCACCTCACGGGCGACCCGCGTGACCTGCTCGGCGAACGACGACAGCTGGTCCACCATCGTGTTGAGGGTGTTCTTCAGCTCCAGGATCTCGCCGCGCGCGTCCACGTCGATCTTCTGCGACAGATCACCGCGCGCCACCGCCGTGGCGACCTGGGCGATGTTGCGCACCTGGGCCGTGAGGTTGCCCGCCATGCCGTTGACCGAGTCGGTCAGGTCGCGCCACACCCCGGCCACGCCCGGCACCTGCGCCTGACCGCCCAGCCGTCCCTCGGTGCCCACTTCGCGGGCGACCCGGGTGACCTGGTCCGCGAAGGCGGAGAGCTGGTCGACCATCGTGTTGATGGTGTTCTTCAGCTCCAGGATCTCGCCACGCGCGTCCACCTCGATCTTCTGCGACAGATCACCGCGCGCCACCGCCGTCGTCACCTGGGCGATGTTGCGCACCTGGGAGGTCAGATTGCCCGCCATGAAGTTGACGGAGTCGGTCAGGTCCTTCCAGGTGCCCGAGACTCCGTCGACCCGCGCCTGGCCGCCCAGCCGCCCCTCGGTACCCACGTCCCGGGCCATCCGGGTCACCTGCTCGGCGAACGACGACAGCTGGTCGACCATGGTGTTGACGGTGTTCTTCAGCTGGAGCATCTCGCCGGAGACGTCCACCGTGACCTTCTGCGACAGATCGCCGTTGGCGACCGCCGTCGTCACCTGCGCGATGTTGCGGACCTGGCCGGTGAGGTTGCGGAACGCGGTGTTCACCGAGTCGGTGAGGTCCTTCCACGTCCCCGCCGCACCCGGCACCTGCGCCTGACCGCCCAGCTCGCCCTCGACACCGACCTCCCGGGCGACCCGGGTGACCTCGGAACCGAAGGCGGAGAGCTGATCGACCATGGTGTTGACGGTGTTCTTCAGCTCCAGCATCTCGCCGGAGACGTCCACCGTGACCTTCTGCGACAGATCGCCGTTGGCGACCGCCGTCGTCACCTGCGCGATGTCCCGCACCTGCGCCGTGAGGTTGCGGAACGCGGTGTTCACCGAGTCGGTGAGGTCCTTCCACGTCCCCGCCGCACCCGGCACCTGCGCCTGACCGCCCAGGACGCCCTCGGTGCCGACCTCGCTGGCCGCGCGCGTCACCTCGTCGGCGAACGTCCGCAGCGTCTCGGTCATCGTGTTGATGGTGTCGGCGAGCTGCGCCACCTCGCCGCGCGCGTTCACCGTCACCTTCTGCGACAGGTCACCGTTGGCGACCGCGGTGGTCACCCGTGCGATCTCACGCACCTGGGAGGTGAGGTTGCCCGCCATCGTGTTGACGGAGTCGGTCAGGTCCTTCCACACACCGCCGGCGCCCGGCACCCGCGCCTGACCGCCGAGCTGACCCTCGGTGCCCACCTCGCGTGCGACGCGCGTCACCTCGGACTGGAAGGCGGAGAGCTGGTCCACCATGGTGTTGACGGTGTTCTTCAGCTCCAGCATCTCGCCGGCCACGTGCACGGTGACCTTGCGCGACAGGTCGCCCTTGGCGACCGCGGTGGTCACCAGCGCGATGTCGCGGACCTGGGCGGTCAGCCTGGACGCCATCGTGTTGACGGAGTCGGTCAGGTCCTTCCAGGAGCCGGACATGCCGCGCACCCGCGCCTGACCGCCCAGCTTCCCCTCCGTGCCCACCTCGCTGGCGACGCGCGTCACCTCGTCGGTGAACGTGGAGAGCTGGTCGACCAGCCCGTTGACGGTGCGCCCCACCTTCAGGAACTCGCCCCGCAGCGGATGCGTCGCCCCGCCCGGCCCCTGGACCCGCAGATCCATCCGCTGCTCCAGGTCGCCCTCGGCCACCGCCGACAGCACCCGGCCGACCTCGGAGACGGGCCGCACCAGATCGTCCACCAGCGCGTTCGACGCGTCGATGGCGTTGGCCCAGGCCCCCTCGCAGGCCCCTGTCTCCAGCCGCTCGGTCAGCTTGCCGTCCTTGCCGACCACCCTGCGCACCCGGGCCAGCTCACTGGTCAGATGAAGGTTGCGGTCGGCGACCTCGTTGAAGACGGCGGCGATCTCGGCCATCGGGCCTTCGCCGGCGACGGTGAGGCGCTTGCGGAAGTTCCCGTCCCGCATCGCCTCCAGGGCGGTCAGCAGCCGGTTGACCGCGGCCGCCTCCACCTCGATCACCCCGTTTGCCCGAGACCGTCCGCTTCTCGTGCGCGTGCTGGCGCCTCGCGCCGCTCCGCCAGACTGCACCGTGTCCCTCCCGCTGGGTCGAACGTTCCGCCCGGGCATTCACTTCGAGCCTTCCCAGTGTTTCACCATGGTGGAACCAGGCGATAACAGTTCGGCAGCATCGCACACCACCGACTGAACGCCTCAAGGGGGAAACACCCGCATCCGGGGCCCGCCGGTACTGCGAACGTAAGTAACCTGGCATCCGGCTGTCCATCCGCTCCGGCCCGCCGGGCGCGAAGGACACGTGGTCACGACGGGTATTCGAAGGGGCGCTGCGGTGGACGAGGCGAATGCCGGGCAACGGCTGGCCGCAGCGGTGGGCGCCCAGCGGGCCCCCCTGCCGCCCGTGCGTACGGGCGGCGACGACAGATCCATGGGGAGAGCAGTGATCACGGCGCGAGCAGCGGCCACCTTCGAGCCGGTCGGACGCTCGGTCGCGAGTGCCCGCGCCTTCGTGCGCGACACTCTTCAGGGCTGGGGCCTGGCCGACATCGTCGACGACGCCGTCGTCCTCACCAGCGAACTGGTCACCAACGCCGTCGTCCACGCCGGCACCGCCGCCGACGTGCTGTGCCTGCGCGACGGCGACGCAAGCGTGCGCGTGGAGGTCGCCGACCACTACCCCGACCGCGGACTGCCCGTCCAGGACCTGGGGCACCACTTCGGCGACCCCGACCGCGAGGGAGGCCGCGGCCTGCTGCTGTGCGCCTCGCTCGCCGACCGCTGGGGCGTGGAGTACACCACCGTCGACAAGCGCGTCTGGTTCCGCCTGGAGCTCCCCGAGCGCCCGGTCGGCACCCGCAGCGCCGGCCCCGCCCTCCCCGACAGCGCCCTGCCCACCACCGACACCCGGGTCCGCGTCGCCGTTCTGCAGGTCGACCGCTCCGGCGCGGTCTCCGCCTGGAACGACGACGCCCGCGAGCTGTTCGGCTACACCGCCGAGCAGGTCACCGGCAAGCCGCTGACCGACCTCGCCGCCTGGCCCCACACCCCCGGCATCGGCACCGGCATCGCCGAGGCCCTGGCCCTCTCCCGCTGGGAGGGCTCGTACGGACTCCGCGGCTCGGACGGCCGCACCGTCCCGGTCTACGCATCCCACCTGCGCGTACGCGATGCCGATGGTGAGCCGTCCACCGTCTGCCTGCTGGTGCGCGACCACGAGCGCGCGGTGCTGCAGACCCCCGCGCGCGGTGCGTCGTCCGACTCCGCGAGCGCCCCGGAAAGCCGCGACCGGGCCGGTGCCGACCCCTTCGAGACCTTCATCGGCTCCCCTCCCCCGGACGACCTCGACGGCCTCCTCCAGCGCACCGTCGAGCGCGCCCGCGACATGCTCGACGGCGACGCCGCCTTCCTCCTGCTGGCCACGGACGACGAGACCGAGCTGGAGGTCCGCGCCACCACCGGCCTGCCCTCCGCCCGCCAGCGCTTCGCCCGCGTTCCCGTCGAGGCGGGCAGCGGCCGCTACGGCTCGGCCCGGATGCCCTCGGTCCACGAGGACCTCTCCGCGGTCCCCGGCGCCGTCCCCCTCCTGGAGGGAACGGGGATGCGCTCGGTCGTCACCGTCCCGCTGAAGGTCGAGGGGCGGCTGACCGGCTCCCTGGGCGTCTCGGCCGAGGCTCCGGGCCGCTACACCAACGAGGAGGCCCTGCGGCTGCAGTTCGCCGCCGACCGGATCGCGCTCGCGGTGGAGTCCGCGCGCCTGACCGAGCTGGAGCGGCTGCGCCGCGGCTCGCTGTCCTTCCTCGTCGAGGCGTCCGACCTGCTCGCCGGCACCCTCGACCGCGACCAGACACTCGCCCTGATGGCCCAGATGACGGTCCCCACCCTGGCCACCTGGTGCGCCGTCTACACCATCGCGGACCAGTCCTCCGAGCCCGGGCTCTCCTACGTCCTGCACGAGGACGAGGACCGCATCGACGGCCTCAAGGCCCTGCTGTCCAAGGTCCCCCCGCCCGACCCGGTGCCCACCCCCGGCGCGCGGGTGTGGACCGCCCCGGGCGACGCGGCGCACTCCGCCGCACTGCGCACCTCCCTGCGCAGCCTGGGCCTGGACCAGAGCGGCCTCTCCCTGGACCGCCTCCCGGCCTCCATCTCCTCCAACGTCGCCGGGACCACCCTCGCCACCGCCGCGACGGTCGGCGGGGAGACGGTGGTGCTGCCACTGGTGGCCCGCAACCGCGTCATCGGCATGCTCACCCTGGGCAAGCCGACCGAGGAGCGTTTCCGCCAGGAGATCCTGGAACTGGCCGAGGACCTCTCCCGCCGGGCCGCCCTCGCCCTGGACAACGCCCGGCTCTACAGCGAGCGCACGGCCATCAGCCAGTCCCTCCAGCGCAGTCTGCTGCCTCCCGAGCTCCCCGAGGTCCCCGGCGTCGAGGTCGAGGTCATCTACCGCGCCGCGGGCGAGGGCAACGAGGTCGGCGGCGACTTCTACGACCTCTTCCCCATCCGCGACGGTGCGTACGGCTTCGCCATCGGCGACGTCTGTGGCACCGGTCCCGAGGCCGCGGCCGTCACCGGGCTGGCCCGCCACGCACTGCGTCTGCTGGCTCGTGAGGGCTTCGGAGGTCCGGCCGTACTGGAGCGGCTCAACGCCGCGATCCTCGACGAGGGCGCCCGCAGCCGGTTCCTGACCCTGCTCTACGGCGAACTGTGGCCTCAGCCCGAGGGCGGCGCCGTCCTGAAGGTCGTCTGCGCGGGCCACCCGCTCCCGCTCCGCCTGCGCCAGGACGGCACCGTCGAGCCGGCCGCGGAGCCGCAGCCGCTGCTGGGCGTCATGGACGATCTGGAGCTGTACGAGGAGACCGTCACCCTCGATCCGGGCGATGTCCTGCTGTGCGTCACCGACGGTGTGACCGAGCGCCGTGAGGGCGACCGCATGCTCGGCGACGACGGTCTCGCCGACGTCCTCACCGCATGCACGGGCCTGACGGCGGGCGCGGTGGCCGCGCGCATCATGCGCGCGGTGGAGCGTTTCGCCGCCGACGCCCCTTCCGACGACATGGCGATCCTCGCGATGCGCGTCCCCGAGTGACGGCGGGCGCTCCCGCGGACGCGCACCGAAACGGCGAACGGACAAGAGGATGAGGCCCCCACCTCGCGGTGGGAGCCTCATCCTCTTCCAGAGCCCCAATACGGAATCGAACCGTAGACCTTCTCCTTACCATGGAGACGCTCTGCCGACTGAGCTATTGGGGCGAGCCAGCGAGATAGATCATACCTGAATCCCGGGGCGACGTTGACCACCCTGCCGGTCCGGCCCTCTCCTGGCGCCCACCCCGATGTCTCCCGCTGCTCAGCAGGCCGGTTCCATCAGCAGACCACCCAGCGCGTTGCAGGCCGAGACGATCCGCTGCAGCTCGCGGCGAGTCATCGACGCCTCCAGCGGCAGTGCCAGGCACTCCCCCACCGCCCGCTCCGTCTCGGGCAGCCGGACATCCGCCCGGAACCCCGGCAGGCGGTGCACAGGCGTTCTCACCGGCACATGGCACCGCACCCCGCGGGCCCACAGGGCGTGCTTGAAGACGTCCCTGTCAGGCCGCCCGTTCCCCGGCACCCGCACCACGTACTGCTCGTAGGCGTGGCGCGTTCCGGTCGCGGCACGCGGGACGACCACGCCGGTCAGCCTCGCGTTCAGGAACTCGGCGTGCTGCCTGCGCCGAGCGGCTTCCACCGAGGAGACGACAGCCGGCTCCCCGGGCTCGACCACCTTCATCCCGTGGCGCTGTGCCAGCGCGTGCAGACAGACCATGTCGGCGGGGTGACCGAAGAGGTGGACAGGGACCACAGCGGCGGTCCGTTCGTTCACCGCTGCGGCGACGGAAGCGGGGTCGATGCAGAGACTCCCGGGCTCGATATCGGCGAAGACGGGCAGTGCGCCGGTCTCCCGCACGGCCGCCGCCACCTCGCTGTCGCAGTATGCGGGCACGATCACCTCGTCCCCGATGCCTATGCCCTGCTTCTCGAGCCTGGCTCGCAGCGTGCCGCTCAGCGTCGTCGTCCCCATGCACGAGATGCTGGCGGCGTCACGTGAACTCCCGGTTACACAACGCAGAAAGGCCGTGGTCCCCGGAATTAACTCCGGGGACCACGGCCCAATAATTGTTCGGCGGTGTCCTACTCTCCCACACGGTCCCCCATGCAGTACCATCGGCGCTGAAAGGCTTAGCTTCCGGGTTCGGAATGTAACCGGGCGTTTCCCTTACGCTGTGACCACCGAAACACGATGAAACAACAACCGCCGGCCGGCGGGTCGTGGTCTCAGAACCCACACAGTGGACGCGAACATCTACGGTCAAGCCCTCGGCCTATTAGTACCGGTCAACTCCACCCCTCACGGAGCTTCCATCTCCGGCCTATCAACCCGGTCGTCTCCCGGGAGCCTT
>NZ_FOSG01000014.1 GCF_900114215.1 Streptomyces mangrovi | reverse complement strand
TCATCGGCTCCGGGCCGGCGGGATACACCGCAGCGCTCTACACCGCCCGCGCCGCCCTGAAGCCGCTGGTCTTCGAAGGCTCGGTGACCGCCGGCGGCGCGCTGATGAACACCACCGAGGTGGAGAACTTCCCCGGCTTCCGCGACGGCGTCATGGGCCCGGACCTGATGGACGACATGCGCGCCCAGGCCGAGCGGTTCGGCGCCGAACTGATCGCCGACGACATCACCGCCGTCGACCTCGAGGGCGAGATCAAGACCGTGACCGACTCGGCCGGCACCACCCACCGGGCGCGGACGGTCATCGTCGCCACCGGCTCGGCCTACCGCAAGCTCGGCCTGCCCCGGGAGGAGGAGCTGTCCGGCCGCGGAGTGTCCTGGTGCGCCACCTGCGACGGGTTCTTCTTCCGGGGTCAGCACATCGCGGTGGTCGGCGGTGGTGACACCGCCATGGAGGAGGCCACCTTCCTGTCCCGCTTCGCCGAGAAGGTCACCATCGTCCACCGCCGCGACACCCTGCGGGCGTCCAAGGCCATGCAGGAGCGGGCCTTCGCCGACGACAAGATCGAGTTCGTCTGGAACAGCGAGGTCGCCGAGCTGCACGCCGACGGCGGCAAGCTGTCCGGGCTGACCCTGCGCGACACCGCCACCGGCGCCACCTCCCAGCTGCCGGTGACCGGGCTGTTCATCGCCATCGGCCACGATCCGCGCACCGAGCTGTTCCACGGCCAGCTCACCCTGGACGGCGAGGGCTATCTGACCGTGGACGCGCCTTCCACCCGCACCAACATTCCCGGGGTCTTCGCCGCCGGCGACGTGGTCGACCACACCTACCGCCAGGCCATCACCGCCGCCGGCACCGGCTGCTCGGCCGCCCTGGACGCGGAGCGCTATCTGGCCGCCCTGGTCGACGCCCCCGAGAAGCACCACGCCGAGCCGGAGAAGACCGACCGGGCCGCGGCCGCCGCCGCCCTCTGAGACCCCACCCCCACCCCCACCCCCACCCCTACACCGAGGTACAAGGAGATTCACCATGGCCACCGTGACCGCCACCGACGCCACCTTCGAGGAAGTCGTCCTCAAGAGCGACAAGCCGGTCCTGGTCGACTTCTGGGCAGCCTGGTGCGGTCCGTGCCGTCAGATCGCCCCGTCGCTGGAGGCGATCTCGGAGGAGCAGGCCGACAAGCTCACCATCGTCAAGCTCAACATCGACGAGAACCCGGCCACGGCCGCCAAGTACGGGATCATGTCCATCCCGACGATGAACGTCTACCAGGGCGGCGAGGTCGTGAAGACCATCGTCGGCGCCAAGCCCAAGGCCGCCATCGAGCGCGACCTGGCCGACTTCATCGGCTGACGTTTCACGTGGAACAGGCCCGCCCCGTCTCGGGGCGGGCCTGTCGCCTTTCCGCCACCACAGAAATCACAGGGGCCTGAGAGCAGGCTCCTTCTGCACCGCTCCCAGCAGTCGGTCGATCGCCAGCTCCACATCCTGTTTCCAGGAGAGAGTGGTACGCAGCTCCAACCTCAGCCTGGGGTAGGCATAGTGCGGCCGGACCGTCTTGAAGCCCACCGAGAGAAGATGATCGGCAGGGAGCAGACAGGCGGGCTCCTTCCACCGAGCGTCCCCGAACGCCTCGATCGCCTTGAAGCCCCGCCTCAGCACATCCTTGGCCACGGTCTGCACCATCACCCGGCCCAGCCCCTGCCCCTGATACCCGGGCATCAGCCAGGCTGTGATCAGTTGCACCGCATCCGGAGAGACAGGACTGGTGGGGAAAGCCGTCGAGCGCGGCACATACGCGGGCGGCGCGTACAGCACGAAGCCCACCGGTACGTCATCGACATAGACGAGCCGTCCACAGGAGCCCCACTCCAGCAGCACCGCCGATATCCAGGCTTCTTTCTCCAGATCGGGCCGACCCGCCTTCACCGCGGCATCGCCGCTGACAGGGTCTAGCTCCCAGAAGACGCACCTGCGGCAGCGCTTCGGGAGATCCGGCAGGTTGTCCAGGGTGAGCGGAACGAGTTGACGCCCCATGGAGACATCGTATCCATGGGGCGTCGTAAGGCGGTGTTCTTGGCTGTGTCCTCGGCGACTCGGATTCACTCGTCGCTGTCGTCGTCTCCTTGAGCGAGCTGGCGCTCCAGAAGCTGGTTCTCTCCGGGTGCGAACTGGCTCAGAATCCTCTCCAGATCCTCCATCGAGGCGAACTCGACGACGATCTTGCCCTTCCTCTGCCCGAGGTCCACCTTGACCCGGGTATCGAAGCGGTCCGAGAGGCGGTTCGCCAGATGATCCAGCGCGGGGGAGACCCGCTTACCGGCCCGCGGCCCCCGAGCCTTGCTCTTCCCCTTCGGCTTGGGGTCCATCACGGTCACGATCTCCTCGACCGCCCGCACCGACAGTCCTTCGGCCACGATGCGGTGGGCGAGACGGTCCTGCTCCTCGGAGTCATCCACCGACAGCAGCGCACGCGCATGCCCTGCCGACAGCACCCCGGCCGCCACACGACGCTGAACCGACGGCGAGAGACGCAGCAACCGGAGCGTGTTGGAGACCTGAGGACGCGAGCGGCCGATACGGTCCGCCAACTGGTCATGGGTGCAGTTGAAGTCCTTCAGCAACTGATCGTAGGCCGCCGCTTCCTCCAGGGGGTTCAGCTGTGCCCGGTGCAGGTTCTCCAGCAGGGCATCCAGAAGGAGCTTCTCGTCCTCTGTGGCCCGGATGATCGCAGGAATCCGCTCCAGACCCGCCTCCCGGCAGGCCCGCCAGCGACGCTCCCCCATGATGAGCTCATACTGCTCCGGGCCCGTCTGCCGAACGACCACCGGCTGCAGGAGACCCACCTCCTGGATGGAGGTCACCAGCTCCGCCAGGGCATCTTCATCGAACACCTCACGCGGCTGCCGAGGGTTCGGGGTGATCGCTTCGACAGGCACCTCGGCGAAGTGAGCCCCTGTCGCCTCACTGCCCACATCACCGTCCATGGCTTCGGTTTCACGTGAAACACCGCTGCCATGCTGCTGCCCAGCACCACTGGACAGACCGGCCACCTTGGCCGCCGCCACACCACGCCCCGGGGTGAGCACCGGAACAGCGGTCGGAGAGGTCGCTCCATTCTCTCCCACCACAGGGGTGACACTGTCATCCGGTCCCGCCGGCGCCGCGGGAATCAGCGCGCCGAGCCCTCGACCCAGCCCTCTACGTCGTTCCGTCACTGAGTCCCCTCCACCATGTGCTGCTCCTGCTGCTTACCGGCGCCTCGCAGCGCGATCTCCCGGGCCGCCTCCAGATAGGAGAGCGAACCACTGGAACTCGGATCGTAAGTGAGAACCGTCTGCCCGTAGCTGGGCGCCTCCGAGATGCGCACCGACCGCGGGATGTTGGTCCGCAGGACCTCGTTACCGAAGTGTCCTCGTACCTCCTCCGCCACCTGGGAGGCCAGCCGTGTACGGCCGTCGTACATCGTCAGCAGAATCGTCGAGACATGGAGCTTGGGGTTGAGGTGCCCCTTCACCAGCTCGACGTTCCGCAGAAGCTGCCCCAGTCCTTCGAGCGCGTAGTACTCGCACTGGATCGGGATGACCACTTCCGCGCCGGCGACCAGCGCATTGACGGTCAGCAGGCCGAGCGAGGGCGGACAGTCGATGAAGATGTAGTCCAGCGGCTGCTCATAAGCGGAGATCGCCTTGTGCAGACGGCTTTCCCTCGCCACCAGCGACACCAGCTCGATCTCCGCACCGGCGAGATCGATCGTGGCCGGAGCACAGAAGAGACCCTCCACATCCCGCACCGGCTGGACGACGTCGGAGAGCGGCTTGCTGTCCACCAGAACGTCGTAGATCGACGGCACCTCGGCGTGGTGGTCTATCCCCAGGGCGGTGGATGCGTTGCCCTGGGGGTCCAGGTCGATCACCAGGACCCGGGCACCGTGCAAGGCCAGGGAGGCAGCGAGATTGACCGTGGTCGTGGTCTTACCCACTCCGCCCTTCTGGTTGGCGACCACCATCACCCGGGTCTCCTCGGGCCTGGGAAGACCCTCGCCGGCACGATTCATCGCCTCGACCGCCTGCTGAGCGGCACGGCCGACGGGGGCGGAGACATCCCCTTCGTACCGGGGGGAGGCGTCCATCGGAGGCGGTGTCTCACTCATCGTTTCACGTGAAACATCCGCCGTTTCGGAACGGGGACCCGGGACCGGATCGGTCATCGGTCCCGCGATATGGCCGTCGGACCGCAACGGTTCACTCTCCTCGACGTCAGGCTCGCAATGAGAAGAGCCTGCCATGCCCTCCGGGTCGGGAACCAGCGAGCCCCGCTCACCTGTGGATGAATCCACCTCTGAGCGGGGCTCGGATGGGTCTGACGCGTCAGCCGCGCGCCCTCGACGGATGAATCCATGCAGAAAGCGACGTTTCACGGGAAGCACGATGCATCCACGCTCGCCCGCGGGCGCGACGACACTCCGCATGGCTCGTCTTTGGCGACTCTACGGAGTAACGGAAGCCCTTCCAGGAGGGCGCCGTGGACCTTCCGGGAATCAGCGTCGGCGGCGTGCACTCCGCGAGCGGCCCGTCCTGGCTGCCTTCGCTTTCTTGGCCGCGAAGCGCACCCCGCCCGGGCTCTCACCGACCTCGACGCGGACCACGGTGGCCGCCGGCTCCACCAGGCCCTCACCGATACGGAGTACCGAGGAGTCCACCGCGCCGAGCTTCTGAAGTGCGGACCGTGCCGCCTTCAGCTCCTCCTCCGCCGTGTCTCCCTTGAGGGCCAGCATCTCGCCGTACGGCCGCAGCAGCGGTACACCCCAGCCGGCGAGCCGGTCCAGCGGAGCCACGGCCCGGGCCGTCACCACATGCACCGGAGACAGCGACCCCAGAACCTCCTCGGCCCGGCCTCGCACCACCGACACATGGTCCAGCCCCAGCAGCTCGACGACCTCCTGGAGGAAGGTCGTACGCCGCAGCAGCGGCTCCAGCAGCGTGATCTTCAGATCCTGCCGCACCAGAGCGAGCGGAATACCCGGCAGGCCGGCACCGGAGCCGACATCGCAGACCGTCACACCATCGGGCACGACCTCGGAGAGCACCGCACAGTTCAGCAGATGGCGCTCCCACAGCCGGGGCACCTCGCGCGGCCCGATCAGCCCGCGCTTGACCCCGACCTCCGCCAGCAGTTCCGCGTAGCGGACGGCATCGTCGAAGCGGTCACCGAAAACCTCCCGCGCCACCTCGGGCGCGGGAGGAAGGGGCGACGACACGGCGTCGGTCACGGCAGCACGACCACGCAGCGCTGCGGTTCCTCGCCCTCGGACTCGCTGCGCAGCCCCGCCTCGGCCACCGCGTCGTGCACCACCTTGCGCTCGAAGGGCGTCATCGGCTTCAGCTTCACCGGCTCACCGGTGCGCTGCGCCTCCTTGGCCGCCTTGGTGCCCAGCGCCGACAGCTCCTCGCGCTTACGGGCCCGGTAGCCGGCGATGTCCAGCATCAGCCGACTGCGGTCACCGGTCTCGCGGTGCACCGCGAGCCGCGTCAGCTCCTGCAGTGCCTCCAGCACCTCACCGTCCCGGCCGACGAGCTTCTGCAGGTCCCGGCTGTCACCGTCGCTGATGATCGACACGGCGGCGCGGTCGCCTTCGACGTCCATGTCGATGTCGCCGTCGAGGTCCGCGATGTCGAGGAGCCCCTCGAGATAGTCGGCCGCGATCTCACCCTCCTGCTCAAGGCGGGTCAGGGTGTCGGTGCCCTCTGCGGTCGTGTCCGTCACGAGTGGACTCCTTCTTACTTCTTGGACGGGTGCTTGGAACGCTGCGAGCCCTTGCGCTGTCCGGGCTTCTTCTTGGACTGCTGCCCGGGCCGCGTCGACGGGGAGTCCTCGGAGGCCCCCTTGCTCAGCGAGGTCTTCTGCCCGGCCTCCTTCTTCGCCTTGGCGTCCGCCTCCGCCTGGGCCGCGGCGGCCTGGCGCTGCGCCTTGGTCATGCGCTTGGGCTGCTGGCGGTTGGCACGGGCGGCCTCGACGGCCTTCCTGGTCTCGACCTCCGCCGGGTCCTCCTTGAGCTTGCCCTTGGCCCGCAGCTTCTCCTGACGCTGCTTGTAGGCCAGCGATCCCGGCGTCGGGTTGCGCTTGATGATGTACATCTGCTGCCCGAGGGTCCACACGTTGGTGGTCAGCCAGTAGACGAGGACACCGACGGGGAAGTTGATGCCGAAGACGGCGAAGATGATCGGGAAGACGTACATCAGCATCTTCTGCTGCTGCATGAACGGCGTCTTCGCCGTCAGGTCGACGTTCTTGGTCATCAGCTGGCGCTGCGTGTAGAACTGCGACGCCGACATCATCAGGATCATGATGACCGTGACCACGCGCACGTCGGTCAGTTCGGCGCCCAGCGCCTCGACCTTCTCGGCGCTGTCCATGAACCGGGTCGCGATCGGGGCCCCGAAGATGCTCGCGTTCCGGGCGCTCTCCACCAGGCCGGCGCCCATGACGCCGACCTCCTGGTTGTTCGCGATCTTGTTCAGCACCTGGTAGAGCGCCAGGAAGAACGGTGACTGCGCGAGGATCGGAAGGCAGCTGGAGAGCGGGTTGGTACCCGTCTCCTTGTACAGCTTCATCATCTCTTCCGACTGGCGCTGCCGGTCGTTCTTGTAGCGCTCCTGGATCGCCTTCATCTTCGGCTGGATCGCCTGCATGTTCCGCGTCGCCTTGATCTGCTTCACGAAGAGCGGGATCAGGGCGATGCGGATCACGATCACCAGCGAGACGATGGACAGACCCCAGGCCCAACCGCTGTCCTCGTCGAACACGAGGCTGTACAGCTTGTGGAACTGGACGATGATCCAGGAAACAGCGGTATAGAGAGGACCGAGGATCGTGTCGATCGTGTCCACGAGTCAGGCTCCTTGGGCGTTGGACTGGGACCGGTGCTGCCAGCGGTCACGCATTCGCTGGTGCCAGACCGGATGCTTCCGGGCGGGAACGTGGTCGACCCCACCGGGCGACCATGGATTGCAGCGCAGAATGCGCCAGGCGGTCAGCGCCGTCCCCTTCACCGCGCCGTGCCGTCGGATGGCTTCGTAGCCGTAGTGCGAACACGACGGGTAGTACCGGCACACCGGGCCGAGCAGCGGGCTGATGGTCCACTGGTACAACTTGATCAACCACAGCAGCGGGTATTTCACGACGGGCCTCCAAGCAGCCGCTGCAGCGCGGTGTCCAGATCGCGGGCCAGCCTGTCGTGGTCCGCCTCCCCCGCACCGGGCAGCGCCCGTATGACCATCAGGCTACCGGGCGGCAGAACGTCAAGCCTCTCCCGGACCAGATGACGCAGCCGCCGCTTCACAAGGTTGCGAACCACCGCGTTGCCCACTGCCTTGCTCACGACGAAACCCGCACGCGCCGGGGGAGTGTCTCCCCCGGCGGCGTGCGGGTCCGTGCGTTCCCCGGAATCGCTCCGGGGCGACGCCCTGCGCAGATGGACGACGAGGAGCGGGCGCCCGGCCCGGCGTCCTCGACGTACCGCGGCCGCGAAATCCTCGCGCCGCCTCAGCCGGTTCTCGGTGGGCAGCACGTCACGGATCCGCGGTCAGACTTGCCGGGTCGGTCAGGCCGACAGACGGGCGCGGCCCTTGCCGCGGCGGGACGCGAGGATCGCGCGGCCGGCGCGGGTCCGCATGCGCAGCCGGAAACCGTGGGTCTTCGCGCGACGGCGGTTGTTCGGCTGGAAGGTGCGCTTGCTCACTCGGGGCTCCAGGAATGCTTGTGTCTCGTACGAGACGTGTGGGGCGCCGACTGGCTGTCACCGTGCGCCCACGAGTAGCTCGCAACGCCCGAGTGCACCGCTTCTATGATCACCAGGATCTGCCCATCGGAGGCAGGCGGCAGCAGCCATCGACAACTCGACCTGGTTACGGTACGCGCGGCCGCACCATCAGGTCAAACCAGGGCCGGGCGGGGGGTTCTGTACACAGCCTGTGGACAACGACTTGAACCACGCATGCCGCGCTGACTACCGTGGCCGAACTTCCGTTTCCTCCCGACCGTCCCAAGCACCACACATGGGTGGGACTGTCGAAGCCCGAACAACCCCACCCAGCGAGTGAGTGAGAGAGCGTGCCCTGTGGCTGACCTACCTGCCGATCTTGCCGCAGTGTGGCCACGCGTGCTGGAACAGCTCCTCGCCGACGGCCAGGGAGTCGAGGCCAAGGACCAGCGGTGGCTCAAAGACTGCCAGCCCCTGGTGCTGGTCTCCGGCACCGCGCTGCTCGGCGTGCCCAACGAGTACGCGAAGGGCGTACTGGAAGGACGGCTCTCCCCGCTGATCACCGACGCGCTCAGCCGCGAGTGCCAGCAGCCGATCCGCCTGGCGATCACCGTCACCGGGCCGGTTCCCGAGCCCCAGGCCCCGGCGCCTCCCGCCCCGCCGGCCTCCCCGGAACCGCCCCAGCACCACCGGCCAGCGCCGCACCAGCAGCCGCTGCACTTCGACGAACCGCGCTACGACGCCCCCCGGCACGGCGGCCGCCACGCCCGGCCGCACAGCCCGCAGCAAGGTCCGCAGCACGGCGGCCCCCAGCACGAGGACCGTCAGCAGGAACTCGAACTGCCCAGCGCACGGCCCGCGTACCCGGACTATCCGCACGCCCCCCAGCAGCACCGGCCCGGTGCCTGGCCCCGGCCCCAGGATCCCGACGCCTGGCAGCCGCCGCACGACCCGTACCAGTCGCAGAGCCCGTCGTACGAGCCGCCCCCCTACGACGGCCGGCACCACGCTTCCCCCTACGACCAGCCGCCGGTGCCGCGCTACGACGGCTCCCGGGGCACCGGCCGCCCCGATCCCCAGCAGCTCCCCGCGCCCAGCGGCGCCCCCGGCCCGCTCGCCGCGCAGCCGGCGCCCGCGACCGGTCCCGGTGAGCCGACGGCCCGGCTGAACCCGAAGTACCTCTTCGACACCTTCGTCATCGGCGCCTCCAACCGCTTCGCGCACGCCGCCGCGGTGGCCGTGGCCGAGGCGCCGGCCAAGGCGTACAACCCGCTGTTCATCTACGGCGAGTCCGGGCTGGGCAAGACCCACCTCCTGCACGCCATCGGGCACTACGCCCGCAGCCTCTACCCGGGCACCCGGGTGCGGTACGTGAGCTCGGAGGAGTTCACCAACGAGTTCATCAACTCCATCCGCGACGGCAAGGCGGACGCGTTCCGCAAGCGCTACCGCGACATGGACATCCTGCTGGTCGACGACATCCAGTTCCTGGCGAGCAAGGAGTCGACCCAGGAGGAGTTCTTCCACACCTTCAACACCCTCCACAACGCCAACAAGCAGATCGTGCTCTCCTCCGATCGGCCGCCCAAGCAGCTGGTCACCTTGGAGGACCGGCTGCGCAACCGCTTCGAGTGGGGACTGATCACCGACGTCCAGCCGCCGGAGCTGGAGACGCGCATCGCGATCCTGCGCAAGAAGGCCGTCCAGGAGCAGCTGAACGCGCCGCCCGAGGTGCTGGAGTTCATCGCCTCCCGGATCTCGCGCAACATCCGCGAGCTGGAGGGCGCGCTGATCCGGGTCACGGCCTTCGCCAGCCTCAACCGGCAGCCGGTCGACCTGGGCCTGACCGAGATCGTGCTGAAGGACCTCATCCCCGGCGGCGAGGACGCCGCCCCGGAGATCACCGCGGCCAACATCATGGCGTCGACGGCCGACTACTTCGGGCTGACGGTGGACGACCTGTGCGGCTCCTCGCGCAGCCGCGTCCTGGTCACCGCCCGGCAGATCGCCATGTACCTGTGCCGCGAGCTGACCGATCTGTCGCTGCCGAAGATCGGCGCCCAGTTCGGCGGCCGGGACCACACCACCGTCATGCACGCCGACCGCAAGATCCGCGCGCTGATGGCCGAACGGCGGTCCATCTACAACCAGGTCACCGAGCTGACCAACCGCATCAAGAACGCCTGACGCCGCCGCGCCCGCCGCCGCGCCCGCCGCCGTGTGCGGCCGCGCGGATCACGTCGGCCGCCCTGCCCGCCGAAGCCCCCGAGGAGACCTCTCCCGGGGGCTTCTCGCTGTTCGAATCCACAGGCGGGAAGAAGAGTGATCCACAGATTCACCGACTTTCTTCCGTCCACACTCTGGGGACCATCGGGTTGTCCAGATAGCGTCCACAGGCACACCGCTCGATGATCGAATGGGCCTGGTCAGGTGCCTGGGGATCTGTGGTCAGAAGTTTTCCACAGGCTGTGGATCCCGATTGCGCCCACAAGCGGCAGATCGGATTGTCCACCGCCCGCCCACAGCCCCGGCCGTGTTGTGCACAGCTTTCACCAGCTTCTCCACAGGGCTGTCCACTGTTCGACAACACGGCGCGCGATGTCACCCCTCCGTGTGAAAGGCGTCACACCGAGGGGCTGGGTTGGGCTGTTGAGAAGGTGGGTAAAACTGTGGGCGGCCCTGGGGAGAAGTCCCGGATCGCTGTGCACGGGATGTGCAGAACTTTCCGGCGTCCACAGGAACCCCCTGTTCGTCCACCTCCCCACCCACAGGGCCGGTGGACAAAACTTCCGGCCTGACCTGCGCGGATCGAGTTATCCCCGGTTTCCACAGGCCCTACTACTACGACCACGGAGATAAAGGGCGGACTTCGATCGGAAACGGGCCCTGTGCACAACTCGGCCCGACCGCGCTCCGGGCCCCTCCCCTCGACTTGACCCCGACCCGCCCCGACTGTCGGCCGGGTGCGTCAGACTGGTCCCCGGCGACAAGCCGACGACGAAGACCAGCAAGGCGAGCAGCCAGCAACAGCGGGAGGCGGCTTAAGTGAAGATCCGGGTGGAGCGCGACGTCCTCGCGGAGGCGGTGGCCTGGGCGGCCCGCAGCCTGCCGGCCCGGCCCCCGGTGCCGGTCCTCGCGGGGCTGCTGCTGAAGGCCGAGGAGGGCTCGCTGAGCCTGTCCGGTTTCGACTACGAGGTCTCCGCGCGGGTCTCGGTGGAGGCCGATGTGGAGGAGGACGGGACCGTCCTCGTCTCCGGCCGCCTGCTGGCCGACATCTCGCGAGCCCTCCCCAACCGCCCGGTGGAGATTTCCACAGACGGTGTACGGGTGAGCGTCGTCTGCGGATCCTCCCGGTTCACACTCCACACACTGCCTGTGGAGGAGTACCCGGCGCTTCCCCAGATGCCGAGCGCGACCGGCACGGTCCCCGGCGAGGTCTTCGCCGCCGCCGCGGCCCAGGTCGCCATCGCGGCCGGACGCGACGACACCCTGCCGGTGCTCACCGGCGTGCGGATCGAGATCGAGGGCGACACGGTCACCCTGGCGTCCACCGACCGCTACCGCTTCGCGGTCCGCGAGTTCCTGTGGAAGCCGGAGACGCCGGACGCCTCCGCGGTGGCCCTGGTTCCGGCCAAGACCCTGCTGGACACGGCGAAGTCCCTCAGCGGCGGCGACAACGTGACGCTGGCGCTGTCGGGCTCCGGCGCGGGCGAGGGCCTGATCGGTTTCGAGGGCAACGGGCGGCGGACCACGACGCGGCTGCTCGAGGGCGACCTGCCGAAGTACCGCACGCTCTTCCCGACGGAGTTCAACTCGGTCGCGGTGATCGAGACGGCCCCCTTCGTGGAGGCGGTCAAGCGTGTGTCCCTGGTCGCCGAGCGGAACACCCCGGTGCGGCTCACCTTCGAGCAGGGCGTCCTGATCCTGGAGGCGGGATCCAGCGACGACGCACAGGCTGTGGAGCGTGTGGACGCGCAGCTGGAGGGCGACGACATCTCGATCGCCTTCAACCCGGGCTTCCTGCTGGAGGGCCTGAGCGCCATCGACGCCCCGGTCGCGCAGCTCTCCTTCACCACCTCGACCAAGCCCGCGCTGCTGAGCGGCAGGCCGGCGGTGGACGCGGAGGCGGACGAGGCCTACAAGTACCTGATCATGCCGGTGCGGCTGTCGGGCTGAGGCCGGTGGCGGGCGGCCGGGCCGGGGCTGCCGGGCCGGGGCCCGGGGAACCGGGGCAGCCGGAGCTGTTCTCCGGCCCGGTCCGCGCCCATACGAGCGGAGTGTGCCCGCAGCTGTGCGCCGCCCTCTCCGTCGTAGGCTCGTACCCGGGTACGCAACACCAGGACACCGAAGAAAGGCCCCCTGATGGAGCTCGGTCTCGTCGGTCTCGGCAAGATGGGCGGCAACATGCGCGAGCGCATCCGCCGCGCAGGCCACACCGTCGTCGGATTCGACCGCAACCCGGACCTCGCCGACGTCCAGAGCCTCGAGGAGCTCGTGGACTCGCTGAAGGCCCCGCGGGTGGTGTGGGTCATGGTCCCGGCCGGCGGCCCGACGCAGTCGACGATCGACTCGCTGGGTGAGCTGCTCTCCCCCGGCGACGTGGTCGTGGACGGAGGGAACTCCCGCTGGACGGACGACGAGCGGCACGCCGAGGAGCTGGCGGCCAAGGGCATCGGCTTCGTGGACTGCGGCGTCTCCGGCGGCGTGTGGGGTCTGGAGAACGGCTACGCGCTGATGTACGGCGGCGACGCCGAGAACGTCGCGAAGGTGCAGCCGGTCTTCGACGCCCTCAAGCCGGAGGGCGAGTTCGGCTCCGTGCACGCCGGCAGGGTGGGCGCCGGCCACTTCGCGAAGATGGTCCACAACGGCATCGAGTACGCGATGATGCAGGCCTTCGCCGAGGGCTGGGAGCTGCTGGAGGCGGCCGAGGCCGTCACCGACGTCCGCGAGGTCTTCCGCTCCTGGCAGGAGGGCACCGTCATCCGCTCCTGGCTGCTGGACCTGGCCGTCCGCGCACTGGACGACGACGAGCACCTGGGAGCGCTGCGCGGCTACGCGGCCGACTCCGGCGAGGGCCGGTGGACGGTGGAGGCGGCGATCGACCACGCCGTGCCGCTGCCGGCGATCACCGCGTCGCTGTTCGCCCGCTTCTCCTCGCGCCAGGACGACTCCCCGCAGATGAAGATGGTCGCCGCGCTGCGCAACCAGTTCGGCGGCCACGCGGTGACCGCCGCGGCCGGCGGCGAGAAGGGCGCCGACGCGCCGGGCGCGGACGTCGACCCGCCCGTCGGCGGCTGACCGGCCCAGAAGCGGATCCGATGCACGTCACGCATCTGTCGCTGGCCGACTTCCGGTCCTACGCCCGGATCGAGGTTCCGCTCGATCCGGGCGTCACCGCTTTCGTCGGTCCGAACGGCCAGGGAAAGACCAATCTCGTCGAGGCGGTCGGCTATCTCGCGACGCTGGGCAGCCACCGGGTCTCCTCCGACGCGCCCCTGGTGAGGCAGGGCGCCGACCGCGCGGTGGTGCGGGCGGCGGTGCGGCAGGGGGAGCGGCAGCAGCTGGTGGAGCTGGAGCTGAACCCGGGGCGGGCCAACCGGGCGCGGATCAACCGCTCCTCGCAGGTCAGGCCGAGGGATGTGCTGGGCATCGTGCGCACGGTGCTGTTCGCCCCGGAGGACCTTGCGCTGGTGAAGGGCGATCCCGGGGAGCGCCGTCGTTTCCTGGACGAGCTGGTGACGGCGCGCTCGCCGCGGATGGCGGGGGTGCGGTCGGACTACGACCGGGTGCTCAGGCAGCGCAACACCCTGCTGAAGACGGCGGCGATGGCGCGCCGGCACGGTGGTGGGTCCGGCGGCGGGGCGCTGTCCACCCTGGACGTGTGGGACCAGCATCTGGCCCGTGCCGGGGCGGAGTTGCTGGCGCACCGGATGTCGCTGGTGGCGGCGCTGGGGCCGTTGGCGGACAAGGCGTACGAGCGGCTGGCCCCGGGCGGTGGCCCGGTGGTGCTGGAGTACCGCTCGCCGGTGGAGGGCGGCACGCGCGAGGAGCTGTACGAGGGGCTGCTGGCCGCGCTGTCCGGGGCGCGCCGCCAGGAGATCGAGCGCGGTGTGACGCTGGTGGGCCCGCACCGTGACGATCTCGTGCTGAGGCTGGGGGAGTTGCCGGCGAAGGGGTACGCGAGCCACGGGGAGTCGTGGTCGTACGCCCTGGCGCTGCGGCTGGCCTCGTACGACCTGCTGCGCGGCGAGGGCAACGAGCCGGTCCTCGTGCTCGACGACGTCTTCGCCGAGCTGGACGCCAGGCGGCGGGAGCGGCTGGCGGAGCTGGTGGCGCACGGTGAGCAGGTGCTGGTGACGGCGGCGGTGGAGGAGGACGTCCCCGAACTGCTGGCGGGGGCGCGGTACGCGGTCGGCGGCGGGGAGGTGACCCGGCTGTGAGGCGGGAGGATCGTCCGGAGGAGCTCTCCGGCCTGCCCGGGAGCCCTCCCGGGCCTTCCTCGGGCGGGCGGGGGGATTCTGCGGAGGGGCGGATTCCGGGACCGGCGGCCGAGCCCTCGGGAGTCGATCTGGCCAGGGTGGCGCTGCGGGCGGCCAGGGAGCAGGCGCGGGCGCGCGGCAGTGCGGCGCGGCAGAAGCGGCAGGCGCGCACCGGCGGGGGCCTGCGGTCCGGGGCGCGGCGGGACGGCCGTGATCCGCTGCCGCTGGGGGCGGCGATCGAGCGGCTGAAGACCGAGCGCGGCTGGGAGATGCCGATGGCGGTCGGCGGTGTGATGGGCCGCTGGCCGGAGTTGGTGGGCCCGGAGCTGGCGCGGCACTGCGTACCGCAGTCCTACGACGAGCGGGAACGGGTGCTGTCGGTGCGCTGCGACTCGACGGCGTGGGCGACGCAGGTGCGGCTGCTGGCTCCGCAGCTGGTGGCGCGGCTGAACGCCGATCTCGGGCAGGGGTCGGTGAAGTCGATCAGGGTGCGGGGGCCACAGGCGCCGGACACCCGGCACGGCCGGCTGCGTGCTCCGGGCAGTCGGGGGCCCGGGGACACCTACGGCTGACGGGCGGCTCGCCGGGGTGCGGCCGCGGCCCGCCGGGCCGCCCGTGCCTCCCGGAAGTCCTCCCGGAGCCCTCTCAAGGTTTTCCCGGGCCCCGCAGAGGCCGCCCCGCTGTCGCGGACGGGCCTCTGACCAGCACGGATACCCGGCGTTCGGAGGGAGTCGGAGGCCCTCGTTCCGTGAGTGCGCTCACAGTGACGGTCCATTGACATGTCGAGGCGCTGAGGGCCGTCGTGAGCGTCCTGGGGGCCCGGCCCGCATATGGGGAGTCGGCGGAGGCCGGTTCAGGGCGGCACATGCGGCCCCAGGTACCGGCAAACCCCCATCGATGTCAGTGGTACCGGTAGACTGGAGACACACCCGCCTTACTGCGGAACATGTCGAACGACGCAGCCGCTCCTGCCGTGCGGACAGGGTCTCCGGAAGGCCTTCCGGAACTCTTCCCTCCGGTCGCAGGGGAAGGCTTGTGCTGTGCCAGAAAGGGCGCTTCGTGGCCGATTCCGGCAACTCCAACGAAACCATCCCCGCTTCCGGCGAGGAGACCCCTGTCCCGTCCGCGACCCCGTCCGTCTCCGGAGCCGGTGGCGGCGAGCCGTCGTACGACGCCAGTGCGATCACGGTCCTGGAGGGCCTGGACGCGGTCCGCAAGCGACCCGGCATGTACATCGGGTCCACCGGTGAGCGCGGCCTCCACCACCTCGTGCAGGAAGTGGTGGACAACTCCGTCGACGAGGCGCTGGCCGGCCACGCGGACACCATCGACGTGACGCTGCTGGCCGACGGCGGCGTCCGGGTCGTGGACAACGGCCGCGGCATCCCGGTGGGCATCGTTCCCTCCGAGGGCAAGCCGGCCGTCGAGGTCGTGCTGACGGTGCTGCACGCGGGCGGCAAGTTCGGCGGCGGCGGCTACGCGGTCTCCGGCGGTCTGCACGGTGTGGGCGTCTCGGTGGTCAACGCGCTGTCCACCAAGGTCTCGGTCGAGGTGAAGACCGACGGCCACCGCTGGACGCAGGACTACAAGATGGGGGTGCCCACCGCTCCTCTCCAGCGGCACGAGGCCACCGACGAGACCGGCACGACGGTCGTGTTCTGGGCCGACGGCGACATCTTCGACACCACCGACTACTCCTTCGAGACGCTCTCGCGGCGTTTCCAGGAGATGGCCTTCCTCAACCGCGGTCTGACGATCACCCTGACCGACGAGCGGGCGGCGGCCAAGCAGACGGCCGGGGCCGACACCGCGGACACCTCCGAGGACGACAAGCCGCGCCACGTCCGCTACCACTACGAGGGCGGTATCTCGGACTTCGTCCGCCACCTCAACTCCCGCAAGGGCGATCCCGTTCACCCCTCGGTGATCGACATCGAGGCGGAGGACAAGGAGCGCAAGATCTCGGTGGAGATCGCGATGCAGTGGAACACCCAGTACACCGAGGGTGTCTACAGCTTCGCGAACACCATCCACACCCACGAGGGCGGTACTCACGAGGAGGGCTTCCGGGCCGCGCTGACCGGTCTGGTCAACCGCTACGCCCGTGACAAGAAGCTGCTGCGCGAGAAGGACGACAACCTCACGGGCGAGGACATCCGCGAGGGTCTGACGGCGATCATCTCGGTGAAGCTGGGCGAGCCGCAGTTCGAGGGCCAGACGAAGACGAAGCTGGGCAACACCGAGGCCAAGACCTTCGTCCAGAAGATCGTCCACGAGCACTTCGGCGACTGGCTGGACCGCAACCCCAACGAGGCCGCCGACATCATCCGCAAGGGGATCCAGGCGGCCACCGCGCGCGTGGCGGCCCGCAAGGCGAGGGACCTCACCCGCCGCAAGGGCCTGCTGGAGACGGCCTCGCTGCCGGGCAAGCTGAGCGACTGCCAGTCCAACGACCCGGCCAAGTGCGAGATCTTCATCGTCGAGGGGGACTCCGCGGGCGGCTCGGCCAAGTCCGGCCGCAATCCGCAGTACCAGGCCATCCTGCCGATCCGCGGCAAGATCCTGAACGTGGAGAAGGCGCGGATCGACAAGGTCCTGCAGAACCAGGAGGTCCAGGCGCTGATCTCGGCCTTCGGCACCGGGATCCACGAGGACTTCGACATCGCCCGGCTCCGCTACCACAAGATCATCCTGATGGCCGACGCCGACGTCGACGGCCAGCACATCAACACCCTGCTGCTGACGCTGCTGTTCCGCTTCATGCGGCCGCTGGTCGAGGCCGGTCACGTCTATCTGTCCCAGCCGCCGCTGTACAAGATCAAGTGGTCGCGCGACGAGTTCGAGTACGCCTACTCCGACCGCGAGCGCGACAGCCTGATCCGCCTGGGCCGCGAGCAGGGCAAGCGCATCAGGGACGACTCGGTCCAGCGGTTCAAGGGTCTGGGCGAGATGAACGCCGAGGAGCTGCGCATCACCACCATGGACCAGGCCCACCGGGTGCTGCGCCAGGTGACGCTGGACGACGCGGCCGCCGCCGACGACCTGTTCTCGATCCTGATGGGCGAGGACGTGGAGGCGCGGCGCTCGTTCATCCAGCGCAACGCCAAGGACGTCCGCTTCCTCGACATCTGAGTCGGCCGTACGCCGCTCAACGAAGGGATTGACCAGTAATGGCCGACGAGACCACCCCTGCCCCGATCGAGGGCGACGCCGCCCCCGGCCCCCTGGCGCCGGCTCCGGGCACCCCCGTGGTCGACGAGAGCGCCGGACTCCGGGTGGAGCCGGTCAGCCTCGAGACCGAGATGCAGCGCTCGTACCTCGACTACGCGATGAGCGTGATCGTCTCGCGTGCGCTGCCCGACGTGCGCGACGGGCTCAAGCCGGTGCACCGCCGCGTGCTGTACGCCATGTACGACGGCGGCTACCGGCCCGAGAAGGGCTTCTACAAGTGCGCCCGCGTCGTCGGCGACGTGATGGGCACCTACCACCCGCACGGCGACACCTCCATCTACGACGCCCTGGTCCGGCTGGCCCAGTCGTGGTCGATGCGGATGCCGCTGGTGGACTCCAACGGCAACTTCGGCTCGCCGGGCAACGACCCGGCCGCGGCCATGCGCTACACCGAGTGCAAGATGGCGCCGCTGGCCATGGAGATGCTCCGGGACATCGACGAGGAGACCGTCGACTTCCAGGACAACTACGACGGCCGCAACCAGGAGCCGACCGTCCTGCCGGCGCGCATCCCCAACCTGCTGGTCAACGGCTCGGCGGGCATCGCGGTCGGCATGGCCACCAACATCCCGCCGCACAACCTGCGCGAGGTGGCCGCCGGCGCCCAGTGGTACCTGGAGCACCCCGAGGCGTCCAACGAGGAGCTGCTGGACGCGCTGCTGGAGCGGATCAAGGGCCCCGACTTCCCCTCCGGCGCGCTGGTGGTGGGCCGCAAGGGCATCGAGGAGGCGTACCGCACCGGCCGCGGCTCGATCACCATGCGCGCGGTGGTGGCGGTGGAGGAGATCCAGGGCCGGCAGTGCCTGGTCGTCACCGAGCTGCCGTACCAGGTCAACCCGGACAACCTGGCACTGAAGATCGCCGAGCTGGTCAAGGACGGCCGGGTCGCCGGCATCGCGGACGTCCGCGACGAGACGTCCTCGCGCACCGGCCAGCGGCTGGTGATCGTCCTCAAGCGGGACGCGGTCGCCAAGGTCGTGCTGAACAACCTGTACAAGCACACCGATCTGCAGACCAACTTCGGCGCCAACATGCTGGCCCTGGTCGACGGGGTGCCGCGCACGCTGTCGCTGGACGCGTTCATCCGCAACTGGGTCACCCACCAGGTCGACGTCATCGTCCGCCGCACCCGCTACCGGCTGCGCAAGGCCGAGGAGCGCGCCCACATCCTGCGCGGTCTGCTCAAGGCGCTGGACGCGATCGACGAGGTCATCGCCCTGATCCGGCGCAGCAACACCGTGGAGGTGGCGCGCGGGGGCCTGATGGAGCTGCTGGCCATCGACGAGATCCAGGCGAACGCGATCCTGGAGATGCAGCTGCGCCGCCTGGCCGCCCTGGAGCGGCAGAAGATCACCGCCGAGCACGACGAGCTCCAGGCGAAGATCGACGAGTACAACGCGATCCTGGCCTCGCCCGAGCGGCAGCGGCGGATCATCGGCGAGGAGCTGGCCGCGATCGTCGACAAGTACGGCGACGACCGGCGCAGCAAGCTGGTGCCCTTCGAGGGCGACATGTCCATCGAGGACCTGATCGCCGAGGAGGACATCGTCGTCACCATCACGCGCGGCGGCTACGTCAAGCGCACGAAGACCGACGACTACCGCTCGCAGAAGCGCGGCGGCAAGGGCGTGCGCGGTACGAAGCTCAAGGAAGACGACATCGTCGACCACTTCTTCGTCACCACCACCCACAACTGGCTGCTGTTCTTCACCAACAAGGGCCGCGTCTACCGGGCGAAGGCGTACGAGCTGCCGGACGCCGGGCGGGACGCGCGCGGCCAGCACGTGGCGAACCTGCTGGCGTTCCAGCCGGACGAGACGATCGCCCGGATCCTGGCGGTCCGGGACTACGAGGCCGCGCCGTACCTGGTGCTGGCCACCAAGTCGGGCCTGGTGAAGAAGACCCCGCTGAAGGACTACGACTCCCCCCGCTCCGGCGGTGTCATCGCCATCAACCTCCGGGAGCTGGAGGGCGGCGGCGAGGACGAGCTGATCGGCGCGGAGCTGGTCTCGCCCGAGGACGACCTGCTGCTGATCAGCAGGAAGGCGCAGTCGATCCGGTTCACCGCCACCGACGACGCGCTGCGCCCGATGGGGCGTGCCACATCCGGTGTGAAGGGCATGAGTTTCCGTGAAGGGGACGAACTGCTCTCGATGAACGTGGTGCGAGCCGGTACGTTCGTTTTCACCGCCACCGATGGCGGGTACGCGAAGCGCACGGCCGTGGACGAGTACCGCGTGCAGGGCCGTGGCGGTCTGGGCATCAAGGCGGCCAAGATCGTGGAGGACCGCGGTTCGCTGGTGGGGGCCCTGGTGGTCGAGGAGACGGACGAGATCCTCGCCATCACCCTCGGCGGCGGCGTGATCCGTACGCGGGTCGCCGAGGTCAGGGAAACCGGACGTGACACGATGGGCGTCCAGTTGATCAACCTCGGCAAGCGCGATGCCGTGGTCGGTATCGCACGCAATGCCGAGGCCGGCCGCGAGGCCGAGGAGGTCGACGCGGAAACCGGTGCCGGGGACGGCACCGAGGAGCCCGCGCAGGCGTCTTCCCCGGAGACGGCCGCCGAGGCGGCTCCGGACAACGAGGAGTAGACAGAACGTGAGTGGAACCGCGGGCGCCGCCAGGGGCGGCGACGATGACGGCGGCGCCCGTGGACCGGCCGCTGACGACGCTCGACGACAGGGCGAATCCCACCGTGGGGGAACAACCGTGACCAGTGCCCACCCGCAACCGCAGCCGCATGCCCAGCAGCACGCGGGCGCGCCGCAGCCGCACCAGCCGCCGCAGGCCTATCCGCCTCCGCCCGGCACCACCCCGCCGCCGCGGGCCGCCCAGGGCGAACGGGGCGACCTCCGGCAGGACGTCATGCGCCGCTCGCGCACCGGCGCCCGTACGGTCCCCAGGACGCGCAAGGCGCGGCTGCGGGTGGCCAAGGTCGACCCGTGGTCGGTGATGAAGGTCGGCTTCCTGCTGTCGATAGCCCTGGGCATCTGCACCGTCATCGCGGTGGCCGTGCTGTGGATGGTGATGGACGCCATGGGGGTGTTCGCCGCGGTCGGCGGGACCGTCAGCGAGGCGACCTCCTCGGACAGCGGCGGGGGCTTCGACCTCCAGGGCTTCCTCTCCCTGCCCCGGGTGCTGACCTTCACCTCGGTGGTGGCGGTGATCGACGTGGTGCTGATGACGGCCCTGGCCACGCTGGGGGCGTTCATCTACAACATGTCGGCCGGCCTCGTCGGCGGCATCGAGGTGACCCTCGCGGAGGACGAGTGACCCCGGGAGCCTCCCGGGTGCCGCACCGGAGCGGCCGCGGACCGACGCGATTTTGGCACGCGGCTGAAGTGCGCTAATCTTTCGGTGCAGCGCGGGGCTATAGCTCAGACGGTTAGAGCGCTTCCCTGATAAGGAAGAGGCCACAGGTTCAAGTCCTGTTAGCCCCACACGGCGGACCGAACGCCCGGACCCTCTCCGGAGGGGCCGGGCGTTCGGCGTTGAAGGCCCTTCGACGCACGGACGGGCGGGTGCCGCCCGCCCGGGTCGGTCACTCTGCCGGGATGCCCGCTTGGGTATCATCGGGCGCCAGTAGGTCCCAACGTCTAGAAGAGGACGAGGTAGCGCGGTGAAGAAGCTTCTCCTGATCGCACTGGCCGCCGTCGGCGGGCTCCTCGTGTACCGCCAGATCCAGGCGGACCGCGCCGAGCAGGATCTGTGGACGGAGGCGACCGACTCCGTGCCCGCAGGTTCGGGCGTCTGAGAGCAACCAGTACTTCGCGCGAAGCCCCGGCCGGTCTCCGGCCGGGGCTTCGTCGTCTTCGCGCATCCGGGCCGGGCCGGTACGGGCGCGCCTGTTGCGGGACCGTGACGCGACCGCCTTGATATACGCGTTAGCAAATATATACGATGCTTCCGCAAAGCTATCGGAGAGGCACGCCCGAGGGGGGCAAGGCACATGGCACGACTCCATCGCCGTATGGTCGCGGCGCTGAGCGGCGGCACACTCCTGGCGCTGATCGCGGCACCGCTTGCCGCGGCGTCTCCCCGGGAGGCTCCCGCGACACCGCGGGCGGTTGCGGAAGGCAACGCCTCACTGGTGATGGTGCTGGACTCCTCCGGCTCGATGGCCGAGGACGACGGCTCGGGCAGCACCCGTATCGAGTCCGCCCGCCGCGCCGTGGGCACGGTCGTCGACGCGCTCCCCGACGGCCATCCCACCGGTCTGCGGGTCTACGGCGCCGACCGGGAGGAGGGGTGCACCGACACCCGTCTGGTGCGGCCGGTGGAGCCACTGGACCGCGCCGCGCTCAAACGCGCCGTCGCCGGGGTGGAGCCCAGGGGAGACACCCCCATCGGCCTGGCACTGCGCAGAGCGGCCGAGGACCTGCCCGGGGCGGTTGGAGGTTCCCTGGACCGCCGTACGATCCTGCTGGTCTCCGACGGGGAGGACACCTGCGGCACCCCCGACCCGTGCGAGGTCGCCCGGGAACTCGGCGGGCAAGGGCCCTCCCCGAAGTCCTCGGGGTCTCCGGGGTCCTCGGGAACCCTGCGGATCGACGCCATCGGCTTCCAGGTGGACGGGAAGGCCCGCGAGCAGCTCGAGTGCATCGCCCGGGCCGGCCACGGCTCGTACTACGACGCGCCCGACGCCGACGCCCTGGCCCGCCAGCTCCAGCGCGCCTCGCGGCTTTCCGCCGACGGCTACCGCATGGAGGGCGAGCGGATCACCGGCGGGCGGACGGCGGACGACGCCCCCGAGATCGCCCCCGGCCAGTACACGGACACCATCGGCCCCGGCGAGAAGCGCTGGTACGCCGCGAAACTGGGCGGCCCCGCCGAATCGGCCGCCGACGACCTCGCCGTGACGGCCGTGCCCCAGCCCGGGGTGCCGGTCGCCTCCATGGACGGCCTCCGGCTCACCCTGGTCCGGGACGAGAAGTACCGGCCGCGGTGCGGCAGTACCTGGCGGTACTTCGGCCGGAACGCCGGAGCCATGCCGATCACCGCCGCCGTCAGCCGGATCCCGTCGGCCGACGGCGACCGGGCCTGCGACGGGGCCGGCCGCTACCTGCTGACGGTCGAACGGCGTTCCCACGCGGACTCCGACCGGGGCCGCTGGCCCTTCGAACTGCTCCTCGCCACCGAGAAGCCGCTCGCCGAGGGCACCGTGCCGGCGCACTCCGAGCCCCACTACGGCGCGGGCGGCAAGGACGCGCCCCTGCCCACCGACCCGCCGCGCGACGTCGAGGGCGGCACCGGCTTCAACGACGCCCGCCGCCTCGGCCCCGGCGTGTGGCGCGACGAGCTGATCCCCGCGCAGACCCGCTGGTACCGGGTGCGGGTCGGCTGGGGCCAGCAGCTGCGCTACGACGTGGAGTTCGGCAACGAGCCGACCGTCGACGGCCCGGCCGGGACGCTGACGCGCGTGAGCACCGAGGTCTACGGCCCCACCCGGGTGCCCGTCCGCCCATCCGGCGAGTTCGACACCGGGGCCCTCTACCGCGGCGAGCCGGCGGCGGTGTCGGGCGGCACGGTGCCGGTGGCGTGGACCAACCGCTGGGAGAGCGCGGCCCGTGCGGTGCCGGTGCGGCGCGCGGGCGAGTACTACATCGGCGTCGGCCTCGACCCGGACGCCGCCGAGCTCGCCGAGAACGTGGCCGTCGGCTTCGTGCTGCGGGTGGCGGTGATCGGCGAGGAGAGGACCGGACCGGAGCACGGCGCGCCCGCCGTACGCGAGCGGGGCGGGGATCGGGACGGCGGACAGACGCGGAAGGAAACGGAGGCCGCCGGGGACGGCTCGGGCCCCGGCGGTGCAGGATGGTCCGGTCCGGCCGTCGCCGCGGCGGCCGGAGCGGTGACGGCGCTGGCGATCGCGCTGGCGGCCGTGTACACGCGGTACACGCGCTCGCGCGGGCGTACGGCTGCGCGTACGGCTGCGCGTACGGCGGTGGCGAAGGACGGCGGCGCCGGCAGGACGGCCGACGGTACGGGGAACGGCGCGCAGAGCGGCAAGACGGAGGGTGGCGCATGGTGAAGGGGCGGGCGGGACGCACGATGAGGAGTTCACTGGCCGCCGCGGCGGCGCTGTGCGCGGTCGCGGCGCTGCCGGGCTCGGCCGCGGCCGCGCAGTCGGCCGGACCACAGGACCCGCCCGCGTACGAGACGGCTCCGAGCGCCCAGCGCGTCGAGGGCGAGGAGAGCAGCGCCCACGGGCCGGCCATCGAACCGGGCTTCTACACCGACGACATCGGGCCGGGCGAGCGCAGGTACTACAGCGTCACGCTGGACGGCGAGTCCAACGTCTGGATCTCCGCGACCGCCCTGCCCGAGCCGGGCAGCCGGGTCAAGAGCATGGACGGCATCGAGGTCGCCCTGGAGTCGGCGGACGGCACGAACTGCGGTGACGGGGACGTGAGCTTCGGCTCCGACGACACGGCCAGGCCGATCGCCGACCTCGCCGGGCGCATGATCAAGAAGGACGGCTACTGCCAGGAGCCCGGCGTCTACCACTTCTCCGTGGAGCGGGACAGCGACGAGACCGCCGACGCCGGCCGCTGGCCGCTGGAGATCTCCTTCATGCGGGAGCCGGGGCTGCGCGACCCGGCCTCCGGCGGCCCGTCCGAGGCCGCGCCCGACGCCGCGACGCCGAGCCCGCCGGGGGCGCCGAAGGGGGAGACCCGGCCGATCGAGGGCGGCACCGGCTTCAACGACGCGCCCGGCATGGGCGAGGGCAACTGGAGCGACCGGCTGCGGCCCGGCGAGACCCGCTTCTACAAGGTGCCGCTCGACTGGGGCCAGCGGCTCCACACCCAGGTGGAGTTCGGCACGGCCAAGGCCAGGGGCGACAGGGCCCCGTACGTCAGCGGCGCCTTCCGGGTGGACTTCTACAACACCGCTCGCGGGCGGATCGGCACCGACGGCGTGGGCTACCGGCCCGACAAGTCCGCCGCGTACCGGCTGGACGGACAGCGCGTCGCCTTCGCCAACCGCTTCGACGGCAGCACGGAGCTCGGCGAGACGCGCTTCGCCGGCTGGTACTACATCGCGGTGCACGCCAACGGGAAGCTGGCCGAGTCCGTCGACGGCACGGTGCCCGTGGTGCTGCGCACCACGGTCGCGGGCGAGCCGGAGGCCGGCCCCGAGTACGACGGGAACGCCGAGGAGGCCGGCTTCGGGGTCACCGAGGACGACCGCGAGGCCGCGGCCGAGGGGCTGAACCGGTCGGCCGCGGAGAGCGGGGAGACCCTCCGGCTGCTGGGCTGGGCCGGGATCGGCGCCGGCACCGCGCTGATCCTGGGACTCGGCCTGTGGGCGATCCTCGCCCGGCGGAGCGCGGCCCGCGCCTGAGGGCCGGGGCGCGGGGCGCGGGGTTTCAGGGTGTCTGGTCGTCAGGGCGTCAGGGCGTCAGGGCGTCTGGGTCAGAGCCCAGACGCCGACGGCGATGAGGACCAGGGCCAGCGCCAGGAGCGGGGCCGCCACCTTCACGGGCGGCCCCGGCCTGCGCGCCGCGGGAGCGCGGTGCCCCGAGTCCGCCGGCCCGGCGGGGGCGAGCGGGCGGGCGGTCGTATAGGGCTGTGTCGGCTGCGTCGGCTGTGTCGGCATACCGGCGAGGGGCGGCTGTGAGTACGGCTGTGGCTGCGGATACGGATACGGCTGGGCGGCGGGTGCCCCGGGAGACGTCTGCGTGGTCTCCTGCGCCGCCGCCGGCGCGTGGGCCTGGGCCGCGGGAGGAGCCGGCGCCGGGAACGGCGGGGCCTGCGGTGGTTCCCGGGTGTACGCCTGTACGGGCGGGGGGAGGTGGAAGCTCCCGGTGTCGGAGGCCGGGAATCCCGAGGCCTTGAGGCCTTCCCCGTCCCCGCTCTCCGGCCCCTGCCCGGTGCCCCCGGCGTCCCCGGTGCCCCCGGCGTCCCGCGGGCCCTCCCGGTTCTCCGGCCCGTCCGGCCCGAACCCCGGCGGCAGCGGACCGATCTGGTCGAAGACCTCCACGGCCTCCTGCTCCGCCGTGGCGTCCGCCGACAGCAGCTCCGCGGCGGAGGCCAGCGCCCTGCGTACGCCCGTCGCCGTACGGAAGCGGGCTTCCGGATCGGGGTGCAGCAGAGTGCCCAGCACCTGCCACAGCGGCTCTGGGATGTCCTGCGGCGCGGGCGGCACCCCGTGGACGTACGCCTCCACCAGCGCCTGGGAGTCGGGCTTGCGGCCGGTCAGCAGGTACAGCGCCACCAGCCCGACCGCGTACAGGTCGGCGGGGAAGTCCGGCTCGGCGCCCATCAGCTGCTCGGGGGCGAAGTAGCCGGGGGTGCCGACCACGTAGTCGGCCTCGGTCAGCCGCGGTTCGCCCTTGCGCATCGAGATGCCGAAGTCGGACAGCCGCAGATGGGGCCGGCCGGTGCCGGTGGCCTCCAGCAGGATGTTGGCGGGCTTGATGTCGCGGTGCACCACGTCCTCGGCGTGCACCGCGGAGAGCCCCGAGAGCAGCTGGTCGAGCAGTGTGCACACATACGCCGGCGGCAGGGGGCCGTAGTCGCCGATGAGGTGGGCGAGCGATCCGCCGCGGACCAGGTCCATGGTGAACAGGACCTTGTCGTCGTCGGCGGCCCAGCTCGTCGGGGCCAGGACATGGGGGTGGTCGATGCGCAGCGCCTGCTCGCGGACGAACCGCAGCAGGGTGTGCGCGTCGCTCTGCTGGAGGACCTTGGCGGCCACGTAGCGCCCGCGCCGGTGGTCCCAGGTGCGCCAGACCGCGCCCACGCCGCCGCGTCCGATCGGGTCGACCAGTTCGTACCGACCCGCGAAGACCTCGCCCATCGCGCTGTGCCCGCCTCGTCCCTGTGCCCGTCGGTTGCCCGTCCCGCCGGCCGCCGCCGTCGTTCTCAGGCCTGATGCGCCTCGTAGTGCCGGACCGCGTCGGCGGTCTTGCCCGCGCCGTACACCCTCAGGAACTCTGCCAGCTCCGGGTGGCTTCCGGCGAGGGAGTCGGAGGCCTCGATGATGTCGGCGGCGTCCGCGACCGAGCGCAGCAGCGCCTGGATCTCGCGTACGACGCGCTTGACGGTGGTGGCCTGTCCGCCGGATGGGGTGACATGGGTGGAGGAGGTCAGCACGTTGCCGCCGGCGGTGCGGCGGATCTCGTCCATGCGCTGGGTGGCCTCGGCCGCGGTGACGGTGCCCTTGCTGACCTCGGCGGCCAGTTCCTGCAGCGCCTGGACCCGCTGGACGACGGCGGGGTTGCCGATCTTCGCCCGCTGGCCGCTCATGAGCTGGGAGAGCATGGGGGCCGAGAGGCCGAGCACCGTGGCCAGCCGTGCCTGGTTGAGGCCGAGGTCGTCGATGAGCCGGCGGAAGAGGGTGCCCAGCGGTTCGCCGTACCACTGGCTCTGCAGTTCCCTCGCCCGGGCGGTCGCCTCCTGCTGTGCTGCGTCCATCGCTCTCTCCCCTGTCTCCCCGGGTCCGCTTCGCTGGAGCGAACTTCCGGAGCATCCTACGGAGGCGGCGCACGCGGAGCGATACCCGGTCGGAACCAAGCCGGGGCATTGGGTACTCTGTTCCGTGGCGGGGCTTTAGCTCAGTTGGTAGAGCGCTGTCTTTGCATGGCAGATGTCAGGGGTTCGACTCCCCTAAGCTCCACACCACACAGGCCCGGTGCCGCGGAATCCACGGATTCCGCGGCACCGGGCCTGCTGCGTGCCGTGCCGCTTCGCGCGGCTCTGCCGAAGCTCGGCGGACGGCGAGGGGGCCGCCCGCCGGAGAGGAGGGCGGACGCCGGCGCCGTCAGCGCTCCTCGTCCGACGGGGCGGCCTCGGAGGAGGTGCCCTGGGTGTCGGTCTGGGCGGCCGTCGCTCCGGCCTTCGGCTCGGCGGACCCGGTCTCCTCCATGACGGCCGCGTCGTCGCCGACCTCGGTGGCGGCCGGGGGCTCGACCAGCCAGTCGGGGCTGGACTGCTTCTCCCACCACTTCCAGGCGGCCGCCACGCCGCCGGCGACGACACCGACCACCATCAGCCGCTTGAACGCCCGGCCCCGGCGCGCCCGGCGGGCGTTGCGCCGGGCGAGCTTGCGGATGTCCTGGGCGGTCAGCTCGCCGCGCAGCGCGGCGACGGCCGCGGTGGAGCGGGCCACCGCCGCCTCCCGTACCGGGCCGGCCGCGGCGCGGGCGGCCTCGACGCGGGGAGCCGCGTACTCGCTCGCCGTGCGTGCCGCCTCGCGGGTGCGGTGGGCGGCCCGGGAGGCGGCCAGGTCGACCGCGGGGGGCAGGGTCTCGCGGGCTTGCTCCAGCCGCGGCGCGACACGGGCGGCGTACTGTCCGCGCACCGTGGACCGGGCCTGTCCGGCCGCGAGGGCCACCTTCGGCGCCACCGCTTCCGCGGCGTGCCGCACGGTCTCCCTCGCGTTGTCGGTCGCGCTGCGCACGCTGTCCATGCGGGTCACGGGATCTCCTCCTCGTCGGTGGCGTGTGTCTTCCGCCTTCCACCCATGATGGAGATCATGCCTTCACAACAGTGTCGAGGCATGTCTCAACGGGCATACGGGCTATGCCGTACTTCCGCCGCTTGTCCCGTTGGCGGGTCTTTCGCGGTTTCCGCCCTCTCCGTACCCGTCGTCGGCCACGCGCTCCCGCGGTTTGCGCGGTCCGCGTAGGCCACGGGGTCGCCGAGGCCCGCCCGGCCGGACCCCCGCCGCACGGCGCGGCGGGTCCGGCTGTGCGAGGATCGGGGGGTTCCGAAAGTGCAGACGGAAGGTAGACCGTGGCCGAGCAGCTCTACGCCACCCTGAAGACCAACCAGGGCGACATCACCATCCGGCTCTTCCCGGACCATGCGCCGAAGACGGTCAGGAATTTCGTCGAACTCGCCGAGGGCAAGCGCGAGTGGACCCACCCGGCCACCGGGAAGAAGTCCACGGACCGGCTGTACGACGGCACGGTCTTCCACCGGGTGATCAGCGGCTTCATGATCCAGGGCGGCGACCCGCTGGGCAACGGCACCGGCGGCCCGGGCTACGAGTTCGGTGACGAGTTCCACCCGGACCTGGCCTTCAACAAGCCGTACCTGCTGGCGATGGCCAACGCCGGCCCGGGCACCAACGGGTCGCAGTTCTTCATCACCGTCTCCCCGACGGCCTGGCTGACCGGCAAGCACACCATCTTCGGCGAGGTCGCCGACGAGGCGGGGCAGCGGGTCGTGGACGCCATCGCGGCCGCCCCGACCAACCAGCGCACCGACCGTCCGCTGCAGGACGTCGTGATCGAGTCGGTGATCGTCGAGAAGCGCTGAGAAGCGCTGAGAAGCGTCGGCCGGAGCCGGCCGGCGAGGGCCCCGGCCTCGCGCGCGCCGCGCGGCTGGGCCGCCCGTCGGGAACCCGCCGCCTTCTCCGTCCGTAGGACGGAGGGGGCGGTGTTCTCCGTCCCCGTGGGTATGCCACGACCGTGGGCGGGGGTATGCCGTGTCCGTCGTGAGGGGGCGTTGAGGTGGCCATGGAGGATCAGCAGGGCGGTGCGCGGCCGGCGATGCCGCGCTGCTACCGGCATCCCGACCGGGAGACCGGCATCTCCTGCGCCCGCTGCGACCGGCCGATCTGCCCCGAGTGCATGATCCCGGCCTCGGTCGGCTACCAGTGCCCCGAGTGCGTGCGCGGCGGCTTCGGTACGGGCAGCGCCGCGGGCGACGCCCGGCCGCGCACCCTGGCGGGCGGCGCCGTCGCCGCCGACCAGCGCCTGGTCACCAAGGTGCTGCTGGGGATCAACGTGGCGGTGTTCTTCGCGGTGCTCGCCGCCGACGACCGCTCGCTGCTCGGCGCGCTGACGATGCTGGGCTACGCCTACGATCCGGCGGCGGCCGACTGGGCCGGGGTCGCGGACGGCGAGTGGTACCGCATGCTGACCTCGGCCTTCCTGCACCAGGAGATCTGGCACATCGGCTTCAACATGCTGGCGCTGTGGTGGCTCGGGCCGCAGCTGGAGGCGGCGCTGGGCCGCTGGCGCTTCCTGGGGCTGTATCTGCTGTCCGCGCTGGGCGGCAGCGCGCTGACGTATCTGCTCGCCGCGCAGAACCAGGAGTCGCTGGGCGCCTCGGGCGCGATCTACGGGCTGTTCGGCGCCACCGCCGTGCTGGTGCGGCGGATGCGGTACGACATGCGTCCCATTCTGGTGCTGCTGGCGATCAACCTGCTCATCACCTTCAGGATCCCGAACATCGCCTGGGAGGCGCACATCGGCGGCCTGGTGGTGGGGGCGGTCATCGCCTACGCGATGGTGTACGCCCCGCGTGCCCGGCGCGCGCTGGTGCAGTACGGGACGATGGCCGCGGTGCTGCTGGTGATCGCGGTCGTCTGCGTGGTCCGCACGGTGGAACTGCTCGGCCGCTGACCGGCGGCCGGCGGCTGCCGCGCGCCGACTGTCGACCGGTGGTTGTCGGCCGCCGACCACCGCGCACGAAGCTGTGGCCAGAGGTTATCCACAGCAGGTGACCGGTCTTGTGCATGGTGTGGGCGGCCGCCGGTACGGGGTTCCCGGCGGCCGCGCGCATGCGTGTTTCCCCAGGGTGACGGGGGTCGGGCCCACTCGTCTACCGAGGGTCACCAGTCATAACGACAGACAGGCTGAAGAAGTTATCCACAGATCTTCTGAAGTTTTCCCAGGGCTGTGGAAGACCTGTGGATAACGCTGCCGCGGGGGCGGAACCGGTCCGGTCGTGGCGGGGCGTGGCGGGTGCGGCGGGGTGTGGCGGCGACTACTTCCACTGGGTGGAGACGACGAACCCCGCCGCGATGAAGCCGAAGCCCACCACGATGTTCCAGTTGCCGAGCGACTGGACCGGCAGGTCGCCCGTCGTCACATAGAAGACGACGATCCATGCGAGCCCGATCAGGAACAGCGCCAGCATCAGCGGCGCGACCCAGCTCCGCCCCGAGGTGAGGCTGATGTTCGCGGCCTTCTTCGCCGGCGGCGGTGTGAACTCGTCCTTCTTGCGGATCCGTGACTTCGGCACGAGGGACTCTCCTGTCGATGCGCTGCGTGACCGCGCGGGCCTGTCCGTGATGGCCCTTCCCCGGCGGCCGGAGTCCGGTCCGGGGACCGGGGGAGGAGGCCGGGGAGGGGACGATTCCTGATTCCGCTAGCGTAGTACTTCCGCGTGCTGGAGGGAGACAAGGGTAAGGTGACCAATTCCCGCTTCCGGCCCGTCCGGCTCGCCACGGCGGGTGTCTTCGCCCTCGCCGGCTTCCTCTTCTGGATCAGCTTCAACACCGCCCAGGGCACCGACCTGCGCACCGACGACTCGATGCTGCGCCTGTCCGACCTCATCGAGGACCGCAGCGACGACATCGAGGCGCTGGACGAGTCCGTGGGCGCCCTGCGCCGGGAGGTCGACGCCCTCGCCCGGCGCGACAGCGGCGGCACGGAGAGCGAGAAGCGCGTCTTCGAGGAGCTGGAGCGGACCGCGGGGACGAGGAAGCTCTCCGGCTCCGGCCTCACCGTCACCCTCGACGACGCCCCGCCCGACGCCACCGCCCGCATGCCCGGCCTCCCCGAGCCCCAGCCCAACGACCTCGTCGTCCACCAGCAGGACCTCCAGGCCGTGGTCAACGCGCTGTGGGCGGGCGGGGCCGAGGGCATGAAGGTCATGGACCAGCGGCTGATCTCCACCAGCGCGGTGCGCTGCGTGGGCAACACCCTGATCCTCCAGGGCCGCCTGTACTCCCCGCCGTACACCGTCACCGCCGTCGGCGACCCAGACCGGATGCGCGAGGCGCTGGACGACGCCCCCGCCGTCCGCAACTACCGGGAGTACGTAGACGCCTACGGCCTGGGCTGGTCGGTCGACGAGCACGACGAGGTGACCCTCCCCGGCTACTCGGGCGCGATCGACCTGACCCGGAGCACACCGGTGGACTAGGCGGCCCGCCCGGGCCGGACGGCCCGCGGCCGGGCCGCCGGTGGTCTGTGACGCATTGCGGGACTTGTGCCTCCCGCCGGGCCCGCGTACCCGTACTCTGGTTGCGCGAGTAACAGAAGGGACGGCTACACGGCATGTACGGCTGGATCTGGCGGCATCTGCCGGGCAACACGCCCGTACGGGCGCTGCTCTCGTTCGTGCTGGCCCTGGCGGTTGTCTACGTGCTCTTCCAGTACGTCTTCCCCTGGGCGGAGCCACTGCTGCCGTTCGGCGACGTGACGGTCGACGAGGGCCGGGCCGGATCGGGGCAGGGACGATGAGCGCACGCATCCTGGTCGTCGACAACTACGACAGCTTCGTCTTCAACCTCGTCCAGTACCTCTACCAGCTCGGCGCCGAGTGCGAGGTGCTCCGCAACGACGAGGTCCGCCCCGAGCACGCGCGGGACTCCTTCGACGGAGTGCTGCTCTCCCCCGGGCCGGGCACGCCCGAGGAGGCCGGGGTCTGCGTCGAGATGGTCCGGCACTGCGCTGCCAGTGGTGTGCCGGTCTTCGGTGTCTGCCTGGGCATGCAGTCCATGGCCGTGGCGTACGGCGGCGTGGTGGACCGGGCGCCGGAGCTGCTGCACGGCAAGACATCGCTGGTCAGCCATGGCGACGGCGGTGTCTTCGCCGGGCTGCCCTCCCCCTTCACCGCCACCCGCTACCACTCGCTCGCCGTCGAGCCCGCCACCGTCCCGGCGGAGCTGGAGGTCACCGCGTGGACGGAGACGGGCGTGGTCATGGGGCTGCGCCACCGCGAACTGCCGGTTGAGGGCGTGCAGTTCCACCCCGAGTCGGTGCTCACCGAGTGGGGCCACCTGATGCTCGCCAACTGGCTCGCGGAGTGCGGTGACACCGGCGCCGTGGAGCGCTCGCGGGGGTTGGCCCCCGTGGTCGGGGCGTGACGGCCCTGCGTCCGGAGGGCACCCACGGGGCTGACCCGCTCGCCGGGCGCCACCGGGCCGGCCCGCCCGCCGACGCCGACATCGAAGCCGGTATCGACGCCTACGCCGAGCAGGCCGAGCAGCAGGCCTTCGAGGCCGCGGTGGGACGGCTCGCCGATCCGCTGAACGACCCGCTGCCGGGGCAGGAGCCGGTACGGGGGGAGGAGCGGCCGAAGTCGTACGCGCCCTACGCCGATCCGTACGCGCCCGGTGCCGGTCCGTACGCGGAGCCCTACGCGGAGGCGTACCGACCGACCGCCCCCGCCCCCGCCCCCGAGCCCGAGCCCCGGCCCGCGCCGGTGTCCGCGCCCGCCCTCGACGACGAGACGATGACGCTGCGGCAGGCGCACCTCCCGGCGGACGAGACGATGGCGCTGCGCCGGGTGGCGGCCCCGACCCCGTCACCGCACGAGGAGTCCCCCGTCACCGGGTCCGCCTCCGAGCCCGCCTCCGAGCCCGCGGCCGAGCCCGCGGCCGAGCCCGCGGCCGAATCCGCGCCGGCCTCCGGCGAGCCCCGGCCCGGCGGCCGTGCCGCCCGGCGGCGGGCGGCACGGGCGAGCCGGGAGAGTCCGATGGTGGTCGCCAGCCGGGTCCTCGGAGAGCTGTTCATCACCCTCGGCGTGGTGATGCTGCTGTTCGTCTCCTACCAGCTGTGGTGGACGAACGTGATCGCCAACCACCAGGCGGGCGACGAGGCGAAGAAGCTGGAGCAGCGGTGGGGCGAGAAGGGGGACGAGGACAACCGCGACCCCGGGGTCTTCTCCGCCGGCGAGGGCTTCGCGATCATGCACATCCCCAGGCTGGACGTGAAGGTGCCCGTCGCCGAGGGCGTGGACGAGGACGGCGTCCTCGACCGGGGCATGGTCGGCCACTACGGGGAGGATCCCCTGAAGACGGCGATGCCCTGGGACGAGAAGGGCAACTTCGCGGTGGCCGGGCACCGCAACACCCACGGCGAGCCGTTCCGCTACATCAACAAGCTCAACCCGGGTGACCCGATCGTGGTGGAGACCAAGGACACCTACTACGTCTACGAGATGGCCAACCGCCTCGACTCCACCCTGCCCTCGAACGTCAGCGTCATCGACCCCGTCCCCGAGGGATCGGGGTTCACCGGGCCGGGGCGGTACATCACCCTGACCACCTGTACGCCCGAGTTCACCTCGAAGTACCGGATGATCGTCTGGGGGAAGCTGGCCGAGGAGCGCCCGCGCAGCGAGGGGAAGCCGGACGCCCTCGTCCGATAGCCTGCGCGCAGGGACTGCGGAGGGGAACGGGCGGTGCGTCGGGTGGCAGTGATCGACCAGGACAACGGTTCGCGGACGGATCCGCCGCCCCCGCCCCGACGCCGGCGCCCGTGGCTTCCGGCCGTCGTCAGCCTGCTGGGCGAGCTGCTGATCACCGCCGGTGTGGTGCTGGGCCTCTTCGTCGCCTACTCGCTGTGGTGGACGAACGTGATCGCCAACCGCGAGGCCGAGCGCGACGGCAACGAGGTACGCGAGAGCTGGGCGAAGGACGGGCCGGGCGGCGAGGAGAAGAAGGAGTACGAGGGCGGGGACGGCGTCGGCTTCCTCCATGTGCCGTCGATGGGCGGCGAGGTGCTGATCAAGAAGGGCACCGACACCGATGAGCTGAACAAGGGCGTCGCCGGCTACTACACCGACCCCGTGGAGGCCGCACCGCCGTGGGAGGGCGAGGGGAACTTCTCACTGGCCGCGCACCGCGACGGCCACGGCGCCAAGTTCCACGACATCCACAAGATCGACGAGGGCGACCCGATCGTGGTGGAGACCGAGGACACCTGGTACGTCTACAAGGTCTACGAGACGCTCCCCAGGACCTCCAAGTACAACGTCGGCGTACTGGCGGACATCCCCGAGGAGTCGGGGAAGAAGAAGCCCGGCCGGTACATCACCCTGACGACCTGCACCCCCATCCTCACCTCCGACTACCGCTACATCGTCTGGGGCGAGCTGGTGCGCACCGAGAAGGTGGACGAGCGGCGCACCCCGCCGAAGGAACTGCGCTGACCGGCACGCGTTGACCGGTACGCGCTGAGCGGCGGGATCCGGCCGCCGCGCGTACCGTCCGCGCCACCGCCCCGTCGGGGGACGGAGACGGAACGCCCGAGGGCCCCGACCGGAAGCGGAAGCGACCGGTCGGGGCCCTCGGCTGTGCGCCTCATGCGTACGGGGCTCACGGGCCTCGCGGGCGGCGGGCGCCCGGCGGGATCAGTCGCCCCCGCCGGTCATCCCCTCGATGAAGCCGCCGCCGCCCGGCCCGCCGTCCCCGCCGGGAAGGGTGCGCACGGTGACCGTCTCGCCCTTCTTCAGCTGGGTGCCGGCGGGCGGGTCGGTGGCGAGGACGACGGCCTTGTCGTCGCCCGGACCCGACACGGCGACGTTGAAACCGGCGTCCTGGAGCGCCTTGCGGGCGTCCTTGAGCGGTGTGCCCGCCGCGATGGCGGGGACGGCCACCTGCTCCTCGGCCGGTGCCTTGGCCACGATCAGGGTGATGGGGGTGTCCGCCTCGACCTTCTGGTTCCCCGGGGGGTCCTGCTTGAGGACCGTGTTCGGGGGCTGCTCGGCGTTCTCCTGCTCGGCGCGCGAGATGTTGGTGAAGCCCGCGTCCTGCAGCTGCTTCTTGGCCGCCTCGAAGTCCTGTCCGACGACGGGCGGCATGGTCGGCCGCGGGTCCTCCGTGGCCACCGTGATGGTGACGGTGGCGCCCGGCTTCGCCTTCTCCCCGCTGCCCGGGTCCTGCTCGGTGACGGTGCCGGCAGGCTGCTCCGAGACCTCGGTCTCGCGCTCGACCTCGAAGCCCGCGTCCTTCAGCTCCTGCTCGGCGTCGTCCGCCGTCTCGCCGACGACGTCCGGGATCTCGACCTCGCTGGGCCCCTTGGACATGATCAGGGTGATCGTCTCACCCCCCTCGACCTCGGTCCCGGCCACCGGGTCGGTCTTGCAGACGGTGCCTTCCTTCTCCTCGCAGAACTCGCTGGTGCCCTCGGCGACCTTGAGTCTGGAGTTGACGGCCTTCTGCTCGGCCTCCTCGAAGGTGTCCCCGATCAGGTTCGGCACCTTCGGGTTGTTGTCGGTGGGACCGAAGATCACCTTGCCGATGAACACCGCGCCGATCAGCACCAGGATGCCGCCGAGGACCAGCAGGATCGTGGAGAGCTGGTTGCGGCCCCCGCCGCCGCGCCGCCGGTCGGGCCGTTCGTCGTAGCCGTAGCCGCCGTCGTCCTCGCGCATCGGCGGCAGCATCGACGTCTGGGCGGACGCCGGGGCCGTGGCGCGCAGGGCCGTGGTGGGCTGGTCGTCGGGGTGGTAGCCGCCCGTGCCGTAGGCGGCCGCCCCCATGGCCGCCGCGGCGCCGACCGGCTGGCCGTCGAGGGCCGCCTCGATGTCGGCGCGCATCTCGTCGGCGGACTGGTAGCGGTAGTCCGGGTCCTTCACCAGCGCCTTGAGGACGATGGCGTCCATCTCGGGCGTGATCTCGGGATCGAAGGAGCTGGGCGCCTGCGGCTCCTCGCGCACATGCTGGTACGCCACCGCGACGGGGGAGTCCCCGACGAACGGGGGCCGCACCGTCAGCAGCTCGTACAGCAGACAGCCGGTGGAGTACAGGTCGGAGCGGGCGTCGACCGTCTCGCCCTTGGCCTGCTCCGGGGAGAGGTACTGGGCGGTGCCGATGACGGCGGCGGTCTGGGTCATGGTCATGCCGGAGTCGCCCATGGCGCGGGCGATGCCGAAGTCCATCACCTTGACCTGTCCGGTGCGCGTCAGCATGACGTTCGCGGGCTTGATGTCGCGGTGGACGATGCCGTTGCGGTGCGAGTACTCCAGCGCCTGGAGGATGCCGACGCACATCTCCAGGGAGCGCTCGGGCAGCAGCTTGCGCCCGGAGTGCAGCAGCTCGCGCAGGGTCGAGCCGTCCACGTACTCCATGACGATGTACGGGATGGAGATCCCGTCGACGTAGTCCTCGCCGGTGTCGTAGACGGCGACGATCGCCGGGTGGTTGAGCGAGGCGGCGGACTGGGCCTCACGGCGGAAACGAGCCTGGAACGTGGGGTCGCGCGCGAGGTCCACCCGGAGGGTCTTCACCGCGACGGTGCGGCCCAGGCGGGTGTCATGGGCGAGGTAGACCTCGGCCATACCACCCCGGCCGAGCACCGAGCCCAGCTCGTACCGGCCGCCGAGGCGACGCGGCTCTTCCATAGTCTCCAGCCCTCTCCGTGCGTCCTGACCGTCTCCCTGCGCGGTCCGGCGGTGCTGCTCGGCATACGGTACCCGGACCGTGTGCTGGGCCGGGATGCGACCGCTGATGTGACCGTCGGCGTGACCGCCGAGGCGACCGGGCCTCCCGGTCACCTCTTGCCGTCGAGAGCCGCCTCCATCATGGCCTTGGCCACCGGGGCGGCCAGCTTGCTGCCCGCGATGTCGTCGCGGAGGACGTCGGCGCTCTCGACGACGACCGCGACGGCGATCGGGGTCGAGCCGTCGGAGGTCTTGGCGTACGAGATGAACCACGCGTACGGGTTCTTCTCGTTGTTCTCGCCGTGCTGTGCGGTACCGGTCTTGCCGCCCACCGTGACGCCGTCGATCTGCGCGGGGACTCCCGTGCCCTTCTCGACGACCGTCTCCATCATCTGCTGGAGCTTCTGGGCGTTCTCCGCCGAGGCGATCTCGCCCATCTCCCGGGGCTTGTGCTCCTCGACGACGCTGAGGCCCGGCGCGATGAGCTGGTCCATCATGTACGGCTCCATCAGCTTGCCGTCGTTGGCGACGGCGGCGGCCACCATGGCCATCTGGAGCGGGGTGGCGCGGTTGGACGCCTGACCGATGCCGGCCATGGCGTTCTGCGGCCGGTTGTCCTCGGGGTAGACGGACTCGGCGGCGCGGACCGGGACGAAGTGCTCCTGGTTGAAGCCGAACCGCTCGGAGTACTCGATCATCTTCTCGTTGCCGAGCTCGTCGCTGATCTTGGCGAAGACGGTGTTGCACGACCACTGCATGGCCACCCGCAGCGAGGCGTCCTCACAGGGGTGGTTGCCGTCGTTGCCCAGGTCGGTGGTGCTCTGCGGCAGCCGGTACGGGTCCGGGGTGTCGGTCTTCTCGTCGATGTCGTACATGCCGCTCTCCAGCGCCGCGGCGGCCGTGACGACCTTGAACGTCGAGCCGGGCGGGTAGGTCTGGCGCAGCGCCCGGTTGAGCATCGGCTCGTCCTCGTCCTTCAGCAGCCCGTTCCACTTCTCCGCGTCCTTGGAGGAGTTCCCCGCGAAGGAGGACGGGTCGTACGAGGGGGTGCTGACCAGGCCCAGGATCGCGCCCGTCTCGGGGTTGATCGCGACGGCCGCGCCCTTCTTGTCGCCCATCGTCTCGAAGCCGGCCTTCTGGACGTCGGCGTCCAGCGTCGTGACGACGTTGCCGCCCTTCTGGTCCTCGCCGGTGAACATGTCGATGGTCTGGTTGAAGAACAGCCGGTCGTCGTCGCCGGTGAGGATGCCGTCGTAGATGGACTCGAGCTGGGTGGCGCCGAAGGCCTGGGAGGCGTATCCGGTCACCGGGGCCCAGATCTCGCCGTTCTTGTACGTCCGCTTGTACTTGAAGTCGGTGCCCTTGGTCGCCTTCGATCCGGTGACGGCCTTGCCGTCGACGATGATGTTGCCGCGCGGCTGGGCATACCGCTCGATGGCGACACGGCGGTTGTTCTTGTGTGTCTTGTACTCGTCGGCCTGGGCGAACTGGATCCAGTTGTCCCGGATCAGCAGGGCGAGTACGAGCAGGCCGCAGAAGATGGCGATCCGGCGCAGGGGCTTGTTCACGGTCGTACCACCTGAGTCATCTCTGCATCGGGTGAGGGAACGGGGGCGGGCGCGGGTCGCCGCGCGGTATCACTGATTCGTAGCAGGATGGCCACCAGGGCCCAGTTGGTGATGACGGACGAACCACCCTGCGCCATGAAGGGCATGGTCATACCGGTCAGCGGAATGAGCCCCATGACCCCGCCCGCGACGACGAAGACCTGGAGTGCGAAGGCTGAGGACAAGCCAATGGCCAGCAGCTTTCCGAACGGATCCCGGGCGGCCAGGGCCGTGCGGATGCCGCGCTCCACCAGCAGGCCGTACAGCAGCAGTATCGCCATCGTCCCGGTGAGCCCCAGTTCCTCACCGACGGTGGCGAGGATGAAGTCGCTCTTGGCGGCGAATCCGATCAGATCGGAGTGTCCCTGGCCGAGGCCGGAGCCGAGCGTGCCGCCGGAGCCGAAGGCGAAGAGGGCCTGGGCGGCCTGGTCGGAGATCAGCCCCTCCGGCCGCTGGTCCTCGGGGAGGAAGATGTCCATCGGGTGCAGCCACGCCATGATGCGGCCTCGCACATGCGCCTCGAAGGTGGCCACGAACGCGGCTCCCCCCGCGGCCATGAGCAAGCCGAACAGAATCCAGCTGGTGCGCTCCGTGGCCACGTAGAGCATGACCACGAACATGCCGAAGAACAGCAGCGAGGTGCCCAGGTCGGTCTCGAAGACGAGGATGAGGATGCTCATCGCCCAGACCACCAGGATCGGGCCGAGGTCGCGGCCTCGCGGCAGGTACAGCCCCATGAAGCGACGGCTGGCCAGTGCGAGGGCGTCCCGCTTGACCATCAGGTAACCCGCGAAGAAGATCGTGATGATGATCTTGGCGAACTCGCCGGGCTGGATGGAGAAGGAACCGAAACGGATCCAGATCTTGGCGCCGAAGTTCGCCTCACTGGCCGGGAAGAAGGCCGGCGCCGCCAGCAGGATCAGCGCGACGACCATGGAGATGTAGGTGTAGCGCTGCAGAATGCGGTGGTCCTTGAGGAAGACCAGCACCGCCAGGAAGAGCGCTATCCCCAGCGCGGACCACATCAGCTGGTTGGGCGCGGCGATCCCGTCCCCGCGCAGGGCGAGTCTCTCCGACTGGTCGAGCCGCCAGATCAGCACCAGCCCCAGCCCGTTGAGGAGCGTGGCGATCGGCAGCATCAGCGGGTCGGCGTACGGCGCGAATCTGCGCACCACCAGGTGGGCCACGCCGGCCATCAGACCGAGGCCGAGGCCGTAGCCGAGCATGCCCGCGGGCATCTCGCCGTTGATGGCCAGGCCCACGTTGGCGTAGGCGAAAACCGGGATCAGCACGGCGAAGACGAGCATCGCCAGCTCGGTGTTGCGGCGGCTGGGCAGGCCTCCGGGGGAGATCGTCGTGTTGCTGCCGGTGTTCCCGGTGGCTTGACTGGTGCTCATGGCGTGCGGCCCCCTATCACGTGGTGCACTGCTTGGCGAGCCGCTGCTGCTCCTCCGGGAGGGTGGGGCCGGGAGTGGGAGCGGTCGGGCTCTTGACGCTGGCGGTGGCGGCGGAGTTGAGGGAGTCGGGAGAGGACGCGGTCGGGTCGGGGGAGGCGGACGGCTCGGAGCGCTCGCCGGCCCCGGCGCCCTCGCGGGCGGAGCCGCTCTCCTCGGCCTTCCCGGCCTCCGCCTCCGCGCGCTCCTTCTCCCTGCGCTGGGCGGCGACGATCTCGCAGACCTCGGCCTGCTCCGCCAGCTTCTCCAGCCGGTTCTCCGCCTGGGCGAGGCTGTCCATGGAGATTCCGGCCTCGACCTCGTTGCGCTGGTAGGTCGGAAGGTACTTGAGTTCGACCGGCGAACTCCGCTCGACCTCGCTGAGCTGGATCCAGGCCAGCTTCTGGCTGATGCCGCGGTAGATCGCGACGCGGTCGCCGTCGGCTCCGACGTAGAACTGGGTCTGGGTCCATCTGTGGGCGCCGTACAGGCCGCCGCCGAGCAGGCCGAGGACGAGCAGGGCGAGGAAGATCCGCTTCAGCCACCTGAACCGCTTGCGCGGCTTGGCGAAGTCGCCCTCGGCGTAGGCGCCGAACGCCCCGGCGGGCGGGGTGGCGCCACCGCTTCCGGGCGGGCCGAAGCTCCCCTGCGGCCCTTCGGGCGACTGCTGCTGGGGCACTCCGCCGCGGCCGAGCTCGGCGGCGCGGGCGGCGGGGGTCCGGAGGGTGCCGGGGTCGCCGAGCTGCTGCTGGTTCTCGGCGACGGCGCCGACGATGACCGGGGTGTCGTTGAGCCGGCCGGCGAGGGTGTCGTCGCCGACGTCCAGGACGTCCGCGACGATGCAGGTGATGTTGTCGGGACCGCCGCCGCGCAGGGCGAGCTGGATCAGGTCCTGCACGGTCTCGTGCGGTTCCTGGTGGGCGGCGAGGGTCTCCTCCATCGTCTGGTGGCTGACGACGCCGGACAGGCCGTCGGAGCACAGCAGATAGCGGTCCCCGGCCCGCACCTCGCGGATGGACAGGTCCGGCTCCACGTGGTCGCCGCTGCCCAGCGCGCGCATCAGCAGGGAGCGCTGCGGGTGGGTGGTGGCCTCCTCCTCGGTGATCCGGCCCTCGTCCACCAGGCGCTGGACCCAGGTGTGGTCCTGGGTGATCTGGGTGAGCCGGTCGTCGCGCAGCAGGTACGCGCGGGAGTCGCCGACGTGCACCAGGCCGAGCCGCCGGCCCGTCCACAGCAGGGCGGTGAGCGTGGTGCCCATGCCCTCCAGCTGCGGGTCCTCCTCGACCATGACGCGCAGCTGCTCGTTGGCGCGCTGCACCGCCGTGCCCAGCGAGGTGAGCAGGTCGGAGCCGGGGACGTCGTCGTCCAGCTGCACGAGGATCGAGATCACCTCCGAGCTGGCGACCTCGCCGGCGGCCTGGCCGCCCATCCCGTCGGCGATCGCGAGCAGCCGGGGACCGGCGTAGCCGGAGTCCTCGTTGCCCTCGCGGATCATGCCTCTGTGCGATCCGGCGGCGAAGCGCAGTGACAGACTCATGCGCACCTCGCCCGTCGGCTCCGGGTACATCCGCACGGTGCCCACCCTCCGGTCGTCATGGTCGCGTTCACTACTTCCGCAGCTCGATGACCGTCTTGCCGATGCGGATCGGCGCACCGGGCGGGATCGGTGTCGGTGTGGTGAGCCGGGTCCGGTCCAGGTACGTGCCGTTGGTGGAGCCCAGGTCCTCGACGATCCACTGGCCGTCGCGGTCCGGGTAGATCCTGGCGTGGCGGCTGGAGGCGTAGTCGTCGTCCAGCACGATCGTCGAGTCGTGGGCCCGGCCGAGCGTGATGGTCTGGCCCTGGAGGGCCACGGTGGTGCCGGTGAGCGACCCCTCGGTGACCACCAGCTTGGTCGGGGCGCCGCGGCGCTGCCGCCCGCCGCGGGCCGCCTGCTGCGGGGCCTGGCGCGGCTGGGGAGGGCGCTGGGCCTCGGCGCGGCGGGCCGTGCGCTGGGTCACGCGGGTGCCGAAGAGGTCGCTCCTGATGACCTGCACGGTCACGATGACGAACAGCCACAGTACGGCGAGAAAACCCAACCGCATGACCGTCAGGGTCAGCTCTGACATTGCCCCCGCTTCACCCTTCGGCTTGCCGGTAAATGATCGTGGTGCTGCCCACGACGATGCGTGAGCCGTCGCGGAGCGTAGCGCGCGTGGTGTGCTGTCCGTCCACCACGATGCCGTTGGTGGAGCCCAGATCCTGGATCGTCGCCGGATCTCCCGCCCTGATCTCGCAGTGGCGCCGCGAGACGCCGGGATCGTCGATCCGCACGTCGGTCTCGGTGGAGCGGCCCAGCACCAGGGTGGGGCGGGAGATCTGGTGGCGGGTGCCGTTGATCTCGATCCAGCGGCGGGTACGGCCGGGCGGCACCGGAGCGCCGGGGGCGTGCCCGGGGGGCGGTCCGGCAGGCATGGGAGGCGGACCGGCCGGGCGCTGCGGCGGGTACCCGTAGCCGCCGGGGGCGCCGGGGGCGTGTGCGGGAGGCGGCGCGCCGTGCGGGGGCTGGTGCTGGGAGGTGCTGGCGGCGAGGGTGCGGCTGCGCACCCGGTACAGGCCGGTGTCGAGGTCGTCGGCCCGCTCCAGGCCGACCTTGACCGAGCCCATGAACGTGTAGCGCTGCTGCTTGGCGTACTCGCGCACCATGCCGGCCAGCTCGTCGCCGAGCTGCCCGGAGTAGGGGCTGAGGCGCTCGAAGTCCGGTGCGCTGAGCTGGACGACGAAGTCGTTGGGGACGACCGTCCGCTCCCGGTTCCAGATGGTGGCGTTGTTGTCGCACTCGCGCTGGAGGGCGCCCGCGATCTCGACGGGTTGCACCTCGGACTTGAACACCTTGGCGAAGGTGCCGTTGACGAGACCCTCGAGACGCTGCTCGAAGCGCTTCAGAACTCCCACGGTGCACCTCCTTCCCCGATGTCCACGGCTCTAGTGCGCCGGTCGCGGTCGCGCACGACGCGTTGCCTTCCGATACTGCTTACTGATCGTATCCACGCGCGGGGTGAACGGCTGGTTCCCCACCGGGGCCCGGCGCGCGGGTGTCAACCCTCACACGGATCGTAGAGGTGGCACGGGACCAGTGTCCCAAACCGTGGGCGGTCGATATGGGTGTGAGACCACCCCGGACAGCGTGCTAATGTTCTGTGTGTCGCCAGGCGATCCCACCGGACCGGACGAGAGCAGTCCGGAAGGTGTGGGAGAATCAGAGCGGCAACACCCATGCGCGGGTGGCGGAATAGGCAGACGCGCTGGATTCAGGTTCCAGTGCCCGAAAGGGCGTGGGGGTTCAACTCCCCCCTCGCGCACAGAGAGCGAGCCTCTCACGGTGACGGAAGTCACCGTGAGAGGCTCGCTTCGTTTTCCGGGCCGGTCGCGGCTCCGGAGTGGTCCGGGCGGTTCCGGGGGCTGCCCGGCTCCGGGCCGAGGGGTACCTTCGAACCCGCTGATCGTCGCGGTCGGCACGGGGCGGCCCGGTCGGTGCCGGGCCGCAGCCGGCCGCTGGTAAGTAGCAGGGGGTGGGGCCGTGGACGAGCGGCTGCCGTATGTGCCGGGCTTCGCGGACCGGAGGAGCCCGCGGGCACCGAAGCGGGAGGGCAGAGCGCTGCGGGAGGCGGTGCCCAGGCGGGCGCACGCCGGGTTCTCCGAGGCTCCGGGGCGGCCGGACGCGGTGAAGGCCGTGGAGGAGTCCAACCGGGGCCGGATCGGGGAACTGGTGCCGATCCGGGTCGGCCGGATGGTCGCCTCGCCCTTCGCGTTCCTGCGCGGCTCCGCCGGGCTGATGGCGTACGACCTGGCGCACGGCACACCCGCCACCGGTGTCGGCGCGCAGATCTGCGGTGACGCGCACGCCGCGAACTTCGGCCTCTACGGCGACGCCCGCGGCGGTCTGACCATCGACCTGAACGACTTCGACGAGACCGTGCGCGGCCCCTGGGAGTGGGACCTCAAGCGGCTGGCCGCCTCCCTGGTGCTGGCCGGGCGGGAGGCGGGTGCGGACGAGGACGTGTGCCGGGCGGCGGCCCGCGACGCGGCCGGCGCCTACCGGCACACCCTGCGGCTGCTGGCGAGGATGCCGGCGGCCGACGCCTGGAACGCCGTCGCCGACGAGGAGCTCGTCTCGCACGCCGACGCCCACGACCTGCTGGGCACCCTCCGGCGGGTCTCGGAGAAGGCCCGGCGCAACACCAGTGCGCGCTTCGCCGCCAAGTCCACCCGGGAGACCGGCGACGGCGGCCGGGTCTTCGTGGACGCCCCGCCGGTGCTGCGCAGGGCGTCGGACGAGGAGGCGGCGGCCGTGGCCGCCTCGCTGGAGGAGTACCTGGGAACGCTGCCCGAGGACCGGCTGCCGCTGCTGGCGCGGTACGCGATCCACGACGTGGCGTTCCGGGTCGTGGGCACCGGCAGCGTGGGCACGCGCTCGTACGTGGTGCTGCTCCTGGACCACCGGGGCAAGCCGCTGGTGCTCCAGGTGAAGGAGGCGCGGCCGTCGGTGCTGCGGCCGTACACGGCCCTGGCGGGCATCACCGGGCCGGATTCGGGATCGGGGCAGGGGCCGGGGCAGGGGCCGGAGCACGAGGGGCGCCGGGTGGTGCTGGGACAGCAGCGCATGCAGGTGGTCTCCGACACGCTGCTGGGGTGGACGACGGTGGAGGGGCGGCCCTACCAGGTGAGGCAGTTCCGCAACCGCAAGGGCAGCGTGGACCCCGCGGCGCTGGGCGCCGGCGAGATCGACGACTACGCGCGGATGACCGGGGCCCTGCTGGCCCGTGCGCACTCCCACAGCGCCGACCCGCTGCTGCTGGCGGGGTACTGCGGCAAGTCGGAGGAGCTGGACGAGGCGGTGGCCGCCTTCGCGGTCGCCTACGCCGACCGTACCGAGAGGGACCACGCGGAGCTGGCGGCCGCGGTGCGCGCCGGGCGGCTGCCGGCCGAGCGGGAGGTGTGAGGACGGGACGCGGGGCCGCGCCTGAGGGTCCGCGAGGGTCTGGGAGGGCTCGCGCGGAGGCGGGAGCGCGGGCGGGATGTGAGGCCCGGGCCGGGGGAGCCGTAGGCTGGCCGGGTGGCGCCGCCGTCCGGCCGGGGAGCTTTCCCGGTGGCCGCGGCGTGAATCCCGGTCAGGGTCACGGTCAGGGCCGGGGCGCAGTGGAACGCCGTCGCGAGGAAGCCCGTGGAACCGGAAGCCCAGCAGGAAGCCCGGCAGGCCGGGCACGAACCGCACGAACCGCACGAGCCGCAGGACGCGCCGGAGGCCGTCCCGAGCGCCGACGGGGAGGCCGTCGAGCGTCTGGAGCGGGCCGTGCGCGCGGCCGAGACGGCGCTGATCGAGTACGAGATCGCCGTGGAGACCTTCCGGGTCGAGGTGGAGAACTTCTCCCGGCTGCACGAGCAGCGGCTCGGCCCGCTGTACGGCCGCATCGAGGAACTGGACGTCCTGATCGCCGAGGCGCTGGCCGCGTGCACCGGCGATCCCGAGGATGTGCGCAGGGCGCGCGAGGCCCGTGCGTCCTTCCTGCCGATGCCGGCCGTGGAGGAGCTGTACCAGGGCTGGATGGACTCCGCCGGGCTGCCGCCGGAGGCCGTCGCGATGCTCACCGGGCAGCGTGTGCGGCCTCCGGAGCGGGTGCGGCCCAGCGAGCGGGCCAGGCGCCTGTACCGGGAGCTGGTGCGCTCCGCGCATCCGGACCTGGTGCAGGACGACGCGGAGCGCGGGCGGCGCGAGGAGTTCATGACCCGGGTGAACAAGGCGTACTCCGACGGCGACGAGGAGGCGCTCGCCGCGCTGGCCGAGGAGTGGGCCGCCGGGCCGCCGACCGGGGAGGAGCGGGCGGCCGTCCGCGGTGAGGAACTGTACGCGCGCCTGGAGTGGCTGGCGCGGCGCAAGGAGATGCTGGCCGCGGCCGTGGCGGAGCTGGAGGAGGGCGCGATCGGCTCCATGCTCAGGCTCGCGCCCGACGATCCGGACGGCCTGCTGGAGGAGATCGCCGGGCGGCTGCGTGAGCGGATCGCCGAGAAGGAGGCGCGTCTGGCCGAGCTGAACGGCCGGATGGGGCAGGCGGGGTGGACCGGCCACCAGGCGGAGCGGCCGGGGCCGACGGTTTAGGTTCCCGGCCGGTGGCCGGGCGGGGCGTCCGGCCGGAACGTGCGAGTGTGCGAGTGTGCGAGACGGCGCCGGAGGACCGGGGCCGGGTGAGAGGGGCGTGACCTGATGCAGTACGGCCGGATTCCTTCGGTGGAGGCCACGGCGGTGCCGTCGGAGGGCCTGCTGCTGGACGTCAGGGAGGACGACGAGTGGGCGGCCGGGCACGCCGAGGCGGCCCTGCACGTGCCGATGAGCGAGTTCGTGGAGCGGTTCGGCGAAGTGACCGAGAAGGCCGCGGACCGGCGGGTGTACGTGGTCTGCCGGGTCGGCGGCCGGTCGGCGCAGGTCACGCGGTATCTGCTGGGGCAGGGCATCGACGCGGTGAACGTCGACGGCGGCATGCTGGCCTGGGAGGCGGCCGGGAAGCCGCTGGTGAACAACGGGCGGGGGCCCGCCCACGTGGCGTGAGTCGCGTGCCGTGTGACGTGAGGCGTGAGCGAGAGGGGCCCGGCGCGGGGTCGGAGCGCGCCGGGCCCGCCGGCTGTGCGAAAGCCGGCCGTACGGAAGGGCCGTGGGCCCGTACCGCCTGAGGTGTCCTGAGGTGTCCTGAGGTGCCCTCAGGCGTCGAAGTCCACCTCGACGGTCTCGGTGACCGGCCGTGACTGGCAGGCCAGCACATACCCCGCCGAGACCTCCTCCGGCTCCAGGGCGAAGTTGCGGTCCATGCTCACCTCGCCGGACACCAGCCGCACACGGCAGGTGCCGCACACCCCGCCCTTGCAGGCGTAGGGCGCGTCGGAGCGGTTGCGCAGCACCGTCTCCAGCAGCGTCTCGCCCTCGGCGGCGGGCCAGACGCCCATCCGGCCGTCGAGCGTGGCGGTGAGCTTGGAGCCGCCGGGCGCGGTACGGGCGGCGGTCCGCTTCTCCTCGGCCGGGGAGGCGTCGTCCACATGGAAGATCTCCTGGTGGACCGCGGCGGCGGGCACCCCGAGCGCGGTCAGTGCGCGCTCGGACTCCCGGACCAGCCCGTGCGGCCCGCACAGGAACCAGCCGTCCACGTCGGGCACCGGCAGCAGGGCGGGCAGCAGGGCGGCGAGGCGCTCGGCGTCGAGCCGCCCGGTGGGCAGGCCCGCCTGGCGCTCCTCGCGGGAGAGCGTGTGCACCAGATGGAAGCGGTCCGGGTGGCGGTCCTTCAGCTCGGCGACCTCGTCCAGGAACATCGCCGACGCCGCGGTGCGGTCGGTGCGGACCAGGCAGAACCGGGCGTCCGGCTCCTCGGCCAGCAGCGTGGCGGCGATGGACAGCACCGGTGTGATGCCGCTGCCGCCGACGACCGCCGCGAAGCGGCCGGGGCGGGGACGCAGGGTGAAGCGGCCCGTCGGGGGCATCACGTCGACCGTGTCCCCGGCGGACAGCTCCTTGACGGCGTGGGCGGAGAACGCGCCGCCCTCCACCAGCCGGATGCCGACCCGCAGCACCGGCTCGGCGGGTGCGGGGACGGCGGGGGAGCAGACGGAGTAGGTGCGGCGCACCTCCGCGCCGTCCACCTCGCGCCGCAGGGTGACGTGCTGGCCCGGGACGTGGCGGAAGGTGCCGTGCAGCTCGGGCGGCACCTCGAACGCCACGGCCACCGAGTCGTCCGTGAGCCGCTCGACCTCGCGGACCCGGAGCGGATGGAACCTCATAGCAGCTCCTTGAAGTGGTCGAACGGCTCCCGGCAGGAGGCGCAGCGGCGCAGCGCCTTGCAGGCGGTGGAGGAGAAGCGGCTGAGCAGGGTGGTATCGGTCGAGCCGCAGTGGGGACAGCGGATGGCCAGGTCCACCGCGACCGGACCACCACCGTCGGAGGCACCCGCACCGGGCCGGGGCGGGGCTATCCCGAACTCGGCCAGCTTGCGGCGGCCCTCGGCGGTGATCGCGTCCGTCGTCCAGGGCGGGGAGAGGACCGTGCGGACCGTCACCTCCGCCACGCCGTGCTCACGCAGCGCCCGCTCCACGTCGGCGGACATCGCCTCCACCGCCGGGCAGCCGGTGTAGGTGGGGGTCAGCTCGACCTCCACCCGGCCGGGTCCAAGGATGTGCAGACCGCGCAGCACTCCCAGCTCGGCCAGGGACACCACCGGCAGCTCCGGGTCCGGGACGGAGCCGGCGACCTCGCGCAGCTCCGCCTCCAGCACCGTCGCCTCCGCCGTTGTCTCCGCCGTTGTCTCCGCCGTCGCTTCTGCCGCCTTTGCCGGGAGCGTCACCACGATGCTCCCGGGTGGCTGCGGTGCAGATGCTGCATCTCGGCGAGCATCCGGCCGAACGGCTCGGTGTGGACGCCCTGCCGTCCGGCGCCGGCGGCCCAGGGGCTGCTCCGCGGCCCTTCGGGGACGGCGAGGGTCGCACGCTCCAACACGGCGGTGATGCGCCGCGTCCACTCCTCGTCCAGCCCGGCCCAGTCGACGTCCAGGCCCTCGACGGGCCGGAACAGCTCGCCGGTGTGGCGCCACAGCCCCTCCAGCGCGTCCTTCATGCGCCTGTGGCTCGCCTCGGTGCCGTCACCCAGGCGCAGCGTCCAGTGCTCGGCGTGGTCGCGGTGGTAGGCGACCTCCTTGACCGCCTTGGCGGCCAGCGCGGCGAGCTCCGCGTCGTCGGTGCCGCCACCGGCCAGCCGCTCGTACAGCAGCTCCTGGTAGGCGGAGAAGTACAGCTGGCGGGCGATGGTGTGGGCGAAGTCGCCGTTCGGCTGCTCGACGAGCTGCACGTTGGTGAAGGCCCGCTCCTCGCGGAGGTACGCCAGCTCGTCCTCGTCCCCGGCCATCGACAGCAGGGTGCGGGCCTGGCCCAGGAGATCCAGCGCGATGTTGGCGAGGGCGACCTCCTCCTCCAGAACGGGCGCGTTCCCGGCCCACTCCCCCAGCCGATGGGAGAGGACCAGCGCGTCGTCGCCGAGGGCCAGCACGGCCGTACGGGGAGCGCTCACAGGTGCCGCACCCCTTCCGGGACCTCGTAGAAGGTGGGGTGGCGGTAGGGCTTGTCGGCGGCGGGCTCGAAGAACGGATCCTTCTCGTCGGGCGAGGAGGCGGTGACCGCGGACGACGGCACCACCCAGATCGAGACGCCCTCCGACCGCCGGGTGTACAGGTCCCGCGCGTTGCGCAGGGCCATCTCGGCGTCGGGCGCGTGCAGGCTCCCGGCGTGGGTGTGGGACAGGCCGCGCCTGCTGCGGACGAAGACCTCCCACAGGGGCCATTCGCTGGTGGTCATGCCGCCGTCCTTCCGTCGCCGTCCTGCTCGCCGTGCTTGCGGGCGTACGCCGCGGCGGCCTCGCGCACCCAGGCGCCCTCCTCGTGGGCGCGGCGGCGGCGGTCCAGCCGCTGCTCGTTGCAGGGGCCGTTGCCGCGCAGCACCTCGTGGAACTCGGACCAGTCGATCGGCCCGAAGTCGTAGTGCCCGCGCTCCTCGTTCCACCGCAGCTCGGGGTCGGGCAGGGTCAGCCCGAGGGACTCGGCCTGGGGCACGCAGATGTCCACGAAGCGCTGCCGCAGCTCGTCGTTGGAGTGCCGCTTGATCTTCCAGGCCATCGACTGGGCGGAGTGCTTCGAGGCGTCGTCGGGCGGCCCGAACATCATCAGCGACGGCCACCACCAGCGGTCCACGGCGTCCTGCGCCATGGCGTGCTGGGCCTCGGTGCCCCGGCTCAGCGCGAGCAGCAGCTCGTATCCCTGGCGCTGGTGGAAGGACTCCTCCTTGCAGACACGGACCATGGCCCGCGCGTAGGGCCCGTAGGAGCAGCGGCACAGCGGCACCTGGTTGGTGATGGCCGCGCCATCCACAAGCCAGCCGATCGCGCCGACGTCGGCCCAGGTCAGGGTGGGGTAGTTGAAGATCGAGGAGTACTTCTGGCGCCCGGAGTGCAGCTTGTCCAGCAGCTCGTCGCGACTGGCGCCGAGCGTCTCGGCGGCGCTGTAGAGATAGAGCCCGTGCCCCGCCTCGTCCTGCACCTTGGCCATCAGGATCGCCTTGCGGCGCAGCGAGGGCGCACGCGTGATCCAGTTGGCCTCCGGCTGCATGCCGATGATCTCGGAGTGGGCGTGCTGGGCGATCTGGCGCACCAGCGTGGCGCGGTAGGCGTCGGGCATCCAGTCGCGCGGCTCGATCCGCTCGTCCGCCGCGATCGCCGCGTCGAACGCCTCCTCGTGCGCTCCGGGACCTCCGCCCCGGTCCGTCTCCGGCAGCAGCGTCGTCATGCAGAGCTCCCTTGCTCCTGGCGAGGAACCAACCAACCGACCGATCGTTCGGTTCAATGGTGGTCGTCCGGGCCCCAAGGTGTCAAGGCTGTGGATAACCTCGTAGGGCCGCCGCGGACCGGGGCGGCCGCGGGGGAGCGCGACCGGTGTCGCGGGGTCGTGAGAGCGGGGCCCGGCCGGGCCCGAGATCGGGGAGGGCATGGATCCACAAGCACAGACGCGCCAGGAGGCGCCCCCGGACGCGCCGCCCCCGGCGGCGGACGGCGCACCCTCCGGGACGCCTCCGGAGGAGTCTTCGGGGACGCCCCCCGGGGGCGCCCCGGGGGTGATGTCGCTCCCGCCCGCGGCGCGGATCGCCGTCGCGGTGGCGCTGGGCGTCGTCACCGTGCTCACCGGCGTACACCTGGCGATGGTCTTCCTGCACGTCGCGCCGGACAACACCCTCAGCAAGCAGCACGGTTCGACGGTCTCGGACTACGTCAACCCCGAGTTCGAGCAGAACTGGAAGCTGTTCGCCCCCAACCCGCTCCAGCAGAACATCGCCGTCCACGCCCGCGCGGAGGTGGTCCGGCCGGACGGCGGACGCGAGCGGACCGGCTGGGTGGACCTGACGGCGATGGACATCGGCAACATCCGCGGCAACCCCTTCCCCAGCCACACCGACCAGAACGAGCTCCGCCGCGCCTGGGACTTCTTCACCGGCTCGCACGACGCGGAGAACCGCTCCAACGGGCTGCGCGGGGACCTCTCCGAGGAGTATCTGCGGCGGATCGTGATGTCGCGGTTCGGACCCGAGCTGAACGGCGGCGAGATCCGGCGCGTGCAGGTGCGGTCGGCGACCACACCGGTCGCGCCGCCGCCGTGGAGCGGTGAGAGCGCGGACGCCGGGACCACGTACCGGGTGCTGCCCTGGTGGCCGGTCGACCGCACGGACATCCCGGAGGACCAGTGACACAGTCCGAGAACGGCTCCCCCGCCCCCTCCACCTCCGTCCCCGCCTCCACCGCGTCCGTCCCCGGCGCCCGGCGGGCCGGGGAGCAGCCGTCCGGGGCCGGGGAGCGGTCGCCCGGCGAACCGACCGCCGCACCGGCCGGTCCGTGGTCGCGGCGCCTGCTGTCGAGGGCCGACGAAGCGGTCGTGAGCGGCATCGTCAAGGTCAGCGACCGGGCGCTGGGCCCGTACCAGAGCGCGGTCGTCCGGATCGGCTTCTCCTTCACCTGGCTGGTCTTCCTGCTCTTCGAGTGGCCCCACCGGCGCGAGCTGTACGGCCCGGACGGCCCGTGGAGCTGGGAGCTGGGCGAGCGGCTGGTGGCGAGCAACCACGCCTTCACGGTGCTGCTGTGGTCCGACAGCGCCGTCTGGTTCGAGGCCGTCTACGCCCTCGCCGTCCTCTCCTCCGCCGCGCTGCTGGTCGGCTGGCGCACCAGGACCATGTCGGTGCTGTTCATGGTCGGTGTGCTGTCCCTGCAGAACCGCAGCGTCTTCATGGGCGACGGCGGCGACAACGTCATCCATCTGATGGCGATGTACCTGGTGCTCACCCGCTGCGGCCGGGTCTGGTCGCTCGACGCCCGCCGCGCCCGCCGCTTCGGTGCCGGGAGCGGCGCCGGAGCCGGGGGGACCGATCTGGTCGGCATCGCGCTGTGGTCGCTGCTCGGCGCCGTCCTGCTGGTGGCCACCGCGGGCGGCCGGCTGAGCTGGTTCGGCGACGACGGACCGGTGCTCTACGTGGGCTGGGCGACCTTCCTGTGGGGTCTGTGGCTGGTGTACGGACTGTGGTGGTACGTCACCCGCCCCGCGGGCGGACGGGCCGGGCGGGAGAACGTCCGTCGGCTGATGGACGTCCTGGGCAACATCGTCCACAACGCCGTCCTGCTGATCATCATGGCCGAGGTCTGCCTGATCTACGCGACCGCGGGCTGGTACAAGATCCAGGGCTCCCGCTGGCAGGACGGCACCGCCGTCTACTACCCCCTGCACCTGGACTACTTCTCCCCCTGGCCGGCCCTCGCCGAGGTGCTGGGCAGCAGTGGGCTGATGGTCCTGCTGCTCACCTACGGCACGGTGATCGCCCAGGTCGCCTTCCCCTTCACCCTCTTCAACCGCCGGGTGAAGAACGTGCTGCTCGCCGTGATGATGCTGGAGCACGCCTCCATCGCCGTCGTTCTCGGGCTGCCCTTCTTCTCGCTCGCCATGATCGCGGCCGACGCCGTCTTCCTGCCGACGGTCCTCCTGGTCTGGATCGGAGCCAGGGTGTCCCGGGCGGCCGGACGGCTGCGCCGCGGCCGCCCGCGCGAGCCGGAGGAGGAGACGGAGCCGTCGGGGGACGACAGCCCCGCACGTACCCTCGTGGGGTGAGCGAAGGCGAGAGGGAGGGCCGGCCCGTGCGGGACGAGCCCGTGCAGTACGACGAGGGCTACGGCACGGAGGTGGGCGTCGGCCCCCATCCCGAGCCGTGGCCGGCCGGTGAGCGATACGACCCGGAACTGCTGGCCGGCGGCGACCGGCGCAACGTCGCGGACCGCTACCGCTACTGGACCCGGGAGGCGATCGTCGCCGATCTCGACACCCGGCGGCACGACTTCCACGTCGCGGTGGAGAACTGGAACCACGACTTCAACATCGGCAGTGTCGTGCGCACCGCCAACGCCTTCCTGGCCAGGGAGATCCACATCGTCGGAAAGCGCCGGTGGAACCGGCGCGGTGCGATGGTCACCGACCGGTACCAGCACATCACCCACCACCCGGACGTGGCCGCGCTGGCCGACTGGGCACGGGCCGAGGGGCTGCCGGTCATCGGGATCGACAACCTCCCCGGCGCCGTCCCGCTGGAGACGACCGAACTGCCCCGCCGCTGTGTGCTGCTCTTCGGCCAGGAGGGCCCGGGGCTGACACAGGAGGCGTGGAAGCACGCCGAACGCGTCTGCTCGATCGCCCAGTTCGGCTCCACCCGGTCCATCAACGCGGGCGCGGCGGCGGCCATCGCCATGCACGCCTGGATCCGCGCACACGCCGACATCGGCTGAGAGCGCCCCGCCGGGAACCGTCCGGCCCGGGGCCCGCCGAACGGCGGGCCCCGGAAGCGGGAGGCGTCAGGCCTGCCGGCGGACCTCCACCACGCGGAAGCGGCTCGCCACGAACGCCCCGTCGCACAGCGCGGCGTTGGCCGCCGGGTTGCCGCCGGAGCCGTGGAAGTCGGAGAACGCCGCGGTCTGGTTCACGTACACCCCGCCGGTGAGGTTCAGCGAGAGCTGGGCGCACTCCTCCAGGCAGGCCTCCTCCACCAGTCGCTCCACCTCGGGCGAGGTGGTGTAGGCGCCGACCGTCATCGCGCCCTTCTCCCGGACGGTGCGGCGCAGCAGCTCGACCGCCTCGGCCGTGGAGTCCACGGCGACGGCGAAGGAGACCGGGCCGAAGCACTCCGACATGCAGACCTCCTCCGACTCGGGCTTCGCCCCGTCCAACCCGACGATCGCCGGGGTGCGGACCGTGGCGCCGGGGAACTCCGGATGCTCCACCGCGCGCGAGGCGAGAATGGTCTCGCCCAGCTCCGAAGCGCCCTCCAGCCGCTCGCGCACCCCGGGGTTGACGATCGCGCCCAGCAGCGCCGCCGCCCGCTGGTCGTCGCCCAGCAGCTTGTCCACCGCGCCCGCCAGGTCCGCGGTGAACTCCTCGTAGGACTTGTGGCCCGCGTCCGTGTCGATGCCGCCGCGTGGGACCAGCAGGTTCTGCGGGGTGGTGCACATCTGGCCGCTGTAGAGGGACAGGGAGAAGGCCAGATTGCCCAGCATGCCCCGGTAGTCGTCGGTGGAGTCGACGACGATCGTGTTCACACCGGCCTTCTCGGTGAAGACCTGGGCCTGGCGGGCGTTGGCCTCCAGCCAGTCGCCGAAGGCGGTCGACCCCGTGTAGTCGATGATCCGGACCTCGGGGCGCAGAGCCAGCTCCCTGGCGATGCCCTCGCCGTCCCGCTCGGCGGCCAGCGCCACCGTGTTCGGGTCGAATCCCGCCTCGGCGAGGACCTCACGGGCGACCCGCACCGTCATCGCCAGCGGCAGGACCGCGCGCGGGTGCGGCTTGACCAGCACCGGATTGCCCGTGGCCAGGGAGGCGAACAGCCCCGGGTAGCCGTTCCAGGTGGGGAAGGTGTTGCAGCCGATCATCAGCGAGACGCCGCGCGGCACCGGCGTGAACTCCTTGCCCAGCTCCAGCGGATCCCGCTTGCCCTGTGGCTTGGACCACCGCGCCGAGGCCGGGGTGCGGGTCTGCTCGGCGTAGGCGTACGCCACCGCCTCCAGACCGCGGTCCTGGGCGTGCGGGCCGCCGGCCTGCATCGCCATCAGATACGCCTGCCCGCTGGTGTGCATCACCGCGTGGGCGAACTCGTGGGTGCGCGCGTTGATCCGGGCCAGGATCTCCAGGCACACCAGCGCCCTCACCCGAGGCCCGGCGTCCCGCCAGGCGGGCAGCGCGGCACGCATCGCGGGCAGCAGCGCCCCGACATCGGCGTGCGGGTACTCCACGCCCAGCTCGACGCCGTACGGCGAGACCTCGCCGCCCACCCAGCCGTCCGTGCCGGGCTGGTCCAGCTCGAAACGGCCGCCCAGCAGGGTGTCGAAAGCGGACTTCCCCTCGGCGGGGCCGAGGGTGCCGTGCTCCTCGCCGTACGCCTTGGGGTGCTCCGGATACGGGGACCAGTACTCCCGGGTGCGGATCGCCTCCAGTGCCCTCTCGAGCGTCGGGCGGTGCTTGTCCGCGAGTTCCTCCGGGGTCAGCGGCGGGGCCTGGGTGGGTGCGGCGGCCATCGGGGACCAACTCCTCGTCGAGCTTGTCGAGCGGGCGGGCGGCGGCGCCCGTACGGACGGCGCCCGGGCGGGCCGTGGAGGGCGCGCGGGCGGCCGTGCGCGGACGGACGGACAGGTAGATACTGCTACCGAACGATCGGTCGGGGCAAGAGGGGCAGGCCGCCTGTGGATAACATCGAGGCCATGCCAGTCAAGCCGCCAGCCAAGCCGCCAGCCGAGCCGTCGGCCAAGTCACCGGCCAAGTCGCCGGGGCGCGACACCTACACGCCCGAGTCGCTCCTCGCGGTGGCCGTGGAGGTGTTCAACGAGCGCGGTTACGACGGCACTTCGATGGAGCACCTCTCCCGTGCGGCGGGGATCTCCAAGTCCTCCATCTACCACCACGTGCGGAGCAAGGAGGAGCTGCTGCGCCGGGCGATAGCCCGCGCCCTCGACGGCCTCTTCGCCATCCTGGACGAACCGGACGCCGGCCGGGGACGGGCGATCGAGCGGCTGGAACACGTCACCCGCCGCACCACCGAGGTGCTGATGGCCGAGCTGCCCTACGTCACCCTGCTGCTGCGGGTGCGGGGCAACACCCGCACCGAGCGCTGGGCGATGGAGCGCCGCCGGGAGTTCGACCACCGGGTGGCCGGGCTGCTGAAGGCCGCCGCGGCCGAGGGCGACATCCGCTCGGACCTCGACGCCCGGCTGGCCACCCGGCTGCTGTTCGGAATGATCAACTCCATCGTGGAGTGGTACCGCCCGCAGCCCGGGGACGCCGCGGACCGCGAGCGGGTCGCCGACGCGGTGGTGCGGCTGGCCTTCGAGGGGCTGCGCAGGCAGTAGCGGCACGGGGGCGAGGGCGGGGCGCACGGCGAGGGGGTCGGAGCGGGCCGCCCGGCGCGCCGCTCACGGCTCGGGTTCGAGGTCGGTCTCCTCGAAGACCAGCAGGGTGCGGGTGCTCAGCACCTCCGGCATCGCCTGTATCCGGGTGAGCACCAGTTCCCGCAGCGCCCGGTTGTCGGCGGTGTGCACCAGCAGCAGTACATCGAAGTCGCCGCTGACCAGCGCGATGTGCGCGGCACCCGGCAGCGCCTGGAGCTTCTCGCGCACCGCGCGCCAGGAGTTCTGCACGATCTTCAGTGTGATGTACGCCGCCGCGCCCTGGCCGGCGCGCTCGTGGTCCACCCGGGCCGTGAAGCCGCGTATCACCCCGTCCTCCACGAGGCGGTTGATCCGGGCGTACGCGTTCGCCCGGGACACGTGCACCCTTTCGGCGACCGACCGTATCGAGGCGCGCCCGTCCAGCTGCAGCATCCGCAGGATGGACCGGTCGACGGGATCGAGCGGTCTGGCGGGTGGCCGGTCCCCCTCCTCCGGCGCCTCGGGGGCCATCTGTTCTTCCGGCATGGCCTGCCGCCTCCCCTCCATGGACGTCCTGCCGACATCCCACGCCGCGCAGAACCGTTTGTCCACAGGGCGGTGCCACCCGTAGCCAAAATGAGTCGGCGACCGAACAATCGGTAGGGGGATCGCCGGATCCAGTGCGGCCCCCTGCCCGCAGATGCCCCCTACCAGGAGGTGCCGCATGACAGTCCTGGAGCAGCCAGGCGCATACCGCCCCGCGCCGCCGCCCGCCTGGCAGCCGCGCACGGACCCCGTGCCGCTGCTGCCGGACTCCGAGCCGTACCGACTGCTGGGCACCGGTGCCGACCTCGATCCCGGCCTGCTCAGGACGCTCTACGCGCAGCTGGTGAGGGGCCGCCGGTACAACCGGCAGGCCACCGCGCTCACCAAGCAGGGCAGGCTCGCCGTCTACCCCTCCTCCACCGGGCAGGAGGCGTGCGAGGTGGCCGCGGCGCTGGTGCTGGAGGAACGGGACTGGCTCTTCCCCAGCTACCGCGACACCCTCGCCGCCGTCGCCCGCGGCATGGACCCGGCCGAGGCGCTGGGGCTGCTGCGCGGCGACTGGCACACCGGCTACGACCCGCACCGGCACCGCGTCGCCCCGCTGTCCACCCCGCTGGCCACCCATCTGCCGCACGCCGTCGGGCTCGCCCACGCCGCCCGGCTCAAGGGCGACGACGTGGTGGCGCTGGCCATGGTCGGCGACGGCGGCACCAGCGAGGGCGACTTCCACGAGGCGCTGAACTTCGCCGCCGTCTGGCGCACCCCGACGGTCTTCCTCGTGCAGAACAACGGGTTCGCGATCTCCGTCCCCCTGGCCAAGCAGACCGCCGCGCCCTCGCTGGCCCACAAGGCCGTCGGCTACGGCGTCCCCGGCCGGCTGGTGGACGGCAACGACGCGGCGGCCGTCCACCGCGTCCTGGCCGAGGCCGTCGAGCGCGCCCGGCGCGGCGAGGGGCCCACCCTCGTGGAGGCCGTGACCTACCGGATCGACGCCCACACCAACGCCGACGACGCCACCCGCTACCGCGGCGACGACGAGGTCGGCGCATGGCTCGAACACGACCCCGTGGCGCTGCTGGAGCGTGAGCTGACCGAGCGCGGCCTGTTCGACGACGCGACACGCGACGGGGCGCACGAGGAGGCCGAGGAGATGGCCGCGCGGCTGCGCGAGGCGATGAACGAGGATCCGGCGCTCGACCCGGCGGATCTCTTCGACCACGTCTACGCGGAGAAGACCACGCAGCTCAGGGAGCAGGCCGCACAGCTGCGCGCCGAGCTGGACGCGGAGAACGACGGACAGGACGGGACCGCCGGGCACGGCGGGGCCGCCGGGAACGCAGCGGGAGGCGAGCGATGACGACCGCGACCACGGGCAGGAGCGCGGACAGGGCGGGCAGGGCGGACCGGAAGGCCCGAGCCGGTTCCGGAGCCGCCCGCAAGCCCGCCACCATGGCCCAGGCACTCAACCGCGCGATGCGCGACGCCATGGCCGAGGACCCGTCCGTGCACGTGCTCGGCGAGGACGTCGGCACGCTCGGCGGCGTCTTCCGCGTCACCGACGGCCTGACCGCCGAGTTCGGCGAGGACCGCTGCACCGACACCCCACTGGCCGAGGCCGGCATCCTGGGCACGGCCGTCGGCATGGCGATGTACGGGCTGCGGCCGGTGGTGGAGATGCAGTTCGACGCCTTCGCCTACCCGGCCTTCGAGCAGCTCCTCAGCCACGTCGCCAAGATGCGCAACCGCACGCGCGGCGCCATGCCGCTGCCCATCACCATCCGGGTGCCCTACGGCGGCGGGATCGGCGGTGTGGAGCACCACAGCGACTCCTCCGAGGCGTACTACATGGCCACCCCCGGCCTGCACGTGGTGACCCCGGCGACGGTGGCCGACGCCTACGGGATGCTGCGGGCCGCCATCGCCTCCGACGACCCGGTGGTCTTCCTGGAGCCCAAGCGGCTGTACTGGTCGAAGGCCGACTGGTCGCCGGAGGAGCCCGAGACCGTCGAGCCCGTCGGCCGCGCCCGGGTCCGCCGTACGGGGACGTCCGCCACGCTGATCACCTACGGCCCGTCGGTGCCCGTCTGCCTGGAGGCGGCCGAGGCCGCCCGCGAGGAGGGCTGGGAGCTGGAGGTCGTCGACCTGCGCTCCCTGGTGCCCTTCGACGACGAGACGGTCTGCGCGTCGGTGCGGCGCACCGGCCGGGCCGTGGTCGTCCACGAGTCGTCCGGTTTCGGCGGCCCCGGCGGCGAGATCGCCGCCCGGATCACCGAGCGCTGCTTCCACCACCTGGAGGCGCCGGTGCTGCGGGTGGCCGGATTCGACATCCCCTACCCGCCGCCGATGCTGGAGCGCCACCACCTGCCCGGAGTGGACCGCGTCCTGGACGCCGTCGCCCGGCTCCAGTGGGAGTCGGAGTGGACCGAGCGGCCCGAGGCGTTCGGCGGGACGGATACGCCCGAGAGGGGTGGCCGCTGATGGCCGAGGTCCGCGAGTTCGCCCTGCCCGATCTGGGCGAGGGCCTGACGGAGGCCGAGATCGTCCGCTGGCTGGTGTCCGTCGGCGACGCCGTCGCCGTCGACCAGCCGGTGGTGGAGGTCGAGACGGCCAAGGCGATGGTCGAGGTGCCGTGCCCGTACGGCGGTGTGGTCACCGCCCGGTTCGGGGAGGAGGGTGCCGAGATCCCCGTCGGCGCGCCGCTGGTGACGGTGGCCGTCGGAGCGTCCGCCGCCCCGGCGGGCGAGCCGGCCGGGGCCCCCGCCGGGGCACCGGCCGAGGTGTCGGCCGAGACCTCGGAGAAGTCCGGGAACGTACTGGTGGGATACGGCACGGGTGCGCCCGCCGCCCGCCGCAGGCGGGTCCGCCCGGCGAACGGCGTGCCCGTCCCGGCGTCCGCCGTCGTGTCCGCAGCCCCCTCCGCGCCGGCTGCCCCCGCAGCTCCCCCCGCGCCGGCTGCCCCCGCGGCCCCCGCGGCTCCGGCCCCGGAGGCGTCCGCGCCCGCCGCGCCCGCCGCGCCCGCCGCGCCCGTGGAGACCCGTCCCGCCGACGGCCCCGTCCCGGTGATCTCGCCGCTGGTGCGGCGGCTCGCGCGGGAGCACGGGATCGACCTGCGGCAGGTCGCCGGCTCCGGCCCGCGGGGGCTGATCCTGCGCGCCGACGTCGAGCGCGCGGTGGCGGAGGCACATGCCGTGCCCGCCTCGGCCGCCCCGGCCGACGGCGCCGCCGTGTCCGCACCCGCATCCGCGCCCGTACCCGCCGCCGGTGCCGCCGCGCGCGGCGAGCGGATCCCGCTGCGCGGGCTGCGCGGTACGGTCGCCGACAAGCTCTCCACCTCCCGGCGCGAGATCCCCGACGCCACCTGCTGGGTGGACGCCGACGCCACCGAACTGCTCGCCGCCCGGCGGGCGATGAACGCCGCGGGACCGAAGATCTCCCTGCTCGCGCTCCTCGCCCGGATCTGCACGGCCGCCCTCGCCCGGTTCCCCGAGCTGAACGCGACGGTGGACACGGCCGCGCGCGAGATCGTCCGGCTGCCCGAGGTCCACCTGGGCTTCGCCGCGCAGACCGACCGCGGGCTCGTGGTCCCCGTCGTACGCGACGCCCACACCCGCGGCGCGGCCGAGCTGTCCGAGGAGATCGCCCGGCTGACCGAGTCCGCCCGCGCGGGAAGGCTGACGCCCGCCGAGCTGACCGGAGGCACCTTCACCCTCAACAACTACGGCGTGTTCGGGGTGGACGGCTCGACTCCGATCATCAACCACCCCGAGGCGGCGATGCTCGGGGTCGGCCGCATCACCCCCAAGCCGTGGGTGCACGAGGGCGAGCTGGCGGTACGCCAGGTCGTGCAGCTCTCCTTCACCTTCGACCACCGGGTGTGCGACGGAGGTACGGCGGGCGGCTTCCTGCGGTACGTGGCGGACTGCGTCGAGCACCCGGCCGTACTGCTGCGCACTCTTTGACTCCTCCCCCGCCGGCCCCGGCCGGGGACCCTCTCCGCCCGGGCCGGGGCGGAGAGGGTCACACTCGGGTCATGACTCATGTGTACGACGCCGTCGTCATCGCCGGCGGCGCCGCCCGCCGGCTCGGCGGGGCGGACAAGCCCGCCCTCACCGTCGGGGGCCGGACGCTGCTCGACCGGGTGCTGGACGCCTGCGCGGACGCGGCGCGGACGGTGGTCGTCGGCCCGCGCAGGCCGACGGCCCGGCCGGTGGACTGGGTGCGCGAGGATCCGCCCGGCGGCGGGCCGCTGGCGGCCCTCGACGCCGGACTGCGCCGCACCGGGAGCGGGACGGTGCTGGTGCTCTCCGCCGATCTGCCGTTCCTGACGCCCGCCACCGTGCGGGCGCTGCTGGACGCCGTGCACGGCACGGACGGTACGCACGGCATCCACCACGGCACGGCCCCCGGCCCCGACGCCCCCGACGGGGCGATCGTGGTGGACGACGGGTGTGCCCAGCCCCTTCTGGGCGCCTACCGTGCCGAGTCCCTCCGCCGCGAACTGGCCCTGCTCACCGCCGAGCACGGACGGCCGGCGAACCTCCCCCTGCGGTTGCTCACCGATGAGCTCGTGCTGCGCCGCATCGCCCCCGCCGGCCCCGAGGAGGCCCGCGACTGCGACACCTGGGAGGAACTCGCCTCGGCCCGCTCCCGCATCAGGGAGCATGGACGCGTGCTGAACGAATGGATGACCGCGGCCAAGGCCGAACTCGGTATCGACCTCGACGTCGACACCGCCGCCCTTCTCGATCTCGCGCGGGACGCCGCGCACGGCGTGGCCCGGCCCGCCGCCCCGCTGACGACCTTCCTCGTCGGATACGCGGCGGCGCGGGCGGGCGGGAGCCCCGAGGACGTGGCCGAGGCCGCGCGCAAGGCCGCCGAACTGGCCCGGCGCTGGGCCGCGGAGGCCGCCGGTGCCGCGGAGGCGGAGGGGACGGGAAAGGCCGGCGGGAGCGGGGAGTCCCGCGGCGGAGAGGGAACGGACGCCGGATGAGCGGCGATGAGCTGGCCGACGCCCTGGCCCTGGCCAACGGCCGCGGCGACACGTACGGCGACACGCACGGCACCGCCGGCGGTGGCGGCCGGCCCGGGGGCCGGGAACCCGGCCCGGCTCCCGGGAAGAGCGGCCCCCACGGCCCGCGGGACGGCGCACGGCACCGCGACTGGCCCGCGGCCCGTGCCGCCGCCGCCCGCGCCGGTGCCGGCCGGCGGGCCGAGCCCGCCACCGTCCCCCTGGACGAGGCCCTCGGCCACCGTCTCGCCGCCCCACTGACCGCGCTCACCGATCTGCCGGCGTTCGACACCTCGGCCATGGACGGCTGGGCCGTCTCCGGGCCCGGCCCGTGGGAGCCGCTCGACCCCGAGGACGGCACGCGGGACGCCGGGCACGCCGGGCACGCCGGAGACACCGGAGACACCGGAGACACAGCCCCCGGCACGCCACACGGCATCCTGGCCGGCGACGACCGCCCGGCCCCGCTCCCGGACGGCCACGCCGTCCGCATCGCCACGGGCGCCCGCATCCCGCCCGGCACCACCGCCGTACTGCGCTCCGAGTACGGCGAGGTCCGCGACCGGCGGCTGCGTGCGAACGGCGCGCCCCAGCACGGCGCGGACATCCGCCCGCGCGGCCAGGAGTGCCGGGCGGGCGACCATCTGCTGCCCGGCGGTACGCCGGTCACCCCGGCCGTGCTGGGCCTGGCCGCCGCCGCGGGCTGGGACGAGCTGCCGGTCGTACGCCGTCTCCGCGTCGAAATCCTGGTGCTGGGCGACGAGCTGCTGGCCTCCGGCATCCCGTCCGGCGGCCGGGTCCGCGACGCGCTCGGCCCGATGGTCGGCCCCTGGCTGACGGCTCTGGGCGCCGAGGTCACCGCCACCCGCCGGCTCGGCGACGACGCCGGGGCGCTGTACGCCGCGCTGGAGGGGACCGCCGCCGACCTCGTCGTCACCACCGGCGGCACGGCCGCCGGCCCCGTCGACCACGTCCACCCGGCCCTGCGCCGCCTGGGGGCGGAGCTGCTGGTCGACGGGGTGCGGGTACGCCCCGGCCACCCGATGCTGCTGGCACGGCTGCCCTCGGGCGCGCATCTGGTCGGGCTGCCCGGCAACCCGCTGGCGGCCGTGTCCGGGCTGCTCACCCTCGCCGAACCACTGCTGCGGGCCGCCACCGGCGCCGGCCCGTCCGAAGCGCGGCCCACCGGACCGCGCACCGAACAGCGCACCGGACAGCCCACCGGACCGCGCACCGAACAGCGCACCGGAGACGACGCACTGCCCACCGCCGCCCTCCTCGGCGAGATCCAGGGCCACCCCCGTGACACCCGGCTGGTCCCGGTCGTGCAGGATGGCGGTGGCGTACGGCCGCTGCGGTTCAGCGGCCCCGCGATGCTCCGCGGTATCGCGGCGGCCACCGCTTTGGCGGTCGTGCCGCCCGGCGGCGTCCCCACCGGCGCCGGTGTACACCTCCTGAGACTCCCGTGGGCGTGACGGCATGAACCACACCTCGCCCGAAGAGCTGCAGCACTTCGTGCAGCTCCCCGAGCCCGCGGCCGGGCCGCTGCGGCAGGTGCTGCGGCGGCTGGTGGCCGCGCTGATCGTCCTGCTCGTGACGGTGTTCCTGGTCTACCTCGAGCGCGACGGCTACACCGACAACGCCGACGGCGAGGTCTCGCTGCTGGACTGCTTCTACTACACCACCGTCAGCCTCTCCACGACCGGCTACGGCGACATCGCCCCGGTCAGCGACAGCGCCCGGCTGGTCAACGTCCTGGTCATCACCCCGCTGCGCGTCCTGTTCCTGATCATCCTGATCGGCACCACCCTGGAGGTGCTGGCCGAGCGGACCCGCCAGCAGTTCCGCCTGGCCCGCTGGAGGTCCTCCTTGCGCGACCACACCGTCATCATCGGCTTCGGCACGAAGGGGCGCTCCGCGGCCGAGACGCTCATCTCGACCGGGGTCCCCCGGGAGCGGATCGTGATAATCGATCCGAGCCGCAAGGTCGTCGAGGCGGCGAACGCCGACGGCTACACCGGCGTCGTCGGCGACGCGACCCGCAGCGACGTCCTGCTGAAGGCGGAGGTGCAGCGGGCGGCCCAGGTGGTCATCTCCACCCAGCGCGACGACACCGCGGTCCTGGTGACGCTCACCGCCCGTCAGCTCAACCGCAATCTGCGCATCGTCGCGGCGGTGCGCGAGGAGGAGAACGCGCCGCTGCTGCGGCAGTCCGGCGCGGACTCCGTGATCACCAGCGCCAGTGCCGCCGGACGGCTGCTCGGCATGTCCATGCTCAGCCCGAGCGCGGGCGCGGTCATGGAGGACCTGATCCACCAGGGCACGGGGCTGAACCTCACCGAGCGCCCGGTCACCAAGGCCGAGGCCGGCCGCTCCCCGCGCGAGTGCAAGGACCTCGTGGTCTCCGTGGTGCGCGGCCACCGGGTGCTGGGCTACGACGACCCGGACGCGGCCGTCCTGGAGCTCACCGACCGCCTCGTCGTCATCCGTCGTGCCACCCCCTCCACCACCGTCATGCCCTCGGAGAACCCGCGGAGGTAGCGTCACCCCATGCACGCGATCACCATCACCGAACCCGGCGGCCCCGACGTCCTCGCCTGGACGGAGGTGGACGACCCCGTGCCCGGCGACGGCGAGGTCCTGGTCGAGGTGGCGGCCGGCGCCGTCAACCGCGCCGACATCCTCCAGCGGCAGGGCTTCTACGACCCGCCCCCGGGCGCCTCGCCCCATCCCGGGCTGGAGTGCGCGGGCCGGATCGCCGAGCTGGGGCCGGGTGTGGGCGGCTGGAAGGCCGGCGACGGGGTGTGCGCGCTGCTCGCCGGCGGCGGGTACGCGGAGAAGGTCGTCGTGCCGCACGGCCAGCTCCTGCCGCTGCCCGACACTCCCGACGGCCCGCTCGACCCGGTCACCGCCGCCGCCCTCCCCGAGGTCGTGTGCACGGTCTGGTCGAACGTCTTCATGCACGCGAGGCTGCGCCCCGGCGAGACCCTGCTGGTCCACGGCGGGGCCAGCGGCATCGGCACCATGGCGATCCAGCTCGCCAAGGCCGTCGGCGCGCGGGTGGCGGTCACCGCGGGCAGCCGTAGGAAGCTGGAGCGCTGCGCGGAGCTGGGCGCGGACGTCCTGATCGACTACCGCGAGCAGGACTTCGCCGAGGAGGTCCGGGCGGCCACCGGCGGACGCGGCGCGGACGTCGTCCTCGACATCATCGGCGCCAAGTACCTGGAGCGGAACGTCAAGGCGCTCGCCCGCGGCGGCCGGATCGTCGTCATCGGCCTCCAGGGCGGCGTCAAGGGGGAGTTGAACCTGGGGGCGCTGCTCGCCAAGTGCGGTACGGTCTCGGCCACATCGCTGCGCGGCCGCCCGCCGGGGGAGAAGGCGGAGATCGTCGCGGCGGTGCGGGAGCACGTCTGGCCGCTGATCGCCGCCGGGCGGGTCCGCGCGGTCGTGGATCGCACGGTGCCGATGAGTAATGCCTCCCGGGCTCACCGGGTACTCGAGGAGAGCGATCACGTGGGCAAGGTCGTCCTCACCGTCTGAGACGCCGGTCCGCCGGTCCGGGATGCCGGGCCCGCGCGTTCGTGTGACGCTTGTTACACCATTCGATGCCTGGTACGGGAGGGGGCGTAGCGGTGAGGGAAGCCGCGATCACCCTGCTGGCCTGCGCGATGGTGCTCGTTCCGGCACCCGTCGCCCTGGCCTCCCAGCAGTCCGCGGCCGTGGCGGCCGTTCCCGGCGGCGCGCGGGACGGGGTGGAGCCCGGGGCGGAGGGCCCGGCCAAGTCCTCGTCCTCCCCCACCGCCTCTCCGGACGACCCGGACGACCCGCAGGAGAGCGGGGAGCCGGACGAACCGCGGGAGCCGGACGATCCCGAGGAGACGAAGCGCCCCCCGCGCTTCACCCTGCCGCCGTGGCCGGGCAGCTCCTCCCCCGGCCCGGACCCGTCGTCCACGCCCACTCCCACGCCGGAGCCCACCTCCGGTGAGCCCTCCGGCCAACCGTCCGGTACGGCCCCCGGCGGGGACGGCGACGGGGAGCGCGGTCCCACCGGATCCGCCGGTCCGCCGGGCACGCCGCGGCAGACCCCCCAGGGCCGGGCCGAGCAGATCGTCGACCGGCGCAGCGGCGCCGGCGACCACTACGACGACTACGTGTACGACGACGGCCGAAGCGGCGAGGAGCCCGACCGGAACCGTGCGACGCCCGCCACCGGCGGCCAGCTCCTCCCGGTGCTGCCGCTCGGTGCGGGGCTGACCTTCCTCGGTCTGGGCCTGGCCTCGCTCGCCCTGCGGCTGCGGCGCTGAGACGGGCGTCCCCGCTCCCGGGGGATCGCCCTCCGGCCGCGGGGACGGGCATTGCAGAATGGGGGTATGACTCAGCCGATGAACGAACGCTCGCAGGAGGGCCAGCACGTCCTGGTCGTGGGGCCGGACGGAATGGCCCTCGGCAGCACCGCCGCTCCCAGGAGCGGGGACGGCGGCTCCGACGACGAGCCGCGTGAGATCCCCGTGACGGAGATGGTCGAGCAGCCCGCGAAGGTCATGCGGATCGGCAGCATGATCAAGCAGCTCCTGGAGGAGGTCAAGTCGGCTCCCCTGGACGAGGCCAGCCGTGCCCGGCTCAAGGAGATCCACGCCAGCTCGGTCAAGGAGCTGGAGGACGGTCTGGCGCCCGAGCTGATCGAGGAGCTGGAGCGGATCTCGCTGCCGTTCACCGACGACGTGGTGCCCACCGACGCCGAGCTGCGGATCGCCCAGGCCCAGCTCGTGGGCTGGCTGGAGGGGCTGTTCCACGGTATCCAGACGGCGCTGTTCGCCCAGCAGATGGCGGCCCGCGCCCAGCTGGAGCAGATGCGCCGCGCGCTTCCGGCGGGCGCGCTGCCCGAGGAGGAGGGCGACGGGCGCGGCGGCCAGATCCGCTCCGGCGGCCCCTACCTCTGACATCTCCGAGCGGCCGCCTCCGAGCGGCCCGGACCCCGTACGTGCGAGGGGCCGGCACGCGATCCGCGTGCCGGCCCCTCGTTCGCGTCCGCCCCTCGTTCGCGTCCGCCCCTCGTTCGCGTCCGCCGCCGTCAGCCCTCCGGGTGACCGGTGGAGACGGTCAGCGTGATCTTGTCCTTCTTCGGGTCGAAGCCCTCGTAGGCCTCCGGGGACTGCTTGAGGACGGTGTTCTTCCCGTACAGGTTCTCGTCCTCGTACTCGACGTCGTCCAGGATCCAGCCCGCCTCGCGGACGCACTCCTTGACCGAGTCCAGGTGCTTGAAAGTCAGGTCGGGCATGCTCGTCTTGCCCTTGTCGAAGAGGCTGTCCGACGCCTCCGTGCACTTGGCCGGGTCGATGGTCTTCGAGGTGTCCTCGTCCTTGAAGCCGTCATCTCCGCCGTCATCTCCGCCGTCGTCGGTGTCCGTGCCGGCGCTGTCGCCGTCGGTCTCCTGGCCACCTGTGCCGCCGCCGGAGTCGGCGGAGTCGGCCCCGCCGGTGCCCGCGGGCTGCTCAGCCGTCCGGACGGGCCCCGGGGACTCGCCCGCCCGCGGGTCCTCCCCGCCACCGCCACCGCCGTTGAGCGTCACCGCGATGATCACGGCGGCGACGACGATGATCGCCGCGACCGCCGATCCGACGATCACCCCGGTGTTCCTGCCGCCGCCGGAGGGCTGGGGCTGGGGCGAGACGGTGTAGGGCGGCGGGGTCGGCGCGCCGCCCTGAGGGCCGTACGGGCCCGGCGCCGGTGTGGAGTAGCCCTGCTGGACCGGCCCCGCGGCCCCGAAGCCGGCCGCCGGCGCGTAGTGCGGCTGGTACGGCTGCTGCACGTTCGGCGGCGGCGGGGTGGCCTGGGCGTCCACCGGCGGGAAGACCGACTGGGAGACGGCCGCGCCGCTGTTGGGGCCGGGAGCGCCGCCGGCGATCAGCGGGGTGGTGTTCGAGGCGACCACCGAGTTGCGGACGCGCTCGCACTCCTGGCGCATCGACTCGGCCGTCGGGAACCGCTCGTTGGGGTTCTTCCGCAGCGTCCGCGCGACCAGCGCGTCCACGGCCGGGGGCAGCGACCGGTTGATCGACGAGGGTGCGGGCGGCTCCTCCTGGACGTGCGCGTACGCGATGGCCAGCGGCGAGTCCGCGTCGAAGGGGAGGCGCCCGGTGAGCAGTTCGAAGAGCATGATGCCCACCGAGTACAGGTCGGAGCGGGCGTCCACGCCGCGCCCCAGCGCCTGCTCGGGGGAGAGGTACTGCGGGGTGCCGACGACCATGCCCGTCTGCGTCATCGAGGTGACGCCGGACTGCATGGCGCGGGCGATGCCGAAGTCCATCACCTTGACCGTGCCGCGCCTGTTCAGCATGACGTTGCCCGGCTTGATGTCCCGGTGCACCAGGCCCATCTCGTGGCTGGCCTCCAGTGCGGCGAGCACCTCGGAGACGATCGTCAGCGCCTTGTCGCTCGGCATCGCCCCGAGCCGGGCCACGTCCTCGTCGAGGACGGTGCGCAGCGGCTTGCCCTCGACGTACTCCATGACGATGTAGGGCACCGTCGCGCCGTCGATCTCGTCCTCGCCGGAGTCGAAGACCGAGACGATGTTGGTGTGCGTCAGCTTGGCGACCGCCTGCGCCTCGCGGCGGAAGCGCTCCCGGAAGGACTGCTCGCGGCCCAGCTCGGTGTGGAGGGTCTTGACCGCCACCTGCCGGTCGAGCACCGTGTCGTAGGCCAGGTGCACCGACGCCATGCCGCCCTGGCCCAGCAGGTCGCGCAGCTGGTAGCGCCCGCCGCCGACCGTACGCCCCTGGTACGCGGCCTGCGCGCCGTCGTCGCTCATCTGACTGCTTCCCCCTCGGCGCCGCAGGACTGCCGTCTTACGGGCCTGCGCGTGTGCGGTTGCTCTGCTGGTGCCCGTGGTGCCGCCGGCCGACCTTCGAGAACGCCGGGCGGGGCACCGGTCCACCCGTGGACTCCACCCGTGATTCCAGGCCAAGTCTGCCCCAGCGGCCGGACACGTCAAGGCGCTTGCCCGTTCCGTGACCCGATGCGCGCATACGCGTCACACACGCTCGCGGGGGCGTGTGACATCGTAACTTGCCAGTTGGACGCCCGAGCGGGTTGGATGGTCCGTTGCTGCCCCCAGCGCTCTCGGTGCCACATCCCGCGCCGCGTCTCTTCGCCTTCGCCGAGGGGCACGGCCCCCGGACCCTGTTAGCGTGCTCAGGGAGCAGAGCGTACGGATCCGCGCTCGCGGACCTGATCTACGGCGAGGACTGATGGCACAGACACAAGCCGCCGGAGGGCCTTCGGAGCCCGACGAGACTGCTGGTGGGGTGTCCGATTCGCCCGAGTCGTGGGGCAGTGGCGGTGTGGTGGGCGACGGACGCTACCGCCTCACGCGCCGGCTCGGCCGCGGCGGCATGGCGGAGGTGTTCGCCGCCGAGGACGTACGCCTGGGCCGCACCGTCGCCGTCAAGCTGCTGCGCGCGGACCTCGCCGAGGACCCGATCTCCAAGGCCCGCTTCACGCGCGAGGCGCAGTCCGTCGCCGGCCTCAACCACCACGCGGTGGTGGCCGTCTACGACTCCGGCGAGGACGTGGTCGGCGGCAACACCGTGCCGTACATCGTCATGGAGCTGGTCGAGGGCCGCACCATCCGCGACCTCCTGCTCAACGCCGACGCGCCGCCGCCCGAGCAGGCGCTGATCATCATCTCCGGGGTGCTGGAGGCGCTCGCCTACAGCCACCAGCACGGCATCGTGCACCGCGACATCAAGCCCGCCAACGTCATCATCACCGGCAACGGCGCCGTGAAGGTGATGGACTTCGGAATCGCCCGCGCCCTGCACGGCGCGTCCACCACCATGACCCAGACGGGCATGGTCATGGGCACCCCGCAGTACCTCTCCCCCGAGCAGGCGCTCGGCAAGACGGTGGACGCCCGCTCCGACCTGTACGCCACGGGCTGCATGCTCTACGAGCTGCTCTCGCTGCGTCCGCCGTTCACCGGCGAGACCCCGCTGTCGGTGGTCTACCAGCACGTCCAGGACGAGCCGGTGCAGCCCTCGCGGGTGAACGACTCGGTGCCGCCGGAGCTGGACGGCCTGGTGATGCGGGCGCTGGCCAAGGACCCGGACGACCGCTTCCAGACCGCCGAGGAGATGCGCGGCCTGGTGCAGTACGCGCTGCGCATGCTCCAGGAGCAGGGCGGCCACACCGGTGGCCTGTGGAACACCGGCGCGGTGGTCTCCACCGGCGCCACTCCCGCCATGGGCACCCCGGGCGCCTACCAGGGCGGCGACACCCCCTCCGCCACCCCCGCGGGCGGCTACCCCGACGACTCCGCGACCCGGGTCGGCCCCCCGCTGCTGATGGGCGCCCCCGGCGGCGGCTCGTACGACGGCGGTGGATACGACACGGGCGGCGGCTACGGGGACGGGCGCCGGGGCGGCAGCGGCCTGAAGTACGGGCTGATCGCCTTCTTCTCCGTCCTCGCCATCGCCGCGGGCATCTTCCTGGCCGTCAACGGCAACGAGGGCGGCCAGGACCAGAAGGGACCGGAGAAGACCACCTCCACGCCCTCCCCGGAGGAGAGCTCGTCGGAGCCCTCACCCGACGAGGAGGAGACCGAGGAGCCCGGCCGGGGCGGCAACACCGAGCCCGGCGGCACGGGCGGCTGGCAGAACGGCGGCGGGAACACCGGCGGCACGGGCGGCGGGCAGCTCAGCCCGGAGCCCTCGACCAGCGGCGAGCCCAGCGAGCCCGACGGCGGCACCGACGAGGGCACCACCGACGGCGGCACCGACACCGGTGGCACGGACACCGGTGGCACGGGCGACGGCGGCACCACCGAGGGCGGCACGGACACCGGTGGCCCGGGCGACGGCGGCACCACCGAGGGCGGCGCCGGCGGCGACACCGGCGCCACCACCGGCGGCGCGGACACCACCACCACCGGCGGCACCACCGCCGGCGACGGGGCGGCCACGGCCGGGGGAGCGCCGGGCGGGCCCGGCGGCGGCTCCGGCGGCTGACCCGGCCCCAGGTCGGCAGTCCCCGCAGCGCCGCGCCTGGCCCCGCCCCCGGGCCGCGCCCGGCGGCTGACCCGGCCCCAGGTCGGCGACCCCGGTCGGTCCCGCTCCTGGCCGGCAACCTCCGCAGCCCCGCCCCGGGCGGCCCGGCATCTCCGCCCCGCCCCGGCGGCTGAACCGGCCCACGTCCGGCAACCTCCGCAGCCACGGCCCCCGGGCGGTCCCGCCTCCGGGCGGTCCCGCCTCCGGGCGGGCCCGGCGGCGGCTCCGGCACCTGCCCCGACCCCCGGCTCCCGGCCGGCGGGGTCGCCGGGCTCGGGCAGAGCCCGGCACCTCCGGGCCACCGGAGGCCCGGTGGCCAGCCGGCAACCCCGGGCGGCCCCGGCCGCCCATACCACCTTCGCGCCCCCGGCGCACAACGCGTCCGGACGGTAGCTCTCGGTGATCTACGATCCCCGGCGTGCAGTCTCCCCACCTCTCCCGTTTCACCCTCGCCACGCTGGTGCGGCGGTTCGGCGCCGGGGAGCCGATCTCCTGCGAGCCGGTGGCCCAGGGGCTGCTGAACCGCGGCTACCGGCTGTCCACCACGCGGGGCCGGTTCTTCCTCAAGCACCACCTCGACGGCGATCCGCGCGACCCGGCCCGCATCGAGCACCAGCACCGCGTCACCGTCCGCCTCGGCGACCTCGGAGTCCCGGTCGTGCCGGCGGTCGAGGACGACTCCGGACGGACCGTCGCGGTGGTGGAGGACCGCTGCTACGCCCTCCACCCGTGGGTGGACGGCCGCCACCGCGACGGCGGCGAGCTCTCGCGCGGGCAGTCGCGCCGTCTGGGCGCGCTGCTGGGCCTGGTGCACGTACGGCTGGGTCAGGTCGCGCCCGTGCCCGACGCCGAGTGCGCGGCCGAGCCCAGCGCCGACCCGGAGGTGACCTTCGGCCTCATCGACGAGTTGCTGGCCCGGGTGCGCACCCGGGCCCGGCGCGACTGCTTCGACGAGCTGGCCGACCACCGGCTGCGCGAGCGCCGCACCCTGCTGGAGCGCCACGCCCACCGCCGCCCGCCCGCCGGGGCCGAGCCGGTCGCCGGATGGGTGCACGGCGACTTCCACCCCTTCAACCTGCTCTACCGGGACCGGGCCCCCTGGGAACCCGTCGCGATCGTGGACTGGGACCGGCTCGCCGTGCGGCCGCGCGCGGAGGAGGCGGTGCGGGCCGCCGTCATCTTCTTCCTGCGGCCCGGCGGCACCCTGGACCTGGCCAAGATCCGGGCCTACGCACGCGCCTACCGTGCCGCCACCGGGGCCGGGGCGGACGAGATGGCCGCGGCCGTCCACCGGGTGTGGTGGGAGCGGCTCAACGACTTCTGGATGCTGCGCTGGCGCTACCAGCTGCGCGACCGCCGCACCGATCCGCAGTTCCCGGCGGCCTCCGCGCTGGTGGTGTGGTGGACCGGTCGTTACGAGGCGGTACGCGACGCCTTCTGCCTGTAGTTCTGTCTGTGGTTCTGGCCGTAGTTCCGTCTGCGGGTGTGACCGTGTTTGTGCATGCGGGAGGTGTATGGGTGGTATACGGCTTCTGCTGGACTGTATGCCCCTTCACCCTCCGTATCCATCTCATATATCGATCACGCACCATCTCCGCGTCACCCATCCACAGCTCTTCCCGTCACTTCGGTACCGGGATAACGTGCGTTTGTCCCAGGCGCTTGCGAGGCTGTGACCAGTGACGTTCCAGGCTTTTGCGATTTACTTGGAAACCCAAGCAAAATTGCAGGTCAGGGACCCTTCGCGCATGTGCGGAGGTACTGGGTAACGTGCTGACAGCGGGCCGTCGAACGGGACACCTGTCACCGCTCGGTTCCGTCCGCGCCGCACCTACCCCGTGGGCCGTACGGATCCGGGCGAGCCTCTCCCTGCCACCGGCGGGGAATCCCCAGGCTTCCCGGCGACCCCGGGGGCCGGACAGACGGAGGAGCACAAGTGACCGTGGAGAGCACTGCCGCGCGCAGCAAGCCGCGCCGCAGCAGCGGAAAGCGCACCACGACGAGCGGGGCGAGGAAGCGCTCGCAGTCGGCCGCGCGCCCCGAGCTCGTACAACTGCTGACGCCGGAGGGCGAGCGGGTCGAGCACCCGGACTACTCGCTGGACCTGACCCCCGACGAGTTGCGCGGTCTGTACCGCGACATGGTCCTCACCCGCCGGTTCGACGCCGAGGCCACCGCGCTGCAGCGACAGGGCGAGCTGGGCCTGTGGGCGTCGCTGCTGGGACAGGAGGCCGCGCAGATCGGCTCGGGCCGGGCGCTGCGGGACGACGACTACGTCTTCCCGACCTACCGGGAGCACGGCGTGGCCTGGTGCCGCGGGGTGGACCCGACCAACCTGCTGGGCATGTTCCGCGGCGTCAACAACGGCGGCTGGGATCCCAACAGCAACAACTTCCACCTCTACACCATCGTCATCGGCTCGCAGGCGCTGCACGCCACGGGCTACGCGATGGGCGTGGCCAAGGACGGCGCGGACAGCGCGGTGATCGCCTACTTCGGCGACGGCGCGTCCAGCCAGGGCGACGTGGCGGAGGCGTTCACCTTCTCCGCGGTCTACAACGCGCCGGTGGTGTTCTTCTGCCAGAACAACCAGTGGGCGATCTCCGAGCCCACCGAGAAGCAGTCCCGCGTTCCGATCTACCAGCGCGCCGCGGGCTTCGGCTTCCCCGGCGTCCGGGTGGACGGCAACGACGTGCTGGCGGTGCTGGCCGTGACCCGGGCCGCCCTGGAGCGCGCCCGCGCCGGCGAGGGCCCGACCCTGGTCGAGGCGTTCACCTACCGGATGGGCGCCCACACCACCTCCGACGACCCCACCCGCTACCGCAAGGACGCCGAGCGCGAGGAGTGGGAGGCCAAGGACCCGATCCTGCGGCTGCGCACCTACCTGGAGAAGGAGGGCCTGGTCGACGCCGAGTGGCTCGCCGGGCTCGACCAGGAGAGCGACGCGATGGCGCTGCGGGTGCGCGAGGCCATCCGGACCATGCCGGACCCGGACACCATGGCCATCTTCGAGAACGTCTACGCCGACGGGCACGCGCTGGTGGACGAGGAGCGCGCCCAGTTCGCCGAGTACCTGGCGTCCTTCGCCGACGAGGAGGGCCGCTGAGATGGCCAGCACCAAGATGCCCATGGCCAAGGCGCTCAACGAGTCGCTGCGCAAAGCCCTGGAGACCGACCCCAAGGTCCTGATCATGGGTGAGGACGTCGGCAAGCTCGGCGGCGTCTTCCGCATCACCGACGGCCTGCAGAAGGACTTCGGCGAGGACCGGGTCATCGACACCCCGCTGGCCGAGTCCGGCATCGTCGGCACCGCGATCGGCATGGCCCTGCGCGGCTACCGGCCGGTGGTGGAGATCCAGTTCGACGGGTTCGTCTTCCCCGCCTACGACCAGATCGTCACCCAGCTCGCGAAGATGCACGCCCGCGCGCTGGGCAAGGTCAAGCTGCCGGTCGTCATCCGCATCCCCTACGGCGGCGGCATCGGCGCGGTGGAGCACCACAGCGAGTCGCCCGAGGCGCTGTTCGCGCACGTGGCGGGCCTGAAGTGCGTCTCGCCGTCCAACGCCTCGGACGCGTACTGGATGATGCAGCAGGCGATCGCCTCCGACGACCCGGTGATCTTCTTCGAGCCCAAGCGCCGCTACTGGGACAAGGGCGAGGTCGACACCGAGGCCATCCCCGGACCGCTGCACAGGGCGGTCGTAGCCCGCGAGGGCACCGACCTGACGCTGGCGGCCTACGGGCCGATGGTGAAGACCTGCCTGGAGGCCGCCGCGGCGGCCGAGGAGGAGGGCAGGTCGCTGGAGGTGCTGGACCTGCGGTCGATGTCCCCGGTCGACTTCGACGCGATCCAGGCGTCGGTGGAGAGGACCCGCCGCCTGGTGGTGGTCCACGAGGCGCCGGTCTTCCTGGGCACGGGCTCGGAGATCGCCGCCCGGATCACCGAGCGGTGCTTCTACCACCTGGAGGCGCCGGTGCTGCGGGTGGGCGGGTTCCACGCGCCGTATCCGCCGGCCAGGCTGGAGGACGAGTACCTGCCGAACCTGGACCGGGTGCTCGATGCCGTCGACCGCGCGCTGGCGTACTGAGAGTAGGGGCTGAGGAGAGTCGTGACGATGACTGATACGGCTGCCGCCGGGGCCGCTGCCCAGCGCATCCGCGAGTTCAGGATGCCGGACGTGGGCGAGGGCCTGACCGAGGCCGAGATCCTCAAGTGGTACGTGGGGCCCGGTGACACGGTGACCGACGGCCAGGTGGTGTGCGAGGTGGAGACGGCCAAGGCGGCCGTCGAGCTGCCCATCCCGTACAACGGCGTGGTGCACGAGCTGCACTTCGAAGAGGGCGTCACCGTGGACGTGGGCACCCCGATCATCACGGTGGACACCGACCCGTCGGCGGGACCGGCCGCTCCCGCCGGAGCACCGGCCGCCGGGGAGGCGGCGCCCGCCGCGCCCGCCGCGGCCGAGCCGGAGGCGGCCGCGGCGGAGGCGGCCGCGGAGGAGGAGGGCGCCAAGCGCCAGCCGGTGCTGGTGGGCTACGGCGTCGGCACCGCCTCGACCAAGCGGCGTCCGCGCAAGCAGCAGGGCCACGTGCGGGACGCGCAGGCCGCCGTCCAGGCCGAGATGGACGCCACCACCACGCCCCCGGCCGCGGCGCCCGCCGTCCCGGAGGCCGAGCGCTCCCCGCAGCGCCCGCTGGCCAAGCCGCCGGTGCGCAAGCTCGCCAAGGACCTGGGCGTGGACCTGGCCGCGATCGTGCCGACCGGCCCGAACGGGATCATCACCCGCGAGGACGTGCACGCCGCCGCGGCCCCGGCGCCCTCGCACGAGGCCGCCGCCGTGACCGGGACCGTCCCCGAGGCGGCTCCCGAGGCGGCTCCCGCTCCGGCCGAGGTCCCGGCTCCGGCGGTGTGGAGCACCGGCGAGCGCGAGCGCCGGGTGCCGATCAAGGGCGTGCGCAAGGCGACCGCCCAGGCGGTGTCCTCCAGCGCCTTCACCGCGCCGCACGTCACGGAGTTCATCACCGTCGACGTCACCCGCACGATGAAGCTGGTGCAGGAGCTCAAGCAGGACCCGGACATGGCGGGCCTGCGGGTCAACCCGCTGCTGCTGGTGGCCAGGGCCTTCCTGGTCGCCATCCGCCGCAACCCGGAGATCAACGCCGCCTGGGACGGGGCCAGCCAGGAGATCGTCCACAAGGACTACGTGAACCTGGGCATCGCCGCGGCCACCCCGCGCGGTCTGATCGTGCCGAACATCAAGGACGCGCACGCCAAGACCCTGCCGGAGCTGGCGCGGGCGCTGGGCGAGCTGGTCGCCACCGCCAGGGAGGGGAAGACCCCTCCGGCGGACATGCAGGGCGGCACGGCCACGATCACCAACGTCGGCGTCTTCGGCGTCGACACCGGCACCCCGATCCTCAACCCCGGGGAGTCGGCGATCCTGGCCTTCGGCGCGGTCAAGCTCCAGCCGTGGGTCCACAAGGGCAAGGTCAAGCCGCGCCAGGTCACCACCCTGGCGCTCTCCTTCGACCACCGCCTGGTCGACGGCGAGCTGGGCTCCAAGGTGCTGGCCGACATCGCGGCCGTCCTGGAGCACCCCAAGCGCCTGATCACCTGGGCCTGACGGGCCTGACGGGCCTGACGGGCCTGACGGGCCCGCGGGTCTGACGGCCGTCCGGCTCCGTCCGGACCGGCGGACCACGGCGGGACCCGGCGCACGCACCGTGCGCCGGGTCCCGCCGCATGTCCGGCCCACCTCGTCCGGCCCAACCCCCTTCCGGCCCTGCCCTGCCCGGCCCCTGCCGCCGTCCCGCATGACGGACGGGGATGGGAACGCATACCTGTTGTATCTATGGTGTGTCCATGCCCTCCCAGTCCTCCCCGTCCTCGCCCTTGGTGCCGCCCGCGGCCGAACGCGTCTACACCCACGTCAAACAGGCCGTCCTGGAGCGCCGCTACGAGGGCGGCACCCTGCTCACCGAGGGCGAGCTGGCCAAAGCGGTCGGGGTCTCCCGCACTCCCGTGCGGGAGGCGCTGCTGCGCCTGGAGGCCGAGGGCCTGCTCAGGCTCTACCCCAAGAAGGGCGCGCTCGTCCTGCCCGTCTCCGTCCAGGAGATCGGCGACGTCGTCGAGACCAGGCTGCTGGTCGAGGAACACGCCGTGCGCAAGGTCACCCCCGCGCCGCGCGACCTGCTGGACCGGCTCGGCGAACTCCTGGAGCAGCAGCGGCGCCAGGCCGAGACCGGCGACCTGGCGGCGGTGGCCGCAACCGACCGCTGCTTCCACGCCACCGTGGTCGGGGCGGCCGGCAACCGGATCCTGGAGCGCCTGTACGACCAGCTCCGCGACCGCCAGCTGCGCATGGGCGTCGCCGTGATGCACTCCCACCCCGACCGCATCGCCAAGAACATCACCGAGCACACCGAGATCCTGCGCGCACTGCGCACGGGGGACGCGGAGGCCGCCGCCGAGGCGGTGCGCGGCCACGTCGGCTCCGTGCGGCACCTGCTGCGCGGTGAGGTCCGGTGAGCGGCGGGAACCCGCCCGGAGCGCCGGCTTCCGGGACACCGGCCCCCGGAGTGCGGCTCGGCGGCCCGCGGGCCGCCTTCGTGTGGGGCCTGGGCGTCGCCGTCTACTTCACCGCCATCACCTACCGCACCGGCCTGGGCGTCGCGGGCATCGACGCCGCCGACCGCTTCCACATCAACGCCTCGGCCCTGTCGACCTTCTCCATCCTCCAGCTCCTGGTCTACGCCGGGATGCAGATACCCGTCGGCCTGCTGGTGGACCGCTGGGGCACCAGGAAGGTCCTGCTCCTGGGCATCGTGCTGTTCACCACCGGACAGTTCGCCTTCGCCCTCTCCGGCTCGTACGCCATGGCGCTGGCCGCCCGCGCGCTGCTGGGCTGCGGTGACGCCATGACGTTCATCAGCGTGCTGCGGCTGGGCTCCAACTGGTTCCCGCCCCGCCGCGGTCCGCTGATCGCCCAGGTGGCCGCGCTGTTCGGGATGGCGGGCAACCTGCTGACCACGCTGGTCCTGGCGCGTCTGCTGGCCGCCTTCGGCTGGACGCCGACCTTCGCGGGCAGCGCCGGGCTGGGCGTGCTGGTCCTGGTACTCGTCCTGCTCTTCCTCCGGGACCGGCCCGAAGGCACTCCCGCCCCCGCCCCCGCCACCACGTCCGGGCCGGGGCCGGCGCGGGAACCCGGCTACGTACGCCGCCAGCTCGCCGAGGCGTGGCGCGAGCCGGGCACCCGGCTGGGCATGTGGGTGCACTTCACCACCCAGTTCCCCGGCATGGTCTTCCTGCTGCTGTGGGGGATGCCGTTCCTCGTCGAGGCGCAGGGCCGCACCCGCGCCGAGGCCGGCACCCTGCTGACCGTGGTGGTGCTCTCCAACATGGCCATCGGCCTGGTCTACGGCCAGGTCATAGCCCGGCACCACAGCGCGCGGGCGCCGATCGCGCTCGGCACGGTGCTGGCCACGGCCGCCGTCTGGGCGATGGTGCTGTGCTGGCCGGGGCGGGCGCCGCTGTGGGCGCTGGTCCTGCTGTGCGTGGTGCTCGGCGCCTGCGGCCCGGGCTCGATGATCGGCTTCGACTTCGCCCGCCCCGCCAATCCGCCCGAGCGGCAGGGCACGGCGTCGGGCATCGTCAACATCGGCGGCTTCACGGCGTCCATGGCCACGCTGCTGGCGGTGGGCGTGCTGCTGGACGCGACCGGCGACGACTACCGGATCGCCTTCGCCTCCGTCTTCGTCCTCCAGGCGCTGGGCACCGCCCAGATCCTCCGGCTGCGCGGCCGGGCGCACCGCCGCGAGCGCGAGCGGGTGGTGGCCAGCCGCGTCGAGGCGGTGCACGTACCGGTCTGAGACGGGCCGCGGCCGCGGCTGCGGCCCGGACACGGGCCCGCGGCCGCTGACCGGAGCGGGTCAGGGCGTGACGGCGAAGTGCGCGAGGATCGCGTCCGCGAGGGCCTGGTCGCCCTCGATCTTGAGGTTCTCGCGCACCGCCGCGGGCCGCACCCGCCCGCAGGCCAGCCGCAGATACGTCTCCCAGTCCGTCGCCAGCGTGGCCGCCGGCCCCAGCGAGACGCTGGCGTCCACCGTGCCTTGGCCCTCGGCGTCCACGCGCACGGTCCGCATGAACTCCATCGGCCCGCTCACATCGATGACGACGGCCGAGTTCGGCGGCGCCCCGGCGTCCTTGGCGACCACCTTGGGCAGCCCGTCCACCAGCACGTCCCGCGCCACGTGGGCGCCGGGGGAGTCGAGGTTGCCCGGCTTGCCCAGCGCCCGCCGCAGGTCCTGCTCGTGCACCCACACGTCGAACGCCCGCAGCCGCAGCGCCCGCTCCAGCGTCATCTCCCGGCCGAGCGGGGTCATCACCATCGTCGACGGGTCGCGCTTCTCGTTCCGCAGCTGGCGGGAGCGGCGGATGATCGTGTACTCCAGCTCGCTGGTCATCTCCGGGGCGGTGTGGCAGCGCCGCACGTCCACCTGGACCTCGACGCGGCGGCTGACCTCGTCCTTCACATGGAACAGGTCCCGCGGCAGCGTGTGGATAGGGCGGGGGTCGCCCAGCATCTCGCACTCCGACCCGATGACATGGGAGACGATGTCGCGGACCGACCATCCCGGGCACTCGGTCGCGCGGTTCCACTCGCCCTCGACCAGCGGGGAGACCAGCTCGGATATCGCCTCGATGGAGTGGGCCCAGGCGTCGGCGTAGGGCTGAAGGCTAGGGTGGTCGGTCAACGGGACCCCTCGGATACGTGCTGAATACGTGTGGATGGTGTGGGTTCGCGGACTGGGTGCTCTCAAGTTACGCTGCGGGCGAGCAGCCTGACAGGCCTTTCGGGTGACGATCGTAGGCTGCTTTCGACCTGCTTTCGACCGGCGTTTGGCCCCCTCGAACCCATGGACGGTGGTACGGTGCGCGCCTCCCTCATTCAGATCGGTGTGGACGGGGACGAAACGGTCGAAGCGCGCCGCGCGCGGGCCGCCTCGCTCGTCCGCGAGCAGACCGCCTCCGATCTGGTCGTCCTGCCCGAGCTGTGGACGGTCGGGGCCTTCGCCTTCGACTCCTTCGAGGCCGGCGCCGAGCCGCTGGACGGGCCCACCGCGCGGGCCATGTCCGAGGCGGCCCGCGAGGCGCGCGTCTGGCTGCACGCCGGGTCCGTCGTGGAACGCGCCGAGCACGCCGGCGGCCCCGGCGGAACGGGAGGGGGAACGGCCCTGTACAACACCTCCCTGGTCTTCTCCCCCGACGGTGAACGGGCCGCCGCGTACCGCAAGATCCACCGCTTCGGCTTCGACCGCGGCGAGGCCACCTTGATGTCCGCCGGAGCCGAACCGGTCACCGTCGATCTGCCCGGCATCACCCTGGGCCTGGCCACCTGCTACGACCTGCGCTTCCCCGAACTGTTCCGCGCGCTGACCGACGCCGGCGCCCGGGCGCTGGTGATCCCGGCGGGCTGGCCCGCCCGCCGCGCCTCCCACTGGTCCCTGCTGGCCCGCGCCCGCGCCGTGGAGAACCAGGCGTACGTCCTGGCCTGCGGCACCGCGGGCACCCACGCGGGCGTCCCCCAGGCGGGCCGCAGCGCGATCATCGACCCCTGGGGCGAGACCCTGGCCGAGGCACCGGACGCCGGGGAGCGGGTCGTCACCGCCGAACTGGACCCGGCGTACGTCGACAGGGTCCGCGAGGACTTCCCCGTCCTGCGGGACCGGGTGCTGCGCTGAGCGCGCGAGTCCCCGCCGTCCGCCGCCGTCGTCCCCGCCCCTGCCCCCGGAGGCGTTGAGTAGCCGTACTCATGCGGACGCCGCCGGGCCGCGCCACCGTGGTGGCCATGACCACACCAGTCCAGCGGCCCACCACCGCCGCGTTCTTCGTGCAGGCCGCCGCCTCCTTCGCGCTCTCGCTGCTCGCCGTGGGCCTCGGTGTCGCCTACATGCCGATGGGGCCGTGGGAGCGCGGCTTCCTGGCGGTCGGCGTCCTCTTCCTGATCTCCTCCACCTTCACGCTGGCCAAGTGCGTGCGGGACCGGCAGGAGATGCAGGAGGTGACCACCCGCGTGGACAAGGCCCGGCTGGACAAGCTGATCACCGAGCACGACCCGTTCGACCCCAAGAACATCTGAGCCCCGCTCCGGCCCAGCACCGCAGCGGTGGTGGGGCATGGAGGACGGGGCTGGGCCTCCGGGGGCACGGGTGGATCGCCGTGCCGTGCTCGCCCGGGCGGCGGTGCCGCGTTCCCCGCGCCCCGCCCACACCACCGGTGTGGTGGTCCGCGACCGTCGCGCTCCCCTCCGGCCCGTGCTCTTCCGGGAGTTCCTCCCGGCGGCCGCCGACTGGTGGAAGAACGGGGGCTCAGGGGCGGGCGGTCCCGTAACCGCGCACGCCGAGCAGACCGATCGCACCGAGAGCGGTGGCCACCGCGGCGGTCACCAGCGTCACACCGGCCGGGTAGGGAACCGCGGGGTCGAGGGAGTTCCAGACGGCGGCCGCGATGACTCCCACGGTGAGTCCCGATCCCACCACGGCTCCGTATCCCAGCAGGAATTCACGCCCGGCGATCTCCCGCACCCGGTTCCTGGTCAGTCCGATCGCGATCAGCAACCGTGCGTCACGCCGGCCGGCGGCGCTCCGGTCGACGACTCCGATCGCGAGCGTGCAGAACACCAGTGAGACCAGTACGGCCAGTCCGCCGAAGATCCAGGCGACGAGTTTCGATTCCCGAGTCGCCAGATCATCCTCGGAGAGCACAGTCAGTGCGACGGGTTGCCGCAGAGCGGCGGTACGCAGTTCGAGTTCGAAGGCAGGGCTCCGCGCTCCCAACACCAGCAATGAGTCGGTCTTGGTGAGTTCCTCCCGCAGCGGCGGCGGACGCAGCTTCGGGTCGAGGGGCATCGGCAGGCCGGCGATGCGCCGCAGACGCTCCGCAGCGGCGGGGCGCAGCGTCCCGGGACGTGAACACGCTTCGCCACCGAGTACGGAGCCGAGGTCCGAACAGGCTGCGGACAGCCGGGCCGAGGGCTCGGCATTGGCGGTGGCCGATTCGACGATGTGAATCCGGGCGGCCACAGTGCCGGGCACCCGGCCTGTGAACTTCTCTATGTCGAGCCGGTCGAGTGCACCCCGGAGGACGACGGACTCCACCCGCTCATCCCGCGGCGCCGGCGGGTCGGCCTGGCGGGCGCTGGCCATCCAGGCCGCGACCACCGGCACGACCACGAGCAGTGCGGCGATCCCGTACAGCGGTTTGACGGCGGACCGCGGATCGTACTGAAGCCTGCGTCCGGCCATCATCCTCACCGGATCGGCCGATGTGTCGGCCAGCCGGGCCGCCAGCAGCCGGGCGACGACAGGCAGGGCGAGAGGCACTCCGGCGGCCAGCAGAACGGTGCCGGACAGGGCGCTGACCGCCGCGGCGTGTCCTTCCCGCAGCGAAGCCGCCACCAGCAGACCGGCTCCCGCGGCGGCCGGAGCAAGCCGGAGCGCGCGCAGCGCCGGCCGTCCGGCACGCGGCCGCGGCGACTGCCGGTCGCGCCGGGTACGGCGGATCTGGTCTGTAACCAGGGAAAGGCCGGCGAACAGCACGAGAACAGCGGCGGAGACCGACAGGACAAGCCAGTACGGCGGTACCAGCGCGCCGGCGGCTATGGGACGACCGACCAAGGGGAGAGCGTCCGGCAGCGGGCCGACGGCACACCACAGAGCGGCTCCGGCCACCACCCCCGGACCCGTCGTCAGCAGAGACTCGTAACCCAGCAGCCGCCTGCGCCAGCGCCCAGGCAGCCCGATGGCACCCAGCAGGGCCATGCGCTGTGCCCGCAGCGGTGCCGACACGGCCGTCCCGGTCATGGCGAGCAACAGCAGAGGAACGCCGACGAAGCCGCCGACGGCGAGTGCCATGGCCGGGACGTCGATCTCCGTATCGTCGCCGATGGGCATGCCGCGTCCTTCGCGTGCCCCACCGAATCCGGTGGCCTCGAGGATGTCCGCGCCCATCTCCCCGCCGCTGGGCATGAGCCGGTAGGCCAGGAGCTCACCAGGGTGCAGGACTCCCTCGTCGGCGAGCACGGAGGCGCCGGGGAAGCGCTCGGCCAGCCGCGGCTCCCCGGCGGCCAGTGAGGCCAGCCCGGGGGACACGTACCAGCCGCCGGGCCGGGGCCACTCCTTCATACCGGGTGGAAGCGCGCGCGGGTCGCGGTCGTCCAGCGGGTCCAGCCAAACGACGGGGAACTGTTCCCGTTCCCAGGTATCCGTCCGGAGGTTGACTCGCACCAGAGGGCGGGTCCCCTCGTCCGCCAGCCGCACCGCACGTGCGTCGAACCGTTCCCGTTCCTCCATCAGGGAATACACCACCGCGGTGGCGAACAGGGAGACCACCGTGGTGATCACGGCGACCGCGGTGAGCAGCACCAGTCGCAGCCGCTGCTCGCGGTGAGCCCCCCACGCCAGCCGTACCGCCATACGGCGGGTGGCCGAAGCCGCGTTCACGGGCGTCGCCCCCCGTCGGCCGGCAGGGCGTCCGGCAGAAGGTCCAAGGATTCCAGTACACCGCCGCGCAGTCTTGTACTCCGGTCCATCGACGCCGCGACGGACGCGTCATGCGTTGCCACGACGAGTGCCGCGCCGCGCCGGCGGCAGGCATCCAGCAGTACTCCGGTCACCAGCCGGACGTTCTCCTCGTCGAGTGATCCGGTGGGCTCGTCCGCCAGCACCAGGGCCGGCTCGCACACCAGCGCCCGAGCGATGGCCGCACGCTGTGTCTCACCTCCGGACAACTCCTCCGGAGCGCGGTCGCCGTAGCCGTCGAGACCGACGAGGGAGAGCAGTTCCGCCGCTCGCTCCCGCGCATCGGCGTACCCGGCGAAAAGCGCAGGCAGGGCCACGTTGTCGACGACGCTCAACTCGGGCATCAGTTCGCCGAACTGGAAGACCATTCCGATGTGGGAGAGCCGGTGCCCCGCCGTCTCGTCGTCGGACGTTTCACCGATGTTCCGTCCGGCGACGACCACCGTGCCGCTCTGCGGGCGCACCAGTCCGGCCGCGCAGTTGAGCAGTGTCGTCTTGCCGCTGCCGGACGGTCCGACGATCGCCACGGCCTCGCCCGCCCGGACGCTTAAATTCACTCCTCTCAGCAGAACGCGGCGGGGGAGTTCCACCGTGATTTCCCTCATGTTGAGCAGAGGGTCCATGTTCTCGGTCCGCTCTTTCACGTGCTTCTCCTGTATGCCGGTTCACTTCCCTTCCACGGGAAAACGGCACGGTCGGGGACGGAACGGCCGGTCCGCGCCCGTGCGAGCGGTGACAGGAGCACGGACCGGCCGGACATCGGATCAGTAAGACTGCCAGTTGCCGCACGCGTCCGGCCACAGCGAGCGGTACTCGCAGGTCTTGTGCTTGAGCACCTTCCCGGCCCCGTTGCCCTCGCTGGCGCAGACGCCGTTGTTGCCGTCGGAGTCCTTGACGTCACGCTTGGTGCCATCGTTGACGTTGTAGTACTCGCCCTTGACGGGGGTGGAGTCGCTCTCCTGATCGCAAGCGGTCATTCTCTCGCGGCTCTGGCTGTCGTACGAGTAGTCGTTGCCGTTGTAACTCGTCAACGCGGTGGCTGCTGTGGGTGCTCCGAAGAAGAGCGCACCGGCGGAGAAAACCGCTATGCCCAGCTTTCCGAAACGCATATTTCCCCCAAGTGTCTGATTTCGAGAACTTGATCGGACACCGAAGATGCTCATGAGGGGGGGAAGCGTTGACGCAAGGGATTTCTGGCGACGGATGTGCCGGACCGCTGGAAACGCGCCAGGACAGGCGGGTCGTGGGCTCCGTTCGTGGGGCTGGAGGCCGGTTCGCCGGGCGGCAATTGCCGCCCGAACTGGCCGAACGACTTGTCGATCGGCCTGCGGAGTGGCACTGGTGGTTACGTCCTGGAGTCGGAGCACCGGCCGACGAGCTTGATCACTCTGTCCTGTTCGGGGCGGTGGGTTCCGGACGGAACATGGCCGAGGTGTGACGGCGGGGCGAGATGTGGCCGCGGAGTGTTGGGGCGGATATCCCGGACCTCCAGCCACATTCCTTCCGTCCTTCTCCGGCCTCCGGCCGGATTCGTCCGGGCCTGTCCCGGAGTCCCGGACGTGCGGCGCCTCGCCCGGAACTGGTTCGGCAGGTCGGTGGCCCTTCGGCGAGGATCGGAGGGTGACACGGGCGCGGGTGCGGATACGAGTAGGGCTGTGGTGGGCCCGCAGGGCCCTCAGGGCCCTGCGGCGCCGGTGGGGCGGGGAGGCGCGGGGCGGTGCGGGACGCACCGCCTGGACGCGGGGCCGCGTCCCCGCCGCGCTCGCCGTGCTCACGGCCGGGGCCGCGGCGTTCCACTCCCTGGTGCCGGGCGCCGTACTCGGTCTGGGCAGCCTGCTGGAGTCCTTCCTGCCGTGGCTCGGACTCGCCGTACCCCCGCTGCTGGTCGCGGCGCTGGTGCGCCGCTCGGCCCTCGCCCTGGTGGCGCTGGCGCTGCCGTCGGCGGTCTGGCTCGCCCTCTTCCACGACGCTCTGTCCCCCCGGGGTGAGGACGCCGCCGACGCCGCCCGTACCGCCCTCCTCACGGCCGTCCAGCACAACGCGAGCGACGAGAACCGCGACCCGGCCGCCACCGCGCGGGCCCTGGCCGCCGTCGGCCCCGACATCGTCGCGCTGCAGGAGCTGACCCCAGCCGCCCTGCCCGCCTACGGCGAGGCGCTGGCGCGGGAGTACCCCCACCACGCGGTGGCCGGGACCGTCGGCCTGTGGTCCAGGCACCCTCTGACCGGCACCCGTCCGCTGGACATCCGTCCCGCGGACCTCGGCCCGGACTGGAACCGCGGACTGCGCACCGCGGTGCGCACCCCGCACGGCGACATCGCCGTGCACGTGGTGCACCTGCCCTCGGTCCGCGTCCGCGCGACCGGTTTCGACACCGCGTGGCGGGACGAGAGCGCCGCACTGCTGGGCGAGGAGCTGCGGGCGGAGGAGCTGGCCCGCGTGATCGTGCTGGGGGACTTCAACGGCGCCCTGGACGACCGCGGGCTCGAACCCGTCCTGACCGGTGTGGACTCCACCGGCCGGGAGGCGGCGGACGGCTTCTCCTTCAGCTGGCCCACGGCCTTCCCCGTCGCCCGGATCGACCACGTCATGGCCCGCGGCGCCGCCGTCACCCGCCTGTGGACCCTTCCCGCCACCGGCAGCGACCACCTCCCTGTCGCGGCCCGGATCGCGCTCCCGGCCGCGTAGGGCGTCCGCGCGGCGGATGGGAGCGGCAGCGGGAACGGCTGTGGGAACGGCTGTGGGGCGGCGGCGGGAAACATACGCGCGAGTGGTCTAGACAACCGGTCGGCGCATGGCTACGGTGCGCTAGGTCTAGACCAATGCTCGTCGGTCCGGCACCGCCCAGTCGCACCTCGTCGCATGTCCGGAAAGCTCGCGGACCCCCCACCCCCCAGGAGCACACCATGCGAAGGAAGACCACCACCGCCCCGGCCGTCCCCCCGGCCCTCCTGGACGGGAGCCGCGACCACGTCGTCGGACTCTTCCGCGCCGTCGTCGGCCTCCTCTTCGCCTGCCACGGCGCGGCCACCCTCTTCGACGTGCTCGGCGGCCCGCACGGCGGCCGCGTCCCGGACATCGGCCAGTGGCCCTCCTGGTGGGCCGCGGTCATCCAGCTCGCCGGCGGCCTCCTGGTGGCGCTGGGCCTGTTCACCCGGACCGCGGCGGTGGTCTGCTCCGGCTCGATGGCCTACGCGTACTTCGTCGTGCACCAGCCCAAGGGCCTGTTCCCCATCGAGAACGGCGGCGAGCCCTCCGCGCTGTTCTGCTGGGCCTTCCTGCTGACAGCCGCCCTCGGCCCCGGCCGCTGGTCGCTGGACACCCTCCGCGCGGGCCGCGGGGAGCCGCGCGAGGCCGCGCGCGGGGCATTGACACACTGGAAGGCATGAACGATGCCGCCCCGGCGCCCACCCCCGCGCCCGCGCCCCGCCGACGTGCCCGTGTCCGTGCCCCCGAGCTGATCGGCAAGGGCGGCTGGCTCAACACCGGCGGCAAGGAGCTGACCCTCGCCGACCTGCGGGGACGCATCACCGTCCTCGACTTCTGGACCTTCTGCTGCGTGAACTGCCTGCACGTCGTCGACGAGCTGCGCGAGCTGGAGGAGCGCCACGGCGACACCGTGGTGGTCGTCGGCGTCCACTCGCCCAAGTTCGTCCACGAGGCCGAGCACCGGGCCGTCGTCGACGCAGTCGAGCGCTACGGTGTCCACCACCCCGTCCTGGACGACCCCGAGCTGGCGACCTGGAAGCAGTACGCGGTGCGCGCCTGGCCCACGCTCGTCGTCATCGACCCCGAGGGGTACGTCGTCGCCCAGCACGCGGGCGAGGGCCATGTCCACGCCATCGAGAAGCTGGTGACGGAGCTGGAGGCCGAGCACGAGGCCAGGGGGACGCTGCGGCGGGGCGACGGCCCGTACGTTCCGCCGGAGCCGGAGCCGACCGACCTGCGCTTCCCCGGCAAGGCGCTCGTCCTGCCCTCGGGTAACCTGCTGGTCACCGACACCACCCGGCACCAGCTGGTGGAGCTGGAGCCGGACGGCGAGACGGTGGTGCGGCGGATCGGCGAGGGGACGCGCGGGCTGGCGGACGGGCCCGGGGGGAAGGCCCGCTTCAACGAGCCGCAGGGCCTGGCGCCGCTCCCGGACGGCAGGGTGGCCGTCGCCGACACCGTCAACCACGCGCTGCGGGCCTGGGACCCGACGAGCGGCGAGGTCACCACGCTCGCCGGCACGGGCCGCCAGTGGTGGCAGGGCTCGCCGACGGCCGGGCCCGCGCGCGAGGTGGACCTGTCCTCGCCGTGGGACGTGGCCTGGTGGGAGGGGCGGCTGTGGGTCGCGATGGCGGGCGTCCACCAGCTCTGGGCGTACGACCCGGAGTCGGGGACGGTCTCGGTCGCGGCGGGCACCACCAACGAGGGCCTGGTGGACGGCCCGGCCGACCAGGCGTGGTTCGCCCAGCCGTCCGGGCTCGCGGCGGCCGGGGACCGGCTGTGGGTAGCCGACTCCGAGACCTCGGCGCTGCGCTGGGTCGAGCGTGCCGCGGACGGTGACGGCGGTGAGGGCGGTGAGGGCGGTGACGACGGCGGGTTCGTGCTGCGCACGGCGGTCGGCACCGGCCTGTTCGACTTCGGCCACCGCGACGGAGCGGCCGGCCAGGCGCTGCTCCAGCACCCGCTGGGCGTCACCGCGCTGCCCGACGGATCGGTGGCGGTCTGCGACACCTACAACCACGCCCTGCGCCGTTACGACCCGTCGAGCGGCGAGGTCACCACGCTCGCCACGGATCTGCGCGAGCCGTCCGACGCCGTCCTGGTGGAGGACGACATCGTGGTCGTGGAGTCCGCCCGCCACCGGCTGACCCGGCTGCGGCTGCCCGAGGAGGCGGTACGGGTCGAGTCCGTCGCCCACCGCACCCGGCGCGAGGCGACCGAGGTGGCGCCGGGGGCGCTCCGGCTGGACGTGGTCTTCCAGGCCCCGCCCGGCCAGAAGCTCGACACCCGCTACGGCCCCTCCACCCGGCTGCTGGTCAGTTCCACGCCGCCGGAGCTGCTGGCGGACGGCGCGGGCCAGGGCACCGACCTGAGCCGGGAGCTGGTGCTCGCCGACGGCGTCGCCGAGGGTGTGCTGCACGTCTCGGCGATGGCCGCCTCCTGCGACGACGACCCTGCGACGGAGTACCCGGCCTGCCATGTCCACCAGCAGGACTGGGGCGTTCCCGTGCGCGTCACGGCGGACGGCGTCTCCCGGCTGCCGCTGGTGCTGGCGGGGCTGGACGACGGGGCGGCCCGGGAGGGTTAGGCGTTCCGCACCGGCCCGCTCCCACCGGCCCGGGACCGGCCGCCGGAGGAGACGGAACCGGTCCGGCACACGGGGGCGGGGTGCCGGACCGGTGGCGCAGGGCCGCCGTGACGTGGCGTCAGTCCGTCGTCATCATGCTCGGCCGCTTGGCGGGGAAGCCGTGCGCGCGGGCGCCGACCACGACGAGCAGCACGGGGGCCAGCAGCAGCAGGACGCTCCACGGGAAGGAGGTGGGGCCGAGGCCGTCGAGCAGGATGCCGCCGACCGCACCGCCGCCGGCCATGAAGGAGTTCCACGTGGTGACCAGCAGGGCCTGCCCCCGGTCGCCGCCCGCGTCGGTGACGGCGGTCTGCAGAAGTGTGGCCACACCGCCCCAGCCGAGGCCCCACAGCACCATCGCCAGGTAGACCGCGGCCGTGTTGTCGGCCAGCACCGCCAGCATGCCGGCGGCCACCAGGAACAGAACGGTGCTGCCGATGGTCAGGGCCCGCAGCCGGCGGTCGACCAGGGCGCCGGTGATGAAGATGCTCACCATGGAGGCGATCCCGAAGACCAGCAGGACGACGTCGCGGGAGGCGGTCATGTCGTACTCGTCGAGGAACGTGGCGATGTAGGTGTAGAGGATGTTGTGCGCCAGGACGTAGGCGGCGACCACGAACAGCACCGCCGCCACACCGGGCAGTTTGAGCGCCTGCAGGATCGGTGCCCGCTTCCCGGCCTGCTGACCGGGGTAGTCGGGAACCGACACGGAGACCCATCCGAGCAGGAGTACGGACACCACGGTCACCAGACCGAAGGTCAGCCGCCAGCCGAACAGCTCGCCCAGGAAGGTGCCCAGGGGGATGCCCAGGGAGAGCGCGAGCGGGATGCCGGCCATGGTGATGGCGATCGCCCGGCCCTGCAGATGCGGCGGGGCCAGACGGCGGGCGTAACCGACGAGTTCGGCCCACACGACGGCCGCGGCCACACCGGCGGCGAGGCGGAAGACCATCGTCAGGGCGTAGCTGGAGGAGAGGGCGGTGACGACGTTGGCGACGGCGAAGGTCGTGACGGCGAGCAGCAGCAGCCTCTTGCGGCGCCAGGTGGCCGTCGCCACGGACATCGGGATCGCCGAGAGGCCCGTGGCGATCGCGTAGATCGTCAGCGTCTGCCCCGCCGCGGACTCGCTCACGGAGAGATCGCGGGCCATCTCCGGCAGCACGCCGGCGGGCAGGGCCTCGGTGAGGATTCCCATGAACGCCGCCGTGCACAGGGCCAGCAGCGGTGACAGAGGCAGCTTCTGCTGCTTCGGGGCCGGTGGTTCGCCGGTCAGCAGGTCTGTTTCGGACGTTGACATGCCTGTTATCCTCCAACCATCACATCTGTGTGAAGGTCAAGTCGATTTTGTGTGAGGTGGGTCACATGCGGATCGGGGAACTGGCCGAGCGGACGGGGACGCCGCGCCGGATGCTGCGCTACTACGAGGAACAGGGCCTGCTGGTACCGGACCGTTCGCCGAACGGATACCGGGAGTACTGCGAGCGCAGTGTGGACCGGGTACTGCAGATCAGGGGGCTGCTCGACTCCGGGCTGCCGACCCGTGTCATCAAGCAGATCCTGCCGTGCCTGAAGCAGCCCCGGTCCATCCATGTCGCCGGGGCGACCCTGGAGACGATCACCACGCTGGAGCGCGAGCGCGAGCGGATGACCCAGCGGATCGAGTGCCTGATCCGCAGCAGGGACGCCATCTCCGACTACCTTGAGGCCGTGCGCGGGGCCCGGCGGCCCGCCGGAGCCGGCGGGCCCGAGCGGCCGGCGGCAGCGGACTACGACCTGGCCGTCTCCGCCTGACCGTACTGGACCGGGTTCGCCAGCACGACGCCGTGGCTGGTCACGTCGATGACCATCCGGTCGCCGTCCTCGATCCGGAACCCGTCGTGGTAGGTGGCCTTGTCCGCGCCGAGCAGCAGGTAGTTGACCAGGCCCGGCCGGCGCAGCGCCGGATACGAGAACAGATGTCCGGTCATGTCCTCCACGCGGTGGAACAGGGAGTCGGTGCCGCACGAGAAGGGGCCCTCCCACGCGGGCCGGCCGTCCCGTTCGATGACGACCCGGCCGGTCGCGGTCCGCGGCGGCGGCCCCAGGAACAGCCAGGGCGTCAGGGAGGTCTCGCACAGCTTCGCGTACGGGGTCCAGGCCCACGGGTTCTTCAGGTGCAGACCGATGTCGTTGAGGTCGTTGCCGAAGGTGTAGCCCGCGTAGTGCGGGACGCCCCGGTCGTCGTTGACGTACACCAGGGCCACCTCCGGCTCCTCCAGCAGCCAGACCGGATCGGCGGGGGTGGTCAGCGGCTCGTCCGGCATGCGCAGCCACGAGCCGAAGCCCTTGATGTAGTAGTTGGGCGGGGTGAACTCCTCGTCGGGCTCCGGGGCGCGGTCGAACTTGGAGCGGTGCGTGCCCATGAAGCCGTTGATCAGGCCGCTGTCGGGGGCGGTGGGCAGCAGCGGAGGCAGGAAGCGCAGTTCCGGGTCGCCGAGGGTCACCTCGACCGTCTCGGTTCCCCGCGCCACGGCGGCGCTCAGGGCCTCGGGCCCGCCGCCCGCGACGAGGGCGGCGGCCAGCCGGCCGTCGGCCACCCGGTGGAGGGTGTGGGGTTCGCCGGGAACCGGTATGCCCAGACCCGCGTACCGCCGGCCCTGGTACTCGCATTCGAAGATGATGGACATGGCTGGGAGGAACCTCCTGGTGAGTCGGGGCGGGGGCGGTGCGGGAGTGTCTCGGTGCGGGGGTGTCCGTCAGCGCGCCAGGGCGCCCAGGACCTCGTCGAAGCGGTTCAGGGAATCCCGGATCCACGGGAGCCGGAGTGGGTCCGCGGCGGACAGGGCGCCGGTGCGCTCGGCCTCCGTCTCGCCGTAGAGCCGGCCGGTGGCGGCACGGACGCGCAGGTACCGCCCGGGCTCGCCGAAGGCGGCGCCCGGCAGCAGTCCCACGCCGTACCGCTCGGCGAGCAGGGTGGTGAGTCCACCGCTGTCGTGCACCCCGTGTGCCCGGCCGAGGTGTTCGCGCAGCGGCTCGAAGTCGGGGTACAGGTAGCAGGTCGCGCGTACGGGCGGCAGTTCGGCGCCGACGGCGGTGAATCGTTCGGCCACGGCGCGCGCCACCGTCTCGTGCAGCCGCCGGCCGGCGGCGAGGTGCTCGACCACCTCGGGCGGCTCCTCGAAGGCGTAGGCCGCGGCGGCCTGCACGGGGGCGGCGGCACTCGACCAGATCTGGCTGGCGACGGCGACCAGCCGGTCGTGCGTCCCGCGGCCGAGCGGGCCTTCCGGGAGCCGGGCGACCCCTGCCCGCCAGCCGCCGAGCGCCAGGTTCTTGGCCAGGCCGGTGGTGACCACCGTACGCTCGGGCGCGAAGACGGCCGGGGAGGGCGGCCGGTCCGCCGGGTCGAAGACCAGGTCGTGGTAGATCTCGTCGGAGATGACGACCAGGTCCAGCTCACGGGCCGCCTCCGCGAGGCGCCGCACGGTGGCGGGTGCCGCGATGGTGCCGGTCGGGTTGTCGGGCAGGGTGACCACCACACAGCGCGTGTCGCGCCCGGCGGCGCGGGCACGGGCCACCGCCTCGCGCAGCGCCGCCGGATCGGGCACACCGCCCTGGCCCGGCAGGACGGGCACCGGAACCGGCCGGGCCCCGGCCAGTCGCGCCTGCGCCGCGTAGCTGACCCAGCTCGGCACGGGCACCACCACGTCGCCGCCGATCGCCAGCAGCAGCGCGAACAGCAGCGGCTTGCTGCCGGGCCCGCACACCACCAGCCCGGGGTCGGTCTCCAGACCCCGCCGCGCCCAGTACCCGGCGGCGGCGGTGCGCAGCGCCGCACTGCCGGCGACCGGGCCGTAGGCGTTGCGGCCCGCCGCCGCGGCGAGCCGTTCCCGCAGCGCGGGGAGGACCGGCAGGCCGATCTCCCCACTCGCCAGGGACAGGACCCGTTCCCCGGCATCGCGCCGGCGGGCCAGCGCCTCGTCGGCGGCCAGTGTCGCCGACACGGTCACCGATGGGGCTTCGAGCATGGTGTTTCCTCCAGACGGTTCGGCGGTGGGGCCGGCCGGGCTGCGAAGGGCGGGCGGGGAAGACGGGGAGGAGCGGCGAAGGACGGGCGGGAGGCTTCGGGGCGGCCGGGCGGAGCCGGCGGACGGGCGGGGGACGCCGTCCGCCGGCCCGGTCACCGGGCGGCGTAGCGCCGTCTCAGCTCCACCTTGCGGACCTTGCCCGTCAGGGTCTTGGGCAGCGCCTCGACGACCTCCAGCCGCTCGGGGAGGAACCGGGGGTCCTGTCCGTGGTCCCGCAGGTGCTCCCGGACCTCCTGGAGCGTGGGCCGGGCGCCGCCGCAGGGCACGGCGACCGCCAGGATCGGGTCGTCCACCTTGCCGGTGGGACCGACCAGCGCCGCCTCGGTCACCTTCGGGTGCCGCGAGATGATCGCCTCCAGCTCCGCCATCGGGACGACGATCCCGTCACGCAGGATGGTGTCCCTCGCCCGGCCCAGGATGCGGATGCCGCCGCGGCCGTCCTCGCGCGCCACGTCGCCGGTGTCGAACCAGCCGTCCGCGGTCGTCTCGGCGTCGAAGGCGTCCTGTTGCTTGTGGTAGCCGAGGGCCTGTGAGGCCCCGCGCACCCGCAGCCGGCCCACCGGGGCCCGCTTGTCGGGGTCGTGGCACAGGTCGATGCGGATCTCCATGGAGTCGATCGGCCGCCCGTGGCTGTGCGCGGCCCAGTCCTGGTTGTAGTCGAGCCGGCTGATGGTGACCGGACCGAACTCGGACATGCCCCACACCGAGTACGTACGGGCCCCGAAGGTGTCCCGCAGCTCGTCCACCAGCTCCTGGAGCACCGGCGCCGCTCCGGTGACCGTGTGACGCAGGCTGGACACGTCGTGCGGGTCGGTCTGCTGGGCGGCCGCCACACCGGAGAGCGTGGGCGGCGGTCCGTACAGCAGGGTGCCGCGGTACCTCTCGACCAGGTCCAGCAGGCCGGCGTGGTCGTGGCCGTCCTGGAAGACGATCGTCCCGCCGAGCATCACCCCGGCGAGCACCCCCTGGCCGAAGCCGGAGTAGTGCACCAGCGGCGTGGTGACCACGGCCACCATGTCGTCGCGGAGCATGAACGTGTCCACGTAGCCGCGCACGCCCGAGTGCACGGTGTTCTGGCTGTGCACCACGCCCTTGGAGAAACCGGTCGTGCCCGAGGTGAACAGCACCACGAACGGCTCGTCGGGCCGCAGCGCGCGGCCTTCCAGGTCGCCCATGTGCTGCTTCTCCCAGTGTGTGGAGACGAAGTGGTCGTGGAAGTCGACCGCTCCCCGCGGGGCGTGCCCGTCGACGACCACCAGGTGCTCCAGCGGCAGCTCGGGCCGCAGCGCGTTGATGGCCTCGGCGAGCGGGTAGCCCTCCCACTCCGGCAGGGTGACGCACACCCTGGCCTCGGTGAGCGTGAGGCGGTGGCGCAGCTCCTCCTCCCGGCAGACGGGCGCGATGGGGCAGATGACCGCGCCGACCGCCATGCAGGCGAACATCAGCGGCACCATCTCCCACCGGTTGGGCAGTTGGACGGCGACGATGTCGCCGCGCCGGACGCCCAGTTCGAGCAGTGCTCCGGCGAACCGGTCGGTCAGCCGGGACAGTTCGGTGTAGTCGAGCGTGTCGGTGCGGGCCTCGTCGAGCCGGCGTCCGGCGATGGCCAGCTTGCGCGGCCGTGCCAGGGCCTGACGGCGCAGGTCGTCGAGGAACGTGGCGTCCCGCCACCATCCGCGCCGCCGGTACTCGGCCATGCGGTCCGCCGCCGAGGCCGTGGCCAGGACGGCCGTGGTCGTGGGCGTCATCGCAGGTCCCCGCGCCGGGCCGCGAGCAGTTCGGGCAGCGGGTCGCCCGCCCGGGAGGCGGCGATCTCCAGCAGGGCCCGGGTGTTGTGGCGCACCCGGTCGGCGACCCAGCCGAAGACCCACTCCTTGCGCGCGTCGGCCGCCAGGTCGAACGGGACGACCCGGGTGACGGCCAGGGCGGCCGACGCGGCCCCGCCGATGTTGGCGATCACGCCCGGGACCAGGGTGGCACCCGTGGCCCGGACCTTCTCCTTGGCCTCGGCACTCGAGGCGAGGTTGGCGCCCTCCACCACCAGGCGGGCGCGCAGGCGGTGGGCGTTCTCGGCGTTGAGCGCGTGCTTCTGCGCCGCGAGGACCAGCACGTCGGCGTCGAGTCCGAGCCAGGCGTCCGGCTCGGCGGACACGGTGACGTGCTGCGGCAGGCGGGAGCGGTCGATCCGCCCGAACTCGTCGGTGACGGCGACCAGGTCGGCGACCGGCAGCCGGTCCGCGCTGATGGTGCCGTGCACGTCGGCGACGCCCACGACCACGTGCCCGCGCTCCTCCAGGAACCGGGCGACCGAGCGGCCCACGGCGCCGAAGCCCTGGACCACGACACGCGCCGACGTCGTGCGGCCGCCCGCCTCCAGGGCGGTGAGCGCGGCGACCCCGACGCCGTGCCCGGTGGCGTCGATCAGCGGCTCGTAGTACGTGCGCCAGTCGATCGGCATGTCCGGGGCGCCCAGCCGGTAGCGCGGGTCGTAACCGGCCTCGGCGAAGAAGACGGCCCGGTCCGCGGGGGTGACGCCCATGTCGATGCCGAGGTGGATGCCGCCGTGCAGCAGGGGCTTGACGGTACGGCCGAAGGTGCGGAAGGTCTCCTCGCGGTCGCTGCCGTCGGAGACGATGCCGGCCTTGGCGCCGCCGATGCGCAGCCCGGCGAGCGTGAACTTCTCGGTCATGTCCCGTGCGAGGCCGGCGACCTCCTCCTCGGTGACCCCGGCGGTCATACGGGTGCCGCCCATCGCCAGGCCGTCGACGAGCGTGTCGACGACGACCCAGCCCTTCAGAACGCCGCCGCTGCCGTTCAGGCGCACGGTGAACGCCGGCTCCTGCGGGTTTTCCACAACGCTCATTGCCAAGTCCTTCGTTGTGTAGGTGAGGTGCGTGGACGAGTACGGGGGGGCGCCGGATCGCGTCCGCGGCCGGCGGCGGTCACCGGTAGAGCTGGGCGAAGCCGCGCAGGATCTCCAGGCCGTCGCTGCGGAACTCCAGATGCGCCTGGGAGCCGAAGATCCTCCCGTCGTCGGAGCGCAGGAACTCCACGGGCGCGTGCCCGGAGCGGCCGATGGACCGGAAGCCCTCGGGGGCCTCCCGCAGGTACAGGGTGTGGCGGTGGAAGACGGTCACGGTGGGTTTGACGTAGGTGAACAGCGGCTCTTCCTTGTCGACCTGGGCGTCGTAGCCGCCGACCCGCTGCGGGCCCTCCGCCAGCCGGCCGCCCGCCGCCACGGCCATGAGCTGCATACCGCCGCAGATGCCGAGGACCGGGACGCCGGACCCCATGACGAGGTCGACGAGCGGCCGGTAGAACGCGGTGTCACAGGCCCGCACCTTGGTGCCGCTCAGCACGATGGCCTGGTAGCGGCCCCCGAGGGTGGCGGGTACGGACGCCACGTCCACCGCGTCGGTCCGCGACCCCAGCTTCTCGAAGCGTGCGCGGAGCTGTTTCAGGGACAACGTGCCGTTGTTGACGACGAGTACACGGGATTGCGCCATGCGCGGGACTCCTCACGTACGGGTGATGACGGTTCCGGTGCGGCCGGCGAGCAGATCGGTGACCGGTGCGCTGCCGATGACGACCCGGTCCACTCCGCCGTCGAGGGCCTCGCCGGCCGCGCGCAGCTTCTTGCGCATGCCGCCGGTGGCGCCCTTGTCGCGGAACTCGGCCGCGGCCCGGGCGCCGATCCGGGACACCGGCTCGCCGTCGATCAGCAGGTGGGCGACGTCGGTGACGAGGACGAGATCGGTGGCACCGGTGGCGGCGGCCAGGGCGGCCGCCGCCCGGTCGGCGTCGGTGTTCACCTCCCGGCCCCCGGCGTCGCGGGCCAGCGGGGTCACCAGGCAGGCGTGACCGGGCTGGAGGTTCTTCAGCCGTGAGGGGTCCACGGCGGTGATCGGGCCGACCAGGTTCTCCAGTTCGACCAGCTGCTTGTTCCGCCACCACCAGCGCTCGCCCTCGCCGGCGTGGACCAGGCCGTCGCTGCCCAGGAGCCGCTCCGCGGTGATGCCGTGCCGCTCCAGCCGGCCGATGACCTCCTCGCCCAGCCGTGCGCTGACGGCCTTGATGTCCGCGATGACCTCGGGGGTGGTCCATCTGCTCTGGTTGCCGTACCGGTCGCGCAGGATCGCCGAGGGGTCGCGGTAGCGGGGGCTCAGCTCTCTCAGGGGTCTGGACCAGCCGTGCACGAGCACCAGCGGGTGTTCCCGCCCGTGCCGGGCCAGGTCGTCCCACCAGGACTCGGCCAGATCGTCGAGGCAGCTGCCGCCCAGTTTCACGACGGTGGGGGTCCGGTCACGGGAGGTTCCGCTCATGCCGGCATCACCGGCTGCATCGCCAGACCCGTCTCCTCGGGCAGTCCGAAGCGCTTGTTCACGGCCTGTACGGCCTGGCCCGCGGCGCCCTTGACGAGGTTGTCCAGGGCGGCCAGGACGACGATCCGGCCGCCGGCCCTGTCGTCCTCGTCCCGCAGGACCGTCACGTCGCAGAAGTTGGAACCGAGCACGGCCTGCGGGTCGGGCACCGGGATCAGGGTCTCCGTGTGCCGCCGGACCCGCACGAACCGGTGCCCCTTGTAGAAGCGCAGGTACGCGCGTTGGAGCTCGCGCTGGTCGATGTCCTCGTCGGTGAAGGCGTAGGAGCTGGTGAGCAGGCCGCGGACGTGCGAGACACCGTAGGCGGACATCGACAGGTGTCCGACGGCGCCCGGCTTGCCGCGGTCCAGGAAGTCGCCGACCTCCGCGGCGTGCCGGTGACCCACGGGTGCGTACGGTGCGATGGCGCCGTTGCGCAGCGGGTGCAGGTCCGCGGTGCGCAACTTCAGGCCGCCGCCGCTGGAGCCGCTCTTGCCGTCCACCACCACGGTCTTCAGGGTCAGGCCCAGCCCGAGGGTCAGGGGGGCGAGAGCCAGGGTGATCGAGGTGGCGTAGCAGCCCGGCAGCGAGATCAGCGCGGCGTCCGCCATCTGGTCGCCGACCAGTTCCGGCACGCCGTACACGAAGCGGTCCACGAGGTCGTCGCGCCGCTTCACCCCGGGGTACCAGCGGTCGTGCAGTTCCGGTGTGCGGATGCGGAAGGCGCCGCTGAGGTCGATCACGGCGGGGACCCGGTCCGCGAGCAGCGCGGCCAGTTCCGCCGAGACCGGCGCCGGGGTCGCCAGCAGGACGACGTCGACCCGGTCGGCGATGTCCGTGGTGACCGGCTGCACGGTCAGGCCCAGATCGAGGCGGAGGCCCGGGTGCAGCTGGGCCGGGCGCCTGCCGATGTTGGAGGAGCCGCCGAGGAAGGTCAGCTCCAGGTCGGGATGTTGGGTGATCAGCCTGATGAGTTCACCGCCGGCCAGCCCGGAGGCGCCGACGACTCCTACCCGGATCACGTGAGTGCCTCCTGCAGGTGGCGGGCGAGGGCCCGCGGGATGTCCGCCCCGGTCGCCTCGGCTATCGCCTTGAACGCGGGGGCGTGGTTGACCTCGTTGACGACGTGCCCGTCGGGGGTCTCGAACAGGTCGATGCCGTAGACGCCGGCGCCGAGCACGTCCACCACACGGTCGACGATCCCGGTGATGGCGGGATCGTGGTCCAGGGCCCGGCTCTGGTTGCCGAGTGCCGCGTTGCTGCGCCAGTCCCCGCCGGCGCTCGCGAACCGGGCGGTGGCGACCAGCTCACGGCCGACGACGAAGCACCGGACGGAGGTGCCTTTGTCCAGGTACGGCTCCACCAGCGCGGCCTGCTCGAAGCCGTGCCCGAGATCCTCGACGTAGTCGTAGACGGACTGGGCCGTGTCGGCGTCCCGGATCAGGGTGACCCGCTTGCCCATGCCGCCGAAGACGGGCTTGAGCACCACGGGCGGCGGCATGTCCTCCAGTGCCCGCTGGAAGTCCCGGCGGGACAGCACGAGCCGGAAGGGCGCGGCCGGGACGCCGGCCCGGCGCAGGACGGTGCGCAGTTCGAGCTTGTTCTCACAGGCCCGGATGGCCGCGGCGGAGTTGACGGTACGGATGCCGGACGCCTCGGCCAGCGTGGCGACCAGGCCGCCACGGGTGTAGCTGCGGCTCCGGACGAGGACGGCGTCGTACCCGGACAGCGACGCGGGGTCCGCGTCGCCGAGGCACAGTGATTCGTCGTTGACCCACTCGGCGGTCAGGCCGGCCTCGGGCGCGACCTGGATCAGCCGGCGCTCCTCCCAGCCGAGCCGGTCCGCGACGACGGCGATGGTGGTACCCATGGATCGTCTCCTCCGCGGGTCGTCGCTCACTGGCCCCAGTCGCGCAGCTGCACCTCGACCATCTGGAGGGTGAGCACGCCGTCGCGCACGTCCTCGACACGGAGGGTGAGCATGCACTCGGGGCAGGACAGGGTCTCGCCGTGGACCATCGGCGGCACGGTCAGATCGGTCTCGCACTCGGGGCAGGAACCGGCAAGGGCTGCGGTGGACATGGACGACTCCCGGTGGGGTGAGGTGGGTGGGTGAGGCGGGACGGGGTGGGGCGGGGGGGGTACGGGGAGGTGCGGGGAGGTGCGGAGGAGGCCGGGAACCCGGTGGAGGACGGGGTCAGACGGCCTGGAAGTCGATGGCGGCCTTGCGGATGGCGTCCCGGTCGAGCAGCGGACGGCCGTCGCGTTCCTGCCGCTTGATCAGCCATGACGTGAGGGCGTCCGGGTCGGCGAGGATTCCGGACCCGCTCAGCGCCCAGGTGACCAGGCTGGGCGTCAGACGGCTGCGGACCCGCAGCTCGCGCTGGTTGCCGACGAGTTCGGCGGGCAGCGTCTCGTACGCCTCCGGGTGGGTGAGCTGGCCCGGCAACTCGTAGGCGAAGGCGTGCGGCGTGGTCGGCCCGGACTGGAAGGCGTCGCCGAGACCGGCCCCCCTCAGGGCGATCCGCGACAGCTCCGTCAGATGTCCCAGGTCGAAGCGGTTGTCGCCGTGGATGACGTGCAGGGCGGTGAGCAGCTCCGCCAGCGGGGCGTTGCCGCCGCGCTCACCGATGCCGCCGACGGTGACCGAGATCCACTGCGCGCCGGCGCGGACGGCGGCGAGCGAGTTGGCGACGGCCATGCCCAGCATGTTGTGCGAGTGGATCTCGATCTCGGACCCGTCGATCGCGGTGAGATCGGAGACCACCCGCTCCATCTGCCAGGGCGAGAGGTACGCCACGGTCTCCGCGAGGCGGAACCGGTCGGCCCCGGCCTCGAAGCCCGCGGTGACGTACGGGACGAGCCGCTCCCTGGGGGTGCGGGCGCCGTCCTCGCCGCTGAAGGTGACGTGGAAGCCGCGCTCCTTGGCCTGCGTGATCGCCGAACGGGCGAGTGCCTGGAGGAACTTGGGGCTGGACGAGCCCAGCTTGAGTCCGGCGTGCTGCTCGGAGGTGGGGATGGAGTACATGATGTGGCGCACGCCCAGTCGCTCGGCCTCGTCGAGTGCCGTGGCGACCTGCCGGCGGTCCCGTACGACCACGAGCGTCATGCTGCGTTCGGGACCGACGGCCTCATGGGTGGCCAGGACGAGGTCGGCGTCCTTCGAGTCCGGGCCGGAGACCATTCCGACCTCGACCAGCTCGATACCGGTCCTGACCAGCAGGCGGGCGATGGCGGCGGCGTCCTCGGGGCCGAACTCGACACCCGCCATGTGCGCGGAGTCCCGGAGCGTGGCGTCCGACAGACGCGGCGGTCTCTGCCGGGGACCGCCCTCGTGCCGTGCAGTTTCCATTGCTCTCTCCTTTCCGCTCCACGAACGGAGGTGATGCGGTGCGGATAGGTGAACATTTTGAGAGGGGTCCATGTGAGGAAACAACGGAACCTATGTCAGAGGTACGTCAAGTACTGTGTCGGAATGTTATGAAGGGAAATCTCCGCCAATTATTGAGAGGGGTCGCGAAAAAACATCCGCCGGAACACCCCGATAAGCTCCCGGATGGCTAACGTGGCACCACCCGAATATTCGTTCCGTGTGTCAGGCCGACCGTGCACGGAACCCCTGGAAAAGGGCAGAGAAGGGATACCATGGTGTTTCCGCATTCTCCTGGAGAACTCGGCGCGGAGCCGACGCCGGACGAACAGGTACGGGAATTCGCCGACCGTGTCGCCCGCCCCACCACCGCCGACCGCGACCGGGCCCGTCGGTGGGACCCGGCCCTCTTCGCCGAGCTGGCCGGCGCCCGTACCGGGCCCGGCCTCGCCGGCCCTCTCGTACCGCGCCACCTGGGCGGCGGAGGCCTGTCCGCCGTCCGGACGTGTGCCCTGCTCCAGGGCCTCGGCGAGGGGGCCCGCGATCCGGGTCTCGCCCTCGCGACGGCCGTGCACGCGGTCCTCGCCACCGTGCCGCTGCGTGTCTTCGGCACCGCGCGGCAGCAGCAGCGTTACCTGCCCCGGATGGCCTCCGGCCAGTGGCGGGGCGCCCTCTCCCTGCACCAGACGCAGGGCGCCGCCCTCGCTCCCGCGGTCACCGTCCGCTCCGCCGCGGACGGCCGGGTGCTCAACGGCGAACTCGAGCTGGTCGCGGGCGCGCCGGAGGCCCACCACTTCCTGATCGTCGCCGACGAACTCGGCGGTGGCGGCCGTACCGCGTTCGTGGTGGACCGTGCCACGGCCGGAGTGCGGGTGACGCAGACCCGGCCCGAGGCGATGCGCACCTGCTCCTGGGGCAGGCTGACGCTGGACGACTGCCACGTCCCGGACGACGCCGTCCTCGGCACCCCGCGTGGCGCCGCGACCGAGGTGGAACCCCTGCTCGCCGCGCTGAACTGGGTGTTCTGCAGCGCTCCCTGGCTGGGGGTGATGCGTGCGCTGACCCGGGACGCGGTGGACCACGCCCGGGAGCACCGCCTCTTCGGCCGGCCGCTGTCCCATGCCCAGTCCGCGCGTCTGACCCTGGCGGACATGGCCACACGGTGCGAGCTGGCCGCCGTACTGCTCCACCGGGCCGCCGAGCAGTTCGACAGCGGCGGGCGGCCCTCGCAGCGGGACGCGGCGAGCGCCCGCCTCTTCACGGCCAGGGCCGCCCGGACGGTGATCGAGGGGGCGGCCGGGCTGGCTCCGGCCGGGGTCCTCACCGGCGGTGACGGCCTGATCGAACGAGCCCACCGGGACGCGCTGTTCCTGGCCACGGCGGGCGGTGGCGACGAGGTGCTGCGACCGGTGATCGCGGCGTCCGAGCTGGAACTGGGCTGAGCCCCCGGCCGGACCCGGCGCTTCGACCGGCCCGCCCGCCGGGTGGGTCCGGGCTCCCGGCCTCCCCTTCCCCCGGTCCTCCTCGGGCCCGGGCGCTTCGGGCCCCGGCCGGCCCGGAGGAGCGGCCACCGACACGAAGGAGCAGCTACCGACATGAACGTCCAGCGACACGGCACCGACGCCGCACCGAGTTTCCCCGGCATCGCCGGGCGGGCCGCCGACACCGACGCGGCGGCCCGCATACCGGCGCAGAACTGGAAGGAGATCACCGACAGCGGATACCTGAGACTGTTCCACCCCCGGAAGATCGGCGGCACGGGCGCCGACGGCCCCGCTCAGGTGGCGGCCATGGAGGCGCTGGCCCGGGCCTGTCCCAGCACCTACTGGTCGGCCACCGTGTCCGCGCTGCTGTGCGCCAACCTGATCTCCACCTACGGCGACCACGACACACACGCGCGGCTGCTGGACGGCCTGCTCTCCGGACGCCTCCTGGCCGCCTTCGCGGTGGTGGAGACGAGCGCGGGCAGCGATGCGGGCACCTACCGCACGACCGTGCGCCGCGCCGGGCCGTCCGGCGGCGGCGGCTTCGTCGTCAACGGGGAGAAGTCCCGGATCACCAACGCACCCGACGCCGACCTCGCCGTCACCCTGGCCCGGCGGGAGAAGGGACCCGGCGACGACGGTCCCGACTGGTGCCTGGCGTTCGTGGACCTGCGGCAGCCCGGAGTGCACCGGTACGAGATCCCGCGCATGGGGCTGCGCGGCATGCCCTGGGGCGGCCTGGTCCTCACCGACGTCCAGGTCGCGGAGACCGATGTCGTGCCCGTCCCCCTGGACGAGCTCTCCGAGGGCATGACCTGGGGCTGGCTGCTGGTCTCCGTCGCGGCCGTCGCCATCGCCGAATCGGCGCTGGCGGCCTCGGTACGGCACGCCCGGGACCGCGTCTCGTTCGGACGGCCCCTGGCACACATGGAAGGAGTCCAGGCCCAGATCGCCGAGTCACGCGCCCAGATCGACGCCGCTCGCCTGCTGGCCCGGCGGGCGGCCGTGGAGCGTGCGGCGGGCCGTTCGGCCCGGACCCTGATCGCCATGCTGAAGATCTACGCCACGGAGATGGCGGTCGAGGTCACCGCGCGGGCCGTGCAGATCCACGGGGCCGGCGGGGTGACCGAGGGCCATGAGGTGGCGCGCCTCTACCGGGACGCCCAGATGAACGTCATCGGCGCCTTCGCCTCGAACCGGCTGCGCGAGCAGGTCGCCGAGGCGATGGGGCTGGGCCCGGCCGTCTACCGGGCCTTCGACTGGCTGAGGCCGAGCGGTCTCGGGCAGGACCCGGTGGGGCTGGGCGGCCTGTCCCAGCAGGCCGAGGCCGCCTGACGCCGGCCGGTACGGTCCCACACCGGCGAAGGCCGCGTCCGCCCTCCGCCCGCACCGCGGGCGGAGGGCGGACGCGGCCGTGCCGTGGGCCGACTGTGCCGTCCGCCGGCCGTGGGCCGGGCCGCCCCGCGCCGTGGTGTTTCCCGAGCGGAGCCGCTTTCCTAACCGCGGCCCATGCGGTATCCGACGCCGCGGACGGTGATAATCCAGTTATTCGATCCGAGCTTGGCCCGTAAGCTGCGCACATGGGTGTCGATGGTGCGGCTGGAATCAATCCACCTGGTGCCCCACACACGGGACATCAGTTCCTTGCGGGTGACGACTTCCTCCGCGTTCTCGGCCAGTACGTGCAGCAGCTGGAATTCCTTGGCCGTGACGTTCACCGGTTTTCCGAGCAGGCTCACCTCGTGGGTTCTTCCGTCGATGCGCAGCGGGCCGACGGAAATGATCCGGGCAGGCTTCGGCTGCGGATACGTCCGGCGCAGTACCGCCTCGATACGGGCCAGGATCTCCCGCCAGCCGCACGAGGTGATGACACAGTCGTCCGACCCGGCCTGTAGGGCCAGGACGCGGTCCAGTTCGGTGTCGCGGGTGGTGACGGCGATGATCGGCTTGTCGCCGTGCTTCCTGATCGACCGGCAGACCTCCAGGCCGTCGACGTCGGGCAGGTCGAGGTCGAGCAGGACGAAGTCGGCGTGCTGATGGGTGTTCAGGGCCTTGGCGCCCGTGTCCACACTGTTCGCGGTGTACCCCTGCCGGCGCAGCTCCCGCACCCAGGTATCGGCCACCTCGGCCCTGTCCCCGACGACCAGCACGCGGATCATCCTCGTCCCGGCGGCCGGATCGGCGCGCGAGGTGCCGCCGTGTGCGCGATGCCGCTCGGGTCCTGCAGGAGCCAGTGGCGCAGCGTGCACTGTCATCACTCCCCCTTCGCACGCTCTGACTCCATTAAAAGAACACACGTCCTGTTATTTGTACAGCTCGACATTCATCATTTATGCCAACCAAAGCATAGGAGTCGGACATATTTGCGTCGAGTCAGACTGCTCCAATGCCGCAAAAGCGACCTTTTGCCGACGTCGAGGCACTAGAAAACCGAACGCCATGCAAGTATTCTTCTCCTTGGCAGCGGCCGCCGCTCCTTCGGGAGCCTTGCCGGCTACGTCGGAGCGTGCCGTTGACCGACGGATCGAACGCATCGTCGTTTCGAGTCACTGCACCACGGGGGGTGTGCAAGTGCGATTTCCTGTATGGCGTCCAGTGTGGAAACCCGTCATGCCCCGAGCCGTTCACCGTGTGTCGTCGGCCTCGGGGGTCTCCTCGCGCAACAGCCGCTCGGCCCGGTAGGCGGACGAGTCGATCCGGGCGAGCACCGCGGGCGTGACGATGTTGGGCAGCACCAGCTGGTACAGCATCGAGATCTCCCCGGCCAGATCCAGCCCGTCCCCCAGCGCCTCCGTCACCAGCTGCACCCCGGTCCACGAGCCCACGACCGCGCGTGAGACCGCCGCCGGATCGGCGTGCGGGAGCAGCTCACCCCGCTCCTTCGCCTCGACGAGCAGCTCCTGGCCGACTGCCACCCAGTCCGGCCAGCGGGTGCCGAACAGCCGGCGTGCCTTGGGGTCGACGGACAGGCGTATGGCCGCGCGCAGCACCGGCTCCCGGGGCACGCGACAGGCCAGAAGCAGTCCCAGATCCACCCACTCCTGCACCTTGAAGGGCTGCGGCCGCAGCCCCCGCCGGGTCACCGCCTCCTCCAGCACGGCCCGTGCGATGTCCTCTTTCGACGCGAAGTGGAAGTAAAGCGCCCCTCTGGTCAGCCCGGTCCGCTCCACCAGCGCCGCGATGGTCGCGGCGTCGTAGCCGACCTCGTTGAAAAGGCTGGCCATAGCATCCAGGATGCGATTGCGAGTGCGAATAGCGCGCTCCTGTCTCGCCATCCTAACCTCCGACAACCTCTCCACCTGCTTCTGTGGTAACCGCACGGTGAGCCGGCAAAAAACAGAACTAACAGTAGGTTACCAACGTGAGGTTCGGGAGCAGGCACCACCTTCAGTCATCTGTTCTGTCCGGAAGGAGCCTCATGTCCGTGCCCATCGATGCCCTCTCAGTCTCTCCCGGTCTTCCCGAGCTCTGCTCACCGGCGGAATTGGGCGAGTACACGCATCTCAGACACAGTGTGACGATCCTCATCAAGGACTGGCGCGCGGCGGGCCGGGACACCTTCGTGCTCGGCGTGCGCAGACCCGTCGGCAGAGAAACCGGAGGGTACGATTCCCGGCTTCTGGCGCAGGTCATCCGCCAGTGCGGCCTCTTCGTGGCGCATGCCGCGTACGGGGTCCCCACAGGCCACCACACGCTGCTGCACACCCTGAACATCACGGTGGAGCCCGGGCTCCGGGCCGACGAGGGCGGGGAGTTCGAGGCCGTGGTGACGGTCGCCCGGAAGCCCGGAAGCGCCATGCGCCTCACCATGGGGTTCCACATCCGGCGCGACGGTGCCGACATCTGCCTGGCCGACACGGAATTCGGCTGGATCTCTCCGGCGGCCTACCGTCGGGTGCGCGGACAGCACACGTCCGCCGACTGGGGACGCTGGCCCGTGCCGGTCCCCGTCGCGCCCCGGCTGGTCGGCAGGGCGAGCCCGGACGACGTACTCCTGGCGGACGGCGGTGGCGGACGGTGGTGGCGGCTGCGCAACGCCGTGTCCAACCCCCTGCTCTTCGACCACCCGGTCGACCATGTGCCCGGGCTGGTCCTGCTGGAGGCGGCCCAGCAGGCGGCGTACGCCGCCGTCCACCCGGAGTCCTTCGAACTCACCGACGTCGGCATCCGCTACACGCGGTACGTGGAGTTCGGCGAGCCGTGCTGGATCGAGGCCGTGACACGTCCCGCGGTCCCGGCCGGCCGGTCCGCGATCGACGTCACGGGCCATCAGGGCGGACGCGCGGTGTTCCGGGCCCGGCTGACGGGGTTACGCGCGTAACGGTGCGAAGTGGCCGTGTGGACGGCGTTGCCGGAGCGCTGCCCGGGAGCGCCGTCCACGGGCGTCACCGCGGTCAGTGGTTGACGAAGCCGCCGTCCACCGGCACCACCGCCCCGGTCAGGAAGGGGCAGCGGTCGCTGAGCAGCCAGGCCGCGGCGGCCGCGATCTCCTCCGGCTCCGCGGTGCGCCCCTGCGGGGTCACGGCGTGCGCCAGTTCCTCCATGCCGGGGTTGCGGGAGAACCAGTCGGCGGTGATCTCGCTGCGGGTGGTGCCGGGGGCCACCGCGTTCACCCTGACGCCCTGCCGCGCGTACTCGTCCGCCGCCGCCCTGGTGAGGCCGATGACCGCGTGTTTGGAGGCGATGTAGGGGGCGGCGGCGGGAACGGCCACCAGGCCGGCCACACTGCTGTTGTTGACGATCGCCCCGCCGCCGCGCGGCAGCATCGCGGCTATCTCCTGGCGCAGGCAGTTCCACAGGCCGCGCACATTGACGTCCATGATGGTGTCGTAGACGTCGTCCGGCATCAGATGTAACGGGGTGCGGTCGCCACCGATCCCGGCGTTGTTGAAGGCCGCGTCCAGCCGTCCGTACTCGGTCACGGCGAAGTCCACCGCCCGTGCCGCGTCCGCGGCGAGCGTCATGTCGCCCACCACGTAGGAAGCCTCGGCTCCCTTGTCCCGGAGTTCGGCCACGGCGGCCGCCAACCGTCTCTCCCGGCGCGCGACCAGGATCACGGCCGCGCCCTCCCGGCTGAAGACGTTCGCGGCCGCGGCACCGATTCCGCTGCTCGCTCCGGTGATGATGACTGTCTTGTCGATGAGAAGTCCGTTGCCCATGGCCGCATTGTTCCCGCGCGGACGGGGCGGGAGAGAGACGCTAACGGGCCTCGGGCGACGTGCGGTGGCGAGGAACCGCCCCGGACGGGCCCCCGGGCCGGCGGACGGTCCCGGAGGCTCGGATTCCACCCGCCGGAGGCCCGGCACCCGCCACAACACGGTGGCGGGTGCCGGGCCTCCGGCGGGCCCCGGGCTCCCGCCGTACGGCCGGCCGGGCACCGCGGCCGGTCAGGCGCGCCACTGGTGGCGGTGGTTCTCCTCGACGACCGGGGCCGCCGGGCTCGGCGGCTGCACGCGGCGGCGCTTGAAGATGGCCACGTAGGACGCCAGCCCGATGAAGCCGACCGCCATGAGGATCAGGCCGATCACATCGAGGTTGACCCCGGAGATATCCCAGTTCACCCCGAAGGTCAGGATCGCGCCCACCGCGATCAGTACGATGGTCAGTGCCATGCCCATGAAGAACCGCCTCCGTCCGGCTGGTTGAGGGCTCGTTCAACCAACCGGGTACCCCTGGGCGGGACTTGCATTCCGAGCGCCGTTCGTGCCGCCCGAACCCGGCCCGCCCGGACATCCCTGACGGCCTGTCGCCGAACGCCGCGGATCCCCGGGCCGGGCCGCCCCGTCAGGCCTCCAGAAAGGCCGTCAGGGCGTTCGCCAGCAGGAACGGGTCCTCGGCGCCGCACAGTTCGCGGGCGGAGTGCATCGACAGGATCGCCACACCGATGTCCACGGTGGCGATGCCGTGCCGCGCGGCGGTGATGGGGCCGATCGTCGTACCGCAGGGGACGGCGTTGTTGGAGACGAACGACTGCCACGGCACCCCGGCCCGCTCGCAGGCGGCGGCGAAGACGGCGCGGCCGGTGCCGTCGGTGGCGTAGCGCTGGTTGACGTTGACCTTGAGGATCGGGCCGCCGTTCGGCATCGGGTGGTGGCCCGGCTCGTGGCGCTCGGGGTAGTTGGGGTGCACGGCGTGGCCGGTGTCCGAGGACAGGCAGACGGTGCCCGCGTACGCCCGCGCGCGGTCCTCGGGGCCGCCGCCGCGGGCGAGTACGGAGCGCTCCAGCACGTTGCCCAGCAGCGGGCCGTCCGCGCCGGTGTCGGACTGGCTGCCGTTCTCCTCGTGGTCGAAGGCGGCCAGCACCGGGACGTACGGCAGGTCACCGGCCTCGGCGGCCGCGATCAGGGCGGCGGTGCCGGCGTGGACGGAGAGCAGGTTGTCCATGCGCGGCCCGGCGAGCAGTTCGCGGTCGCGGCCGAGGTAGGCGGGCGGCTCGACGCTGTGGACCATCAGGTCCCAGCCGGCGATGTCGGCGGCGTCCAGGCCGGCCTCGGCGGCGAGGAAGTCCACCAGATCGCCCTCACAGGGCTCACCCAGGCCCCAGATCGGCGTCATGTGGCGCTGGCGGTCCAGCTTCAGGCCGCCGTTGACCTCCCGGTCGAGGTGGATGGCGAGCTGGGGGACGCGCAGCAGCGGCCGGTCCGCGTTCACCAGGCGGGTGGAGCCGTCGCGCAGGGCCAGCCGTCCGGCCAGGCCCAGATCGCGGTCGAGCCAGGTGTTGAGCAGGGTGCCGCCGTAGATCTCGACGGCGATCTGCCGCCAGCCGGCCGCGCCGGTGTCCGGCACGGGCTTGACGCGCAGGTTGGGGGAGTCGGTGTGGGCGCCGACGATCCGGAAGGGAGTGGCGGGCGTGGCGCCCTCGGGCACGTACCAGGCGATGATCGCGCCGCCGCGCAGCACGTACCGGCCGCCGCCGTCGCCGTCCCAGGCGTCGGTCTCCTCCAGCCGCCGGAAGCCCGCCCTCTCCAGCCGCTCGGCGGTGGTCGCGACCGCGTGGTACGGAGTGGGCGAGGCGGTGAGGAAGGAGACCAGGTCGTCGGTGTGGCCACGGTCGAAGCGGCTGGAAGTGCTCATGTGTCCAGCATACGAACGGCGGGGGCCCCGCTCCCCCCTGACCTGGGAACGGGGCCCCCGCCCACCCGGCGTCCGCCCGCCCCCGAGGACGGGCGGACGCCGGGTGTCCCGCGGAGCCGGAGCCCGGCCGTCCCGGCCGGGCTCCGCTCAGAGCTCCGTCCGGAGCCGGCCCGGAGGGCGGCCCGGAAGGCGGCCCGGGAGGAGGAGGCTCAGAAGGCGGCCTCGTCCAGCTCCATCACCGACAGGTCGGTGGCCTCGGCGATCTGCCGCTCGACGCCGACGCCCGGCAGGATGTTCGCGGCGAAGAACTTCGCGGCGGCGATCTTGCCCTCGTAGAAGGCCCTGTCCTTGGCGGCGGCGCCCGGCAGCTTGTCGGCGGCCACGGCGGCGCCCTTGAGGAGCAGGTAGCCGATGACGACGTCGCCGGAGGCCATCAGCAGGCGGGTGGTGTTCAGGCCGACCTTGTAGATGGACTTGACGTCCTTCTCGGTGGCGGCCAGGTCGGTCAGCATGGTGCCGACGATGGCCTCCAGGTCGCCCGCGGCCTTGGCGAGCTGCTCGCGGGCGCCGGCCAGACCCTCGCCGCCGGCGGCCTCGGCCAGGAACTTCTTGATCTCCTCGGACAGGGCGGTCATCGCCTGGCCCTGGTCGCGGACGATCTTGCGGAAGAAGTAGTCCTGGCCCTGGATCGCGGTGGTGCCCTCGTAGAGGGTGTCGATCTTGGCGTCCCGGATGTACTGCTCGACCGGGTACTCCTGCAGGTAGCCGGAGCCGCCGAAGGTCTGCAGCGACTGGGCGAGCTGCTCGTAGGACTTCTCCGAGCCGTAGCCCTTGACGATCGGCAGCAGCAGGTCGTTCAGGCGCTTGGCGGCGGAGGCGTCCTCGCCGGCGGCCTCCTTGGCCAGGACCTCGTCCTGGACGGTGGCGGTGTAGAGCACCAGCGAGCGCATGCCCTCGGCGTACGCCTTCTGCGTCATCAGCGAGCGGCGCACGTCGGGGTGGTGGGTGATGGTGACGCGCGGGGCGGTCTTGTCCGTGAACTGGGCCAGGTCGGCGCCCTGGACGCGCTCCTTGGCGTACTCCAGCGCGTTGAGGTAGCCGGTGGACAGGGTGGCGATGGCCTTCGTGCCGACCATCATCCGCGCGAACTCGATGATCTTGAACATCTGGCGGATGCCGTCGTGCTTCTCGCCCATCAGCCAGCCCTTGGCGGGGGCGTTGGCGCCGAAGGTCATCTCGCAGGTGTTGGAGGCCTTCAGGCCCATCTTGTGCTCGACGTTGGTGGCGTAGACGCCGTTGCGCTCGCCGAGCTCACCGGTTTCCCAGTCGAAGTCGTACTTGGGCACGACGAACAGGGACAGGCCCTTGGTGCCCGGGCCGTGGCCCTCGGGGCGGGCGAGGACAAAGTGCACGATGTTCTCGGACATGTCGTGCTCACCGGAGGTGATGAAGCGCTTGACGCCCTCGATGTGCCAGGAGCCGTCGTCCTGCTTGATCGCCTTGGTGCGGCCGGCACCCACGTCGGAGCCCGCGTCGGGCTCGGTGAGGACCATGGTGGAGCCCCACTGCCTGTCCGCCATGAGCTTGGCTATCTTCTGCTGCTCCTCGGTGCCCTCCTCGTGGAGGACGCCGGCGAAGGCGGGGCCGGACGCGTACATCCACACGGCCGGGTTGGAGCCGAGGATGGTCTCGGCGAAGGCCCACAGCAGGGAGCGCGGGACGGTGGTGCCGCCGATCTCCTCCGGGATGCCCAGCCGCCACCACTCGGCGTCCATGTACGCCTGGTAGCTCTTCTTGAAGGACTCCGGGACCGGAGCGGTATTGGTCTCGGGGTCGAACACCGGCGGGTTGCGGTCGGCGTCCTCGTAGGAGGCGGCCAGTTCGTTCTCCGACAGGCGGGCGACCTCGGCCAGCACGCTCTTGGCGGTCTCGACGTCCATCTCCGCGAACGGGCCGGTGCCGTACACCGTGTCGCGGCCGAGTACCTCGAAGAGGTTGAACTCGATGTCGCGGAGATTCGACTTGTAGTGCCCCATGGCGACGGCTCCGTAGTGGATAGGGGGAGGAGACTCCTCCCTACGCGTACCAGAAAGTAGCTCTCATCATGCTACCCGCCGGTAATAAGAAGCAACCCGATCCGCGCGACTGTGACAGAACTCCCCGGAGGGCGCCTTGACGGCGGACCGCTCCCGCGGCGGGGCGGGAGGGGGCCCGAAGTCGATACGCTTACGCCCATGTACGGCTACGACCAGACCGGAAACGCGGGGCACGCGGGGCAGCACGCCGGTCACGGCGGCCACACCGGCCACCCGGGGCACACCGGCCACCCCGGGCACGGCGCGCACGCGGGGCAGCACGCCGGCCAGCACTACGGACAGCAGCCGCCGCCCGGCTACGGGCAGCAGCAGCCGCTCTACCCGGAGCCCTCGCCGCCGTCGCTGGCCGAGGCCGTACGGGCCTTCACCACCGGGGTGATGTCCCCCGAGGACTTCCAGGCGATCTTCGCCACGTCGAAGGTGTACTGCCCGCGCGGCGACACTCCCGGCTTCCTGGCGCTGCACAACACCCAGCAGCCGGTGATCCCGATGTTCACCACGCTCAAGGAGCTGCGCGCGTACGCGGGCAAGGAGTCGAAGTACTTCGTGATCACCGGTGCGGAGGTGCTCGACCTGCTGCCGTCGGGCTACGGCTTCGTGCTGGACATGGAGGGCGAGCACCGGATCGTCTTCGACGCCAAGGCGGTCGAGGAGATGGTCGACTTCGCGATGCGCCGGATGTACGGCTGACCCGCTGCCGGCCCCGCCCGGGGGGCGCACGGGGAGCGGAGGGACACACCGCCCGCGCCGTGTGTACCGGGCGCTCCTGGCTTTCCGTTGAACGTTGAAATACCCTGGTGCCTCCAGGCTTCCCGAGGAGGTCCAGATGCCGGCGATCACCGCCGAGAACCCGCTCGTACTCCCCCGCGTCACCGCCCCGGCCGACGCCCGCCCGCGCCGCGTCCTGCACACGGCCGCGGCTCCCTCCGGCTTCGAGGGCGAGGGCTTCCCGGTGCGCCGCGCGTTCGCCGGGATCGACCACAGGTACCTGGACCCGTTCATCATGATGGACCAGATGGGTGAGGTGGACTACGAGGCCGGTGAGCCCAAGGGGACCCCCTGGCACCCGCACCGGGGCTTCGAGACCGTCACCTACATCATCGACGGCACCTTCGTCCACCGGGACTCCCACGGCGGCGGGGGCACCATCTCCGACGGCGACACCCAGTGGATGACCGCGGGCAGCGGCCTGCTGCACATCGAGACCCCGCCCGAGGAGCTGGTCGTCTCCGGCGGCCTCTTCCACGGCCTGCAGCTGTGGGTCAACCTGCCGGCCAGGGACAAGATGACCGACCCCCGCTACCAGGACATCCGCGGCGGCAGCGTCCGGCTGCTGACCTCGGGCGACGGCGGCGCGCTCCTGCGCGTCATCGCGGGGGAGCTGGACGGCCACGAGGGACCGGGCGTCACGCACACGCCGATCACGATGATCCACGCCTCGGTGAGCCCCGGCGCCGAGGTCACGCTCCCCTGGCGGCCGGACTTCAACGCCCTCGCGTACGGACTGGCGGGCCACGGTTCCGCGGGCGCGGAGAGGCGGCCCTTCGGCATGGGCCGGACGGTCGTCTTCGGCGACGGCGGCGCGCTCACCGTCCGCGCCGCCGAGGAGCAGGACTCCCGCAGCGAGAACTTCGAGGTGGTCCTGCTCGGCGGCCTGCCGATCCGCGAGCCGATGGCCCACTACGGCCCGTTCGTGATGAACAGTCACGCCGAACTGGTCCAGGCGTTCGAGGACTTCAAGGCGGGACGGCTGGGCTCGGTCCCGGCCGACGCCCACTGACGCCCACTGACGCGGCCTGGCGCGGCCGGACGCGGCCTGGCGCGGGGCCCGGCGGTTCAGCCCCAGTCCGGCCCCTCCTCGGCCTCGTGGAGCTCGAACCAGATGCTCTTGCCCGCGCCCCTGGGCTCCACCCCCCACGCGTGCGCCAGCATCTCCAGCAGCAGCAGACCGCGCCCCCGGGAGGCCAGCTCGCCGGGGTGGCGCCGGTGGGGCAGTTCTTCGCTGGAGTCCGCGACCTCCACGCGCAGCCGCCGCGAGCCGGGCTCGCCCTCCAGTTCGGCAGAGAGCGTGGCGTCCCACTCGGTGTGGACCAGGGCGTTGGTCAGCAGCTCCGACAGCAGCAGGACGGCGCCCTCCACCTGGTCCTCCACCGCCCAGTCGAACAGCAGCTCGCGGAGCTGGTGGCGGGCGTCGGAGACCCGGGCCTGCTCGGACTGGGCCACCGACATCACCAGACGGCGCACCAGGGGGCGCGGGCGCACCTCGGGCACGCCGCCCTCGCGGCTCAGCAGCATCAGCGCGATGTCGTCCTCGCGTCCGCCCGCGCGCGGTTCCATGCCGTGCCCGGTGCCGGTCACATGGCGGGTCGGAGCGCCGTGCATCGCGTGGATCAGCGTGTCGGCGAGGTTCTCCGGTGACCCCCCGTGCTCTCCCAGGACCTTGCGCAGCCGCGCCCATCCGGCGTCGTAGTCCAGGCCGCCGGCCTCGACGAGCCCGTCGGTGCACATCAGCAGCGTCTCGCCCCGCCCCAGCGCCACCCGGGTGACGGGGTAGTCGGCGCCCGTGACGATCCCCAGCGGCGGTCCGGGCGCCACCGAGCAGGTCAGCACCGCGCCGTCGGCCAGGCGGACCACCGGTTCCGGGTGGCCGGCGCGGGCGATGTCGAGCGCGCCGTCCGGATCGGCCTCCACGTACAGGCAGGTGGCGAAGCGGTGGTCGTCGGCCGGGTCCGCGTCCGCCCGCCCGGCGGCGCCGCCGGGCTCGGGCAGGTCGCCGGTCTCCATCCCGGCCAGGAAGCGGTTGGCGCGGGCGAGCACCGCGTCGGGCCGGTGCCCCTCCGCGGCGTAGGCGCGCAGCGCGATCCGCAGCTGCGTCATGACCCCCGCGGCGCGTACGTCGTGCCCCTGCACATCGCCGATCACCAGGGCGGTGCGGCCGGACGGCAGCGGGATCACGTCGTACCAGTCGCCCCCGACCTGGAGGCCGCCGCCGACCGGCAGGTACCGGCTGACCACCGTCATGCCGGGGACGGCGGTGCGCTGGGCGGGCCGCATGGTGCGCTGGAGGCTGTCGGCCAGCTCCCGCTTGGACTCCTGGATGTACACCCGCGACAGGGCCTGCGCCAGCATCCGCGCCACCGACACCAGCAGCTGGCGCTCGTCGGGGGTGAAGGCGACGGGGGCGCCGAAGGCGAGCAGCCAGGCGCCGATCGTCCGGCCGCCCACGATCAGCGGCAGATAGGCCCAGGCCCGGCGCCCGTAGCCCTCCACCAGGGGCCAGACGGCGGGGAAGCGGCGCCGGTACTCCTCGGGGGAGGACAGGTAGACGGCCCGGCCGGTGCGGACGGCCGTGCTGCCGGGGTAGTCGCTCTCCAGCGTCGTCTCGCCGAAGGCCGGCCGCCGGTCCACGTCCGGTCCGTAGTAGCCGATCGGGGTCAACCGGTCTCCCCTGACGCCGTAGATGACCAGGGAGGAGGGGGTGAGGCCGGGCAGCGACATCTGGCCCGCCACCCGCAGCACCTCCTGCGTGGTCTGCGCCTCGGCCAGCGCCTTTCCCACGTCCAGCAGGAACGCCTCGCGCGAGTGCCGCCACTCGGCGGCGGCCGGGGCCTGGGCGGCCGGGGACTGCACCGTGGGGACGGACGCGCCCGGGGGCCGCTCGGCGGTGATCTCCACCGGATACGTCTCCTGGGGGATCTCCGAGACCTCCTCACCGGCCCCGGCGGGGCGGTTCGGCCAGGGGGCCTCGGTCAGCAGTCCGTGCAGCACGAAGGACTGGCCCGGCTCCGTACCCATCAGGGTCTGCCCGGCCAGGGCCAGCCGGTTGCGCACGATCCGCAGGACGGTGCCGTCCGGTGCCACCACCCGCTGCAGCGCCTCCGCGATCGTGCCCTCGGCGATGGCGAGGGCGGCGACGTTGGCCAGTTCCGCGTAGTCGAGCGCGTGGAAGCGGGAGCGCAGGGCACTCTCGGTCAGGACGGTCTCCTCGGGCGGCAGGCCCAGCAGCCGGGCCGCGGTGGCGTCCAGCGTGATGACGCCGGCCGTGTTGTCCCAGCGCCACAGGCCGACCCCGGTGGCCGCGAGAATGTCCTCGGTGTGCACTTTTCCACCATATGTGGTCGTTCCCGGGGGCACCCGGCGGAAGACGGCCCGGACGGTAGTCTGTGGGACGTGTGCGCCCCCTCGCCGACGAGCGGCCGGCGGCCCGACACCAACCGACAACCTGACGACTTGGACGAATGATGCATCGGTACCGGTCCCACACCTGCGGCGAGCTCCGTGCCGCGGACATCGACACGGATGTCCGCCTCTCCGGCTGGCTGCACAATCGGCGGAACCTGGGCGGCATCCTCTTCATCGATCTCCGCGACCACCACGGGATCGTCCAGCTCGTCGTCCGCCCCGACACCGCCCCCTACGAGGCGCTGAGCTCGATCTCCAAGGAGTCCGTCGTCCGCGTCGACGGCCGGGTCGTCGCCCGCGGCGAGGAGAACGTCAACCCCGAGCTGCCCACCGGCGAGATCGAGGTCGAGGTCGCCGGGGTCGAGGTGCTGGGCGCCGCCGACCCGCTGCCGTTCACCATCAACACCGAGGACGGCGTCAACGAGGAGCGGCGCCTGGAGTACCGCTTCCTCGACCTGCGCAAGGAGCGCATGCACCGCAACATCATGCTGCGCTCGGCGGTCATCTCCACCATCCGGCAGGAGATGACGGCGCTCGGCTTCAACGAGCTGGCCACCCCGATCCTGTCGGCCACCTCCCCCGAGGGCGCGCGCGACTTCCTGGTGCCCTCCCGGCTGCACGCGGGGAAGTTCTACGCGCTGCCGCAGGCCCCGCAGCAGTTCAAGCAGCTGCTGATGATCGCGGGCTTCGACCGCTACTTCCAGATCGCGCCCTGCTTCCGCGACGAGGACGCCCGCGCCGACCGCTCGCCGGGCGAGTTCTACCAGCTCGACATGGAGATGAGCTTCGTCGAGCAGGAGGACGTCTTCGGCGTCATCGAGAAGGTCATGACCGACCTCTTCGAGAAGTTCGGCGACGGGCGCCACGTCACCTCGCCCTTCCCGCGCATCCCCTTCCGCGAGGCGATGCTCAAGTACGGCAGCGACAAGCCGGACCTGCGCGTCGGGCTGGAACTGGCCGACGTCTCCGACGTCTTCGCCGGCTCGGAGTTCAAGGCGTTCGCGGACAAGCACGTGCGCGCCCTGGCCGTGCCCGGCACCGCCGACCAGCCGCGCAAGTTCTTCGACCAGATGGGCGAGTTCGCCGCTCTGCAGGGCGCCAAGGGCCTGGCCTGGGTGCGCGTGGGCGACGACGGCAAGCTGACCGGCCCGATCGCCAAGTTCCTCACCGAGGAGAACGTCTCCGCCCTGCTGTCCCGCCTGGACGCCGGGCCGGGCACGGCCGTCTTCTTCGGCGCGGGCGAGTTCGACGAGGTCTCCAGGATCATGGGCGCGGTCCGCGTCGAGGCCGGGCGCCGCACCGGCCACTTCGAGGAGAACGTCTTCCGCTTCTGCTGGATCGTCGACTTCCCGATGTTCGAGAGGAACGAGGACACCGGGCAGATCGAGTTCTCCCACAACCCGTTCTCCATGCCGCAGGGCGGCCTGGAGGCGCTGGAGACCAAGGACCCGCTGGACATCCTGGCCTGGCAGTACGACATCGTCTGCAACGGGGTGGAGCTGTCCTCCGGCGCGATCCGGAACCACGAGCCGGAGATCATGTACAAGGCCTTCGAGATCGCCGGCTACAGCCACGAGGAGGTCGAGCGCGAGTTCGGCGGCATGCTGCGCGCCTTCCACTTCGGCGCCCCGCCGCACGGCGGCATCGCCCCGGGCATCGACCGCATCGTGATGCTGCTGGCGGACGAGCCCAACATCCGCGAGACCATCGCCTTCCCGCTCAACGGCAACGCCCAGGACCTGCTGATGGGCGCCCCGAGCGAGGTCGACGAGGCCCGGCTGAAGGAGCTGCACCTGTCGGTGCGCAAGCCGCCGCAGGTCAAGAAGGCCGACTGACACGGGCACACGGGCACACGGGCCACACGCCGACGGGCCGGGACCGCGACGCGGTCCCGGCCCGTCGGCGTGTCACCGGAACCGGGATCTCAAAGGAAACGGCGGATCGGCGCCACGGCGGCCTCCCGCACCCGCTGCACGACCGGCCTTCTGCGCCAGCGTGCGCCCACGATCCGCACGCTCCGGCGCAGGTCCGCCTCGTAGTCCCGGTCCAGCCCCGCGGTGAAGTCCTCGTCCAGGACGACGAGCATGACCTCCTCGTCGTGGTCCATCGAGCGCCGGTTGAGGTTGGTGGAGCCCACCAGCGAGGCGATCCCGTCCACCGTCACGATCTTGGCGTGCATCATCGTCGGCTGGAAGTGCCGGATCCGCACCCCGCACGCCAGCAGCTCCTCGTAGCGGCCCTGCCCGGACAGCTGGGACGCCCGCTGGTCGGTGTGCGGGCCGGGCAGCAGCAGCTCCACCTCCACCCCGCGGCGCGCGGTGGCGCACAGCATCTCGACGAAGTACGGGTCGGGCGCGAAGTACGCCGTGGTCAGCCGTACGCGCTCCTGCGCCGTCTCCAGCACCACCCGCAGCAGCGTCTGCATGTCCTGCCAGCCGAAACTGGCCGAACCGCGCACCACCTGCACCACGGAGCCGCCCCGCGGCTCGTGCTCGACGAAGCGGTCCCGCTCGTCGAACAGCACTTCCGCGCACTCCGCCCAGTTCTGCGCGAACGCGGCGGCGATGCCGTCCACGGCCGGGCCGCGCACCCGCACATGGGTGTCGCGCCACTCGTTCTCGTTCCGGGCGTCGCCGCACCACTCCTCGGCGATCCCCACCCCGCCGGTGAAGGCCGTCCGCTCGTCCACCACCAGCACCTTGCGGTGGCAGCGGTGGTTCTGCTTCAGCGGGGAGAGCCACAGCGGCTTGCGGAACCAGGCCACCTGCACCCCGGCCTCGTCCATCATCTCCAGCAGGTCGCCCTCGATCAGCCGGCTGCCGAAGCCGTCCAGCAGCAGCCGCACCCGCACCCCGGCGCGGGCGCGCTCGGCCATGACACGGGCGAACTCGCGGGCGATCTCGCCGCGCCAGTACACGAACGTCATCATGTCGACGGTGTGCTCGGCGGCCCGGATGCTCTCCAGCATCGCGGGGAAGATCTCGTCCCCGTTGCGCAGCGCGGTCAGCTCGTTCCCCTCGGTGGCGGCGATCCCGATCAGCCGCTCCAGCCGCCGTCGCAGCCGCCGCTTGCGCCTGTCCGCCTCGTCGTTCACGACGCCCATGGCCCCTTCCTTCCGGCCTGCCGGACTTCCGCCCGAATCGAAAATCCTCTCGGTCCGCTTATGCCCACCGATCCGGTTCTCAGGGATGCCGGGCACGAGCCGGGGCAGACGGACCGAACACACGGCTTCGGTGGTCGAGACGACACGGAGCGATACGACCGGATACGAAACGACGTGAGGAGTGACCATGGTGGTCGCCGGTGTGATAGCCGGGTGCGTGGTCCTGGCCGCTCTGGCCTTCGTGGTGCCGCGCCTGTCCCGTCACCCCGAGCGCGGCACACAGCGCTCCCTGGGGCTGGGCGCCCGGGCGGGAGGCAAGGCCCCCGGCCCTCTGGGGCGCTGGATGAGCAAGCCGTTCCACAAGAGTTCCCGCGCGGTGGGACGCAGCGGTTCCGCGGGCCGCCGCGCCCGCGGCCGGCTGCCGTTCTGACTCCTCGTCCCGTCGTGCTCCGGCCTCCCCCGGGCGCGCCCGCGCCCGGGGGAGGCCGGAACAGCCCTCGATGTGGATTCCTCCGGAAGGGAGACCGCAGTGAGTTGGTACACCGACGCCGCGCAGGGCGGCGAGCCCGCGCTCCTCGCCAGGGGGGCGAGCCTCCCCGGCGGACTGACCATCGCCCTGGTGTTCCTCGCCATCGCGGCCGTCTGCCTGACCGCCGCCTACCTGGTCAAGCGCAGCGCGCGGCGGTAGCGGGGAACGGGGAGACGAGGTGTGGGGCCGCCCGCCGGGCGGCCCCACACCAGTACGCGACCGGGGCCCGGCAGCGGTGCCTCCCTGGCGGGAGAACCGCTGCCGGGCCCCGGATGCCGCACCGTTCCCCGTCCCCACGGGCCGGTGCGGCCGGGGCCGCCGCGCCTTCCGCTCGCGGCGGCGGCCCCGGGCTCGGGTACCGCTCAGTCGCGCGCGGCGACCGGCTCGCGCTCGCCGGCCTTCTCGGCGGAGCCGTTCAGCTCGCGCTGGAGCTTCTCGCCCTCGACGTCGACGTTGGGCACGACCTTGTCCAGCCAGCGCGGCAGCCACCAGGCGGACTTGCCCAGCAGCGCCAGGACGGCCGGGACGACGGCCATGCGGATCACGAAGGCGTCGAAGAGGACGGCGACGGCCAGACCGAAGCCGATCATCTTGATCATCGACTCGGAGGAGCCGATGAACCCGGCGAAGACGCTGATCATGATCAGCGCGGCCGCGGTCACCACGCGCGCCCCCAGCTTGAAGCCGGTGACGACCGACTCGTGCGGGGTCTCGCCGTGGACGTGGGCCTCGCGCATCCGGGTCACGAGGAAGACCTCGTAGTCCATCGCCAGGCCGAAGACCAGGCCGACCATGAGGATCGGCATCAGGCTCATGACCGGGCCGGTCTGCTCCACGCCGAAGACGTCGGCCAGCCAGCCCCACTGGAAGACCGCCACGACCGAGCCGAGCGCGGCGACCACCGAGAGCAGGAAGCCGAGCGCCGCCTTGAGCGGGACCAGGATCGAGCGGAACACCACGGTCAGCAGCAGGAACGCCAGGCCGACCACGAGGATCAGATAGGGCGCCAGGGCGTCGTCCAGCTTCTGCGAGACGTCGATGGCCATGGCGGTCTGCCCGGTGACCAGGACGCCGGCGCCGGTGGTCTCGGCGATGTCGTCGGCCTGCTCGCGGATGTCGTGGACCAGGTCCTCGGTCGCGGCGCTGCTGGGCGCGGACTTCGGGATGACGGTGATCATCGCGGTGTCGCCGGCCTCGTTGAACGTGGGGGGCATCACGGCGGCGACCCCGCCCAGGCCCTGGAGCTTCTCGGCGGTGGCGCCGGCGGCGGCCTGGGGGTCGTCGCTGTCCTCGGCGTCCACGGTCACGATCAGCGGGCCGTTGGTGCCGGGGCCGAAGCCCTCGGCTATCAGGTCGTAGGCGCGGCGCTGGGTGGTGCTGGTGGGCTGGGAGCCGTCGTCGGGCAGGTTGAGCTGGAGGTCCTTGGCGGGGACGGCCAGCAGGCCGAGTCCGACGACGCTGACCAGTAGCACCGCGATCGGGCGGCGCAGCACGAAGCGGGCCCAGCGGGTGCCCGCGCCGTCCTTGGTCTCGACGGCCGTGGCCGTCTCGCCGTCCTGGCCGTCCTCGCCGGCCTTCGCGCGCTGCTTGCGCGGCAGGACCTTCTGCCCGGCGAAGCCGAGCAGTGCGGGTATCAGCGTCAGGGCGACCAGCACGGCCAGGACGACCGAACCGCCGGCGGCCAGACCCATCTTGGTCAGGATCGGGATGTTGACCACCGACAGGCCGACCAGGGCGATGACGACGGTCAGACCGGCGAAGACCACCGCCGAGCCGGCCGTCCCCGTGGCGCGGCCGACGGCCTCCAGTGGCTCGCGCCCCTCGGCGAGTTCGGCGCGGTAGCGGGAGACGATGAACAGCGCGTAGTCGATGCCGACGGCCAGGCCGATCATCGTCGCCAGGATCGGGGTGGTGGTGTTGAGGTCGAACGGCACGGTCACGGCGGTGATGACCGCGACGGTGACGCCGACGCCGACCAGGGCGGTGAGCAGCGGCAGCCCGGCGGCGACCAGGGAGCCGAAGGTGATCAGCAGCACGATCGCGGCGATGGCCACGCCGATCACCTCGGCGGCGCCGGTGTGCGGGATCGCCGCCATCGCGTCACCGCCGGTCTCCACCGTCAGCCCGGCCTCCCGGCCGTCCTCGGCGGCGGCCTTGAGCTCCTCGCGCGACTCCTCGGTCAGCTCGAAGCCGGAGACCTCGTAGGTGACCTGGGAGTAGGCGATGGTCTGGTCCGGGCTCACGGCCTGGGCCCGGAAGGGGTCGACGGCCTGCTGGACCTGGTCGCCCTTCGCCAGCTCGGCGACGACCTCGCCGACGGCCGCCTTGTTCTCCGGGTCGGTTATCTTCTCGCCGTCGGGCGCCTTGAAGACGACCCGCGCGGTGGCGCCGTCGGGGTTGCTGCCGGGGAAACGATCCTCCAGCAGCTCGAACGCCTTCTGCGCCTCGGTGCCGGGAATGGTGATGTTGCCGGAGGCCGCCGAGGACGCGGAGGCGGCGAAGCCGCCCGCGACCGCCAGCACCACCACCCACAACAGGGCGACCAGCCCGCGCCGCCGGAAGGCGAGGCGGCCGAGCCGGTACAGGAACGTGGCCATGAGAGTGAGGACTCCTGAGTCGGAGGAAGTGGTCGGAAGGGGTTGGTGGGTCTCGGAAGTGCCCGTGGGACGGGGCCGGTCAGGAGATGCCGAGCGCCGGGAAGACCACCGCCCGCAGATAGCGCTCCATGTAGTCGGTGTCCGAGTCCCGGTTCTCGATCAGTTTGCGGGTGCTCAGCGCCCCGATGACCAGGTGCGGGACGAACTCGATCGCCGGGTTGTCCGGATCCAGCTCCCCGCGCTCGGCGGCCCTGCGCACCACGGTGTCGAGCGCGTCCAGGCCGGGCCGGATGTGCAGCTCGTACAGCGCCTGCCACAGCTCGGGGTCCTTGGAGACGGCGTGCGCCAGGCCGTTCAGCAGGGCCGTGTCCTCGCTGGCGTGGGAGATGAAGTCGCTCACCATCTGCCGGAGGTCGCCGGCCAGGGAGCCGGTGTCGATGTCCTCCGGGTGACTCTTGCCCAGATGGCGCAGGGCGGTGGCGACCAGCTTGGGCTTGCTCTCCCACTGCCGGTAGAGGGTGGCCTTGCTGGACTTGGTGCGCGTCGCGACCGCGTCCATCGTCAGCGCCTCGTAGCCCTGCTCGCGCACCAGCTCGACCACCGCCGTGAACAGCTCCAGCTCCCGCTCGGGGGTCAGCCGGGTGCGTCGGCCGGGTGCTGTGGCCGGCTGGTCGGTCATCCTGGCTCTCCAACACAAACGAAACGGTTTCGTACACCAGGAGTGTATGAGCCGGTCGAGTGAAACGCAAAAGTATCGAAACGCTTCCGTTTCCCCGTGTCGCCCTTTCCGGACGGCACGGGCGGCTACCCGGCGAGTCCGTCGAAGGCCCGGTGGAAGGCCGCCCGGGTCGGGGAGTCGGGACGGCGGTCGAGGACGGCGAGGACGACGTGCGCGAAGCGCCCGGCGAACCGGCCGCCATCCGCCAGATGCGAGCGGAACACGCCCGCGACGACCGCCGGGTCGTTGCGGAACACCCCGCAGCCCCACGCCCCCAGCACGAGCCGCCGGTAGCCCTGCGCCGCGGCCACCTCCAGCACCCGCTCGGCGCGTACGAGCAGCGCGCCGGGGATACGGCCGGCCTCCTCGGGGGCGCGCCGCGCGATGACGCCCGCGTTGGGCGCGGGCGAGGTGAGGAAGCCCACCTCGAACGGCTCCTCCAGCAGCTCCCCGCGCTCGTCGCGGAAGACCGGCACACCGGGCGAGTGGATGACGCGGTCGCTGTAGAAGGGGCTGCGCTCGGCCCGGTGGTGCTCGTAGTACCCGGGGGCGCGCAGCAGGCAGACGTACAGCGCGGAGGCACGGCACAGCGCCTCCTCCTGCGCCTGGGCCCCGTTGAGGTAGCCGCCGCCCGGATTGCGCGCGGAGGCGAAGTCGAGGACGGCGACCGGGCCGCCGGGGTCCGGGCCGTCACCGTCACCGGGACCGCCGCCGACCAGCCGGCGGGCGGCCTCCAGACTGCTCTCCCCCGTCACCTCGAAGACGGTGGACAGCCGCTCCCCGGACGCGGCCCTGGTCCCGGATGCGACATCGGGCACGGGCACCGGCTCGGGGCCGAACAGCGCGGTCCCCTCCATCGCCGCGGCGACCGCCCCGGCGATGGACACCTCCCGGCCCCCGGGCGCCGTGTACCGGCCCCGCTCGACGATCTCCTCGGTCTGCTTCGCGATCCCGCGCAGCCGTGCGCTCATGCCGGTCTCCCCCTGTCGTGCGACAGGCCGATCGTCGGCGACCGGCGGCCCGGCACGCAAAGCAATTCCGCGGCCGAGGCGCCGCCGTTCAGGGGCGGCCCAGCAGCCTGCCGCCCGCGACGGTCGAGGCGCGGGCGGTGAAGAACTCCGTGAAGCCGCGCACGAACTCCTCCTCCGTGAGCCGCCCGTCGCCGTCCGCGTCGAGTTGCCGGAAGCCGTCGTTCAGCTCGGCCGGGTGCACCCGGGAGCCGCCGAAGAGCGCGCGGTACTCGTCGGGGCCGATCTCCCCGCTCCCGTCGGTGTCCCCCGCGCGGAAGAGGGCGCGTACGGCGATGTGGAGGCCGTCCTCCAGGTAGCGCGGGTCGCGGTCGCAGCCCGCGAGGGTGGCGGCCACGAACTCCGCCCGGCCGACCCGGCCGTCCCCGTCGGTGTCCATCGTGGCGCCGATGTGCCGCCACCAGGCGTCGAAGGCGGCGTAGACCTCGTCCTCCCGCTCGGTGGTGAGCTCCAGCTGCCAGCAGGCGTTGTGGGCCATGGCCCGCAGGTCGGCGGCGTCGACGTACCCGTCCCCGGTCTGGTCCATGACCTGCCGGAAGAAGGCGTCCAGCCGGGGCGGGCGCGGGTCGTGCCGCGGGGGCCGCGGCGCCCGGGGACGCGGCACGGCCCCGGTGGGCGGCACGCGGTGGCGCAGCCGGTCCGGCAGCCGGGTCAGCAGGTGCCGCGCGCCGTGGTGCAGGACGCGGGACAGCAGCGCCGCCGCACGCGGGCGCGGCAGCCCGAAGCGCTCCCGGAAGGCGGGCGGCAGATCGGCGACGGTCAGCGCCGCGAGGGTGCGCGCGATCACCGGCCGCAGCAGCGGCCACAGGCCCCGCAGGCGCCGCAGCCGGCTCGGGCAGGGCGCCTCGCGGAGGATGCCGAACAGCAGGTACCTCACCTCGTCGCCGTACTCCAGCCGTTCGCGGACCATGCGGTCGACGTACGCGGGCACGTCGGCGGCGGTCGGCGGCAGGACGTCGCCGGACAGCCCGAACTCGCCGCAGACGGCGAGGAACTCCCGGTACAGCTCGTCGAGCTGCCCGGGGGAGAGCGGGTCGCCGGACAGCTCCCGCATCGCCGTCATCGACTCGTAGAGGGTGACCAGCACCCAGGCGCGCACCTCGGGGTCCTCGGCCGTGTACGTCCCGCCCCGCCCGTCGGCGCCCCGGATACGGCGGTGGGTGCGCTCCAGCCGGGCTACCTCCCGGCGCAGGCTGTCGGCGTCGGAGAAGAACAGGCGCTTGCCGCTGTCCATGGTGTGTTGCACGCGGCGCCAGGGGTGCGCCCGGTAGGTGGAGTGGTCCCTCATCCCGGCGGCGACGACCGGATGCGCGGTCTGGAGCACCAGCAGCCGCCAGGCGACCAGGGCGATGCGCCGTTCGCCGAGGGTGCGGCGCAGGAGGGAACCGGGGCCGGGCAGGTCGGTGCTGGGCATGGGGCCGCTCCGGGGTTCGCGGGGGGTGTCGAGTCCGCCTCAGCGTGGCCGCGGCCGGGGGCCGGCGGGTCCCGGAGAGCCGCCGTGTCACCGGAAGGTGTGAATCAGGGGCTCGCCGTGCATGGAAACGGAACCGGTTTCGCGGAACGGGTCCGGCGCCCCCGCGGGTGGCGGGTGCGGCCGGGGGGACGAGGGATGCGGAGAGGCGGGGCGCACACGGGGCGGCCCGTGCGGGGACGGCTATGCCGTCCCGGTGCAGGTCTCGTCCCCGTTCACGGGAGGAACGTCGTCTCCGCAGGCGATCATCTGCCAGTCGAGCCTCAGCGTGTACGGACGGCCGTGGATGCGGTAGTCGATCCAGGCCCGGTCGATCCATCCGCCCGACTCGCCGACCCGGAGGACGAACAGCAGCTCGGTGAACCCCGCTCCCTCCTCGTCCTCCTCGGCACAGCTCTGGGTGACGCGACTGCCCGCGCCGGCGTCGGCGAGGCGGCCGGGGAGGGGGCCGCTGTGCAGGTCCGGAGGCTTTCCCAGCGCCGCGCCGACCGGGGTGACGGCCGGGGAGGAGGCCCGGTCCTTCGCGGAGACGGTGCGCAGCGCGAACCTCACGTCCTGCGGCCCGACCGGCGCGCTGTACCGGATGTCCTCGATCTCGACGTCCGCACCGCCCGCCGAGCACAGCACGTAGCTGCCGAAGGTCGCGTTCCACGGCGTGTGCCCGGGCGAGTGGACGGAGGTGGCGCCCTGCGCGGTGTGCGAGTGCAGCGGCCCCCGGCCGCTGGTGTGCTCGAACCGGGCGGCTGTTTGGTGCCAGTCTCCGCTGACGGCGGGGTACAGGGCCGTGGCACTCGCCAGCAGGAGTCCGATTCCGGCCCGCTTGCGGGCGGGCGGGCGCCGCCGCTTCGGTGCGGCGGCGGGCACTGCCTCGGAGTTCTTCGGCACAGGCTCCTCTTCGACATGGCCGGGGCGGGGAGCGGGCGTGGTTCAGGACCCGTCGGTGGAGATGATGCTCCATCGGCCGACCTCGCGGTAGCCGGAGTCGTGGACGGCCGAGCCGTCGCCGGGCCGCAGGGCATAGCGGTGGAGGTTCCCTCCCCAGTACCTCAGGATCCGGCCCAGTTCGCGGGCGGATTCCTCTGCGGACGCCGCGTCGTCCATGTCGACCTCAAGGTGGAACTTCATTTCGGGCCTCCTTGTCGTGATGCCTGCATTGAATTGTTTCGTTGAACTTCCCTGTGAGACTTTTCGGGCAGGATGCCCGTCCACCGCTCGATCGAAGTTCGGAAAGCCTCAAGAAGCTGTGGAGCCGCAAAGCGTCGGCGTACCGGGTGCGGAAGAGGCCGAGCGGGTCGGGGAGGGCCGGAGAAGGGCCGTGGTGGTGCCGTGCGGAGGGGGCGGGGAAGAGCGCTTACGCCTCGGCCTTCTTCATCGACTCCACCAGGGCGGAGAAGCTGTCTCCGGCGTGGCCGGCGTCCATGCCGCGCCGGAAGAGTTCGACGACCGCGGCCGGGAGGGTGGTGTCGACACCCGCGTCGGCGTTGGTGTGCAGGACGTGCTCGGCGCTGGCCGTCCCCATGGCCAGGCGGTCCACGTCGCCGAGGTGCCGGCCGGCGTCGATGCGTTCGGCGTAGAAGGCGTAGAAGGCGGGAAGCGAGTTCGCGGTGTCGGTGGCGTGCGGCAGGATGTCGGCCGCTGTCAGGCCGTTCGCGTGGGCGAGGGCGATCGCCTGCCAGTAGCTCAGCATGGAGGTCCAGAACATGACCATGCCGATCTGGTAGAAGAGCGCGGCGAGCCCCGGGTCCTCCCCCCGGTACTCGGTCCGGCCGGTCACGACTTCGAGCACCGGACGGTGCTCGTCGAACACCTCCCGGGGACCGCTGTAGAAGGTCGCCGAGGAGGGCTGCCCGATGCCGGAGGGCGGCACCGTGACCCCTCCGGTGAGCTGCACGGCGCCTCGTCCGGCCGCCCAGCGGGCGGCGGTCCGGGCCCGCTCGGGGGTGTCGGAGCTGAGGTTGACCAGGACCCGGCCGGACAGCGCCGTCGCGGCGGGCTCCAGCACGTCGTACACCGCGGCGTAGTCCGTGAGGCTGAGGATCACCACCTCGTTCGCGGTGAGGGCGTCCTCGACGCTCGGCGCGAGGACCGCACCGCGGGCCGTTAAGGCGTCCGCGCGGGACGCGGTGCGGTTCCACAGGGTGACCGCGTACCCGCGGTCCAGGAAGGCCGCGGCCATGGCCTGCCCCATGGGGCCGAGCCCGATGACGGTGACCGACTGCTCGGTGCTGCTCATGAAGAGGTCTCCATCCCTTGCTAAAACGAACGCTCTATTCAGAGCGTGGCGGCAAGGTACCACGACGGTGGAACGAACGCTCTACTCAGTCGGCCGATACGGTGGCCGCATGCAGACCAGCACACGGGACCGGATCGTCGTCGCGGCAGCGCGCCTCCTGCAGCGCCAGGGCTACGTCGGCACGGGGATCAAGCAGATCGCCCGGGAGGCGCAGGCCACCCTCGGCTCCGTCTACCACTTCTTCCCGGGCGGCAAGGAAGCCGTCGCCGTGGCCGCGATCAGGCACAGCGGCGAGGAGTTCGCGGCGCTCCTGCGGCAGGCGCTGGACGGCGAGGACGACCCGGCGCAGGCGGTGACGTCCTGCGCCCGGCGACTGGCCGGCGATCTGCGCGAGTCGGGCTGGATCGACGGCTGCCCCGTCACGGCCGCCGCCCTGGAGACGCTCGGGACCGACTCGGAGATCCAGCAGGTGTGCGCCGAAGCTCTGCGCGGCTGGGAGCGGTTGGTCTCCGACAAACTGCTGCGCTGCGGCTTCTCCTCCCAGGACGCCCGGGAGCTGGCGACCACCGTCATCGGCGCCCTGGAAGGCGCCGAAGTCACCGCCCAGGTCACCCGCAGCGAGGAGCCGCTGCTGACGGTGGGGCGGCAACTGGCCCGCCTCGTGCGCTCGTACGAGGCCCGGGGCCTGGGTCTGCCCGCTGGATCACTCGGCCCGGAGACGGATCGCTGAGACGCACGGGGTGGTCGGTTGACGCGGACGGTCTCGTCGGAGCCCGGTGCCGCCCGCCGTGGTGCCCGTGCCGCCCGCGCCCGGCGCCGGGCGCGGAAAATGCCGGGGCGTTCCGCGCCGGCCGACTGTAGCTTCGGCTCTCATGAGCTGGCTCCCCGACGACTTCGTCCACCCCGTCCATGTGCCCGTCCCCGGCACCGCGCTGCATCTGCGGCCGATCCGGGAGGCGGACACCGCCATCGACTACCCCGCCGTGATGGGCTCCCGCGAGCGCCTGTGGGAGATCTTCGGCCCCGCCTGGGGCTGGCCCGCCGAGACGATGACCTACGAGGAGGACCGCGTCGACCTGCTCCGGCACGAGAAGGAGATCGCCGCGCACCAGTCGTTCAACTACGCCCTGCTGAACGCGGAGGAGACGGCGCTCTACGGCTGCGTCTACATCGACCCGCCCGAGCGCACCGGCTCCGATGCGGACATCTCCTGGTGGGTGGTGGACGACCTCGTCGGCGGCGAGGAGGAGCGCGCGCTCGACGAGCTGGTGCCGCGGTGGATCGACGCCGACTGGCCCTTCCGCCGGCCCCGTTACCTGGGCCGCGACATCACCTGGCAGGACTGGCTCGCCCTGCCGCCCGTCGCCTGACACGTCCCCGGGACGGCGAGGCGCGGGGCCGTCTGGCGGTGTTCACGCTCGTCTGGTTCCGTTCCGTGTGGTGATGCGCGAACCATGGACGCCGGACGAGTTCCGGCGGGAGGAGTGGGGATGAGTTTCCGGCTGGCGGCGTATGCCGTGTGCGTCGAGGACGGGCGGGTGCTGCTCGCCCGCCACTTACTGACGGACGGTGGGAGCAGGTGGACTCTCCCGGGCGGCGGGGTCGAGCACGGGGAGGACCCGTTCGACGCGGTGATCCGGGAGGTCGCCGAGGAGACCGGCTGCTCGGGGGTGGTAGACCGCCTGCTGGGAGTGGACTCGCGGTTGATCCCCGCGACCGCCACGCGTGAGGGAGTCGTACACCAGAACGTCGGCGTCTTCTACCGGGTCCGCATCACAGGCGGCCGGCTCCGGCCCGAACCGGACGGCGACATCGTCGAGTCGGTCTGGACCCCGGTCCCCGAGGTCACCGGTCTGCCCCGGTTGTCACTGGTTGACGTCGGCCTCGCGCTGGCGCGGGACCTTCCGCCGACCGGCCACGTCGCCCCCGTCCCGGTCGGCGGCCTGATCCAGCACTGAGACGCCGCCGGTGCCCACCCGTCCCGCCTGCCCCGGCGGCTGTGAACGGCGTCTCTCAGCGGGTCGCCGAGGTCACCGAACGGCCCCCGTTCGCGGGGGCTTTCATGCGGTCGTGCCCTCTGCGGTGCTCTGCGGGACGTACAGCCCCACCTCTACGGGGAGGATGACGTGGCCCGTTCATGTGCCCGGCCCACGCGGCAACCGTGGAGCGCCCCGGAAGCCGGACGGGCCCATGAGCCGACCCTCCGAGAACTTCGTCCACCCCGTCCATGTGCCCGTCCCCGGCACCGCGCTGTGTCTGCGGCCGATCCGGGAGGCGGACACCGCCATCGACACGCCATCCAGTGCGGTAGGCCGTTAATTCTCCTCACTCCTTCCCAGAGCAGGACTCGGCTTTGTGTGTCTCTGCGTCTGCGCCCCAGATGTTGTTCCTCATTTCGAGGGCCTTACTGATGACCTTCTGCATTGGTCCCTCTTTGAGGGATGTTTGCGTGCGTCTCCATTGTCTTCCGCGAGTATCGGTGATGTGCATGGCGACGGGGGCCCAGATACCGTCCTCGTTGAAAACCTTCTTGACCTCTTCGCCTGCAGGTTGCACATACCCCAGGTGCAGCTTGGACTGCGGGTATTCGATGTGGGTGCAGGGAGGGATGTTGTTCAGTGATATCACCCATACGTTTCGAGAAATGTGGTCCGATTCGGGATCCTTCTTGGTGATTTCAATGGCGATGTGCGCCGCAGGGATCGGGTCGGGTGACCTGTTCAGTACATGGAGAGCCGATGAGCCATCACCGCTTGAGGGAAGATGGCCGGTTCCGCCCCAGTGGAACGCCGAACCGCCGCCACCCCAGTAGGTCACTTTCGACGCCTGGTCCCGCACCTGGCGAACGTTCTCCTCTTTGGACTGGGACAGCTGGTCCTCCGCCGTCTGCTGGGTCCAGTACGAGGTGACGGCTTGTGCCCAAAGTCCTCCGATGGCTGCGACAGCGGCAAGTGCTGTTCCGGTGACCGTGATGGCGTGTGTCCAGTTGGCCCCTCGCATGCGTTGCCAAGCGCTCCGTCCTCGTGGAGCTCCGGCCTCGGAACGTTCTTCACGCAGTCGTGGTCGGACGCGATCCGGAGCCGGCCGTCGCCGCGCGAGACGTAACCGGTTCCGCCTCTGTGGTTCGTTGCTCATTGCTTCCCTCGTGAACCAGGTTCTTGAGCGGCAAATTTTATAGGTGGCAACTTTTTCATGTCCCGTCGTCCTGAAATCTCCCCGTGAGCGAACCGGGCGCGGGAGAGCAGGCCGGACCGGCATACCCCATTCAGTCCAGGACGGCGGTGGCCTCGACCTCGACCAGGTGCTCGGGTACGTCCAGCGCCGCCACGCCCAGCAGCGTGGCCGGCGGGACCGGGGTGGTCCCCAGCTTCGCGGCGGCCCGGGAGATCCCGTCCAGGAGCAGGGGCATCCTGTCGGGGGTCCAGTCGACGACGTGGACGTTCAGCTTCGCCACGTCGTCGAAGGTCCCGCCGACCCCGGCCAGGGCGGTGGCGACATTGAGGTAGCACTGCTCGACCTGGGCGGCCAGGTCGCCCGCGCCGATCGTGTTCCCCTCGGCGTCCCAGGCGACCTGCCCGGCGACGAAGACCAGCTTCGAGCCCGACGCGACCGACACCTGCCGGTAGACGTCGATGGCGGGCAGTCCGTCGGGGTTCACCAGAGTGATGGCCATGTCGGTCCGTCTCCTCATCCGGGCGCCCGTGGGCACCCGTGGTCACTTGCGGTTACCCGGAAACCGTAGGAGAGTCTGCGCTGACCTGGAAGAACGCACTTATAAGTGACTGGGGAACCTCATGGTGACCAAGCAGTTCGGGGACTCCCCCGAGGAAGCGGACCTGCGGCGCGCGGACACCCTGGCGCGGGAGATCTTCTCGGACATCGCCAACAAGTGGGCCCTGCTGATCATCGAGGCCCTCGGGGAGCGCACCCTGCGGTTCAGCGAGCTGCGGGACGAGGTCGAGGGCGTCAGTCACAAGATGCTCACCCAGAACCTGCGCATGCTGGAGCGCAACGGCATGGTCGAGCGGACGGTGCACCCCACCGTGCCGCCGCGCGTCGAGTACACCCTCACCGAGCCGGGCCGGGCCCTGCGTAAGGCGGTCGACGTGATGTGCGACTGGACCCACCGCTACCTCGCCCACATCGAGACCGCCCGCAGCCGCTTCGACAACTGACCACCCCAGTAAGGGCGTTGGGTTCACCCATCCGCCTGTGTGGCGTTCGCTACGCTCGCGGGGTGACAGGTTGACCGGCGGAATCCGCCCACGGCAGGGCGGTTCACCCGACGGGGGCTCACGGGCGTGCGCCGTGGGCGCGACGGGGACTGGGAGGTCTCATGCCGATGGCACGACGCGTAACCGCTCCACTCGCCGTCGGCGGGCTGCTGGCCGCACTGGCCGCCTGCTCGGGGGACTCCGGAGGGAAGGCCGACGCCTCCCCGGAGCCGAGGACCGAGAGGATCAGAACCGTGGTCCAGCTCTCCGAACTGTGCTCGGAGATCGGGGACGGGCACCCCGGGGCGGCGAGGTACTCGGGCGACGGACCGCACCGCACGGCCGTCTTCCGCTCCGGATACCGGACCGACAAGGACGTGATGACCGGCACGGTGCTGCAGGAGCGCGTGAGTTTCGAGGGGCTGCCGGATCTGTCGAAGACCACCCCGGTCTCCGAGATCGAGCTGCTGGCCTGCGGCAAGGGGGAGCGGGGCGAGGAGCGGGAGCGCGACTGCGAGTACGCGGAGTCCGGCCGGCTGGATCCGCAGGAGGCCTACCCGATGTACTCCCAGACGTTCACCTACACCGTCTACGAACTGCGCACCGGACGCGTCGTGGACACCATCACGAGGACTCCGCAACCGCAGTGCCCGTCGAAGATCGGCTACCGGAAGGGCGGTTCGGGAGCGCCGGACAAGGTGTACGCGCAGATATCGGACCGGGAGGCGTCGCAGGTGCTGAAGCAGGTGGTGGAGGGCCCGGCGCGCTGACGGCCCGGCGAGCCGGGCCCGCCGGGGCGGGCCCGCTCAGCCGTCGGATGCGTCGTCTCCCGCAGGACGGCTCAGGAGCTGGGAGACACGCTGCGGTGAGACCCCGAGCACTTGGGCCATGTCACGCCCCGTGAGCCCCGCTTCCCGCAGCCTTCGCGCCGTCTCGCGCAGCTGCGCAGCCGCCCGCACCTGCGCTTTGTGCGCGTCGACCGTGGCCTGTACGGCTGAACGGACCGCAGGGGACAGCTCCGGTCCGAGGTCGAAGCTCATGGCCACCTGGACCGAGTCCGGAGGCTCGTTCGTCGCCTGGGAGATGGCCTGCCGCGCCACGTCCAGAGCTCCGTGCAGGCCTTTGGTCCACACAGGTTCCATGTCCGTGTCGCGGACGTGTAGTTGCCATCCGCCGGTGACTCGCCGGGCAATGACTCGGTACATGTCCATGGGGTGGCCTCCTTTGCGCCCACAGAGAATCTAGCCCCTCTGGACTCTAACGTCTAGAGGGGATAGATGGTGCGTCGTGTCCCCTGCGCGGAGCCGTTGCCCGGCCCGTCCGGCCTTCGTGTCACGGGCCCACGTACCGCGCCCGGCGGGCCTTGGTGTCCCCGGGCCGGTGCTCAGTCGACGAAGTGGTCGAACTCGCCGGCCTTGATGCCCTTGAGGAAGGCGTCGAGCTTGGCGGGCGTGGTGACGACGATCTCGTCGGGCTTGCTGCTCTCGCGCATGAGGACGCGATCGCCGTCCCGGGCGATCTCGATGCAGTTGTTCCCGCCGCCTTGGCCGCAGGACGCGGCGTACCACTCGATGGGTGCGGACATGTCGGGCTCGCCCTCCGAGGTCAGTGTGTGAGGTGGTCGAGTTCGCCTGCCTTGGCGCTGAGTATCAGCGCCCGCAGCGCGGCGGTCGTGGTGGCGATGGTCTGCCCGGGCCGCTCGCTCTCGCGGAGCCGGATCGCCCCGGCGTCGGAGCGAAGCTCCACGCAGTTGTTCCCGCCTTCTCCGCCACAGAAAGAAGACTTCTGCCACGCCTGCTCAAGCATTCCTTCGCCTCTCAAAGCTGCTGGATGACTTCCCTGATGAAGTCTCGTGACTTCCTGACGCTCAAGGCTCTTTTCTCCATCCTGGAGAACATGCTTCGGTAAGCCTTCAGATGAGTGTCCGCGTCAAGAAAGACCGGACCGAGTGTTGAGTCCAAGTGGACGGTGTCGAGTTGTTCGACCGGGCCGCCCGCGTACAGAACGGCCTGCCCCGATCCAGCGAAGCCATCTGCTTCGAACGGAATCACGCGTACCGAGAACCTGGGGTGCTCGGACATGTCCACCAGGTGGTCAAGCTGTGAACGGGTCACCTCTCTGCCGCCGAAACGCATGCGCAGGGCGGCTTCGTGCACCAAGGCTTTGTATTCGAAGGGTTCTTCCCGGTCCAAGATGTTTGCGCGTTGGATTCGATGCTCAACCCGTGCTTCCTTCTGTTCCCTTGAAAGCCTGTATGGGGATCCGAACTCGAATACTGCCTGCGCGTACTCCTCCGTCTGAGCGATTCCTGGCACGTGCGTGATCTGGTAGGTGTGCAGGTATGCGGAATGGTGCTCCAGTTCCGCAACGTCCAGGAACCCCGGTGACAAGATGCCCCGGTACTTCTCCCACCAGCCTTTGGTGCGGTCCTTGGCCATCGAGACGAGCGACTCAACGTACGCCTGGTCTTCGCAACCGTAGGCGCTGGCCAGGAACCGCACCCGGTCGGCGCTGACGCCGAAGCGGGCGGTCTCGACCTGGCTGATCTTCGTGTGGTCGATGCCGAGGATCGCGGCGGCCTCGCGGGCGTTGTACCCGGCCGCCTCCCTCATCTTGCGCAGCTCGGTGCCAAGTCGCCGTTGCCGGGCGGTCGTCACTGTCCTCGGTGGCATGGCGACAGTCTGCCCTCTTACGAGTGAAGTGGTCCAAGGGGATCCACATGGATCCGCGCGAATCGGTAGTCATGTTTATCCCGAGTGTCCTATGGTCCTCGGTAGCGCAGCGTGAACACCAGTGAACCCGCAGTGCAGTTGACCTCCCCTGCCCGCGTACCGACGTGGGCGGGGGAGGGCGGCCGAGCCACGGTGGTGGGCGCGCGTGCTTCGCAGACGAGACGCAAGCGAACCGCGTTGGGAGAAGACGCAGATGACCGTGACCGCACCCGGCAGACCCGCCACCGCCGTCTACCGGCTGACCGCGCCCGCCCTGCCCACCACCCCGAGAGTCGCCCGCGACGCGGTCGCGGCGTGGCTGTGCGCCGCCGGGCACCACGGGCTGCTGGACACCGCCCGCACGCTGGTCAGCGACGTGGTGACGAACGTCGTCGTGCACACCCGCGTACCCCACCTGTGGGTCGGGGCCGCCGTCACGCGGCTGGGCGCGGTCGTCTCCGTGTGGGACGGCGACCAGAGCGGCGTGCCCCGCCCGCGCCACGCGGCCGAGGACGACACCGGCGGGCGCGGGCTGTTCCTGGTGGAGGCGCTCAGCCACGCCTGGGGTGTGAGCTGGACCGGCGGGGCGGAACCGGCCGGGAAACGGGTCTGGTTCGAGCTGCGCGCCTCGCGCGAGGGGACGTGAGCGCGATGGACTTCACCGCCCTGTGTCTGGGTGCGCTGATCATGACCGTCAGTGCGGCGCTGACCGGCTTCGCCGTGGCCGCAGCCCGCACCTCCGGCGGTGTCGGCGGCGTGTGGTGCGAGGTCACCGTCCTGGACGCGGACACCCACCGGGAGTGGCTGCTCGACTGCCACCGGGCCCGCAACCCCCGCCGTGCCCTGCGCTGGATACGCGCCCAGGCCCCGCGCCTGGCCGACCGCATCGACCCGCCCCCGGACGCGCCCTGGGCCGCGCCCGGCACGGTCCGCCCGTACGGGCCCGGCGAGCCGTACGACCCCGGCGGGCCGGACCCCGCCGCCGTCCTGCGGCGCCGGCCGTCGGACGGGATCGCGGACCGCGAGGCCCTGCGGGTCCTGGAGGACGGCGGCCTCCACGTCCTCACCGCGCCGGACGGGGACGGCCTGCGCTACCGCCTCTCCGCCCGCGCCCTGCGCTGATGTTTTGCTCAGAGGCTCCGACGCCCGGAGGCCGGGCCCGCCTCGCGGCGAGCCCGGCCCCTGAACCCCGCACCCGGACCGCCCGTCGGACGGTCACTTGCCGACGAAGGCCAGCAGGGCCTCGTTGACCTCGGTGGCGTGCGTCCACAGCAGGCCGTGCGGCGCGCCGTCCACCTCGACGTACTCCGCCTCCGGGAAGGCCTTGTGGAAGGGGCGCCCGGTGGAGTCGACGGGCAGGATGTTGTCGCCGGTGCCGTGCAGGATCAGGGAGGGCTTGCCGGCGGCGCGGACGGCGGCCACGTCCTCGCGGAAGTCCTCGATCCAGGCGGGGACCACCGCGTAGGCGGCGGCGGGCGCGGAGGAGGTGGCGGTGTTCCAGCCGGCGGTGACGACCTCCTGGCTGATGCGGGTGCCGAGGTTCTCGTCCAGGTTGTAGAAGTCCTTGAAGAACTGGGTGTACCAGGCGTAGCGGTCGGCGCGGGCGGCCTCCTCGATGCCCTCGAAGACCGAGCGCGGCACCCCGCCGGGGTTGTCGTCGGTCTGCACCAGGAACGGCTCCAGCGAGGCCAGGAAGGCCAGCTTGGCGATCCGCTCGTGGCCGTAGGTCTTCACGTAGCGGGCCAGTTCGCCGGTGCCCATGGAGAAGCCGACCAGGATGACGTCGCGCAGGTCCAGCGTCTCCAGGAGGGTGTTCAGGTCGGCGGCGAAGGTGTCGTAGTCGTATCCCTCGCCGACCTTGCTGGACTGCCCGAAGCCGCGGCGGTCGTAGGTGATGACGCGGTACCCGGCCGCCAGCAGCTCCCTGGTCTGGAGCTCCCAGCTGTGGCCGCTGAGCGGGTAGCCGTGGATGAGGACGACCGGCTGACCCGATCCCTGGTCCTCGTAGTACAGCTCGATGTCGGTGGTGTTCTCGCTGCCGACCTTGACGTAGCCCATGGGAGCATCCTCTCCGCTGCGGAGAACGGTCGTTCTCTCGCTCTGTCGACTACAGTAGAGAACGTTGGTTCTCTTTGCAAGGGGAGTTCTCGTGATCGATGAGCAGACAGCGCGCGAACGGGTGGTGACCGCGGCCGACCGGCTCTTCTACGCCCGGGGGGTGCAGGCCGTCGGGATGGACGCCGTCCGAGGCGAGTCGGGCGTCTCGCTCAAGCGCATCTACGCGCTGTTCCCCTCCAAGGAGGAGCTGATCGTCGCCGTCCTGCGGCACCGCACGGACCGCTGGAACGCCGGCATCACCGATGCGGTCGGCGGGGCCGGGACGCCGCGCGAGAGGCTGCTGGCCGTCTTCGACTTCCTGGCCGACTGGTTCCGCGAGGACGACTTCCGGGGCTGCGCCTTCATCAACGTGTTCGGTGAGCTGGGCGGCGGCAGCGACCGGATCGCCGGGGCGGTGCGCGAGCAGAAGGAGTCCTTCGGGCGCGAGGTGGCCGGACTGGTCCGGGCCGCGGGCGGCCCGGACCATCTCGCACCCCAGCTCGTACTGCTCGCCGAGGGCGCCCAGACCACGGCCGCCATATCGCGCGACCCGGACATGGCGGGCCACGCCCGCGCCGCCGCCGACACCCTCATCCGGTGCGCGCTGGACGATGTCGGGGAGCCGGCCACGACGGCGTGAGCGGCGTGAGCGCGGTGCGCGCCCCGGCGGGCGGACGGACCTGGCTGTCCCGGCCGCCGGGGCCGCCCGGGCCGTACGCCCGCCGGGGGGCCGTCACCAGCGGATCGCCCTGAAGTCCACCGGGCGCTGCGTCAACTCCCCTGCTCGCAGGGCCAGTTGACGCAGTCGCTCGGTCATCTCACCGGCGGGCAGGTGCCGTCGGTCGCCGTGGCCGGGCAGCAGCCACTCGAAGCTGATCCGTCCCGCCACCCGCTCCAGGGAGGCGGCCAGCTCCTCCACGGAGTACCAGGTGACGGTGTCGAAGACCTCGATGTCGCCCGTGGTGCGCGACCAGTGGAAGCTGTCGCCGGTGAAGCAGTACCGGTCGTCCGCCAGATAGAGCACGCTGCCCTCGGTGTGCCCGGGCAGGGGGTGGGCGACCATGCCGTCGGCGATCTCCACCGGCTCCGTGCCGCGCAGTACGCGGTCGGCGTCGGGGGCGGAGTCGAGGTCGCCCTCGTGGATCCACAGCCGCGCGCCGAAGCCGTCGGCGTACTGGCGGCCGTGCGCGGCGTGGTCGCGGTGGGTGAGCAGCACGTCGGTGACGGGGCCCAGCTTCTCGTACCGCCTGGCCAGGGACGGGCTCCAGCGCGGGGTGTCCACCATCATCACGGTGCCGTCGGGGCGGCGCAGTAGATAGGAGTTGGCGCCGGCCGTCTGCCGGGAGTTGTGCCCGCACAGGTACACGGCACTGTCCGGGCCGTCCGTGCCGTCCGTGCCGTCCGTGCCGTCCGTGCCGTCCCCGGCGTCCAGCGGCATCGGGAACGGGTCGGGAACCTCCTCCAGCCGCCCGCCCGGTGGATGGACGGACCGGGTGTGGCAGGCGTGCGCGGCGGCGTGGAGCCGTTTTGCCTCGGCCCGGTCGCGCGGCTCGCGCAGCACGACCGAGCGGCCACCCGCCTCGCCGATCAGACCGGGCGCGAGCTGCCTGGCCACATCGCAGTTCGTGCACCGCTCGTCCACCCGCCAGCCGTCCGCTAACCGCTCCCCGGCCATGTCCGCTCCTCTCCTCGGCGCGTCCGCCCACCGGACGCCCGCCCCAGGGGTATCCCACGCCGTGCGGCCGGGGAAAGGGGGCGAAAGGTCCCGCGCGCGGTCAGCCACAGCCCGGCTCTCCGCGAGACCCGGCGCGGGCCGCGGACCCGCGAAACCGAATGCCTGCCGGTTCGTTGGCCTGTACGGGCCGGGCTATGGCCGGAAAACCGGCTTACGGCCGCCGTCGGGCGGAGAAAACCCAAAGGGGGGTTTCCGTCCCTCCGAAGCGAAGGGGGAGTCATGACCATGACATTTATGCCCGGTGAGCGCACCGGGACGGGCCTGGTCCTGGACAGGCCCGAGGACAGGTTTCCGCTGGACCGGGGGACGGCCCCGGACCTGCCGGACCTGACCGGTCTGCGGGGCCCGGCGCCGCTGGCCTTCCGGTTCCTGACCGCCACCACCGGTTCGGGAGGTGTGCTGCCGCAGGACATCGCCTACGACGAGGAGACGCAGACCGGCGTCTACCAGGGTCTTCCGCCGGGGGTGTTCATGACCAGGAACCCGCCGAAGACCTTCGGGCCCACCGAGCCCACCGGCGAGATGGACGCGCCGGACGACCCGGGCCCGAGCGACGACTGACGGCCGGTGCCCGATGACGGACGGCTCGGGATGACCGCGCCCGGGACGACTACGTCCGGGCCGGCCGTGTCCGGGACGGTCCTGGTGCTGACGGGCCGCTTCGACCCCACCGCGGACCTGGTGGTCGAGGAGCTGAACCGGCGGGCCGTGCCCGTCTTCCGCACCGATGTCGCGGACTTCCCGCTGAGGCTGTCGCTGGCCGCGCGCCTCGGCGGGAGGACCGAGGAGGCCGGTCGGGCCGGAGAGGGCGGGCATGCGGCCGGGAGGGCGTGGAGCGGCACCCTGCGCACCGGGCGCCGGACGCTGGACCTGCGGGACGTGCGCAGCGTCTACTACCGCAGGCCCGCCCGCCCCCGCTTCCCCGACGGGATGTCGCCGGACGCCCGCAGGGTGGCCGAACGGGAGGCCCGGCGGGGCTTCGGCGGGCTGCTGGCGGCGCTGCCGGTCCGGTGGCTGCCGCCCCCGGGCAGAGCGGCCGACGCCGAGTACAAGCCCCTGCAACTGCGCGTCGCGGCCGAGTCCGGACTGTCCGTGCCGCGCACGCTGATCACCAACGACCCCGGCGCGGCCAGGGAGTTCGGTGAGGAGGCCGGCGGCCGGGTGGTGTTCAAACCCTTCACCCCCGTGCGCGGCACCGTCGGCGGGAGGTCGGCGGCCGTCTACACCAGCATCGTCGGCCCCGCGGAACTCGGCCACCCCGACGTCGCCACCACGGCGCACCTGTTCCAGGAATGGGTGCCCAAGGCGTACGAGGTGCGGCTGACGGCCGTGGGCGGGCGGCTGTTCGCCGCCGAGATCCACACGGACTCGCCGGCCGGACACGTGGACTGGCGCAGCGACTACGACAGCCACAGATACCGGTTGTGCGAGCCGCCGCCGGCCGTCGCGGCCGGAGTACGCCGGATGATGGACACCCTCGGCCTGCCCTACGGCGCGTTCGACTTCGTCGTCACCCCCGAGGGGCGATGGTGCTTTCTGGAGATCAATCCGAGCGGGCAGTTCGGTTTCGTGGAGCAGGCGACCGGGCTGCCGATCACGGCCGCCGTCGCCGACTGGCTGGAAGGGAAAGGGACGTGAGACCGCACGGGGGCGACGAGCACGGCGAGCACTGGGAGAACGGGGGGCACGGCGAGCACGGGGAACGCGGGGAACTGGTCGAGGCGCGGGTCGGCATGGTGCGGCGGATGGACGAGGGCGGCGTGGTGCTCTCCTCGCGGCTGGCCGAGGTCTTCCTGAACGTGCCGCGCCACCGGTTCGTCCCGGTCTTCTACCGCCGGGACGGCGACCGCTTCCTGCCCTGCCGCCGCGGGGGCGGGGACGCCGGTGGGTGGGCGGCGCGGGTGTACGCGGACGACTCCCTGATCACCGAGGTGGACGGGCTCCACGCGGAGGACGCGGGGGAGCGGGCCGTCACCGGTGTGCCCACCTCCTCCTCGACCGCGCCGAGCCTGATGGCCGACATGCTCGACGCCCTCGACACCGAGCCGGGTGCGCGGGTGCTGGAGGTCGGCACGGGCACCGGCTACAACGCGGCGCTGCTGTGCCGGCTGGCCGGTACGGAGAACGTGGTGACCGTGGACGTCTCCGAACGCCTCACCGCCGCGGCGCGGGAGCGGCTGGGCGGCCTGGGGATGTCGCCGGTGGTGGAGACGGCCGACGGCGCGGCGGGCGCCCCGGGGCACGCGCCGTTCGACCGGATCATCGCCACCTGCTCGGTGCGGCGCGTGCCCGCCGCCTGGACCGACCAGTGCGCGACGGGCGGGATCATGGTGGTCCCGCTCAAGGGGACGCTGGCCGGAGGGGCGCTGGCCCGGCTGACCAAGCTCGCGGACGGCACGGCCGCCGGGCACCTCCTGCACACCCCGGCGGCCTTCATGCCGCTGCTGTCCGGCCCCCGCCCGGCGCCGCCCCCGTCCGGCCCGGAGGGCGGGCGCGGCCGGGAGACGCCGCTGTCCGGCGGCGTGCTGGACGACTGGACGTTCTCCTTCTTCGCCCAGCTCCACCTGGGGCCCGGCGTCGAACGCGAACACCACCGCGCCGCCGACGGCACCCACACCACCGTCCTGTACGACCCCGCCGACGGCTCCCGCGCGCGGGTGGCCGACCACGGGGACGGGCGCGCCGGCGCGGCGGTCGCCGCCGCCGGACCCCGGGACCTGTGGGCGGTGGTCGAGCGCGCCCACCGGCGCTGGCGGGAGCTGAACCGGCCCCGCCGCGAGTGGTTCACCGTCCGCGTCACACCCCGGGGCCAGACCATGTCCTACACCTCCCCCGCCGGCCGCATCCACACCTGGGAGTTGTGAGCGTCCGGCGCCCCGGCGGAGGGCCGTACGCGCCGCGGCCCCCGGCCGCACCCGCAGGAGCGGGGCGGCCGGGGGTCAGGAAGCGGGGCGGCCGGGCGCCGCCTTACGCGCTCTTGGGCTCCTCCAGGCGCGGGAAGAGCGCCTGGCCCTTGGTGACCCGGGTGCCCGCCGGGAGCAGGCCCCAGGCGCCGGCGTCCTGGACGCGCTGGTCGGCCAGGGCGCCCAGCGCGGGCTCCGCGCCGAGGGAGTCCCACAGCAGGCCGGAGGTGCGCGGCATCACCGGGTTGAGCAGGACCGCGCAGGCGCGCAGCGACTCGGCGGCGGTGTAGAGGATCGTCGCCAGCCGCTCCTGGGCCTCGGGCGAGGTGTCCTTGGCGACCTTCCACGGCTCCTGCTCGGTGAGGTAGCCGTTGACCTGCTTGACGAAGTCGAAGACCGCCGCGATGCCGCCCGCGAAGTCCAGCTCGTCGCCGATGCGGCGGTCGGCCTCGGCCACGGCCTTCGCCATGCCCTCCCGGATCGCCTGCTCGGCCCCGCCGTCCGCCTTGGACTCCGGCAGCAGCCCGTCGAAGTACTTGTTCACCATGGCGGCCACGCGCGAGGCGAGGTTGCCGTAGTCGTTGGCCAGCTCGCTGGTGTAGCGGTGGGTGAAGTCCTCCCAGGAGAAGGAGCCGTCCTGGCCGAAGGCGATGGCGCGCAGGAAGTACCAGCGGTAGGCGTCCACGCCGAAGTGCTCGGTGAGCTGCTGCGGCGAGATGCCCGTCAGGTTGGACTTGCTCATCTTCTCGCCGCCGACCATCAGCCAGCCGTTGGCGGCGACCTTGCCCGGCAGCGGCAGGCCCTGCGCCATCAGCATCGCGGGCCAGATCACCGCGTGGAAGCGGAGGATGTCCTTGCCCACCAGGTGGACGTCGGCGGGGAAGGTCTCCTCGAACTTCGCCTGGTCGAGGCCGTAGCCGACGGCGGTGGCGTAGTTCATCAGGGCGTCGATCCACACGTAGATCACGTGCTTGTCGTCCCAGGGGATCTTCACGCCCCAGTCGAAGGTGGAGCGGGAGATCGACAGGTCCTCGAGGCCCTGGCGGACGATGTTGACGACCTCGTTGCGCGCCGACTCGGGCTGGATGAACTCCGGGTGCCTCTCGTAGTGCTCCAGGAGTTTGGGCCCGTACTCGGAGAGCTTGAAGAAGTAGTTCTCCTCCTGGAGCATCTCCACGGGCTTCTTGTGGATCGGGCAGAGCTTCTCGCCCGCCCACTCACCCTCGCCCTCCAGCAGGTCGCCGGGGGACTTGTACTCCTCGCAGCCCACGCAGTACGGGCCCTCGTACTCGCCCTTGTAGATCTCGCCCTTGTCGTACAGGTCCTGCACGAACTCCTGGACGCGGGCGGTGTGCCGCTGCTGCGTGGTGCGGATGAAGTCGTCGTTCGCGATCTCAAGGTGCTCCCAGAGGGGCTTCCACGCCTCCTCCACGAGCTTGTCGCACCACTCCTGCGGGGTGACCCCGTTGGCCTCGGCGGTGCGCATGATCTTCTGACCGTGCTCGTCCGTGCCGGTGAGGTACCACACCTTCTCGCCGCGCTGGCGGTGCCAGCGGGTGAGCACGTCGCCTGCGACGGTCGTGTAGGCGTGGCCCAGGTGCGGAGCGTCGTTGACGTAGTAGATGGGGGTCGTGACGTAGAACGCCTTCGCCCCCTGCTGCTCTTTTCCAGTGGCCGCCATGGGGAAATCCTAACGGCCCGGGGCCGTGCGGCCGGTCCGGATATCGCCGCGCGCGGGGGTGCCGGGAGGGCCGGGGGAAGGGCGGCGCGGGGGGGTGCCGGCACCGGGTGCGCCGCTGCGGCGACCGTACGGATCCGGCCACGGCGGACGCGCCGGCGACCGTCGGGCAGCCGCCGGACGGCCTGCCGATTCCACGGGTCGGATTCACCCTACGTTTACCGTGCGGTCGCCCCCCGTCGTGCCCGCGCGCCTAGCGTCCGACACGCGTAGACACGGAACATCCGGAGGGGACCATGCGCAAACTGCTGCCGCTGATCGGTTCGCATCCCGGCGGGAGAGCCGCCCTGACCTGCCGCTACCGCTGCGGCGACGCCTGCTTCCACGAGGTGCCCAACACCAGCGGCAACGAGTACGCCGGCGACGTCATCGCCGCCGCCCTCTCCCGCCGCTCGGTGCTGCGCGCCGGCGCCGTCGTCGGCGCCACCGCCGCCGCCGGGGCGGCGGTCGGTATCGGCCAGGCGCCCGAGGCATCCGCGAAGCCCCCCGTCGTACCGGGCAAGGGCTGGGAGAAGGGGCGCGGCAAGATCCGTGGGGCGGCGCGCGGTCTGCGCTTCGCGCCCGTCGCGCCGAACACCGCCGACGCGGTGACCGTCCCCGAGGGCTACGCGCAGAACGTCGTCATCCGCTGGGGTGACCCGATCCTGCGCGGCGCGCCCGCCTTCGACCCGGAGAAGCAGAGCGCGAAGGCGCAGGCCGGCCAGTTCGGCTACAACAACGACTTCCTCACCCTGCTGCCGCTCAAGGGCGAGCGCGGGCGCCAGGTGCTCTTCGCCAACCACGAGTACACCGACGAAGAGCTGATGTTCCCCGGCTACGACGGCGACAACCCCACGCGCGAGCAGGTGGAGATCGCCTGGGCCGCGCACGGTCTGTCCGTCGTCGTGGTGGAGGAGGACCGCCGCACGGGGAAGCTCACGGCCGTCCCCCGCCACCACCTCAACCGCCGCTTCACCACCGGCAGCGAGTTCCGCCTCACCGGCCCGGCCGCCGGGTCCGACCTGCTGAAGACCTCCGCAGACCCCACCGGCACCAAGGTGCTGGGCACCCTCAACAACTGCGCGGGCGGCACCACCCCCTGGGGCACGGCGCTGTCCGGCGAGGAGAACTTCAACCAGTACTTCGCAGGCGCCGCCTCCGTCACCGACCCGGAGGTGAAGGCCAGGCTCAGGCGGTACGGCATGAGCGGCGGCGCGTCGGGGCGCAAGTGGGAGCGGTTCGACGACCGCTTCGACCTCACCAAGGAGCCCAACGAGGCCAACCGCTTCGGCTGGGTCGTCGAGGTGGACCCGTACGACCCCGACTCCGTCCCGCGCAAGCGCACCGCGCTGGGTCGCTTCAAGCACGAGGCCGCCGAGCCCCGCCTGACCGCCGACGGCCGCCCGGTCGTCTACATGGGCGACGACGAGCGCTTCGACTACTTCTACAAGTTCGTCTCCTCCAAGCGCATGATGAAGGGGAACAGCCGCGCCGCCCGCGAGCACAACCTCACGCTGCTGGACGAGGGCACCCTCTACGTGGCGAAGCTGACCGGCGACAGCCCGGCCGCCGAGATCGACGGCAGCGGAAAGCTGCCCTCCGACGGCGAGTTCGACGGTTCCGGCGTGTGGATCCCGCTGGCCACCGGCACCACCTCCCACGTCCCCGGCATGAGCGCCGAGGAGGTCTACGTCCACACCCGGCTGGCCGCCGACAAGGTGGGCGCCACCAAGATGGACCGCCCCGAGGACGTCCAGCCCAGCCCGCGCACCGGCCGCGTCTACGTGGCGCTGACCAACAACTCCCGGCGCGGCGTGGACTCCAACCCGGCCGCCGACGAGGCCAACCCGCGCAACGCCAACAAGCACGGCCAGGTGCTGGAACTGGCCGAGCACTGGGACGACCCGGCGGCCGACGGCTTCGCCTGGCGCCTGTTCCTGGTCTGCGGCGACCCGGAGGACCCCTCCACCTACTACGGCGGCTTCCCCAAGGACCAGGTCAGCCCGATCTCCTGCCCGGACAACATCGCCTTCGACTCCTACGGCAACCTGTGGCTGTCCACGGACGGCAACGCGCTGGGCTCCAACGACGGCCTGTTCGGCGTGGCCACGGCGGGCGGACGGCGCGGTGAGGTGCGGCAGTTCCTCACGGTGCCCGTCGGCGCCGAGACCTGCGGCCCGATCATTCAGGACCGCCGGGTGCTGGTCGCGGTGCAGCACCCGGGCGAGGTGGACGGCGCCAGCTACGAGCAGCCCGCCTCGGCCTGGCCCGACGGGCCGGGGAAGGTCGTCCGGCCGTCGGTCGTCGCCGTCTGGCGCGAGGACGGACGGGGCATCGGCGCCTGAGCGCGGCGCGGCGGCCCGGCGGTCCGGACCGGTTCCCCGACGTGGGGGCCGGTCCGGACCGCCGGCTTTTGACAACTTGACATGTCCTCGTGTGTGCGAGCCGGGATCGGGAAGGAGGAGGTGAGGAAACCGACCCGAAAGGGTGAAGTCATGGAGATAACCGGCATCATCACCGCGATCGTCATCGGCGTCATCGTCGGTGTGCTGGGGCGGCTGGTCCTGCCGGGCCGCCAGCGCATCGGTGTCCTGTGGACGATCGTGGTCGGTATCGTCGCCGCCCTGATCGGTACGTTCATCGCGGCCGGCATCGGCGTCGCGGACACCGGCGGTGTCGACTGGATCGAGTTGTTCATCCAGATCGGCCTGGCCGCGGCGGGTGTCGCCGCCGTGGAACGCGCCAAGGTCCGCGCCTGACCGGACCCCCTGCCCGCCGGGCCCCGGCGCCCGGTGCCCCCGAGAAGCACCGGCCCGGCGGAAGAGCGGCCCCCACAGCCGCCTTCCGCCGGGCTCTCGGCTGCCTTGGACCGGTCCCACCCGGTCCCGCGGACAGCCGGGAGGCCGGGGGCGGTGCGTGCCCCGGCCTCCGCCGCCTCCGGTGCGACGACCCCGCCCGGCTCCGTCCGAACCCGCCGTGCAGGGCCGACTCCCTCACCCCGGAGCCGGTGTCCGATCCGGGCTCAGCCCGTGTGGTGGTCCCGCTGGAAGAGCGCGGCGTGCTCCAGCACGTCCTCCATCGGGTCGTCGATCTGCCCCGTTGAGATCAGCGCGACGGTCGGCCCGTTGTGCGATCCGTGGTGCGTCTCGTCGGCCCACGCCGACCCGGCACCACCCGGCAGCGCGACCGCCATCACGGCCGCCCCCGCCGCCACCACGCACCCGCGCGTCGTCCGGTTCCGCCTCACCGTGCTTCTCCTCTCGTCCCTCATCCGCTCACGGCAGATCGCCGTTCGCCGTGCATATCTGCCGGTGAGCGGAAAAGTTACGAACGGATTGTGGATCTTGTCCTACGGCGTCCCGTGGTGCGCCCCGTCGTGCGCCCCCGGGAGCACCCGCGCCCCCTCGGCCGCCCCGGCCGGTGCCGCCGCGTACGCGTACGCGGGGCGGATGACTGAGGGGGCGGGGTGGTCCGCTACCAGGCCGGGGCTGCGCTCTTGGCCGGCCCGGCCCCGCGCCCGGGCGCGGACCTACTCGGGGAGGAGTTCGCGGACCCGGGCGCGGAAGGTCCGCCAGCGGCGCTCGTTGCCGTGGACGAGCGCCGCCGACTCGGCCAGCAGATCCGCCGCGCGGTCGAGCAGTTCGGAGGCCGAGTAGAGATAGGCGGGCGCCGTACGCCCGCCGGCCAGGTCCAGGCGGAGGGCGGCCGGGGAGAAGTCGACGCGGGCCAGCAGTTCCAGGGCCCGGCGCAGCAGCCGCGCGATCAGGGAGAGCAGACCGGCGGCCTGCCAGTCGTCGGCGATGATCCGGTGCCGCTCCCCGGCCAGGTCGGCGAGCGCCGGATGGGTGGTCAGGCTCCCGGCCGTCTCCCACGACCGCTCCATGGCGCCCGACAGCCAGGCGCCGGTCTGCTCGCTGTCGTCGGCGAGCAGGCCGAGGTCGCGCCTGAGCCGCTTCAGCTCGGTCGGCTCCTCCCCGTCCTCCATGAAGAGGACGCCGGCCTCGGCGACGAGCCCGGGGGCGTTCAGGTCCTCCGCGCCGGTGAACGCCAGGCCCTCCGCCGGCTCGCCGGCGCCGACCGTGCTCCACCGGTCGGCGAGCGCCTTCAGCACCCGCGAGTGCGCCTGGAGCCCGGCCGCCTGCCGCAGGGGCGCCTGTGCGTAGAACTCCTCGTGCTCGCGGTGGAACCGCGCGAGGTTGTCGACCATGCGCAGCAGCGGCTCGGGAGGGGAGGGCGGTGCTCCGTCCCCGTGCTGGTCGTCGGGCATGCGGGCAGTGTGTACCGGCCCCGCGCGCGGGGCCGGCCGGGCACGCCCGCCGGGGCGGGGCCGGGGCCCGTTCGGCGCAGCGGACCCGGACTCCCGGCTCCCGGCTCGCCGTCGGCCCGCACCCGCCTCGTGTACGGGTGCGCGCCCGTACGCGGTGGCCTACCCCGCGGCCCGCCGCCGGATCAGCGCGACGGCGCCGAGGACCCCTCCGACCAGCGTGAGCACCGCCCCGAGCAGCGCGGTGGCGAGCGGGAGCAGCGGCTCGGCGGTGCTCCCGCCGTCCAGGAGCCTGCCGCGCACGGCGTCGGCGGCGACCGTGCCCGACCGCCCGTCGGAGAGGCGGAAGCGGGAGTCGTACGAGTTGGCGCGGTGGTCGCCGAGCAGGAACAGCCGCCCCTCGGGCACCGTCACGTCGAAGCTCGGCCCCTTCCCGCCGACCGGGTCGCCGTCCTTGACGTACGGCTCGGACAGCGGCTCGCCGTCGACGCTCACCCGGCCTCCGGCGCAGCACGTCACCCGGTCGCCGCCGGTGCCGACGACCCGCTTCATCGCCAGTTCCCCGTTCGGGAACCACCGCGGGTCGGCGAAGAGGACCACATCCCCGGCGCGCACCTCGTCTCCGTCGATCCGCTCGGCGGCGATCCGCTCGCCCTGCCGGTACGTCGGCGACATCGAGTCGGCGGACTGAGTGGCGACCACGTAGCCGGCGCGGAACCAGACGGCGCCCGCCACCACCGTGCCCAGCCCCACGACCAGCAGGACCAGGGCGGCGCGCCCGGCCGTCCACCGCCTCGCTCTCTGTCCGGCTCCCCGCCCGTCCGCGTCCCGCACCGCGTCTCCTGCCGTCGTCCTCCGGGGTACCGGTAGAGGCTAGACGAGCAGGTCCAATCCCCCGTGCCCGGCCACCGGCCCGGGACACCGGACTCGCTCGTCTAGGGTGCGTCCTGTCGTGAGGGAGCCGGGCGGCACGGGCCAGCGTGATGGGCGGGTATGCGACCAGCGGACGAACCACAGGGCCGGGACGCGCGGGAGCGCGCGTTCGACGCCTTCTACGCTTCGAGCGTCAGCCGGCTCATCGGCCAGCTGTACGCCATGACGGGCGATCTCGCCGAGGCGCAGGACGTGGTCCAGGAAGCCTTCGTGCGGGCCTGGGAACGCTGGAGTGAGCTGGATCTGGACAGTGCCCCCGAGGCGTGGGTACGCAAGGTGGCCTGGCGGCTGGCGGTCAGCCGGTGGCGGCGGATGCGCACCGCGCTGGCCTTCGCCCGTCGGCAGGGCCCGCCCGCCGCTGTGCCGCCGCCGGATCCGCACCACGTGCTGCTGGTCCAGGCGTTGCGGCGGATACCCGAGGCGCAGCGGCGTGCGGTGGTGCTCCACCATCTGTGCGACCTGACCGTCGACCAGGTGGCCGCCGAGACCGAAAGCCCCGTGGGCACGGTCAAGGCGCGGCTGAGCCGGGGACGGACGGCGCTGGCGCGGTTGCTGGCCGACACCGAGCTGGATCCGCGGAAGACCGGGTTTTCGGAGGTGCGACATGGCTGACCGGTTGGAAGACCACCTCGCCGATCTCGCCGAGTCGGGCCGGCGGTACGTGGCGCCGCTGGCCGCGGAGCGGATCCGGGCACGCGGTGAGCGACGCCTGCGCCGCAGGCGGGCGGCCGCGGTGTCCGGCGGCGCGCTGCTGAGCGCGGCGCTGGTCCTGGGAGGGCTGTCGCTCGCCTCGGCCCCCCGGGAGCCGGCGGAGCCCGCCGGCCCCCCGACGCCGACCGCCTCGCCGTTCGTGCCGCCCACGCCCGCGCCGGGCGAGGAGTACGCCGGCGAACTGGGCTACGTGTACGGCGCGGTGGCGGAAGGGGACGGCACGGTGCGGGTCACCGTCGAGCGGCTCCGGGCCACCCGGGGAACCGTGGCGCCCACCGGTGTGGTCCACACGCTGGTCCTGCCGGGGAGAACACCGGTGGAGGCACGGCGGCTCACCGGCGGTGAGCCCGCGGACGTGGAGCTGGACCGGCTGGTGGAACCGCTGGCCGACGGGCCCCGGTGGGTGTTCGTCATCGACTACGACAGCGCGGGCCGGGTGCAGTCGCTGCGGGAGGCGTTCTGGCTCGACGGGTGAGCGCGGCGGGCCGTCCTGTTCCAGGAGCCCCCGCCCCGAGCGGGGGAGCCCGGTCCCTCGGAGGGCTCCGGAAGGAGCCGCCGGTGGAAAGTGAGGATCCGGATGCAACCCTCCGGGTGGGGTGGCGCGTAGAGGTCGTGTATCCGGATCACACCTGCCCCCAGGGGGAATTGACCATGCGTTTCTCACACCGCCGGACCTCCGTGCACTGCCTCGCCGCCCTCGCGTTCGGCGCCGCGGCCCTGACCGGCTGCGGCGGCGCGGACGACGGGCGGAAGTCCGCCGCCGAGCCGACGGCGCCGGCGACGCCCTCCGCCTCGCCCACCCCCTCCGCCTCGGCCGCCCCCTCCGCTCCGGCCGGCGAGGAGGCCCCGACCACCGTGCCGAGCGCGGGGTCGGCCCCGGACGGCACTCCGGTGCCGACCGAGGCGGCTCCCTGGGCGGGCACCAAGCAGTTCGTGCAGATCGAGGACGCCTGGACCGACGACGGACGGACCCACCTGTCGGTGCGGCCGGCCCGGAAGGAGGCCATGACGCAGCCGCACGAGGCATGGGTGGTCGTTCCGGGCGAGGGCCCCTACACCACGGTGCCCATGGCCGAGGACGCCCGGGTGCTGCTGTCGGTGCCGCTCGGCGACGACTCGAAGGCCTCTTCGTACTCGCAGGCCGAGTTCGTCAGCCGGCTGAAGGCCCAGTCGTCCGAGGTCCTCCCGCTGGTCGGCTATGACCTGAGCTTCGACGGAGAGGGCCGGGTAACCAGGGTGCGGTCGCTGTACACCTCCTGACCGATGCGCCGCCCCCGCCCGGTCACGGCACGGCACCCTGTACCCGGCCGGCGGCCCGTACGACGGCACCGCCGGCGGGCCGGCCCGGGCCACGGCCCGCCCCGGCGCTCACGGCCGCGGGCCCGCGCGCCGGACCGGACGCGGAGCCCGGCCCGGCTTGCCGATCGCCGGGGCCAGCACGGCGGCGACCGCGCACAGCGCGCCGGAGACGATCCAGGCCGCGTCGTAGGAGCCGAGCGCGTCGCGCAGCGCGCCGCCGGCGAAGGCCATCACCCCGGCGCCGAGCTGGTGGAAGGCGAGCGTCCAGCCGAAGACGATCGCCCCGCCGCCCTCCCCGTAGATCTCGCGGACGGCCGTCAGGGCGATCGTCGGAGGGACGGTGGCCACGTCGAGCAGTCCGAAGAAGACCACGAAGACGATCAGCGGCCAGTGGGCCTCGGGCCCCAGGAGGTAGGGCAGGAGCAGCAGCGAGACCCCGCGCATCCCGTAGTACAGCGCCAGCAGCAGGCGCGGGTCGTGGCGGTCGGTGAGCCAGCCGGAGACGACCGTGCCCGCCACGTTGAAGACCCCGATGAGCGCGAGCAGCGAGGCCGCGACGGTGGGCGGCATCCCGTGGTCGTGGGCGGCGGGCACGAAACCGCTCCACATGATCCCGTTGGTGGACGCGCCGCAGATGGCGAAGGTGCCCGCCAGCAGCCAGAACGGGCGGGTGCGGGCGGCCGAGCGCAGCACCCGCAGCGCGTGGCGGGCCGCACCCGGGGTCGGCCGCGGGCGCGGGACGTACTCCCGGGCGCCGTAGGGGCGCATGCCGAGATCGGCGGGGTGGTCGCGCAGCAGCAGGCCGGCCAGCGGGACCAGGGCGAGCGCCACCAGCGCGACCGTCACCGTGGTCGGGCGCCACTGGTACCGCTCGATCGACCAGGACAGCAGCGGCATGAAGACGAACTGGCCGAAGACGCTCGCCGCCGTCAGCAGGCCGGTGACCAGGCCGCGCCGGGCGGTGAACCACCGCTCCACCACCACGGCCGCGAACCCCATCGCCACGGAGCCGCAACCCAGCCCCACCAGCAGGCCCCAGCAGAGGGCCAGTTGCCAGGGCTGGGTCATGACCGTGGTGAGCAGCGCACCGGCGGCGACGGCGGCCAGCGCGGCGGCGGCGACGCGGCGCAGCCCGAAGCGGCCCATGAGCGCGGTCGCGAAGGGCGCGACCAGCCCGGAGGCCGCCATGTTCACCCAGAGCGCCAGGCCGATGGAGCCGCGCGACCAGCCCGGATCGCGGTGGAGCGGCTCGACCAGCAGACCGGGCATGGTGGCGAAGGCGCCCGCGCCCATGACGGCCGGCGCGGCCACGGCGGCGACCCACCAGGCCCGGTGCACACGCCGTCCCCGGGGGGCGGACGGGGCCTGGGCGGTACGGGCGTCCTCGGTGTCGGTGGTGCGGATCGTGTGCGTCATGCCCTCGATGCTGTTCGAGCCGGTCAGGCCCAACGAGTGGCCTGATGGACGACATCTGAAAGAATCTGGCCATGGACGTCTTCACACACCCTGGGCGGCACCGGGTGGCGGTTCTGGTCCGTCACGGGGTGCTGCCGATGGAACTGGGCCTGGTCCACCAGCTGTTCCGCGCCGCCGAGTCGGCCTCCGGCACACCGCTGTACGAGGTGGTGACCTGCGCGCCCGAGCCCGGCACGGTCCGCACCGACGCCGACTTCCCCGTCCTCGTCGAACACGGCCCGCAGGCACTGGCCGAGGCCGCCACCGTGATCGTCCCGGCCAGCCACGAGGAGGACGGGACATACCCCGGCGGGCGGCTGCCCGCCCAGCTCGCCGACGCCCTCGCCCGCATCCGGCCGGGCACCCGGATCGCCTCGGTCTGCACCGGCGCCTTCGTCCTGGCCGCCGCCGGGCTCCTCGACGGCCGCCGGGCCACCACCCACTGGAAGTCCGCCGAGCACTTCCGGCGGCTCCACCCGGCCGTACGGCTGGACCCCAACGTCCTCCACACCGACGAGGGTGACGTGCTCACCTCCGCCGGCGAGGCCGCCGGGATCGACCTGTGCCTGCACATGATCCGCCGCGACCACGGCGCGGCCGTCGCCAACCGGGCGGCCCGCAGCACGGTCGTACCGCCGCACCGCGACGGCGGGCAGGCGCAGTACATCCCCCGGCCCGTCGCCGAGCCGCGCCACTCCTCCACCGGCGCGGCCCGCGCCTGGGCGCTGGAGCACCTGGACCGGCCCATCACGCTGGCCGAACTGGCCGCGCGCGAGTCGATGAGCGTGCGCACCTTCACCCGCCGCTTCAGGGAGGAGGTGGGCGTCACCGCCGTCCAGTGGCTGAACCGGCAGCGCATCGAGCGGGCCCGGCAACTGCTGGAGGAGACCGACCTGTCCGTCGACCGGGTCGCCGCCGACACCGGCTTCGGCACGGCCGCCTCGCTGCGCCAGCACATGCAGCGCACCCTCGGCGTCACCCCCACCGGCTACCGCGCCACCTTCCGCGGCCCCGCCACCCGCCCGGTCGGGGTGTAGCCCGGCCGGGCGTCCGCCTCTCTCGGAAAGAAGCGCAGCCCAAGGGCGGGTTGAACGTTTCGTGCATCGGCATGCCGCGCGGGTACGGGCTCCCCGCCTCCGAGCCGCTCCCGACCACACAGGCAGTTCGCCGGACACTCGTGCCCGCGGTGGGAACGCGCGAGGTTGTCGATCATGCGCAGCGGCGGCTCGGGAGGGGCGGACGGGCACGCCCGCCGGGGCGGGGCCGGAGCCCGTTCGGTGCGGCGGACCAGGGATCCGGGCTCGTCACCTGCCCACGGTCGCCCCGAAAGCGCTGTGACGCAAACCATACATGCGCCGACCCGTTACCTTCTGTGGCCGCGCGAGGCCGGGACGGCGGCCCATTATGTGGATATTTTATTTTTATCCCCTTCGTTTAGAGCGTGTCCTATGTGGTGAGGCGGATCAGTCGCTTGTAGCAGCAGAGGGCGGCGGTCAGGCCGAGAAAGGCCAGGTAGTTGCGGGAATGGCGCTCGTAGCGGGGTGACAGGCGGCGGTAGCCGGTGAGCCAGGCCATGGTGCGCTCGATCACCCAGCGGTGGCGCCCCAACCGCTCACGGGACTCGATGCCCTTGCGGGCGATCCGCACGGCGACGCGTTTGCCGCGGAGCCATCGGCGCAGGTCGGGGTTGTCGTAGGCCTTGTCGGCGTGGAGTTTGCCGAAGGTGCAGTCGCGGCCTCGGCCGGGGTCGTGTCTCGTGTGGAGGCCGGCCAGCATCGGCTTCAGGCCCTGGCTGTCGTGGGTGTTGCCAGTTGAGATGCCGACCACGAGGGGCAGTCCGGACCGGTCGGACAGGATGTGCACCTTGGTACCCGGCTTGCCCCGGTCCACGGGGCTCGGACCTGTGTGTTCGCCCCCGTTACCTTCTTCGTGGCCTCGCAAGGAGGCTCCCGGCCTTCGGCCCCGGTATGACTTGAGCCCCCAGTCGAGATGATCGAAAAGGTGGTGTCGCCGGTGTCGGAGGCATTGGCAGACCGCTGATTAGAGGCACGAGCGCCGATCCCTCAACCTAACGTGGATGCCGGCACGCTGATGCCGCAGGTGAGGCCGGGGAACAGGCGAGGGCGGGAGCGACGGTCGTGACGAATGAATCTGGTGTCGGCGTCTATCTGGGGCTGGATGTCGGCAAGGGCGAACATCACGCCGTCGCCGTCAACCGCGCTGGGAAGAAGGTGTTCGACAAGCCGTTGCCCAACAGCGAGCCGAGGCTGCGGGAACTGTTCGACAAGCTGCGGGCCAAGCACGGGACCGTGCTGATGGTCGTCGACCAGCCGGCTTCCATCGGAGCTCTGCCCCTGGCAGTCGCCCGGGGTGCGGGCTGCCAGGTCGCCTACCTGCCCGGGCTGACCATGCGGCGGATCGCCGATCTTTACCCTGGTGAGGCCAAGACCGATGCCCGTGACGCGTTCGTCATCGCGGACGCTGCCAGAGCGATGCCCCACACCCTGCGGGCGGTCGACCCCGCTGACGAGACGGTCGCCGAGCTCGCGATGATCGCAGGCTTCGACGACGACCTGGCGGGCGAGTCCACCCGGATCGCCAACCGGCTCCGCGGCCTGCTCACCCAGATCCATCCGTCGCTGGAACGGGTCCTGGGCCCACGAATCCAACACCCGGCCGTGCTCAGGCTGCTGGAGCAGTTCGGCTCCCCGGCCCAGATCCGCAAAGCCGGAAGGCGACGACTGGTCACCCTGATACGGCCGAAGGCACCGCGGATGGCCGAGCGGCTGGTGGAGGGCATCTTCACCGCACTCGACGAACAGACCGTCGTCGTTCCGGGCACCGACGCGGCCGCGCTGATCGTCCCCAGCCTCGCCAGTTCCCTCACGTCCGTCCTTGACCAGCGCAAACTCCTCGCCGCAAGGATCGAAGAGCTCCTGGAGGCCCACCCTCTTTCACCGGTCCTGATCTCGATGCCCGGCATCGGGGTCAGGACCGCGGCCCGCATCCTCATCGACATCGGTGACGGCAGTAGCTTCGCCACCGCCGGCCACCTCGCCGCCTACGCCGATCTGGCACCCGTGACCAGGAGCTCCGGCTCCTCCATCCGCGGCGAACATCCTTCACGACGCGGCAACAAGCAGCTCAAACGGGCCTTCTACCTCGCCGCGTTCGCCTCGCTCTCCCAGCCTGAGTCCCGCGCCTACTACGACCGGAAACGCCGCGAGGGCAAACACCACGTCGCAGCCCTCATCGCACTCGCCCGACGCCGCATCGACGTCCTCTTCGCGATGCTCCGCGACGGCACCTTCTACCAGTTACCCACCCCGGCTACAGCTTGACGAAGCCCATAGAGGCACCTTTTAGCCCGCACGTGGGCCGAGTCCACAACGATGCGGGAGAGGTCCAGCAGGCCGTGGTCGGCGAGTTTGTCGAGCACGGCCTGGTGCAGCCGGCCCCACACTCCGGCTCGGGACCAGATCAGGAAGCGGCGGTGGGCGGTGGACTTGGAGATCCCGAAGCACGGCGGCAGCGCTCGCCAGGCGCAGCCGCTGACCAGGACGTAGATGATCGCGGCGAACACCGCCTCATCAGGGGTGTTCTGCGTACCCCCGCCCTGCGGCCGCACCTTCGCCGGCGGCAGCAGCGGCTGCGCGAGCTCCCACAGCCCGTCCGGAACGATCCATCCCCACCGGTCACTCCCCATGCCCGGCCCAACGAGCCGACCACCACATAGGACACGCTCTTAGTGGCGAGAACACCGGGGACGAGAGGCTGGGCAGGTCATTTTTAGACTCGTTGGAGCGGACTGAGTACAGGAGGGTGCCGCTTCGTCGCCGGGGCACGAAAGCCGTGGTGGCGAGGGGGGAGGCTTCCGGTTCGATGACTCTGCGGTCAGCAGCAGGTGCTCACTGCTCCCCCTGAGACTCAGCCAAAGATCCGGTATGATTCGTTACTGATCGAACACTTGTTGTTATCGTTCAATGCGTGATCGCCACTGCGGCAGGTGCCGCGGGGGGGATGGCGAACACGCTCCTTCCCCCTGTCCGCATGCCGCTTGGCGCTGTGTTGAGCCTCCAGGAGGGAAGGATCGTGCAGGAGAAGAGCAAGAAGATCGCCAGTGTCATCGCAGGAGCTATGCTGGTCGGCTTCTTAGGGGCGGTGCCGGCGCATGCCGAGGGGTCGAAGAGCACTTACATCAGCAACTGGCTGCCGGGGAACGAGTCCTCGCGCTGGCACGACTACAACAGGGACTCGACCAGTACCTCGGTGACGTTCAGTGGCTGCTCCACTGACGGCGCCAGCGGGTTCCGGGATGCGACGCTGATCCTGTGGAAGGACGTCCTCGGCCCGGATAACAACAAGGGGTCGCGCACCAACGAGTGCAACACCTACGCGTGGGGCGATGTCGCTGCGGGTGACTACTACTTCGAGTTGTACGGCTTCACCTCCGGCGGCCGTCTGAACGTGAAGAGCGTGACGATCAAGTGGTGAGTCGGCCATGCTGAGGTGGCCCGGCACGGCTGTCCGCCGTGCCGGGCCACCTCTGTGGGTGTCCGCCTGTCTGCTCCCGACCAGCCGTGCCGTACGGCACGGCGGAGATGTGTTCCTCCACCATGGCTTTGACATTGCGTGACCTGACCTTCGGCTACTGGCGCGGGAGGTTGGTCCTCGACGGCCTCGACCTGACCGTCGATGCTCCCGCCACGGTGCTGCTGGGCCCCAACGGCGCGGGAAAGTCCACGCTGCTGGCGCTGGCGGCCTCCCACCTCACCCCCACCAGGGGGAGGGTGTCCTGGCACGGCCGCACCCCGTCCGGCCGCCGCCAGCGGGCGGCCTACCGTACAGCGGTGGCCTGGCTGCCGCAGCAGATCACCCCGGTGCCGGGGCTGACGGTGCGCGAGCAGGTCGCCTACGCCGGGTGGCTCAAAGGCATGTCGCGTGCCGCGGCCTGGCGGGCCTCGGCCGGCTGCCTGGCCCGGGTGGGCCTGTCGGAACTGGCCGGGCGGCGCAGCCACCAGCTCTCCGGCGGGCAGCTGCGCCGCATGGGGATCGCCGGGGCGCTCACCCACCGCAGTGAGCTGATCCTGCTGGACGAGCCGACCGCCGGGCTGGACCCCACCCAGCGCAAGGTCTTCCGCGCTCTGCTGGGCGAGCTGGCCGGTGAGGTGCAGGTGCTGGTCTCCACCCACCAGACCGAGGACATCGCCGACCTGTACGACCAGGTGGTCGTCCTGGACCGCGGAACGGTGCGCTTCCAGGGCACCACCGCGGACTTCCACGCGCTGGCCGGGGCTGCGGCCGGCCCGCGGGAGCAGGCCGAGGCCGCCTACGCCCGTCTCGTGGGCGGGGAGGTGTGAAGGATGCTGCTGCGCACCCTCCTGCGGTCGTCGTCGGCCACCGTCGCCGCGCCGCTGCTGATCGGCTTCGTCCTCCTCGCGCTGGGGGACGACCTGACCGCGTGGGTCACCACCGGCTCCTGGCTCTCGGCCACCGGCAGCGCCGGCTTCGCGCTGCCCTTTGCCGCCACCGCCTGCGCGGGCATCGGTGCCTGGGAGGGCACCCGCCTGCAGCGCGGCGGTGTCTTCGATCAGGCGCCGGTCCGCTCCGCGCTGGCCGTCACCGTCCCCGTCCTGCTGCCGGCCGTCGCCGCGGGCCTGCTCGGCATGACCACCGCCGTGCTGGTGTCGGCCAACGCCGCCAATGCCGGAGCAGGCCTGCCGCATCCGGGGTTCGTGGCCGTCTGGATGCTGGTGCTGACGGCCAACACCCTCGTCGGATACCTGCTGGGACGGCGCTTCGGCCCGCTGATCGCCGTTCCCCTGGCCCTGATCGGCGCCTTCATCGCCAACGCCTACCCGTCCTCCTGGCACGTCCTGTGGCTGCGCCACCTCGTCGGCGGCGGCCTGAGCGGCTGCTGCGCCGTCGATCAGACCGTGGATGCCCGCGCCCTGTGGGCCGGGGCGGTGTTCGCCGCCGCTCTGTGCCTGGCCGCCGTCCTGCTCATCCACTACCGCGCCGGTGCGGTCGCCGTCGCCGCAGCCGTCCTGGTCACCGCAGCAGGCGGTGGGGGAGCGGCCCTGGTCGCACACGACCTGGACGCCGACCCGGTGCGGGCCCGCCCCGAGGCGGAACTGGTCTGCCGCGGCGACCGCCCCCGCATCTGCCTGTGGCCCGAAGTCACCGACCCACAGGCGGTCCGCGACCGCACCCGCCAGGCCGCCACCCGGCTGCGAGACGCCGGAGTGGTGGTGCCCGCCACCCTCACCATGGCCGCCCACCCCGGCGAGCGCGCCGCCAAACTCGCCATCCTGCCCGATGACGATCCCGCCGAGATCCCCGCCGGCATCGCTTCCGGCCTCCTGCCACCCATCCCCGAATGCGCGGAGAAAGGCCGGCCCTACCCCTTCGAAGCCAGCGGGCCCGTGGGCGCCTGGCTGTCGCTGACCGCCGGCACCCGACCCCACCACCTCACCGGCCGGGTCGACCCCCGCGACCTCGCCCTCGCCCAGCAGGTGCGCACCCAGCCCCGCCCAGTCCAACTGCGCTGGTACGAAACCAACCTCCGCGCCCTGGAAACCTGCGGGACACCGCCCCAGCTACGTCTGCCCGGAGGCGGCTCGTGATCTGGTGGTGCAAGGCCCGCGCCATCCCCGCCCTGGCCGCCACCGTGGTCGGCACCCAACTCCTCGGCCTGCTCATCGGCGACGCCGAACTGCCCGTACCGGCCCTGGCCGGGCAGTCCGGGCAGTTCCTCGTCGGGCACCTGATCACCCTGCTGCCCGCCCTCCTACTGCTGTACGGCACGGGCCGCGGCGACCTGACCGGCGAAAGCGTCGCCTGCCGCCCCCTGCGCGGCCTGGACACCGCCCTTGGCGTCACGACCGCCGGGGCAGGGGCCGCCCTGGCCCTGCTGTGCCACACCTTCTCCACCACCGACCTGCCCCTGGTCCTGGGACGCAACACCGCCGGGTACATCGGCCTGGCCCTGCTGCTGTGCCCCCTGGCAGGCCACCGCATCGCCGGAGTGCTCCTCACCGCCATCCCTCTGACCTGCGCGGCCACCGGTTGGGCCCAAGGCGGCCGTCCCGAACCGTGGGCCTGGATCCTGCACCCCGCCGACTCCGGCATCGCCTTCGCCCTGGCCACCACCACTCTCCTGGCCGGCGTCACCGTGATGCTCGCCCGGCCTGCCACGCACCGAAAAACTGGATAGCCTCCACCCCCTTCGGCCTCAGAGAACCTGTGAAGGCCGAAGTCGGCGCGTCCGTCGCAGCAGAGGCAGTGGCCGCCCGGCGCAGTTGAAGGCACGGCATGAGGAGCGGAAGAACGGCGGGGGCGAGGAGCCGCGTCGTCGGCGTTCTAGGTGTATTGATCACGAGCGTTGTTGACAGCCGTGGGTCTTGTTCATGGCGAAGACCTCCGCTGTGGTGGAGCTGTCTAGTGCTCTGACCGCATAGGTTCGCCGGGTTGGAGCGGTGCTTCCCTTGCGCCGAGTGGGCGCTCAAACGCTCAGGAACGCTCGCGCGAGGAACCGTCGCGGGAGCGTGGAGGAGTCACCGGTGGTCGGATGAGCTTTGCCATCGAGAGAGAACCAGCCTGCGCCGCTCCCGGTCGATCTCGGTGACGACGACCGTGACCTCGTCGCTGGCCTGGACGACACCTGACGGATTTTCCACTGGCGCCGATGTGAGCTCTCGCAGGTGGACCAGTCCCTCGATCCCGTCGGTGACCTGGACGAAGACGCCGAACGGGACCAGTTTGGTGACCCGTCCGTGCAGTTTCTGCCCCACCGCAGTGCGGTCGGCGAATGTTTGGAAGGGATCCGGCTGTGTCACCCGCAAGGACAGTCTGGCCTCCAGGTTCCATGTGTCGAACTGAAGGAACTCGGCTGAGACGCGTTGTCCGACCTGCACAGCGTCGAAGGCTGTTTCGATGCGCCGCCAGGACAGTTCGGGGATCGTGATGAACCCGACGCCGGGGAAGACCGGGTGGTCCGGGCCGTCGTCCAGCGCCACGAACACGCCGAACCGTTCGATCGCTGTGACGGTGCCGGAAAGGATCTCGCCGCAGTGCAGTGATTCCAGGAACGCCCAGAGTTCTGGGTTCTCGGACGGTCCGCCCATCATGCTCCCAGCCTTTCACAAGGAACTGCGCACTCGGCGGGAACGGCGGTCACGCTGCAGTCTTGAGGGGACGTCCGCCCCAGCGGATGCCTTTCTCGCTGCGGATGCGGGCGCGTTCTTTGCGTTGGGCGGCCAGGACGTCGCGGTGGCGGGCGTTGGCGTTGCGCCAGCGTAGGTAGGCGTGCAGTGCCCGGGTCTGCACGGTGTGGTTGGGATAATTGGAGTTGGCGATGGTGAACTGCCGCAGCGGTCCGAAGTGCGCCTCGATCGGGTTCGCCCAGGAGGCGTAGATCGGCGTGAAGCACAGTTCGGCCTTGTTCTTCGTCGCCCGGCGGCGGATGTCGCTGCCCTTGTGGGCGGACAGGTTGTCGAGGATCACGTAGATGGGGGCTCCGTCGGGCCGTGCGGCGCGGATCGACTTCAGCGCGGCCAGCGTGTTCGCGGCGCCCTTCCTGCGGCGGTTGACGCCCCACAGGCGGTCGTCCCCGATCGAGTAGCAGCCGTGGAAGTAGCGCACCCTGTGGGTGCGGTGGAAGGTGGCGGGCACCCGGTCAGGGTGCTTCTGGCGAGCCCAGCCGGAGCCGGCGGTGGGGCGGATCCCGAGCGGGCCGAACTCGTCGAAGGCGAAGACCCGGTCGGGGAAGCGGTCCAGCACTTCCTCGATCCGGTCCAGCTTCGCCTCTCGCTCGGGATCCGGAGACTCCTTCCAGGTCTTGGTGCGCTGGAAGGTGATCCCGCGGCGGGCGAGCAGGCAGCGTAATGCTTCGCGGCCGATGCGGATGACCCGGCCATGGACTTTCCGCAGGTAGGCGACGAGCTTACGCAGTGACCAGCGGGTGAAGGGCTGGCCGAGCTTGGTGGGGCGGGTGGTGGCCGTCTGGATGACGAAGTCCTCGTCGACAGGCTTGAGCAGGCGGGGACGGCCTCCCGCCCACTGAGGGTCCAGGCAGGCCAGGTCGATCTCGTTGAACCGGTGAATCACGTCCCGGACGGTGTCCTCGTCGGCCTGCACCAACTGGGCGATCGCCGGCACCCGGTTCCCGCCGGCCGAGGCCAGCAGCATCATCGCGCGCCGATAACGCACCGAACTCGTGCTGCCCCGACGCACGATCTGCTGCAGCCGCTGCCCCTCCTGGTCGGTCAGTCTGCGCACACGGACAGGCTCGGCCACCGCACCTCCAGCGGTCGGATCGGACGTCACCCCACATCCAACCGCCACGACCACCAACCCGGCGAACCTATGCGGTCAGAGCACTAGCGAGCTCGTGCATGGTTGGTAGTGAGGCGTCGAGGGCTTCGGTGGGGCTCAGTGGTCACGTCTGCGGTGCCGGGGTCAGATCCGCGGTCTGCTGGTGGGACAGCAGGGCGGCGGTGGCCTGGACGGTGTCGCTGATGTGCTCGCGGCGGCCGAGGTGACGGGCCGGGGCCCGCCAAGCGCGAGGGCCGGGCCGAGGTGGTCGATGATCCGGTCGGCCGCCGACTTGGAGATGCCGAAGAGCGGGGCGAGCTGGCGCAGGGTGAGGTTGGTGCGCCAGTACGCGGCCACCAGCAGGGGCCTTGACCCCGAATCCTGGACACGGGTTATGCGGCTGGCGTCAGCGTAGTTGATGTTGTTCGGAAGGTGGTCTCGTAGGCGATCGGGCTGCGGTGCCCGAGGCGGGAGTGGCGGCGTCGGGTGTTGTAGCGGTGCAGCCAGCGGAACGCGTCGAGGCGGGCCTCACGCTCGCCGGACCAGCTCTTTCGGCCCTGGAGGGTCTCGCGTTTGAACGTCGCGTTGAAGGACTCGGCGAGCGCGTTGTCCGCCGAACTGCCGACCGCGCTCATGGACTGCCGGACGCCCGCTGTGCGGCAGGCGTCGGCGAAGGCGGCGCTGGTGTACTGGGCTCCGTGATCGGGGTGCAGGACCGCTCCGGCGAGGCCGCCGCGGGTGAGTTCGGCGGCGGCCAGGGCGTCGACGACGAGATCGGTGCGCAGGTGATCGGCGATCGCCCAGCCGGCCAGGCGACGGGAGGCGAGGTCGATGACGGTGGCCAGATACAGGAACTTCCCGCCGTCCAGCGGTAGATAGGTGATGTCGCCGACGTACCTCCTGTTCGGCTCACGCGCGATGAAGTCGCGGCCGATCAGGTCCGGGGCCTTCGCCGCGGCCGGGTCCGCGATGGTGGTGCGGTGTCTGCGCCGCAGCCGCACACCGGCCAGATTGATGCTCCGCATCACGCGCGCGATGCGCTTGTGGTTGACCCGCTCGCCCGCCTCGCGGAGCTCGGCGGTGATCCTGGGGACGCCGTAGGTGCCGTCCGACTCTCGGTGCACGGCCCGTATCCGGGCGGCGAGAGCGGCGTCATCGGCCTGCCTCGCTGCCCGGTCCGCGGCTGTCGCGCGCCAGTAGTAGAAGCTGGAGCGGGAGACGTCGAGGATGGTGCACAGCCGCTTCACGCCGTAGCGGCGGTGGTGGTCGGCGACGAACTGGAAGCGGTTCACCAGCGCGTCTCCCCGGCGAAATACTTCGCCGCTTTCCGCAGGATTTCGCGTTCTTCCTCCAGCTCACGGACCTTCTTGCGCAGCGCGGCGTTCTCCGCCTCTACTGAGGTTGAACTGGTGGTGTCGTGAGGGCTGACGGTTCTTGATCCCTGCGGTATGCCGGTGGGATGAGGTATCCGCAAGGCGGCGGTCTGACCGCCGAACGGCAGCAGTTCCGCGAGGATTTACGGTTCCAGGCGGCCGAGGAGTTCGCCCGGGGCGAGACGAACGCGGCGATCGCCCGTGAGCTGCGGGTCAGTGCGCGGTCGGTGCAGCGGTGGCGCCGGGCCTGGGCCGAGGGTGGCCCGCGGGCGCTGCGCTCGCAGGGGCCGGCCTCGCTGCCGCGACTGAGCCAGGAGCAGTTCGCCATCTTGGAGAGGGAGCTGGCCAAGGGGCCGGCCGCGCACGGCTGGGAGGACCAGCGCTGGACCCTGGCCCGGGTCAAGACGGTGATCGGGCGGCGCTTCCACCTCACCTACACGATCCAGGGCGTGCGCAAGTTGCTGGTGCGCAATGGCTGGTCCTGCCAGGTGCCGGCCCGGCGCGCGATGGAGCGCGACGACGACGCCGTCACCGGATGGGTGAAGGAGACGTGGCCCTGCGCGGAAGAGCAGCGGCGGCCCATGGAGCCTGGCTCGTCTTCGAGGACGAAGCCGGTTTCTCCATGACGCCG